>CAVQNB010000001.1:0-1084874 GCA_963713785.1 uncultured Alphaproteobacteria bacterium
GTCGAGGCTGGGCAAGAACTGGGTTTTTTGCGGAGTTGATGTACGATTCTGCTCATGACGAATCGCACATTCAAGACCGGTGAGAGCCGAGAGCAAGCCTGCTTGCTCCCTCGGCGGATTGAGGACTATGTCGGGCTAGACAATCCGGTACGCGCGATTGAGAGCTTTGTTGATGCCCTCGATCTTGCAAAGCTCGGATTCCGCCATGCAGATCGTGGCGCGGAAGAGGTAGGACAGCCGCCCTACGATCCGTCCGATCTGTTGAAGCTCTATCTTTACGGCTATATCAACCAGGTCCGCTCGTCGCGCCGGCTGGAGCGGGAAGCCTGCCGCAATCTGGAGCTGATCTGGCTCTTGAAGAACCTGCGGCCGGGCTATCGGACAATCGCCAATTTCCGCAAGGAGAACTGGGCAGCGCTGAAGGCAACGAACCGCAGCTTCGTGCTGGTGGTTCGCGAGCTTGATCTGGTCGGCGGGAGCGTAGTCGCAATCGATGGCTCGTTCTTCCATGGCGACGCCAGCAAGGCGAGCATCTTCACGCGCAAGCGGCTGGCCGAACAGATCGCCAAGCTGGATCAGGAGATCGAGGCTTACGGCAAGTCTCTTGAGCACAATGACGCGAAGGAAGCCGGGAAGCCAAAGCAGGATCGAGCGGACGGCGATAGCGGCGGAGCTGGCGGCAATCTCGGCGAGAAGGTTGCGGCGCTGATGGCCAAACGCTCGCGCGCCCAGGCCGACCTTGCTCGGCTGAAAGAAAGCGGCGAGACGCAGCTGTCCCTGACCGATCCGGATGCCAGGCATCTGGTCAAGAATGGTCAGGGCATAGCAGGCTACAATGTGCAGACCGTCGTCGACGACAAGCACAAGCTCATTGTCGCAAGCGAGGTGGTGAACGACAGCAGCGACGTCAGACAACTCCATGCAATGGCAAAGGCAGCAAAAGACATCCTTGAAGCCGAGACACTGCAGGCGCTTGCCGACGAAGGCTATTATAATAGTCTCGAACTGAAGGCGTGCGAGGACGACGGTATCACCGCCTATGTGCCGGTGCCGGAGGACGACCGGCAGCTCGAGAAGAAGGGCCGCTTCAGCCTCAAGGATTTCAGCTATGATCCTGCAGCCGATACTTACCGTTGCCCAACCGGCCAACTTCTGCGTCCGACAAAGAGACGTTTCAAGAATACAAGCGGCCGGATGGAGATCCGCTATTTGGGCCGCAAAGCGACTTGCGCCACCTGTCCGTTAAGGGCGGGTTGCCTCGCCCCGAACGCATCTTATCGTAGCGTTGCACGCTGGGAGCACGAAGACGTTCTCGACCGATATCGTGCGCGGATGCAAGGCGCCGACGAACTGATGCGCCGTCGCTCCGGCATCGTCGAGCATCCCTTCGGTACCATCAAATGCCGTGCGGGTTACCGGCATTTCCTGGTCCGTGGCTTCAACAAGGTCCGCGGCGAATGGAGTCTGATGGCGCTCTGCTACAACTTCACCCGCGTGCTTAATATCCTCGGTTTCGAGCAATTTATAGCCCGCGTGGCTAAGGTACTCGCGTTGCTTTTAAATGCACTCGTCGATGTCCTCGGTGGCATCCAAATCGTGCTGAAAGGGTTCTGGACGACCTTCGAGCCAAGCCTCGTCTTCAGACCGGTTCAACCGGCCTGATCGGCCAACAGCAACTTTCTTGCCCGATCTCGTCGGGCAAATCAGCGGACAGCCTTGTAGTTGGCCTGTCCAGCCTCGCTTGGAAAAATATTTCGCTTAATTAACCCGTCGGGCAAATCACTCGTACAACTTCGCCCGTCTCGCCTGAGAGAGGGGCGTTGGCCATCGTCACGAACGTTGGGCGAGATGCGGTGGACGCGGCAGCGTTGGCGCGCGAGGTGATCGCAGGGCGGGCTTTGGCCCGTGAGCGATCAAGGCGCGCGAGACGAACGGCGCTGAAGCGGACGGCAAAGCCGTGTGGTCCTGGCACCCGTTGCTGGTGTCAAGTCGGCGGAGGCAAGTCGGCCCGACCGGGTCCGGCAAAACCTTAATCTGCCGATGACGGTGACAAGACGAATTCGTCGCCGGGGAGAGCACGGAATAAGCCGTTAAAACTATTGCGTGCGGGAATGCCGGGTGAACCTGGTGGACCTGTGGTGACTAACTCGTGTGTTTTTTCATTTCGCACGCGAGGCTGCGGGTGCGGCGGGCACCCGGCATTCCCCACGCCCTCCTTGGAGGCGAGTGGTTCATGCATAGCTCGGGCGCATCGCGCCGCGAGATTGCGTTCGCGCATCCGAGATTGGTTGGCTGTTTGAAAATTAAATCTTGCAATTGACGAGTGGGAACGTGCACACCATGCGCCGGGACGACGATAGCAGGCCTGCGATTATCGAACACTCACCGCGACACATTCTGCAACAGCAATTTTAGCGCGGTTGCGGCGAACACCTGCATATTGCCTTGCCGGTCGTTGCTGCCGGTCTCCAGCGTGATGACGGCGGCCTGCGGGCCCACCACCGCCATGCAGCTGTGGCCGGCGGCATCACCATAGCGGTTGCCGGTCGGCCCGGTGGCGCCGGTCTCGGACAGACCCCAATGGCTCGAAAAGCGAGCGCGGATCTGGTTCGCCAGCAATCGCGCGTAGACCTCCGAGGCCGCGCGCATCCCCTTCATCGCGTCATCCGGGATATCCATCAGGATCCGCCGCGCGTCGCGGGTATAGACCACGGCCGACCCCAGGAAATAGGCCGACGCGCCGGGCACCGCCAGCAGCGCCGCCGAGATCAGGCCGCCGGTCGAGGATTCCGCGACCGCGATCGTTTGTTTGCGCTCGATCAGTTTTGCGGCAATTTGTTCGGCAATGGTGACGAGTTCCTTCATCTGGTTTCAGCTCCGGTGCAAGAGTTGTTTCAACAGCGTCTTCTTCGCCTCCCCCTTGTCCGCGAGCGAATGATAGACCACGCGGATAAAATTCTTGCCGGCGAGGTCGGTTGGCGCCCATTTGGCGTCGAGGTCCGCGAACGGTTTTGCCGCCACCACCTCGTCCTCGCTCTTGCCGTCCTTGACGAGCTTCGCCATACGGTCGCGCGCGGTGATCAGCATGGTGCGGTATTCCACAAGCGTCGCCTTGTCGGCGATCGGGCCGTGGCCCGGCACGATCCGGCTCTTGTCGTTGACGAGCTTGAGATAGGCATCGGTCGCGGCGATCATGCCCTTGATGTTGCCGCCATTGGCGAAGTCGATATTGGGATAGCGGCCGTTGGTGAAGGTATCGCCGGTCGACAGCACATTCGCCGTCTTGAACCAGACATAGGTGTCGCCGTCGGTATGGGCGTTGGCGATATGCTTGAGATCGGCGACGCGGCCGCTAAGCCGGATTTTGAAGGCGCCGGTGTAGGTCTTGGTCGGCAGCGCGTCCGCCGGCGCCGGCGGCGTCTTCACGAGCGTCAGCCCATTGGTGGTTCCGGCCGCCAGCCTTTTCTTGACGTTGATCTCGGCGATCACCTCAGCGCCGTCCTTGGCGAACGGCTCGTTGCCGCCGGTGTGGTCGCCATGGAAATGGGTGTCGATCAGATATTTGATCGGCTGGTTGGAGAGCATCGCGATCGCCGCCCTGATCTTGTCGTGGAGGGCCGCGTACTCGCCGTCCACCATGATGATGCCGTCTTTTGCGACTGCCACCGTGATATTCCCGCCCTGGCCCTCGAGCATGTACACGTTGTCGCCGAGATCAGTGGTCTTGATCTCAACGTTGGAGAAATCGACCGGAGGCGGAGCGGCCGGCGGCTGCGGCGGTTGCTGCGCCAGGGCGCTTCCCGAAAGCCACAGCGTGGTTGCGGCGACGGCGATTGCCATCCGGATCATGAAAAAGCCTCCCAGCCTCGAATTTGTGAGGATTCCTAGCACAGGAATGCATGGCTTGCCGAGTTGCGGGCGAAGAACGACCCTGCTTGAATGTCTCTATCACGAAGCGGCGCAGCCAAGCGCCCCAAAGAGGAAATGGCTCTAGGAAAGCTCATGACTTCACCGATCGCGGGCGGCGTCGATTGCGACCTGCATCCGGCCGTCCCACACCTGACGAGCTTGCTGCCCTATCTGAACGATTACTGGCGCGACCAGGTGACCACGCGCGGCATGACCGATCTGGTGTCGCAATCCTATCCCTCGAATTCGCCGATCACGGCGCGGTCGGACTGGCGGCCGTCGCAGGGCAAGCCGGGGTCCAGTCTTGAGGATATGAGGATGCAGGCGCTCGACCCCTTCAAGGTCAGTTATGCCATCTGCAATCCGCTTTATGGCGTGCAGATGGTGTTCTCGGAGGACATGGCGGACGCATTCTGCCGCGCGCTGAACGACTGGCTTGCCAGGGAATGGCTCGACAACGACGAGCGGCTGCGCGGCTCGATCGTGATCCCGGTGCAGAGCGTCGAAAAATCGGTCGCCGAGATCGAGCGCTGCGCCAAGGACAAGCGCTTCGTGCAGGTGCTGATGCTGGTCATGGGCGACGTGCCCTTGGGCAAGCGCGCCTATTGGCCGATCTATGCCGCGGCCGAACGGCTGGGCTTGCCGGTCGGCGTTCATGCCGGCTCGAATTACCACAACCCGCCCACTTCCGTCGGCTGGGGTTCCTACCACATCGAGGACTACGTCGCGCAGGCACAGGCGTTCCAGACCCAGCTCACCAGCCTGATCGTCGAAGGCGTGTTCGCGCGCCACCCGGCCTTGAAAATGGTGATGCTGGAAAGCGGTTTCACCTGGCTGCCGCCTTTTCTCTGGCGGCTGCACAAGTTCTGGCGCGGCATCCGGATGGAAACGCCCTGGGTCGACCGCGCGCCATCAGAAATTGTGCGCAGCAATATCCGCTTTTCGCTGCAACCGGTCGACGCGCCGCCGGATCCGGAGACGTTAAATCGGCTGTTTGACCATATGCAGTCGGACGAATTGCTCTTATTCTCAACCGACTATCCGCATTGGCAATTCGAGGGCGAAAAGGCGCTGCCGGAGGGATTATCGAGCGATCTCGTCCGCAAGATCATGATCGACAATCCGCACGCGACTTACAGCCGCCTGAAAGAGCCGGTGATCAAGGAGACGACGCCATGAACATCCAGTTCCGCGATCGCCCGCAGGAGGCGTCAGCCGTTCAGGCCAAGACTGAGGCCAAGACCGCGATCGCCGATTGCGACATCCATCCGGCGCGCGCGACCAAGACCGAACTCTATCCCTATCTGGCAAAGCGCTGGCACGCGCATCTCGAAACCTACGACAAGCATCCCTATCAGGGCATGATGGAAGGCCCGCCCTATCCGAAGGCGCAGCCCAACGCATCGCGCCGCGACGCCTATCCGCCGGAAGGCGGCCCGCAGGGCTCTTCGCTGTCGTTCATGCAAAGGCAGCACCTCGATCCAAACAACGTCGTGCTCGGCGTGCTCAATCCGCTCGCCACCGGCCAGGGCATCCGCAATCACGACCTTGCTGCCGCGATCTGTTCTGCAATCAACGACTGGCAGATCGAGAAATGGACCAGCAAAGACTCGCGCCTGAAGGGCTCGATCGTGGTCGCCAACGAGGATGCCGTGACTGCCGCTACCGAAATCAGGAAGCGCGCGGGAGACAAGAATTTCGTGCAGGTGCTGCTCTTGAGCCGCAATGTCGAGCCGCTCGGCCAACGCCGCTACTGGCCGATCTATCAGGCGGCGGAGGAGGCGGGACTGCCCGTCGGCATCCACGCCTTCGGCTTCGGCGGCAATCCGATCACGGCGTCGGGCTGGCCGAGCTTTTACATCGAGGAGATGGTCGGCCACTCGCAGTGCCAGCAGACTGCACTGGCGAGCCTGGTGCTGGAAGGGGTGTTTGAGCGGCATCCGACGCTCAAGATGATCATGATCGAGGCCGGTTTCGGCTGGGCCCCGTCGCTGTCATGGCGGCTCGACAAAACCTTCGAGCGGTTGCACGGCGAAGTGCCGCACCTCAGGCGCAAACCGTCGGAATACATCCGCGACCATGTCTTCTGGACCACGCAGCCGATGGAAGACCCGGAGCGGCGCGATCATCTGTTTCAATTGATCGACTGGATCGGCTGGGACAAATTGCTGTTTGCGACCGACTATCCGCATTGGGATTTCGACGACCCGTCGCGGGTGTTGCCGCCCGGCGTCAGCGACGCCAACCGCGACGCGTTTTATCTCGGCAATGCGCGGAAGCTGTACGGGCTCGCTTAGTGGGAACCGGTTTTTCGAAAAAGATCATGCGTAAAAGAATATGACCCGCCACGTTATTGCCCCGGTGGACGAGCTGCCGCCGGGCACGCGCAAATTCCTCACCATCGACGAGCGCCCGATCGCGATTTTCAACGTCAAGGGCGAGTTCTTCGGTCTCTTGAACCGCTGCCCGCATCAAGGCGCGGCCTTGTGCGAAGGCCCGCTGATCGGACTTGCGCAATCATCCGATCCCGGCGAGATCCAATATACCAAGCTTGGCGAGATCATCCGCTGCCCCTGGCACGGCTGGGAATTCGATATCCGCACCGGCCAGTCCTACTGCGATCCCAGACGCTTTCGCGCCAAAGCCTATCCGGTCAACGTCGAGCCGGGGGCTGCCGTCGTGAAGGGGCCGTATATCGCCGAGACCATCGCCGTGTCGGTCGAGAGCGATTATGTGGTGGTGGATTTGTAGTTAGTCGTCATTCCGGGGCGCGACGAAGTCGCGAGCCCGGAATCCATAACCACCATCGTGAGCATGGATTCCGGGTCTGCGCCAATTGGCGCATCCCGGAATGACAGCTTGTCTAAACATGCCCCGTCATCCGCCGCTCCCGCGCATAGCGCACCAGCGCGACGAAGCGGTAGATGCCGTGCACGAACTTGCCGTAGGGCATCGTGATGAACAGCGCGAACACCACGCCGAGATGCAGCGCCAGCAACGGCCCCATCGCTGCGGTATCGCGCAACAGCGATAGCACGATGCCGCTAAAACTGGTCAGTAACAGCATCAGCGATGAAGGCCACATCCATGCCAGCGAGCGCGGGGTCGACCAACTCGGGATCGCGTCTGAATTTCGCAACCGAGCAGCCCCGCGGGCCCGATCAAAAGCCCGATGCCGCCCAGCGTGCCCAGCACCACCGGCAGATCCCACCAGGCATAAGGCGCCTCGCGCGCCAGCAGAAAATGATAGAGCGTCGCCACGCAGGTCGCGACAAAGCACAGCAGGAAGCCGTAGAAGGTCAGATGATGATAGATCTTGCGGCGATCGGTCGGGCGCTCGTCGTCGTTGACGCAGCCGACGCCGCCGCCGTCGAGATAGCGCAAGTTCGCCGGCATCCTTGATCGCCTGCCACAGCGAAGGCGCGTCAGCCTTCATGCCGACCGGCTCGCCGATATCGCGCCAGAACGCGCGCACGCCCATGACCAGCGCTACGATCGCGTAGAGGAACGCCGCGCCGAACAAAGCCGCCATCGCGTTGTGCGGCATCAGCGCATAGAACGCGCCGGGGCCGGTGTGAATGCCATGGATCAGCACCTTGCGATCGTTGAAGGCGGCAAAGCCGAAGATGAAGGCGGCGACGCTCAGCGCGGCGATCAGGCTGATGGCAGACGCCGTTGCGGGCGAACAGGCCTGCGAAGGCGCGCGGCCAGGCATAGGCGGCATAGGATTCGGCGCGCGCGATCGCGAGCGTCTTCGGCACATTGACGTTGAATTCATGCGGCGGCGAGAACTGGCAGTCGGTGTAGCAGGCGCCGCAGGCGTGGCAGAGATTGGCGAGATAATTGAGGTCGCCGTCGGAGAACGAGCGGCGCATCTCCATCGCCGGAAATACCGCGCACAGGCCCTCGCAGTAGCGGCAGGAATTGCAGACCGTCATCAGACGGTCGGCTTCGTCGAGGATTTTGGTTCCGTGCATTTGTCTGGACGCCTACGGCTTCTTTGTCAGCCCTTTGCCCTCCAGCCATTTCTGGATCAGGCCGGCGACTTCGGCGTTGTTCTTGTCCATCATCATCATGTGCGAATTGCCCTTGATGCCCGCCTTGCGGCAGATCGACCACATCGACGCTGCCGCCGGCGGCCTTCATAGCCGTCGGCAAAGGCAATGCCGGTGGCGCGGATTTTCGGCCAGCGCGAATCGCGCTCGATGTAATCGCCATAGACGATCAGCGTCGGAATGTTCTTCAGCACATCGACCTTCGCGCGGATCGCCGACGCCGGCGGGTTCGACCGCGATCAGCGCCTTGACCTTGTCGGGCCGCGCCTGCGCGACCTTGAAGCCGAAGCTGCCGGCCTGGCTGTGGACCATGATGATGCAGGGGCCGACGCGATCGATCTCGGCGATATAGGCCGCAATCGTCGCGTCATCGTTGGTGGTCCAGCGCGGCACGCCCTGCTTGACGAAATTGTCATAACCCTCGTTCGGAAACTGGCTGCCGGGCATCAATTTGCGCTTGGCCGGATCGGGATCGTAGGAGTTCGGACCGTCGCCGATGCGAAACCGCTCGAACGGATTGGCGGTGGTCAAAAACACCGGCTCGCTCTTGAAGATGTCGGGATATTGCGCCCAGCCGGCGCGGCCGCGCTCGACCGCGTCGGAATTGTAGACGCTCCAGCCCTTGCGCAGGAAATAGTTCAGCCAGCCTTCGCGGCCGTCGGGCGTCGTCTCCCAGGTGACGCCGGTCAGCCCGCCGCCATGCCACATCAGAAGCGGATAGGCGCCGTGTTCGTTGGCGGGCAGGAAGTACTGCACATACATCTGCTCGACCTGGTAGGTGCCGTTCGGATCGACCTTGGCCGGCACGCCGCCCGGCGTGAAGGTGACCTCCTTGACCGGCTTGCCGCTGATTTCGACCAGCCGTCCGCCGACATGGAACGAGCCCATGTCGCGCAGCGCGATCGGCTCGGCCGCGCGCGCTGGTGTCGAGGCCATCAGGATCGCCGCGATCGAAGCTGCTGCAAGACGTGACATGGCTCCTCCATATAATTTCTCCCTGTCCCCGCGAGCGGGGCGAGGGATCCGAGCTTTGTTCTAGTTCCTCGCATTTTTCGCCGCTTCCCGTCCCGCGATCCGCCCGAACACGCTGCCGATGGTCATGCCGATGCCGGCGGCGTAGCCCTTGCCGAGCACGTTGCCGGCCATGATCTCGCCGGCGGCGAACATGTTGGCCGACGGCTTGCCGTCCTTCATCAGCATGCGCGCCTGCTTGTTCACGCGGGTGCCGAGATAGGTGAAGGTGATGCCAGGTCGCACCGGATAGGCGTAAAAACGGCGGCGTCTCGATCTGCCGCGCCCAATGCGTCTTCGGCGGCGTCAGCCCCTCGGTGCGGCAATCGTCGAGGATGGTGTGATCGAAGGTGCCGGGCCGCACCGCGGCGTTGAATTCGGCGACGGTCTTTTCCAGCGCGGCCGGATCGAGCTCGAGCTTCGTCGGCCAGCTCCGCGACCGTTGGCGCTCGATCGGCGGAAACAGCGTCGGCATGAAACTGTTGCACGAGCTTGCATCGAAAATGATGTAGGCGATCTGGTCGGGTTGGGCGGCGACCAGCCGGCCCCAGATGGCATAGCGCTTCGGCCAGATGTCCTCGCCCTCGTCGTAGAAGCGCTGCGGCGTGCTTGTTGACGACGATGCCGAACACCACGGAATTATGTCGCGTGATGATGCCGCCGTCGAATTTCGGCGCGCGCGCGTCGATCGCGACCGCGTGGCATTGGGTGGGATCGCCGATCTCCTGCACGCCCTTGTCGAGCAGCATCTTCAGGATCGAGCCGCGATTATAGGGCGTGCCGCGGATCAGGAAATTGTCGGCGGCCTCGCCCCAATATTGCTTGAGCCATTCGATGTTGGCCTCAAAGCCGCCGGCGGCGGCGACCAGCGTCGAGGCGCGCACATCGGTCGCGGCCATCGCCTGCTTGCAGCGTGGCGGACAGAAACATGCCGTCGTCGATGTCGAGGTCGACCACTTCGGCGTCGTAGAGGATCGTCGACGCCGAGCTGCTCGGCGGTGAGGTAGAGCGCGTTCAGCATCGCCCGGCCGCCGCCGAGGAAGAACGAGTTGGTGCGGCCGAGGCTGAGCGTGCCGCCGAGCGAGGGTTGCCAGCGCACGCCCTGTTCGACGATCCAGCCCAGGATGTCCTTGGACTCGTGGATCATGTGGCGCGCCAGTTCCTCGTCGGTCTCGCCGCCGGTGACGCGCAACAGGTCTTCCCAGAATTCCTCTTCGGTATAGGGCCCGGTGAGGATGTCGGTCGCCGCATCATGGGCGCAGCGCATGTTGCGGGTGTGGCGGGTGTTGCCGCCGCGATAGAATTTCGGCGCGCCTTCCAGCACCAGCACCGAGGCGCCGGCCCGCCGCGCGCTGATCGCGGCGCACAGCGCGGCATTGCCGCCGCCGATCACCAGCACGTCGAATTTGCGAGTTAAATCGACCATGCGTTCTTGTTATCTTGTTTGCATGGAAATGCGAAATCGGCCGGGCGATTGCCCGGCACGCGTTGCGTGCAGAAGCTTAGGCGGTGACGGCTTCGCGGGTCTCGATGGTGTGGCCGCCGCGATAGACGGTGAGCGCGCCGATGATGCCGAGCGCCGCGCCGAACATCAGCCAGTACGCAGGCGAGGCCTTGTCTTGGTCGGTCATTTCGATCAGTTTGGTCGCTACGAAGGGGGTGGACGTTCCGAATATGCCTGCGGCCAACGCGAACGCGATCGAGAAACAGGTGGTGCGGACATGTGCCGGCACGATCTCGACCAGGCATCCCAGCATCGTGCCGCTGTAGACGCCGAAGTAGAACGAGAACATCATCTGGACCGCCAGCAGCTTTCCGAGCGTGGGCGCTGCCGCGAGCCAGGAAAGCGCAGGGTAGGCAGTCACGAACGCCAGGCTTGCAATCGTCAGCAGCACAGGCTTGCGGCCGATCCGGTCGGAAACCGCGCCACCGACCGGATTCCAGATGAAGTTCGTGACCGCAACGAGAAGGGTCACGAGCAATGTCCCCGTCGGCGAGAGGTTGAGCTGCTTGCCGAAACCGGGTGCATACACCGTGATGAAGTAAAAGGTCGTGGTGGTCAGCACCGCGATCATCATGCCGAGAACGACGATGCGCCAGTTGGCGATCGCCGAGGCAAATACCTCGTTCGCGGTCGGATGTTTCTTCATCGCCAGGAATTCCGGCGTTTCCTCCAGCGTGCGGCGCAGGAAGAAAATGACGGGGATGATGAGGCAGCCGATAAAGAACGGGATGCGCCATTTGGCGATTCCGCCGATGGAATCCAGGAAGGTGTCGGCGGGAATGCCTTCTCTCAGGATAAAGCCGATGATCGCCGCGACAAAGATCGCGACCTGCTGGCTGGAAGACTGGAACGAGGTGTAGAAGCCGCGATTGCCGGGCGTCGCTATCTCGGAAAGATAAACCGAGACGCCGCCGAGTTCGACGCCGGCGGAGAACCCCTGTATCAGCCGGCCAATCAGCACAATGACCGTTGCGGCGATGCCGATGGATGCGTAAGAGGGGCAGAAGGCGATCACCACGGTGCCAAGCGCCATGAGCGCGAGCGTGACGATCAGTCCCTGGCGGCGGCCGATACGGTCGATATAGGCGCCGAGTACGATCGCGCCGACCGGGCGCATCAGCGCACCGAGCCAGAACACGCCATAGGCATTGAGCAGCGCCGCGGTCTCGTTCTGGGCCGGGAAGAACGCCTTTGCGATATCCTGCGCATAAAAGCCGAACAGGAAGAAATCGAACTGTTCGAGGAAATTGCCGCTGGTCGCGCGCAGGATGGCGCCGATCCGCGATTTGATCTGCGGCGGTTGCGGAAGTACGTGGCTTGCGACATGAACGACTTCTCCCCGTTTTCGATGCGGCCTGTGCGCGAAATGCTTCTCGCCGGCCGACTGTTCGTATGTTGCTGGCAATCTGCCATGCCGACGCGGCGCGACCAACCGGAAATCTTGCGATTCTGTGGCTAAAAAGCGTACCGGTTCAGGGTTTGCTCGGGGCTGAGGTAGAGGCGGAAGCGACCAGCCATTGCCGGAATGCCGTGCAGCTTCGGCGAATCCGCGCGCGCCTCCGGCGATACCAGATAGAAGCCGGCATCCGCCGGCAGCGCGATCTTGAAGGGAACCACGAGCCGGCCCTTGGCGATATCGTCCTGGACATAGGACGTCCGGCCCATCGGCGACGCCGATCCCGTCGATCGCGGCCTGTACCGTCATGAAGATCAGGTCGAAGGTCACGCCGGGCTGCTTCGAGATATCCGACGGCAGGCCGGCGGCGGTCAGCCACAGCCGCCAGTCGTCGCTATAGGTGCCGCTGGTGTGCAGCAAAACGTGGTCCTTGAGGTCCTGCGGGCATCGCAGCGGCTTGTTGCCGTTGAGCAGCGCCGGGCTGCACACCGGAAACAGCTCGTCCGCCATCAGCCAGTCGGCGCGCACGCCCGCCCACTGGCCGCGGCCGTAGCGGATAGCGGCATCGACATCGTCCCGCTGGAAATCGACCAGGCTGGTCGAAGTGGTGATGCGCACATCGATGCCCGGATGCGCCTCCTGGAAAGCGGAAAGCCGCGGCAGCAGCCATTTTGCGGCCAGCGAGGCCAGCGT
This sequence comes from uncultured Alphaproteobacteria bacterium, assembly GCA_963713785.1. GTDB lineage: Bacteria > Pseudomonadota > Alphaproteobacteria > Rhizobiales > Xanthobacteraceae > Bradyrhizobium. The sequence continues at coordinate 12,569 of CAVQNB010000001.1, forward strand.
CGATACCGTCAGCACATGGTCGTCTTCCTTGCGCAGCAACCGGTCGGTCGCGAGCCGCAGATCGTTGAACGCGGCGCGGACGCCGGGAAGGTAGTCGCGGGCTTCGGGCGTCAGTGCCAGCGCGCGGTTCTGCCGGATGAACAGACGGATGCCAAGTTCCTCCTCCAGCCGCCGGATCTGATGGCTGATCGCGGTTTGGGTGACGTTCAGCTCGGATGCGGCCTGGGTGAAGCTCAAATGGCGAGCCGCGGCCTCAAAGGCCCGTAACCCGTTGAGCGATGGCAGCCTGGCGCTCATGTTGCCCGCAACTCCTCCCGATACATGAGTTTACGTCATGCGAAGCGGTATAAAGTGTCGTTTGTAGAAAGCCCGAAAGACACCGATATTACGAGCAACAATTTAGGTCTAGGAGACTAAAATGTCTACTTGCACACACGAAACGATGACAAATCATCATGGTCCGGGACTTTTCGCCCTGCTCAGCGATACCTTCCACACCTGGCGCGACCGGGTGCGGCAGCGCCGCGAACTGGCACAATGGACCGACCGAGACCTCCACGATGTCGGGCTCTCCCGGAGCGACATCGCGTACGAGTCCGAGAAACCCTTCTGGCGGGCTTAGATAGCAGCCAGGCCGGCGCCGCCTCATCAGGGGGACGCCGGCCGCCTTCTTTCCGGATCGATGGAAGCCTGCCATGACTACCCTGCGCTTCGACGATCTGCGACAATATTCCGACGTGCTGCGCGCGCGTAACGGCAACGCAGTGACGGTTCGTTTCCTCGAGCCGCGCGATGCCGAGGAACTGCAAAACTACTTCCGCTCGCTCTCGACGCGCTCGCGCTATAACCGCTTCCTAGGCGCCATGAGCGAGCTGCCGAAATCGCAGCTCGACCATTTCATCCATGTCGGCGAAGACGAGCGCTTCAGTGTGGTCGCCACCATGAAGATCGACGGCTTTGAGACCATCGTCGGCGAAGCCCGTTATGCGTTCAACACTGAGGCCGGAAGTCTCGAATTCGGTCTCTCGATCGACGACCGCTGGCAGGGTCATGGCATCGGTTCGTCGCTGCTCAAGAATCTGGAATGCCGCGCCGCCGCGTTCGGCGCCGAGCGCCTGTTCGGCGACACGTTGCGTTCCAACGAAGCCATGATCGCGCTCGCCAGGAAATCCGGTTACGCCTTCACGCATAATCCGGACGACTGGAAACTGGTGCGCTTCGAAAAGCACATCGAAATCGAGCCGAAAGACATTCCCTGTGCGAGCTGGAAGCTCGCCGCTGCCTCCCGCCAAGCCGCTCCCGTTCTGGCAGCTTGACAAAACTGGAGCCCGGTTCTGGTCGAGCCGGGCTCTTTTTCTTCCTCGGTCACTTTTCCCAAATTCGACCGGGTGACCCCATCAACCGGCCGCTATTGCCCGTGGCTGACCAGCACGTAGCGGCACGCGGGAGAGAGCTTCGGACGGTTTTCCTTGAGGCAAGCCAGAATGGTAAAATCGCCCTGATCCATCAGCTTGCGGCAGAAGCGCTGCACGTCGCGCGTGCAAGCCTTCTCGTCCTGATCCGTGCCGCTATGAGCGAGGGCGCTGGCCGAAACCGAGACAGACAGCAGGAAAAGCGCCACGAAGAATTTGTGCATTGTGTTTGCTCCTTCAGACTTCAGACAACTTCGAGACCATCGGAGCGGCAGAACGCCGTTCATTCCATCACCATCGCATGGTCGTTTTCGCCGGACGCCGGGGCGCTCGCGCAGCAGCAGGACGAGGGGAATGGCGGCAAGCGAAAGGATCATCATCAACTTGAAATCGTCGATGTAGCTGATGATGGAGGCCTGCGTTTGTATGACCTGATCGAGCGCCGCGCGTCCGCCCGCGGTCCAGGGACTCCAGGCCTGCCGCACGATGCCGTTGTCGAACGCGTGATTGACCGCCGTGACATGGCTTGCGATGGTCGCGTGATTGATCTGATTGTTTCTGATCAGCAGATAGGAGACGATCGATATGCCGACGCTGGAGCCGACGTTGCGGGACAGGTTGAACAGACCGGTGCCGTCGGCCCGCTGCTCGGGCGCAAGCGTGGCGAAGGTGACGGTGTTGAGCGGAACGAACAGAAATCCAAGTCCTGCTCCCTGGATGAATCCGGTTACCGCGATCGTCCACTGCGAGACGTTCGGATTCCATCCGGTCATGTCGTACATGGCCCAGGCCGTCAGCAGCAGGCCGGTCAGGATCAGCAGCCTGATATCGATCCGTCCGATCGAGGCGGCCGACCAGAAACATGCAGACCATGGTGCCCAGGCCCCGCGGGCCCATGACGATACCCGCGGTCACCACGGGATAACCCATCAGGGTCTGCAAATAGGGCGTCAGCAACGCCAGCGACGCGAGATAGGTGATGCCGACGATGAAGATGAACAGCATCCCGACCGAGAAATTTCGATCGAGAAACAGTCTTGGATTTACGAAGGAATCCTTCGCCGTAAAGGTGTGAACAAGGAAGATGTAGAAGGGCGGATACGCAAACGACCGCCTCGATCAGAATCTCGAACGAGGAGAACCAGTCGAGTTGCGCGCCGCGATCCAGAAATACCTGCATCGCGGCGATGGCGACGCTGAGGCTGCCAAATCCGAGCCAGTCGATCCTGGCCGCCGCCGCTGTCTTGGTCTCCCTCATGAAGATCGAGATGCCGGCAAACGCCAGCGCGCCGATCGGCACGTTGATGTAGAACACCCATCGCCAGCTGAATTGGTCCGTCAGGTATCCGCCGATCACGGGTCCGAGCACCGGTCCTACCATGACCGATACGCCGAACAGGGCCATTGCGGAGCCGCGCTCTTCTGGCGTGTAGATGTCGAGCAGAATCGATTGCGCGATCGGAACCAGCGCCGCACCGAAAAAACCCTGCAGCAGCCGGAAAGCCACGATCTCGAACAGCGACTGCGCGATGCCGCACAGCACGGAGGCCGTCACGAAACCTGCGATCGCCACCATCAGCACGCGCTTGCGGCCGAACCTGTTGGCGAGGAAACCCGATGGCGGCGTCATGATCGCGGCCGCCACGATATAGGACGTCAGCACCCAGTTGATCTGATCGGCGCTGGCGGAGACGCTGCCCTGCATATAGGGCAGCGCGACATTGGCGATGGTCGTATCGAGCGCCTGCATGATCACGGCCAGAATGATGCAGGCCGTGATAGCGGGACGATTGATCGCCCGCGGGATGGCGGCTCCATCAGGCATGATCGGCTCCCGACGATCCAAACCATCCGGTCAGGAAACTCGGCAGGCCGCGTTCATGTCCGGTATCGACGCTCAGCTCGACGCTCATGCCGACGCGCAATTGGGGTTTTCCGGGCGATATTGGCGACGCTGACGCGCATCGGAATGCGCTGCACGACCTTGACCCAGTTGCCGCTGGTATTTTCAGCAGGCAGCAGCGAAAAGCTCGAGGCGGATGCCGGGCTGATGCTGTCGACGGTGCCGGTCCAGCGCTGGCCCGGATAAGTATCGACTTCGACCACGGCCTTCTGTCCGGGCTTGACATAGGTCAGCTCGGTTTCCTTCGGGCTCGCCTGAACCCAGACATGGTCGGTCGAGACGATGTTGAACGCCGGTTGCCGCCGCGGCAAGATACTGGCCGGGCTGCAACGACGGCACGTTGGTGACGATGCCGGCGAACGGCGCGCGTACGACTGTGTGCGCCAATTGACGCGCCGCTTCGTCGCGCGCGGCAACGGCATCCTTGTATTTGGGGTGATTTTCGATCGGTGCATTGGGGTCGCCGTTGAGGTTGGCGGCAAGCCCGGCGAGCTGTTGCTGTAGCGAGGCCAGCTTTTGCTGCGAGTTCTGCAGCGTATTGCGGGCCGCATCGTAGGTGGCCTTTGGCGTAAAATTGTTGGCGATCAATTGCTCCTGGCGCTGGAAGTTGACCGTATTGAAGTCGACATCCTTCTGCGCCTGTTCGACCTGGGCCTGCATGTTGCGGTAACTGGTCTGCAGCGCGATGAGATCGTTGCGTGTATTGCCCACCTGCGCCTCGGCGCGATCCAGCGCCAGTCGAAATTGCAGCGGATCGAGCTTGAACAGAATGTCGCCCTTGGCGACCTTTTGATTGTCGTGCACCAGAACCTGCGTGACGATGCCGGAGACGTCGGTCGACAACCCGACCGTATCGGCCTGGACGTAAGCATTGTCGGTCGACATCACGGCGCCGCCGGTGACATAGAAATAGCCGCCGGCGATCAGCGCCACCGGCAACAGCGCAAACAGCAGCGTTCGCCGCCATGATTTCTTTGGCGCTGGCGCGCTTGCCGCTGCCTGCCGGCCGCGCGGCCCTTCTGACGGCACGGGTTCGGGCTTTCGATCTTCCGGACGAGGCGCCTCCGCCGTCGCCGGCCGTTCGTTGGCGATCGGCGGGCTGCGGTCGAGATGGTGAACATTCGCTTCGACGGCGCGCGCCTTTGCATGCCCGGAATTGCCGGGATTGGTCCCCTTCGAATTAGCCATGATTTACCTTCTTTTGTCGTGCAACCGGCGAAACGCACGCGTCCGTCAGATTTGCTTTCAGTGCCTGTAACGTCTTCAGCAAGTGCTCGATGTCGGCGTCCGGCACGCCGGCGAGCGCCTCGCCGCGGGTAACCGCACCAAGCCTGTGCAGCAGCGTCAGCTTCGGACCCGCAGCAGGCGTGAGATGCAAGAGCCAAGCCCGCCGGTCGCACGGATCCGGACGCCGCTCCACCAGCTCGAAGATCTGAAGCTTGTCGACGATGCGGCCAAGTGTGATCGGCTCGATTTCCAACAGCTCCGCGAGGCCACTTTGGTTGATGCCTTCATGGAGCGACAGATAGGCCAGAACCTGCCATTGCGAGCGCGTCAGCCCGGAGCCGCGCGCGTTGCGCTCAAAGCGCCGCTTCATCAGCCGGGCGACTTCGTGCAGCAGAAATCCAACGGTCGGCGCATCAAGGGTTGGGGCATTCTGTTCCATAGTCGTAGTCCATTAGTAAGCAAGCTTATAATAAGCTTAGATACATATTATTCAAGAGGTGGGGGCTCCTGGTAATTGTGAAGGTCACGACACGTTCATCGCAACGCCGCTGACCAGAAAGACGAATGGCCGGAAGGCAAAAATCGATGAAGCGGCCATTGTTTTTTCCGGCTCTGTCGGACAACACGGCTTGCTGTCCGAATTCAGCGCACTCTCACGCTGTTCAAGAAGAGATCGACGGCAGCCCGTCTCCGCCGCTCCAGAAACTCCTGGTCGATCGCGATGCCGTACAGAGCAAGGCGAGTTGTGTGCCCGAGCAGCAGATTGAGAAAAAGGTCGGCTGCGAGTTCGGGGTCATCCACCACGATCTCGCCGCGAGCGGCGAATTGGCGAAGCAGAACGGCAACACCGCGGATCCCGCGTAGCCAGCCATCCTCATGGGCGAGCTTTGCCAGCTCCGGAAAATGGACGGCCTGTGCCGCCAGAATTCGCTGCAAGGTGGCGCACTCCGGCATCCGCGCATGCGCAAGCATGTGCCGGCTAAGCTCATGCAAGGTCGTCTCGATATTTTTCGGATTGCTGTCGGTGGCCTGGGCTTCAGCCGCCGCCGAAAGCGGGGCCAGCCAATCCCGAATCCTGCCGCGCAGGACTGCCGCGAACAGGTCGCGCTTGTCGCGGTAGCGGGCGTAGACGGTCGGCTTGCTGACGCCGGCTGCCTCCGCGACCGCGTCGATGGATGTGCCATCAAAACCCCGCTCCATGAACAGGGTCGTTGCGACGTCGAGCAGGCGCGCGTCACGCCGCAAGGCCTCCTCGCGGGTAGGACGGCCGCCCGCGCCCCGCCGGACGGGGCGTTCGGCAACTTCAATTCCTCCGCTCGTCATCAAAATCTCCTTGCCAGGCAGTCACAGCCCGATATATAAACCATACCGTATAGTTTAGATATTGGCTAGTGCTAAATGTGGTCAGCAGCCCGGTTGAACGCTGCGAAATGGTCATTGAGCGTTTGGGCGACATAAATCGCGGAACTTTCGGGTTCCCGATGCGGCAGCCGGTTTGGGGACCTAGCCCCCACCCAGACCGGGCGTCGCGATGCGCCGGCCGGCCTGTGGGAATCGCCGTCCATTTCCCCGGGCCGGTCGGCTGCGCCACCGCACCAGCCCTAATCCCGAGACACCCATGAACAGTGCTTACATATCCGCTTTCGCCGCTCTGGCAGGCTCAGGGATTGGCGCCGTAGCTTCATTCGCGACGACCTGGCTTACGCAGGACGCGCAACATCGAGCCCGACGCGTTGCTCAGGCGATGACTCGGCGCGAACGTCTATATGGAAAGTTCATCGAAGAGGCTTCGAAGTTGTTTACGGACGCCCTTACCCACCAACTCGACGATCCATCAAAACTTGTCCGGCTATACGCGCTTATCGGGAGGTTGCGGCTGTGCGCCGCCGCCAATGTCATTGCAAGGGCAGAAGAGGTCATGCAGCACATCGTTGAAACTTATTACCTCCCCAACAGGGATTTCGGTAATCCGGAAGACAGGCAGCGGGACGACGTCGATGTGCTGCGGGCGTTCAGCGAAACTTGCCGCGACGATTTAGGCGCTTAGACAGACATCACGAGCGTCAGATGGTGAGGACGACTCTTCCGAATCGGTCGCCCTCAATCCGGAAGCTTATTTCCCCGTAAACACCGCCTTGCGCTTTTCGATGAAGGCCTGCACCGCCTCGCGGTGATCGGCCGTCGTCGTCAGGCGGACCAGGCGCTCGGCTTCGTGGTCGCGGGCGGTGGCAAAATCGAACAGCAGGGCCTCGTCGAGATTGTCCTTCATGTAGCGGAGCGCCAGCGTCGGCCCCTCGGCCATTGATTTGGCGAACGCAAAGGCTTCCTCCTGAAGCTTGTCGTCGGGCACCACGCGGTTGAACAGGCCGATCCTCTCGCATCTGTCAGCATCGACCTTCTCCGCGGTGAACATCAGTTCACGCGCCCGCGCCGTGCCGACCAGCCGCGTCAGCAGCCAGGCAATGCCATAGTCGCCGCTGAGCCCGACGCGCAGATAGCCGGTCGAAATGAATGCCGATTGCGCGGCGATGCGAATGTCGCAGGCCATGGCGATGGCGAGGCCTGCGCCGGCCGCGGGGCCGGGCAACGCCGCAATCGTCGGCTTGCGCACCGAGACCAGCGCGCCGGTGAGTAGGCGCTGCCGGTCCTGCAAATCCGCGACCTTCTCGTCGTAGGACATGTCCTGCTTCTTCTTGTCGCGATGGGCGCCCATGCCTTTGACGTCGCCGCCCGAGCAGAAGGCAGTGCCGGCGCCGGTGATGAGGAGCGCGCCGACCTCGGGATTCTCGCCACAGGTCCTGATCATGGTGCGCAGCGCAGGCGTCAGATGGTCGGACAGCGAATTTCGCGCCTGCGGCCGGTTCAGCGTGATGACGGCGACACGGTCGCGGATCACGCACAGGAGTTCATCGGTGCCGGTGTCGATGGTGGTTTCGTTGCTCATGTCGCTCCCCTTGTGGGCTGCTTTGCCCGCTTATCATTGCGTAGGGTGGGCAAAGCGAAGCGTGCCCACCCTACGACTGTTGCATGATGTTCGTCATCCTAAAACTTCTCCACCCAGGGCCGCAGCTCGACCTCCCAGCTCCAGGCGCTGCGCGGCTGTTGCAGCACGTTCCAGTAGCTGAACGCAATCGCGTCGGGATCGAGCATCGAATCCGGTCGGTCGGCAGGCTCGGTGCGGGCCGCGCTGCGGATGCCGCCATCGATGACAAAATGCGCAACGTGAATGCCCTGCGGTGACAATTCGCGCGCCATGCTCTGCGCAAGCCCGCGCAGCGCGAATTTGCCCATCGCGAACGGCGCCGACTGCGAATAGCCCTTCACGCTCGCCGACGCCCCGGTGAACAGGATTGCGCCGTGCTTGTTGGGCAGCATCCGTTTTGCGGCCTGTTGCGCCACCAGGAAACCACCGAAAGCGCTCACCGCGATCGCATTTTCGACTTCGGCAGCGACCAGCTCGACGAAAGCGCCGCGCGCCCGTCCGCTGGCGTTGTAGACGACAACATCAGGTGTTGCGATCTCGCGCTCGACCAGACCGAACAGCCGCTCGACATCTTCAGGCTCGGTGGCGTTGCAGGCAAAGGCACGGGCGCCGGTCTCCGCGCAGAGTGCGCCGAGCTTTTCGATCTTGCGCGCGGCGAGCGCGACACGAATGCCCTGTTTGGCGAACAGCCGCGCCAGCGATGCGCTCAAGCCTTCGCCGGCGCCGACGATGAGAGCGGTCTTGTATTTCGGCGTTTCCATCTGCGTATTCCTTTTGCGGGGCCTAAGAGCTATCTAGGCGCGCAATCCGGCAAGGCAACCGGCTGCCTGCAAAACAGGATCGAGCGCGGCCTTGTCCTCAACCGCTGCATATTTGGCGCGCAGCATGGCGAGCGACCGCACGTGATATTTTTGCGGCCGCTGCGTCCATACCTCATCGCCCAGCGCGACGCTGAATTCCGGCTTGCCTTCAGCAAGAGTTTTCTCATTCGCCAAGGTCCACGGCATAAATCTTCCACCGACCTGCCGCTTGAGGATTGGCGCCAGTGTCGGCTCAAGCGTTGACCAGGCCTCGAACGCGCCTTCCGCGCGTGGCCACAGCATGCGGTGTACCCAGTCGAGCGCGTGCGGCGCGTTGCCTTCGATCAGCGCGCCCGTGGTTGGGTCGGTCCAGAGCTCGTAAAACTGCCCCCACAGCCCGAAATCGCCATAAGCCGGCCGCGCGCCGAACAGATAGGGTCGCGTCGAAAGATGGCGATCCAGCAGACCGAGCATGTCGTGAAAGCCGGCCTCGATCTGCGGCGCGGTCTCTTCGTTCGAGCCGACGAACCAGACCCGGTCGGCCATGCGGGAGCGGATCTGGCCGGTAAGGTCCGCATGCTCCGGCTCGCTCGCCTTGGGACTGCGCATGCGCGCGATGCGCCCGGCCGAAGCGATCTGGTCGACCTCGCGGGTCCAGCGATAGTGGAACATCCATTTGTTGCCCCACTCGTCGCCGAATTCCTCGATCAACGCGGAAACAAACCGCGTCACCGGATCGTCGGGGTGGATCGACGGCTCCGGATAAAGCTTCTCGATCTGGTCGATGATCGGCGTGGAATCCTGGATGCCAGTCCCCTCGGGCGTGATCACCAGCGGCACAATCGGCATTTTGGCGTGTTTCTCGTATTCCGCCTGGCTTGCCGCATTGCGCAAAATCCATCGATGCGGAATGGCCTTGTACCGAAAATAGGCACGAACCTTGACCGAGTAGGGTGACATCTCGGCGCCGATGATGCGATATCCGTCGGCCACAGGGTGATCCTCCAATGTTGTTGGTTGACGGCTTGATCGCCTGCTTTATCTGGAATGATCTACATCATCCAAAGCTGTATGTCGAAGAGATCGCGGGTGACAGGGCGGAACGAACAAGAGATCAAACATGCAACAATCATCCGGACATGATTTGACGGCGAGAGCCAGCCAGGGCGGATTGCTGGCGCCGGATACGTCGGGAATGAATTTCTACGGCGCCGATCCGGCGCTGACCGACCTGTTGCGAATCCATCTGCCCGATGCGGTCTTCAACCACATCGAGCCGCATCTCGACCGGTTGGGTGCGCTCGCCGGCGGCTATCTCGACGAATGCGCGCGGCTTGCCGACCGCCATGTGCCAATTCTGCACCAGCGCGACCGTTTCGGCCGCGACGTGCAATGGATCGAATATCACCCGGCCTATCGCGAACTGGAGAAAGCCGCGTTTGGCGAATTCGGCATTCACGCGATGTCGATCCGCAAGGGCATCCTGGGCTGGCCGGATAAATATCTGGTCGTTGCCAAGCACGCCTTTACGTTCCTGTTCAATCAGGCCGAGTTCGGCTTGGGCTGCCCGATCAATGTCACCGATGGCTGTGCAAAACTCCTGGCGAATTTCGGCAGCGAGGCCTTGAAGGCGAAATATCTCGACGGCTTGACCGAGACCGACATGGAGAAGCTGACCCAAGGCGGCCAGTTCATGACCGAGAAGGAAGGCGGCTCCGACGTCGGCACGCTGACGACTTTAGCCGTGCAGGAGGGCGACCACTGGCGCCTCACCGGCGAGAAATGGTTCTGCTCCAACGCGGACGCCAAGGTCGTGATGCTGCTGGCGCGGCCGCAAGGTGCGCCTCCGGGCACGCGCGGCGTCGGCCTGTTCCTGATGCCGCGTTTTCTCGACGACGGTTCGCAAAACCACTACCGGATCGTTCGGCTAAAGGACAAGCTCGGCACCCGCTCGATGGCGTCGGGCGAGATCAAGCTGGCAGGCGCGATTGCGTATGCGGTAGGTCGACTCGATCGCGGCTTTGTGCAGATGGCCGAGATGGTGAATTCGTCGCGGCTCTCCAACGGCGTCAAGTCGACCGCGCTGATGCGCCGCGCCTATCACGACGCGATGACGGTGGCCAAAAATCGCGTGGTATTCGGAAGCCGCATCGTCGACCTGCCGCTCGGACGGCGGCAATTGATGAAGATCATGCTTTCGACCGAGCAGGCATTGTCGATGAGTTTCTTGACCGCCGACGCGCTCGACCGCGCGGAGGCCGGCAGCCAGGACGCCGCGGCGCTGCTGCGCATCTTGACCCCCACCTTGAAATTCCGCGCGACCCGCGATGCCCGCAAAGTCTGCGGCGACGCGCTCGAGATGCGCGGCGGCATCGGCTACATCGAGGAATTTGCGACCAGCAGATTATTGCGCGATGCCCATCTCGGCTCGATCTGGGAGGGCACCGGCAACATCGTCGCGCTCGATGCGCTCAAGCGCGCGATCGGCCGCCATGGCGCCGAGGGCGCGCTCGCGGCCGATCTGCACGCAAGGCTCGGCGACAGCGCCAAAGTGCCGCAAGCTTGGCGTGATCGTTTGCGCGCTCTCACCGATCGCGCCGTCGGTTTCGCGCGCGAGGTAGCAGGCCGCACCGACAACGAGGCGGAGGCGCGCCGCGCCACCAGCCTGCTCTATCATGTCGCAAGTGCGGTCGCGCTTGCCTGGGAAGCCGGGCGTATCCACGAGAGGCGCGGCGATGCGCGGAGGCTGCTGTTGTCGCGACTGGTGGTCGATCACCGGATTTCAGCGGCCGATCCGTTCCAGCTCACGGAAAATGCGACGCAAGCCGCGATCGCTGGCCTCTTGCTTGGCGAGCGTCCGGTCGGCATGGCTGAGGTTGGCGAATTGGTTTTGGCAGCGTAGGCTGCATGGCTAACTTTTCAATTCAAGAAATCAGAAACTTGAGGAAACACCGATGAAGGCCGCCGTCCTGCATGAAGTCAACAAGCCCTTGGTGATCGAGGACGTCAGCCTGCCCAATCCCGGCCCGCGCGAGGTCCTGATCCGCACTTCAGTGGCCGGCCTTTGCCACTCTGACCTGCACTTCATGGAAGGGCTCTATCCGCATCCGCTGCCGGCGGTGCTCGGTCATGAGTCGGCCGGCGTGGTCGAGAAAGTCGGCTCCGACGTCAATTACGTAAAGCCCGGCGATCACGTCGTGACCTGCCTGTCGGTGTTTTGCGGCACCTGCGACAATTGCACCATGGGACGCACGGTGCTGTGCACCGACACCACCGTGAAGATGCCGCCCGGCGCATCGAACCGGTTGTCATGGTCGCGGCCGGAGAAACTCAATCAATTCCTCAATCTCTCTTCGTTCGCCGAGCAAATGCTGGTGCACGAGAACGCCATCGTCAAAATCAAAAAAGAGATGCCGCTGGAGCTCGCGGCCTTGATCGGCTGCGGCGTCATCACCGGCTATGGCGCGGTGGTGAATACCGCGAAGGTCAAGCCCGGCGAGAATGTCGTGGTGATCGGCTGCGGCGGCGTCGGCATGGCCGCGATCAACGGCGCGCAGATCGCGGGCGCCGGCCGCATCATCGCGGTTGATACCAACCCGGCCAAGCTACAATTAGCGACCAAGCTGGGCGCCACCGACATCGTCGATCCCAGGAGCGGCGACGTGGTGCAGCAGGTGCGCGAGCTCACGGGCGGCGGCGTGCATCATTCCTTCGAGGTGCTGGGCCGCAAGGAGACCGCGGAGCAGGCGTTTGCGATGCTGGCGCCCGGCGGGACCGCGACCATCGTCGGCATGATTCCATTCGGCCAGAAGATCGAGCTGCACGGTTTTGATTTTTTGCGCGAACGCAAGATCCAGGGTTCTTCGATGGGCTCGAACCATTTCCGCGTCGACATGCCCCGCCTGGTGGAATTTTATATGCGCGGCAAGCTGCATCTCGAGGACTGGATCTCGGCCAAGCTAAAGCTTTCCGAGATCAACGAAGGTTTTGCCGCGATGAAGGCCGGCAAGACCGTGCGCAGCGTGATTATGTTTGATGCGTAGGTCGGCGTCACCGCGCCACATGCGCCGACACCGCGAGCCAGCGGCCGTTCTGCCGGGCCCAGCAGTCGGTATAGCGGCCAAAGGCCTGTTGGCCTTCGGGCGTGGCGTAGCTGGTACGCGCGTGGATAACGGCGAAGTCGCCGAGCACGCGAAATCTTGACGTCCTCCGCCGCAAGATTCTTGATCTTCACGGGGATCGCCGTCTGCCTGAGGAACGCGGCGCGATCTACAAGGGTCTTGTCGGGGTTGGTGCAATAAAAATCCTGCGCCAAAATTTCGTCGAAACGTTTGACGTCCGAATTCTGCACCGAGGCGACGTAGTCGCGATTGAGCAGTGTCAGTTCATCGATGTCCTTGTTCATCGGTTTTCCTCCGTTCTCCAACCCCTCACGGTGAGGAGGCGCGTTTGCGCCGTCGCAAACCATGAGGCCGATATTATCGTCTCATCCTTCGAGACGCGGCGAAGACGCCGCTCCTCAGGATCAGGCATTCTTTAATCATCGAACATCGGCGGCGGCACAAAGCCGCCGAATTCGCGCTCGATCAGCTCCGCCAGTTTCAATGGCGTGCGGTCCTCCAGCCACGGGCCGACGATCTGCACGCCGATCGGCAATCCTTCGCTGCTGAGACCAAGCGGGATCGCGGTCGAGGGCAGGCCGGGCAGAGTGGCAATGCCGGGCCAGGCCAATTGGTCGGGATAAGGATAATCCTTGCCGTCGATATTGATGCGGCGCTTTTCCTGCTCCGGCGAATGATCGTGCGGATAGGCAGGCGTCGGCATGACCGGGCAGATCACCGCGTCGAAAGTTTTGAACAGCTCGCGCCATTGCGTGCGCAGCCGCGCCCGCGCGCCTTCGTCGAGCACCCAGCTGCGATGGCTTGCGGTGATGCCGCGCAGCCGTTCGGCGGGGAGACTTTTGTCGTCGGGCGAGAGCTGCGCGGCGCCGGCCTGCGCGCCGGCGTAGACTTCCGGCAGCATGAAGGCGCCGAGGAACGACAGCAGCATCCGCATATAGAGCCGCGTCGAGGCCGCGAAATCCGGCAAGAGCGGGCTCGCCCGTGTCACATTGACGCCGGCCTTCGCAAGGCCTTCCGCAAGCTTCTCGATTGCGTCGCGCACTTCCTTGTTCGGCGGCAACACCGGATCGCTTGCAACCACCAGCACGCGAAAATCCTTCAAGCCATGGTGACGCGCTGGCGGCAATGCCAGGCGGTAAGCGATACCGGCCTCCAGCGGGTCGGGTCCTGCGATCACGTCGAGCAGCAGCGAAAGATCGACGGCCGAGCGCGCCAGCGGGCCGATCACCGCCATGTCGCGGTCGAAGGGGATCGCCGGGAGCGGCGGCGGCAAATGGCCGCGCGGGGCCGCCAGCGCAAAGGTCGGCTTGTGCGCATAGACGCCGCAGTGAAAGGCGGGCACGCGCAGCGAACCACCGATGTCGGAGCCAAGCGACAGCGGTCCGTAGCCGGCAGCGACTGCCGCCGACGATCCGCCGGAAGAGCCGCCGGGCGTGCGGCCGAGGTCATAGGGATTGTTGGTGGTGCCGTAGATATCGTTATAGCTCTGCCAGTCGCCGAGCCCGACCGGCACGTTGGTCTTGCCCAGGATCACGCCGCCGGCCTCCTTGACGCGCGAGATCGGCAGCGCGTCTTCCGCGGGCCTGTAATCCTTCTGCGGAACAAAGCCCCACGTCGTGGGCAGCCCCGCGACATTGTAGGATTCCTTCACGGTCAAGGGGATGCCGAGCAGTGGCTTTTGTTCGCCGCGCGCCAGCGCCGCGTCGGCGGCGCGCGCGGCCTGAAGGCCACGCTCGAAATCGCGCACGCAAATCGCATTGATCTTGCCGTCATGACGCTCGATGCGCCAAATCGCGTCCTCCGCGAGCTCGACCGCGGACACCTTCTTTGCCTTCAGCGCCGCCGACACTTCGACAGCGGTCTTGAAACTCCATTGCGATTTGGCCAAGGCTTTTTCTCCTGCTTCTTTGGCTGGTTTGGCTGGTCTCGCAGGAGATGATGCTCCGTTCTTGTGACGGCCGCTAGACCGCTATTGCTGTTGCAGCGCCGGCCACATACGCTGCATGACGCGGTCGCGGAAAACGAACAGGTGGGCCAGCGCCGCCGCCACATGCAGGCCGATCACCACCAGCAGTGTCCATTCCATGGCCTGGTGCAGGCCGTCGATCGCCTTGCCCGCCGCTGCATTGTCGGATGCCAGCATCGGCATCGGCGCAAGATAAAACAAGGACATCGACCAGCCGCGGAACGACGCGACCAGCCAGCCGGTGAAACCCGTCGCCAATACCAGCACGTAGAGCAGCCAGTGCACGGCTTCCGAGACCAGTCGCTGCCAACGGGGAAGCGAGCTCTCCGGCTCAACCGGATGGGTGAGCCGCCACGCCAGCCGAAGCACGATGGTCGTGAGGATCAAAAGTCCGATGGACATATGGAATGTCATGGCAATGCCTGGCTTCATGCCGCGATGAATGTCCGGCATCAGCCAGCCGATCGGATATTGCGCCAGGAGAAGTGCCACGACGAGCCAATGGAATATTTTGGCGGTGATCCCGTATTGCAAACGATCGGTCATGATTTCCCTCTGGCCAGAATTCGCTCTCGACCTGACAACGATCGAACCTATGCCTGATTTATTCCTGTTCGGGATTAGATTTTGTCCAATCTTCCGCGGAGAATGGCCGCGCAAACCGGCGGCTGGAAGCGAGGGTGACGCGGCAGGCTCGTCGCGTCAGGGCTGGAAGGGTCGTGCGGCAGCGTGCGACATCGGATTGACGGGCCCGAAAGTTGGGCGTTCGCTGGGACTGCCACCGGGCACCGGAAATGCGTATCCCAAAATCGTCTTGATGACGAGGCGGTCGGACCCTGGCGTCAGTCCGTAACCCACGCCGAAGTTCACGTCCATGACGCCGAGCTTGAAATCGGTCACGGCGAATATGGTGTGTTGCTGGTCGGCTAGCTTCGGGAAATTTCCGATCGGGCCCATATCCGCGTAATATTCGAGCCCGACGAACAAATCCTTGTCGAGCCTTCGCGCGAGGCGCGCCGCGGGCGCGAAATCCAACTCGCCGAGTTTTCCGAAGCTCGCGTCAAGAATCGGGTTGACGATGAATTCGTAGTCCGCGTTGCGGATGCCGATGATGGGCCGGATCTCCAGTGCAAACCGGGTCTGCGCGAATTTCGGAGTGGTGTTGCTGAACTCGAAGTTGACGCCATAGAAAAAATTTCGCTGATCGGCATTGGGCGAGACGAACAGCGTGCGCAGCTTGAAGGCGTTCGAGAGGAACTGCTGGTCCTGGATGGCGAAGGGCAGATAGAGCCCGACCTCCCACCAATCGGTTACGCCGTAGGCGAATTCCGGCGTGCCATTGATGGCGTCGTTGGAAACAAGGCCGCCCGGAAACGGCGGATCCTTGAGCCCGACCGGGGTATAGTTGAGGTGTTGCTGGATGGTGAATTGGCCGACGGCGGCAATGCCGGCGTTATAGACCTGGATTTCGTCGGTGGCCTTCGCGGGCTGTCCCAGCGCGGCCAGAAAGGCCGCGCCGGCCAAGGCGCAGACGTTGCAACCTGATCCGCATTTGAGGCGGCGCGTCATATCGCCGCGCCTACGCCGCGCCGATCAGAATGCCGACCGCGAGCACGATGACGCCGCCGAGCACGATCTGGAACACCGCCTGCAGGAACGGCGTGTCCATGTAGCGCGCGCGAATGATAGGCGATCGCCCACAGTTCGAAGAACACCACGACGCCGGCGATCGCGGTCGCGATCCAGAACGCGTTCGCCCATGAATCCGGAACCAGATAGGGCATCGAGTGGCCGAGGCCGCCGAGCGCCGTCATGACGCCGCTGGCGGCGCCGCGCAGCCAGGGCGAACCGCGCCCGGTCAGCGATCCGTCGTCGGACAGCGCTTCGGCAAAGCCCATGCTGATGCCGGCGCCGATCGAGGCGGCAAGTCCGACCAGAAAGGTCTGCCAGTTCTGATGGGTGGCGAAGGCCGCGGCGAACAGCGGCGCCAGCGTCGACACCGATCCGTCCATCAATCCGGCGAGGCCCGGCTGCACATATTGCAGCACGAAGACGCGCCGGCGGGTCTTGTCTTCGTCCGCGCGCACGTCGGGGCTGAGGATCTGGTCGGTCAGCTTGGCCGCGAGTTTCTCGTGGCCCTTTTCCTCTTCGGCGAGATCGCCGAGCAGACCGGCGGACGCCGACATCCTCGGCTCTGCTCGGCGGCCTTGACGTAGAAGCGCTCGGCTTCGAACTCCATCGTCTCGACTTCCTTGCGGATGGTGTCGAGCGACAGGTTCTTGGTCAGCCAGATCGGACGGCGGCGCAGAAATCCTTTGACGTCCTCGCGGCGGATCGGCGGCAGATGCGGGCCGAAACGCTGCTCATACATTTCCAGCAGCCGGTGGCGATGGCCGCTTTCCTCCTCGGCCATCTCCTCGAATACTTTCGCCGATATCCGGATAACGCTCCGCCAGGTCCTCGGCGAAGGTCATGTAGATGCGGCTGTCTTCTTCCTCCGACGGAGATCGCAACCGCCAGCACTTCGCGCTCGGTCAAATCGGCGAAATTCTTCATTAGAACCGTCCTAATTTAGAATAGTTCTAAGGCTATAAAGGCTCGATGAAGCGGGGTCAATCGGTGCGGGCGAGGGCGGATCGCTTCTCCGTTACCCCTGCAATCCAGCGATTTGGAACCGTTGCGGTTGGCGCCGGTTCGCGTTCCTAATGCGGCATTAGTCAACCGGAGCTTTCATGGACAAGGTCAAATACCGCTTGAACGATCCACGGCTGGCGCCGCGTCGAACCAGGCTCGAGATTCCCGGATGGGCCGGCAAGCGCGAACCGCGCGCCGACGGTTCGCGCGAACAGGTGTGGCATTGCGTTCCGTTCTCGGAAGGCGCGCAATACGGGATCGAATTGTTTTACCCCTACGACAACGAGCTGCATGTCAGCACCAAGGACGGCCGCTTGATCATGGAGGGAGATTGGGGTCCGCCGCCGGACGGCGGCGTGCAGTGGCCGCCGTTTCGCAATTTCGGCGACACTTTTTACACCTACCAGATCCTGCTCGACCTCAAGGTCGAGAAGGGCATGGCGATCCGGACCGAACCGCACCCGCGCTTCTATACCGACCCCAGCGACACCGTGCCGATCGCGGTGCCGGCGCTGATCCGCAACTGGTGGCCGATGATGTTCTTTTGCGTCTTCAAGGCGCCGGCCGAGGGCCGCACCCATATTTTCCGCCCGAACGAGCCGTTCGCGCAGATCATCGTGATCCCCGAGGAAGCCTCCTTCGAACTTGAGCCGATGGGCGAGGAGGAATCCGCCGAGCGCGAACTGCAGGCGCGCCGCATCTATGCCAGCCGGCCGACACTGTCGGCCGGGACCGAATGGACCTCCTCGACCGACACCGTGTTCGACGGCACCTATCGGCATCTTCATCGCGCGGCGAAGGAGAAAGCCCGCCAGGACTGACGCTGTTCGACAACTGGCGCTCATCATCATCGTCGTCCCGGCGCACGCCGGGACCCATACGCCGCGGCGTTCGCGATGAGAAGCGCTGTTCGACGATTTTCGCTAACGCCTGTGGTTATGGGTCCCCGCTTTTGCGGGGACGACACGTGGTGCGGACAAAAAAACAGGACCGCGAGGTCCTGTTTTTCGTCATCGCTTGGCGCGACCTCAGTAGTCGCGGCGATAGAAGCTGTGATGATGGTGGTGGTGATGGTGATGGTGGCGGTAGCGCGGCACGATGATGACGCGGGGCCCATATCCGTAATCGTATCCACGATAAAAGCCGTGGTGATGATGGTGATGGTGGTGATGATGGTGGTGATAGTACTGGGCAAGCTGGACATTTTCGTCCGCTGACGTGGCCGGCGCCGATTCGTCGATCGCCTGCAGCAGCGCAGCCGCGTTCGGGATCGGCT
Source organism: uncultured Alphaproteobacteria bacterium (assembly GCA_963713785.1). Classification (GTDB taxonomy): domain Bacteria; phylum Pseudomonadota; class Alphaproteobacteria; order Rhizobiales; family Xanthobacteraceae; genus Bradyrhizobium. The sequence goes on from CAVQNB010000001.1 coordinate 30,891, forward strand.
GTAAGCAGATCGGCAAAGGAATTCGCCCTCAAAATGTCCGTCGGGGCCGGGCTGGAGCCGGCGCTGCCTGGGCGGCATTCAATGCTCCGAGCGTCGCCACCGCTCCCAAAAGTCCAGCGATCTTCTTTTCCATCTGATCTCCTCCAATCGATGTTGCCGGGCGCATTGCCCGGTAGCCGGCAACGCGGCCATCGAGAGATGGTTCCTGCAGACGCGATCATCATGATGTCAGGCCGATCATGAACCGGCGATGAACTTAGCCGATTCGACTTGTCGCCTGCTTCAGGAATTGCAGCAGCAGGCGGCTGACCTGCTCGCGGCTGCTCCTGCTGCACCCAATGGCCGGCGCCGTCGACCAGATGACAGCCGATCATGCGCGTGCAGGCGGTGTGTCTGCATCGCCTCGAATACGCCGGGGCGTTGATAGGTGCCCCAGTCCTGCTTGCCCGAGATGAAGCAGGAGGGCACGTCGATGCTGCGGCCCGAACAGGTCTGCGAGTTCGGCGGTGAACGCGCCCGAGGTGCCGCAGCGATACCATTGCAGGCCGCCCTGGAATCCGGTGCGGGCATATTCGGCGCTGTAGAAGGCGAGTTCGCGGTCGGGCAGCCATGGTTCGCGGCGATGGCCGCCGCCGACGGGCATTTCCGCGGCGACGGTCTCCGCCATGTTCTTCGCGAGATCCATCACGTAATAGGTCGGCAGCTTCGCCAGCTCGCCCGCGGACCAGGACTTGCAGCGGATAGGGCTTGTTGTCTTTCCAGTCCGCGCTCTTGTGATGATAATAGGCGCGCAGGAAATCATGCACGCCTTGCGGCGCGTGGTGCATGTCGGCGTTGGCTTCGCGCGTCGAGTAGTACCATTGATAATGCTTGCGCGGACGCGGCAGCGCCGCGAGCTCGCGATGCACGGGATCTTCGCGCTGCGGCGGTTTGGCCGGCGCGTCGGCGGTATCGAACGGCGAGCGCGGCGGTCCGGCGAACGGCGCGCTCATCAGCGCGACCGATCGAAACACGTCGGGCCGCACCAGCGCGCACCAGGCCGCGACCGAGCTGCCGAAATCATGGCCGACCACGGCATCGACGCGGGCGATAGCCGAACGCCGAAACAAGCCCAGCGCGTCGCGCACCAGATTGAGCAGCCGGAACGAGCGCGAGGTCGCCGTCGTAAGTGGCGTCCCATCCGGTGGTGCGGCCATAGCCGCGCTGGTCCGGCGCGATCACGTGATAGCCGGCATCCGCCAGCGCCGGCATCACCTTGCGCCAGCTAAAGGCCAGTTCGGGAAAGCCGTGCAGCAGCAGCAGGCAGGGCCGGCCTCTGGTCTCGAAGCCGGCCTCCAGCACATGCATGCGCAGGCCGTTGATGTCCTCGACAAAGCGCGAGCGGATGGCGGCGGGGAAGCGGGATGTCGGGGAGGGTGGTCATTGTGTTTCCTCGTCATGGCCGGACATCGTCCGGCGTCGTTCACGCTCGCGTGCGGCCAATCGAAGACATGCGCTGCCCGGACGCAACAGTTCGAGCGTGGAGCAGCGTAGCGGCACATTGAGCGCGAGGCGTCTTCATAGCCGTGGGCGCGGCTGCAGACGCGACTGACACCATCTATTTGCCGCTTCCTACAGCCGCTCCACGATCGTCACATTGGCCATGCCGCCGCCCTCGCACATGGTCTGCAGGCCGTAGCGCTTGTTGCGCTGCTTGAGCGCGTTGACCAGCGTCGTCATCAGCTTGGTGCCGGAGCCGCCGAGCGGATGGCCGAGCGCGATGGCGCCGCCATTGACGTTGAGCCTCGCGGGGTCGGCGCCGGTGGTCTTCAGCCACGCGGTCGGCACCGAGGCAAAGGCCTCGTTGACCTCGAACAGGTCGATGTCGTCGATCGACATGCCGGCCTTCTTCAGCGCGCGCTCGGTCGGCGTGCAGCGGCGCATCCAGCATGATCACGGGATCGCCGCCCATCATGGTCATGTGATGGATCCGCGCCATCGGCTTGACGCCGAGCGATTTCAGGCCCTTTTCGTTGACGACCATCACGCCGGAGGCGCCGTCGCAGATCTGGCTGGCGCTGGCGGCGGTGAGCTTGCCGTTCTCCGCGATCAGCTTGACGCCCTTGATGCCGTCGAGGCTGACATCGAAACGAATGCCTTCGTCGATCGTGTGGGTATCGGTCGTGCCATCGGCGCGGGTGATCTCGAGCGGAATGATCTCGTCCTTGAAGCGGCCGGCCTGGGTCGCGGCGATCGCGCGCTGATGGCTGTCGATAGGCGATACTCGTCGAGTTCGTCTTTGCGAGAGGCCGTATTTCTCCGCCATCATCTCGGCGCCGGTGAACTGGCTGAACACGATGTTCGGGATAGCGCTGCTCGATGTTCGGGCTCTTGTAATGGCCAAAGCCGTTCTTTGCGGGCAGCACGCGAGGCAGGCCCATCGGCACCCGCGTCATCGCCTCGACGCCGGCGGCGATCACGACATCCATGGTGCCGGACATCACCGCCTGCGCGGCGAAATGCAGCGCCTGCTGCGACGAGCCGCATTGCCGGTCGATCGAGGTGCCGGGCACGCTCTCCGGCAGTTTCGAAGCCATGATGGCGTTGCGCGCGATGTTGTTGGACTGCTCGCCGGCCTGCATCACGCAGCCCATGATCACGTCCTCGATCTGCGCGGGATCGGCGCCGGAGCGCTCGACCAGCGCAGTCGAGCACGGCGGCGGCGAGATCCGCCGGATGCCAGCCCGAGAGGCGCCCCCCCTTGCGGCCGCCGGCGGTGCGTGCGGTGGCGACGATATAAGCCTCGGCCATCTCTGTCTCTCCCTGATTGTTATGGGTTGGTGTTCCAATGCCGGGCGCGGATTTAAGGGACGCCCGAGGATTTAGTCAATCGATCAATTAACTCTTGAGGTGGGCCGGCTCTTCGGCTTATCTGCGTCGCGGCTTTCGCGGCAGGCAGTGATGGGATCGCAGTTGAATACCAGCGTACCGACAAGGCTTCCGGCCGGCAAAAACTCTACCGCCGAAAAACTGCTCGTGGCGGCAAGCGAATTGATGATCGAGCGTTCCTCGATCGAGATATCCTTGAGCGACATCGCGCAGAAATCCGGCGTCAACGCAGCGCTGGTGAAATATCACTTCGGCAACAAGGACGGCCTGTTGCTGGCGCTCTTGGCGCGGGATGCCGCGACCGAAGTGTCGCAACCTCGAATATCTCTTAGGCGCAGCCGATCGCGCCGACCGCGAAACTGAAGCTGCATATCGCCGGCATCATCCGGGCCTATAACCGGTTCCCCTATATGAACCGGCTGATCCATTATCTCCTGCACGAGACCAGCGCGGAAGCCGCCGACGAGGTCTCGAAATTCTTTGTAGCGCCGCTTGTTGGGGTTTCATCGCCGCCTGCTTGCGGAAGGCATCAAGGCCGGCGAATTCCGCAACATCGATCCGGTGCTTGTTCTACACCAGCCTGATCGGCGCCTGCGATCATCTGTTTTTCGGCCGGCATGCGATGTCGCGCGCCAGCGGCGTCGGGCCGGTCACCGACGAAGTCTGCCGGCAATATATCAGACACATGGAAGCGCTGATGTGCGGCGGCATGCTGACAGGCAAGAACGGAGCAGCGGCCGCCGGATGATTGTTCGATCGCGATAACCAGAAGTCTAGAGCATGATCCGGAAAAGTGGTTACCGGTTTTCCGAGAAGATCATGCTCAAACAATAGAGAAGAAACGCCCAAGGAAAGGTTTTCAACATGCAGTTGAAAGACGTTGCCGTTCTCATCACCGGCGGTGGTTCGGGCTTAGGCGCCGCCACCGCCCGCGCCATGGCCGCCAAGGGCGCCAAAATCGCCGTGCTCGACCAGAGCAAGGAGAATGCCGAGAAGATCGCCGCCGAGGTGAAGGGCGTTGCCCTTCATGCCGACGTCACCGACGAGGAGCAGGTCAAGGCCGGTATCGCCAAGGCCGAAAGCGCCCACGGCGTTGCGCGCGTGTTGATGAATTGCGCCGGGATCGGCGGCTCGCAGCGCATCGTCGGCAAGGACGGCGTCTATCCGCTGGCCAAGTTCGCGCGCGATCATCAATGTCAACCTGATCGGCACCTTCAAGTGCCTGCGGCTGTTCGCCGAGCGCCTGGTCACCGCCGAGCCGATCGGCGAAGAGCGCGGCGTCATCATCAACACCGCGAGCGTGGCGGCCTATGAAGGCCAGATCGGCCAGATCGCCTATTCGGCGTCCAAGGGCGGCGTGGTCGGCCTGACCTTGCCGGCGGCGCGCGATCTCGCCAGCCAGAAGATCCGCGTCAACACCATTGCGCCCGGCCTGTTCCTGACGCCGCTGCTGATGGGACTGAACGAGGAGGCGCGCAAGAGCCTCGGCGCGCAGGTGCCGCATCCGGCGCGGCTCGGCGATGCCTCCGAATACGGCAACCTCGCGGTGCACATCGTCGAGAATGCGATGCTCAACGGCGAGACCATCCGCCTCGACGGCGCGATCCGCATGGCGCCGCGGTAGTTGAGCTGATCGTAGGATCGGGTTGAGTGCAGCGAAACCCATCAACCCCAATCGTTGGGTTTCGATGGGTATCGCTTCGCTCCACCCATCCTACAGAGCCGCAATCACTCAACCGAGTACCGCACCATGAATTTCGATTTCTCCGACGACCAGAAGCAATTGCGCGACGAGGCAAGAAAATTTCTCGCCGAAAAATGCTCGCCGAAAGCGGTACGCGTCGTGCTCGACGGCAAGGCGCCCTATGACAGGGAATTGTGGAAGGGCCTCGCCGAGATGGGCTTTCTCGGCGTCGCGATCCCGGAAGAGTTCGGCGGCGCCGGTGCCGGCCATCTCGAGCTCTGCGTGATCGCTGAAGAAATGGGCCGCGCGCTGGCGCCGGTGCCGTTTTCTTCCACGGTGTATCTCGCGGCCGAAGCACTGTTGATTGCCGGCAGCGAGGCGCAGAAGCAGAAATGGCTCCCGGTGATCGCCGCGGGCGAAGCGATCGGCACGCTGGCGCTGTTCGAAGGCAAGGGCAATCCGTCGCCGCAGGCCGTCAAGCTCACCGGCGTCAGGTGGAATGCTCAACGGCGTCAAGAAGCCGGTGCCCGACGGCGCGATCGCTGATTTCGCCATCGTCGCGGCGCGCACCGGCTCGAGCGGCCGCGAGACCGATGTCTCGCTGTTTTTGGTCGACATGAAAAGCGGCGTCGTCGAAGCCAAAGCGCTGACCAATGTCGATCCGTCGCGGGGCCAAGCCGAACTCGGCTTCAAGAATTGCAAGGCCGAGCCGCTCGGCAAAGCCGACGAGGGCTGGAGCATCATTTCGCAGGTGCTCGACCGCGCCGCGGTGCTGATGGCGTTCGAGCAGGTCGGCGGCGCCGATCGCGCGCTGGAGATGGGCCGCGACTATGCGCTCGATCGCATCGCGTTCGGCCGGCCGATCGGCTCGTTCCAGGCCGTCAAACACATGCTCGCCGACATGTATGTCTCGGCGACGCTGGCGCGCTCGAACTGCTATTACGGCGCCTGGGCGCTTTCGACCAATGCTTCGGAACTGCCGGAGGCGGCGGCTGCCGCGCGCATCAGCGCGACGCAGGCGTTCCAGCACTGCGCCAAGAACAACATCCAGGTGCACGGCGGCATGGGTTTCACCTGGGAATTCGATTGCCACCTGTATTACCGCCGAGCCAACGCCACCGCGCTTGGGCTCGGCAGCCTGTCCTATTGGGAAGACGCGCTGATCGACCGCATGCGCAAGAAGAACGCGGCGTGATGACTGTAGGATGGGTAGAGCGCAGCGAAACCCATCACAACATCGGTGCTGCATGATGGGTTTCGCTTCGCTCAACCCATCCTACGAGGCGGATACAACCGCGTCCGAGGATTGAGATCATGAACTTCGACGATACCCCGCAGGAAGCCGCGTTTCGCAGCCAGGCAAAAGCCTGGATCGCGGCGAACGCGCCGAAGCAATATGAGCAGGAATTGAAGAAATCCTCGCTCGGCCGCACCCAGCTCAGCGGCGCCAACATCCTCGACGTCGCAAAAGCCTGGCAGAAGAAGAAGGCCGACGCGGGCTGGGCCTGCCTGCACTGGCCGAAGGAATATGGCGGCCGCGGCGCCTCGCCGATCGAGCGCGTGATCTGGCAGCAGGAAGAGGGCGCCTTCGGCAAGCTCAGCGCGATGTTCATCATCGGCCACGGCATGTGCGGGCCGACCATGATGGCGTTCGCCGGCGAGGACGAGAAGCGCAAATATCTGCCGCCGCTGGCGTCCGGCGAAAACATCTGGTGCCAGTTGTTTTCCGAACCCGCCGGCGGCTCCGATGTCGCGGGCTTGCGCACGCGCGCGGAGAAGCGCGGCGACGACTGGATCATCAACGGCCAGAAAATCTGGACCTCCGGCGCGCATTATTCGGACTACGGCATTTTGCTCACCCGCACCGATCCCAATGTGCCCAAGCACAAGGGGCTCACCATGTTCTTCCTGGATATGAAGAGCAACGGCGTCGAGGTGCGGCCGATCAAGCAGGCGAGTGGGCAATCGGATTTCAACGAGGTCTATTTCACCGACGTGAAAATCCCCGACTCGCAGCGGCTCGGCGAAGTCAATGACGGCTGGAACGTGTCGCTGACGACGCTGATGAACGAGCGGATGTCGATTGGCGCCGGTGTCGCGACCGGCTTTCCGGAATTGTTCGAGTTCTGCAGCAGTTTGATGCTGGAAGACGGCCTCGCGATCGACGACCGCAATGTGCGCTCGAAGCTCGCGAACTGGGCGGTGAAGGCAAGCGGGCTGAAATACACCAGCATGCGCACGATCTCGGCGTTGTCGAAGGGCGAGCGCCCGGGCCCGGAGAATTCGATCGGCAAATTGGTCGCGGGATCGATGGTCCAGGACGTCGCGACCTTTGCGCTTGATCTGCAGGGCGCGGCCGGCGTGCTGAGCGGGCCCGAGGATGCGGAAGCCACCGGCAAATTCCAGGCGATGCTGCTGCGCGCGCCCGGTACCCGGGTCGAAGGCGGCACCGATGAGATCATGCGCAACATCATCGCCGAGCGCGTGCTCGGGCTGCCCGGCGATATTCGCGTGGACAAGGACGTGCCGTTCAACAAGATACCGACCAAGGGTCGCGGGTAATGAAGCGTCATTTCGGGGCGAGGCGAAGCCTCGAACCCGGAATCCAGAAGTGTTGGATCGAGATTTCCGGGTTCGCGCGGAGGCGCGCCCCGGAATGACAAAAAGAGGAAGCCGCTATGAATTTCGATGACACCCCGCAGGAAGCCGAATTCCGCGAGACCGCCCGCAAATGGATCGACGCCAACGCGCCGAAGGAGCTCGAGGCGGAGCTTTCCAAATCCTCGCTCGGCCGCATCCGCCTGCAAAAGCACGACATCGTCGAGGTCGGCAAGGCCTGGCAGAAGAAGAAGGCCGACGGCGGCTGGGCCTGCCTGCATTGGCCAAAGGAATATGGCGGCCGCGGCGCTACCCCAATCGAGACGCGTGATCTGGCAGCAGGAAGAGGGCGTCTACGGCAAGCTGACCCAGCCGTTTCAGATCGGCGAGGGCATGTGCGGGCCGACCGTGATGGCCTATGGCACCGAGGAGCACAAACGGCACTATCTGCCGAAACTCGCCTCCGGCGAGCAGATCTGGTGCCAGTTGTTCTCCGAGCCGGCCGGCGGCTCCGACGTCGCAGGCCTGCGCACCCGCGCCGAAAAGCAGGGCGACAACTGGATCATCAACGGCCAGAAGATCTGGACCTCCGGCGCGCATTATTCCGACTACGGCCTTTTGATCACCCGCACCGATCCCAACGTGCCCAAGCACAAGGGATTGACGATGTTCTTCCTCGACATGAAGAGCAAAGGCGTCGAAATGCGGCCGATCAAGCAGGCCAACGGCATGCAGGAATTCAACGAGGTCTATTTCACCGACGTGGTGATCCCCGATCATCAGCGTCTCGGCGCGGTCGGCGACGGCTGGAACGTGTCGCTGACCACGCTGATGAACGAGCGGATGTCGATCGGCGCGCGGCTTGCGACCGGCTTTCCCGAGATGTTCGAGTTCTGCTCGAACCTGATGACGGAAGATGGCCTTGCGATCGACGACCGCGCCACCCGTTCGAAACTCGCAAGCTGGGCGGTGAAGGCGAGCGGCCTGAAATATACCAGCTACCGCGCGATCTCGGCGCTTTCGAAAGGCGAGCGCCCGGGACCGGAAAACTCGATCGGCAAGTTGGTCGCGGGCTCGATGCTGCAGGACATCGCGACCTATGCGATGGATCTTGAAGGCGCGGCCGGGGTATTCACTGGTGACGCCGAAGAAGAGGCGCGCGGCCAGTTCCAGCAGATGTTGCTGTCTTCGCCGTCGATGCGGATTGCCGGCGGCACCGACGAAATCCTGCGCAACATCATTGCCGAGCGCGTGCTGGGGTTGCCCGGCGACATCCGCGTCGACAAGGACGTGCCGTTCAACAAGATCCCGACCAAAGGACGCTGATCATGGACGACGCGGCAAAAGCGCCGAAGTACACGACGGAAGACCGCATCGGGGTGCTCGAAGAGCTTCTGAACGAGCGCTATTCGGTGCGCGCGTTCCTGCCGCGGGAGATCCCGCGCGAAACCATCGAGCATGTCTTGAGCATAGCGCAGCGCACCGCATCATGGTGCAACAGCCAGCCGTGGCAGGTCCTGATCGCAAGCGGCGAGGCCAAGGAAGCTTTCCGCAAGCTGATCTATGCGGAGGCGGCGTCCGGCGCGCCCGACGGCCATGATTTCCCGCCGCCGCGCGAATATCTCGGGGTCTATCTGGAACGCCGCCGCGAGAGCGGCTTTCAGCTCTACAACACGCTCGGCATTATCAGAGGCGACAAGGCCGCCTACGCCAAACAGGCGCTGGAGAATTACAATTTCTTCGGCGCGCCGCATGTCGCTATTATCCACACCGACGAGCCGCTCGGGGTGTACGGCGCAATCGATTGCGGCGCCTATGTCAGTAATTTCATGCTGGCGGCCCAGGCGTTGGGGCTCGGCACCATTCCGCAGGCAGCGCTCGCGCGCCATTCGGCGCTGATCCGCCGCCATTTCAACTTGGCCAGCGATCGCCGCGTGGTCTGCGGCATTTCGTTCGGCTATGCCGACCATGCCCACAAGGTCAACAGCTACCGCACTTCGCGCGCCGGCGTCGCTGATACCGTGACGTTTGTGGACGGCTAAAACTTCGGCGGACGTTTCTCGGCGAAGGCGCTTACGCCTTCCTTGATCTCGGCGCCGCGCATGCTGTCGCGGGCGCGCTGATCGGCGGCTGCCTCGTCGAGCTTGCCGCGCGCGATCTCGTTGATGGTGCGCTTCATGCCGGCCATCGCCACCGGCGCGTTGCCGCCAAGCAACGTCGCCAGCCGGTCGACCTCCTCGTCGAGCGACTCGGCCGGCACCATGGCGGTGAGATAGCCGATCCGCAGCATTTCGGGCGCGCCGATCTTCTCGGCGGTCAGGAACAGTTTCTTGGCGTTGTCGGCGCCGAGCCGCGAAACGTAGCGGGCGATGCCGCTCTTGTAATAATGTAAGCCCAGCCGCGCCGCCGGCATGAACATCTCGCAGGTGTCGACGCCGATCCGGAAATCGCAGGCCAGCGCCAGATCGGTCGAGCCGCCATAGACCCCGCCATTGAGCCGGCAGATCGTCGGCACGCGAAGATCCTCGAGCCGGTTGACGACCGCTTCAAACGCCGAGCCGGCGCTCTTCTCTTCATCGGCGCTGACGGCGCGCTCGGCAACCGAGTTCAGATCATAGCCGGCGCTGAAAGCTCTCCCGGTGCCGGTCACGACCAACACCCGGATCGCGGGATCGGCCTCGATGCGGTCGAACAGACCGAGCAATATTCCGAGGTCTTCCGCCTGCAGCCGGTTCAGATGTTTCGGCCGGTTGAGGCGGATGGTGGCGCGCGCGCCAGAGAGTTCGAGCACCGGCGGCGTTGCCGCATCGACCGTTGCGGATTGGACTTGCATCATCTGTTCTCCAGCGCGCGCCGCTTGGCTTCGGCATCGATGGTCTCTGCGAGATCGGGATGGCGCGCCATTAACAGGCGGAAATCGACGAGATCGAGCACCAAAAGCCGCGACACCCGCGTGGTCATGATATTGGCGGAGCGCGTATTGTTGCCAAGCAGCGCCATCTCGCCAAAGAACGCGCCGTCGCCAAGCTTGACCTTCTTGCCGGGCAGATCGACCTCGACCTCGCCGGCGGCGATGAAGTACATGCAGTCGCCCTGCTGCCCCTTGCGGATGATCATAGTGCGCGCCGGCAGGTCCATGGTGCGCAGCATGTGCGTCACGTCGGCGATCGCGGCCGGGCCGAGCGCTGCGAAGAACGGCACCTTGCTCACCGAATCCCAGGTTTTTAGGAAATTGTCGCGCCGGGTTTCGGCGGCAAATCCGGTGGCGAGAATTCCAGTCCACAGCCCGAACACGCCGAGGCCGCAGATCATCACCAATGCAGCGACCAGGCGGCCGAGCGGCGTGATCGGCACCACGTCGCCATATCCCACGGTCGTCAAGGTGACGACCGCCCACCACAGGGCCGCCGGCACGCTGTCAAAATTGTTTGGCTGGACGTCGCGTTCCAGAAAATACATCGTCACAGCCGCCAGGAACAGCACCATCAGGAAAATCACCAGCACGCTCAACAGCGGCCCTGATTCCAGGACCAGCACCCGGCGCAACTGGCGCAGTCCCGGAATCCCCGGGACCACCTTGAACATCCAGAATATGCCGAGCAGCCAGGCTGATTTGGGATCGGCACCAAGCACCAGAGCGATCGGTATCGCGATCGCGGAGACGGCATCGAGCAGGCCGCGGCCGGACAGCGCGTAACTCCAGCCGCGACGCGCGTGAAAGGCGTATTGAAGCCGGACCACCCATTCGAACAAGAAGAACGCCAGACACGTCCACAGCACCGCGTCGACCCAGTGATGCGCCGCCTCGTAGGCGGGATTCACCGTCAGCAGCACCATCATGACGACGCCGGTCAGGACGGCGACATAGGCCGCCTTGGTCATGTTGCGGCCGGCCGTCGCCACCATGAATAGCGTCAGAGCTGGAAACGTGCGCGGCTTGGACATTCGAAAAAAGCGGCCTTAAGGCTCAACGAGAAACAGATGCGGCACAGCTTGGCCGCGTCGCACAAAGTGCCCCTACTGAGGGGAGGCCGTCAACGACGGACGGAAAACAGCGTTATCGGCATTCACCCTCTTTTTTTGTCCTGCAACGAAGCCTTTCGCTGCGTCGCGCCAATCACTGCGTGAAGGCGCCGTATTTGAGGCAATTTGGCCGGAACAGCCCGAATCCTTAACGAAACGCGGCCTTTTGCGCGTATATCGAAGCCCCGCGAACATTATGATGGCGGCCGCGCTGGAGTTGACCGGCGCGCCCGCTCTTTCCTTTAAGATTTGGTTGGCCCGATGGATACTTCACATCTCGCAGAGCACGCAGGTACCGCAGGCACCCTGTTTGCGTCGATCTTTGTGGTCGCCACCACCACGATGCGGACGATGATCCCGTTACGGGTCTTCGGCATCCTCACCAACCTCGTTCTGATCACGACCGCGATTCCGAGCCACAACGTCCTGGTCATCCTGGTGCAGTCGGTCGTGCTGGCGCTCAATTCGTATCGGCTGCACCAGATGCTGCAGCTCGTGCGCGATGTCAGAAAGTCCGTCAACAGCGATCTGTCGATGGAGTGGTTGAAGCCTTTCATGACCGAGCGCAGATGCGAAGCCGGCGAAGTGCTTTTCTACAAGGATGAGAAGGCCGAGGACATGCTCTACATCGTCAGCGGCCGGTTCAAGCTCGTGGAATCTGGCATCGAATTGCCGGTCGGCGCCATCGTGGGCGAACTCGGCATGTTGTCGCCGTCGAACATGCGAACCCAGACGCTGGAATGCGTCGAACCTGGTCTCATTCTCAGCGTCAGTTACACCAAGGTCGAGGAACTGTATGTGCAGAATCCCGCCTTCGGCTTCTATTTTTTGCGCCTTGCCAGCGCGCGGCTGTTTCAGAATATCGGCACGCTGGAGCAGCGGCTCGCGCAGCAGACGGCGGCGGTGCCCGGCGCTGCACCGACGCTCGCGTGATGACCGGGGGCATTGCAGTGTCGGACGACGGCCTGTTGTCTTCGCTCCGTTATCTGTTCGCCGATTTCCTCGACGAGCAGGACCATTCGCCGCCATTCCTTCCCGACGGCCTGCCCGACGGCGCCTCGCCCATCGTCAGCGACGGCATTCATCTGTTGATGGACTACCAGGGCTCCGCCTACGCGAAACTCTATGTCGAGCGGTTGCAGCGCTTCGTCGGCCGTCAGGACGTCGATGCCGCAACCTTCTGCGAGATCGCGCGGCTGATGGCGAACCGCATGGCCTATGAGGATGCCATCCGGATCGCGCAACTAAAGCTCGCCGAGTTCAGGGACAGCGACGGTCACCTTCGATCCACCGACATCAGGAAATTGCGGTTCGATGAACTGGTCGATGCGCTTCCGGCGGTGGCCGCCGAACCCGTGCTCGAGGTGCTCAACAGGCTAGGGTGGGCGCACAAGCCGGTCTCGATCCCTTTCAGCACCGTGAGCCAATGGGGCATTCGGCGGTTGAAGGTCGAGGCGTGGCTGCGCCGCTGGCGGTTGTTTTCGATCCGCTATGGCGAGGAACGCGCCTGGGTCGAACGCTGGCTGCACATGATCGCGCGCAGTCTGGCGAAGCAGCCGAAGGCAACTTCCGCGATCGTTCAGACCGCGACCATGGTCGACGGTTACGGCGATCGCTACCGTCAGGGGCTCGCCGACTGGCATGCGATCATCAATGGTCTGGCGAAACCGACCTTCGATGGCAATTTGCCGCTAGCAGACCTCGCCGGCGCGGTGGCGGAAGCGCGCGCCGCCGCCATGCCCGATCCGCGACAGGCCGCGCTCAAGCGCGTGATCGCGCAAATCCGCGCACCAGCGCTGGGCGCTGGCGCCGATGCCACGGCGGGATGATTTACCTCTTTGTTTGAGCATGATCTCTGCGCAAACGCGTGCCGCGTTTGTCGCGAGGGAAAGCCGGTTCCCACTTTTCCGGATCATGCTCTAGTTCGGCGCGTTCGGCGCGGCCGCGACCCTGATCAGCGCGCGCTGACCGGCGGCGGTCAAATCGCTGAGCGTCGTCTTGCCGCCGTTGGCGCATCGGATGATCTGCTTGGCGACGCGTTTGCGGACCGCGTAATCCTCACCATGTGCGGCCTTCTCGCAAACACGGTCGAGCGCGACATTCATGTTTGCCAGGGTGCGCGAGTCGAATTTACCCTCGATCATGTTTCCCCCTCGTGTTCCTCCTCGGTTTGAAGCTCGATCACCGCACAAAACCAGCGTCTCGCGCGCGTGGTGGTGTTGCATCGCATTGCCGCAGCGCGCTGTTCGCATCTCTTGCCATTCATCAGGCGGCGATGCTGGGGTGGGCTCCGCAAAGTCCGTCGTTAACTCGTGACAGGCGGAAAAAGCGGGAACCATTTTTGGCTCCGCCGCTCGTTGAAGGGGGCAAAGGACCAAGCGATGAAACACCTCAATCAGAAAATCGTCAAGGACGATCGACGACCTTGTCGTTAGGAAAAACGGCTTAGGCGCTTTGCGCTGATTTCACGACCACCATCTTGTCTTCATGGCCGGCGTGCCGCTTCAAATAGTCGCGGCGCATGCCGATCTCGTCGCGGACGAATTCGTAGCCGAGCCTGAACGTATCGAGCCCGTCGCTACTGATGGTGCCGTCGCGCAGGCCTATCACCGCGCCGCGAAGGATGCCTTCGAGCTCGTCCTGCAGCGCCTCGAGCGCATCCAGCGAACCGGCATGTTCGATCCGCTCGCCGATGTCGAGGATGGCGGTGGCGAGTTCGCTCGCCTTCTCCGGCGCGATCCGGGTAATCTTGGTGTAGATCGTCGCGAAGATCGAACCGATCACGCTGAGCGCCGCGGCGCCGAGATACAGCATGTCGCTGTAGCGGTCCATGAACGACTTGGTCTCGTCGTTGATATATTCGGCAGCGCCCTGGTGGGCGACGATGAAGGCGTCCTTATCGGTGGCAGCGGGCTCGATCCTGGAGGCGAAGCCATCGTCCAGCGCCAGTCCCGACTTGTTCTCGTAGATGATGCGGGCGAGGTCGCCGGATGTCGTCGTCGACATCCGGGATTGCGCCACCAGCAGCCATTGCAGGCCGATCGTGTCGAGATCGTCGTCGGGGATCTCGGGCGAAGAGGACAGCATGCCGGTCGACAGCGTTTCCTCGGAAATGCCGGGGATCTTTCGCTCCAGCGCCTTTGCCTCGTCGATCGCATTCAACGTAAAGCCGCCGCGCTTGGCATATTGCTCGTAGCTCTTGTCCTTCATGATCTTGGAGGTGTGCACGATCGCGATCACGGCGCCGAAGCCGCCCGATCCCAACAATTTGTCCAGCGTCGATCCGCCTGGCGCCAACTGCACCCGCGAAGCGGCCTCGGTGCCGTCGCTCATGTCCGAGGACGTTGCGGACGAAGGCGACGTTATTGTCGCCATCGCCGATCACCGCGATCTTCTTTGTCTTTTTCAGATCGGCAAGCGATTTGATCTTTTTGTTGCCGGGGCCGATCAGGAGCAGCACATCGTGCTCCAGGATCGCGAGCGCCCGGGCGCGCGGTGGCACCTTTGCGTCGGTGCGCAAGATCGCAAGATCGGCTTCCTTGCGGTCGAACTGCGACAGCGCCCTGACATTGTCGGCATTGAACGCGATCTTCAGGCGCAGCCGCGACGAATTATTTTTCAGCACGGTCGCGAGCTTGGCGGCGAACTGCGCCTCATCGCTGTTGGCCTCGCCGACTGCGAACGTCAGCGTCTCGGAATTCTTCAACAGGATGCGGCCGCCCCAGACCGTTGCACCCGTCAGGATCAGGGTTGCCAGCGCAAACAGCAGCACCTGCCGGCGGTTGATCTTGACAACCTGCGAGCGAGGGAGAGGCTGCTCCACCGACGTGGTTGGGACTTCAGCGCTCATGGCTCCCACCCAGTGTCGAGACAGTTTGTCCCGGCAGCGGCTTCACGGTTCGGTCGACCGGATCGTAAATACCTAAAAAAGAACAATAATTTTTCGCGCGTGGGCATGATATCCGCAGCCAAGCGGATTGCAAACCGCAGGCCGTGGTAACCTTACCGGCCGAAACCGCGGGCGCGCCGCTATCGCCGTTCGGCCACACCTTACCTTTTTCCGGTTCCCCACAGGTGCAATCCGGCGCGGGAGATGCCATAAAAGGGTCATGCCGGGCCGAATTGGCCCTGTTTAATGGAAGTTGCGCTGAACGCCTCGTTGTTTTCGTGCGTTCCAGGTCCGAGCCAGCGAGGGCGTCAGCTTTGTCGTTCCCACCCATGTCGTCATCGGTTCCGGTTGGCCTGCTGGTGGGCTGGATGCTGCTTTTGACGGTCAAGCACGTCATCGCAGACTTCCTCTTGCAGAATGCCTGGATGGCGCAGGGCAAGGACCAGAGGAAGGGCTGGGCGCTGCCGCTCCTGGTGCATTGCCTGATACACCTTGCGGTTGCGCTGCTGTCTATCCTGATCTTCGCGCCGCGGTTCTGGTTCGTCGCCTTTATCGATTTCGCAATCCACATCACCATCGATCGCGCCAAGGGCCTTTGCGTCTCGACCTTCAACGTGACCATGGAGCATCAATGGTTCTGGTGGCTGATCGGCATCGACCAGGCGCTGCACCATCTCACCGGTTTTGGTTTGTCGATCTTCATGGCGGCGAACTAGAGCGTGAACCCAAATTCAGAGTGGTCGGCGGACGTGCGCTTTGGTGCCCATTCCGGACTCAAGTTGGACGACGCGTGATGTCCGAAAAGTGCCCATTAGCGGAAGTCGGCAGTCTTTACTCGATGACCTTGTCGGCGGCTGTGAGCAAGGTCGGTGGCACAGTGAGGCCAAGTGCCTTGGCGGCCTTGAGATTGATGACAAGCTCGAAATTAGTCGGTTGTTGGATCGGCAGATCAGCTGGTTTTGTTCCTTTGAGAACCCTCCCGACGTAGACGCCAGCCTCACGATACAGGGACGTGAGGCTCGCCCCGTAACTGATAAGACCTCCCGCCGTAGCAAATTCTTGCCATTCGTAGATTGCAGGAACGGAGTAACGCGATGCCAAGGCCACGATCCGCTCGCGACGGCTGGTGAAGAAGGGGTCCGTCCCAACAATGAGGGCGTCGGCCTTGAGGCGAGCGAGAGAGGCGAAGGCGGGTTCAAATTCGTCGTCGTCGGTAGCATTCAAGATATGGAGCCGTACTCCCTTCGCACTTGCCGCTTGTTGCACGAGTGGGATCGTGCCCTCGGTAGCGCTATGGTATTTCGGATTTACAAGTAGGGCGATTGTCCTTATTTGGGGAACTAGTTCGGAGAGCAACTCAAAGCGCTTTGCCATCAGTTCAGTAGCGATCATGCTGAAGCCGGTAACATTGCCGCCCGGTCGGCCAAGGCTGGCGACCAAACCGGTCTGAACCGGATCGCTACCAGTAATAAAAACGACAGGGATGGTAGAGCTTGCTCTGATCGCCGCTCGGATCGAAACATCGCCGCTCATTGCAGCGATGACATCGACCTTGTCGTGGACAAGGTCTGCGGCCAATGCAGGAAGTCGATCAAACCTGCCCTCCGCCCAGGAGTATTCGATTGCCAAATTTTGGCCTTCGACAAAGCCAGCTTCTTTAAGGCCCTCGTTGAACGCGGCCACAAAAGGAGCGTGTGGGCCTGGCGAAGAGATACTCAGGAAGCCGATCTTCTTCACCGGCTGCTGGGCGCGCGTCACGACCGGCCACGCGACCGCCATGCCGCCGAGAACAGTAATGAACTCGCGCCGTCTCATATCCGTCATCCATGAAAGCTCGCCGCGCGCAGCCGCTAAAGCCTAGCATATTGAAATTCGGCCAGCGAGGAACGAAATGGCGAATTGCCTCACGATCAAGCTTCATGTCTCAGTTGGGTCAAAAACGAAAAAGTTCAGCATGAGCAGATGTTTTTCGCTTTGTCCCGGAATGCGGACATCGCTGAATGCTGTCGGTACGTCCGAGAGGTGCCCAATTGCAGACATGCTCTATGCGCTCGTGCGAAGAATAGAAGGCGAAGGGATGCCGAGCGAAGCCATGCCTATGGTGTGACTGCAAGCGCGGCGGGCCGCGTGCGATTGGCGCGAGGACCAAAAAGCCGCGTTCGAAAATTGAGGCGCGTCTATACCGAAATGGGTTCGATACAATCGACATCAACGCGGAAAGGCATGACAAACGGCTCTTTTTCGGTTGGCAAGCTGATCGCCATCGCATTTAATGCCTCTTAGAAGAGCACATTTTATTGCCGCTAGATAAACCGCGGTTGAGCCTGGTCTATTCTCGTTCCAGTCGGCCGCACGCAGATTTCTCATTTTTAAGGAATACATCATGCGCACATGGTTTCGTTGGGTAGTCCTCGTGGTTTTCGCGTCGCTATCCCTTACTTCCATCGCTTTTGCGGCCAACGAGCAGACAACTCATCCGTCGAAGAAAACTTCAGCCGCAAAGACCAAATCTTTGAAGGCCTTGGCTGCCATACCAGCCCCAAAGCCGCATCGCGTCCTCATTCAAGTCGATCAGAATGATCCGGCGGTGATGAATCTCGCGCTTAATAATGCGACCAATCTGATCGACTATTATCGCGCCAAACATTTAGACATAAAAGTGGATCTGGTCACCTACGGCCCGGGTCTGCACATGCTGCGCGACGATACTTCGCCGGTGAAGGACCGTATCAAGCAATTAAAGGATTATGCCTTCCCCAGCACGGTTCAGTTCTCCGCGTGCAACAACACCAAGGAGAACATGGAGAAAAAAGAAGGCAAGCCGATCACCCTTGTCTCCGAAGCCGTCATCGTTCCGGCAGGTGTCGTTCACTTGACGGAACTGCAAGAGAAGGGCTGGACGTACCTCAAACCGTAACAAGGGTTTTTAGGAAGTAGGGAAGGTCGTCAGACCATTCCTGCCTTATCGTCTGCCGGACGATGTTTTGTCGGTTGTCCGCGCCCATTTGCATGCGGTGGCGATTTTGTTACGGACGACGTCCCATCCCTCGGTCTGGAACGTCGCTTCGTGGGAGGAACTCGCTCGGTCGGCCACGTTGATCTTCAGACGTGCAGCGTCCGGCAGTGACTGGAGAAAGGAGACTGGATCGTCCTTGTAGGTCGCGGTCTTTCCATCCGAGGACAAGACCCACTGCAGCCCAACCGCGGGCTGGTCATTGACCTGATAATCAACACGAAGTTCATGGCCGCGCGTCGCAGTCCAGATTCCGTCGGTGCGAACCAGGAGCTCGGTGCGCTCTCCAACACAGCGAACCACAAGAGCGTTGGGCGCATCCTTTACCTTTGACGTTGAATGCATCAACCCTGTCACGAGCGGGCTGTAATCGACCGGCGATGTCGTTTCACTGATAAGCCAATTCGTGCCGGTTGGCCGTGCCGGAACATCGGCCGTCTTGGGGGAGATGCCCGGTCGGATCGCTCCGGTCGGCGCCTCCGTGGAACTTGGCGGCTCTCGCGGGTTGGTTCCGACAATCGCTCTCGGCGGGCTATTGGATTTTTCAGCCGAAGGAACTTCAGCAGGCGTTTCCAATGTACCGGCTTGGCCGGGTGGCGAGACCCGTTCTGAAGAACCTTCCGGTAGTGCGGCACTGGCAGGTGGTTCCGGCCGCGGGGCCTCGGACGGAGTTTTTGGCGTCGCGGGTGGCGCACTGGCAGGTTCCGACCGAGTGGCCTCGGAGGGAGTTTTTGGCGTCGGTTCGGCCGGCGTTTCGGACAGCACGTGCTCCAGGCACTCGAGCTGAGCGGAGCGCGTTTTCTGAAAGCAATCCAGTCGCAGCGCTGGATCGTTTGGCAGCTTGGAGCAGATCGTGTCAGCGATGCGCGCCGCCCGGAAGCACGACTCCAGCGCGTCAGCAGTCTCATTTGCGGATCGAGCAGAAACGATACCGCCCCCAAGAATGAACACGCTACCGAGGAGCCGGACCCACCTCATGGACGCGCGCTCTGGCTTTTCGGAGCGGATCGATCGAGCCATTCTTGCACGGCCGGAACGCGTTCCAGCCCGGGGACTTGGGTACTGAGGTTCACGTCCTTCCATTTTGGGTCGAATCCCGCTGATCGCAGCTTGTCGATCCGGCCGAACAGTAGCTCGACAAATCGCGCGACCCGACGATAACGCGGCGAGTCCTGGCGCCACTTGTACGAAGCCAGGATGGTGGGAACCGCAATGGTGGCGATCCGCTGGTCCTTGGCAATGAGGTTGGGGTAATCCGCGGCGTCGAGATAGGAGGAAATGTAGTAGTCCTGGAATTTGGGACCAAACTCGACCGGAAGGAATTTGAACCCTTCTTCCCATTTTCCCTTCACGAAGGCATCGACCGGCTTTGAGGTGATAAAGACGACGGCGGCGATCTCATCGCCGTGTCGCATCTTCTCCAACGCGACGGGATGCGGGATGAACATCTTGTCAACATCGATCCCGAGGCGACTGAAGATCAGGGGGCCGGAATAGGCGGCGGCAGTGCCTTGGGTATTGAAGTTGACTTTTTTGCCGGCCAGATCCGCCAGTGTTTTGATCTCGGGTCGAACGAAGATGTGCAGTTCCGAAGGGAACAGACTTAAGATGTAGGCAATGCGCTGCTGGATTTGCGGGACCTGCGACTTGTACTCCTCCAGGGAGTCACTGTTGATGATCGCGATATCAACCCCCTTTAGATAAAGCAGATCATTGACGTTCTCGGTGGGGCCACGGGTGACGATCGGAAGCACCTGCATGTCACCGCCCTCGTTGACGACCCGGGCGATTTCCGTCGCAAAATGAATAGGTGCTCCTTCCAGGAGCCCAGCGGCCAGACCGATGGTGCCGGCGTTGAGCCGATCTCTGATCTGCGACTCTTGGGGCGCAACGGGCGGCCTTGCATCTCTCAAGGGCCGACGGGATTGAGCGATGGTTGGATCGACGAGCGCAAAAAAAGCCAAAAGAACGATGGCTACTCTTGTGAAAAAAATCATTGCGATCTCTCGCTAAAAAATGAAGCTCCCTACTTCTGGTAAGTCTTTTCAATATCCTCGCTCTAAAGGCGAATTAAGTGATTGAATATACACTATTTTTTGCTGATCCCGATACCGTAATTACCGGCCGTGGCGCGGAACATCTCTTCCGGACAATGGATATTGCGGAGACGACCACGGGCTTTGCCGTTTCTTCTCACCAGTGCACTGAGGTCAGGTTCGAAAACCACAATCTCACCATGTCGGAGCGCGTCGTATCCCGCGCGATTGGCCAAAGTCAGATAATGGGATGGTCCGGCCGTGCTCCTGCCCCGCCAGCAAGCGAAGCTGGCAAGGGGCGCCAAAGACAAGGAGCACGCCATGTCTCAGACACCCAATACCGCGATCGCCGTGATCGGCATCGATATCGGCAAGAACTCGTTCCACGTCGTGGGCCACGATGCGCGCGGCGCCATCGTGCTGCGGCAAAAGTGGTCGCGTGGCCAAGTGGAAGCGCGGCTCGCCAATATACCGCCTTGCCTGATCGGCATGGAAGCCTGCGTCGGCGCACATCACCTGAGCCGCAAACTCGCATCGCTTGGTCACGATGCCAGGTTGATGCCGGCCAAATATGTCCGCCCCTATAGCAAGGGACAGAAGAACGACTTCAATGATGCCGAAGCGATTGCCGAAGCCGTGCAGCGCCCGACGATGAAGTTCGTGGCGACCAAGACCGCGGAGCAACTGGATCTGCAGGCGCTGCATCGGGTGCGCGAGCGGCTGGTGTCGCAACGCACCGGCATCATCAACCAGATTCGCGCCTTCATGCTGGAACGCGGGATCGCCGTGCGCCAGGGTATCGGCTTCCTGCGCACGGAACTGCCCACCATCCTTGCGACGCGCACCGATGCCCTGTCGCCTCGCATGTTGCGTGTCATCGAGGAGTTGGCAGGCGACTGGCGCCGGCTGGATCAGCGCATCGATGGCCTATCCGGCGAGATCGAAGCACTGGCCCGTCAAGATCAGGCATGTTCGCGCCTGATGACGGTGCCCGGCATCGGGCCGATCATTTCGAGCGCCATGGTGGCCGCGATCGGCACTGGAGACGTATTCTCCAAAGGCCGCGACTTCGGCGCCTGGCTCGGACTGGTGCCCAAGCAGATCTCGACGGGAGACCGCACGATCCTCGGCAAAATCTCCAGGCGCGGCAATCGCTACCTGCGCGTTCTGTTCGTGCAGGCGGCATGGGTTGTGCTGGTCAGGATAAAGAACTGGGAACGTTACGGGCTCAAATCCTGGATCGAAGCCGCCAAGAGGCGGTTGCACCACAACGTGCTCGCGATCGCGCTCGCCAACAAACTTGCCCGCATCGCCTGGGCGGTGCTGGCTAAAGGACGCGCCTTCGAGCTGACGAGGACCGACGATGCAGGCGTCCGACCCGCTTGATCCTCGCGCCGTGCTCGGCGCGGTCAAGGCGCAGCCTGGCAACGCCGGAGCCAGCCGCAAGCCAAGCGCGACGGCCGGCCTTGACCGCCCCTGCGCGCGACGCGATCGACGCTCTGCGGGCCGGGACGAAGGAACGGCCCTTGGCTCGAACAAAGGAACTGCGCGATATGAGGAGCAAGCGATGACGTAACCCTATCAACAGCTTCCAGCCGAGGTCTGCGAGAGGATAAGACAAGATGGAGGATCGGTCTTCCGAGCGCGTGCGAACACTGGTGACCCAAATGGCCCGATCGAGGCCTGTCCGCTAATGAGAACGCACGCGCGCTGATATCCATGATGGTCCGGAGCAAAACACGCTCCAATCAGAGACCGGATACATTGATGCAAGACCGCTACCGCCAGTTCGACGAAATCTTCTTGCAACGCACGGCCGGACCATACATGTGGGTCATTCGCGTCAATTCTGGCATGTCCGCGGCATGTCTGGTTAGGGGGTAATCTCGGAAATGCCGGTTGTCCGGTTTTGCCGGTTGAAGGCATCGGTTTGGACGTGATTCAAGTGTCCAACCGGAGCCTTGAATCATGCGGTATGAACTCACGGATTTTGAATGGGCTGTCATCAGGTCCGAACAAGCCGAATCGGATCATGATTGAGGCGCGCTGCCGCTCGTGTTTGCTTCCCGGAAAAATACGTCGAGACCCTCTCGCCCGACCCGCCGCTCCAGCAGCCTCCAGCCGAGCCTTTGGTAAAAGCCGAACATTCGCGGCCGCGCGCAGAGATAGGCGCGGGCGAACTCGAGCGCGAAACAATCCTGCGCGGCGCGCTTGACCAGGGCTGCGCCGATGCCATGGCCTCGCGCCTTTTCCTCGACCCACACCGCCGCGACCCATGGCGTCAACTGCGGACGCTCGGCGAGGTCGGAGGCGATCACCGAGGCGGTGCCGAGAAACGCTTCGCGGTCATGGGCGACCAGCGCCAATGGGATCGGCGTGTCGCTCATGTTCTCGCGGAGGCGGGTGGAAATGTAGTCGAGCGAAACGCCTTCCGCCTCCCACCATGCCCGCCAGATCCGCATCGCGACGGTGTCAAAGAATTCCGGGCGCCGGCGCAGGTCGGAGATGACGAAAGCAAGAGACATTGATTTGCACTCGGCGCGGTCGCGCGCCATGTTGGGTTTGATGGTGGAGGCCGGAAGACCAATGACAGAACAACCGCTGACAAAAAAGTCCGTCGATGTGCTGGGCTCTCGCATGGCTTACCACGAACGCGGCACCGGCGCGCCGGTGCTGTTCCTGCACGGCAATCCGACCTCGTCCTATCTCTGGCGCGACGTCATCGGCGAACTGGAAGGGCACGGCCGGCTGATTGCGCCCGACCTGATCGGCATGGGCTCCTCCGCCAAGCTGCCCAACCCCGGTCCCGACACCTATCGTTTCACCACCCACCGGCAATATCTCGCCGGCTTCATCGATGCGGTGATCGGCCCCAGGGAGCCCATCACATTCGTGATCCACGATTGGGGTTCGGCGCTGGGTTTTGACTGGGCCAACCACCACCGCGATCGCGTGCGCGGCATCGCCTATATGGAAGCGATCGTGCGCCCGGTCGCCGGCTGGGAGGAATGGAGCGCGGCGGCGACGCCGATTTTTCAGGGCTTTCGCTCCGACAAGGGCGAGAACATGATCCTCGACCGCAACATGTTCGTCGAACGGGTGTTGCCGGGCTCGGTGCTGCGCAAGCTCTCCGAGGCCGAGATGGCGGAATACCGAAAACCCTTTTCCAGACGAGAAGATCGCTGGCCGACCCTGACCTGGCCGCGTCAGATCCCGATCGCGGGCGAACCTGCCGACGTGGTGCAGATCGCATCCGACTATGCGCAGTGGATGACCGAGAACGAAGTCCCAAAGCTGTTCGTCAATGCCGAGCCGGGCGCGATCCTGATCGGCGCCGTGAGGGAATTCTGCCGGAGTTTCAAGAACCAGACCGAGGTGACCGTTCCGGGCTCGCATTTCATCCAGGAGGACTCCGGCGCGGCCATCGGCCGGGCAATCGCTGCGTGGATGAAGGCCCATTCGCTCTGAGCCTCTTCCCTGCGCGTAATGGCCGTTCCGATTCGCGGGCGTGGCGCAAGCCCTCCGTATCATTACCGGCCTCGGTGGTTAACCCTTCGTTAGATAATTGCATTGCATCTTCCAATACCTGGGGGAACTGCAATGTTTTCAAGCCGCGACGCATACGAAAATGATTTTTGCCCGGTCCGCGATGAACTGCTTGGCGAGATGTATCGCGCCAGCGAGCAAGGCCTGCCTCGGTTGGTCGAGAGTGTTTCTTCGGATGTCCGGGCGATGCTGGCGCTGTTCTGCTATCGCCGAAGCCACCTCTATTCGCTTGCGCTCGCGATCGCAGCCTCCTGCAACGAACGCGACCTGATCCAGTTGGGCGGCCGCGTCGGCTCTACCCTATACGCGCTGTCGCGCGAACCCGCGGTCCGCTCGGCGCCGTTGTCTTACGGCAACCGCAAGCCGATCACGCTCTCGACCAAGCCGCTCTCCACCCTTGCGCCGATCGAAGACCTCGACGACGACGAAGTGACCGAGGCCGTGACGGCGTAGCTCGCAGCTTCTCCTCTGGTCGTCCCCGCGAAGGCAGGGACCCATAACCACCAAAGCTAATTGGGTTAGAAGGCGTCTACTTCAGTGCCTCACTGAGGTGCCGCGGCGTATGGGTCCCCGCCTTCGCGGGGACGACAGCCAAGAGTCAGGCGAGCGCCGGCAGGCCGTGCTTTTTCCGCGCCATCGCGCATTCGGCATCGCCGGGCATGCAGGTCCGGCAGACTTCCGGCCGTATCGCGTAAATCCCACATGAGGTGGCAACGCCCACCTTGCCCCGTAGCGCTGAACAACGGTCGCCCTCGCAGCGCATGCCCGACAATCTTTCATTGACCAGATCGCCTGGAATGAGGTCGAGCGCCGCATTGTCCTCGGTGGTGAAGCGCGGCCAGTTCGACGAATAGGCGCAGCAAGCCCCGCACGCCTGGCACGGGTTTTCGGCCGCGATGGCTGGTGCGCCGTTTGCCATAGTCAGGTGTCCTTGATTAGTTGTCCCTGGGCCGTTCCCAGACCAGGCTCTGCCGCCATTTCGCCCTGAGGATGTCGCGCCGCTCGGGGTACCTTTCGTCGAGGTAATCGGCGTTGACGACGCGGTCGGTGCGAAAGCTGCGAAAATCCTTGCGCAACTCGCACCAGGCCGCGAGCAACCGGACCGCTTCGAGATAGCCGACCGCAATCGGCCAGACCGTGCGCTCGCTGTCGCGGCCCTGCTCGTCGCGGTAATGCAGCGTGATCTTCTTGCCTTCGTGGATCTGCGACCGCGTCCGCACCATGTCGATGCGGTCGGGCTCCCGGGCCCAGCCGGGGCGGGCGCGGCTTGCGGGCTCCAGCACGAACGGCCGCAGGCGCTCCGGCACCGTGTCGGCGATCTTGGCGATCAGGTCGTCGGCAGCGCGCGCCAGCGTCGCATCGGCGTGTCCGGCGACCCACTGCGCGCCGAGCACGGCCGCCTCGATTTCGTCGGGTGTCAGCATCAAAGGCGGCAGGTCGAAGCCCTTTTCCAGGATGTAGCCCATGCCGGCCTCGCCGCGGATCGGCACCCGCTGTCCGATCAGGGTCGCAATGTCGCGATAGATCGTCCGTTTCGAGGTTTCCAGCT
Source organism: uncultured Alphaproteobacteria bacterium (assembly GCA_963713785.1). Classification (GTDB taxonomy): domain Bacteria; phylum Pseudomonadota; class Alphaproteobacteria; order Rhizobiales; family Xanthobacteraceae; genus Bradyrhizobium. Next base: position 56,097 of record CAVQNB010000001.1, read on the forward strand.
CGGCCGCGATCGCATCCGCGGTCAGCGGTTTGCGGGTGCGCCTGAGCACCTGAATAATCTGAAACAGCCGGTCGGCACGTCTCATGGAACTCTCTTTTTCGAGGGCCGCCCTTGCCGATGCTGACAGCATGTTGGCAGCAGGGACTTCTTATAACGGGACAACACTTCAACTGAAGGGGATTTGTCCATGATGTTTTCTCGCGAATTCGGCGTCCATGGCGGTCTTGGACCGCTCTGGCGCCTCCAGAGCTGGGCGCTGGAGCGCGCCGCTGCCATCCATTGCCAGTCCACCGATCTCCGCTGGGTCGTCGTAGCCCTGGGTCTGGACGCGCTCGCCGCGCTCGATTCCTTCATCCAGAAGCAGCTAGCCGCCTGGGCGCAAAAAATCATCAGCCAGGCGCTGAAGGGCGCCCGTTTTGTGGCGGCTGCTGACACCACGGTGGCAGCAGGGGGCAGCCACGCTCGCCCCCTGTTCCGAGAGATTTGGAGCCTCGCATGATCACCCTCTACGGCTTTGGCGCCGGATTCGGCCTGCCCGAAATCAGCCCGTTCGTGACCAAGACCGAAGTCCAATTGAAGATGGCGAGCCTTGAGTACCGCAAGGAGCGGGCGATGCCGCCGGCCTCGCCCAAGGGGCAACTTCCCTACATCGTCGACGACGCCGACAGCATCGCCGACTCTACCTTCATCCGGGCCCATATCGAGGCCAAATATAGCTTCGATTTCGACGCCGGGCTCGATCTGCGGGAGCGCGCGCAGGCCTGGGCGTTCGAGCGGATGATCGAGCACCACGTCTATTGGGCGCTGGTCGGCGTGCGCTGGGTCGATCCCGACAATTTTGCCAAAGGGCCGACGCATTTCTTCGACGGCGCGCCGGCGCATCTGCGCGAAAAGCTCCGCGAAGACGCGCAATTCCGGGTGGCCGAGAATTATCTGTTGAGCGGTCTCGGCCGCCACTCCCCGGATGGCGACATCGATCTCGCCTGTCGCTCGCTGTTTGCACTGTCGGTACAGCTTGCCGGCCGGCCCTATCTGTTCGGCGACAAACCGTGCGGCGCCGATGCCACCGCCTTCGGTGCGCTCGCCGGCATCCTGACGCCGTTCTTCGATTCGAATCTGCGCGAACGCACCGAACAATTCCAGAATCTCACGGCCTATGTCGACCGCATGATGGGCCAATATTATCCGGATTTTGCGTGGGCCCCGCTGCGTGAGGCCGCAGCCGCCTGACGTTTAATGTGCAGGCGCGGGCTGGCCCTTGAACGCCGCCAGCTCCGCCTCAAGCTCGGCGATCCGCGCATCGCGCGAGGCAAGTGCCGCGGCGACATCAGCCGCATCGAATTTCTGCGGGATGTGCTGCGGGCAGTTGGTATCCCAGGCCGTGATCTTGAACAGGATGACCTGCTCGGGCCGCGCCTTGTAGCCCTGCGGCATCAGCGACTTTGTCAGCGCCGGATCGTCATCCACGACCCGCGCCTCGCCCCAGATCTTGACGCGGCGGCGATGCGCATAATCCATCACGAAGATATGCGCTTTCACATTCTCCGAGAGGTTGCCCTGGCTGATGTACTGCCGGTTGCCGCTGTAGTCGGCGAACGCGATCGTGTTCTTGTCCAGGATCTTGACAAAACCCTTCGGCCCGCCGCGATGTTGGATATAGGGCTGGCCGTCGGCTGAGGCGGTGGCGAGATAGAAACTGTTGGTCTCCGCCAAAAAGCCTGCGAGGTTATCGTCGATCTCGGTGCGCCAGCCGCCATGCTGCTCGACGCGGGCATAGGCCTCGCGCGAGCCTTTTCGGGTCTGGATCGATTTCACGGCGGGCGTAAAGGCCACGTCGCTGGAATAGGTGTGGGTGTCTGACATCGAAACATCTCCTGAAGCCGGGGCTAAAACTCCCGCTTCCCGCCCCCTAAATGGACTTTCCCGGAATTTAAGCAATCTATTGAATTGACACTTCATAATTGCAGCATATGCAATAATGCCATGGACCGTATCGACGCCATGCAGGCCTTCCTCACCGTCGCCGACAACAAGGGATTCGCGCCCGCGGCGCGCAAGCTCGGCCTGTCGCCCTCGGGAGTGACGCGGCTGATCGCGGCGCTGGAACAGCGTCTCGGCGCGCGGCTTTTGCAGCGGACCACGCGGTCCGTGACGCTGACCGATGCCGGCACGCGTTATCTGGAGCGCGCTAGACGCATCCTCGCCGATGTCGAGGAGGCCGAAGGCGCGGCCGAGGGGGAACAGACGCGGCCGAGCGGACGCCTGGTGGTCTCGGCGCCGGTCGGGTTCGGCCGTCTCCATGTCTCACCGATCGTGTCGGCCTATCTGAAGCGCTATCGCGAGGTGTCAGGCGAATTGCGGCTGTCCGACCGCATGGTCAACCTCGTCGAGGACGGCGTCGATCTCGCGGTCAGGATCGGCCATCTGCCGGATTCCTCGCTTGTTGCGCGCCTTGTCGGCGAGATGCCGCGGATCGTGGTCGCCTCGCAGGCCTATCTGAAGGCGCGCGGCGAGCCGAAGACGCCGGAGGCGATCGCCTCACACGACACCATCCAGTTCGGCGTCACGCCGGAGTGGCGCTTTGCCAAAGATGGCCGCGAGCTTCGCATGACCACGACGCCGCGCTTCATCACCAACAGCGCCGACGCTGCGATCCAATATGCCGAGCAGGGTGGCGGGCTTGCCGATGTGATGGCCTACCAGGCGGCCGATGCGATCAAGGGCGGCCGGCTTAAAATCGTGCTGGCGAAATTCCAGCGGCCGGCGTTGCCGATCCACATCGTCTATCCGACCTCGCGGCTGTTATCAGCCAAGGTGCGCACCTTCATCGATCTCGTGATCGAGACCAGCCGGTGGCATTTTGGCTAGGCCTGCTTCGGCACCACGCGGAACGTTCCGTTGGCGCGCGCGATCACGGCGTCGTCGGCCTTGATGAAGCTCTGCGCGAAGCAGATGGTGCTGCCGGTCCTGATCACCTCCGGTTCGACCGCGAGCCATTGTCCTAATTGCGCAGAGCCCGTGAAATCGACCGCAAGCGAGATCGTCACCAGCGAGAACGCATTATCCATCCGAAGCGCGCAGCTATAGCCCATCGCGTTGTCGGCGAGCGAGGCGATCAGCCCGCCGTGAATCAGCCCACGGGCGTTGGTGTGCGGTTTTGCCAATCGCAGCCCCATGAAAACCGCCTTGTCGGTCCGCTTGGAATAAAGCGGCTCCCAGGGATCGGTGAACGGGCTCTTGCGGAAGTGAGGCTCAAAACCCTCGGGGATATTTTCGGCGGTCATGTGCGGCTCGCTTGATGAAATCATTGCCGCCATCAAACGCGATCCGGCGGTGAAATGCACCGCATACAAAGTTTTAAACGAACTTGCGCGAGATAAAGCCTGAGTATCGCATCTGACCCTTCTGAGCGGACTCGAACTATCCCCGTCATCCTGAGGAGGCCGCAACGCGGCCGTCTCGAAGGACGACGGCCACAGACGGGGCCCGCTCCTCCTTCGAGGTTCGCCCAGCGATGCAAGTGCACCGCAAGGCTCGCACCTCCAGCGGCAACGGCGAAGCCGTTGCGCGGAGATGACGGATGGACATCCGCGATCCTAAAACGGCAGTCCGACGTAATTCTCCGAGAGCGCCGTCATCGCCGCCTTGGAGCTGACGACATAATCGAGTTCAGCCAGCTGAATGCGCGTGCCAAAGCCTTCGGTGTCGGGGAATTTGTGCAGCATCGAGGTCATCCACCAGGAAAACCGCACCGCTTTCCAGACCCGCGCCAGCGCTTTTTCGGAATAGGCGTCGATCCCGGCCGAAGATTTCTCGTCGTAATATTCGCGCAGCGCCTGCGACAGATAGTGCGCGTCGCTGGCGGCGAGATTTAAGCCCTTGGCGCCGGTCGGCGGCACGATATGCGCGGCGTCGCCGGCCAAGAACATCCGCCCGAACCGCATCGGCTCGGCGACGAAGCTGCGGAGCGGCGCAATGCTCTTTTCGATCGAGGGGCCGGTGACGAGATGATCGACCGCCTTCTGGTCCAGCCGTCGCTTCAGCTCGTCCCAGAAACGGTCGTCCGGCCATTGGTCGACGTGATCGTCGAGCGGACACTGCACGTAGTAGCGGCTGCGGTGGGTCGAGCGCATAGTGCAGAGCGCAAATCCGCGCGCATGGTTCGAGTAGATCAATTCATGGGAGACTGGCGGCGTCTCCGACAAAATCCCGAGCCAGCCGAACGGATAGACCCGCTCGAACGTCTGGATCATCGATGGCTTTACGCTGGCGCGGCTGACGCCGTGAAAGCCGTCGCAGCCGGCGATGAAGTCGCAGGCGATTTCGTGGGTCGCGCCGTCCTTGAGATAGCTGACGCGCGGCTGATCGGTATCGAAATCGAGCGGCTTGACGTCGGCCGCTTCGTAGACCGTCGTGAGGCCGGCCGCCTCGCGTGCATTCATCAGGTCGAGCGTCACCTCGGTCTGGCCATAGATCATCACCGTCTTGCCGGTCGCGGCTTTCATGTCGATGCGATGACGGCTGCCGCCAAAGGCGAGTTCGATGCCGTCGTGCACCAGCCCCTCGCGGTGTGCGCGCTCGCCGGCGCCGACCTCGTCGAGCAGTGCCACGGTACCTTCCTCCAGAAGGCCGGCGCGGATCCGGCCGAGCACATATTCCGGGGTCTGCCGCTCCAGGATGATATTGTCGATGCCGTAGCTGCGAAGTAGTTGCCCCAGCAACAATCCCGCCGGACCTGCGCCAATGATTGCTACTTTCGTTCGCAACTCTTGCTCCCTTGGGTGTTATAGGCTTCAACCTGAGCCGCGGTCGGTCGCCGACTTGCAATGATAATTATATCATATAACAATATCTGCAAAGGGCCATCGAAGCCTAATGCCACGAGGGAGACGATGTCGATGAGGAAGACGCTATTGGCGTTGGCGCTCGCGTTGAGCGCAACACCCGCATTCGCCCAGGAAAAAACCTTCGAGCTGAAAATTTCGCACTGGGTGCCGGCGTCGCACCCGTTGCAAAAGGCGCTGGAAGACTGGGGCGCCGCGGTCGAGAAGGCTTCAGGCGGCACCATCAAGTCAAAGGTCTTCCCCGCGCAGCAGCTCGGCAAGGCGTTCGACCATTACGACATGGCGCGCGACGGCATCGCCGACGTCACTTACGTCAATCCCGGCTATCAGCCCGGCCGTTTTCCCATCATCGGCGCCGGCGAACTGCCGTTCCTGATGTCGGATGCCAAGGGCGGCTCGGAAGCGCTCGACGCCTGGTACCGGAAATATGCCGCGACCGAGATGAAGGACGTCAAATACTGCCTCGCCTTCATCCATTCACCGTCGTCGTTCCACACCCGCACCAAGAAGATCGTGGTGCCCGACGACGTCAAGGGCATGAAGATCCGTCCCGCCCATGCCACCATGGCGAATTTCGTGACGCTGCTCGGCGGCACCAATGTGCAGTCGTCGGCGCCGGAAGTGCGCGACATCATCGAGCGCGGCGTCGCCGACGGCGTCACTTTCCCGTGGGGATCGCTGGTGCTGTTCGGTGTCGACAAGGTGACCAAGTATCACATGGATGCGCCGCTTTATGTCACGACCTTTGTCTTTGTCATGAACAAGGACAAGTACAACCAGATGTCCGACATGCAGAAGAAGGCAATCGACGACAACTGCAACACGGAAGCCGCCGGCCGTGTCGGCGAGCCCTGGGGCAAGTTCGAGGACGCCGGTGTCGACAAGGTGAGGGCTGAGGAAGGTCACGAGGTCTACAAGTTGACGCCGGACCAGCTGGCGCTGTGGCGAAAAGCCTCCGAGCCGCTGTTCAAGACCTGGGCCGACAATGTCCGGAAGACCGGCGTCGACCCGGATGCCGCCATGGCTGATTTGAAAGCGACGCTCGCCAAGTACAACGCCTTGACGCAGTGAGAACTGCACTCCCGGATCGAGCGGCGGCGGGATAGTCTCGTCGCCGTTTTTCCCTGCTACCTTTGAGAGGCCGAGAGGCGGACATGAAGCGCGCCTGGATGGACCGTTTCATCGACACGATCGAATGGATCGCGGCAGGGATCGTCGGCATCGTCGCCGCCGATATTTTCCTTTCCGTCCTGTTGCGCAACACCCTGAATTATTCGATCCCCGATTCCTTCGACATCGGGCGCATGTTGCTCGGCATCCTGATCTTCTGGGGCATCGCCGCCACCAGCTATCGCGGTACCCACATCACGGTCGATCTGGTGTGGGCCAATGTCGGTCCGAAATACCAGCGCCTGATCGACGTGTTCGCAACCCTGGTGCTGCTGTTCGTGGTGACCGTGCAGACCTATACGCTGTTCGACAAGGTACGTGGCACCTATAACGACAATGTCCTCACCTTCGACCTGCACATGCCGGCCTGGCCGTTCTTCGCCGTCGCCTGGATCGGCGACATCTCCGCGGTGCTGTTGATCGCCATCCGCACCTACCGCCTGATCTTCCATCCCGAAGAGATGCACGACCCCAAGATCCAGGCGACGGAGTAGCCATGGGCACCGACGCCGTCGCTGTCCTGGGGTTCGTCGCGCTGTTCGTGCTGATGCTCTTACGCGTGCCGGTCGGCATGGCGATGGGCCTCGTCGGCGTCTCCGGCTTCTCTTATCTGGTCGGCGGCACGCCGGCGCTCAAACTGGTCGGCCAGACCTCGATGCGCACGGTGACCGACTACACCTTCGGCGTGATTCCGATGTTCCTTTTGATGGGAACCTTCGTCTGCTAATTCCGGCATGAGTCGCGAATTGTTCCGCGCCGCCAACGGCTTTGTCGGACATCTGCGCGGCGGCCTCGGCATCGCAACGGTTGCGGCCTGCGGCGGGTTTGCCGCGATCTGCGGCTCGTCGGTTGCGACCGCGGCGACGTTTTCCGCGGTGGCCTATCCGGAAATGCGTCGCTTCGGCTATCCGCAATCCTTTGCCACCGGCGTGATCGCGGCCGGCGGCACCTTGGGCGCGATGCTGCCGCCGTCGACGGTGCTTGCGGTCTACGGCATCATCACCGAACAGGACATCGGAAAACTCTTCATCGCCGGCATCATTCCGGGCCTGTTGGCGATGACCATGTACATGATCACGATCGCGCTGATCGGCTATTTCCGGCCGGGTTTTCTCCCCAAAGGCACCTATACGACGTGGCGCGAGCGGTTCGTAGGCCTGAAGGACATCTGGGCGCCGGTGCTGCTGTTCGTGTTTGTCATCGGCGGGCTCTATGGTTTGCCTTATCTGCCGCGCTTCACGCCGACCGAAGCCGGCGGCGTCGGCGCGACCGGCGCATTTCTGATCGGGGTTGCCACTGGACGCCTCGACAGGGAAAAGATCCTCACCTCGCTCTTGCAGGCGACGCGCACCGCGGCCGCGGTCTTCACGGTGCTGATCGGCGCGCTGATTTTTGGCTATTTCCTCACGGTGACGCAGACCCCGCAAAAGGTGACGGAGTTTCTGACCGGGCTCGGCCTGGGCAGCTACGGCGTTTTGGCGGTGATCATGGTGATGTATCTGGTGCTCGGTTGCCTGATGGACGCCATGGCCATGATCATCCTGACCGTGCCGATCATCTTTCCGGTGGTCACCCATCTCGGATTTGATCCGATCTGGTTCGGCGTCATCATCGTGATGACGGTGGAACTCGGGCTGATTCATCCGCCGGTTGGCATGAACGTCTTCGTCATCAAGAGCGTGGTCAAGGACGTCTCGTTCGCCACCATCTTCAAGGGCGTGATCCCGTTCGTCGCGACCGATCTGGTGCGCCTCGTGATCCTGATCGCGTTCCCGCTGCTCGCGACCTGGCTGCCGCAGCGCATGATGGCTCACTAAAGCGTTTTCGAGCGAAGTGGGTACCGGTTCGCGTGAAGAAAACGCGTCGAAAGAAAGGCCTTCCATGCCGAGCGAGCTTCAAACCAGATATGTCTTCAGCCTCGCCATCAAGGTCGGCGCGGCGATCGTCGCCGGCGATCTCGGCCATGGTGTCAGGCGGATCATTCCGATTCTCGGCGGCGAAGTTTTCGGGTCAGGCATCAAGGGCACGATCTTTCCGGTGGGTGCGGATTTCCAGACCATTCGCCCGAACGGCTTTACCGAGCTCGAAGCGAAATACGCTTTTGAGCTGGACGACGGCGCGATCGTCTACATCGAGAATACCGGCATCCGCTTCGGGCCGAAGGAGCTGTTGGATCGGATCGCCAAAGGCGAGACCGTCGATCCCGCGCTAATCTATTTCCGCTCGATGCCGAAATTCGAAACCGGCAGCGATAAATATCGCTGGCTGATGCAGCACGTGTTCATCGGCGTCGGCGCCAGGCATCCCGACCGCGTCGAGATCGACGTGCATCAGGTGCTTTGAACCCTCCGCTGGAGCTCCAGGGGAGGGTAAGAGATTGACTCCCCCCAAATCGTTATAAAACATAACTATTCTGGACAGGACATAAAAAGCCCATGGGAAACGCCGCCACCGCTGCCCGAATCCGCGCTGCTCACGATCGAGCGGCGAGGGGCGGTGCTTTCCGTCGGCCTCAACCGCCCGGCCAAACGCAACGCGCTCAATGACGGCATCATCCACGCGATCGGCGACTGCTTCACCCATCTGCCGGAAGGCATCGGCGCCGTTGTCATCCACGGCATCGGCGACCACTTCTCCTCCGGCCTCGATCTGTCCGAACTGACCGAGCACGATGCGACCGAAGGCTTGCGGCACTCGCAGATGTGGCACCGGGTGTTCGACCGTGTTCAATATTGCCGCGTGCCGGTGATCGCCGCGCTGAAGGGCGCGGTGATCGGCGGCGGGCTCGAGCTCGCCTGCGCCGCGCATATCCGTGTCGCCGAGCCGTCCGCCTATTTCGCGCTGCCCGAGGGCCAGCGCGGCATTTTCGTCGGCGGCGGCGGATCGGTGCGGCTGCCGCGGTTGATTGGCGTGGCGCGCATGACCGATATGATGCTGACGGGCAGGGTCTATTCGGCGACCGAAGGCGCGTCCTACGGCTTTGCGCAATATCTCACCGAAGACGGCGGCGCCCTGCCGAAGGCGATGGAACTGGCCGAACGCATCGCGTCCAACGCGCCGCTGACCAATTTTGCGGTGCTGCAGGCGTTGCCGATGATCGCGGAAGCCAATCCGCAAACCGGCCTCTTGATGGAATCCCTGATGGCAACCGTGGCGCAGAGCGACAAAGAGGCAAAACGCCGCATTCGCGAATTTCTTGAGCATAAGACCGCAAAGGTGAAGCCGAAGACATGAGCGCAAAACCCAACATGTCGGTCCCGACCGCGCACAGCGACGCGCCGCTGCGCCCGATCTCGTTCAGCGACCCCGCGGTTACGATCGAGCGCCGCGATGACGGCACGATTTATCTCCGCCCGAAAAAGCCGCTAGGCGAATATCCGAAACGTCTCACCGACCGCCTGCATCATTGGGCCGGCGCGATGCCGGATCGCGTCTTCATGGCGGAGCGCGAGCCGAGCGGCTGGCGGCAGATCAGCTACGCGCAATTATTGACCGCAAGCCGCCATATCGCATCCGCCCTGCTGAGCGCGCGGGCTTTCGGCCGAAAGGCCGGTCGTCATCCTCTCCGGCAATTCGATCGATCATGCGTTGGTCGCGTTCGGCGCGCTCTATGCGGGCATTCCGTTCTGCCCGGTGTCGCCGGCTTATTCGCTGGTTTCGAAAGACTACGGCAAGCTGGCTTACCTGATGAAGCTGCTGACGCCGGGTCTCGTGTTCGTCGACGACGCCGGCAAATTCGCCGACGCGCTCGAAGCCAACGTTTCGCTCGGAACCGAAATCGCCGCCTCCCGCGGCGCCTTGTCCGGTCGCGACGTGACCAAGCTCGCCGATCTCCTGGCGACGCCGATTTATCCGGGCCTCGACGCCGCGCATGAGGCGATCGGTCCCGACACGATTGCAAAATTCCTGCTGACCTCAGGCTCGACCGGCAATCCCAAGGCGGTCATCAACACGCAGCGCGATGATCTGCGCCAATCAGGTGATGCTGCGCGAGACCATGGCGTTCCTGAAGGACGAGCCGCCGGTCATCGTCGACTGGCTGCCGTGGAATCACACCTTTGGCGGCAACCACAATATCGGGCTGACGCTCTATAATGGCGGTTCGATGTATCTCGACCAGGGCAAGCCGATGCCGGGCGGCATCGAGGAGACCGTGCGAAACCTGCGCGAGATTTCGCCGACGGTCTATTTCAACGTACCCAAGGGTTACGAATCGCTGCTGCCCTATCTGCGCGATGATGCTCGTCTGCGCCAGAAATTCTTCGCGCGGCTGCACGCGATGTTCTTCTCCGGCGCGGCGCTGTCGCCTTACGTCTGGAACAGCCTCGACGAGCTAGCGGTCAAGGAGACCGGCGCGCGTGTGCCGATGCTCACTGGGCTGGGCGCCACCGAGACCGCGCCGTTCTTCATGTCGGTTAATCCTTCCACCAGCCGCTCCGGCCATGTCGGGCTGCCGGTTCCGGGCAATGACGCCAAGCTGGTGCCTGATAACGGCAAGCTGGAAGTTCGCGCCAGGGGGCCGAACGTCACGCCGGGCTACTGGCGCCAGCCGGAATTGACGGCGAAGGCATTCGACGAGGAAGGCTTTTATAAATTCGGCGATGCGCTCAAACCGGCCGATCCGAACGATTTCCACGCTGGCTTCGATTTCGACGGCCGCATTGCGGAGGATTTCAAGCTCGCGAGCGGCACCTGGGTCAGCGTCGGTCCGTTGCGCGCGCGCTTTATCGCGGCCTGCGCGCCGCTGGTGCGCGATGTCGTGATCGCGGGGATCAACCGCGACGAGATATCGGCATTGGTGATCCTCGATCTCGATGGCTGCCGCCTGATCAATCCGGCGCTTCCGCCCGATGATCTCAACGCTGCTGCCGCCGATCCCCTGGTCCGCGACGCTTTTCGTGAGCGGTTTGCAAAAGTTGCTCGCGAGCGTCACCGGCTCGTCGACGCGGATCGCCCGCGCCATCCTGATCGATACGCCGCTGTCGATCGATCGGGGCGAAGTCACCGACAAGGGTTCGATCAATCAACGGGCGGTGCTGGAGCATCGCAGCCAGCTGATCGAGGAGCTTTATTCGCCAACGCCATCGTCCCGCGTGATAGCGCTGGGCTAAGCATGATCCGGAAAAGTGGGTCCCGGTTTTCCGACAAGATCATGCTCAAAACGAAGAACTGAAAAGGAGAAAGTCATGCAGATGAAGGATCAGGCCGCGATCGTCACCGGCGGGGCATCGGGACTAGGCGCTGCCACCGCGCGTAAACTGGCCGCGCTCGGCGCCAAGGTCGCGGTGTGCGACCTCAACGCAGAAGCTCGCCGAGAGCGTCGCCGCGGAGATCGGCGGCGTTGCGGTTGCCTGCGACGTGTCCGACGCCGCCTCTGCCGAGGCGGCCGTCGCCGCTGCGTCCAAGGCCCACGGCCCGGCGCGGGTGCTGGTCAATTGCGCCGGCATCGGCGTCGCCAAGCGCGTGGTCGGCCGCGACGGGCCGAATGCCGCTTGCCGATTTCGAAAAGGTGATCAAGATCAATCTGATCGGCTCGTTCAACATGCTGCGGCTCGCGACCGCTGATATGTCGAAGCTGGAGCCGCTCGCGAACGGTGAGCGCGGCGTCGTCATCAATACCGCTTCGGTCGCGGCCTATGACGGCCAGATCGGGCAGGCCGCCTATTCGGCTTCGAAGGGCGGCATCGTCGGGATGACGTTGCCGATCGCGCGCGAACTGGCGCAGTTCGGCATTCGCGTGCTCACCATCGCGCCCGGGCTGTTCCTGACCCCGCTGCTCGCCAATCTGCCGCAGGAGGCGCAGGACTCGCTTGCCGCCGCGATCCCGTTCCCGCGCCGGCTCGGCCATGCCGACGAGTTCGCTTCGTTGGCGCTGCACATGATCGACAATCCCTACCTGAACGGCGAGGTGGTGCGGCTCGACTGCGTCGCTGCGCATGGCGCCGAAGTAGGGCCGATACGCATGTTCGTCGTCAACCGGCGCGACGTGCAGATCCAGTGGGGTGACTGCGACCCCGCCAACATCGTCTATTACCCGCGCTATTTCGCGATGTTCGACAATTCGACCTCGATCCTGTTCGAGGCCGCCGGCTTCTCCAAGCAGGACATCATCAAGAAATACGGGCTGGTCGGCATTCCCATGGTCGACACGCGGGCGAAATTCTATATCGCCTCGACCCATGGCGACTGGATCACGATCGAAAGCCGGATCGAAAGTTTCAAGCGATCGAGCTTCGAGGTCACCCACAGGGTGTTCAAGGGCGATGCACTGGCGATCGAGGCGTTCGAAACCCGCGTGCTGGTCGGTCATCATCCCGATGACCCTTCGAGGCTGAAATCGGCGCCGATGCCGGAGGAGATCATCGCAAAGTTCATGCGGGGCTGACTTCGGCACCCGCATCGCCTAAAGAAGGGGCTGAACAATCGGCCGAATTTGATCGAACGAACAGGCATCACCAAGGGAGGAAACAATGAAGAAGGCTTTTCTGTCGGCTGCGGCGATCGCGGCAGCGCTCGCCATGCCGGGATCGCCGGCGATGGCGCAGACCAATGAGATCACAATCGGCATCTCGATCACGACGACGGGACCCGCGGCGGCGCTCGGCATTCCCGAACGCAACGCGCTTGATTTCGTGACCAAGGAAATTGCCGGCGTACCGCTGAAGGTGATCGTGCTTGACGACGGCGGCGATCCGACCAACGCCACCACCAATGCGCGGCGTTTTGTCACGAAGTCCAAGGCCGACATCATCATGGGCTCGTCGACCACGCCGCCGACCATTGCGGTGTCGAACGTCGCCAATGAGGCTGGCATTCCCCATATCGGCTTGGCTCCGTTCCCGATCACGCCGGAGCGCGCAAAGTGGTCGGTGACGATGCCGCAGCCGGTGCCGATCATGGGCAAGGTGCTGTACGCGCACATGAAGGCGCATAACATCAAGACCGTCGGCTATATCGGTTACTCCGATTCCTACGGCGATCTCTGGTTCAACGACTTCAAGATCCAGGGCGTGCCGATGGACATGACGCTGGTCGATGAAGAACGCTTTGCGCGGCCCGGATACGTCGGTGACCGGGCAGGTGCTGAAACTGGTCGCCGCCAATCCTGATGCGATCCTGGTCGGCGCTTCCGGCACCGCGGCCGGCATTGCCGCAGACCGAGCTGCGCGATCGCGGCTATAAGGGGCTGATCTACCAGACCCATGGCGCTGCCAGCATGGATTTCATCCGCATCGCGGGGAAAGCGGCCGAAGGCGTGATCATGGCGTCGGGCCCGGTGATGGATCCCGAGGATCAGCCCGACGAGCGCGCAGACCAAGAAGCCGGGTCTCGCGCTGGACACCGCCTATGAGGCCAAATACGGCCCCAACAGCCGCAGCCAGTTCGCCGGCCACTCCTACGACGCCTTCAAGGTGCTGGAGCGCGTCGTTCCGGTGGCGTTGAAGACCGCCAAACCTGGCACGCCGGAATTCCGCGAGGCGATCCGTCAGGCGCTCTTGACCGAACGCGAGATCGCCGCCAGCCAGGGCGTCTACAATTTCACCGAAAAAGACCGCTACGGCCTCGACGACCGCTCGCGCATCATCCTGACGGTAAAGGATGGAAAGTACGTGCTGGTGAAGTGAGGGGGTGATGAAGAGTGGTGGGATGGGTTGAACGCGAGCGAAACCCATCAATGGCTTCCGACGAGGTGATGGGTTCCGCTTTGCTCAACCCAGTCCTACGCTCTCAAACCGCGCTTTCGCCTTCGTGGGTAAAGCCGAGATAGCTCGCGGCGACGCGCTGGTTGGCGGCGATGTCGCTCGCCGGTCCGTTCAGGATGAATTCGCCGAGCTCCATCACATAGGCGCGGTCGGCGATTTGCAGCGCGGCTTGCGCGTTCTGCTCGACCAGCAGCACCGACACGCCGCTGAGCGCAATTCGCCGATGGTGCGGAAGATATCGGCGACGATGATCGGGGCCAGACCCAAGACTCGGCTCGTCCAGCATCAACAGTTTTGGCGCGCCCATCAGCGCGCGGCCCATCGCCAGCATCTGCTGCTCGCCGCCCGAGAGCGTGCCCGCGAGTTGCCTGCGCCGCTCCTTCAGCCGCGGAAACAGCGTGTAGACCCGCTCGAACGATTTTGCCGCCTGTGCCCTGGCGATCGCGGAACGCGCCGAGCTGCGAGATTGTCCTCGACATTCATGGTGGCGAACAATTCGCGATGCTCCGGCACCAGGCTCAGACCTGCCGCGACGCGGTCCTCGATCTCGAGCCGCGCCAGATCCTCGCCGGCAAAGCTGACGCGGCCCTTCAGCGGCAAAATCCCCATGATGGCGTTGAGCAGCGTGGTCTTGCCGGCGCCGTTGGCGCCGATGATGGTGACGATCTCGTTGTCGGCGACATCGAGCGACACCGAGCGCACCGCCTCGACCTTGCCATAGGCGACGTGGACATCGCCGACCTGCAACAGCGCGCTCATGCGGCCGCTCCGAGATAGGCCTTGATCACCTCGGGATTGCTCTTGATCGCCTCCGGCGTGCCTTCGGCGATCTTGGTGCCGAAATCGAGCACCACGATGCGGTCGGCGAGATCCATCACAAATCCCATGTCGTGCTCGACCAGCAGCACCGACATGCCGCCGTCGCGCAACTGCCGCAGCAAGCGTCGCGAGCCGCTGCTTCTCCATATGCCGCAGGCCCGCCGCCGGCTCGTCGAGCAGCAGCAGCATCGGATCGACGCACAGCGCGCGCGCGATCTCGACGATGCGCTGCTGGCCGAGCGAGAGGCTGCCCGCGAGCTGGTCGATCTGGTCGGCGAGCCCGACGCGCTCGATCTGGCGCGCGGCTTCCGCCAGCAGTCTTGCCTCATCCGGCGCGGTCGAGGCGGAACATGCTGGAGAGCGCGCCGGCATGCCCGCGCAGATGCGCGCCGATCGCGACATTCTCCAGCACGGTCATGTCGGGCACCAGCTTGACATGCTGGAAGGTTCTGGAGATGCCGAGCTTCACCACCTGCTGCGGCGGCGCGTTGTCGATCTTCTTGCCGAGCACGGAGATGGTGCCGCTGGTCGCGGTCAGCACGCCGGTGATCAGGTTGAAGGTCGTGCTCTTGCCGGCGCCGTTCGGGCCGATCAGCGCCACGATCTCGCGGGCCTGGACGTCGAACGAGACGTCGTTGACCGCGATCACGCCGCCGAATTGCTTGCGGGCATGCTCGATCTGCAGCAGCACGCTCGGCGTGGCCGGCGGCCGGACGCGCGCGGGCAAGGTCGAGCGACAGTATCGGGCCGTCTTGCGGCAGGCTTGAACGGCAGCCGCGCCATCAGCCAGGGCCAGACGCCGGTCGGCGCCAGTTGCAGCAGCGCCACCAGCAGGATGCCGAACACGATGGTCTCGAGCTGGCCCTCGCCATGCAACAGTAGCGGCAGATAGCTCTGCAGGATTTCCTTCAGGATGACGACGATGGCGGCGCCGAGCACGCCGCCCCAGACATAGCCGGCGCCGCCGACCACGGCGATGAAGAGATATTCGATGCCGGCCTGCGCGCCGAACGGCGTCGGGTTGGCGGCGCGCTGGAAATGCGCATAGAGCCAGCCGGACAGGCCCGCCAGCACCGCGGCATAGATGAACACCAGCAGCTTGGCGCGCGGCGTCTGCACGCCGAAGGCTTCGGCGGCGATGTGCCCGCGCCGCAGCGCGCGGATGGCGCGGCCGGTGCGCGAGTCCAGCAGGTTCATGGTGAGCAGCGCGGAGAGCAGGACCGCGATCCAGATGGCAAAATAGATCGTGCCGGGGTCGATCATCTTGAACGAGCCGATCGACAGCGGCGGGATGCCGGAGATGCCGTCATTGCGGCCGAGGAATTCGAGCTTGCTGAAGAGATAGAACAGGCCAAGCCCCCAGGCGATGGTGCCGAGCGGCAGATAGTGGCCGGACAGCCGCACCGTGACGAGGCCGAGCAGCACCGCGGCGACGCCGCTGACAAGGAGCGAAAGCGGCAGCGTCAGCCATGGCGAGACGCCGTAGGCGGTGGTCAGCACCGCGGTGGTATAGGCGCCAAAGCCGCAAAACGCCGCCTGGCCGAACGACGTGAGGCCGCCGACGCCGGTCAGCAGCACGAGCCCCATCGCCACCAGCGCGGACAGGCCGATATTGTCCAGCAGCACGATCCAGAACGGCGGCATGCCCGGCATGAACGGGATCGCCGCCATGACGAGCGCGAACAGGAGGATGGGAAGCCGCTCTTTCATTAGACGTCAATCCTTCTCTTCCTCGACCGCGGGCGCCGCGAGCGAGCGCAGCAGCAGCACGGGAAGGATCAGCGTGAAGACGATGACCTCCTTGAAATTGCTGGCGTAGAACGAGGAGAAGGCTTCGACGATGCCGACCAGCAGTGCAGCGATCGCGGTCAAGGGATAGCTCACGAGGCCGCCGATGATCGCGGCGATAAAGCCTTTCAGGCCGATCAGGAATCCGGTGTCGTAGTAGAGCGTCGTGATCGGCACGATCAGGATGCCGGAGATCGCGCCGATCACGGACGCCAGCAGGAACGCGATCTGTCCCGACAGCGAGGTCCGGATGCCGACAAGCCGCGCGCCCAGCCGGTTGACCGCGGTGGCGCGCAGCGCCTTGCCGTAGCGGGTAAATCCGAAGAACAGCCACAGCCCGATGATGAAGGCGATCGTGATGGCGTAGACCGCGATGCTCTGGCCGGTGAAGCGCAGCGGCGCCGACGGTAACGGCCGCATCCGAGATCGGCGGGCCGCGCTGGCCTTCGGCGCCGAAGAACACCAGGCCAAGGCCCTGCATCGCGAGATGGCAGCCGACCGAGGCGATCAACAGCACCAGCACCGACGTGTGCGCGATCGGCTGGAACGCGATGCGGTAGAGGAACAGTCCGATCGCCGCGACGATCAAGAGCGACAGCGCGATATTGACGGCGATCGGGGCGTGGTGGGCCGCCGACCACATCGCCAGCGCGAGCACGATCGAGGGCGGCACGATATTGACCGCGAAGGCACGCGCGACCAGCGGCCAGCGCAGCGACCTGCGGGCCGCGAACAGGTCGAGGCAGAACGCGACGACGCCCATCGCCACCGCCAGCCGCGCCGTGCCCGGCATCTGGCCCGACGACAGCGAGGCGTAGGTGAGCGCGCCATAGGTGACGAACTCGCCCTGCGGAATCAGGATGACGCGGGTGACGGCGAACACCAGTACCAGCGCGAGACCGAGCAGCGCGTAGATCGCGCCATTGGTAATGCCGTCCTGGAGCAGGAACAGCATGATCGTCGTGTTCAAGACCGAGCGCTCCCCTCTGGATACCGGACGACCGGCGGCCGTTTCCGGGCCGGCTCGTCGTCCGATCGCAGCAGTTGAAAAATGCTTGCCCGTATTTGATATGGTGGATAACAATTATCAATTATAATCTCAAGCCGGGCCTTCCGGCCGCCATTGACCCTAGAGCATGATCCGGAAAAGCGGATACCGTTTTCCGAAAAAGATCGTGCTCAAACAAAAAGATAGAGCGGGATGACGATTCGAAGAAAAGTCATCTGGCGATTGCGAGCCCCGAGCGATGACTGTTTCCAAGACCGCTATGGCCGATACCGTCAAGGCCCGCAAGGAGCCCGCTGGCGGAACAAGTGAGGATACCGCGCTGCAGCTCGGCGAATTGTCCGAGCTGCTCGGCTATGCGCTGAAACGCGCGCAGTTGAAGGTGTTCGAGGATTTTTTGCGCTGCGTCGCACCGCTGCAACTGACCCCGGCGCAATTCTCGGTGCTGTTGCTGCTCGACAAGAATCCCGGGCGCAATCAGACCGAAATCGCCACCACGCTCGGCATCCTCAGGCCGAATTTCGTGGCGATGCTCGACGGGCTGGAGAGCCGCGATCTCTGCGCGCGGATCCGTTCGACCAATGATCGCCGCTCGCACATCCTGGTTTTGACCGACAAGGGCAGGGCGGTGCTGGCGCGAGCAAAGAAGCTCGTCGCCTCCAAGCACGAAGCGCGCCTCAACGAACTGCTTCGGCCCCGCCAACCGCGCCGCGCTGCTGGCGATGCTGGCCAAGATCGCGCGGGAGTTTTAGGGACCACCGTCATTCCGGGATGGTCCGAAGGACCAGACCCGGAATCTCGAGATTCCGGGTTCGCATCTTCGATGCGCCCCGGAACGACGTGAGCGCGCGATCACGCCGCGACAATGCGGCCCAAGACCTTCCGCGCGTCGCGCCCTGACAGGAACAGCCGCTCGATCTCGTGTGCCGGAAGCGGCCGGCTGAACAGAAAGCCCTGCATCTCGGTGCAGCCTTCGGACGTGATGCTGTCGAGCTGTTCCTGGGTTTCCACGCCTTCGGCAGTCGCCGTCATGCCCATGCCGTTGGCGAGCGCTGCGACCGCCCGCACGATATTGAGCGAGCCGGTGTTCTCCGTGATGTCCTTGACGAACGACCGGTCGATCTTGATCTTGTCGAACGGAAAGCACTGCAGATAGGTCAGCGAGGAATATCCGGTGCCGAAATCGTCCATCGCGATCCGGACGCCGAGCGCGCGCAACTGGTGCAGCACCGCCAGCGTCGCTTCCTTGTTCTGCAGCAGCACGGTCTCGGTAATCTCGATCTCGAGCCGGGTCGGGTGCAGGCCCGAGGTCGCGAGCGCGCCGACGATGACCTGCATCAGGCCGGGATTGCGGAATTGAACCGCCGAAATATTGACGGCGACATGGAGGTCGCCCGGCCATTGCGGCCGCGGTCGCGCAGGCCTGCCGGATCACCCATTCGCCGATCGGGACGATAAAGCCGATCTCTTCCGCCAGCGGAATGAAGGCCGCGGGCGAGACAATGCCTCTGCTCCGGATGATTCCAGCGGATCAGGGCCTCGAATCCGCTGATCTCGCTGCTCGCCGAGATTGACCACCGGCTGGTAGTAGAGCTCGAACTCGCCGGCCGGCAGCGCCTTGCGCAGGTCCTGTTCCATGATGCGGCGGGTCTGCATCTGCAGGTCCATCGCCGGCTCGAAGAAGCGGAAGGTGCCGCGGCCATCGCCTTTGGCCCGGTACAGCGCGAGGTCCGCATTCCGCAGCAGCTTGTCGGGCCGCAGGCCGTCGCCAGGGCCGACCGCGATGCCGATGCTGGCGCCGATCACGGCCTGCTGGCCGTCGATGTCGAACGGCTCGCTCATCGAGGCGATGATGCGCTGCGCGAGCGAGGTCGCATCGGCGGGATCCGCGATCGGGGCCTGCACGATGACGAATTCGTCGCCGCCCATCCGCGCGATGGTGTCGGTCTCGCGGACCAGGCCGCGCAGCCGGTCGGCGACGATCTTCAGCAGCTTGTCGCCGGCGGGATGACCGAACGTGTCGTTCACGGCCTTGAACTGATCGAGATCGAGGTGATGAATCGCGACCATTTCGCTCGCGATGAATCGCTGGCCCAGCGCCTGTTCGAGCCGCTCGTTCAGCAACACGCGATTGGCGAGATCGGTCAGCGCGTCGTGGTGGGCCATGTATTCGATCTTGACCTCGGACCGCCGCTGCTCGGTGATGTCTTCATGGGTGGCGACCCAGCCGCCGTCGGGCATCGGCCGATGACGGATCTTGAAGGTGCGCCCGTTCTGCAGTTCGACGATGCTGTCGGTCGGTTCGGCAGAGATCGCGACATTGGTGCGCCAGTGCAGATATTCTTCCCGCGACATCGCGGGGAAGCTGCCCGCCTCGAAACGCATGTCGACGATTTCGGTCAGCGGCGTGCCGGGACCGACGCGGTCGCGCGGAAGATCGTACATCTCGACGTAGCGGTCGTTGCACACGATCAGTCGATGGTCGGCGTCGAAGAAGCATAGCCCCTGCGACATGTTGTTGATCGCGGTATCGAATTGCAAGTTGCGGACCCGCAGCGCCTCTTCCTGCTCCTTGCCGAGTTCGTATTGCGCGTTTCAGGCGCGCGCTGATTTCTTCCCGCTCGGTGATGTCCTCGTGGGTGGCCATGCCGCCGCCGTCCGGCATCGGGTAGACCGTAAAGGCAATGATCCGGCCGTCGGTGAATTCCTGGATGGTCGTGGCGCGGATCGGCGATGTTGTCGAGGCGCTCGCGGATATACTCGTCGGGGTTGGAAGGAGCCTTGAGCCCCAAATTCAGCCGGTGCTGGATAAGCTTGCTGATCGGGGTTCCCGGCTTCACCTGCTCGGAGGAAAGCCGATAGATTTCCATGTACCGCTTGTTGCAGAACACGACCTCGCGCTTGCCGTCGAAGATGACGAGTCCCAGCGACAGATTGTTGATGGCCGCTTCGAGCAGCCGGCTCGGGGGAGCCGGCTCCGGATCGATGGCACGCTCCGCGGAATCCGTCATGTGGCGTATCCCCTGCACCCGATCTTGCAGCGCTCCGGCAATGAGGAGCCGCGCATTAGAAGCCAAGCTGGTGAATCGCAGGCTTGAGATGCCGGGTTTTCCGGCAGGTTCCTTGGAGTTCGCTCAACAGAACGTTAATATTCTTGAGCTCCGGGGAAACTGGCTCGCAGGGGTGGCGCGGCATCTCGCAAGCGTGACCGCCTATCCAGGCGCTTCAGACCCCGTCCACCAGGATCACCCTGACATCGTTGACGTTGGTCGAGCGTCGGGCCGGTCAGCAGCAGATCGCCGGTCGCGGCGAAGAAGGCGGTGGCGTCGTTGTTGTCGAGATAGGCTTTCGGATCGAGGCCGAGCGACTTCATCTTCGCAAAGGTGCGTTGCGTCGATCATCGCGCCGGCGGGATCGGCTGGCGCTGCCGGCGCCGCCGTCGGCGCCGTCGGTATCGCCGGCCAGCGCCGAAATGCCCGAGGTGTCCTTGAGCAGGCCGGCCAGCGCCAGCGCATATTCCTGGTTGGGGCCGCCGCGCCCGTTGCCGCGCACGGTCACGGTGAGTTCGCCGCCCGAGAGGATCGCGACGCCGCTTGCCTTCGGCGCGCGCCTTCAGCGCCAGCCGGGCGTGATCGGCGGCGACATCGCGGGCCTCGCCTTCGAGGTCGGCGCCGAGATCGATGATCGCGTAGCCGGCGTCGCGCCGCCAGCCTTGATCGCGGCGTCGAGCGACGCCTTCGGCCGCGCGATCAGTTCGAACTGCGCGCGCGCAAAGGCGGCATCGCCGGGCTTGCAGCTCTCGTTGCTGGGATCGTCGAGCGCGCGGCGGACGGCGTCGTCGACTCGAGGCCGATATTTCGCGACGATGGCGCGCGCATCCGCAAGCGTCGTCGGATCCGGCACCGTCGGTCCCGATGCGATCGCGGACGGATCGTCGTGCGGCACGTCCGAGATCGCCAGCGTCACGATCTCGGCGCGCTTGGCCGGCGCGCGCCAGCCGGCCGCCCTTGATCCGCGACAGATGCTTGCGAACGGTGTTGACCTCGCCGATCGGCGCGCCGCGAGCGCAACAGCGCCCGCGTCACCTGTTGCTTCTGCGCGAACGACACGCCCTCGACCGGCGCGATCCAGTTGGCCGAGCCGCCGCCCGACAGCAGCACCAGCAGGAGATCGTCGGCGCCGGCCTGCTCGCGCCAGCTGCAGCCTCTCTCCGCGCCCTTCAGCCCGGCCTCGTCGGGCACGGGATGGCCGGCTTCGATCACCTTGATCCGCCGCGTCGGCACGCCGTGGCCGTGGCGGGTGGTGGCGATGCCCGACAGCCGCGACGGCTCGAGTTCCGAGCGCGTCGAGATAATGCCGCTCCGCGGCCGCGGCCATCGCGGCGGCGCCCTTGCCGGCGGCAAGGCAGATCACCCGGCCCTTCGGCACCGGGCGCAGATGCGCCGAGAGCACGACGTCGGGATGCGCGGCGGCGACGGCGGCGTCGAAGATCGCGCGCAGGAGAGGGCGTCTGTCGGTCATGGTCTCGCACGGTATCAGGGATGCGGCAACATGCGGTGCCGGTTATCCATCCGATTGCCGCAAAAGAAAACCCCCGCAAGTTAGCCTGCGGGGGGTGCTTGATGCGCGTTATCGGCCGATAGGGAGAAGCGATCAGCCGCCGACGTCGCCGCTGATGACGTCGCCGAACAGCTCCCACTTCTCGCCCTTGAACTGCATCAGCTGAAGCTGGCTGATCGGGGCGAAATCGGTCGGGCTGGTGTTGATCTTGATGCCGGGCAGCAGCACTTCGGTGCGGAAATCCTTCAGGTTCGCCGCCTGCTTCATGACGTTTTCGCGGGTGAGATCGTCGCCGCACTGCTTCAGCACCTGAACCAGCGTCTGCGCGACGCCGTAGCCGACCACGACCGAGCCGTCGAGCTTGTTGCCTTCCGGGAAATCCTTGGCGAGGAAATCGCAGGAACTGCTTCATGCCGGGGTCGTTGTCCCACTGCGGATCGGAGGCATCCTTCAGATAGGCGGCGGAAATGATGCCTGGCGCATTCTCGAAGCCGGCCGGCTTGATCACGCTGCCGACCGAAGCGGCGACGTTGTTGAGGATATGCAGCGGCTTCCACTCGATCTCGGCGATCTTCTTGATCGCCTGCGCCGCGAATTTCGGCGTCGCGATGTCGACGAACACGTCGGCGCCGGTCGATTTGAGCTTGACGATGTGGTTGTCGACTCGTGGGCTCGGTGGTCTCGTAGCTTTCTTCGGCGATGATCATCGAGGCGGCCTTGGCGCCGAGGCCGTCCTTCAGGCCCTTGAGATAGTCCTTGCCGTAGTCGTCGTTCTGATAGAGCACCGCGATCTTGGCGTCCGGCTTCTCCTTCAGACAGGTACTTGGCATAGATCCGCGACTCGCTCTGGTAGTTCGGCTGCCAGCCCATGGTCCAGGGAAAATCCTTGGGATCGTTCCACTTGGTGGCGCCGGTGGCGACGAACAGTTGCGGCACCTTCTTCGAGTTCATGTATTTGTGAATCGCCGAATTCGGCGGCGTGCCGAGCGAATTGAAGATGAGCAGCACCTCGTCGCTCTCCACCAGCTTGCGCGCCTGCTCGACCGTCTTCGGCGGGCTGTAGCCGTCGTCATAGCTGATGAAATTGATCTTGCGGCCGTTGATGCCGCCGGCATCGTTGATCTTCTTGAAATAGGCGGCCTCGGTCTTGCCGATCACGCCATAGGCGGAGGCGGGGCCGCTATAGGGCATGATGTTGCCGATCTTGATCTCGGTGTCGGTGGCGCCGGTGTCGTATTTCTTCTGCGCGAGCGCGCCGCTGCTGGATGCGGCAAGCACCGCGAAGCGCGGCCGAAGCGATTGCCAATCGTGTTGGCGATAACAGGCATTACGATCTCCCTCTGTTCTGATGGATGGTACGATGTGTCACGGCTTTCTTGATCGAAAGCTCTTGTGCTGATGCTCCTGGACGCATTGAGTACCATTTTACCGGGTTGCTCACAACAAAAAGCCCCCTGCGGCGAAGCGCGCAGGGGCTGCTTCTTTAGTAGTCATGGGCGGCGCGTTAACCACCGACGTCGGGCGCATTCGCCGCCCCGTCGGCAATCGGGAACCGTAGGTCCGCGTCAGTTGCTGAGTTCGCCGCTGATGATGTCGCCGAACAGCTCCCACTTCTCGCCCTTGAACCGCATCATCTGAAGCTGCTCGATCGGGGCGAAATCGGTCGGCGATGGTGTTGATCTTGACGCCGGGCAGCAAGGTGTCGGGCGCAAAGTCCTTCAGGCTCGCCGCCTGCTTCATGACGTTCTCGCGGGTCAGATTGTCGCCGCACATCTCCAGCACCTTCACCATGGTCTGAGCCACGCCGTAGCCGTACACCACCGAGCCGTCGAGCTTGTTGGCGTCGGGATAATACTTCTCCAGGAAGGCATAGAATTTCTTCATGCCCGGGATCGTTGTCCCACTGCGGATCGGCGCCGTCCTTGGCATAGGCGGCCGACAGGATGCCTTGCGAATTCTCGAAGCCGGCCGGCTTGATCACGCCGCCGACCGAGGCCGAGACGTTGGACGACGATGTGCATCGGCTTCCAGTCGATCTCGGCGAGCTTCTTGATCGCCTGGGCGGCGAATTTCGGCGTGGTGATGCTGAGATGAAGACGTCGGCGCCGGAGGCCTTCAGCTTGACGATGTGGTCGTCGATGGTCGGCTCGGAAGTCTCGTAGCTCTCCTCGGCGACGATCATCGACGCCTTGGCGCCGAGCCCGTCCTTCAGGCCTTTCAGATAGTCTTTGCCGAAATCGTCGTTCTGATACAGGATCGCGATCTTGCCGTCCGGCTTCTCCTTCAGCAGGTACTTCGCGTAGATGTGGCGCTTCGCTCTGATAGGAGGGCTGCCAGCCCATGGTCCACGGAAAGTCCTTCGGATCGTTCCATTTGGTGGCGCCGGTCGCGACGAACAGTTGCGGCACCTTCTTGGCGTTCAGGTATTTCTGGATCGCCGAATTCGACGGCGTGCCGAGCGGATTGAACACCACCAGGACTTCGTCGCTCTCGACCAGCTTGCGCGCCTGCTCGACGGCCTTCGGCGGGCTGTAGCCGTCGTCATAGCTGATGAAGTTGATCTTGCGGCCGTTGATGCCGCCCTCGGCGTTGATCTTCTTGAAGTAGGCCTCTTCGGTCTTGCCGATCACGCCGTAGGCCGACGCCGGGCCGCTATAGGGCATGATGTTGCCGATCTTGATCTCGGTGTCGGTGGCGCCGGTATCGTATTTCTTTTGGGCGAGTGCTGCTGCCGGAGGTCGAGAAAGCGATGACCGCCGTCGAAAACGCGGCGACAGGAAGTTTTGTCAGAAGGCATGTTTCTCCTTGGTCCTTGGCTTTTCCTTAGCGTTTCTTGAGTTTGCCGATCAGCTGCTGGCCAATCATGGCGACCTGCCTTGCGCCGTGCGGCACCAGGAAGATGACGAGGAACAGCAGCACGCCGAACACGGCGCCGGAGAGACCCTTGGAGATTCCCTCCGCGATGTTCGGCACGAAGATGATGAAGGCCGAACCCACGATCGATCCGGGCAGCCATCCGACGCCGCCGACGACCATGCCGAGAAACAGCGAGATCGCAAGCGTGATGGTGTAGCTGTCGGGAGCGACGAACTGCACGGCGATGGCGCCGAGGCCGCCGGCGACGCCGGTGATGCCGGCCGAGACGCCGAACGCCAGCGTCTTGTACAGCGCAACGTCGATGCCCATCGCGGACGCCGCGATCTCGTTGTCGCGGATCGCCATGAAGGCGCGGCCCGAACGCGATCGTCAACAGATTGACCGAGAAGACATAGATCGCGATCGTGATCACGAGCGTGAAGTAGTAAAGCCACATGTCCTGCGAGATCGGCAGGCCGAACGGCGCATCCGGCTTGGTCACCACCAGGCCCTGCACGCCGCCGGTCCATTTCTCGAAGAAGCCGAGCTTCAAGAGCTGCGGCATCGCGGTCGCAAGCGCAAAGGTCGCCAGCGCGAGATAGACGCCGGATAGCCGCAGCGCCGGCTGACCGAACAGGAAATCCGAAACCGAAGCAGATCACGCCCGCGACCGGTAGCGTCAGCGCATAGTTGACGTTGAACTGCTCCATCAGGATCGCCGAGGTGTAGGCGCCGACCGCGTAGAACGCGCTCTGGCCCAGCGAAAACTGCCCGCTGCCGCCGGTCAGGATGTTGAGCGCCAGAACGGCGAGGCCGTAGATCAACAGCATCGTCAGCTGGAAGATGATGAAATTCTTCACGAACAGGGGAACGAGGAGCAGCAATGCCAGCATGATCAAGGAGGTGCCGGTGCCAAGCGTCATGGCCCGCTTGGGAACGGCCTCTACCGCAGGTGCTTCGGTGACGACGTCTTCGACGGCGCTCATGATCAAACTCGCTTCACGATGGGCCGGCCGAACAGGCCAGCGGGTTTGACGACCAGGACGGTGATGATCAGCGCCAGCGCGATCGGCAGTTTCAGTTCATTGCCGACGCCGGGGATATAGGTGCCGGCGAGATTTTCGAAGATGCCGACCAGAAAGCCGCCGATCACGGCGCCGAGCGGGCTGGTCAGGCCGCCGAGCACCGCGGCGGCAAATCCGTAGATCAGCACGCCGCCCATCATGTTCGGCTCGAGAAACACGACCGGCGCGATCAGCATGCCGGCGATCGAGCCGATCGCGGCCGCCATGCCCCAGCCGAGCGCGATCATCCAGGAGGTGTTGATGCCGACCAGCCGCGCCGATTCAGGCAGCGAGGCGGCCGCCCGCATCGCAAGGCCGATCCGCGTGAACTGGAAGAAGAAATACAGCCCGATCAGCAGCAGCACGGTGACGCCGATCATGCCGGCCTGATGGGTGGAGATCAGCTGGCTGCCGAGGAACGGCGACGAGCCGAACGGCGTCGGATATTGCTTGATGGTGAAATCCCAGATCAGGCCCGGCGACGCTGTTGATGATCGCAAACAGCGCGATGAAGCCGGCGACGTTGGTCAGGATCGGCGCTTTCGCCAGCGGCTTGAACAACAGCCGCTCGATGGCGATGCCGCCGGCGAAGGAGAACGCCAGCGTGAGCACGAAGGCACCCCAATAGGGCACGCCCCATTGCATCAACTGCCAGGAGATGAAGGTCGAGAACATCGCCATTTCGCCTTGCGCGAAATTGAGATGGTCGATCGCCTGGTAGATCATGACGACGGCGAGCGCCATGCAGGCATAGATCGCGCCGGTGGCGATGCCGGCCAGGATTTGATTGGTGAAAAGCTCCATGGCCGCGCTCCTTCAGTACCCGAGATAGGATTTACGGACGTCTTCGTTGTTCGCGATCTCGTTGGCCTTGCCCGACATCACGATGCGGCCGGTCTCGATCACATAGGCCTGGTCGGCGAGCTCGAGCGCCAGCTGCGCGTTCTGCTCGACCACCAGGATGGTGACCTTTTCCTCGCGGTTGATCTTGCCGAGGATCTTGAACAGGTCGCGCACGATCAGCGGCGCGAGCCCGAATGACGGCTCGTCGAGCAGCATCAGCCGCGGGCGCAGCATCAGCGCGCGGGCGACCGCGAGCATCTGCTGCTCGCCGCCGGACAGCGTGCCCGCCTGCTGGGTGTAGCGCTGCTTGAGCACCGGAAAGTGGTCGTACATGCGCTCGATATCGGAGACCACGCCGGCCTTGTCGCTTGCGGGTGATGGCGCCAAGCTGGAGGTTCTCCTCCACCGTCATCGTGGTGAAGGTGCCGCGGCCCTGCGGCACATGCGCGATGCCGAGCCGGACGATGTTTTCGGTGGAGCGGCCCGACAGCGGCGCGCCCTCGAATTCGATCGCACCGGTGGTGCGCACCATGTTGCAGATCGCGCGCAGCGTCGTGGTCTTGCCGGCGCCGTTGGCGCCGAGCAGGGTGGTCAGGCTGCCTTCGTTGAGGGCGAAGCTCAGCCCGTGCAGCGCCTGGACCTGGCCGTAATAGGCCCGCAGATCCTTGACGTTGAGCATCGCCGTCATTGGTCCTTGCTCCCGAGATAGGCCTTGATGACGTCGGGATCGGCCTGCACCTGGCCAGGCGTGCCTTCGGCGAGCTTGCGGCCGAAATTCAGCGCGACCACATGGTCGGCGATCGACATCACCAGTCCCATGTGATGTTCGACCAGGAGCACGGTCATCTTGCGATCGTCGCGGATGCGGCGGATCAGGTCGCCGAGCACGTGGACTTCCTCATGGTTGAGGCCGCCGGCGGGCTCGTCGAGCAGCAGGATTTTCGGATCGGCGGCAAGCGCGCGGGCCAGCTCGACGCGTTTCTGGGTGCCGAACGGCAGGCCGGAGACCGTGGTATGGGCGACGTTCTCGAGATCGAGATAGCCGAGGATCTCATGCACGCTTCTTGTTGACGCTGGCCTCGCCGCGGCGAACCCAGGCCAGTTTCAGGGAGTCGCTGATGATGTCGCTGTGGTGCGCGAATGGGTGCCGACCCGGACGTTGTCGAGCACCGAAAGATTGGGAAACAGCGCGACGTTCTGGAAGGTGCGGCCGATGCCGATTTCGGCGATCCGGTGCGGCGGCCGCTTCAGGATGCTGACGCCTTCCATCAGGATGTCGCCGGAACTCGGCTGGTAGAGCCGGGAGAGGCAGTTGAAGAGCGTGGTCTTGCCGGCGCCGTTCGGTCCGATCAGGCCGAGGATCTGGCCCTGATGCATGTCGAAGGAGACGCCGTTCAACGCGATGATGCCGCCGAACACGACGCTGACGTCGCGAACCGCGAGCAGGGGGTATTGTCCCTGCGCGAGTTGGGCCTGCGTCATCGGGTCTCGCCCGGCACACCGGATGAGCCGGAATGGCCTGACGAAATGTCTCGCCGGCCGCGACGCAGCCTACCTGATCCCCTCGACCACACGTGCAACTTTCCCTCCTGATTTCAATTTCTTGCCTTGTTCTTTTTTTGATTGTGGCACCGCACCGCCGAGCGCCGCCTCGATGTTCCTTACCATCGCCACGAGACGAGGTCCAATATCGCTGCAAGCAGCCGATCTTCCGTGAAACGGAATGCGGGCGCGCCACAGTTAAACGCATAAGGACCGGTGCCGTCATTTAGCTTTAGGGCTACGCCGACGGCGGCCACATCGTCCTGCCACTCGCCGGCCGAGATCGCAAAGCCGTGTTTTGCAACCGTCTCGCCGGAGCGTTCGATGCCGTCGCGCATCTTCGGCCAGCGGCTGCCGTAATGTTCGCGCAGCTCGCGCAATAAAGCCGCACGTTCATCGCTTCGCCAGCGCCCAGATATAGGCACGGCCCATCGCGGTGGTCGCGATCGGTATCCGCGAACCGACGTCGAGCTGAACGCCAAGCGTTAGCCCGTTACGGCTCTGGCCGAAATAGATCATGCTGTGACGGTCGCGGCCGCCGACCGCGACCGCGCCGCCGGTCTCGCGCATCACTTCCTCGCGATAGGGCTCGGACAAATGCCGAACGCCGAGATTGGCCAGCGCAGCATAGCCGAGCGCCATGGCCGAGGGCGCCAGCTGATACTTCTCGAACCGCGGAACCGGTGTAAGGTAGCCGAGCTTGGTCAAGGTGTAGGTCAGCCGCGAGACGGTTGGCTTTGGCAAGTTGGTACGGGCCGCAATCTCCTGATTGCCGAGAAGCCCGTCATTGGGTTGGAATGCGCGCAACACATCAAGTCCGCGGGAAAGCGCGACGACGAAGCTGCGATCGGTCGCCACTTTCTTGCCTGAACGTTTCATTTGCCTGCCGCTACACGGTCCTCGTTGACAAGGGACGTGCTTCAAAATAACCCTCCCTGTCAAGATGTGGAATTAAATTCCGCAGTGCGAAATCGAAGAAAGAACAAACAATAACCCAAGGAGAGTCCGAGCGTGAGCGAAGTGGTCAAGCTCGAACGTCATGACGTCATCGCCATCGTCACCGTCAACAATCCGCCGGTCAACGCGCTGAGCGCCGCAGTCCGCGGCGGCATCCTGGAATGCATGCAAGGGCGCGATCGCCGATCCGGAAGTGAAGGCGATCGTGCTGACCTGCGCCGGGCGCACCTTCATCGCCGGCGCCGACATCACCGAATTCGGCAAGCCGCCGAAGCCGCCCGGTCTGCACGAAGTGCTGATCGAGATCGAGAACTCGCCGAAGCCGATCGTGGCCGCCATTCATGGCACCGCGCTCGGCGGCGGTCTCGAGGTGGCGCTCGCCTGCCATTTCCGCGTCGCGACCAAGGATGCCAGACTCGGCCTGCCCGAGGTGAAGCTCGGGCTGTTGCCGGGCGCCGGCGGCACGCAGCGCCTGCCGCGCGCGGTCGGTCCCGAGCTCGCGGTCAAGATGATCGTCGGCGGCGATCCGATCAGCGCCGCCGGACGCGCTGAAGAACGGCCTGATCGAGGAGATCGTCGAAGGCCCGGCCGCCGGCGGCGAAGCGTTCGCCCGCAAGGTGCTGGCCGAGAAGCGCCCGTTGCGCAAGCTGCGCGACGACGACAGCAAGCTTGCGGCGGCGAAGGCCGACCGCTCGATCTTCACCAATGCGGTCGCCGCGATGACCAAGCGCGCGCGCGGGCTGGAAGCGCCGTTCGCCGCCGCCGATGCGGTCGGCGCCGCGATCGACCTGCCGTTCGACGAAGGCTTGAAGAAGGAGCGCGAGGGTTTCCTGAAGCTGGTCGCCAGCGACCAGTCCAAGGCGCAGCGCTACGCGTTCTTCTCCGAGCGCGAGGCCGCCAAGATCGCCGGCGTTCCCGAGGGCACCAAGCCGCGCAATGTCGAGCGCGTCGCCATCATCGGCGCCGGCACCATGGGCGGCGGCATCGCGATGTCGTTTGCCAATGCCGGCATTCCCGTGACGCTGATCGAGACCGGCGAGGAGCAGCTCAAGCGCGGCATGGGCGTGATGCAGAAGAATTACGAGGCGACCGCGGCGCGCGGCGGCATCCCGGCCGATGCGCCCGCCAAGCGCATGGCGCTGATCAACGGCGTGGTCGGCCTTGAGAACGTCAAGGACGCCGACCTCGTGATCGAGGCCGTGTTCGAGACCATGGCGATCAAGAAGGAAGTGTTCGCCGCGCTCGACAAGTTCGCCAAGCCGGGCGCGGTGCTCGCTTCCAACACCTCCTATCTCAACATCGACGAGATCGCGAAGGTGACCAAGCGTCCGCAGGACGTGCTCGGCATGCACTTCTTCAGCCCGGCCAATGTGATGAAGCTGTGCGAGATCGTGCGCGCCGAGAAGACCGCGCCGGATGCGCTGACCACGGCGGTGGCGGTGGCGCGCAAGATCGCCAAGGTGCCGGCGGTGGTCGGCGTCTGCGACGGCTTTGTCGGCAACCGCATGCTGGCGCAGCGCGGCAAGCAGGCGGAGAAACTGCTGTTCGAAGGCGCGCTGCCGCAGCAGGTCGACGCCGTCGTGACCAAGTTCGGCATGCCGATGGGCCCGTTCGCGATGGGCGATCTCGCCGGCCTCGATATCGGCTGGCGCTCGCGCAAGGATCGCGGCATCAAGTCGGAAATCGCCGACGCGCTGTGCGAGGCCGGCCGCTTCGGCCAGAAGACCGGCAAGGGCTATTACAAATACGAAGGCGGCTCGCGCGCGCCGCTGCCCGATCCGGAAGTCGAAAAGCTGATCGACGAGACCTTGCAGCGGCTCGGGCGCAAGCGGCGCGTCGTCAGCGACGACGAGATCCTCGAGCGCATGATGTATCCGATGATCAACGAGGGCGCGCGGATCCTCGAAGAGAAGATCGCGGCGCGTCCGAGCGACATCGACGTGATCTGGCTCTACGGCTATGGCTGGCCGATCTATCGCGGCGGCCCGATGTTCTATGCCGACCAGGTCGGCCTGAAGCACATCGCCGACCGGCTGTCGTTCTACGCCAAGGAGACCAACGATCCCTCGCTCGAGCCGGCGCCGCTGCTGAAGCGGCTCGCCGCCGAGGGCAAGACCTTTGCGTCGCTGGCGCAGACGGCGAAAGCGGCTTGATGGTAACTAGCGGCAGAGGTTGGGCTCCCCTTGCGGCACGTGCCTCCGTCCTCCCCCTTGCGGGGGAGGGTCAGGGAGGGGGGTAGCCGCATCGGGACTGTCCCGTGTGTACCCCCTTCCCCGACCCCTCCCCGCAAGGGGGAGGGGAGCCCGCGCAGTTGTGCTCAGCTCACAGGGCGCAAGACCCCGATGACCCATCCCGGCGAACAGTTCTATCCGCAGGGCGTCCATTGGGACGATCCGATCGCGCGCGGCACGCTGCCTGACCTGCTGTCGAAGGCGGCCGCCGAGTTCGGCGCGCGGCCGGCGATCGAATTCCGCGACCGGCCGATCAGCTACGCCGAGCTGGAGGCGATGGTCGAGATCGCAGCCTCCGCCTTCCTGCGCGCCGGCTATGGCAAGGACGCATTCGGTCGCGCTGTTCCTCGGCAACACGCCGGATCATCCGGTCAATTTCTTCGGCGCGCTGAAGGCCGGCGCCCGCATCGTGCATCTGTCGCCGCTCGACGGCGAGATCGCGCTGTCGCACAAGCTCTCGCGATTCCGGCGCGCGGGTGCTCGTCACCAGCAATCTATCCGGCGCTGCTGCCGACCGCGCTGAAATTTCTCGACAAGGGCCTGCTCGACCGCCTGATCGTCTGCGAGGACGATCACTGGGGCAAGGTCGGCACGCCGCAGACGCCGATCCCGAACAATCCCGCGATCATCACCTTCTGCGCAATTCATCGACGGCGCCACAAACGCCGGCGCAATGGCCGTCGATATCGGCCGATGACGTCGCGCTGCTGCAATATACCGGCGGCACCACCGGGCTGCCCAAGGGCGCCATGCTCAGCCACGGCAATCTGACGTCGGCGGTGTCGGTCTACGACGTCTGGGGCAAGCCGGCGCGGCCGAGCGCAACGCGATCGAGCGCGTGATCTGCGTGCTGCCGCTGTTTCATATCTTCGCGCTGACCGTGGTGCTGCTGTCGCTCGATCCGGCGCGGCCATCTGATCTCGCTGCACCAGCGCTTCGACGTCGAAGCCGTGATGCGCGACATCGAGGTCAAGCGCGCCACCGCGTTTCCCGGCGTGCCGACGATGTGGATCGCGATCGCCGCGCTTGCCCGATCTCGACAAGCGCGATCTGTCGTCGCTGGTGAGCTGCGGCTCCGGCGGCGCGCCGCTGCCGGTCGAGGTCGCAAAAATCTTCGAGCGCAGGGTCGGCATGAAGCTCAAGAGCGGCTGGGGCATGACCGAGACCTGCTCGCCCGGCACCGCCCATCCCAAGGAAGGCCCGGACAAGCCGGGCTCGATCGGGCTGATGCTGCCGGGCATCGAGATCGACGTGGTGTCGCTCGATGATCCCACAGCAAGGTGATGCCGGTCGGCGAAGTCGGCGAAATCCGCATCCGCGGACCGAACGTCACCAAGGGCTACTGGAACAGGCCGCAAGGAAACCGCGGAAGCCTTCGTCGGCGACCGCTTTCTGACCGGCGACATCGGCTACATGGACGCCGACGGCTATTTCTATCTGGTCGACCGCAAGAAGGACATGATCATCTCCGGCGGCTTCAACGTCTATCCGCAGATGATCGAGCAGGCGATCTACACCCATCCCGCGGTGCAGGAAGTGATCGTGATCGGCATTCCCGACGATTACCGCGGCGAGGCGGCCAAGGCCTTCATCAAGCTGCGCGCCGGGCGCCAAGCCGTTCACGCTGGACGAGCTCCGCGCCTTCCTCACCGGCAAGCTCGGCAAGCACGAGATTCCGGCGGCGCTCGAATTCGTCGACGAATTGCCGCGCACCTCGGTCGGCAAATTGTCGCGCCACGAACTGCGCAGCAGCAGCCGCCGCGCCCAAGCAACAGATCGCGTCGGGAGGCCGGTCATGACTCGGGTGCAGCAGGCACGGCACTCTCCCGCGAGAGCGGATCCATAGCGATCCGGGTGATCGGCGCCTACGAGCCGTCGTTCGCCCGCTCCCCGGGAGACGGGAGATGTCCGTACTCAATTCGCTCACAGGAGGATCCGATGGATCTCGCTTTCAGCAAGGAAGAAATGGCGTTTCGCGAGGAGGTGCGGGCGTTCTTCAGGGACAACGTGCCGCCGGAGACGCGGCGGAAATTGTCAGGAGGGCCGTCATCTTTCCAAGGACGAGATGGTCACCTGGTGGCGCATCCTGAACAAGAAGGGCTGGGGCGTGTCGCACTGGCCGAAGGAATATGGCGGCACCGGCTGGACCTCGGTGCAGCATTACATCTTCAACGAGGAACTGCAGATGCACCCGGCGCCGGCGCCGCTCGCCTTCGGCGTCAGCATGGTCGGCCCGGTGATCTACACCTTCGGCAACGAAACGCAGAAGAAGCAGTATCTGCCGCGCATCGCCAATGTCGACGACTGGTGGTGCCAGGGCTTTTCGGAGCCCGGCTCGGGATCGGACCTCGCTTCGCTGAAGACCAAGGCCGAGCGCAAGGGCGACAAGTACATCATCAACGGCCAGAAGACCTGGACCACGCTGGCGCAGCATGCCGACATGATCTTCTGCCTGTGCCGCACCGATCCGGCCGCGAAGAAGCAGACCGGCATTTCCTTCATCCTGGTCGACATGAAGACGCAAGGGCATCACGGTGCGTCCGATCCAGACCATCGACGGCGGCCACGAGGTCAACGAGGTGTTCTTCGACGACGTCGAGGTGCCCGTGGAAAATCTGGTCGGCGAGGAGAACAAGGGCTGGGACTACGCAAAGTTCCTGCTCGGCAATGAGCGCACCGGCATCGCCCGCGTCGGCGTCTCCAAGGAGCGGCTGCGCCGCATCAAGGAGCTGGCGTCCAAGGTCGAATCCGGCGGCAAGCCGGTGATCGAGGATCAGGGTTTCCGCGAAAAGCTCGCCGCCGTCGAGATCGAGCTGAAGGCGCTGGAGCTGACGCAGCTTCGCGTCGTCGCCGACGAAGGCAAGCACGGCAAGGGCAAGCCCAACCCGGCTTCCTCGGTGCTTGAAGATCAAGGGCTCGGAAATCCAGCAGACCACCACCGAGCTTTTGATGGAAGTGATCGGCCCGTTCGCCGCGCCCTATGACGAGCATGGCGACGACGGCAGCAACGAGGCGATGGACTGGACCGCGCAGATCGCGCCGAGCTATTTCAACAACCGCAAGGTTTCGATCTACGGCGGCTCCAACGAGATCCAGCGCAACATCATCACCAAAGCGGTGCTGGGGCTGTAGCCGTCATTCCGGGGCGTGTGTTCGTAGGATGGGTTGAGCGAAGCGATACCCATCATCGGCAAAACGGTTCGATGGGTTTCGCGAGAGCTCAAGCCCATCCTGACAGGCTTCGTTCGATTTGAGAGAGTGAAGAAAATGGATTTTGATCTGTCCGAGGAGCAGCGGCTTCTCAAGGAAAGCGTCGACGGGCTGTTGACGGACTCCTACGACTTCGACGCGCGCAAGAAATACATGGCGGAGAAGGGCGGGTGGAGCAAAGCGATCTGGACCAAGCTCGCCGAGCAGGGCCTGCTCGGCCTTCCCTTCGCTGAGGCCGATGGCGGGTTCGGCGCCGGCGCGGTCGAGACCATGATCGTGATGGAGGCACTGGGCAAGGCGCTGGTGCTGGAGCCTTATCTTGCGACCGTGGTGATCGCGGGCGGCTTCCTGCGCCACGGCGGCTCGACCGCGCAGAAGGCAAGCGCATATTCCCGGCATCATCGACGGCAGCAAGACGTTTGCGTTCGCGCAGCTCGAGAAGAATTCGCGCTATGATCTGAACGACGTCGTCACGTCGGCCAAGAAAAAGGGATCGGGCTGGATCATCGACGGTGAGAAATTCGTCGTGATCAACGGCGAGAATGCCGACACGCTGGTGGTCACCGCGCGCACGAGAGGCGGGCAGCGCGACAACAGCGGCATCGGCGTGTTCCTTGTGCCAGCGAGCGCAAAAGGCATCACGAAAAAGGGCTATCCGACCCAGGACGGCCTGCATGCCGCCGACATCACGTTTACCGGCGTCGAGGTCGACGGGAGTGCCGCGATCGGCGATGGCGAAAACGCGCTGCCGCTGATCGAGCGCGTGGTTGACGAGGCCCGCACCGCGATGTGCGCCGAAGCGGTCGGCGCCATGGATGAATCGCTCAAGACCACCGTCGAATATCTGAAAACGCGAAAGCAGTTCGGCGTGCCGATCGGCAGTTTCCAGACCTTGCAGCATCGCGCCGCCGACATGTTCGTCGCGGTCGAGCAGGCCCG
The DNA here is from genome assembly GCA_963713785.1 of uncultured Alphaproteobacteria bacterium. Lineage (GTDB taxonomy): Bacteria > Pseudomonadota > Alphaproteobacteria > Rhizobiales > Xanthobacteraceae > Bradyrhizobium. The sequence continues at coordinate 91,629 of CAVQNB010000001.1, forward strand.
CTCGATGTCGATGTTTGCGACCATGGCGGCCGATTTCGAGGATGCGAAAGAGCGCGCCACCGCGGTCGCGGCGGCGAAAGTGCAGATCGGAAAATCGCTGAAATTCGTCGGCCAGCAGTCGATCCAGCTCCACGGCGGCATCGGCATGACGCAGGAGGCCAAGATCGGCCACTACTTCAAGCGGCTGACCATGATCGAGAACAGTTTTGGCGACACCGACTATCATCTTCGCCGCGTCACCGACGCCGGCGGGCTGGTTTAACTCTCAATCGTCATTGCGAGGAGCGTTAGCGACGAGGCAATCCAGTCCCAGCGTGGCTCTGGATTGCTTCGCTTCGCTCGCAATGACGAGTGCTCGACGATAGAGGCAACAACAATGAAATCCACCCCGTTCGATCTCACCGGCAAAGTCGCCGTCATCACCGGTTCGAGCCGCGGCATCGGCCGCGCCTCGGCGGAACTGCTGGCAAAACTCGGCGCCAAGGTGGTGATCTCGAGCCGCAAGGCCGACGCCTGCAAGGAAGTCGCAGATGGCATCGTCAAGGCCGGCGGTGACGCCCATGTCATCGCCTGCAACATCTCGCGCCGCGAGGAAGTCGAGGCGTTGATCGCGGGCGCGACAAAACATTACGGCAAGATCGACATCCTGGTCTGCAATGCGGCGGTCAATCCCTATTACGGCCCGCTGCTCGACATCAACGACGAAGCCTTCGACAAGATCATGGGCAGTAACGTCAAGAGCAACATCTGGCTCTGTGCGCTCACGATCCCGCAAATGGCCGAGCGCGGCAGCGGTTCGGTCGTCATCATCTCCTCGATCGGCGGCTTGCGCGGCTCGACCGTGATCGGCGCCTACGGAATTTCGAAGGCGGCGGATTTCGCGCTCGCGCGCAGCCTCGCCGGCGAATGGGGCCCAAAAGGCGTGCGCGTCAATTGCGTCGCGCCGGGCCTGGTCAAGACCGATTTCGCCCGCGCGCTCTGGGAAGACGAGGAGCGCCTGAAGAAGCGCTGCGCCACCACGCCGCTCCGACGTATCGGCGAGCCCGACGAGATCGCCGGCGCCGTGGCCTATCTCGCGTCGGACGCCTCGACCTTCATGACCGGCCAGACCATCGTGGTCGACGGCGGCGTCACGACCGCGGCGCCGTGATTACGTACCCTCCTCTGGAGGGGGAGGGTCGACTCGCCTGAGCGTAGCGAATGCGAGACGGGGTGGGGTGACTCTCCACTCGGGCACTGTCCGAGGGAGAGACCGTCACCCCACCCCGCCGCTCATTTCATTCGCGTCGACCCTCCCCCTCCAGGGGAGGGTAAGGGAAGCGCTCGCTACATCATATTGACCTTCCCCCGCCAATCCGCTTGCCTTGGTGCAAACGCAACCAACAACGATCACCACCCGGGAACACCAGGAAAAACCCCCATGTCCTTCGTGCTGGCCATCGATCAGGGCACCACCTCCTCGCGCGCCATCGTGTTTCGCAACGACATCTCGATCGCCGCCACCGCGCAGCAGGAATTCCCGCAGCATTTTCCGGCCTCCGGCTGGGTCGAGCACGAGCCGGAGGACATCTGGACCTCGACGATCATCGGTCTGCCGCGATGCGCTGGAGAAGGCAGGCCTTGCGGCAAAGGACATCGCCGCGATCGGCATCACCAACCAGCGCGAGACCACCGTGGTCTGGGACCGCGCCACGGGGCAGGCGGTGCATCGCGCCATCGTCTGGCAGGACCGCCGCACCGCCGACATCTGCGCGAGATTAAAGAGCGAAGGCCACGAGCCGGCGATCTCGGCCAAGACCGGGCTGATCATCGATCCATATTTCTCCGGCACCAAAGTCGCCTGGATCCTCGACCATGTCCCCGGCGCGCGGGCGCGTGCCGAGCGCGGCGAATTATTATTCGGCACCGTCGATTGCTATCTGCTCTGGCGGCTGACCGGCGGCCGGGTGCACGCCACCGACGCCACCAACGCCTCGCGCACGCTGCTGTTCAACATCCACACCGGCGAATGGGACGACGAGCTGTTGAAGATCCTGCGCGTGCCGCGCTCGATGCTGCCGGAGGTGAAGGATTCTTCCGCCGATTTCGGCGACAGCGTGCCGGAGGTGCTCGGCGGCAGCATCATGATCTCGGGCATCGCCGGCGATCAGCAGGCCGCCACCATCGGACAGGCCTGCTTCTCGCCCGGCATGATCAAGTCGACCTATGGCACCGGCTGCTTTGCCCTGCTCAACACCGGCGCGACGCCGGTCGCCTCGAAGAACAAGCTGCTCACCACCATCGCCTATCAGCTCGAGGGCAAGCGCACCTACGCGCTCGAAGGTTCGATCTTCGTCGCCGGCTCCGCGGTGCAGTGGCTGCGCGACGGGCTTGGGCATCATCAAGCAGGCCGCCGAGACCGGCCCGCTCGCCGACCAATCCAACTCCACGCAGTCGGTCTATCTGGTGCCGGCCTTTGTCGGCCTTGGCGCGCCCTACTGGAATCCGCGGGTGCGCGGCGCGCTGTTCGGGCTGACCCGCAACACCGGCCCCGCCGAGCTCGCGCATGCCGCGCTGGAGAGCGTCTGCTACCAGACCTATGATCTCTGGGCCGCGATGCGCGCCGACTGGCCGGAGGCGAAGAGCCGCCAACGTCGTGCTGCGCGTCGACGGCGGCATGACGGCGTCGGACTGGACCATGCAGCGCCTCGCCGATCTGCTCGACGCGCCGGTCGACCGCCCGATGATCCAGGAAACCACCGCTTTGGGCGCCGCCTATCTCGCAGGGCTTGCCGCCGGCGTCTATCCCGAGCCGTCAAAGTTCGCCGACAACTGGCGGCTCGAGCACCGCTTCAAGCCGGCGATGAGCGCCGCCACGCGTGAGCGCAAGCTCAAGGGCTGGGCGCGGGCGGTGAAGGGCGTGCTGGCGAGCGATGAGGGGGAGGGGTAGTTTGCTTTAGCTACCTCATTATTTTCCGATTACGAACGGCAGATTTAGGTCCGCTTCGGCGCGCGTTCCGGACTCAAGTCGGACATCGCGCGAGGTCAGGAAAGTGCAAAAACCGAAATTTGAGGCCGTGGATGCATGAGATGCTGAATGATACCATCCAAGTCTATCGGATCGGAGGATCAGCATGACCCAGGCTCAGACGGCGGCGTCACAGGGATATGTGCTTGGCGCCACCGAAGGCGAACATCTCGTTCATTGGCGCGACGCCGGCAACATCTTGATCAAGGTCGGCCCCGCCACAGGCTCCAACAATCTTGCCTTGGGGACTCAGCAGGTGCCGGTCGGTGCGGGCATTCCGATTCACCGACACTTGCGGATGGAGGAAGCCTTCTACGTTCTGGAAGGCAGCGGAATTTTCACACTCAACGATGCACAACACCCTTTTGGGAAGGGCGGAACGATATTCATTCCCAAGAATGCTTGGCATGGGTTCGCCAATCCCGATCACGAACTGCTCCTGCTCTGGATCATGGCGCCTCCCGGCCTGGACGGCTTCTTCCGCGACACCAGTAGTCCGCCCGGGGTACCGCCAAAGCAACTGACTAGGGAGCAGGTCAGCGAGATTGCCCGCAAATATGCGACGGAATTCAGATAATCGGCCCTCGCAACACCCCAGCAGGTGAATGGCTGCGCCCATTCCGACGATTGCGTGCGCAGCGTAGTCCTTTACCGAAAGGCCGTTCCTAAATTCCCACGCGCTTGATGTCGCAAAGGGGCAATCGCGCCACTTCGACCGAGCGCCGACGATTTCCGGTCTTCGCCCACAAACGGACTTTGTCAAAGTCCGCCTGCCAACAAAGCGATGAGGAGCACGGGGTGATCCGGTACCGTCTCAATAATCATACCTCACCCCGACATTAAACCCCTGCGCCCACAGCGGCGAGGTGTTGAACACCGGCATCGGGCGCAGCGGGCCGCCCGGCACAACCGGGGGAATGAGATTGGGATTGATCGCCGTGTCGATCAGGCCGCCGGCGCGTCGCACGTCGGTCCAGTACAGCGCGTCGTAGCCGGCGACGATGCGCCATTGCGGCTCCGCCTGATAGCCGGCCTTGAGCGCGATTTCCGGCGCTAGGCGTCACTCCTTCGCAGGCGGCGCGCCGCCGCCCATGGCTTGCGCGCCTTCCTGCTCCTGGACTTCCAGCATCGCTTTCAACGTGCCGTCGCTGAGGTTACCTGTCGTTGACGGCATCCGCCGCTCGGCGGCCTCGACCGGTGTCGAATGTTGCGGCAAAGCGGAAGTGCTCCGCGTCGGCGCGGCGTTGGCGGCCTCGCCGGTTTCCTCGGTCTCCTCAGTCGCGTCCGTGCCTATGAGCTGCCCGACATTGCGCCGGCGCCTGGTTTCCTTCGGCTTCGGCGGCGCCGGGGTGTAGACGATCGGCGGCAGGATATGATGGCGCGACACGGTCTTGCTCCGTTGACCTTGTCGCATTGAGTGGGTGATTCGCTGCATTCCGCCACTCAAAATTCGGTAATGTAGCGCCGGGCACGCCACTTGGCGTCATGCCCGGACTTGATCCGGGCATCCACGTTGGAAGTAAATCGTGGATGGCCGGGCATAGGCGAGCGGGAGCGACGCCGTCCTTGGGACGGCTATGCCCGGCCATGACGAGCGGAGAGAGACAGACCATGATCCTGATCGGCCAATACGATTCCCCCTTCGTCCGTCGCGTGGCGATTGCGCTCAGGCTCTACGGCATCGGCTTCGAGCACCGGCCGTGGTCGACCTTCGGCGATGCCGACAAGATCGCGCCCTATAATCCGCTGCGGCGGGTTCCGACACTGGTGCTCGACAGCGGCGAGGCGCTGATCGAGAGCACCATCATCCTCGACTATCTCGACGAGCTCGTCGGGCCGGAAAGAGCGATGATCGCAGCCTCTGGCCCGGAGCGGCGGCATCACTTGAAGGTCTGCGCACTGGCGATGGGTCTCGGCGACAAGGCGGTCAGCCTGCTCTATGAGCGCGTGCTGCGAAAGGAGCCGTCGAAAGTCTGGGTCGACCGCTGCGAAGCGCAGGTCGGCGGCGTGCTGGAGGTTTTGGAAAAAGAGCGCGCCGCGGTGATCGCGCCGTTCTGGTTCGGCGAGCACATCGGACATGCCGATATCGCGGTCGCCTGCGTGCTGCGCTTCTGCCGCGAGGCGCATCCCGCGCTGTTTGCCGCCGCGCGCTACCCGGAGCTGTCGGCGCACGCCGCGCGTTGCGAGGCGCTGCCGCCGTTTGCCGAGATCGTGCAGCCGCTCGCACCGCCAAGCGCGGATTGACTTTTCCGACGTGTAACACCCACCGCTGTCATCACCCGCGAAAGCGGGTGATCCAGTATTCCAGAGACGCTGGTGGTCAATCGAGAAGCCGCGGCGTATTGGATACCCCTCTTTCGCGGGGTATGACGGCTGTGTGTGAAGGGCGCGCCGCTTGACTGATTTGCCCGACGAGGCTGGGCAAGAACTCGGCATTTTCGAGGAGTTGATGTACGATTCGGTCTATGACGAATCGCACATTCAAGATCGGCGAGAGCCGGGAGCAAGCCAGTCTGCTTCCTGCCGCGGATTGAGGATTATGTCGGAGCCGGACAATCCGGTCCGGGCGATCGAGAGCTTCGTTTGTGCGCTCGACCTTGCAAAGCTCGGGTTTCGCCATGCGGATCGCGGCGTCGGAAGAAGTGGGGCAGCCGCCGTACGACCCGGCCGATCTGCTGAAGCTTTACCTCTACGGCTACATCAACCAGATCAGGTCGTCGCGACGGCTGGAGCGGGAAGCCTGCCGCAATCTGGAACTGATCTGGCTGTTGAAGAACCTGAAGCCGGGCTATCGAACGATCGCCAACTTCCGCAAGGAGAACTGGGAGGCCCTGAAGGCTGTGAACCGCAGCTTTGTGCTGCTGGCTTCGCGAGCTTGGACTTGGTCGGCGGCAGTGTTGTCGCGATCGACGGCTCATTCTTCCATGGCGACGCCAGCAAGGCGAGCATCTTCACGCGCAAGAGGCTCGCCGAACAGATCGCGAGGCTGGACCTGGAGATCGAGGCTTACGGCAAGTCTCTCGAAGACAATGATGCGGCGGAAGCCAAGGACAAGGGAAGGATCGAGCGACGGCACGGCGATGGCGGCGGCGATGGCGGTGATATTGGTGCGAAGATGGCGGAGCTGATGGCCAGGCGCTCGCGCGCACAAGTCCGACCTTGATCGGCTGGAGGAGAGCGGCGAGACGCAGCTGTCCCAAACCGATCCTGACGCCCGGCTTCTGGTCAAGAACGGCCAGGGCATTGCGGGCTACAATGTGCAGTCCGTCGTTGACGACAAGCACAAGCTCATTGTCGCAAGCGAGGTGGTGAACGACAGCAGCGATGTCGGCCAGCTCCATGCGATGGCAAAGGCGGCAAAAGAGGCTCTTGAACGCTGAGGCTCTGCAGGCGCTGGCCGATGACGGCTATTACAGCAGTCTCGAACTGAAGGCCTGCGAGGATGACGGCATCATCGCCTATGTGCCGCCGTGCCGGAGGGCAACGGGCGGCTCGAGAAGCAAGGCCGCTTCAGCCTCAAGGACTTCAGCTACGACGGCGCAGCCGATGCTTACCGTTGTCCGGCCGGCGAACTGCTGCATCCGATGAAGGGGCGCTTGCAGAACACAAGTGGCCGGGTCGAGATCCGCTATGCGAGCCGCAAGACGATCTGCGACACGTGCCAGTTGAGGGTACGTTGCCTCAGCCCGAAGGCAACTCACACGTACCATCGCGTCGCTGGGAGCACGAAGACGTTCTCGAACGTCATCGCGCGCGGATGCAAGGCGCAGACGAACTGATGCGCCGTCGTTCCGGCGATCGTCGAGCATCCCTTCGGCACCCTCAAATGCCGCGCCGGCTATCGGCACTTCCTGGTTCGCGGCTTCAACAAGGTGCGCGGCGAATGGAGCCTGATGGCGCTCTGCTACAACTTCACCCGCGTCGCTCAACATCCTCGGCTTCGAGCGCTTCGTGGCCTTCATGGCAGCAAAGACACTCGCACTTGGCCAACACGCCCTTGCAGCCGCCCTCGATTGCGTTCAGCTCGTTCTAGCGGCATTCCGTACACACATCGTGTCACCGCTCGTCGTCAGCCGACCAGAACCTTCTCCAGCCGGCTGACCAGTGTTCTTGCCCGTCGTGTTAATCTGTCGCACGCCGCTCGTATTGCCGAAGACCCCAAATCACCATCATTCTTCGCGCCATCCCGCCCTCTCGAGGGGCGTATCGCGATCGTCACGGACGTTGGGTGCGGGATGCGGTGGACGCGGCAACGTCAGGCGCACCCATGTGCGCGACGAATGACGTTGCAAGCGGACGGCGAAGCCGTGTGGTCCTGGCGCCCCGACGCTGGCGTCAAGTTTGCGGGAATACTCGCAGGCGACGGTGGCAAAAGAGCCCGGTCACCGGGGAGAGCACGGAACAAGCGTTAAAACCATCGCGCAGGGAAGGCCGGGCGTTTCCGGTGAACCTGTGGTGACTTTGCTCGTGTGCTTTATCACTTTTGCACGCGAGGCTGCGGGTGCGAGCTGCGCACCCGGCATTCCCTGCGCCCTTGTTTTTCGGAGGGTGGTCGATGCAACAACTCGGGCGCGTCACGCCGCGGGAATGCAGAGTTATGTCTTGGCTGTTTGAAATTTGAATCGGACCGTAGGGTGGGCAAAGCGCAGCGTGCCCACCATTCACGGCACGGCGCAAGCGCGCCTTTGCCGACCCTACAACTTGCTGTTACCCCGTCCCCACCTTCTTCTTCCGCCACGCCAGATGCACTGCGCAGGTGCAGCCGGGCGGATGCGAGGCCATTTCTTTGGCCTCGACGTCGTTGGCGGGTGTGGCACGCAGTGCCGCCTGCGCCGGCATCGCCTCTTTCACCGCGCGATCCTGTACCGACCGGTCCTGCGTCGGGATATAGTTCAGAACCGGCGCCAGCCAGCGCTCGACTTCCGCAACGCTCATGCTTTTCCGCGCAGCATAGTCTTCCACCTGGTCACGCTCGATCTTGCCGACGCCGAAATAGAAGCTTTCGGCATGGCTGAAATAAAGCCCCGACACCGACGAGCCCGGCCACATCGCAAAGCTCTCGGTCAGCTTCACGCCCGTGGTATTCTCGGCATCGAGAAGCGCAAACAGCGTCTTCTTCTCGGTGTGATCCGGCTGCGCGGGATAGCCGGGCGCGGGGCGAATGCCGGCGTATTTCTCCAGGATCAAATCTTCCGGCGACAGCGCCTCGTCCGGCGCATAACCCCAGAACTCGCGGCGCACGCGGGCATGCATCCGCTCGGCAAAGGCTTCGGCCAGGCGATCGGCCAGCGCCTTGCACAGGATCGAGGAGTAATCGTCATTGGCCTTCTTGAAGCGGTCGGCAATGATGTCCTCGCCGATCCCCGCGGTGACCACGAAGCCGCCGATATAATCCGGCACGCCGCTCGTGACGGGCGCGACGAAATCCGACAGCGCGGCATTAAAGCGGCCTTCGCGCTTCTCCAACTGCTGGCGCAGCGTGTGGAAGGTCGCGATCTTCTTACTTCGCGTCTCGTCGGCATAAACCGCGATGTCGTCTCCTTCCGCATTCGCCGGCCAGAAGCCGATGGTGGCACGCGCGGTGAACCATTTCTCCTTGACGATGAGGTCGAGCATCTTCTTGGCATCGTCATAGAGCGAGCGCGCGGCTTCGCCGACTTTAGGGTCGTCGAGGATGGCGGGGAAACGCCCGGTCAATTCCCATGTCTGGAAGAACGGCGTCCAGTCGATGTATTGCGCGAGCTCGGCCAGATCGTAATCGTCAAAGCTTCGGATGCCGAAGAAGGCCGGCTTCTTCGGCGGGATTTTCGAAAAATCGATCTTCACCGTGTTGGCGCGGGCCTCGCCGAGCCTCAAACGCTTCTTGTCGGCCTGCGCGCGAAAATGCGCGGCGGAAATTTTTGCGTATTCGGCGCGCACCTCGCTGGCATAGGCCTCGCGCTTGTCGGGCGACATCAGTGAGGAGGCGACGCCGACCGCGCGGCTGGCGTCATTGACATGCACCACGGGGCCGCTGCGGTAATTCGGATCGATCTTCACCGCGGTATGCACGCGGCTGGTGGTGGCGCCACCGATCAAGAGTGGCAGCTTCATGCCCTGGCGTTCCAGCTCGCCGGCCAGAAAACTCATCTCGTCGAGCGAGGGCGTGATCAGGCCGGAGAGGCCGATGATGTCGGCGCCCTCGGACTTCGCAGTCTCGATGATCTTTGCGGCGGGCACCATGACCCCGAGGTCGATGACCTCAAAATTGTTACATTGCAGGACGATGCCGACGATGTTCTTGCCGATGTCGTGGACGTCGCCCTTGACGGTCGCCATCACGATCTTCCCGGCAGAACTGCGGCCATCGCCGGTCACGCCATTGGCGAGGTTGCGCGCCTTTTCCTCTTCCATGAACGGCATCAGATAGGCGACCGCCTGCTTCATCACCCGCGCCGATTTCACGACCTGCGGCAAAAACATCTTGCCATCGCCGAAGAGGTCGCCGACCACGTTCATGCCTGCCATCAGCGGGCCCTCGATCACCTCGAGCGGACGGGCCACGGTTTTGCGCGCGGCTTCGGTATCCTCCTCGATATATTCGGTGATGCCGTGCACCAGCGCGTGGCTCAATCTTTTGTCGACCGGCCATTCGCGCCAGGCGAGATCGGTTTCTTTCGCCTGTGTCTGTTTGCCGCGGAATTTTTCCGCCAGCGCCAGCAATCGCTCCGAGGCGCCCGGGTCGCGATTCAAAATGACGTCTTCGCAGACCTGGCGCAATTCAGGGTCGATGTCGTCATAGACGATCATCTGCCCGGCATTGACGATGCCCATGTCCATGCCGGCATGGATGGCATGATAGAGGAACACCGAATGCATGGCCTCGCGCACCGGCTCATTGCCGCGGAACGAGAACGAGAGATTTGAGACGCCGCCGGAAATATGCGCGGCGGGCAGATTCTTGCGGATCCAGCGCGCGGCCTCGATGAAATCGACGCCGTAATTATTGTGCTCTTCGAGCCCGGTCGCGATCGCAAAGATATTCGGATCGAAGATGATGTCCTCGGGCGGAAAATCCAGCCGTTGGGTGAGGATATCGTAAGCGCGCCGGCAGATCGCGGTCTTGCGCGCGAACGTGTCGGCCTGGCCCTGCTCGTCGAACGCCATCACCACCACGGCCGCGCCATGACGCCGCGCGATCGTCGCCTCGTGAATAAATTTCTCCTCGCCTTCCTTCAGCGAGATCGAATTCACCACCGGCTTGCCCTGCACGCATTTCAGCCCGGCTTCGATCACCGCGAACTTGGAAGAGTTCGACCATCACAGGGACACGGGCGATGTCGGGTTCGGCGGCGACGAGGTTGAGGAAGGTCCGCATCGCGTTTTCCGAATCGAGCAGGCCCTCGTCCATGTTGACGTCGATGATTTGGGCGCCGTTCTCGACCTGATCGCGCGCCACCTGCAAAGCCGCGGTGTAATCGCCCGCGGTGATCAGCTTGCGGAAGCGCGCCGAACCGGTGACGTTGGTGCGCTCGCCGACATTGACAAAGGGGATCGCCGGCGTCAGTTCGAACGGCTCCAGCCCCGACAGCCGCAGCCGCCGCTCGATCACGGGAATCACACGCGGCTTGTGCGGCGCGACCGCAGCCGCAATCGCCGCGATATGGTCCGGCGTGGTGCCGCAGCAGCCGCCGACGATGTTGACGAGGCCGTCACGCGCGAATTCGCCGATCAGCCGCGCCATATATTCCGGGCTCTCGTCATACTGGCCGAATTCGTTGGGCAGGCCGGCGTTGGGGTAAGCGCATACCAACGCGTCGGCGACGCGGCCGATATCGGCGATATGGGCGCGCAGGTCTTCGGCACCGAGCGCGCAGTTGAATCCGACAGTGATCGGTTTGGCGTGCCGCACCGAATTCCAGAACGCCTCCGGCAATTGCCCGGACAGGAGGCGGCCGGATTTGTCGGTGATGGTGCCGGAGATCATCACGGGCACGTCGAAGCCGCGCGCTTCGGTGATCTCGGCGATGGCGTAAAGCGCGGCCTTGGCGTTGAGCGTGTCGAAAATGGTCTCGACCAGCAAGAGATCGGCGCCGCCGTCCAGAAGTCCGTTGACCTGCTCGCCATAGGCCTTGCGCAGATCGTCGAAGGTCACGGCGCGATAGCCGGGGTTCGAGACGTCCGGCGAGATCGAGGCGGTGCGGTTGGTCGGGCCAAGCGCTCCGGCGACGAAACGCGGCTTGCCGTCCTCGGCGGTGACGCGCTCGGCGGCGGCGCGCGCGAGTTTTGCGCCCTCGCGATTGAGCTCATAGGCAAGGCCCGACATGTCGTAGTCGGCCTGCGCGATCGAGGTCGAGGAAAACGTGTTGGTGGCGACGATGTCGGCGCCGGCGCGCAGATAATCGGCGTGGATGTCCTCGATCGCGTTCGGCTGGGTCAGGATCAAAAGATCGTTGTTGCCCCTGACGTCGCGATGGAAATCCGCAAAGCGCTTGCCGCGAAACGCGGCCTCGTCATATTCGAGGCCCTGGATCATGGTGCCCATGGCGCCGTCGAGCACCAGGATGCGCTCGCGGGCAGCCGCAAGCAGCGCGGTTCGCTTACTGGAAACGGGCACTTTCATCAGGCGGCCTGCTGCGCGCCCTTGGGGCGAATGCCGAGCAGATGGCTGATCGCGAACACCAGATCGGCGCGGTTCATGGTGTAGAAATGGAAAGTATCGACGCCATGCTTGGCGAGTTTTTGCACCTGGCCGGCCGCAACCGCAGCCGCCACCAGTTTGCGGGTTTCGGCATCGTCGTCCAGACCTTCGAATTTTTGCGCGAGCCAGTCCGGCACGGTGGTGCCGGCGCGGGTCACGAAATTGCGCGCTTGCTTGAAATTGTGCATCGGCATGATGCCGGGAACGATCGGGATTTCGATGCCGCGCCCGCGCACGCGATCGAGATAACGGAAGTACAGGTCGTTGTCGAAAAACACCTGGGTGATGGCGCGCGATGCGCCGGAATCGACTTTGGCCTTCAACGTATCGATGTCGGCGTCGAAATCGCTGGCCTCCGGGTGTTTCTCAGGATAGGCCGATACCGAAACCTCGATATCGGGGTGGCGCTTCTTGATGGCGGCGACGAGATCGTAGGAGGTCTTGTAACCGTCGGGAGGGGCGACATAGGTGGTGCCGATGCCGGTCGCGGGGTCGCCGCGCAGCGCCACGATGTGGCGGACGCCGACCTCGTGATAGCGGTCGACAATGTCGTCGATCTCCCCGCGCGAGGCGCCGACGCAGGTCAAATGCGCCGCCGGCAGGAGGTTAGTTTCTCTCAGGATGCGGGCGATGGTGGAATGGGTGCGCTCGCGCGTCGAGCCGCCGGCGCCATAGGTCACCGACACGAAACTAGGGGCAAGCGGCGCCAGCCGGTTGATGGTGTCCCACAGATTGCGCTCCATCTCCTCGGTCTTCGGCGGGAAGAACTCGAAGGAGATCGCCGGTGTCTTGCTCGCAGGAGCCTTCTCAGGATTCTTGGGTGCCCGGTGCCCGTCGGGCGAAGGCGACGCAACGTCAGTCATGGCACCACAAACTCCGCTTACAGTTTCTCAAGGGTCAGGCTTAGCCGGGAGGCGCTAAAATAGGCCAAACAACACCGCCGAAACAGCCCATCCAAGATGGGAAATAGCCCAATTCTGATATAAACTCTCGATTTACAGATCAATTTTGAAGATAGGTGGGCAACGGTCTTGTGGGCTATTTTTTCTCTCAAGTATCTTAGATATAAAGTATAAATGACAATTTCGGAAAAGGTATTTGGGGGATCTGAAAGGTGGGCAACGTGAAATAGTTGACATTTGTCTTACATACGTCCCACCAGCCACTGTCGGTGATCCCGTGTCCGGTCCCGGCCGCCGCGCCCCTGATCTGCGTGGCCGGTATTTGCGGCCCGGAGTTCGCACATTAGCTTACGCCCCATGATCCCGGTCTCCGTCCTCGACCTCTCCGTCGTCACCACGGGCACCAAGCCCGCGGCCGCGCTGCGCAACAGCATCGATCTGGCGCAGCATGTCGATCGCCTCGGCTATGTCCGTTACTGGCTCGCCGAGCACCATAATCTCGCATCGGTGGCGAGCCCTGCGCCCGACCTGATGATCGGGCAGATCGCCGCCGTGACCAAGAACATCCGCGTCGGCTCCGGCGGGGTGATGCTGCCCAACCATGCGCCGTTGGTCGTCGCCGAGCGCTTCAAGATGCTGGAGGCGCTGTTTCCCGGCCGGATCGATCTCGGGCTCGGCCGCGCGCCCGGCACCGATGGCGCCACCGCCTATGCGCTGCGCAGCCGGCTCGACGCCAGAGAGGGCGACGATTTCCTCGAGCGGCTGCATGAATTGACGCTGTGGGAGACCCGCGATTTCCCGCCCGGGCACCCTTACAACAACGTGGTGGCGATGCCGGATGATACGCCGCTGCCGCCGATCTGGCTGCTCGGCTCCAGCGACTATTCTTCGGAGCTTGCGGCGCAAGTCGGCATGGGCTTTGCGTTCGCGCATCATTTCGCCTCCCATGACGCCGTCGACGCACTGATCAACTACCGCACCCGCTTCAAGCCGTCGGGCTGGCGTTCTACGCCGCACGCCATTCTGGCCGTCGCGGCGGTGGCGGCCGAGACTGACGCGGAGGCCGACAAGCTGGCGTCATCGATGGATCTCAATCGCTTGCGCCGCGACCGCGGCCAATATCTGCCGCTGCCGAGCGTCGAAGAGGCGCTGGCCTATCCCTACACCGATGCGGAGCGCGCCTCGATCGCGCGCAACCGCTCGCGGCTGTTCGTCGGCAGCCCCGCAACCGTGATGCAGAAGCTGCAGCCGATGATTACGGCGAGCCAGCCGGATGAATTGATGATCATCACAGCAGTGTACGATCACGACGCGCGCAAGCAGTCCTATAGCCTGCTCGCGGACGCGTATGGGCTGGCGAAGAAGGAAGCGGCGTAATCATCGTCGACAAGGGGGGCTTATGTTCAGGACATTTCTTCTGACGCTCGCGCTCCTGAGCTTGGTGCCTGCGATAGCGGCGGCCCAAGGGCAATGCACCACGGCGACGCTGCAAGGCCAGTTCGTCTTTACCGGCCGCGGCTTTATCGAGGCCGCGGAGCCCGGCATCCAGCGGGTCCATTATGGCATCTTTGTTTTCGATGGCGCCGGCAAGCTCACCGGCAAGCAATCCTCCAGCCGAGGCGGCAAAATCGGCCGTGAACAATTGGGGGGAACCTACACGCTTGAGGCCGATTGCGCGGGGACGATGGAATTCGGCACGCTCCCCAATCACGGCGGCCTCACGCATTGGGACCTCTATGTCACCGAAGACCACAAGCGCGGTCACATCATCCGCATGGATGAAGGCTCGATGGCGGTCCGCAGCTTTGAGAAATAGCGGCCTGAATCAATCCTGCTTCTCGCTGAACGTCGCCCGAAACGGATGGCCGGGATAGACCCCGACGATGCGGAATTCGCGCGAGAAGAATTTCAACTCCTCCAGCGCAAAGGCCAGCCCCTGGTCGTCGGGATGGCCGTCGACGTCGGCATAGAATTGCGTGGCGAAGAAATTGCCGTCGACCATGTAGCTTTCGAGCTTGGTCATGTTGACGCCATTGGTGGCAAAGCCGCCCAGCGCCTTGTAGAGCGCGGCGGGAAGGTTGCGCACCCGGAATACAAAAGTCGTGACCAGCGGCCCCGATCCTTGTTTGGCCCATTCGGCCTCGCGCGCCAGCACCACGAAGCGCGTGGTGTTGTGGGTCTCGTCCTCGACATCCTCGGCCAGGATATCGAGGCCGTAGATTTCGCGCGGCCAGCTTTGAGGCGATCGCCGCCGCAGCTCTTGTCGCCGCGTTCGGCGACGTCGCGCGCGCTGCCGGCGGTGTCGCCCGCGACGATCGGCTTGATGCCGAGCTTGCGGATGATGCGGCGGCATTGGCCGAGCGCGTGGACATGGCTCTCCACGGTCTTGATGTCGGCAAGCTTGGCGCCACGCGGCGCCATCAATTGATGGTGGATCGGCAAGAACCATTCGCCGACGATGAACAGGCCGGATTGCGGCAGCAGATGATGGATGTCGGCGACGCGGCCGGCGACCGAGTTTTCGATCGGGATCATGCCGAGATCGGCCTCGCCCGAGGCGATCGCGGCGAGCGCGTCCTCGAAGGTCGGGCAGGGCAACGGCTCCGGCGTCGGGATAGGCGTCGGCGATCGCGATATGGGAATTCGCGCCCGGCTCGCCCTGGAATGCGATTTTCATGAGCTTGGTCGTTGTCTTGGTCATGGCGCCTTGTACCAGCCGCTCAGGTTTTCGCCAGTAGCCGCCGGGCGGTTTCGAGGTCGGCCGGGGTGTCGACGCCGCGCGGCACGGTGTCGACGATGGTGATGTCGATCCGCATGCCGGCTTCCAGCGCGCGGAGTTGCTCGAGCTTCTCCTGCCGTTCCAGCGGCGAGGGCGGCAGGCTGACGAAGCGCTCCAGCGCCGCGCGGCGATAGGCATAGAGCCCGATATGATGGTAGCGCGGCCCGTCGCCGTACGGCGCGGTGGCGCGGGTGAAATAGAGCGCGCGCAGCCGTCCGTGCGCCGATCGGCGAGCCGACCGCCTTCACCACGTTCGGGTTCAAGCTTTCTTCCTCGGTATGGATTTCGGCGGCCAGGGTTGCGATGTCGACCGCGGGATCGGCCAGCGGCGGCAGCACGTCGCGGATGTTGTCGGGCGCGATGGTCGGAAAATCGCCCTGCAGATTGACGACGATCTCGGCCTCGCCGTTGCGGATCGAGCTTGCCCAGCGCCTCGTAGATCCGGTCCGAACCGGAAGGATGATCGGCGCGCGTCATGACCGCCTCACCGCCATGGGCCTTGACGACCGCCGCGATCTCCGGCGTGTCGGTGGCGACGCGCGACCCGGCCGATTCGGGCGGCCTCGGCCCGGCGCAGCACATGGACGATCATCGGCAGCGCCGGCGATATCCAGCAGCGGCTTGCCGGGCAGGCGGGTCGACGGCCATGCGGGCCGGAATCAGCACCAAGTTACGGGTTTTGGTCATCAGAGGTCGGGTCTGGAGCCCGGTTCGACAACAGGCCGGAAATGAATGGGGATTGGTCGAAAGTCGGCGCATTTATACGGGTTGCCAGAGCACGGGCAAACCGATATCTCAACGGGGCCTCGGGGTGCGGTGCGAAAGCCTGATCCCCGAGGCCTTCCGCGGCCGTTTCCTCCGGCCACATCGACCTTTTACGGCCTGGAGCCTGATCCGAAATGGACTCCTTCGAACTCAATAAAATTCTCGGTGCCATTCTCGGCACCTGCCTTGTTCTGCTGGTGACGAGCTTCACCGCCGGCGCGATTTTTACGCCCACGATGCCGGCAAAAGCCGGGTTTCGAAATTGCCGTGAAGGAAGCACCGGACGGCGGCGGAGCCAAGGAAGCCGCGCCGCCGTCCGAGCCGATCGAAAAACTGTTGCAGACCGCCTCGGTCGAAAAGGGCGAGGCCGCGGCGAAGAAGTGCGCCGCCTGCCACACCTTCGAAAAGGGCGGCCCCAACCGGGTCGGTCCGAATCTCTACGGCATCGTCGGCGACAAGAAGGGCGAGGGCCGCGGCTTCAACTTCTCGGCTGCGATGAAGGCCAAGGGCGGCAACTGGACCTATGACGACCTCAACAAGTTCATCGCCAATCCCAAGGGCTTTGTTCCGGGCACCGCGATGGGCTTTGCCGGTATCCCGAAGGACAGCGAGCGCGCCGACGTGATCGACTATCTGCACACGCTGTCGGATAGTCCGGTTCCGCTGCCGACCGCGGCGAAGTAGCCTGGCAAATTGCCTCGGCGCCGGACGATTTTCGTTCCAGACGGCCAGGCATTGCCTGGCCGTTTTCGTATCGGTTGCTTTTTGAGCAGCCTCGCGGCCTTGTTATCGGGACCTTTCGCCGCACCGGCGGCCCGCGCGTGCTAGTATCATGAGGAAAAAGCAACATAATCGGTCGAACCGTTGCCTTATATTGCGTCCTCAATAACCATAGCCCCGTCAGCAACAGGAATTCTTCATTTTGGCAATTACCCGACGACACCTTCTGCAAGAGCGGCGCCTTTGCCGCGATCGCTCCCGGCGCTGGGGGCCCTCACAGCCGTCCCCGCGATCACGCCCGCCGCATGCGCCAGGCCGAGCCGGCCTGGCGGCACGCGCTGTCGCTGTTCGGCGACATCAAATATCCCGCCGACTTCAAGCGCTTCGACTACGTCAATCCGGATGCGCCCAAGGGCGGCGTCGCGCGCATGATCTCGATCGGCACGTTCGACAATTTCAACATCGCGGTGGCCGGCGTCAAGGGCTCGATCGCGCCGGCCGCGACGCATGATCTACGAGACGCTGATGACGCGGTCGCAGGACGAGATCGCGACCGAATACGGCCTGCTGGCAGAAGCGGCCTCTCATCCGGACGATTTCTCCTGGGTCATCTATCGGCTGCGCCAGGAAGCGCGCTGGCACGACGGCAAGCCGGTGACGCCGGAAGACGTGATCTTCTCGATCGAGGTGTTGAAGAAGTACAGCCCGATGTACGCCTCGTATTACCGCCACGTCGTCAAGGCCGAGAAAGATCGGCGAGCGCGACATCAAGTTCACCTTCGATGGCCCGGGCAATCGCGAACTGCCGACCATCGTCGGCGAATTGCCGGTATTGCCGAAGCACTAGTGGGAAGGCACCGACAGCGAAGGCAAAAAGCGCGACATCTCGGCGACCACGCTGGAGAAGCCGCTCGGCTCCGGTCCCTATCGGATCAAGGAATTCGTCGCCGGCCGATCGGTCGTGCTGGAGCGGGTCAAGGATTATTGGGGCGCCAACCGTGCCGGCGCAGGTCGGACACAACAATTTCGACGAGATGCGCTTCGAATTCTTCCGCGACAATCTGGTCGCGCTGGAAGCGTTCAAGGCCGATCAGGCCGACTGGATCACCGAGAACTCGGCCAAGCAATGGGCGACGGCCTATGACTTTCCGGCGGTCGCGGAAAAGCGCGTCTTCAAGGAAGAATTCCCGATCAACAATTCTGGCCGGATGCAGGCCTTCGTCGTTCAATCTGCGCCGCGACCAGTTCAAGGACGCGCGGCTGCGCCGAGCCTTCAACTACGCCTTCGATTTCGAGGAGATGAACAAGCAGCTGTTCTACGGCGCAGTACAAGCGCATCAACAGCTACTTCGAAGGCACCGAGCTTGCGTCGTCCGGGATTGCCGCAAGGGCAGGAACTGCAGATCCTCGAGAGCCGTGCGCGACAAGGTGCCGGCCGAAGTCTTCACCACGCCCTATCAGAATCCGGTCGGCGGCAATCCCGAAGCCGTGCGCGCCAATCTGCGCGAGAGCGCGCGGCTGTTGAAGGAAGCAGGCTACGAGGTGCGCGACCGCAAGCTCGTCGATGCCGCCGGCAAGCCGGTCACCGTCGAGATTCTGGTTCAGGATCCATCCGCCGAGCGCATCGCGCTGTTCTACAAGCCGTCGCTGGAGCGCATCGGCGTCACCGCCTCGATCCGCGTCGTCGACGATGCGCAGTATCAGAACCGGCTGCGCAGTTTCGATTTCGACATCATTATCGATCAATGGGGACAGTCGCTGTCGCCCGGCAACGAGCAGCGCGAATTCTGGGGCTCGCAGACCGCCGATCAGCCGGGCTCGAGAAACACCATCGGCATCAAGAATCCCGCGGTCGACGCGCTGATCGACCAGGTCATCTTCGCCAAGGATCGCGCCGGCCTGGTGGCCGCGACCCACGCGCTCGATCGCGTGCTGCTTGTGGAATTTCTACGTGGTGCCGCAATTCACCTACGGCTTTTCGCGCTACGCGCGCTGGGACCGCTTCAGCCATGCCGAGCTGCCGAAATACGCGCGCTCCGGTCTGCCCTCGTTGTGGTGGTACGACGCCGAGAAGGCGGCCAGGATCGGCAAGCGCTCTTGAGGGATATTTCGCGCATGGCGCTGCTCTCCCGCCGGCATGTGCTCGGTCTCGGTATCGGTGCGCTGAGCGCTATGCGATTTCGCTCCGCGCGCGCGGTAGACGCGGCCGGCGCCGAAGCGCCGGCATGGAATCGCACGGCATGTCGGTGTTCGGCGACCTGAAATATCCGGCCGACTTTCATCATTTCGACTACGTCAATCTCGACAGCGCCAAAAGGCGGCGTGTTTTCGTTCATCCCTCGGTCGCGCCTATAACCAGTCGTTTCAGACCTTCAACTCGCTCAACGCCTACATCCTCAAGGGCGAGGGCGCGCAGGGCATGGATATGACATTCGCGCCGCTGATGGCACGCGCCGCTGATGAGCCGGACGCGATGTATGGCCTCGCCGCGAAGTCGGTGCAGATCTCGGCGGACAAGCTGACCTATCGCTTCACCATGCGGCCGGAAGCGAGATTTCACGACGGCTCGAAGCTGACGGCGCATGACGCCGCCTTCTCGCTGACCGTCCTGAAGGAAAAAGGCCATCCGATCATCGTGGTGCAGTTGCGCGACATGGTGAAGGCCGAAGCGCTCGACGACGCCACACTGATCGTCACCTTCGCGCCGAAAAGCGCGCGCGCGACGTGCCGCTCTATGTCGCGAGCCTGCCGATCTTCTCCAGGGCCTATTACTCGGCGCATCCGTTCGACGAATCGAACCTGGATATCCCGCTGGGCTCGGGGCCCTACAAGGTCGGCAATTTCGAGGTCAACCGCTACGTCGAATTCGAGCGGGTCAAGGATTGGTGGGGCGGCCGACCTGCCGGTCAACCGCGGCAGCTACAATTTCGACGTGGTGCGCTACGAGTTCTATCGCGACCGCGATGTCGCCTTCGAAGGCTTCACCGGCAAGAACTATCTGTTCCGCGAGGAGTTCACGGCGCGGGTCTGGAACGACGCGTTATGACTTTCCCGCCATCAAGGACGGCCGCGTCAAGCGCGAAACGCTGCCGGACGATACGCCGTCCGGCGCGCAGGGCTGGTTCATCAACACACGCCGTGACAAGTTCAGGGATCCGCGGGTGCGCGAGGCGCTGATCCACGCGTTCGATTTCGAATGGACCAACAAGACCATCATGTATGGCGCCTATGCGCGCACCCATTCGCCGTTCCAGAATTCGGACATGATGGTGACCGGACCGCCATCGCCGGAAGAGCTGAAACTCTTGGAGCCGTTCCGCGGCCAGGTGCCGGACGAGGTATTCGGCGAGCCGTTCGTGCCGCCGGTCTCGGATGGTTCCGGGCAGGACCGCGCGCTGCTCCGCAAATCCGCGCAATTGCTGCAGGACGCGGGGCTCGTGATCAAGGACGGCAAGCGGCTGTTGCCGAATGGCGAGGTTTTCAGAATAGAATTTCTGGTCGATGAACCTTCGATCCAGCCGCATCACGCGCCCTACATCAAGAACCTCGGCGTGCTCGGGATCGAGGCTTCGTTGCGGGTCGTCGATCCCGTGCAATACCGCGCCCGGCTCGACGAATTCGATTTCGACATGACGATCGAGCGCTTTTCGATGTCGCCGACGCCGGGCGACAGCATGCGGCCGTTCTTCACCTCGCAGGCCGCCACGACCAAGGGGTCGCATAATCTTGCCGGCATCGCCAATCCAGCGATCGACGCGCTGGTCGAAAAAATCATCGGCGCCGACAATCGTGCCGACCTGACGTTTGCCTGCCGCGCCTTCGACCGGGTGTTCCGCGCCGGGCGCTACTGGGTGCCGCAATGGTATGCGCACACGCACCGGCTGGCCTATTGGGACGTGTTCAGCCATCCGGAAAAGCCGCCGCGTTATGCCCAAGGCGTCGGCGCGCCGGAGAACTGGTGGTATGACGCCGCCAAGGCGGCCAAGCTCGAGCAGGCGAAATAGCCCATGAGCGCTTACATCGCCCGCCGCATCTTGCTGATGTTCCCGACCTTGCTGGGCATCCTGTTCGTGTCCTTTGTCGTGGTGCAGTTTGCGCCGGGCGGGCCGGTGGAACGCGTGATCGCGCAGCTCAACGGCGCCGACACCGGCGCGAGCTCGCGGATATCAGGCGGCTCCGGCAGCGATTTCGGCAATCGCGGCCAGGTCGGGGCATCAGCGGACGCCGTCAGTTCGAAGTATCGCGGCGCGCAGGGCCTCGATCCCGATTTCATCAAGAGCCTGGAGAAGCAGTTCGGCTTCGACAAGCCGGCGCCGGAACGCTTCGCCCTGATGGTGTGGAATTTCGCGCGCTTCGATTTCGGCAAGAGTTATTTCCGCGACGTCAGCGTGCTGCAACTGATCAAGGAGAAGCTGCCGGTCTCGATGTCGCTCGGCATCTGGATGACGCTTTTGACCTATCTGATCTCGATCCCGCTCGGCATCCGCAAGGCCGTGCAGGACGGCTCGAGGTTCGACACCTGGACTTCGGCGGTGATCATCATCGGATTTGCGATCCCGGGATTCCTGTTCGCCATCCTTTTGATCATCCTGTTTGCCGGAGGATCGTTCTTCAACATCTTCCCGCTGCGCGGGCTGACCTCGGACGGCTGGTCGCAATTTCCCTGGTACCTGAAGATCCTCGATTATTTCTGGCATCTGACATTGCCGCTGATTTCGATGGGGCTGGGCGCGTTCGCCACCATGACGCTGCTCACGAAAAACTCGTTCCTCGACGAGATCCGCAAGCAATATGTGATGACGGCGCGCGCCAAGGGCTGCAGCGAGCTCCAGGTGCTGTATAATCACATCTTCCGCAACGCGATGCTGATCGTGATTGCCGGCTTCCCCGGCGCGTTCATCCACGCCTTCTTCTCCGGCTCGCTTTTGATCGAAACCATCTTTTCGCTCGACGGGCTCGGCCTGCTGTCTTTCGAGAGCGTGCTCAATCGCGACTATCCGGTGGTGTTCGGTACGCTGTACATCTTTTCGCTGCTCGGCCTCGTGGTCAACCTGATCTCCGACCTCGCTTACATGTGGATCGATCCAAGAATCGATTTCGAGGCACGGGAGGTCTGATGACAATCACCGCGCCGCCGATCGAAACCAAGACGCAGTCGCCGCTCGGCGAAGTCGTGCCGATCACGCGTCATGCGTTCGAGCCCTCGCCGCTGAACCGCCGGCGCTGGCAAAACTTCAAGTCGAACCGCAGGGGTTACTGGTCACTGTGGATCTTTACGATCCTGTTCGTGGTCTCGTTGTTTGCCGAACTGATCGCCAACGACCGGCCGTTCCTGATCAAGTTCGACGGCCATCTCTACTGGCCGGCCTTCGTCACCTATTCCGAGACTACCTTCGGCGGCGATTTCGAGACCGCGGCCGATTATCGCGATCCCTATTTGCAAAAGCTGATCGCGGACAAGGGCGGCACCATCGTCTGGCCCTTGATCCGCTATTCCTACGATACCCATAACCTCGATCTGCCGACGCCGGCGCCGTCGAAGCCGACCTGGATGCTGACGGAAGCCGAGTGCAAGGAAGTGGTGGTCAAGAAGCACCTCAATAGCTGCCGCGACCTCGAATATAACTGGCTCGGCACCGACGATCAGGGCCGCGACGTGGTCGCGCGGCTGATCTACGGCTTCCGCATCTCGGTGCTGTTCGGCCTCAGCCTGACCATCATCTCCTCGATCATCGGGGTCGCCGCCGGCGGCGTGCAGGGCTATTTCGGCGGCTGGGTCGATTTGGGCTTTCAGCGCTTCATCGAGATCTGGACCGCGATCCCCTCGCTCTATCTGCTGTTGATCCTCTCGTCCGTGCTGGTGCCCGGCTTCTTCGTTCTGCTCGGCATTCTCCTGCTGTTCTCTTGGGTCTCGCTGGTCGGCCTGGTGCGCGCGGAATTCTTGCGCGGCCGCAATTTCGAATACATCCAGGCGGCGCGCGCGCTCGGGGTTTCCAACGCCGTGATCATGTTCCGCCATCTGTTGCCGAACGCGATGGTGGCGACCATGACCTTCCTGCCCTTCATCGTATCGTCATCGGTGATGACGCTGACGGCGCTCGACTTCCTGGGCTTCGGCCTGCCGCCGGGATCGCCCTCGCTCGGCGAGTTGCTGTCGCAGGGCAAATCCAACGTGCAGGCGCCCTGGCTCGGCTTCACCGGCTTCTTCTCGGTCGCGATCATGCTGTCGCTGTTGATCTTCATCGGCGAAGCGGTGCGCGACGCCTTCGATCCGCGCAAGACCTTCAGATAGAAGCGCACATGGATGCCACCAACCAGCCGCTGCTCAGCGTCCGCGACCTCTCGGTGGCGTTTCATCAGCCGAGTGGCACGTCGGTCGCGGTCGACCGGATCTCGTTCGAGATCAAGCGCGGCGAGTGCGTGGCGCTGGTCGGCGAATCCGGCTCCGGCAAGTCGGTCAGCGCGCTGTCGATCCTGAAACTGTTGCCGTATCCGACCGCCTCGCATCCCTCCGGCAGCATCCGCTTCAAGGGACGCGAACTGCTCAGCCTGTCGGAAAACGAGATCCGCAGCATCCGCGGCAACGACATCTCGATCATCTTCCAGGAGCCGATGACCTCGCTCAATCCGCTGCATACGATCGAGCAGCAGATCGGCGAAATCCTGTATCTCCACAACGATATCCCGGGATCGATGGTGCGCGCGCGCACGCTCGAATTGCTGACCCAGGTCGGCATCCCCGAACCGGAAACGCGGCTTGCAAGCTATCCGCATCAATTGTCCGGCGGCCAGCGGCAACGCGTGATGATCGCGATGGCGCTTGCCAACGAGCCTGACCTCCTGATCGCCGACGAGCCGACCACGGCGCTCGACGTCACCGTGCAAGCGCAGATTCTGGCGCTGCTTGCGGAAATTCGCGCCCGGCTCGGCATGAGCCTTTTGTTCATCACCCACGATCTCGGCATCGTGCGCCGCATCGCGGATGTGGTCTGCGTCATGAATGGCGGCAAGATCGTCGAGCAGGGGCCGGTGGAGCAGGTGTTCACCGCGCCGAAGCATCCTTATACGCGCGATCTGCTGGCGGCCGAACCCAAGCCCGACCCGGCGCCGCCGCGGCCGGAATCGCCGGTCGTGATATCGGCCGATAATCTGAAGATCTGGTTTCCGATCAAGCGCGGCCTCTTGCGCTCGACGGTCGGACATATCAAGGCGGTCGATGGCGTCAGCCTCTCGGTGCGCAAGGGCGAGACGCTCGGCGTGGTCGGTGAATCCGGCTCCGGCAAGACCACGCTGGGCTTGGCGCTGTTGCGGCTGATTTCCTCCGACGGCCCGATCGTGTTCCTCGGCAAAAATATCCAGGGCCTGCGGTTCAAGGCGATGCGGCCGTTCCGCCGCGACATGCAGATCGTGTTTCAGGACCCGTTCGGCGCGCTGTCCCCGCGTATGTCGGTCGGCGACATCGTCGCCGAAGGCTTGAGCGTGCATCAGCGCTCGCTTTCGCGGGACGAACGCGAGGCGCGCGTCATCAAGGCGCTCAGGGATGTCGGGCTTGATCCGGACACGCGATTCCGCTATCCGCACGAATTCTCCGGCGGCCAGCGCCAGCGCATCTCGATCGCGCGCGCGGTGGTGCTGGAGCCGAATTTCGTGGTGCTGGACGAGCCGACCAGCGCGCTCGACATGCTGTTCCAGGCGCAGATGGTCGATCTGTTGCGCGAGTTGCAGCGCAAGCGCGACCTCACCTACATGTTCATCTCGCACGATCTGCGCGTGGTCGCCTCACTCGCAAGCCATCTGATCGTGATGCGTCACGGCCAGGTGGTGGAGGAGGGGCCGGCCGCGGAATTGTTCAGGGCCCCGAAGAGCGACTACACAAGCGCGCTGTTCGCCGCCGCCTTCCGTAACGAAATCGCGCCGGACGGCGCGGTCGAGACTTAAGCCTTGATCTTGACGCGTTCTAAGTCAGCCCCTTGATCGCGGTCACCTCGAGGCCTCCGGCCTTGATGCGCGCGATGGCATCGGAAGTTGGCTCGATCACGGTCGCCATCTGATAGGCGTTGGCGTGGACGATGGTCAGCGCGTCGCGCGCGATCGCGACATGGCCTTTCCAGAAGATCAGGTCGCCGCGCTGCAGGTTCTTTGATTCCGCGGCATCGAGCGGCCGACCAAGGCCATCTTGCTGCATGTCGCTATCGCGCGGGCAACTGATACCGGTGGCATTCAGCGCGATCTGCACGAGGCCCGAGCAATCGATGCCGAAGCTGGTTTTGCCGCCCCACAGATAGGGCGTGCCGACGAAGCGTTCGGCAACCGTGACGAAATCCGGCTCGCGCTGGTCGAGGCCGGCAAGGTGCGGCTTCGGCAGATACCAGCCTTCGCGGGTGACGGCGAAGGTGTCGTCTTCGCGCAACACCGTCACCATCGCGCCCATCGGAAGCGTCTCGGCGGGCGGCAGTTTGATCGACGGGCCTGGAAAGGCGAACGTCCTGATGGCGGTGACCTTGTGGGTCGGAGGGGCGGCCGGCTTTGCCAGTGCGGAATCCGGTAGCCACCCGACATAGCGATCGCTGTCCAGTTGGCCCCACGCAAAACCTTCGCCGTTGCGGTCATAGACCGTGACGCGTTCGCCTTTCAGGGCCTGTGTCAGCAGCGCGGCATCGGTCGACGGCGCGTCGCGCAACGGCGCGATGGCCGCTACCACTTCGAACGGTCTGGCCTTCGACAAAGCGGTCGGCTTTCACCTTGCCTTCGAGATATTTGGCGGCGATGTCGCCGCGCGCCGGCGTCAGGCGTGGATCATCCATAGCGCTCACCCAGAAGTTTGAAGATCGCTCGCGCAGCCTGGCATTCGCCGCCTTCGGGCCGCGCCGGCTTGGCCTGCGGCGTCCAGCCATAGATATCGACATGCAGCCAGCTCTTGGCGTGCTCGACGAAGCGCTGCAGGAACAGCGCGCAGGTGATCGACCCCGCGAATGTCCCCGACGGCGCGTTATTGATGGTGGCGACCTTGGAGTCGAGCCAGCTATCGTAAGGCGGCCACAACGGCATTCGCCACAACGGATCGTTCTCCCCTTTCGCGCATCGCGCGACGTCAAGCGCCAGCGTCTCATCATTGGTGTAAAAGGGCGGTAAATCCGGCCCCAACGCCACCCGTGCGGCGCCGGTCAGCGTCCCCATATCGACCAGCAGCTCCGGCTTTTCCTCGTCGGCGAGCGCCAGCGCATCGGCCAGAACCAGCCGGCCCTCCGCATCGGTATTGCCGATTTCGACGGTCAAGCCCTTGCGCGATGCGAAGATATCGAGCGGGCGGAACGCATTGCCGGCGACCGCATTCTCGACCGCCGGGATCAGGACCCGCAAGCGCAGCTTGAGCTTGGCGTCCATCACCATCTGCGCCAGCGCCAGCACATTGGCCGCACCACCCATGTCCTTCTTCATGATCAGCATGCCGGCCGACGGTTTTAAGTCGAGCCCGCCGGTGTCGAAGCAGACGCCCTTGCCGACCAGCGTCACCTTCGGGTGCGCGCCATCGCCCCAGACCAACTCGATCAGGCGCGGCGCGCGGGTCGACGCCATGCCGACGGCGTGAATCAGCGGGAAATTCTGCTTCTTGAGATCCTCGCCTACGATGCAGTTGAAGCTCGCGCCAAACCGCGTCGCGAGCCGCTCGGCCGCCCGCGCCAGTTCCTCCGGCCCCATGTCGTTGGACGGCGTATTGATGAGATCGCGGGCAAGCCAAGCCGCATCAGCCATCCGCGTGATTTCCGCGGCGTCGATCCCTTCCGGCGGCACCAGCCTGACGTCAGGCGTATCCGCCTTGCGGTAGCGGTCGAAGCGATAGCTGCCGAGCGCAAAAGCTAGCGCGGCAAGGCGGATGTCGTGCGGCGCATTGGCAAAACGATAGATGCCCGGCGGCAGCAGGCCGGGCAGTGCGCCCGGCCTGAACAGGTCGCAGGATTTGCCATTCGCATCCTCGAGGCCAAACAGCACTTGCGCGATTTTTCCGTCGGGGGCCGGCAGCGTCAAGCGCGCGCCGGGCTTGGCGGTAAAGCCGTTACTGGACGCGAATTGCCGCCCCTCGGTCGGCAATTCTGCGCTGATCGCATCCCATGTCGATTTGGTCGCAAAGGTTATGGGAATGGCCGATGTGGCAGGCGCAGTCTCAAACACCGAAGGCATGTTGCTCGTCTTCTTCGTTACGTGGATAGGGCGGACAACCAGACTTCGCAAAGTTTTTGCGCGGCCGCAATCGCCTCGAACGCGTCGCGACGCCCCGCCCCTACACGGCGCCACAGGATCATGCTAGGTTGGAAGATATCAGACTTGATGTCAGATTTGCGATCGGACTTGATATCAGACTTGATATCAGACTTGGGAGGGTCAGATGGCCAGGAAAACGAATAAGAAAGCGAAGAGTTTGGACGGCCGGCATCGCGATACGACCGGCCGCATCGACAAGAAGCATGGCAACACCCGCGTCGGCGCGTTGCGCAAGACCTATGGCGAGCATTTTGCCAGCGGCCGCCGCAAGGACATGATGCTCAGGACCTTGCTCGCCGAGACCGGCACGGAATCGCTCCACGCTTACTTGCGCAAGCATCACAAATGAGCGAGCGCGGGACTATCCCGCCGACGCCGGTCCTCTAGAAATCAAAAGTCATTGTCTCCAGCGGGGGATGCGATGGACGCTGTGTTGGGTATTTTTGTTTTCATCGGTCACGCGATCGAGGCGGTGCTGGTCTATATCGAGACGCACCACTGGATTTTCGGATTTCTTGCCGGCGGCTATATTTTCTATCTTCACGACCGTGGCCTGCACGCGCGTTTTGATGCGGTCGACAAGCGGCTCGACGAAATCCGCAAGCGGCTGGCGATCGAATATTGATGCGAGGATGGGCCGTCGCATTCGCGGGGCTGATCGGCGCGGCGGCCGGGACCGTGGGGCGCTGCCCAAGTGGCAAATTAACCGGGCGTTAGGGTTAACAGTCTATTGCTGGCGCGTTCGGCTCGATCATCCGCCCGTGAGTCCCCTGCCATGCGTCTTCAGTCCGGTCTTGTCAGGACAGGTCTTGCCCGGTTCCTTGCATCCGCGGCCGTGACGGCGATTTTGGCCGCCGGCCTTGGCGGCTGCCAGACCATGTCCGACATCACCGGATCAATCACGGCCAAGCCCGAGACATCGGCCAACGCCGATCCGCAGCGCTCGACCGAAATCATCGGCGATCGCTACCGCGAAAATCCCAAGGATGCCGACGCTGCGCTCGCCTACGGCCAGGCGCTGCGTGCCAATGGGCAGCGCGCGCAGGCCGCAGCCGTGCTCGAGCAGGCGACCATCGCCCATCCCGGCAACAAGGCGCTGCTCGCGGCGTGGGGCCGGGCGCTGGCCGACAACGGCAATTTCCAGCAGGCATTCGACGTCTTGAGCCGCGCCCACTCGCCCGACAATCCGGATTGGCGGATTCTCTCGGTGCAGGGCACCGCGCTCGATCAGCTCGGCCGCCATGAGGAGGCGCGGGGCTATTACGCCAGCGCGCTGAAGATCGTTCCGGGCGAGCCGTCGGTGCTTTCCAATCTCGGACTGTCCTATATGCTGACGCGCGACCTGCCGAAGGCGGAGCAGACACTGCGCCAGGCCTATGCCAGCCCGCGGGCCGACGCGCGGGTGCGGCAGAATCTCGGCCTCGTGGTCGGCCTGCAGGGCCGCTTTGCCGAGGCCGAAACCATCGTCAAGGCCGACCTGCCGCCGGAAGAAGCCGCCGCCAACGTCACCTATCTGAAAGAC
The DNA here is from genome assembly GCA_963713785.1 of uncultured Alphaproteobacteria bacterium. Classification (GTDB taxonomy): domain Bacteria; phylum Pseudomonadota; class Alphaproteobacteria; order Rhizobiales; family Xanthobacteraceae; genus Bradyrhizobium. The sequence continues at coordinate 120,264 of CAVQNB010000001.1, forward strand.
ATGTTGAACCGGAAGGACAGTCCGCGCGCCGGCCGCGGCACGATCCCGGTAGCAGCCCTCAACCAGAAAGACTGATCGGTTCAGTCAAGGTCCCATAGGATGGGTCGAGGCGGGCGATGACGACCTTCAATCGCGCCGTTCGCCTCACTGCATCGCCGTGATCTTGATGTAGGTCGGCCCGAGGATGACGACGAACAGCACCGGCAGGAAGAACAGGATCATCGGCACCGTCAGCTTCGGCGGCAGCGCCGCGGCCTTCTTCTCGGCCTCGTTCATGCGCATGTCGCGATTTTCCTGCGCCATCACGCGCAAGCTCTGGCCGAGCGGCGTGCCGTAGCGTTCCGACTGCATCAGCGCGAGACAAACCGATTTGACGCCTTCGAGACCGGTGCGCTTGGCGAGATTCTCGTAAGCGACCTTGCGGTCCTGCAGATAAGACAGCTCGGCCGTGGTCAGCGTAAATTCCTCCGACAGCGCGACCGACTGGCTGACGATCTCGGTGGAGACCTTGCGGAACGCAACCTCGATCGACATGCCGAACTCGATGCAGATCAACAGCAGGTCGAGCGCGTCGGGAAAAGCCCGTTTGATCGAAAGCTGCCGCTTGCTGATGGCGTTCTTGAGAAACAGCATCGGCGCCTGCAGGCCGAGATAGGCGATGGCGACGCAGATGCCGATCTTGATCGGCCAGGATTTCTCCAAGTGCGAGATCACGAACACGTAGATCACCGCGCCGAGAAACAGCACGATCGGCGTCACCATGCGGGCAAACAGGAACGTGACGTAGGGTGCCTGGCCGCGATAGCCGGCCATGGTGAGTTTTTCGCGGGCAGCCTCCTGGGCCAGCCATTTGGTGAGGTTGAAGTCTTCCACCACCTTGGAGACGAGCTGCTTGGGTGTCTGCCGCAGCGAGACCTTTTCGGTCTTGGCAAGACGATCGCGCTCGCGCGCCCGGATGCGCTCGCGTTCGTCCGCCACCGCCCTCATGCGCTTGTCGAGGCTTTCGCCGGCAAAAAACGGAATGATCAGTGTGTAGGCGGTCGCGCTCGCCGCGATCGCGGCCAGCAGCATGGTCATGAAATGGGGGTCGTGGAGCTTAGTGACCAGGAAATCAATCATGCTGCACCGTCAGAAGTCGAAGTTGATCATTTTCTTCATCACCATGATGCCGATGGACATCCAGGTCACGCAGCCGACCAGCATCAATTGACCGGTCGGATCGGTCCACAGCAGCGAGATGTAGGCCGGCGTCGTCAAGTAGACGAGAATCATCACGATCGGCGGCAACGCGCCGATGATGCCCGCCGACGCCTTGGCTTCCATCGACATCGCCTGGATCTTCTCCGCCATCTTCTTGCGGTCGCGCAGCACTTTGGACAGATTGCCGAGCGCTTCGGACAGGTTGCCGCCGGACTTTTGCTGGATCGCCACCACGATGCCGAAGAAGTTCGCCTCCGGCACCGGCATCCGTTCGTACAGCCGCGCACAGGCATCGCCGAGCGGCATGCCGATCGCCTGGGTTTCGATGATCGCCAGGAACTCGCTCCGGAGCGGCTCCGGCGCATCGACGGCGACCACCTTGATCGATTCGAACAGCGGCAAGCCGGCCTTGATGCCGCGGACGATCACGTCGACGGCGTCCGGCAGCGACTTGAGGAAGGCCGCCTCGCGGCGCTTCTTGAGAAAGCTCAAGCCCCAGCGCGGCAGGCCGAAGCCGGCGGCAAATGCAAGACCGGCAGCTCCCAATATTCCGCCGCCCACGAACATGGCGGCTGCGAAAAACACCGCGGCGAGCACGCCGGAGACCATCATGAATTTCTGGGTCGACCAGTTGAGGCCGGCCTGCGTGAGACGAACACTGAGCGGGATTCTCTTCTCCTTGAGCCGCCGCGCCTCGAGATCCCGCAGTGTCACCTCGACCTGTTCGCGGCGCGAGCGTTGGTTCTTGTCGTTTGTACGGGCAGCGGCCGGTTCGGGTTTTGCGACGGTGGCGCGGCGAAGCTCGGCCTTCTTCTCTCCCGACAGCAGCGGATAGAGGAAGACCCAGGCGATGCCGCCGATCCCGGCGGCGGCGAGGAAAGCCATTGCAAGCGCTTGTATCTTCATGGGGCGCCCCTTTACTTCTTGTCGGCTATTTCGGCGGCGTCGAGTGCCGCCGCAAGCCGCTTCTCTTCGCCGTAATATCGCGCGCGCTCCCAGAACCGCGGCCGGCCGATCCCGGTCGAGTGGTGCCGGCCGACGATCTTGCCGTTCGCGTCCTCGCCCATGAGGTCGTACAGGAACAGGTCCTGGGTGATGATGGTGTCGCCTTCCATGCCCATCACCTCGGTGATGTGGGTGATGCGCCGCGAGCCGTCGCGCAGACGGGCGGCCTGGATGATGACGTCGATCGAGGCGCAGATCATTTCGCGAATGGTGCGCGAGGGCAGCGAAAAGCCGCCCATCGTGATCATCGATTCGCAGCGCGACAGCGCCTCGCGCGGATTGTTGGCGTGCAGCGTTCCCATCGATCCGTCGTGGCCGGTGTTCATCGCCTGTAACAGGTCGAACGCTTCCGGTCCGCGGACTTCGCCGACGATGATGCGCTCGGGGCGCATACGCAGGCAGTTTCGCACCAGTTCGCGCATTGTGACCTGGCCTTCGCCTTCGATGTTGGGCGGGCGGGTTTCCAGGCGCACCACGTGCGGCTGTTGCAGTTGAAGCTCGGCGGCGTCCTCGCAGGTGATGACGCGCTCGTCGTGTTCGATATAGTTGGTCAGGCAATTCAGCAGCGTCGTCTTGCCGGAGCCGGTACCGCCGGAAATCAGCACGTTGCAGCGCACGCGTCCGATGATTTGCAGGATTTCCGCGCCTTCCGGCGAGATCGCGCCGAATTTGACCAGCTGGTCGAGCGTCAGCTTGTCCTTCTTGAATTTGCGGATCGTGAGCGCGGGGCCGTCGATCGCCAATGGCGGGACGATGGCGTTGACGCGCGAGCCGTCGGCAAGGCGCGCGTCGCAGATCGGCGAGGATTCGTCGACGCGGCGGCCGACCTGGCTGACGATGCGCTGGCAGATGTTCAGGAGCTGCTGGTTGTCGCGGAAGCGGATGCCGGTGCGCTGGATCTTGCCGCCGACTTCGATGAACACCGTGCCGGCGCCATTGACCATGATGTCGGCGATGTCGTCGCGCGACAGCAACGGTTCGAGCGGGCCGTAGCCGAGCACGTCGTTGCAGATGTCGTCGAGCAGCTCTTCCTGCTCGGCGATCGACATCACGATGTTCTTGATCGCGATGATCTCGTTGACGATGTCGCGGATTTCCTCGCGCGCCGACTCGCTGTCGAGCTTGGCGAGCTGGGCAAGGTCGATCGCCTCGATCAGCGCGCCGAAAATCGTCGCCTTGACCTGATAATAGCTGTCGGAGCGCCGCGTTTCGGGCATCGGCGGCGGTGGCGGCGGCGGCTTGACCGGCGCCAGTGGCGGCGCGGAGATCGTGGGCGACGGCGGGGCGCGCGAAACCACAGGCGCCGGAGCAGGCTCCGGCGCGGCGGCGGGATTCATCACCCGCGTTTCGTTCTCTCCGCTACGCTTACCAAACACGATACTACTCCAGGCGGGCGCGCTATTTTGCCCGCAGCTTCCCGATCAGGGGTCCAAGAAATCTCCCCTTCGGCTTCTTGGTCTCGCTGCGGCCGGTCAGCCGCTGCGCGATCTGCAGAAAAATCTCCGTGGTGCGATGATTGGCGGAGATTTCCGCAATCATCTGGCCGTTATTGGCCGCCGAGCCGAACATTTGCGGCTCGAACGGGACCGACGCGATCGGCTGGCTCTCGATCGCCTTGGCGAATTCGCTGGCGTTGATCTCGGGCCGCTTCGGCACGCCGACCTGGTTGAGGCAATAGAGCGGCATCCGGTCGTTGGGCCGCGCCGCCTTCAACAGGTCGAACAAATTCTTGGTATTGCGCAGATTGGCGAGGTCGGGCGCCGCCACGATCAGGATATCGTCGGCGCCGATCAGGGCGCGCTTGGTCCATCCCGACCATTGATGCGGCACGTCGAGTACGATGCAGGGCATCGTGGTGCGCAGCGTGTCGAAGATCGCGTCGAAGGCGTCGTCGCCGAAGTCGTAGACCCGCTCCAGCGTCGCCGGCGCCGCCAGCAGGCTCAGATGATCGGTGCATTTCGACAGCAGGCGGTCGATGAACGCAGTATCGACCCGGTCCGGCGAAAACACCGCGTCGGCGATGCCTTGCGGGGGATCCTGATTATAGTCGAGGCCGGCGGTGCCAAAGGCGAGGTCGAGATCGGCCACCACCGAATCCATCGCCAGATCGCGCGCGATCGCCCAGGCAACATTGTGGGCGATGGTGGAGGCGCCGACGCCACCCTTGGCGCCGACCACGGCGATGATGCGGCCGACGGATTTTGCCTCCGGCGCCGAGAACAGGTTGCAGATCGAGCGCACCACGTCGAGCGCGGTGACCGGTGCGATGACATAATCACTGACGCCGCGGCGAACCAGCTCGCGATACAGCGTGACGTCGTTGATGCGGCCGATCACGACCACGCGGGTGCCGGGATCGCACACCGTTGCGAGCTGGTCGAGGCCGGCCACGATATCGCCGCGGCCGTCGGCCTCCAGCACGATCACGTTGGGCGTCGGTGCGGCGCGATAGGCCTCGATCGCGGCCGCCATGCCGCCCATCTGGATCTTGAGGTGGGCCTTGCCGAGGCGGCGGTCTTCGCCCGCCGACTGCACGGCGGCTGCGGTTTCCACCGTCTCGCAAAACGCCTGCACGGACACGCGCGGCGCCGGTGCAATGTGGTCGTCCGCCGGCGGTGGCGTGACCGCAGGCTGCCCTTCGGAATTCTGGCGAGCGTAGCTGATCATTTGCCTGCGTCGCTAAGTTTAGCCTTATCGGCTTCGGGATAAGTGGTCGTGGTCGACACGCCCTTGCGATATTTCTCGAATGCTTCGCTGCGCCGCATCGTATAGGAAGGCGTTTCGGCTCGCGCCTGCACGAGATCGGATGGATTGTCGATCATCGCCGCCATGTTGCGCTGGTAGGCGCAGCCGAAATTGTAATACTGCTTGTTCTCGAGATAGCCCTTGTTCTTGACCGAGGGCCCGATGTCTTCCGGCCACAGGCCGCAGGGCCCGGCCTCGGCCGAGATCTTCGGATAGCTCAGCCGGATCGCCGCCATGTGGTGCGGATTCTCCGGGTGATATTGACGCACCACAATGCCGCGCGGCGGCACGCCGGCAGCTGCCAGCAGCGCGTGGATTTCCCGCATCGAATCCGCAGCCATCCGTGCGTTGGGCGTGCCGACCGGCACGTCCGCGTCGATCGCGCCGGTGGCTTCGTGCAGCCAGGCCTGTGCCAGGCCGATCACGTCGGCGCGCTGTTCGGCGGAAAGTCCGCCACGCCCCTGGCCGACAAAAACCACTATCGATTTGTTGGCTTCCTCGATGGCGATGGGATGACGCAGGCGATAGTCCTCGGGAATGCTGGCCGTCGTCGCTGCTTCTTCGGCGGTATGCATGCAGCCCGAGAGCGCGACGGCAAGACCGATCAGCGCCCCCGCCGTGCGGAGGAAGTGACTGCGATCGAAAGATGTTCTGACTGTCATGGTCTTCGTCCTCGTCCCGCCTCAGTCAGTGATGAAGCCGTAAGCGCCGCGGTAATTGCGGGCCGGCGGCTCGTTGCGCCCAGGCACGCCGTAGATGCGATTGACGGTGCCGAGCAGATCGGACTGCGGGTCCGACGCCGACGCGAATCCGTCATCCGGCCGCGACAGGTCCTTCTGCGCCACCGCGCGAACGATAAAGGGCGTCACCAGCACCATCAGTTCGGTCTGGCTGTTGATGTAGTCGCGGCTGCGGAACAGCGATCCCAGGATCGGGAGCTGCATTATTCCGGGCATTCCGTTGATCGCCTGCTTGGTCTGATCCTGGATCAGGCCTGCCATCGCCATCGCGCCGCCCGACGGGATTTCCAGCGTGGTTTCCGCGCGGCGCGTCTTGATCGAGGGGATCGTGGTTCCGCCGGCACCGCCCTGCAGGGAGTTTTCGTTCGAGATTTCCGACACTTCGGTCATCACCCGAAGGCTGATCCGTCCCTCGGTCATGACCACCGGGGTGAAGTTGAGCGAGATGCCGAATTTCTTGAAGGTGACTGTCTGGATGCACTGTCCGATAGCGCCCGTCGCCGTCGTTTGGCAGGTTACGCCGGTCGGAATCGGAAATTCGCCGCCTGAGATGAATGTCGCGGACTCACCTGAGATCGCTGTCAGGTTAGGTTCGGCGAGCGTCCGCACGATACCGGCGCTTTCCATCGCGCGCAGCGTCGCCTGGACCGACGGCACCGATCCGACCGACGAGGTAACGACGTTGTTGGGAACGAGCGGCCCATTGTTCGCGGTGAACGGGTTGGCATTGTTAGTCTCACAACCGCCGTGCCGTAATTCAGATTGGCGCTGAGATCGATGCCCATTTGCTTGATGATCGAGCGCTGGACCTCGGCGAGCGTGACCTTCAGCATCACCTGGTCGCGGCCGCGGACGACGACCGAATTCACGACCTTGTCGGCGCCGCCGGCGAGCCGGGCTGCGAGGTCGCCGGCCTGCTGCGCCTCGATCTGGCTTGCTGCTGTCCCGCTCAGGATCACGCCGTCACCGAGGCCATCGATCTGGATGTCGGAATTGGGCAGCGTCTGCCTCAAGGCGGCGCGCGCGCCGTTGAGATCGCGTTTGACCGCGATGTCGTAGGCGGCAATCTGCTCGCCTGAGGCATCGAAGAACACGATATTGGTCTGGCCGACCGCGGCGCCGATGATATAGGCGCGCTGCGAGGAACGGACCACGGCGTTGGCGATCTTCGGATCGGCCACCAGCACATCCTTGATCTCGCGCGGCAAGTCGATCACGATCGATTTGCCGATGCCGAGCGAAAGGAAACGGGCGTTCATATCGCCGTCGGCGGCGAGCGGCGCCGCCAGGCGATAGTCGCTCGCCACCACGGGCGTCAAAGCCGGATTGAGCGTCAGCGCAGTGACTGCCGAAAACGACAGGGCACGGACCAAAAAAGCCCGCAGCTTGGTCTGATTTGGCTGTAATTTCATGCCCTTGTCCTCTCGGGCTTGACCCCCTGGCCGGACCCGAGGTCGGACGTCGCGACGAGCATGGCCGCGGTCTCTAATCGTGCAACCGGCTCGGTCGGGGCAGGCGTGTTGTCGGACCCACTCACGGGACATGCGGCGGCAATACCGCCGGCACCGAGTGCGATGGTCAGCACGATAATGCGTGCGGTGTTCATACGCTTCACTTTCCACATTACGCCGCGACGCTTCCGCCGCCGTGATGGGAGTTGACCAGCTATTCGTCAAAGCATGGTTAATGGAGCGTGAGTAAATTGCCTTAACGGAGAGTTACTTGGTGCTGATCTAAGGAATCGCGAAGTGGGCAAGGTCGATCGCCTTCACCCATTCCGTTTCCGGATAGATCATCAGCGCGCCAAGCGCGAGCGCGATGCCATAGGGGATGCCGCTCTCCTTGGCGTGAAGGCGGAGCAGCCAGGCCTGGCCGGCCAGAGCGTAAGGGAGCGGCCATTGCCGGAACTGGAGCAGCAGCAGCGTCAGCGCCCCGCCGAACAGCGAGGCATAGACCAGGTAGTTCAACAGATGGGCAAACCCGAACCAAAGCGCGGCGCCGGCTGCCACCTTGGCGTCGCCGCCGCCGACCCAGCCCATGGCAAAGCAGACAAAGGCCACCGCCAGTACGGCAGCGCCGGCGCCGGCATGCAACAGGATGTCCGATGGCCCCATGCCGCTGGCGAGCGCGAGAAGGAGGAAGCCCGCGACCAGCGCCAGCGAGACCCGGTTCGAAATCGTCATGGTCAGGAGGTCGCTGGCGGCCGCGAACGCCATCAGGGCCGGGAACAGCGAAAGGCGCACAATGTCAAGGAACATGGGATTACAAACGCCGTACTGCCCGCGCGGGATCGGGGCATCACCGAAGAGTAGCCGCCAGAGCTAAACAATCGGAAAACGTCCGATGCTCACCAGATGCTGACGATGCGGCAGCCCAGCATCAGGACCGCGAGGATGAGCGCCAGGCAAACCAGTCGCACCGGTGCTCCGTCTTCCCTGAGAGGGGCCGGCGATGGCTTTGTCGCCGCGATGGCGACGGGATAAGTTTTACGCATACGCAACACACCAGTTGAGGTCCGGCAGAAACAACAAAGGCCCCGGAATGGCCGGGGCCCCTGATGCTCGACTGTGGCCGTCGCTTATTTCAGCGAGGTGTTGATCGAAGTGAACTTGGTGTTCAGGTTGCTGCCGAGGCCGTTGACCACAGCGATGATCGCAAGCGAGATGCCGGCTGCAATCAGGCCGTATTCGATGGCGGTGGCGCCCGACTCATCCTTCACGAAACGAGCAATAAGGTTCTTCATCAGATAGACTCCATGTGTACACGTGGCTGGTCGAACTAGGGTCTGGTCTAACCGGCGTTCTCAGCACCGTGACCATGCCGTCACCCTAAGGTCGGACGATTGCGGTGCAGTTAATTCGATCGCGGAAACCCTGCGGGAACCGGCTCTTCGCTGGCAGAGTAAATTTGGCATTAAGCGCTTCGTTACAATGCGATGTCGGTTTCGAACCGGTATATTACGGAGACGGCGCCGGCCTCGGCTGCTCGCCGTTCACGGCTCCTTAAGTGTCGAAGCGGTACCTCTCTAACGGAGCTGATCCGGTGAGGCGCCCATGTCAAATCTGCCCCTTGAAGTCGTCGAGATGCTCGGCCAGACGATCGCCAAGGTGGTGCCGATCACGATCGTGCTGGCGATCGTGTTCTCGGTCCTCACCCATTTCTGGGCGTGCAATCCCGGCACGCCGTGGTGGCGCAAGCGCGAGCTCGTCACCGACATCTGCTACTGGTTCTTTGTCCCGCTGTTCGCGCGCGTCCTGCGCATCGGACTGCTGGTGCTCGGCGCAGGCGTAGTCTTCAACATCCACGACGCCGACGAACTGATCGCCTTTTACGACAACGGCCACGGGCCGCTCGCCGTGCTGCCATTGTGGCTGCAAGCCCTGCTGTTCCTGGTGATGTCGGACTTCATGCTGTATTGGCTGCACCGCATGTTTCACGGCGGCGGCTTCTGGAAATATCACGCGATCCATCATTCGTCCGAGGAGCTCGACTGGATTTCGGCGGCGCGCTTTCATCCCGTCAATCTGTTCCTCGGCACCATCTCGGTCGACGTCATCCTGTTGATGGCGGGCATCTCGCCGAACGTCATGCTCTGGGTCGGGCCCTTCACCACCTTCCATTCCGCGTTCGTGCACGCCAACCTGAACTGGACGCTCGGGCCGCTCAGATATGTGCTGGCGACGCCAGTGTTCCATCGCTGGCATCACACCGCGCTGGAAGCGGGCGGCAACACCAATTTCGCCGGTACTTTCCCGGTCTGGGACATGCTGTTCGGCACCTTCCGGATGCCGGAAAACGAGCTTCCCGATCACTACGGCAAGGACGAAGCGGCGATCCCGGCCGAGATCGTCGGGCAATTGGCCTATCCGTTCCGGCAATAGGGCATGATCGGGGCCCGGCGATCGCGGGATCGATCGTCTTGTCGGCTCTCCCTTTGCGGTTCGTTCATCTATTAAAGGCAGATTGACCAAGTAGATCGTCAGGATCTTCAGATCCGGTTTGCCGTGTGTTTTTGGCCGCGATCTGCCGAGTAGCGTAAACAGCGTAGCGTAAAGAGTAGGGCGTATGAAAACCGCGCGTATTGTGGTTCTGGGCATCGCACTGTCCGCGGGCGGCGTTGCCGCCTATCTCGCAAGCGGCTCCGACGCCCCCAAGCAGGCTGCGGTCGAGCCGGTGGCACAATTGCCGACCGTCGATGTCCTGGTCGCGAAGTCGGATATTGCGCTCGGCCAATCGGTCGGCCCGGATGACGTGCAATGGCAGACATGGCCGTCTGCGACCGCGAGCAACAATTTCATCCGCCGCAGCGATCGCCCTGACTTTGCCTCCCAGCTCACCGGCTCGATCGCGCGCTCGCCCTTCATCGCCGGCGAACCGATCCGCGAACCGAAGCTGGTCAAGACCAATGGCTCCGGATTCATGGCGGCGGTATTGCCAACCGGCATGCGCGCGGTTTCGACCGAAATCTCCCCCGAAACGGGCGCCGGCGGCTTCATCCTGCCCAACGACCGGGTCGACGTGATCCTGTCGAAGCGACAGAAAAATTTGGCGACCGGCAAGGAGTTCATCGTCTCCGAAATCATCCTGTCCAATATCCGCGTTCTGGCCATCGACCAGGCCCCGCGCGAAAAGGACGGCCAGAATTCGGTGGTCGGCAAGACCGCCACGCTTGAGCTCAAGCCTGCACAGGCCGCGACTCTGGCCAAGTCGCGCCAAACCGGGACGCTCTCGCTCGCCTTGCGCAGCATGGTCGATGCCCACGCATCGGAGGCTCCCCGCACGGCTGAAACCGGCGATGGGACCGTCACGGTATTTCGGGGCGACGACCGCGAAGTGCTTTCCTGCACGCCGCTATGCACCGGCGGCTGAACTGGTCCTGACCGTTGCCGCAACTTAACGATCGGTTAACGCGAACCGGCAGCCTGTTCGGACCGGCCACAAGCTTTCGACAATGAATCTCACCTACACTCGGCGGCGACGTTGCTCCTGTTTCGGGGATTTCCTGATGCCGTCCGCTGACTTCAACGGCCTCCGTCAGAGGCACATGGCGCCGCTTCCGCCGCAACCGCCGCGGCTCGGCCGCGGTTGAGTTCGCGCTGGTCGCTCCGGCTTTCTTTGCCCTGCTGTTTGCGATCATCGAGACCGGGATCATGTTCCTGGCCGGCCAGGTGCTGGAGTCCGTCAACCAGAATTCCGCGCGCATGATCTTGACCGGGCAGGCGCAGACCCAGTCCTTTACGCAAACGCAGTTCGCGAACTATGTGTGCAGCCAGGTTCCGGCGTTGTTCACCTGCGGCAACATCTACGTTGACGTCCAGAGCTATCCCGCGTTCTCGAACATCACGATCAGCAGCCAGATCGACAACGCCGGCAATTTCATCAACAACATGCATTACAGCCCTGGCAACGCCTGCGACATCGTCGTCGTGAGGCTGTTCTACCAATGGCCGATGTTCGTCACCGGCCTTGGCTACAACATCTCGAATTTGACGGGCAACAAGCGGCTTTTGGCCGCGACCGCCGCATTCAAAAACGAACCCTACAACGGACAATGCCCATGAAAGCGGTATCGAAAATGTGGCTTCGCGCCCGACGTTCCGCACACGACATGCTCGACGATTGCAGCGCCATCGCTGCGACCGAGTTCGCGGTGATCGTGCCGCTTATGCTGGTGATGTTGTTCGGCACCGTCGAGTTTTCATCCGGGGTGGCGGTCGACCGCAAAGTAACGCTGATCGCGAGGACGCTGTCCGATTTGATGTCTCAAGCGGGACCGTCGAGTCAGAATTCACCGTATGCGGGTGTGGACGACAACGCTTTGCAAAATGCGTTCACCGCCAGCATAGCGATTATACAACCGTATGCGCAAACTCCCCTGAACCTCCAGCTTTCCGAAATTTATGTCGATTCAAACCTGGCCGCGAAGATTCAGTGGAGCAAGGCTGCGATCGTTGGGGGGGGTGCCACTCAGGCAACGCTGACGGGGTCGTCCCGCTCTCCGGGCGATGTCGTTACCAGCATGGTTCCATCAGCGCTTCTGATCAAGCAAACCTATCTGATCCTGAGCGAGGTGAAGTATCTCTACACCCCCCTGGGGATCGGCTACGTGATGAAGTCCAACATCACGTTGAGCGACGTCGCCTACAGCCGCCCGCGTCAGGTCTTTTGCGTGGTTTATACGACGCCTAATCCCCACCAACCCCCTCCCGATCCCAATACCGGCCAACCGTGCCCGGCGACTTGACGCCGATTGCGCGCCGTTTCGAAAAATAAAAAGGCCGCGCGAGGAGCACGGCCTTTCTTGTTTGTTGGAATTCCTCGGCCTGTGCTCTCGCAGGCCGGACCGAACGGAAAATCGTCTAGCCGGCGGCGCGCAGATTGTCGGCCGAAGACTTGCCAGAGCGGCGATCCGCCACGATCTCGTAGGAGATCTTCTGGCCTTCACGCAGCGTTCCAAGTCCGGCGCGTTCGACGGCGCTGATATGCACGAACACATCGTTGCCGCCGTCATCCGGCTGGATGAAGCCGTAGCCCTTGGTTGCGTTAAACCACTTCACGGTTCCCATGCTCACGGGATAGTCCCTTCTCAGATATCAAATGTCGAAACCCACTTTTGGCGGGCTGGTGAGATCGAATTTTTGGAAGGGTCGTCAGCGCCTGAACCGGCTGTACCGGTGGATAGCTAATGTCGTCCGGCCGAAAATCGATTGTGCCTATAATATTGGAAGCAAGCCTCCAAAACAATCCTGAGGTGCACGATTTTTTGAACCGCGCAAGGGCGCCGCAAGGCTGCCCGCGCGGCGACATGATCCTGTCACGCACGGTTTCCTGCGCGATTGCGGTTGCGCGGTTTCGAGGCAGGCCGGAGCCGCGCCTAGCGCCGGCGGAATTGGCCGCCGCGGGGCGGTGCGCCGCGCGGTGCACCGGTGGCACTCGCCCGCTCGTCCTTGTGGCGGAAGATCAGCCGCCCCTTCTCGAGATCATAGGGCGACATCTCGATCGTCACCCGATCGCCCGCCAGCGTCTTGATCCGGTTCTTCTTCATCTTGCCCGCGGTATAGGCGACGATCTCGTGCCCGGCGTCGAGTTGCACGCGGTAACGGGCGTCGGGAAGGATTTCGGTGACCAGTCCCTCGAACTGGATCAGCTCTTCTTTAGCCATGTGGTTCTCCAGATCGATCGACGGCTAGCGCGGTTGCTGGTTGCGGTTGGGTCGGTGTTTCGGACGGCTTTCGCGATGCAAAAAGGCAACGCCTTGTATTCCTTCGGTCTTGCCGCCCGCTTGTGGCGGACGGTGCGGCTCCTGCCGGTTGCTTGGTGGAGAGCCAATATTACCACCTGAACGGCGGCGTCGGCGAGGCCCTTTCGGCGCCTGCACAGCATCATGTGGACGGCCATGGGCGTGGCCATGCGGCCGGCCGGCACGATGCTGCGACGGCGTCGGTGCTGCGTCGCGATGGCCCGGCGTGCGGCGGTCTTCCCGCGGCAGCGCGATGCGGATCAGCCGTTCGATGTCGCGCAGATAGCCCAGTTCCTCGGCGCCTGCGACCAGCGAGATCGCAATCCCGTCGGCGCCGGCCCGCGCGGTGCGGCCGATGCGGTGGACATAGGTTTCGGGCACGTTGGGCAGGTCGAAATTGACCACATGGCTGATGCCGTCGACATCGATGCCGCGGGCGGCGATGTCGGTGGCGACCAGGGTGCGGATCTCGCCGGTGCGGAACGCCGCCAGCACCCGCTCGCGATGGTTCTGCGACTTGTTGCCGTGAATGGCGTTGGCGGCGATCCCGGCCTTGGCCAGGCTCTTCACCACCTTGTCGGCGCCATGCTTGGTCCGGGTAAAGATCAGCGCGCGGTCGACCGGCTCCTGCTTCAGGAGCTGGGCCAGAAACGCAGGCTTGGCCGCGAAGTCGACCTGGATGATGCGCTGGGTGATCCGCTCGACCGTGGAGGCGACCGGGGTGACGGCGACGCGGGCCGGATCGCGCAGCATTTGTTCGGCGAGTTCGGCGATATCCTTCGGCATGGTGGCCGAGAAGAACAGCGTCTGGCGCCGGACCGGCAGCTTGGCGACGATCTTCCTGATGTCGTTGATGAAGCCCATGTCGAGCATGCGGTCGGCCTCGTCGAGCACCAGGAACTCGACCTGGTTCAGCTTCAAGCCGTTGCTTTGCACGAGGTCGAGCAGGCGGCCGGGGGTCGCCACCAGCACCTCGACGCCGGCCATGATCGAGCGGACCTGGCGTCCCATCGGCACACCGCCGATTACGAGAGCCGAGGTCAGGCGCAGATGGCGGCCATAGGCGTTAAAGCTGTCCAGGATCTGCCCGGACAATTCGCGGGTGGGGCTCAGCACCAGCACGCGGCAGGCCTTTGGCTGCGGCTTGATGCGATTCTGAAGCAGGCGGTGCAGGATCGGAAGCGCGAAGGCGGCGGTCTTGCCGGTGCCGGTCTGGGCAATGCCGACGACGTCGCGGCCGGCCAGTGCGAGGGGAATGGTTTGGGCTTGGATGGGCGTGGGCGTCAGATAATTTTCTTCTTTGAGCGCACGAGCGATTGGATCGGCGAGGCCGAAATCCTGAAAGGAGGTCAAAAGGAGGGTTCTTTCCATGTCAAAAAGCAGGCGCCCGGCGATGAGCCAGGAGCGCGCGAGGGTGTCAGAGACACCCGCGTGTTTGGGGCGTCGGTTGGGTTAGCTGAAAGGGCAAGCCAGAAGCCCGTTCGACAGGCCTAGAACACGCAGCTCGCAATGACCTGATTCGATTATCCATCAAGGTCTTGGCCTCCATATGGAACATGAACGCGGCGCTTTCAAGGTGAAATCCGATTTTGCACGTTGCGATGCAAAATGAATCCATGCCGGAAATTTAGACAAACGGCCAATTTTGCCGTCAAATTATACATTTTGCCGATAAAGCATACATTTTTTCTGTCTAGAAAATAGGCGAAAGCGCCGCGCCGGGTAGCCGCGCGGAGCACGATTCTTCAACGAAGCCATCCGCTTATGGCATTCGACGACCGTGGCATGGTTCTTGCGATTCCGTTAACGCAGGCGGCCGTGGGGGCCGTCGCAGCGTTTTTTCACGTCTGCGTCAGGGAGATGACAGCTCATGCCTATTCAATTCACTCACGATAAAGCGACGCCTCTGAGCCGTCGCTGGCTGGCGGCGACTGCCGGGCTGATTCTCGGCTTCGCCAGTTTCACCAGCGCCAAAGCGGCCGATGACACCATCAAGGTCGGCGTCCTTCACTCGCTCTCCGGCACCATGGCGATCAGCGAAACCACGCTGAAAGACACCATCCTCTTCCTGATCGATGAGCAGAACAAGAAGGGCGGCGTGCTCGGCAAGAAGCTCGAGGCCGTGGTCGTCGATCCCGCCTCGAACTGGCCGCTGTTTGCCGAAAAGGCGCGTGAGCTGATCACCAAGGACAAGGTCGCTGTGGTGTTCGGCTGCTGGACCTCGGTGTCGCGCAAATCCGTGCTGCCGGTGTTCAAGGAGCTGAACAACATCCTGTTCTATCCGGTGCAGTATGAGGGCGAGGAGAGCGAGCGCAACGTGTTCTACACCGGGGCGGCGCCGAACCAGCAGGCGATCCCCGCCGTCGACTACCTGATGAAGGACGAAAAGGTGAAGCGCTGGGTGCTGGCGGGCACCGACTACGTCTATCCGCGCACCACCAACAAGATCCTGGAAGCCTATCTGAAGTCGAAAGGCGTCGCCCAGGACGACATCATGATCAACTACACGCCGTTCGGTCATTCTGACTGGCAGACCATCGTCGCCGACATCAAGAAGTTCGGCTCGGCCGGCAAGAAGACCGCCGTGGTCTCGACCATCAACGGCGACGCCAACGTTCCCTTCTACAAGGAGCTCGGCAACCAGGGCATCAAGGCGACCGAGATCCCGGTGGTCGCGTTCTCGGTCGGCGAAGAAGAACTCGCCGGCATCGACACCAAACCGCTGCTCGGCCATCTCGCCGCCTGGAACTACTTCGAATCGATCAAGACGCCGGCGAACGAGAAGTTCATCAAGGAATGGCAGGCCTACACCAAGAATCCGAAGCGCACCACCAATGACCCGATGGAAGCCCACGTGATCGGCTTCAACATGTGGGTCAAGGCGGTGGAAAAGGTGAAGTCGACCGATCCTGACAAGGTGATCGACGCGCTGCCCGGCACCGAAACGCCGAACCTGACGGGCGGCATTTCGAAGATGCTGCCGAACCACCACATCACCAAGCCGGTGTTCATCGGCGAAATCAAGGCCAACGGCCAGTTCGACGTGGTCTGGAAGACGCCGGGCCTTGTTGCCGGCGATGCCTGGTCAAAGGAACTGGAAGGCTCCAAGGACCTGATCGGCGACTGGGTCGGGAAGAAGTGTGGTAACTATAACGTCAAGACCAACAAGTGCCTCGGCTCGGGCACCTGATCTGGGGCTCGTGACCACCGCACTGTCTTGAGAACGAAAGAACGAAGAAGGCGGCGTGTCGCCGCCTTCTTTTACCTTCTGCTGGGGTAATCCAGTGCTTGGCAATGTCCTCTACCGTCTGCGCAGCTTCGCGCTCGCCGTTTTCCTGATCGCCTTTGCGCTGCCGGCCTTCGCCGGTCCGTTCGAGGACGCCGTCGGCAAGTTCGCCAATGACGATTTTTCCGATACCGAAGAAGCGATAGGCGTGGTGGCGTCGTCGGGCAATCCGCTCGCTTTTCCCATCATCAGCGCGCTCCAGGATGAGCGGTTGATGGCCGATCCCGATACCAAGAAGGTCTATGTCAAACAGACCGACGGCAAGATCATCGATGCCGCGACGGGTGCGCCGGTCGACAGCATTCCTGATAGCGCCAGCGCAGTGCGCCTTAACAACCGCCTGCGCCGCACGGTTGAGGCCGCGTTCGGCGGCCTGACCCTGCTGTCGCCGGATCTTTCCACGCGGATCTCGGCCGCGCAGTCGGTGTTCAAGTCCCACGAAGAGGCGGCGCTGCCGACCGTCGACAGTGCGCTTGCGAAGGAAACCAACAAGGCGGCGAAGCAGGCCCTGACCGAGGCGCGCGCGGCAATTCTCCTGTTCAAGCCCGATGCCACCGAGGTCGAAAAGCTCGAAGCCATCGCCACCCTGAAGGCCCGCGGCGATCAGGATTCGATGGCGCTTTTGACCAGTGTTGGCGACGACCAGCCGCCCGCGGTCGTCAAGGCCGCGGCAAGCGGGATCGCCGCGATCCAGAGCAAGCTTGCGCTTTGGTCGACCGTGCAAAATGCCTGGTATGGCCTGTCGCTCGGCTCGGTGCTGTTGCTCGCGGCGATCGGGCTTGCCATCACCTTCGGCGTGATGGGCGTCATCAATATGGCCCATGGCGAGATGGTGATGATCGGGGCCTATACCACCTTCGTGGTGCAGGAGGTGATCCGCACCAGCTATCCGGCTTTGTTCGACTATTCGCTGTTGATCGCGGTGCCGCTGGCCTTCCTGGTCGCCGGCGCCATCGGCGTCCTGATCGAGCGCAGCATTATCCGCTTTCTCTACGGCCGTCCGCTGGAGACGTTGCTTGCGACCTGGGGCCTGTCGCTGGTGCTGCAGCAGGCGGTGCGCTCCGCGTTCGGGCCGACCAACCGCGAGGTCGGCAATCCTTCCTGGATGAGCGGCGCGTTCGAGCTCGGCCAGATCACTATCACCTATAACCGGCTCTGGATCCTCTGCTTCACGCTCGCGGTGTTTGCAATCCTGCTCGCGATGCTGCGCTTTACCGCGCTCGGGCTCGAGATGCGGGCGGTGACGCAGAACCGCCGCATGGCGGCCTCGATGGGGATCGCGACCTCCAGGGTCGATGCACTGACCTTCGGCCTCGGCTCGGGCATTGCCGGCATCGCTGGCGTAGCACTGTCGCAGATCGACAATGTCAGTCCCAATCTCGGCCAGAGCTACATCATCGACTTTTTCATGGTGGTGGTGTTCGGCGGCGTCGGCAATTTGTGGGGCACGCTGGTCGGCGCCTTCACGCTGGGCATCGCCAACAAGTTCCTCGAGCCGGTTGCCGGCGCGGTACTCGGCAAGATCGCGATCCTGGTGCTGATCATCCTGTTCATTCAGAAACGCCCGCGCGGCCTGTTCGCGCTGAAGGGACGGGCGGTGGAAGCATGATGCCGCATCTGCTCACCCGCTCACTCGATCGCGCCGCGACGCTCTTCATCCTTTTGGTCGCGGCTTGTGGGATTCTGATCCCGCTGTCGAACCTGCTGTTGCCGGCCGGCTCGTTCTTTCAGGTGCCGACCTATCTGGTGGCGTTGTGGGGCAAATATGTCTGCTACGCCATTCTGGCGCTCGCGATCGACCTGATCTGGGGCTATTGCGGCATTCTCTCGCTCGGCCACGGCGCGTTCTTCGCGCTCGGCGGCTACGCGATGGGCATGTATCTGATGCGCCAGATCGGCGGTCGCGGCGTCTACGGCAATCCGGACTTGCCCGACTTCATGGTGTTCCTGAACTACCCGAAACTGCCCTGGTACTGGAACGGCTTTGACATGTTCTGGTTCGCGGCGCTGATGGTGATCGTCGTTCCCGGCCTGCTCGCCTTCTGCTTCGGCTGGTTCGCTTTCCGCTCCCGCGTCACCGGCGTCTATCTCTCGATCATCACGCAGGCGATGACCTACGCGTTGCTGCTCGGATTCTTCCGCAACGATTTCGGCTTCGGCGGCAACAACGGCCTCACCGACTTCAAGGACATCCTCGGCTTCAACGTGCAGGCCGAGGGCACCCGCTGCGCGCTGTTCGCGTTGACTTGCCTTGCGCTGATCTTAGGTTTTTTGATCTGCCGGGCGGTCGTGACCTCGAAGCTCGGCAAGGTGCTGATCGCGATCCGCGACGCCGAGTCGCGCACCCGCTTCATCGGCTACCGCGTCGAATCCTACAAGCTGTTCGTCTTTACGCTTTCGGCCTGCATGGCCGGCGTCGCCGGGGCGCTTTATGTGCCGCAGGTCGGCATCATCAACCCGTCGGAATTCGCGCCGGGCAACTCGATCGAAGCCGTGATCTGGGTCGCGGTCGGCGGCCGCGGCACGCTGACCGGCGCGGCGCTCGGCGCCGTCGTCGTCAACTACGCGAAAACATATTTCACCTCGGGCCCATTGGCGCCGTACTGGCTGTTCATGCTGGGCGCGATGTTCATCCTGGTGACCCTATTGCTGCCGAAGGGCATCGTCGGCACCTTCAACAGCTGGTGGGAGCCGTTCAGGGCGCGGCGTCTTGCGCCGGCTGCTGCAAGTGCTGCGCGCGAAGACGGCGTCAGCGAACCGAATATGGCGGAATGAACGCATGAACGTCATGGACACCCGCGCCACCTCCGCGCTGCTCTATCTGGACGGCGTGCACGTCTCCTTTGACGGCTTCCATGCCATCAACAATCTGTCGCTGACGCTCGCGCCCGGCGAGATGCGCGCCATCATCGGACCGAACGGCGCCGGCAAGACCACCATGATGGACATCATCACCGGCAAGACCAAGCCGGATGAGGGCACGGTGCTGTTCGACGGCGCGGTCGATCTGACCCGGCTCGACGAGACCCGCATTGCCGAGCTCGGCATCGGCCGTAAATTCCAGAAGCCGACGGTGTTCGAAAGCCAGACGGTGGAGGACAATCTCCTGCTTGCGCTCAATGTCGATCACAGCGTCAAAGCCACGCTGTTCTGGCGCGAAACCAAGCCGGAGAGCGAGCGTATCGAGTACGTGCTGGAAACCATCCGCCTGACCGACGCGCGCAACCGCCTGGCCGGCAGCCTGTCGCACGGCCAGAAGCAATGGCTCGAGATCGGCATGCTGCTGGCGCAGGACCCGAAACTGTTGCTGGTCGACGAGCCCGTCGCCGGCATGACCGACGTCGAAACCCATCAGACCGCGGAGCTGCTCAAGCAGATCAACAAGGACCACACCATCATGGTGGTTGAGCATGACATGACCTTCGTGCGCGAGCTCGGCGTCAAGGTGACCTGCCTGCATGAAGGCACCGTGCTTGCGGAAGGCACCATCGACCAGGTCTCGTCGAACGAGCGGGTGATCGAAGTGTATTTGGGTAGGTGAGGGGAATAGGGAGTAGCGAATAGAGAATAGGGAAGGAAACACGGGACGAGACGCTGATTTTTCTACTCGCTATTCGCTACTCACTATTCGCCCTGTTAAGGAACGCACCACATGCTCGACGTCAAGGATATCAATCTTTACTACGGCGCGGCGCAGGCGCTGCGCGGCGTCTCGCTGCAGGCCGAGCCCGGCAAGGTGATGTGTGTCTTGGGCCGCAACGGCGTCGGCAAGACCTCGCTGTTGCGCGCCATGGTCGGCCAATATCCGATTGCCTCGGGCTCGATCACCTTCGACGGCGCCGACATCACGGGTTTAAGGCCCTATGAGCGGGCGCGCAAAGGCATCGGCTTCGTGCCGCAGGGCCGCGAGATTTTTCCGCTGCTGACGGTGGAGGAAAATCTCAAGACCGGGTTTGGACCGTTGAAGCGCGACGACCGCTATATCCCCGACGACGTGTTTTCGCTGTTTCCGGTGCTGCAATCGATGCTGGGGCGCCGCGGCGGCGACCTGTCCGGCGGCCAGCAACAGCAGCTTGCGATCGGCCGCGCGCTGGTGATGCGGCCAAAACTGTTGTTGCTCGACGAGCCGACCGAGGGCATTCAGCCCTCGATCATCAAGGACATCGGCCGCGCCATCTCTTATCTGCGCAATCTCGGCAACATCGCAATCGTGCTGGTCGAACAATATCTCGATTTTGCCTGCGAGCTCGGCGACAGCTTTGCGGTGATGGATCGAGGCGCGGTGAAATATGCCTGCGATCGGTCGAATCTTGATCCCGCCGAGATCAGCCGCCAGATGGCGCTATAATATCTGGCGCGGCCGCGAGGTCGCGCGCTCCGGGGGGATGGATGCGGAACGAGCCTTCAAACGCATCTTCGGCCGTGTTCGCCGCCAACCGCGCGCGGGGCGCGGTCACGTTCGACGTGCAGCTTCAGGACGGCGTCACGCGCCGCCGCCATCTGCACGAGTCCGGCTCGCTGCGCGTGCGCTTTCCGTCTCCTGAAGGAGAGGGCCTCTCGGCGGTATTCGTCAATACTGCCGGCGGCATCGCTGGCGGCGACCGTTTCGACATCGCGATCGAAGCCCATCAGGGCGCGCGGCTGACATTGACGACCGCGGCCGCGGAAAAGGTCTATCGTGCAGCCGGCGCCGCCGCCGAGCTCAACATCGCGTTGAAGGCGGCTTCCGGCGCGCATCTTTCCTGGCTGCCGCAGGAAACCATCCTGTTCGACCAGGCGCGGATATCGCGGCGCATCGATGTCGATCTCGCCGAAGGCGCCTCGCTCCTGCTCTGTGAAATCGTGGTGTTCGGCCGCGCCGCCATGGGCGAGCGCATGCGAAGCGGCCAATTCGTCGATCGCTGGCGCTTGCGTCGCGGCGGCAGGCTGCTGTTCGCCGAAACCGTGCGGCTCGACGGCGATATCGGCGAAAAGCTCGAGCGACCTGCGATCGCGAAGGCGGGTGCGGCAATCGGCACCGCCCTGATCGTGCCGGGCGATGAGGTCGTGGTCGATCGGATCCGCGAGGCCACGGGCTATTTTGCCGGCGAGGTCGGCATCTCCGCCTGGAATGGATTTGCAATGGTGCGCTTCTGTGCCCAAGATGCGGTGCGGCTGCGCGCCGACATGATGAGGGTGCTCGGCCGGGCGTCGGCTTCGGCGCTGCCGCGGCTCTGGCTCAACTGAATTGGACCGGTCAAATCATTAGAGTGCTCGGATGAATCTGTCTCCCCGCGAAAAGGACAAGCTCTTGATCTCGATGGCCGCCATGGTGGCGCAGCGCAGGCTGGAGCGCGGTGTCAAGCTCAACCATCCAGAGGCTATCGCCATCATCTCCGACTTCATCGTCGAGGGTGCGCGCGACGGCCGCACCGTCGCCGATCTGATGCAGGCCGGCGCGCAGGTTTTGACGCGCGCGCAAGTCATGCCCGGCATTGCCGAGATGATCCACGACATCCAGGTCGAAGCGACCTTTCCCGACGGCACCAAGCTCGTCACCGTGCACGAGCCGATCCGGTAGGAGACCAACATGATCCCCGGCGAACTCTTCATCAAGGACGGCGAGATCGAGCTCAATGCCGGCCGCAAGACCGTGACGCTTTCAGTCGCCAATTCCGGCGACCGCCCGATCCAGGTCGGCTCGCATTATCATTTCTTTGAAACCAACCCGGCGCTGAAATTCGACCGAAAGAAAGCCCGCGGCATGAGGCTCGATATCGCGGCGGGCACCGCGGTGCGCTTCGAACCAGGGCAAACCCGCGACGTGCAGCTTGTCGCGCTCGCCGGCAAACGCACCATCTACGGCTTTCGCGGCGACGTAATGGGCAAGCTGTGATCTTTGGCGATGTGAGCACGGTGGTCGGGCTCCCTCCCCCCTTGCGGCGGTGGGTTTGGGAGAGGGGTATGCCGCACACTCCAGTGGATGAGATACAGCGAGCCCGTGCCAAACAGCTACGGCGCACGATGACGCGCGCCGAAACCTTGTTATGGCGCCACTTGAAGGCAAATCGACTCGCAGGTCTCGGATTTCGTCGGCAAAGTCCGATGGGCAATTACATCGCGGATTTCGTCGCTCACTCCTGCAAGCTCGTCGTTCGATGTCGATGGTGAAAGTCATGATTTCGAGGAGCGTATTCGCCACGATGATCGCCGCGATCGATGGTTCGCGTCTCGTGGGTACCGCGTGCTGCGTTTCACCAATGACGATGTGATGAAGAATTTGGAAGGCGTTGTCATGGCGATTGGTCAGGCAGCGGAGCAAGCGGCACCCCCCTCCCTAACCCTCCCCGCAAGGGGGGAGGGAACTCTTCCGCCGATGGAGCGCGATGATGTCGACTAAAATAAAACGTTCCGTCTATGCCGACATGTTCGGGCCGACCACCGGCGACCGGGTGCGGCTCGCCGACACCGACCTCATCATCGAGGTGGAGAAGGATTTCACCACCTACGGCGAGGAGGTGAAATTCGGCGGCGGCAAGGTGATCCGCGACGGCATGGGCCAGTCGCAGATAACCAACAAGCAGGGCGCGGCCGACACCGTGATCACCAATGCGCTGATCGTCGATCACTGGGGCATCGTGAAGGCCGACGTCGCGATCAAGGAAGGTTTTATCAGCGCCATCGGAAAGGCCGGTAATCCCGACATCCAGCCCGGCGTGACCATCGTCATTGGCCCCGGCACCGACGTCGTCGCGGGAGAAGGAAAAATCCTCACCGCCGGCGGCTTCGACAGCCACATCCATTTCATCTGCCCGCAGCAGATCGAGCACGCGCTGATGAGTGGCGTCACCTCGATGCTCGGCGGCGGCACCGGGCCATCGCACGGCACCTTCGCCACCACCTGCACGCCCGGCCCCTGGCACATGGGGCGAATGATCCAGTCGTTCGATGCGTTCCCGGTCAATCTCGGCATTTCCGGCAAGGGCAACGCCTCGCGGCCGGCGTCGCTGATCGAGATGATCAAGGCTGGCGCCTGCGCGCTCAAGCTGCATGAGGATTGGGGCACTACGCCGGCGGCGATCGACAATTGCCTGTCGGTTGCGGACGATTACGACGTGCAGGTGATGCTGCATTCCGACACGCTGAACGAGTCCGGCTTCGTCGAGGACACGGTGAAGGCGTTCAAGGGCCGCACCATCCACGCCTTCCATACCGAAGGCGCCGGCGGCGGCCACGCGCCTGACATCATCAAGATTGCCGGCTTGAAGAACGTGCTGCCGTCCTCGACCAATCCGACGCGCCCCTTCACCCGCAACACCATCGACGAGCATCTCGACATGCTGATGGTGTGCCATCATCTCGATCCCACCATCGCCGAGGATCTGGCGTTCGCCGAAAGCCGCATTCGGAAGGAAACCATCGCGGCCGAGGACATTCTGCACGACCTCGGCGCGCTCTCGATGATGTCGTCGGACTCGCAAGCCATGGGCCGGCTCGGCGAAGTCATCATCCGCACCTGGCAGACCGCCGACAAGATGAAGAAGCAGCGCGGTTCGCTGCCGCAGGACAAAGGCAATAACGACAATTTCCGCGTCAAGCGCTACATCGCCAAATACACCATCAACCCCGCGATCGCGCATGGCGTCTCAAAGCTGATCGGTTCGGTCGAGAAAGGCAAACTTGCCGATCTCGTGCTGTGGTCGCCGGCGTTTTTCGGCGTCAAGCCGGACTTGATCATCAAGGGCGGCTCGATCGTGGCAGCCCCGATGGGCGATCCCAACGCGTCGATTCCCACCCCGCAGCCCGTGCATTACCAGCCGATGTTCGCGGCCTACGGCAAGTCGCTGACGGCTTCCTCGGTGGTGTTCACCTCCAAGGCCGCGGTGACGGCGGGACTGGCGCGAACGCTCGGCATCGACAAGAAGCTCTATGCGGTTCAAAACACCCGCGGCAAGATCTCCAAGAAGAGCATGATCCATAATGACGCGACGCCCAAGATCGAGGTCGATGCCGAGACCTATGAGGTGCGCGCCGACGGCGAGCTCCTGACCTGTCCGCCGGCCGAGGTGCTGCCCATGGCGCAGCGCTATTTCATGTTCTAAGCTCGTTCCCGGCAGTCTTAGCCAGAACAAGAGCCGGGAGGATTTTCCGTGATTTACGTCGTTGCCACACTGACCGTGAAGCCCGAAACGCGCGCCGAATTCATTGCGGCGGCGACCGCCTGCATCAAGGAGACCCGCAAGGAAGCCGGCAATATCGCCTATGATTTGCATGAAAGCGTCACCGACCCCACCAAGATGGTGTTCGTCGAGCAATGGGAAAATGCCGAGGCGCTGGTGCCGCACCGCGCCGCCGAACACATGAAGACCTTCGGCCGGGTTGCCGTGAAATGCATGACCGCACCGCCGAAGATCGAGGTGATCACGCCGGAAAAGGTCGACGTCCGCTAATCAAGAAAACAAACGGGAGACAATCCATGATCTATGTCGTTGCCACCACGCAGGTGAAACCGGGCCAGCGCGACGCCTTCATCAAAGGCGCCAAGGAATGCATCGCCGCCACCCGGCAAGGAGAAAGGCTGTCTGTCCTATGAGAGCCACACCAGCATCAACGATCCCAATCTGTTCGTGGTGGTCGAGCGCTGGGAGAGCCGCGAGGATCTCAACGCGCATGGCCGGGCGCCGCACATGAAGGTCTGGCGCGAATATTCCGCGCCGCTAAAGGTGTCGCCGACCGTGATCGAGATCATCAGCGACGGCAAGGTGGAGAAGTTGTAAAGCGTCAGCATGATCCGCGCAGACGCAGGTCCATGACGCGCACCAGTGCATCGCTGGACGGAAGCCGCGGCCGATACCGTCGTGCTCGATTTCGACGACCGTCACCGGCGGCGGATGGCGATGACGGGCACGCGCGGACTCGAGTTCCTGCTCGATCTCGAAAACGCCGTCGCGTTGCGCGGCGGCGACGCGCTGGTGCTCGAGGACGGCCGCCTGATCGAGGTGGTGGCGGCGCCGGAGCCGCTGATCGAGATCCGCGGCGCCGATCCGCAGCATCTGGTCAGGGTCGCCTGGCATCTCGGCAACCGTCATCTGCCGACGCAGATCATGCCCAAGGGCCTGCGCATCCGGCGCGACCATGTCATCGAGGCGATGGTGAAGGGGCTGGGCGCTCGCGTGATCGAGATCGAGGCGCCGTTCGATCCCGAAGGCGGCGCCTATGCCGGCGGCGGCCATGCGCACGCGCCGAAGGCGACGCGCACCACACCGGGCATGATCATGCGTCGCACCATGCGCGCATGATCACCATCACCATGATCACCATGACGATCATCGCCACGATGACCACATCACCACGACGAGCATTGCGACCACGAGCACCATCACGGCCATTCCCATGCTCATGACCACAAGTGAGCGCGAGCCCGCGTCGACGATCGCGAGCGGGATGAGCGGAAAGCGAGGCGGCGGCGCTGTACCGGCTGATGACCTGGCTGTCGCCGGCCTTTCCGGTCGGCGCGTTCTCCTATTCCAGCGGCATCGAATGGGCGGTGGAGGCCGGCGATATCGTCGATGCCGCCTCGTTGCGGGATTGGCTCGCCTCGATGCTCGCGGACGGCTCCGGATTTTGCGACGGCGTGTTCCTGGCGCAGGCGCACCGCGCCGCGTCGTTCGGCGACGACGGCGCCTTGCGCGAGATCGCCGAGCTTGCGGCCGCCTTCGTGCCGTCGCGCGAGCGGCAGCTCGAGACCTCGGCGCAGGGCCGCGCCTTCATCGAGATCGCGCGCGCGGCGTGGAATTGCGACGGCCTCGAGGCGATGATCGCGCATTGCGAGGGCACTGATCGTCTATCCCGTCGCGGTCGGTCTCGTCAGCGCCGCGCATGCGATCCCGCTCGCCCCCACGATGCACGCCTTCCTTCACGCGCTGACGTCGAACTGGATTTCGGCCGGCAGCCGGCTCATTCCGCTCGGGCAGACCGACAGCCAGCGCGTGCTGGCCGCGCTCGAGCCGGTCGTCGCCGCGACCGCAAGGCGCGCGCTCGCGGCGTCGCTCGACGATCTCGGCAGCGCCACCTTTCGCGCCGATCTCGCGAGCCTCCGGCACGAGACGCAATATACGAGGCTGTTCCGGTCAGATGCATGCATCGCTGATCTCGGCGGTGCTGGAACGATCGACGGGACGATCAATCGAGACTGACATGGCACATTCTCACGGCCCGCTTCGCGATCGGCATCGGCGGTCCCGTCGGATCGGGAAAGACCGCGCTGATGGACCTGCTGTGCAAGTCGATGCGGCGAGCGCTACGACATCGCCGCGATCACCAACGACATCTACACCAAATGGGATGCGGAATTCCTGGTGCGCTCGGGCTCGCTGACGCCGGATCGCATCGCCGGCGTCGAGACCGGCGGTTGCCCGCATACCGCGATCCGCGAGGACGCCTCGATGAATCTCGCGGCGGTCGCCGACATGCGCGCGAAATTTCCCGATCTCGATCTGGTGCTGATCGAATCCGGCGGCGACAATCTCGCCGCCACCTTCTCGCCGGAACTCGCCGATCTCACGATCTACGTCATCGACGTCGCGGCCGGCGACAAGATCCCCTCCAAGGGCGGCCCCGGCATCACCCGGTCGGATCTTCTGGTGATCAACAAGATCGATCTCGCGCCGCATGTCGGTGCGTCGCTGGAAAAGATGGATAGCGATGCGAGACGGATGCGTGGCGAGCGGCCGTTCGTCATGACCAATCTGAAGAAGAGCGAAGGATTGGACCGCATCATCCGCTTCATCGAGACCAAGGGCGGCCTCAAGCCTTTAGCCTAAACAAGCTTGGTTAAGCGAAAGCGTTAACGCACCCCTTGCCGGCGAGGCTGCCGCTTCGCGCAATAAATTATCGCTCGATCAACCGGAACTATATCGCTTGCCCGCGATTATCACTCTCTGGCCTTCCGCCGGAATGGTGCTCGTGGTGGGCCCATTAAGCTTCGCTGGTGAGTTTGGTTGCGTGCTGCTAATGGCTCCTCCATTATGTGAATCGGTTGGCCTTCATGCTGCTTTGGCTCGTTTCCGCGCGAGCGAATCCCGGATGCTTCCCCTGTTGTCTCGCCAACCCTTCATGTTCTGAGTAAGCGAGTGGTTCGGCTGGGTTTCATCATCGGCTTTATCGCGCTGATCGGAGTTCTGCTCTCCGGGCTCGCGGCGTATCGCGTGCACGATCAGGAATTGACCATCGACGGCATCGCGCTGGCGCGGGCGATCGACGTCCACGCCAGCCTGGTCCAGGACCGCCTGACCGAGCGCGAGCTGCTGGCCCGCGTCGCCTCCGGCCTGTTCCGCACGCCTTCGGTGGTCAAGGCCAGCATGCTGGAGCCGCTGCGCTCCTCGATCTACGCGTTCAAGACCGACTTCGTCGTCGCCAGCTGGGTCGCGCGGCTGAAGCCAAGCGAGCTCGATATCGTGCGCGGCGAACTCTTGAGCGCCGGATTTTCCAACCCGACAATCCGCAATTACGATGACAAGCCGCTCGATCCGCTCTCGCTCAACAAGCCGATCGACGTATTGATGGACGTCGAACCGCGCAATGCCGAGACCAGGACTTTTCCGGGGCGGGCGTTCGACCAGCATCCGGTGATTGGGCCGATGCTGACCCAGGCGATGGCCGCGGGAAAGCCGGTCGCATCCGACCCGACCCCGCTGCTCCGTCCGAACGGGCCGATCGGTCTCATTCTGGCGGCGCCCGTGACGCCGCCGCTCACTACGGCGCCGGCGGGCTTCGTGACGTTTTCCTACGAGCTCGCCTCGTTGATGCTGACCAACGACGATCTGTCGCTGTTCTCGGTCGCGCTGAAAGACCCCCGCGGCAACGATGGCGAACTGGTCGCCAGTGACCAGGGCGTCGTCTCGTCGCGCAAAGTTGCGCCGGACAGTCCGCCGCCCTCGGCGACGCGTACGGTGACCTTCGGAAACCGCGACTGGTCGCTCGGCTATTACGCCAAGACCAACACGATCAAGCGCGCGGAGCAGACCGCGGCGATCGTGGCGGCGATCGGCCTGTCGCTGACCGGTATCGTCTGCGGGCTGTTCGGCTATGTCGCCTACAACAATTTGCGGCTTTCCCGCGAGATCCAGGTACGGATCGGCTTTGAGCGCCGGCTGACGGCCGTGATCGACGAGCTCAACCACCGGGTCAAGAACATCCTTGCGGTGATCCAGTCGATCGTGACGCGAACCTTGCGCCACGGGTCCGACATCGACGTCGCGCGCGAACTGTTGATCGGCCGCATCCACGCCATGTCCAACGTGGTGTCGCTGCTCAGCGAAAGCCAGTGGCAGGGCGTGAAGCTGAAAGGCCTGTTCGAATCCCGCGCGATACCACACGCCGACCGTATTGCGGTGAGCGGTCCCGATGTCGCGGTCAGCGCGCGGGCGGCCCAGAGCCTCTCGCTGTTGTTCTTCGAGCTGGCGTCGCATTCCGACGAGGGCCTGTCGCTGGTCGGCAAGCATCCGCACATCACGGTGAAATGGGAAGTGACGGGCGAGGAGCCCGACACGATTTTCTATTTTCGCTGGGAAGAGTTCAACACGTCCGAGGCGACACGCCGGCCGGACAGCGATTTCGGCGTCATCCTGCTCGATCGCGTCGCCCCGGAAGCGCTCGGCGGCACCTCGAAGCGCTATTTCACCGAGGTGAGCTACGTCTACGAGCTGATCGCGCCGATGGAGACCGTTGTCGACATGAACGAACGCGACCGCACCGAGCAATTCTCGGCGCCGGTGCGGCCGGTTCGGTAGATGACGTCAGCCGTTGCCGCCGATCACGGCGCGCACGGTCTCGTCGGGGCCGAAATCCTCGGCGCCGTCGACATAAAGCAGCGCTGCGAGTTTCGAGCGCGCGCGGTTGACGCGGCTCTTGATGGTGCCGACCGCGCAGCCGCAGATTGCGGCTGCATCCTCGTAGGAAAAGCCGGAGGCGCCCACCAATATCAGCGCTTCACGCTGGTCCTGGGGCAACTTGTCGAGCGCGACGCGGAATTCCTCGAATTCCAGATGCGCGTTTTGCGCCGGCTGGGTCTTCAGCGTCTTGGCATAGTTGCCTTCGGCGTCCTCGACCTCCCGTCGCCGCTTGCGATAGTCCGAGCGGAACAGGTTGCGCAGGATCGTGAAGAGCCAGGCCGGCAGGTTCGAGCCGGGCTGGAACGAGTCGATATTCGCGAGCGCCCGCAGCAGGGTTTCCTGCACCAGATCGTCGGCCCGATCGCCGTTGCCGCTGAGCGAGATGGCAAAGGCGCGCAGGCTGGGTACCGACGCTAGGATGTCGTCGCGAAGAGATTCCGTGAGAGGCATTTACTCCCTCCCGTTCTGTTCGTTTGATCCCCCGTTATCGCCCACTTGGGATGCGTCCTCCGGTACATCAAGCTTGCGGATCAGTTCCGCGAACCGCTCCGGAACCCCTTGACGCACGACGTCGTCATACATGGCCCGCAGCTGGTGGCCGATCCTGGACTGGATTTCGGCATTGAGGCCGCCCTTCCCGGGGGTCGTGTTCTTGCTTGCTGGAGACTTTACATCTTTCATGACCTGTTCCACGTTTCCCCGAGTGTTAAGTCCCTGTGGCTTCACGTGTTATTCTCGGTTGCGATGCGTTGCCGCGGGGGGCTAATTCGAACTTCGCGAAAAAGTTCCGGCTAAGTTGGGAACTTTTCGCAGCCTTGGGCGTAAACAGCCGATCAGGGGGAACCCGGGCCACCCCCGCGATGAACTATGGCCCTGGGATATGGATGGAGTGGGAATGTCCCGATCACAGCTTGTTGCTGAACATTTACCGCTGCTGAGGCGCTATGCCCGCGCCCTGACGGGAAGCCAGGTTTCTGGCGACGCCTATGTCGGAGCCATGCTGGAAGCGATGCTGCAGGACCCATCCGTGCTCGACGAGCGCCATGGACCCCGCGCCGGCCTGTTCCGGCTGTTCACCCAGATCTGGAATTCGGTCTCGCTTAATGACGATAGCAGTGTGACCACGCTGCCGATGCCGCCCGAACGGCGGTTATCCAATATCACGCCGCTTCCGCGCCAGGCTTTCCTCCTGTTGTCGCTGGAAGGCTTTTCCGAGGAGGAAGTGGCCTTCATTCTCGGCACCGACATCGCCGAGGCAAGGCGGTTGGCCGATACGGCGGGCCGCGAGATGGCGGCCGAAATCGCGACCGACGTCCTGATCATCGAGGACGAGACGTTTATCGCCATGGACCTCGAAAGCCTGGTGAAAAACCTCGGTCACAACGTGATCGGCGTCGCCCGCACCCATTCCGACGCGGTGGCGCTGGCCAAGAACAGGAAGCCGGGCCTGATTCTCGCGGACATCCAGCTCGCCGACGGCTCGTCCGGGCTTGATGCGGTCAACGAGCTGCTCAGGACCTTCGAGGTCCCGGTGGTGTTCATCACCGCCTATCCCGAGCGTTTCCTCACCGGCGAGCGTCCGGAGCCGGCGTTCCTGATCTCAAAACCGTTCCAGCCGGCGATGGTGTCGGCGGTGGCAAGCCAGGCATTGTTCTTCCAGCGCAACTCGCGCAACCGGAAAGCGCCGGCGGCGTAATCTGAAGCTGGTTGGTCGAACTGATCCGGCGCGCTTTCTCGGCGCGCCGGCTTTTTGTGCGGCGTGGATTTAGGCAAGCGCCCGGCAGAAGGATTCGGTGTCGGTGAAAATCGCGTCGCCTGAAAACTTCAGGGCCTCGATCGAACGCGCCGCCGCGTCGGCGTGACCAGACCCGCAAGCGTCGGACACGATCACAGGAATGATCCCAAGGTCCGCGGCGTGCCGCGCCGTCGGCTCGATTCCAATTTCCATGGCGACGCCAACGAGGGCAACTGACGTGATTCCGCAGTCGCGTATGGCGATCGAAAGCGGCGTGCCTTCAAATGCCGACATGGTGATCTTGTCAAAGATTGCTTCGCTTGGCCGCGGGGCCAACTCAGGGGTAATGCCAAATCCAGGCGCGTCGCGGAGAAACCAGGGATTGACCGCGCCAGGGTCGTCGACGCGTTGCCAGGCCATCGCCATGCGATACTGAAATGCGCCCATCAGTTCTTTCGGCAACGACATGTGGCGCATAAAGAAGATACGAACGCCGGCGGTCCGGGCTGCAGCGAGAACCTTTGAAACCCGGGTGGTGATCTCCTGCCCATTCTTTAGCTGCTTCAGAATTCCGATCTGCATGTCGTAGACCACCAAAGCCAGCCGATGGGGATCGCAGATTTCCTTTAGCGTCTCGGGAATGTCGATATTGGCAGCGTGTTTCACAAATTAGTCTCCCATGCCTAAGCGGCCCCGCGCGGTGCTTTATAGAGGGACAGCGCCGCGCGTTAAATGCGCGCATCGATGGGTTCGTGACGTACCCAGCGCCAGCACGCGCCGGGCTTAGCCTCATCCATGTAGGGCTGAAATTGCATAAAAAAGCGGGGCGCGACTGGCATCACCACAGCCGCGCCCCACGTCGCCGGTCAATGGGGCAGGGGGGAATAACCGGCTGCCGGGATGACTCCCGGCGCCGGAAGACGTTCCCGGACCCGGCAAATATTTTTGCACACGGTTAAGTGATCGCCCGTCCGGGGACCCGGTTCCCGCGACATAACGTTATGTCGCTGATCGCCATGGGGCGAGGGACCGACGGCCATGTCACAGACAGTCAAGGGAATTCTCGGCGCGATCGCCATGTCGTTGACGCTTGGCGCCGTGCAATTCGCATCCGGTCACGATTTGACCAGCGGTCTGGTGACGACTGGCCTTGCAGCGACCGGTCTTTCGACCACCCGAGCTGGCTTTCAAGACAGCGCCGGCGTCGACCGCGCCGCCAAGGCCGATCGCGTGGCGGCGGCGACGGCGGCGGCCATGCCGACGCGGACGATCTCGATCAGGCTCGATCGCCTGGCCGACACCTCGGTCCTGATCCGCATCCCGGCGGTCAAGGAAACGCGCAACCTCCCGCCGGCTCTTCATTTAAACAAGCCGGGCGATCGCAAGCTCAAGGTCGCCTGCGAGCCGGTGGTCTCAACCCTGACCGAGGTCGCGAAGCTGCTGCAGCCCGGCCGCTGCGTCACCTGATTTTCGAAAAGACGAGCGAGTTCTATTCCGCCGGCGCCTGGTCGGCGGCATGGCTGCGGTTCGCCATCAAGCCTAGCGCCAATCCGCCGACCGCAAGCAGCGGGATCAGCTTCTTGATGCCGATGGTGCGGATCAGCTGCAGACCGGCCGCCACCACCATCGGATCCGCCAGCATGGTTTGCGCGGCCGACTTGGCGGCGGCCTGCGCGCGTTGCTTGATCTGGCGCTTGCGCAGCATGTAGCTGCCGGCCGCGATCAGCGTGACCGCAAAGAAGATCGCGGCCCCGGTGAAGCAGGCTTCGACCGGGCCGTATTTCTCGAGCACAAGAATGAAGGCGGCGGCGCACACGAAGGCGGTGGTAATGAACAAGGCGATTGCCGCGGCGGCCGCCAGCGACGTCAGCCGCAGCGCTGTGCCGGTCGACTCCTTGAAATCATCGACGATGCGCTGAAACATCCCTATCCCTCGATTTGTAGAGAGCATCGACGAAGGCGACGGCGATCCACCAGCGGTGCCATTCGTCCAAGAGATGGGTTGCTCCGGAGACCATCGCTGTATTCCGCCGTTAGCGGCGCCAGGTCGCGCCGATCAGAAAGCCCAGGCCCAGCGCCAGCCCGACGGTCGCCAGTGGACGCTGCGTGACCACGTCTTCCAGCGTTTCCTCGATCGAATGGGCGGCATCCTGCGCCGCTTCCATCATCGCACCGCCGCGTTCCGACACGTCGTCCATGGTGGAATCGACCTGGGCGCGGGCTTGCTTGTAGCCGCGCTTCGCCTGCTTCTTGGCGGTGCCGGCGAAGGTGTTGATGGCGTCGGTGATCTGGTCGGTGAGCGCTGCGATATCGTTTTTCACGGCGGTTACATCCTTTTCCAGGCTGTCATAGGTCGCCTTGTCCGTCCTATCTCGCATTCCGGTTTCGCCATTCGTCGTCGACATCGAAATCTCCCAAACACTGAATTTACTACTGCGGGCCAACGCCGCGCGGTGATGGAAGTTCCGTCGATCAGCCCGGCGGAAGCTGCGGCGAATTAACCGGCCACAAATGCTCCTTGAGAATCAGCGCCACGATCAAAAGCGGCGACGACAGGAAGCCGCCCATCGGCCCCCACAGCCAGGTCCAGAACGCAAGCGCAAGGAATACCGCGAGCGCGTTGAGCGCAAGCCGCCTTCCGATGATCGTCGGCGTGACGAAATGACCTTCCAGGAACGCGATCCCGGCAAAGGCCAGCGCTGCCATCAGGCCGCCGCCGATCGTCGGAAACGCAATCACGCCGACAACGGCCAGGATCACGAACATCGCGACCGGTCCGATGATCGGAATGTAATTCAAGGTCGCGGCGAGCGCGCCGAGGCCCGCCGGGTTCGGCATGTGCGTGATCGCGCAGATGATGCCGGTCGCGATACCGACGCCGATATTGATCATCGTGACCGTGAGCAAGTAATGGCCGAGCTGCACCTCGATTTCGTTGAGGATCCGCAACGTCCGCAGCCGCGCATCGTGATCGCCAAAATTCATGATCAGCGCGCGGCGCAGGTCTTTCCAGCTTGCAATGAACAGCAGCAGCGTTGCGAAGAACAGCAGGAATTCCGTAAACGTCGGCGACAGGAATTCGAGCGTCGGCTGCACCCATTCGAATTTGGGCATCCGAAGCGACGTCGTTGCATCGGGCGTGCCGACCATGCCCTGCAGTTCCTGCCACAGCGCGAGCGGGCGATCGAATATATGCAGCTTCTCCTTCAGCTGCGAGGCGAGCTCCGGCAGCCGCGTGCTCCATTCCATCAGCGGCGACGAGATCAGGCCGACCATGAAAGCCGCGCCGGCGCCGGCTGCCGCGACGATCAGCACCGCCGCCACGGAGCGGGGAATCTTGTAACGCCCAAGAAAGCTCGCGGCCGGTGACAGCATGGTGCCGACCACGAACGCCATCACGACGGGAAGGAAGAACGCCTTGGCGAGGTAAAGCACCGCAACGACGCAGATGATCAAGAGGCCGACCAGCGCGAAGGCAACGACCTCATCCCGGCGGATGACCGACGGTTGTTCGCTTTTGCTGTCGGTGAAAGGTGCGCCTTCGGGCGCGGTGGAAAGCAGACGTTCACTGGGAAGCACGCGCACAACGGTTGTCCCCGCGGCAGAGCGAATGCAGCCTGTGCAGCGAAGTTGCTCCGCGAGCCGAACTCTCAAGGCGACAACTTGGGCGCCCCAGGATGGTTCCATCGCAGAGACGTGAGACAGCTTGTGCTGGACGATTGCCTCTCTGACTCGAGCCGAGATGGAACCTCGAAGGCGCGATCCGCGTTGTTGTCGAGAGAGCATCATCGCGATGCACAGCCAAACGGGGCAGCACATGACACAACCTTACGCAGCTAATCGCCGGTCGTTGCCGCGCGTGATGAGCGCGCTGGTTTTCGCGGGCGCCGTGCTAGCGGCGCCTGTCTTTTCCAGTGCCGCAAGCGCGCAGGCGCTCGGCTATGCGCCGGCGCAAGCAGGCGCATTTCCGCAGGACTATGTGACAAGCGCGCCGGCGCCGGAGAGCGAGGAAAGCGTTCTGCCGGAGCGGCTGCGCCGCGCGACCGTCAATTTCGAGACCAGGGAAGCGCCCGGCACTGTTATCATCGACACCGGCAACACCGTGCTCTACTACGTGCTCGGCGGCGGCCGCGCGATCCGTTACGGCGTCGGCGTCGGCCGCCAGGGTTTTACCTGGGCCGGCGTGCAGACCATCAGCCGCAAGGCGGAATGGCCGGACTGGTATCCGCCGGCGGAGATGGTCGCGCGCCAGCCCTATCTGCCGCGCTTCGTGGCCGGCGGGCCTGGCAATCCGCTCGGCGCGCGCGCCATGTATCTCGGCGCCAGCGAATACCGCATCCACGGCACCAACGATCCCACCACCATCGGCAAGTTCGTGTCGTCGGGCTGCATCCGCATGACCAACGAAGATGTCAGCGATCTCTTCAGTCGCGTCGATATCGGCACCAAGGTCGTGGTGCTGCCGAAGAATGCGCGCCGCCCTTGAGGCCAAGGCGACGGGAGGAGCGGCAACAGGAATGATCACCATGCGACCGACACCGGCGCAAGCACGCCCAGTGGTGATGACGACGCCTTCGGGCGGCCGGGCGATGACCATTTCGACCTCAGCGATCTATTGAGGCAGGAGCCGAACATGGTCACGAAATCGGTCAGGCTGGCGGCATGGGGCGTGACGGCGGTGCTGTGCGTATCGAGCCTGGTGGCGACCGCGCAGGCCCAAGACTTCTTCTCTGCGCTGTTCGGCGCGTTAGGAGGCCGTCGCCTCGCCCCGCCGCAGATCGTTCTGCCCTTCACCAATGAAGGGGCTCCGCAAGAAGGCGACGCCCGACCGCGCTACTATGGCGGCGGCCAGGCCTATTGCGTGCGCAGCTGCGACGGCCGCTACTTCCCGATCTCGGGGCCCGACAACCAGAGCAAGGCGGCCTCCTGCAACAATTTCTGCCCGGCGAGCGAAACGCGGCTGGTCTATGGCAGCTCGATCGACAATGCCGCGACCGAGACCGGAAAGCCCTATTCCGAATTGCCGAACGCGTTCCGTTTCCGCAACGAGATCGTTGCTGGCTGCACCTGCAACGGCAGGGACCAGATCGGGCTTGCGCCGGTCTCCATCGACAAGGATCCGACCTTGCGCAAGGGTGACCTCGTCGCCGGCCGCAATGGGCTGGTGGTTGCCAATGGTGGCGCCGATAAGCGCGGCGCCCAGCTCAACTTCTCGCCGGCCTCGCAGCAGCTGCGTGCCCGCTATCAGAGCGTGCCGGTAGTTGCGTCGGAATAAAAAAACGGCCGGCGATCAGCCGGCCGCTTTTTAGAGGGACGAGCCGATCAGGCCGCGCGGATCTTGCCGAGGAATTCGGTCACCTGGCCGCCGAGCTGCTGGCTCTGGTTTTCCAGAATCTCGGAGGCCTGCTTGACGTTGTCAGCGGCGGCTGCGGCCGCATCGGCGTCCGCCTTGACGCCGGTGATGTTGTCGGAGACGTTCTTGGTGCCCCGGGAGGCATATTGCGTGCTGCGGGTGATTTCCTGCGTCGCCGCACCCTGCTCTTGAACTGCGGCTGCGATCGCGGTGGCGACCTCGTTGACCTCGCCGATGATGCTGCCGATGCCCTTGATGGCGTCGATGGCTTCGCCCGCCACCTTCTGGATGTCGGCGATCTGCTCGGAAATTTCCTCGGTGGCTTTCGCGGTCTGGCTGGCCAGCGATTTGACTTCGGAGGCGACCACGGCAAAGCCTCGGCCGGCCTCGCCGGCGCGCGCGGCCTCGATGGTGGCGTTCAGCGCCAAGAGGTTGGTCTGGGCGGCAATGTTGTTGATCAGGCCGACCACTTCGCCGATCCGGCCGGCTGATTTGGCCAGTCCCTGCACCGTGCCGTCGGTCTCGCTGCGCCTGGCTGACCGCGCGGCTTGCGATCCCCGCAGCATGCGCGGCCTGCTGGCTGATGTCGTTGATCGAGGCGCTCAATTCCTCCGACGCCGAGGCGACGCTTTCGACGCTCATCGAAGCCTCGTTGGACGCCTTTTCCGCGACCATGACGCGCTCGTTGGTCTGACGGGAGACTTTGGACAGACCCGATGAAGTGGTGCGCATCTGGCCGGAAGCGTCGCCCAGTTGCTGCAGCGTCTGGCGTACCAGGCTCTCGAACTCGCCGACATAGGTCTCGATCGCGCGCTGGCGCGCCGTGGCACCGGCGTTGCGCTCACGTTCCTGCGCCTCGATCCTGAGCTTGTCGTTGGCCTGCTGCTTGAAGGTCTCGAGCGCGCCGGCCAGCGCGCCGATCTCGTCGCTGCGCTCGGCATAGCCGGTATCGACGGAAAGATCGCCGCCGGCGACCTTCAGCATGGCGTCGCGCATATTGTGGAGCGGCGTGATGACGCGTCGGGTCACCGCCATCATGGCGCCCACGGTCAACGCGATCGCAATCGCCAGCAGTCCGAGCTGCATGGCAAGCGAGCGCTGCGCCGCGGCGCGCTGTACCGCGGTATGTTCCTTGGCGGCGTCAAGGGCGGCTTCGGCGACGCCGACGGCGGTGGCGAGGCGTCCGACCGTGATCGGGGTCCACTGGTTCGCGGTCAGCTCCGGTTTCTCGCCGCTGGCCACGGCGTTGAGCAGGCCATCGCGCAGGTTCTGATACTGCGGCTCGAAATACGCGGCCTTGGTCGCGGTCATGGCGGCGGCAAGCGCCGGCGGCAACTGCATTCCCCCGGTCGTCAATTCCAGGGCTTTCCATGCGATATCGATGCCGCCGAGCAGCCTGGTATAGGTTTGGCGGGTTTCCGGCGTCACCTTGCCGGAGGCGAGCCCGGTCGAAACCAACAGCGATGCCTCGCCCGCGGTATTGCGCAAGAGCCAGGCGATCTGCTTGATCGTCAGCAATTGGTCGATCGTCGCATCCTGATGGTTGACCGAGGCGGCCAGGATTCCGGACAGCTTGTCGAGCGTGTCGAGCAGGCCCTGGGTCGTTTCCATGTATTCCTTCGGCAGCGCCTGCCGGCGCGAAGCCTTCGGCTTGCTCACTTCCTCCCAGAATTCCTTCTGCTCGGCGGAGAGCTTCTTGAACAGGCCGTCGAAATCTCCGGCACCAGCGTCTGCTGTTGCGGGAATTCCATCATCGGCAGCAGCTCGAGCGCGCGGCCCATGGCCGGCATTTCCGCGTCGCGAATGCCGCGCAGATACTTGTCGATGCTCGCTGTCGACCGGCGGTTCCGAGTTCAGGATCCGGTTGGTGCTGGACCGATCCGTGCGCAGATTGTGCATCGCCTTGAACAGATTCGCCGAGGCATCGGCGATCAGCGAGATGCGGCTCGCCATCTGCAGCCGACCCCAGGATTCCCAGGCGTTGAGCGAAAATCCGATCACCACGCAAAACGACGTGGTCAGGATCACGGATTTCAAAAGTGCGGATACGGTCAAACGGTTCAGCATGGATGCCCCCAAAAACCCCGGAGGTCATTTCGCCGAAGAATGGTTAATATTCAGGGAGGCTTTAGGCCGTAAAACTACGAGGCGTGTTGAATCCGCTCGATTTTTTGAATGGCTGGAGGGTTCCGCGGCGGGAACCTAGTCGCGCCTCGAGACGTTAACAGAACACTAACGGGGTTTTTTCACTGGTAGCCTTCAGGGGGACCTTCGATGCTGGTCAGCGTACTCATCACCTTTCTCGTCGTTATCCTGGTCCTCTACCTCATCAATATGTTGCCGCTCGACGGCCGCGCCAAGCAGATCTGCCGCATCATCGTCATCGTGCTCGGCGTGATCTCGCTGTTGAAATACATCGCGGTGTTTTAGGGCGCTGACTGAACGTCATTTCTCGTCATTGCGAGGAGCGAAGCGACGAAGCAGATCCAGTCGTTCTTGCGGCTCTGGATTGCTTTGCGGAGCCTGTCATCGGGCGCGCGTTCGCGCGACCCGTCGGCTCGCAATGACGGGGTTGGATTCGGCCATCCCAACAAAAAAGCCCCGGCGAATGCCGGGGCTCTTGCAGTTGGAAGCGCTTACTTCAGCGTCCTGAACCAGTCGTCCACGTCCTTGTGGATCTGATCCTTGGCGAAACCGTAGCGCTGCTGCAGCTTGCCTTCGAGCTGATCGCGGCGGCCTTCGATCACGTTGAGATCGTCGTCGGTGAGCTTGCCCCACTTCTCCCTGGCCTTGCCCTTGAACTGCTTCCAATTGCCTTCGACCCGGTTCCAATCCATTGCCATCTCCTTCTGCGTTGGGATGGTTGTTCAACGAATGGGCGCGTCAGGCGTTCCGAGAGGAACCATGCGCATCGTGACGTGACGTTATCGGACGTGACGTTGCCGATAGAGTGATCACCCCGCCGCCTTGGCTTCGCGGCGGCGCGCGGTGAGGATGTATTCCGTATAGCCGTTCGGCTGCTCGCGTCCCTTGAAAATCAAATCGCAGGCGGCCTTGAAGGCGACCCCGTCGAAGGCGGGCGCCATCGGCCGGTACAAGGGATCGCCGGCGTTCTGCTTGTCGACCACAACCGCCATGCGCTTCAAGGATTCCATCACCTGCTCTTTGGTGATGACGCCCTGGTGCAGCCAGTTCGCCAGATGCTGGCTCGAGATGCGTAACGTGGCGCGATCCTCCATCAGGCCGACGTCATGGATGTCGGGCACTTTCGAGCAGCCGACGCCCTGATCGATCCAGCGCACGACATAGCCCAGAATGCCCTGGCAGTTATTGTCGATCTCCTGCCTCACATCGTCAGGCGCCCAGTTCGATTGCGATACCGGAATCGTCAGGATGTCGGAGAGTTTCGCGCGTGGACCGCCCTTGGCGAGTTCCTGCTGGCGCGCGATCACATTGACCTGGTGATAGTGCAGCGCGTGCAGCGTCGCCGCCGTCGGCGAGGGCACCCACGCGGTGGTGGCGCCGGCCTGCGGATGGGCGATTTTCTGCGCCAGCATGTCCGCCATCTTGTCGGGCGCCGCCCACATGCCCTTGCCGATCTGGGCATGGCCGGGCAGGCCGTCGATCAGGCCGATGTCGACGTTCCAGTCCTCATAGGCCTTGATCCAGGGCTGCGATTTCATGTCGTTCTTGCGGATCATGGGGCCGGCTTCCATCGAGGTGTGAATCTCGTCGCCGGTGCGGTCGAGGAAGCCGGTGTTGATGAACATGATGCGCTTCGACGCATTCTGGATGCAGGCCTTGAGGTTGACTGTGGTGCGGCGTTCCTCGTCCATGATGCCGACCTTGATAGTGTTTTCAGGCAGCGACAGCAGCTTCTCGACCTTGGCGAACAATTCGCAGGTCAGCGCCACCTCGTCCGGGCCGTGCATCTTCGGCTTGACGATATAGACCGAGCCGGTGCGGCTGTTTTTGGTCTTCGAATGGCCCTTGAGATCGTGGATCGC
The DNA here is from genome assembly GCA_963713785.1 of uncultured Alphaproteobacteria bacterium. Taxonomy (GTDB): domain Bacteria; phylum Pseudomonadota; class Alphaproteobacteria; order Rhizobiales; family Xanthobacteraceae; genus Bradyrhizobium. Next base: position 160,447 of record CAVQNB010000001.1, read on the forward strand.
GAGTAGCCCAGCCACCGCGGCATCCAGAATGCCCTCGGGGATCTCCTCGCCCTTGTCGTCGAGCACGGCGTCGGTGAACATGTGATGGCCGACATTGCGCATCAACAAGAGGCTGCGGCCGTGCAGCTTCAATTCCTTGCCGTCAGGCGTCTTGTAAACGCGGTCGGGATTGAGCGCGCGCTTGAGCGTCTTGCCGCCCTTTTCGAAATCAGCGGACAGCGTGCCGTTCATCAGCCCAAGCGTGTTGCGATAGATCAGCACCTTGTCCTCGGCATCGACGGCTGCGACGCTGTCCTCCATGTCGAGGATGGTCGACACCGCCGATTCCAGGATCATGTCGGCGACCCCCGCCGGATCGTGCTTGCCGATGACATGATTGCGATCGATCCTGACCTCGATATGCATGCCGTTGTTGACGAGCAGGATCGCCGACGGCGCCGCGGCATCGCCCTGGAAGCCTGCGAACTGTGCGTTGGATTTCAGCGCGGTGGCATTGCCGCTCTTCAATTTGACCGCGAGTTGCCCGGCGATGACGCTATAGGAGGTAACATCGGTGTGGCTTGCGGTCGCAAGCGGCACCGCGGCGTCGAGAAACGCTTTCGCCTTGGCGATCACCTTGTCGCCACGCGCCTTGTTAAAGCCCTTGCCCGTTTCGCTCGGATCCTGCGGGATCGCATCGGTGCCGTAGAAGGCGTCATAGAGACTGCCCCAGCGCGCATTCGCCGCGTTCAGCGCATAACGCGCATTGGTCAGGGGGACGACGAGCTGCGGCCCGCAGATCTTGCCGATCTCTTCGTCGACATTGGCGGTCTCGACCTTGTGGGTCGCAGGCTCCGGCAGCAGATAACCGATCTCCTTGAGGAACGCAGTATAGGCGTTCATGTCGAACGGCTTGCCCTTGTTGGCGCGGTGCCAGCCGTCGATCTTGGCCTGCAAGCTGTCGCGGAACGCGAGCAGCTCACGGTTCTTCGGACCGAGGTCACGGAGAATGGCGGCAAGCCCGGCCCAGAACGCGTCGGGCGAAATCCCAGTGTTGGGCGTCGCTTCCTTGGCGATAAAATCGAACAAAACCGGGCTGATTTTCAATCCGTGGGCATCGATACGCTTCATGATGGGCTTTTCTCGCGAGGCAAACGGCGGTTAGAGGTATTTTCGAGGTGGGAATAGCAAAAAGCGCGCCAAAGGAAGCCGCTTTCGGCGGCCTTGTAGCGCTAAAGCCGGGTCGATGAGAAGGGCCTAAAACCGCCTCAGTAAGTCTCAGATATTGGCAGCGAGATCGACGAGTTCGTCGAACAGAATGCCGGATTTCGCCAGCATCCGCTCGATCTCGTCGGCCGCGTCCGAAACCGAACGGGCCGAAGTGTCGATGGTGAGTTCGCTCGCGGTCGGCGGCTGGTAATCATTGCCGATGCCGGTGAAGGCTTGCAGCGTGCCGGCGCGCGCCTTGGCGTAATGGCCCTTGGGATCGCGGCTCTCGCATACTTCCGCCGGTGTTGCGACATAGACCTCGCGGAAGGCGAAATCCGCGATCCGGCGCGCCGCGGCGCGGTCCTCGCGCGACGGCGACACCGCGGCGACGATCGCGATGTGGCCGTTGCGCGCCAAATGCGTCGCGACTTCGGCGAGGCGGCGAATATTCTCGCTGCGGTCGGCGGCCGAGAAGCCGAGATCGCCGTTCAGCCCGGCGCGCAAGGTATCGCCGTCGAGCAGGATCGGCGAGCCGCCGTTTGAAAACAGCCGCCGCTCCAGGGCGCGGGCCAATGTCGATTTGCCCGAGCCGGGCAATCCCGTGAGCCAGACCACGGCGCCGTTGTGATGGTAGCGCGCCGAGCGCTCGTCGGGACGCAGCGCCGATTCCACCGGCACGATATCGATCGGAACCGCGCGCTGCCCGGCATCGACCGACAGCACGAGCCCGCCGCCGGCGATGCGGCCGGCAACCTCGATCACCAGCCGCCCGGTGCGCGGATTGTCGGAATAGGGATCGGCGGCGATCGGCTGCGCCAGCGAGATGTCGATCTCGCCGACATGGTTCTTCGCGATCGATGTGTTCTCGGTCGACGACAATTGCCCGGGATCGACCGCCTTCTCGATCGCGACCACAGTGGCGCGGGCCTCGCGCGTGCCGAGCCTGACCAGGATCTGCTCGCCTTTGGAGAGCGGCTTGTCGTGCAGCCAGAAGATGCGGGCGCGCAAGCGGCGGGTGTCGCGCGGACTTGCGCCGACATGGGCAATCACGTCGCCGCGTTCGACGAACAGTTCGCGGTCGAGGGTGATGCCGACCGAGCGTCCCGCGCCTTGCCTGCCTTTGACCGGAGTCAGCGGCCAGCTCTCGACCGTCTTGATTTTTGCGATCTTGCCGGCGGGCATGATGACGATCTCGTCGCCAGCGCTAAGGTGGCCGGATTCGATGCGACCCGCGACGATGCGGCGGTCGTCGAATTTGTAGATCGCCTGCACCGGCAATCGCAGCGCCAATTGTTCCAGCGGCCGCGCCGGCTCGAGCGCATCCAGCGCCTCGACCACGGTCGGGCCGTCATACCAGGAAATTTTTGGCGTGCGTTCGGCAACGCCATCGCCGTCCCGCGCGGAGATCGGGATCACAGCCGTCGGCGTCACACCGAGGCCTGTGAGATGTGCCGAAATCTCGTCGCTGATAGCGTTGAAGCGCGCGGCGGAAAAATCGACCCGGTCCATCTTGTTGACGACAACCGCGACCTGTTTGACGCCGAGCAGGTGCAGCAGGTAGCCATGGCGCCTTGTCTGGTCGCGCACGCCTTCCAGCGCGTCGATGATCAGAACCGCGCCGTCGGCTTGCGAGGCGCCGGTGATCATGTTGCGCAAAAATTCGGCGTGGCCGGGCGCGTCGATCAGCACGATGTCGCGCGATCCGGTGCGGAAGCGGATCTGCGTGGTGTCGATGGTGATGCCCTGGTCGCGCTCGGTCTGCAACGCATCCAAAAGAAACGACCATTCGAACGGCATGCCGCGCCGGGCGCTGACCGCCTTGAGCATCTCGAGCTTGCCCTCGGGCAGGCTGCCGGTCTCATGCAACAGACGCCCGACCAGGGTGGATTTGCCGTGATCGACATGGCCGACGATGACGATGCGGACCTGCGGCCGCGTGGTGCCGTTCGGCGTTGCCGATATCGAGGCGGGAAGGATCATGTTCATGGCAGCGCTCATGACGATTGTCGATTGGCGATGTTGATTTTCAGAGGTAGCCCGCGACCCGCAGCCGCTCGAAAGCGTCTTCGGTTTCGTGATCGAGCGCGCGCCCCGCACGCTCCGGCACTTTGGTGGCTTCCAGCTCGGCGAGGATTTCCTCGATGTTCGAGGCGTCGGATGCGACGGGATTGGTGATGTCCTGATCGCCGAGCGAGCGATAGCGCTTGCCGTCTTTCGACAGATAAAGCGGAATGATCGGGATGTTTTCGCGCTGAGTGTAGGCCCAGATGTCGGCCTCGGTCCAATGCAGGATCGGGTGAATGCGTAAGTGCGCGCCCGGCGGCGGCGAGGCGTTGAACTGGTCCCAAAATTCCGGCGGCTGATCGCGCACGTCCCATCCGCCCTCGGTGCCGCGCGGCGAGAACACACGTTCTTTCGCGCGCGTCGCCTCCTCGTCGCGGCGGATGCCGGCGATCAAGCCATCGAAGCCGAATTTGGCGAGCGCGAGTTTTAGTCCCTCGGTCTTGCGCGCAGCCGAACGCGCCGCCGGCGGCAGGGTCGGATCGACCGCGTCGATCGGCGGGCAAGGCTCGACGCGGAGATCAAGGTCCCATTCCTTGCCGTAGCGATCGCGGAACGCATACATCTCGGCGAATTTCTTGCCGGTGTCGACATGCAGCGCCGGGAACGGCACGCGGCCGAAGAAGGCCTTTCGCGCCAGCCAGATCATGACGTTGGAATCTTTGCCGAGCGACCACAGCAGCGCCAACTTCTTCAGCCGCGCGAACGCTTCGCGCAAAATGTAGATGCTCTGCGCCTCCAGCGCGTCGAGGTGATCCATCGACGGCGCGTCAGCGCGCTCGTGAACCGAAATCTGCGGGACGGCGTTGCCATTCGCTGGCGCTGCCCAACGCAGCCGGTCCTTGGCGGATTCGTTGTTGAGAACATGCATCTCGTGGCCCTTGGCGTTCGGAGGCGAAAATTCTATAGTTGCACTGCAATAGAGAAGAAATAATTTTCTCTTTGCGAGGCTGGATCGAGACATATATAGAAATAAATTCTAGTCAACCCCGGATGTCGGGGAAGCGAGTATCGCATGCGCTACCTGCCGATATTCCTCGATCTGCAAACCGGCCCGGTGCTTCTGCTCGGCGCCGGCGAACTGGTGCGGGCGAAACTGCGCCTGCTCACCGCAGCTGGGGCGCGCATCCGCTGGTACGCAACCGACGGCGATCATGATGTCAGCGGACTTGATGCTGCCGATGCGGCGCGAATTCAGTTCGCGCAAGGCGATCCGTTGAAGGCTGATCTCACCGGTGTGATTGCGATCCTCTGCGCGGGCGCCGGCGATATCGGCGTGGCGATGTCGCTACGCGCCAAGTCGGTCGGCTTGCCCGTCAATGTGATGGACGACCTGGTACATTCGACCTTCATCTTTCCGGCGATCGTCGATCGCGGCGATGTGGTGGTCGCGGTCGGCACCGGCGGATCGTCGCCGGTCGTCGCGCGCCGCGTGCGCGAGCGCATTGAGGCGCTGCTGCCGGCGCGCATCGGCGATCTCGCGACCTTCATCGCCCGCTTCCGCAAATCGATCCACGGCCGCATCGGCGAAATGGCGCTGCGGCGCCGGTTCTGGGAGCGTGTGATCGATGGTCCGATCGGCGCGCTGGTGCTCGAAGGCCGCAACGACGAGGCTGAAACCGCGCTCAACGACATTGCCGATCCTTCCGCCTTCGCCGGCGCGCAAGGTTCGGGGGAGACCTTAGGCCATGTGACGCTGGTCGGCGCCGGCCCGGGCGATCCTGATCTGCTCACGATCAAGGCGCTGCGCGCGTTGCAGGATGCCGACGTCGTGTTCTACGACGAACTGGTATCACCGGAAATTCTCGACCGCATTCGCCGCGATGCGGCGCGCGTGCCGGTTGGCCGCCGCGTCGGCAAGCCCGGCATCGGACAAAGCGCGATCAATGCCCTGATGATTGAAGCCGCCAAATCAGGCCAGCGCGCGGTGCGGCTCAAGGGCGGCGATCCCTTCGTATTCGGCCGCGGCGGCGAGGAAATCGCGGCGCTGCGCAAGGCGAAAGTCGCCTATTCGGTGGTGCCAGGCATAACGGCAGGCCTCGGCGGCGCCGCGCAATTCGAGGTGCCGCTGACCTATCGCCACGAAGCGCTGCGCATCACGTTCTTGACCGCGCACAAGGCCAAGGATGCCGAGGCGGTCGATTGGTCGGTTCTGACCGACACCAAGATGACGGTCGTGGTCTATATGGGCATGACCGCCGCGCCCTCGGTGCGCGCTGGCTTGCTCGCCGCCGGGCGCTCGCCGCAGACCCCGGTCGGCGTGTTCGCGCGGGTGACGCGGGCGGATGCGCAGGCCGCGGTCGGCCGGCTTGAAAACCTGCCGGCACTGGTCGAGAAAATCGACGGCGGTCCGGCCATTCTCATCATCGGCGACGTGGTCGCGCATTCCGCGCCCTGGCGCCAGCAAAACCTCAATCAAGTCATCTCCAAAATCCTGGAAGCTGCCGCATGACCTCTCCGCTCGAACAAAAGAAAATCAAGATCACCGGCCCCTCCGTGGTGACGGCCAACCGCACCTGGGACGGCATCGTGGTCTATCGCACCGCTGCGCAGGGCTGGTCTGCGCAGCTTGCGGACGCTGCGATCGTCCGTAACTCAGACGACGCCCGCGCGCTGCTTGCCGAATCCGTCGCCGACGACGTCGGCGCGGTCGGCGCCTACATCGCGCCGGTCGAAGTCAGGGAAGGCGGCACCATCAGGCCGGGCAATCTGCGCGAACAGATCCGCGCGGCCGGCGTCACCATCGGCCTTCCGGTACAGGTTTAAGGGCATCGCTCATGTACGCGTATGACGAACTCGATCGCACCCTGATCAACGAGCGCGTCTCGGAATTTCGCGATCAGGTGAAGCGCCGTCTCTCGGGCGAGCTCACCGAGGACGAATTCAAGATGCTTCGCTTGCAGAACGGCGTCTATCTGCAACTGCACGCCTATATGTTCCGCGTCGCGATCCCCTACGGCACGCTGTCGTCGAAGCAATTGCGGCGCCTTGCGCATGTCGCGCGGCGCTATGACCGCGGCTACGGCCACTTCACCACAAGGCAGAACATCCAGTTCAACTGGATCAAGCTCGCCGAATTGCCGGACGCGCTGGCCGACCTTGCCGAAGTCGGCATTCACGCCATGCAGACTTCAGGCAACAACACCCGCAATGTCACCTCGGACCAATGGGCCGGCGTCGCGCCGGGCGAGATCGAGGACCCGCGCATCTGGTCGGAGATTTTGCGGCAATACACCACGCTGCATCCGGAATTCTCGTTCCTGCCGCGCAAGTTCAAATTCGCAATCACCGCGTCCGCGCACGATCGTGCCGCGATCAAGATCCACGACATTGGGCTGCGCCTGCACAAGAACGAGCAAGGCGAGACCGGGTTCGAGGTGCTGGTCGGCGGCGGGCTCGGCCGCACCCCGTTCATCGGCAAGACCATCCGCCCCTTTGTCCATGGCCGCGATCTCCTCAGCTATGTCGAAGCGATCATGCGCGTCTATAACCAGTACGGCCGCCGCGACAATATCTACAAGGCCCGCATCAAGATTTTGGTGCACGAGCTCGGCATCGAGCGCTTCGCGCAGGAAGTCGAGGAAGAGTGGCATCAGATCCGCGACGGCGCGCTGAAGCTCGATACCTCCGTGGTCGAGGAGATCCGCTCGCGCTTCACCTATCCGGACTACGAAAAGCTGCCGCATATGCCGGACGAACTGCGCAAAGCCGCGCATGATCCGCATTTCGAGGCCTGGCGCCGCAACTCGGTGTTCCCGCACAAGGTCGCGGGCTATGCGATCGTGGCGCTGTCGCTAAAGCCGGTCGGCGGACCGCCGGGCGATGCCACCGCCGATCAGATGGATGCGCTCGCCGATCTCGCCGACAAATATTCCTTCGGCGAAATCCGCGTCGGCCACGAGCAGAACCTGGCGCTGCCGCATGTCGCACGGCGCGACCTGCCGTTGCTGTGGAAGGCGCTGGACAAGATCGGTCTTGCCACCCCGAACGTCAATCTCGTGTCCGACATCATCGCCTGCCCGGGGCTCGACTATTGCTCGCTTGCGAATGCGCGCTCGATCCCGATCGCGCAGGAGTTGACGCGGCGCTTTTCCAATCACGACACCGCCAATCTGATCGGGCGGCTGCACATCAACATCTCCGGCTGCATCAATGCCTGCGGCCATCACCACGTCGGCCATATCGGCATTCTGGGCGTCGAGAAGAACGGCGAGGAATTTTACCAGATCACGATCGGCGGCCGCGCCGACGAGAATGCCGAGGTCGGTACCTTGATCGGCCCTGCGGTGCCCTATGCCGAAGTGGCCGATGTGATCGAGGATATTGTCGAAGCTTATCTCGCGCTGCGCGCCAATCCGGACGAGCTGTTCGTCGACACGGTAAAGCGGCTCGGCGTCGAACCATTCAGGGAGCGGGTTTATGCCACTCGTTAAGAACGCAAAAATATCAGACGACGCCTTCGTCCATATCGCCGACGATGCGCCGCTGCCCAGTGACGGCGCGATCCTGATTTCGGCCGCGCGGTTCCTCGAGGACCCCGATTTGATCTCGCGGCGGCTGGGCAAGACCGGTGTGGTCTGGCCGAACAACCGCAACCTCGACGATCTCGTGCCCTATCTCGACCGCCTCGTGGTGGTGGCGCTGGTGTTTCCGACCTTCCGCGACGGCCGCGCCTATAGCCAGGCGCGCCTGTTGCGCGAACGCTTTCTCTATCGCGGCGAATTGCGCGCCACGGGCCAGGTGCTGCGCGACCAGTTCGTGTTCATGCTGCGCGCCGGCTTCGATGCGTTCGAGGTCAAGAAAGCGGCCGACGCCGAAGCCTTTGCCCAGACCGCCAAGCGTTACTCGGTGTTCTACCAGCCGACCGGCGATGGCCGCGTCACCGCGCTCAATCGTCGCATGCAGCTTCGCCATTCCGAAAGTGCCCGCCTATGAACGCGCTCGCGCAAGAGATTGCTCCGAAGACCGTGGCGGGTGGCCTGCCCGCGGCGGCGGAGCTCGATCGCGCGCTGCGCAATGCCTCGCCTAACGAAGTGATCACAACCGCGCTAAAAATCGTCGGCCGCGACAAGCTTGCTCTGGTGTCGTCCTTCGGCACCGAATTGGCGGCGCTGCTCAAGGTGATGGCGGATGTTGATCCCGCGATCCCTGTGGTTTTCCTCGATACCGGCTGGCTGTTCGAGGAGACGCTCGCCTATCGCGACACGCTGATCGCGGCACTTGGGCTTTCCGACGTGCGCTCGATCAAGCCGCTGGAAGAAACGCTGTCGCGCGAGGATCCGGACCGTGAATTGTGGTTTTCCGATCCCGACGCCTGCTGCCGCATCCGCAAAGTGGAGCCGCTGGCGCGGGCGCTAGAACCATTTTCCGCCTGGATCAACGGGCGCAAGCGGTTCCAGGGCGGGCTGCGTGCGGAAATTCCGGTCGTCGAGCAAGATGGCATCAGATTGAAATTCAATCCGTTCGCCAATGTCTCGCGCGAGGAGATCGAGGCGATCTACAAGGCTGCCAAACTGCCGCAGCATCCATTGGTCGCATCGGGCTATCTCTCGGTCGGGTGTATGCCTTGCACCAGCCGGACCTCGCTAGACGAGGACGCGCGCGCGGGCCGTTGGCGCGGCCGAGCGAAGACGGAATGCGGCATCCATACGGTGAAGACTTCGTAGCACAATGACGTTGCTGCGCGCGAAACAACGAAATCCGGTTTCGTTGACTTAACGGCGTTTCATCCCGAGTTATGTCCGCACGCCTCGACGCCGATGTCGTCAAGGCAAATGGAGATAGAGATGATCCGTCGTCTTCTGCCGCTCGTTGCAGGATTGTTGTGGGCAGGTTCGGCCTTCGCGGCCGACGTGACATTGCTTAATGTTTCATACGATCCGACGCGCGAACTCTATGTCGACTTCAACAAGGCGTTCGCGAGCGCCTATCAAAAGGAAACCGGCAAGAGCGTCGAGATCAAGCAGTCGCATGGTGGTTCCGGCTCGCAGGCCCGCGCCGTGATTGACGGCCTGCAGGCCGATGTGGTCACGCTCGCGCTCGCCTACGACATCGACGCCATCGCGTCGAAAGGCCTGATCGCCGCCGACTGGCAGAAGCGGCTGCCGCTGAATGCCTCGCCCTACACCTCGACGATCGTGTTCCTGGTGCGCAAGGGAAATCCGAAAGCCGTCAAGGATTGGGACGATCTGATCAAGCCCGGCGTTAGCGTGATCACGCCCAACCCGAAGACTTCCGGCGGCGCGCGCTGGAATTATCTCGCCGCGTGGGGCTATGCCGAGAAGAAGTTCGGTTCTTCTGAGCTTGACTTTGGCCAATTTTTACCGGGCTCATCGGCTGCGCGGGATGCGGAACATCGGATCATTTTCGACGATCTCATGAGCGCTCTCAAGCATGAGTTTCATGCGGCCGAGGTTTCCGAAGGTTCGTCCACCGCCCCTTGACGTTTGACCAATAGAAGAGCTCGAAGCGATCGGTGTCCGGAATGGGACGCAGTCGTGCAACGGGGTTCGAGGTGCGACGGTCGAGAATCATAGTAACCGCCGCCACTCCTTTCCACGTCGTGCCGTGTGAACTGAGCAGCGATCTGGGCAAGCGTCGGGTCGGGTTTGGCCATGCGGTTCAATGTGCCGATTGCGCGCGCGCACGGGCGAGGCTTGATGAGCTGGCCGATTCGATTTGTCGCAGCCGCGACGAGATTGCCGCGATTCAGCGCGCTGATTCTACCGATGGGATGCAACATTCCCATCTTCTCCCCAGCTCGTCCGGGTCTCCGCTGCCCGAGCGCTTCCTGTCTCGGCTCGCGGGGTTCGCCGATCTGTTCACGCGTCCGACCTGGTCGAACGTTCTGGTGCTGCTCGCCGGCGTCATCCTGGCGCCGGGCCGGCGCACCGTCACGGCGGCGCTGCGCATCCTGGGGCGCGAACGCGATCCCGACTTCTGTACCTTCCACCGCATCCTCAACCGTGCAGCATGGTCGTCCCGGGCCGTGGCGCGCCAGCTGCTGATCCTGCTGGTCAAGGCCTTCGTGCCGTCCGGCGCGCCGGTGGTGATCGGGCTCGACGACACCATCGAACGGCGCTGGGGACGCCAAGATCAGCGCCCGCGGCATCTATCGCGATCCGGTCCGCTCGTCCAAGGGACACTTCGTCAAAGCCAGCGGCCTGCGCTGGCTTTCCGCCATGCTGCTGGTGCAGGTGCCGTGGGCCGATCGCATCATGGCGCTGCCCTTTCTCACCCTGCTCGCTCCCTCCAAACGCTTCTATGCCGACAAGTCGCGCGCACCCAAGACGCTGCTCGATTGGGCCCGCCAGGCCGCCTTGCAAATCCATCGCTGGCTTCCCGATCGCTATATCGTCCTGGTCGCCGACAGTGCATTTGCGGCCATCGAATTCCTCGCCGCGGTGCGCAACCATGTCTGCGTCGTCACCCGCTTGCGGCTCGATGCCAACCTGTTCGACTTCCCGCCGCAAAAGCGCAAAGGCCGCGGCCGACCGCCGATCAAAGGCAAGCCCCTGAAAAAGCTCTCCGCCGTCCTCAAGGATCGCAAAGTCTCCTGGCAGCGCTACCGCGTCAGTCTCTGGTACGGCCGAACCAATCGCCTCGTCGAAATCGCCAGCGGCACCGCCATCTGGTATCGCGGCGGCGTGCCGCCGGTGCCGATCCGCTGGCTTCTCGTCCGCGATCCCAAAGGCGAGCTCGAACCGCAGGCTTTCCTCGCCACCGATCTCAACGCTCGTCCCTGCGACATCCTCGCCTGGTTCGTCAGTCGCTGGCAGGTCGAAGTCACATTCGAGGAAGTTCGCGCCCATCTCGGCGTCGAGACCCAGCGTCAGTGGTCCGACAAAGCAATTCTTCGCACCACGCCGGTCCTGCTTGGCATTGTTCTCCATCGTCACGCTCTGGGCACACGACCTCGCCAAATCACGAAAGCTCAAGCCGAGAACCGCCGCATGGTATCCAAAAGCCGTCCTGACCTTCAGCGACGCCATCGCAGCGGTTCGCCGCGAAATATGGCGCCATCAGATTTCTTTCATGTCCCGGCCGAGCCGAGACAGTATCGAAATTCCGCGCCATATCTGGCACCGCATGGAGAATGCACTCGCCTACGCCGCCTAAATCGGCCAAAGTCAAGCTGAGAAGGTCAAAAACTTTACGATCTCAAGGGCACCAAAATATATAAGCTTTCTGGGGAGCTGGTCGGGCATCTCGCTAACGCGAGCGCGGCCGAAAGGCATCTGGACCGAGCAACGGACAGGCTTTTTCCAGCCTCCTGATTTGCCTAAAATCCATCCCCTTTCGGGCCGGCTTTCGCGCGTTCGCCCTTGCCGTCGACCGCAGGTTGCGCTTGGATGCTGACTGGTCTGGGGGGATCAGTGACATGCGTATTCTGGGAATTGTGGCGCTAGCTAGGCGCCGCGCTGGGCGGCTGTGCGTCGAGTTCGGCAGACATTGCGCCGGCCTATGTCTCACCCGTCGCCTATCAAAGCTACACCTGCCAGCAATTGGCGCTCGAGGCTCAGGCCATCTCGGCCCGGGCGGCGACGTTGTCAGGGGCGCAAGACAAGCAGCGCACCAACGACGGAGTTGCGACCGCGGCGGCCATCGTCATCTTCTGGCCGGCGGCATTCTTTGTCGGCGGTGATAAGCAAACCGCGGCCGAGCTCGCCCAGATGAAGGGTCAGATGGTTGCCGTCGAGCAAGCCTCGATCGCCAAGAAGTGCAACATTCAGTTTCAGGGAAAACCGCCCGACGAGCAGTAGACAAAGTCCTTACGGGCCGCGTTGGCGCTGACGCGCCGGATTGCCTCGAGAAGAGTTCGTTCAAATATGGCAATGTTGATCTTAGACTGCGCTCGATGTGCAGAACGAAAAATGACTCATGATGTGATGAGCTGTTCCGAATACCTTGAGCAAAGACAAAAACACTTCGAGTATTTCGTTAGATGTAGAGCATGCGGCAAAACCTCAACTTGGGAGGTGGCGCAGGTCGCAGGACAACATCCTCCTCCAAATCAGGCAGCTAGCAAAAACATTGTTAACGAAGGCGTGAGCGTTGTGGGATTAATAAGACCACGCGGTACGGCCATCGCGGCGCCAGAATATACTCCGGCTGATCTCAAGTTGATCTTCGATGAAGGCGCGAATTGCATAACAATAGGAGCTTGGAACGCTTCTAGCGCGATGTTCCGAAAAATCGTCGATCAAATATCAAAAGACAGGATGAATGCCGCACCTGGCGGTCCGCCCGCGCACAAGCGCACGCGATTCAACCTCAAGCCGAGGCTGCAGTGGCTCTTTCAAAATGGCCACCTCCCGAAAGAAGTTGAGGCTTTGGCAGACTCTATCCGAGAAGATGGAAATGACGGCGTTCACAATGCTCCCCTGGGAGAGGCGGAAGCGCTCGATGTACAAGATTTCACTGTTGAACTTCTCGAGGCCCTATACACATTGCCGGGGAGACTAAAGGATGCGGAAGCCCGTCGGGCCGCGCGGCGATCTCCGCCGAAACCATGACGGGACAAGCATTGGTTCACTGAATCTCTTCCAGACGCCCCCATAGTATGGTTTGCCCGGCGCCCTAGTCCGCGCTTCAATGGCGCATGGCCCACCCGCCCCCAGAAGATCACCTTCGGAGAAATGCGCTCGACAGGTCTCCGCAACATCCCGGCCTGCTGTGGTGAGAAGATTAGTACTTAGCGACGACCGGTCCATTGAAGTGGTAATTGATACCGACTCGACCAATGTTTTCAGTCAGACGCGCGCTATTAATAGCGGTGAACGCAGGGAGCAAATTGTTAACGGAATTGAAGCCTGTGCTGCCGAGATCGACATAAAGGTATTCAGCCTTTACCGACCAGTTGTTCGTAAAAGCGTACTCTCCGCCAGCACCTACAGTCCACCCGACCCTAGTGTCAGATGAGGATCCGGCTTCAAACGTGCCGCTAGCAGTATGCAAGAAAAACTGGCTGAAACGCTCGTTCCCCACGGCAAGACCACCCGTTACGTAGAACAGCGCGCGACCGCTCGTAAGGCCAGCTCGACCACGCAAGGTGTACAGCCAGTCCGTCGACACCGCAGTTGTTGACGTATCTACAACAGGGACAACGGGCAGCGTACCTGAGCGGAATACATTCGCGCTGGTGTGCAGATAGTTGATATCGGTTTCGACGCCAACGACTGCGATTCCAGACTGCCAGTTGTAACCGGCCTGCGCGCCACCGGTGAAGCCAGTTCGATTTGTCGAAGGCGATCCAAGCGCGTTCCCAAAGTCTCGGTCAGGTTGGTCAAAGACCGGACCCGTTTGGGTAAAGGTAACGTCGGAACTGGTCCAAGCACCACCTGCGTTGAGACCGATGTAAAAGCCGGTCCAGCTAAAGACAGCCTCGGCAACCGCGACAGGTGGGCGAGCCTTCACGGCCATGTCAGCAGCAAGGGCGGGCGGTCCGCCAATCGCCAATGCGGTTGTCAGGCCAAGCAAATGCCTTTTCATCGGACGCTCTCCCCAAAATAGCCTGTAACAGAATCTCACCTCCCAAACTGTCACTTATCAGTCACATTTCATCGATTTGCCTGTTCGGCTGCTGCGCCGACATCCGCCCGGACTTTCATTGGAACAAGAAGCCCGTCGCGATGATGGGTTACCGCTGAGGCAGCCGCGGATCTGTTCGTCTAAAGCCCGATTCGCAATTTTCCAGGTCGGTGCCTATCTTGAGGGGTACCGCCTATTGGAGTTGCGTCATGCGTCACTCGCCTTCGATCGTGCCGGAGCCGGACGATCGCGAGATTTACCTGGTGCTGGATGATTTCGGCGGCCACTTGGGTTGCGCCTGGCCGGAGGCCGACGAGGAGCGGACCGACCGCGAGTCGGTCATCATCGACCTGATGGATGGCCAGTTCAGCAATCCGGTCCGGGTCGTAGCCTTCAATACCGCGGAGGGCTGGTCGCGCGACGTCTCCGAGGAGATCGCCGACGAGCTGCGCCAGCGCCTAGGCGCCGAGGACCGCGAAATCCCACCCGACCTCGAGGATTTCATCGAGCGACATGGCGGCGGCCCGGTGCAGTTGCCGTTACCGCTGCGGGTAGCGGCAGGGTCAGTTTGACGAATTCGCTTAATGCTCGGCTACCGAGAAAAACAGCAATATAACGAGCACGGCGGCACTACCAAAAACGAGCGGTGCCCAATCAACAATCGTCATGATCTAAAACTCAATGGGTTTCAAACCACGACTCTGCCCCCTCCATTCTGATCTAGGCCAGTCGAACCGCGAAGTAACCTTGATCGGTGAGGTTAAGTCGCGGATTACGTTGCCGGTGCTGAACAAAACCCTATTCGTGAGAGCAGTCGAGCGGGATTGGTCGTCGTCCTACTGCGGCTGTGCCGGCCCGCCCGATTAGGGGTCGCCGCCTCGTCCCCGAGGTAGCGGCCCCGCTCAATCGTGTTTGGATGAATGGCGCAATGACGCGGCGACGCAACTTGATCCTCTCGATCGTGACGGCAGGATGTTGGGTAATCTTGCTTGCAATAGTTTTGAATTCTATTTTTGCGGCTAGCAACCTCGCCAAACAAATCCGGAGCAAGGATCGGCAAAGTGCTCAGGATCGATGATATCGCGGTCCGCGGCACGCTACGCAAACCTGACTCGATTGATTCGAAGTTCTGACTCGATCTCGTCGCCAAGCAGCCCCGAATCAGGGCGCATCTAGGGTTCGTCAACGGGCGACCGTTGGCTGACGTCTTGTTGGAGTACCCACACACTTCGCCTCATTCCGGGTGCCCCACGTTCCCGGGGTGGGGCGATTTTGTCATCGGCCTTATCCAGTGACGGCATAGCCGCGCCTTCCCGAAAATGAGAAACCTGATCGTTCGACCTGTGAGCTTGTCCGATGCCAATCGGGGCCGTGCGGTCGTGTCGGGCTCGCTCTCGCGATGCCCTATCGGCCTTGTCCAGCTACGGGGGCCGTTACTTCCCGATCCAGCCCCTTGTCGCTTGCGCGGGGGACTTGCACACCGGGGTCGCAAATTAAGTGCCCGTGAACACGTCGAACTCGCCATCAGGATGCCCGGCGCTGCCGCGGGCAAATTGCGTTTCGCGGCGTTCTGCGCGCTGGTGGGAATAGGGCATGTTGCCGAAGCCGATCCCCTCGCAATCTGACAGCGGCTTGCCCTGGCGCCGCATCATGATCGCGTACCGAAGGGCCGAAACCAGGTCGTCCCTCTGTTTGACTATCTTAAAATCCTCGTTGCGGTGATAGTTGCGCATTTCGTCTAGAAGCTCGTGATTGTGCCCGGCTATCGCGAGCTTGCCGCCGTACATCAGGTCCCGCATCTCCTCGAGCGCGGGCTCGACGGAATTGGTCTTCGTGCCATGATTGATGGCATGGCCGGCCAGCATGTTCGCACCGAAGTTTTTGTATTGCTGCGCCAGCGGCAGTCCCGAACCCTTGTCATGCTGGGCACCGTCATGCGGCCAGGCGATGGGAACGCGCAGCCCGCGCGTCATGTTGTGGATTCGCTGGGTGTGATAGAGCGCCGACGATCGCTCCATGCGGAAAGAGTCGACCACCCAAATCTGACCGATGTCCGGTTGCCACGCGATCAAGACGGCCGCGAAGGGGTGTCGCGGATCAGGTCGCCGCCAGTGCTGCGCTGATAGCTTTCCGCGTCGCGGGCAGTGGTCCTGGCACGAAGCTCGTAGCCGGCGATAGCTATTGCGCACCGCCGGCCGATTTCAAGGACTCGCGATGAGCCGGGTGGCGGATTCATTCGCTGTGAATCTGCGGCCACCGTTGCAAACAAGCCCCACCAAGTAGAACATCCGCCGGGGGCCAAATACCGGGAGAAAAGCAATGAGGGTCCTGGCCGCGACACTTACCTTGCTTGTTTCAGGTGCTGCCGCCGCTCAAGAGTGCCAGATCTGCTCGATGGCCGACGCCTGCATGAAGGCGTACCTTAAGGCTACGTCGGAGGCCCAAAGCGCCACTAAAAGCAGGCAATCCGGGATTGGAAACAGAATCTGGACAAAAAGGCCTCCGCAGAATTGTCCAGCAGGGGCACGCTCGCATTACAAAACACCATGGAAGCGCAAGTCGGTTCGGAGCTTGAGCGCCTGAAGGAGTGCTTGGCTAAGATTAAGTAGCTGAGCCCGGCGGCGCGAACGCCTCGTAGGGCTCCACCTGCAGATGCCAGCATGCCGCTGCCTTTGCACGGGACCACTACGAAGCGCGGCGATAGCTACTGTGGCGCGCCGTCGTGGCGCGCCGCGGATCAGCAAAAACGGCAGATGCCCCACGATAAGCAGCAGCCTCCGAAACCACAGCCGCCCCAGCCGCCGCACCCGCCGCAACCGCCGCAACCGCAGCCTCTGCAGCCACAGCCGCGACATCCACCGCCTCCGCCACAACCACGACATCCACCGCCTCCGCCACAACCATGGCATCCACCGCAACCGCAGCCGCGCGCCACCTGCGTGAAGCCGCCGGTGCCGTTTTCCCTGTCGAAGAGGTGGAAGGTCGCAAGACTCACATCGGCCATTTCCTCTTCGCCAAGAACGAAGCGTTGATTGGGTGTGGTGTTCAGAGATTGCGGAACGTCGGCGGTCGGAAGAGCGGATGCGGATGCGCTTCCCGCCAGCGAAAGACCCAGTCCAGCGGCGCCTAGTGTCGGCACACCAGCGGCTTTGGTCAGACGCTTCCGCTTCGAAACTTGCTTCACCCGGGACATGTCGCATCCTCCATGCAAGTGTTCAGATTCCAGTGTTCAGGTTCCAGCTGAAATATTTTACGTTTTGGCCCATGCGCCACGCAAGCTGGAATGAGTTCACTAACTCGTTGTTACATCCTCAGTTCCCGTTCATGTTGATTAATAGCGCGCCGCTCCGTCATGATCATGATCGCATTCAAAGCGGGCGCGCACATTACGGTGCACTGCCACATGGGCGCGGTCGGAGCAATTTGAATGGTAGAGCAATCGGCCGTATTCGCCTGGTACGAGCTGCTGACGACAGACGTGTCGGCGGCGCAGTCCTTTTACGGCAAGGTGGTGGGCTGGGAGGTGCAGGACACCTCCACCTCCGAGTTTGCCTACCGGCTTTTCAGCGTCGGCCGGACGCCTGTCGCGGGACTAATGGAGCTGCCGCTCGACGGGCGGAGGAAGGGGGCGACGCCGCGATGGGTGGGCTATGTCGCGGTCGAGGATCTGGACGGGGTCGTCGATCAGGTCAAGCGTCTCGACGGTAGGGTGTACGTGCCGCCGACGGACAGCAACATCGGCCGGCTCGCGGTGGTCGCCGATCCGCAGACCGCGACGCTCGCCCTGGTCAAGGGATTGAAATATGGCGACCCCGATGCCGAGCCGGGCGGGCTTGGCCGCGTCTGCTGGCATGAACTATTCGCCGCCGACGCAAAGGCGGCATTCGAGTTCTACGGCAGGCTGTTGGGTTGGCAGAAGGCGGAGCCCATGACTACTCCGATAAAGTCCTATCAGCTCTTCGCCGCCGGTGAATGGACGATGGGCGGTATGTTCAACAAAATCGTCAGCGCGCCAGTCCCGTTCTGGCTTTACTATTTTGAAGTCGCCGATCTCGATCTTGCCATGGGTCGGGTGAGGGCGGAGGGCGGGCAGATCACGCGAGGGCCGATCGAATTGTGGGGCGACATCTGGATTGCCCACTGCATCGACGCGCAAGGCGCCGTGTTCGCGCTACAGGGTAAGCGGACGAAGACTAGCCGAGCCGATGATGCGCAATCTGCCCCGCAAATGGGCTGGTCGGCCAAGTGGGGCGACATCTCCTCTCGCGGCCGGCTGCTCGGGACCAAGCCCAAACGTAGGAGCGGCCGTTGAAACAGATCGGCCGCCAAGTCCTCCTACGCCGGCTTGGGGAACGGCGGCGCGGCCGGCTTGCGCAGTATTTCGGCGGTACGTCCGCGCCGAAAGCTTCATGCTACGTATGTCCCGATCTTGACTATGAGGGATGCGGCATGGAAGTGAAGTTCGGATGCCAATAAGCGCCGACCAAAGCGAAAAACGACAGGCCATCATCGACGCATGCCGTCGCATGAATGAGCTTGGCATCAACCAGGGTACATCAGGCAATATCAGCCTGCGCCATCAGGACGGCATGCTGATCACCCCGACCAGTGTGCCGTACGAGAAGATGCGGCCTGAGCAGATCGTCTTCATGGGGTTTGATGGATCGTTCGCGGAGGGGCAAAAGCCGTCGAGCGAATGGCGCTTTCATCTGGATATCCTGCGGTCGCGAAGCGAGGCGAACGCGGTGGTTCACGCGCATCCGACTTACGCGACCATTCTGTCGATCATGGGCCTTCAGATACCGCCGATCCACTACATGATCGCGGCCGCCGGCGGCGACACCATCCGCTGCGCGCCCTATGCGACCTATGGGACCGCCGAACTGTCCGATCACGCCGTCAAGGCGCTTGAGGACCGGTTTGCCTGCCTGCTCGGCCATCACGGCATGATCGCAATCGGGGCCTCGCTTGCACGAGCGCTCTGGCTTGCGGTCGAGGTCGAAGCGCTGTCGCGGCAATATCACGGCTGTCTGCAGATCGGCACACCACCCGTGCTCTCGCAAGCCGAGATCGAGCGCGTCCGCCAGAAGATGGCCGGGTATGGACACGCTGACCCTTAACCCGGATAGTCAAGCTCACTAGCCGCGGCCAATAGCCGTTTCAGCCGAAGGTGCGCCATGAAGGATTTTGCCGGAAAGATCGCCGTCATCACCGGGGGCGGCACGGGCATGGGCCGCGAGCTTGCGCGCCAGCTCGTCGCCGAAGGCTGCAACGTCGCGATGTGCGACGTCTCGGCTGACGCGATGGCAGAGACCAAGCGGCTTTGCGAGGTCGAAAAGCTGCCGCAGGGGCTGCGCGTCACCACCCACATCGCCGATGTCTCGATCGAAGATCAGCTCCAGCGTTTTCGCGACGAGCTCGCCGAGCAGCAGGCGACGGACAAGATCCAACTGTTGTTCAACAATGCCGGCATCGGCGGCGGCGGCAGCCTTTTCACCAATACCCGCGAGCAGTGGGAGCGCACCTTCAACATCTGCTGGGGCTGGCGTCTATCTCGGCGTCCGCACCTTCCTGCCGATGCTGCTGAAGGCCGATGAAGGCCACATCGTCAATACCTCCAGCGTCAACGGCTTCTGGGCCTCGGTCGGGATGGGCGTGTCGCACACCGCCTACAGCGCGGCCAAATTCGCGGTGAAGGGATTTACCGAAGCCCTGATCAACGATCTCCGGCTGAATGCGCCGCACATCAAGTGTTCGGTGGTGATGCCTGGTCACATCGGAACCTCCATCGTGTCCAACTCGCGCAAGGTGCACAGCGGCTCCGAAACCGACCAGCTCAATGCGAACGAGCTGATGCAGGCGCGCCAACGCCTCAAGGGCATGGGCATGGATCCGACCCAGTTGTCGGACGACGCCATTCAGAAGATCGCGCTCGACCGTGCGCGGACGTTTCGCGATGAAGCACCGACCACCGCGGCGGCGGCGGCAAAAATCATCCTCGACGGGGTGAAGGAGGGGCGCTGGCGCATCCTGGTCGGCGACGATGCGCAGCGGCTCGACGAGCGCGTGCGCCAAACGCCCGAACGCGCCTACGACGCCGAATTTTACCAGAGTTTTGTCAAGGAGGTCGGCTGGCGGCTGGGGTAATCCGTCGTCAGCGGGCTTAGTGATGACACGTAGAGCAGGATGACTTTTCTTCGAATCGTCATCCCTCTCTATGTCTTTGTCTGAGCATGATCTCCGCGCAAACGCTTCGCGTTTGTCGCGAGGGAAAACCGGTGTCCACTTTTCCGGATCATGCTCTAACCCCGAGCCGCGCGCGAGGTGGGCCGATAGGCGAGGCGGGTATGGCCGGGGCAATAGGGCAGGCCTTCGACCGGTGCGTTGCCGCAGAAGCAGAAATCCTCGGCACCGGGCGTGCTGATCGGCCAGCGGCATCGCGCCTCGTCGAGCTCGAGCAACGAGCAGCGGTGTCCGTCGTTGATCGGCTCGTCTTCGGGAAACGGCAGCGGCTCGGTGTAGACGGTCTGCAGCATCTGATATTGCAGCCGCGGCGTCGTTTTCAGGCGAGATCCCCTGACGGCTCCCTTGACGCCTCCGTTGGCGGCGCTCTTGCGCGCCGGCCGTCGTTCGTCGGCGCTCTTTTCCCGTGTCAGATTGAGGCGGGAGAGCTTGCCGATGACGGCGTTGCGGCTGACGCCGATATGGGCGGCGATTTCGCGGCACGACAGCCCGGCCTCAAACCGGGTCTTCAGAAGTTCGACGCGTTCGACAGTCCAGGTGGGCTGGAAGACGGGCATGTTGATGGTCCCAAGTTGCGGATGATCTCCGGATCCTTGACCACATTGTCGACCGAACCGTTTTGCGCGCTTCCCCGATTACGCCTTGCCATTGTCGCGGATCGACAGCAGCCCGTCCTTAATGGCGAGCCGGATGCCTTCCTCAACCAATGTCCTTGCGACGCCGGGAACGCTCGTGCCGTGGGTACCCTGTTTCACCAGTTTTTCGAGATAGGCGATGGTCTGGAGTGCCAACGTAATCGGGACGCGATCGGTTTCGGCTTTTTCTGTGGCCATGCCAAAAAGCTAGCCTCCAACTCGTGTACTGAAAAGTATCTTTTTAGACTCTATTAAGTTGTCCCCAGGAGTCAATCGAGATTCGTAATGATTCGCCCGGTCGTTGGAATTGCTGGCAAAATCAGGACGCGCAAGGTCACGCCCGGCCAGCGGACGTGGTGACGGCAGCGGATGGATGGGGCCAGTGACGGCTGGGCGTCAGCCGTGCACGATAGTTTTCGCGATCATGCAGTGAATGCCCTTGGAGCCGTTGACGGTCTGGGTCACGCGCAGGTCGGCGGCGAGGCTGCAGAGCGTGTAGGCATCCTCGCGCGACAGATTGCGCTTTTCGCCGAGCAGCACGATCATGTCGCGCAGCGCCCGCACCACGCATTGGTCGAGGTCGGGATCCATCGCCATCGTCATGTAATGCGTCGGCGTCTCGGCGCGGGGATAGTCGAGCCGCAAATCCTTGCGCAGCGTCAGATCGGAAGCGTCCCTGCAGCGCGGTCTCGATCGCGGTGACGCAGACTTCGCCGTCGCCCTGCACGCCGTGGCCGTCGCCGCAGGAAAACAGCGCGCCCGGCACGAATACCGGCAGATAGAGTTTCGCGCCGGCGCCCAGTTCCTTGTTGTCGAGGTTGCCGCCCATCGCGCGCGGGATCAGCGAGGTGATGCGGCCCCAGGCCGGCGGCGGCGCCACGCCCATCACGCCGAAGAACGGCGTCAGCGGCAGATCGAGCCCCCATGGCAGGCGGCCGACCATCCGCTTCAGATCGAGCGGAATGTTCATCAGCCGGGTCTCGTGGAAATCGTCGGGCAGGGTGCCGGCGAGCGGACGGATCAGGTTGTAGCCCCAGTCCTGCCGGAGCTTGACGTCGAGGATCTCGACTTCGAGCACGTCGCCGGGCTCGGCGCCGTCGAACCGCGACGGGACCGGTCAGGATATGGCCGGGCACCATCCGTTCGCTTCTGGCGTGAACCTCGGCGAGTTCGGGCGGGACGTGAAATCTGGTTCGATCCGGCACCACGTCCGGGCCGCCGCTGATGGTGTCGATGGTCACCTCGTCGCCGCTGTCGATGGTGAGGACCGGCTTCAGCTTGGCTTCGAAAAAGCCCCAATGGCAGGTCTCGGGGCTGGAATGCAGATGATGATGGGTCATGGGGAGGGCTTTTGAATGGAGCAGGGACAGCGTATGACGCTGTAGCAGACAATTCCGACGGGGCTTCTCTTGTTTTTCTTGCTCTCCAAGACGCTCGGCATCATGCTGTTGCCGACCAATTTCCTGATCGGCTGGGCATCGCTCGGCGCGCTCCTGCTGGCGCACGCGATTTGCCTCGCTCGGCCGCAAGCTCCTGGTCGTTTCGGTCGTGCTGCTCGCGATCTGCGGGTTTTCGCCGCTCGGAAATCTGGCTGCTCTATCCGCTGGAGCAGCGATTTCCGCCATGGGACGCCACGCGCGGCGCGCCGGACGGCATCGTCGTCCTCGGCGGATCGATCGATGCGGATCTTTCGGTCGCGCATGGCACGCCGGTGGTCCGCGGCGCGCGCCGACCGCATCATCGCCGCCGCAGCACTTGCCCGTCGATATCCGAATGCGCGCATCGTCTTCACCGGCGGAAGCGCGAATCTGATCTCGAACGATGCCAGGGAAGCCGATTACGCCGCCGCGATTTTCGAAAGTCTCGGCATCGCCAGAGTCGCGGCTGACGATGGAGCGGCGCTCGCGCAACACCCAGGAAAATGCCGAATTCTCCAAGGCGATCGCCGCGCCGAAAAGCGGCGAGCGATGGCTGCTGGTGACGTCGGCCTTTCACATGCCGCGCTCGGTCGGCCTGTTTCGCAAGGCCGGATTTGCCGTGGAGCCCTATCCGGTCGATTGGCGGGTCGGCGGCCTCGCCGATCTCTTGAGTTTCGCCCTTCGCCGTGGACGGGCTGGAACGCACCGACATCGGCATGCGCGAATGGATGGGCCTGATCGCCTATCGGACCACCGGCAAGATCGACGAGTTGCTTCCGGGGCCGGCCGAACTAGCGCACGGTCGCAACCGGCGACAATCCGGCTAGGATCGAGCAACAGGCGCGCGGAAGCTCGCCGATTTGGGAGTTGACGCCATGCAACAGCAAACGCCGCCGGAACAGTTCGATCTGGCCGGCATGGTCGCCGATCTGAACAGTCTGCTTCGCCTGAAGACCACCGTGATCGGCATGAAGATGTTCGCGACGCGTGGAGGAGATGGCGGCGATCCCGAAAATCAGGCGACCGACCGCGGTCCACACCACCGACCAGATCGTCAGCATGGCCTCGCGGCTGGGCTGGACCGTCGGCATCACCGCCGACGATCTGGTCGGCGCGCAGTGCCGCGCGGTGATCGGGCTGGCGCCGCAGGACGAGAAATGGCTCGCCGGCCAAACCTATGTCGGCGTCTGGCACGGGACTGCCGAGGACGCGCGCAAGCGCCAGGAGGCGCTCGATGTCGTGCCGTACGGCCAATATCAGGCGCTGGCGGTGAGCCCGCTGGCCAGCGGCCGGCTCAACCCGCCGGATATTTGTCTGGTCTATGCGACGCCGGGCCAGATGATCATCCTGATCAACGGGCTGCAATATACCGGCTACAAGAAATTCGAATGGGGCGTGGTCGGCGAGACCGCGTGCGCCGATTCATGGGGGCGGGCGCTGAAGACCGGCGAGCCCAGCCTGTCGCTGCCGTGCTTTGCGGAGCGGCGCTATGGCGGCGTGCCGGACGAGGAAATGCTGATGGCGCTGTCGCCCGCGCATCTGGCCAAGGCGATCACGGGCATGAAGGCGCTGGCCAAGAACGGCCTGCGCTATCCGATCGCGCCCTATGGTATCCAGAGCGACGTGCGCGCCGGCATGGGCGTTTCCTACGGCAAGAAATAAGCGACGCGTCCGACGCGAGCCAACATCACCTCAGGGAATTGAATATGAAGTCTTCGTCGAAATTCGACATCGTCGTCTATGGCGCCACCGGTTTCACCGGCCAGCTCGTCGCCGAATATCTCGCGGCGCATTATCGCGGCGACAGCGATCTGAAATGGGCGATGGCCGGACGCAGCCTGGACAAGCTCGCTTCGGTGCGCGATGCGATCGGCGCGCCGGCCGATACGCCGTTGATCGTCGCCGACGCCGGCGATCCCGCTTCGCTGCAAGGCGATGATCGACCAGACCAGATCGGTGCTGACGACGGTCGGCCCGTATCAGCTCTACGGCTCCGAACTGGTCGCGGCCTGCGCGGCCTCCGGCACCGACTATCTCGATCTCTGCGGCGAGCCGGTCTGGATGCGGCAGATGATCGATGCGCATCGAGGCCGCCGCGCAAAGCGAGCGGCGCGCGCATCGTGTTCTCCTGCGGCTTCGACTTCGCTGCCGTTCGAACTCGGCGTGTTCTTCTGTGCAGGAGACCGCCAAGAACGTGTTCGGCGCGCCGGTCGCCCGCGTCAAGGGCCGCGTCCGCGCCATGAGGGGCACGTTCTCCGGCGGCACCGCGGCGAGCGTCAAGGCGACCTTTGAGGCCGCCGCAAAGGATCTCAGCCTGGTGGCGATGCTGCAGAGATCCGTTCGCGCTGACGCCGGGCTTCGAGGGCCCGAAGCAGCCGCCGGGCAACAAGCCGGTGTTCGAGGAGGATCTGCAGGCCTGGACCGCGCCGTTCGTGATGGCGACCATCAACACCCGCAACGTCCATCGCTCCAACATGCTGATGGGCTTTCCCTACGGCCAGGATTTCGTCTACGACGAGATGGTGCTGACCGGCCCCGGCGAGAAGGGCGAGGCCAACGCCAAGCGCGTCATGGCCGCCAACACCGAGATGACTGCGTCGGCAGCGCGCCGAAGCCGGGCGAGGGGCCGTCGAAGGAGGAGCGCGAGAACGGCCTCTACGATCTGCTGTTTGTCGCGCGTCGCGCCCGACGGCCGCCAGGTCCGCGCGTCGGTCAAGGGCGATCGCGATCCCGGTTATGGATCGACCTCGAAGATGATCTCCGAATGCGCGATCTGCCTGTTGCGCGACACGCCGGACGTGCCAGGCGGCATCTGGACGCCCGGCGCGGCGATGGGCACAAGCTGATCAAGCGGCTTGTCGATCATGCCGGCCTGACGTTTGCAGGTGGAGGCGTGATCCAGGCCGCGCGCGGATCGTAGGCGTACATCCAGTCCATCGCCGTTGCGCGGTGACCGGAATCAGCAGCTTCAGCATCCGGTCGCGGATCCAGGCGCCGGTGGCGCTGAATTCGCGCTTGTTGTTGCCGTTGCGGCGGGCGAGCGCGACGACGCGCTCGGCGCGCGGCCGGCGTTCGCGCTTCGAAGTTCTGGAAGGTCACGCCGAGCTCCTCGCCCGTCCTGCAGCAGGCGGCCAAGCCGCATGGCGTCCTCCAGCGCCAATCGATGCGCCCTGACCGGCATGCGGGCTGGTGGCGTGCGCGGCGTCGCCGATCAGGAGCGTCCGCCCGCGCGACCAGGTCGGCAGCGTCGCGACATCGAGCGTCGCGGTGACGCACGATGTTTTCGGCGGCGTCCAGAATTCGCGGGATCGGATCGTGCCAGCCGGCATGGAAGTCGAGCAGATGCCGCTTGATCGCGTCCTGGCCCATGGCGCGGTAGGTCGCGGCGTCGATGCCGTGCGGCGCGGCTGGGTGCTCCACCACATCACGCCGTCGTCGCGGATCGGAACTGCAGAAGCCGTAGCCGAAGAATCCGCTTTGCCCGAACGTCGTCTCGACGCGCTGTCCGATGCCGCTGTCCTCGAGCAACGACCTCGGCACAAAGCCGCCAAAGCCGATCAGGCCGGTGTCGAACGGCTTTGGGCCGTCCGGCACGACATGCGTGCGCACCGCCGAATGCACGCCGTCGGCGCCGATCAGGAAATCGCCCTCGGCGCTGGAGCCGTCGGCGAAGTGCGCGACGACTGGCTGATCGGCGCGATCCTCGATGCGCACCAGCCGCTTCTCGAAGCGCAGTTCGACGTTCTCGCACCAGGCCTTGTTCACGATCGCTTCGTTCAGCGTGGCACGGCACATGTTCACCGCGGGCTGACCGAAGCGCTGCTCCATGTTCGCGGTTGATCGAGCCGAGCCGGGCGCCGGATTGCGAATAGAAATCGAAGGCTTCCGCGACCGAGCCGCGGCGATCATCTCGTCGGCAAGGCCCGATCTCGGCCAGCACATGCATGCCGTTCGGCGCGATCTGCAGGCCGCCGCCGATGCCGGTCGAGTAGGGCCAGGCCTCGAACACCTGGGCGTCGAAACCGGCCCTCTTGAGCAGGATCGCGGCGACCGGGCCGGCAATGCCGGCGCCGATGATGAGGGCTTTGCGGGATCGTTGGGTCATGTCTTGCTCCTGATGTCGCAGCGGTGGTAAGAAGGTACAGGCGACTAATTATCTTAGTAGTCTAAGATATCATGCGGACTAAGATATGGGACCGGCTTTGTCAAGACCAAAAGCGCGCGCCGCGCTGATGCAGGAACTGGAACACGCGATGCGGCAGTCGTCCGCGCAGGGCGCGATGTTCGGCGCAGGCCGTCGCCGAACGCGCCGGGATTTCGAGTTCCGACCTGGAATGCCTGGATTTTCTCAACTGGAGGGCCGCGTGACCGCGGGAAGGCTCGCCGAGGTCACGGGTCTGACCACCGGCGCCATCACCGGCGTGGTGGACCGGCTGGAGAAGGCCGGGCTGGTGCGCCGCGAGCGCGACGACGACGATCGCCGCAAGGTGTTCATCGTCGCCCGTGCCGGAACGCGTCGCGAAGATCGGACAGTTCTACGAGCCGATGCAGCGCGCGATGCACAAGCTCTGGGATAGCTATACCGACGCCGAGCTGCAGCTGCTGCTTCGCTTCGCGGACGCAGGGCTACAAGGCGATGCTGGCGGCGACCGAGGAGCTGAAGGACGATGATGATGGCGCCGAAGGAAAAGCGCGCCGGCGCTACGAAGCCTGCGCGGGCGCCTTGAGCGGCTGATCTGTCGCTGCCTTGTAGCGCTGGGCGGCGGCGAACATGCCCCACATCGCGCCCAGCATCATCCAGAAGTGCCGCCAGTGGTCGGTGTCGATGACGAAGCTTTCGCCGACCGTGCCCAGGAACGCCGAGAAGATCGCGAGATAGGCGCGCTGCCAGGGCACGCGGACGAAGACGTGGCGGAAGCCGATGATGACGGTGACGAACACCAGCGCCGGATAGCAGATGCCGGAGATCCAGCCGCCGGACATGAAGGCGTTCAGATAGGAGTTGTGGGTGTCTTCCGGGAAATAGTTGTGGAATTGCAGCGGCCCGATGCCGAACGGCAGATCGAGCGCCATGTCGGCGCCGAGGATGTGGCGGCCGAACCGGCCGAAGCGGCCCTCGTCGTAGCTTTGATCGAAGCTCGCGCGCTGCCTGAACATTTCGCCGATCGAGTCGAACGACAGCAGCACGGCGATCAGCAGCACCACGGCGACGACGGCGACGACCGCCATCACGATGATGCGCGAGCGTTGCGCGCGCGAGCGGCTGGTCAGGACCATCAGCGCCAGCATGAAGGCCGAGGTGATGACGAGCCCGCCCCATGCCGCGCGCGAGAACGCCAGCAGGATCGCCAGCGCCATGATGCCGAGCGCGATGGTGCTGCGGAACGACTTTGCCGAAGCGATCGGAAACGACGCTTTGCAGCACGAACAGCGCGGGCAGGATCAGGAACGCGCCGAGCACGTTCGGATCCTTGAAGGTGCCGCGCGCGCGCTCATACAGCGTCAGCAGATCGTGCCCGCCGGGCACGAGATTGAAATAGCCGGCGATGCGCGGAAAGCGACGCGATCATGGCGCCGACGATCAGGCCGCGGCGAAGCATGTCGAGCCGCGCCGCGGTGTCTTCGGACACCACCATGGCGAAGAACATCACGGTGACCGCCATGTACCAGGATGTCGCGATCCAGTTGGCGACCTCGGACTGGTCCATGAAAGGGAATGGCGCCGATGGAGTAGCCGACATTGAGCAGGACCAGCAGCAGCAGCAGCGGCATGAAGACCAGCCGCAGCCGCAGGCCGGTCGCAAAGAAGATGACGGTGGCGACGAGCGTCACCAGCTCGTAGGGGCTGGGCTCGATGAAGACGATCGCGCCGGATGCGCCGACCAGCCACACCAGCGCGCGCTGCAGCGCAGCACGCCGGGCGCGGCCGTCAGCCGATGAAGGGAAGCCCCCGGCTGTCGCCGCATACGCCATCACACACTCACTGATCTACGCAACGCAACCACAACACGTCGCGAGCCAGCGCTCAGTAGGCGTTCTCGTTCTTCGTCATCAGCGCCAGCGGCGTCTTGAGCAGAATGTAGAGGTCGAACAGCACCGACCAGTTCTCGATGTAATAGAGGTCGAACTCGACGCGCTTCTGGATCTTCTCTTCGCTGTCGATTTCGCCGCGCCAGCCGTTGATCTGCGCCCAGCCGGTGATGCCGGGCTTGACGCGGTGACGCGCGAAATAGCCGTCGACCGCTTCGTCGAACAGCCGGCTCTGCAATTTGCCCTGCACCGCGTGCGGGCGCGGACCGACCAGCGAGAGATTGCTCTTGAACACGACGTTGAAGAGCTGCGGCAGTTCGTCGAGGCTGGTCTTGCGGATGAAGCGTCCGACCCGGGTGACGCGGCGGATCGTTCTTGGTCACGACCTTGGCGGCCAGCGGATCGGCCTGATCATGGTACAGCGAGCGAAACTTGAAGACGTCGATGCGCTCGTTGTTGAAGCCGAACCGCTTCTGGCGGAACAGCACCGGACCCGGACTGTCGAGCTTGACCGCGAGCGCGACCAGCGCCATCACCGGCGCGGCCAGCAGCAGGATGATGGCGCCGACGACGATGGTCGAACAGCCACTTCATCACCAGATCCCAGTCGGTGATCGGCGCCTCGAACACGTCGAGCGTCGGGACCTTGCCGAGATAGGAATAGGAGCGGGGGCGGAAGCGCAGCTTGTTGGTGTGGGCGGAAAGCCGGATGTCGACCGGCAGCACCCACAGCTTCTTCAGCATTTCGAGAATCCGCGTCTCCGCCGAAATCGGCAGCGCGAACAGCACGAGGTCGACGCGGGTGCGGCGGGCGAATTCGACGATGTCGTCGACCTTGCCGAGTTTCGGGCTGCCGGCGCAGGTCTCGAGCGCGCGGTTGTCGTTGCGGTCGTCGAACACGCCGAGGATATCGATATCCGAATCTGTCCTGGGCCTTGAGCGCCTCGACCAGCTTTTCGCCGTTCTGGTCGGAGCCGACGATGATGGTGCGGCGGTCGAGCCGGCCCTGGCGCGCCCAGCTGCGCACCATCGCGCGCAGGAACAGGCGTTCGGCGATCAGCGCGGCGAGACCGACGAAGAAAAATGCCGAGAGCCACAGCCGCGATACCTCGCCGCCGAGCTTGGCGAAGAACGATGCGCCGATGAACAGCAGGAACACGAAGGCCCAGGACGAGATCATCCGCGTCATCTGCCGGAGCTGGCCGCGAAACACCTGCACTTCGTAGATGTCGGCGGCCTGGAAGCAGATCACCGCGGTCGCGGTCATGCCGAAGATGGCCGCGACATATTCCCAGTGAAAGCCGGTGAGCGGCACCACATAACCGAGATAGAGCGCGATGCCGATGAGGCTGAGCAGCGCGAAATCGGCGAGGCGGACGGCGCCCGCGATCACGATCGGCGAATAGGCCCGGCGCACTTTCTGGTTGGTGACGGCAAGCGCGGCCTGCGACAGCCGGCGGCGCCGTTCGATCGGCGGGCGGTCCGACGGTGGCGATCGCCGCGGCCGCTGCCGCGGCATCTAACATCGAGCGTGCGTTGATCGGTTCCACTGTGTCCAAATCCGTTCTCGCACGGGCATCTAGGCATGCGCGCGCCGAGGCGGAATTCCCCGCGCTCACGGCTTAAAGGACAAATCGGAAGAAACGGTTATCGTTGGTAAAGAACGGTTAACGATCTGCAAACGCGTCGCGGTAGCCCGCCAGCACCCCTTCGACCATCGCCTTCTGCGAAAAATGCAGGAAGATTCGTTCGCGAAGCGATTTTGCGCGTGCCAGCGCGGCGGCGGGATCCTCCAGCGCGATCTCGATCGCGTCCGCCATCGCGCCGACGATGTTGGGCGCAAACAGCGCGTCGGTATGCGATCCGAAAATTTCCGGGATGCCGCCGACATTGGCGGCCACCATCGGAATTCCCGCCGCTGCCGCCTCGATCACGACATAGGGCATGGAATCCCCGCGCGACGGAACCACCAGCAGCGCGGCCCTTGGAAAAGCCGTAGCGCGCCTTGACGTGGCCGATGAAGCGCACCGCCTCGCCGAGGCCGAGCCTCTGGATCTGGGCCTTGAGCGCCTCGATTTCCTCGCCGTCGCCGGCGAGCGTCAGCGTGACCGGCTTGCCGTCGGCGCGCAGCCGCGCCACCGCGTCGATCAGGAGGTCGGCGCCCTTGATGTGCCTGAACTCGCCGACATAGACGATATCGGTGGCGTCGTCGGCCTTGACGATCGGATCGAATTCGTCCGCGGTGACGCCGTTGAACACGCAGCGCACCAGCCCGGTCGGCGTGCCGATGGTGCGCTGATAGGTATCGCGCGCGAACGCGCTTTCGAACAGGAACAGATCGGTGCTGTTCATCAGCGCGCGTTCGAGGCGGCTGTAGAGCGCGCCCTTGAGCGTATTCAGCGGGTAGTGCAGCGAGCCGCCATGCGGCGTATAGACGCGAATGATGCCGCTTCGAACGGGTTTTCAGGCGAACGAAGGCGCCGGCCTTGGCGCCGTGTCCGTGCAGGACGTCCGGCTTCAGCCGCCGGATCAGGCGCATGAAATGCGCCCACACCAGAACATCCGTGGGCGAAGGTTCGCGGTGAATGGCAAGGCGATGAACGCCAAGCTTGAGGCGGGGCGCGATTTCCGCCAGCGCCGCGTCGGCGCGTTCGCCGCCGGTCAGGCTGTCGGCGATGATGCCGACATGGTGGCCGCGGTCGGCCTGTCCGTTGGCGAGGTCGAGGATGTGACGGAAGATCCCGCCGACCGGCGCGCGCACCGCGTGCAGGATACGAAGCGGCTGGTCTGGTTGCGGGGCCATGATCAGAACCAGCGTTCGCCGACGAGGACGGTATCGCCGGGGCTGAGCGGGGTGCCGAGCGGCACCACAACGCGGGTCGAGCCGGAACCGTCGGTGTGGGTCAGGGTGACGTGGTCGCGCCGGGCGCGCGGCGAGAAGCCGCCGGCGATCGCCACCGCGCTCTCACTTCGCAGCCGCACTGCGGCCACTGGCGCAGCCGTCTGCATGCAGCCCGACAGAGCGAGCGCGGCCAGCAGACAGGGAATAGCGGCGCGCACGCCTCGCATCGGACAACCCATGAGGAAAGTATTGATTCCGATTAAGGACTTTCATGGTTAACAAAGCATGACCGCGCCGGCCAGGGCCTGCATGTTCCCGGCGTCAAATCGGCTCGAATTAACCCAGCGGCAACCTTAATGGAGTGTAATCGCGCGCAAGTGTCGAGTGGAGTCGTGGCGTCCGCGGGAGTGTGCGATGCGTTTAGCGTTCTGGCGTGCAGGCAAGGACAAGGCGTTGGTCGAGGAAGACGCCGGTGGTCCGAGCCGGCCGCCAGCCAAGCCTGCAGCCGGACCGGCCGTCTGCCGCGCCGTCCGGCGATCTGGATTTGCGCGCGCTCGGCCAGGCGCTGCTGCGCAACGGGCGCTGGATCATCGTTCCGACGCTGCTTGCCGCCGTGCTCTCGATTGCCGCCGTCAATCTGGTCACCCCGCGATACAAGTCCGAAGCGCGCATCCTGATCGACGGGCGCGAGAACATCTTCCTGCGGCCGAACGGCGAGCGCAACGAGGAGCGCACCGCGCTCGATGCCGAGGCCGTCACCAGCCAGGTCCAGCTTGTTGCTGTCGCGCGATCTCGCGCGCGAGATCATCAAGAAGAACAAGCTCGCCGAGCGGCCGGAATTCGATCCGGTGCTGCAGGGGCTTTCGCCGCTGAAATCGCTGCTGGCACTGTTCGGGATCGGCCGCGATCCGTTCTCGCTGACGCCGGAAGAGCGCGTGCTGGATGCCTATTTCGACCGGTTCACCGCCTACGCGGTCGATAAATCGCGCGTCATCGTCATCGAATTCCAGTCGCGCGATCCGGATCTGGCGGCGCGCGTCGCCAACTCGATCGCCGACGGCTATCTGGTGCTGCAGCAGGACGCGCGGCAGGAGCAGGCCAAGTCCGCCAGCCAATGGCTGTCGGGCGAAATCGACAATCTGCGCAAGAAGGTTGCGGACGCCGAATCCCGCGTCGAGGATTTTCGCTCGAAATCGAGCCTGTTTGTCGGCACCAACAACACCACGCTCTCCAACCAGCAGATGGGCGAACTGAATACGCAATTGAACAACGCGCGGGCGCTGAAGTCCGACGCCGAAGTCGAAGGCGCGGCTGATCCGCGAAATGCTTCAGAGCGGCAAGCCGATCGAGGCTTCCGAGGTGCTCAATTCCGAATTGATCCGCCGGCTGTCCGAACAGCGCGTCACGCTGCGCGCGCAGCTGGCCGAGCAGTCGTCGACCTTGCTCGACGACCATCCGCGCATCAAGGAACTGAAGGCGCAGCTTGCCGATCTCGACCGCCAGATTCGCGACGAAGCGAGCAAGATCTCGCGCTCGCTGGACAATGATGCGCGCATCGCCGGCGGCAGGGTCGAGGGCCTGAGCGCGAGCCTCGAGCAATTGAAGAAGCAGGCGACCTCGACCAACGGCCAGGACGTCCAGCTTCGGGCGCTGGAGCGGGAAGCCAAGGCGCAGCGCGACCTGCTGGAATCCTATCTGGCGAAATACCGCGAGGCCAATACCCGCGAGAATATCGATGCGGCGCCGGCGGATGGCCGGATCATTTCCCGCGCCAGCGTTTCCAACACCCCGGCCTATCCGAAGAAGCTGCCGATCGTGCTGATCGCGACGCTGGCGACCTTGATGCTCAGCGCCGGCGCGATCGTCACCGGCGAATTGCTGCGCATGACGGCGCCGCGCGCGGTGCGCGCGTGTTCGTCGTCGCCGGCGGCACCGGTCCGCGCGCCGGCGCCGGCGGTTGCCCGCCGATCCGCCGAATCCCGATCCGGATCCGAGCGAAGATCCATCCCGAAGTCGTCGACTCGAGCTCACCGAAATCGAGCAACTCGCCGACGATTTGCGCGGCGCCGGCGACGCGGCGCGCAAGGTCACGATTCTCGGCACCGCCTCGAGCGAGAGCATCACGCTGACGGCGCTGACGCTGGCGCGCCTGATCGCGCGCGACGCGAGGGTCGTGGTGGTCGATCTGTCGGCGTCGTCGCCGACGATCTCGGCGGTATCGGTCGATCCGGCCGCGCCGGGCCTGGCGGAATTGATGCTGGGCGAAGCTTCGTTTTCGCAGGTCATCACCAAGGACCGGCTGTCGCGGGTTCATCTCGTCAGCGCCGGACGCCCGGGTTCGGACCGCGCGTTGCTGCAATCGCCGCGGCTCACGCTTGCGATCGATGCGTTGCTGCGGGTCTATGACCACGTGCTGCTGGACGCCGGCACCGCCTCCGATCTGCCGGCGGAATTGCTGACCGCGCAGGCGCGCGCCGTGGTGGTGCCGGATGCATCGATGGCCGCCGATGCCCGCACGCTGATGTGCGATCAGCTCAAGGCGGTCGGGTTTCAGCGACGTGACGATGCTGAGCAAGCCGTCGCAGCCCTCCGACGCCGTCGAGCCCGGCCCGCGGGTGGTGGCGGCCTGAAGGCGGCGATACGCCGGTCTTGACAGAACTGAGCTCAGCGGAACGCGCTGCGCAGCCTCTGCGCCATGCTGCAACAGCGCCGGATTGTGCTTCACCAGATGCTTGGCGCGGTTGATGCCCGACATCGCGGCCGCGGCCAGCTTGCCGCGCAGGCTGAGCGGGATGAAGCAATCGAAGATCGGCTCGTCGCTCTTGCAGAACAGCCGCTTGTAGTCGTCCGATCCGATCCCGAGATCGAGCGCGCGATAGCCGCGCTCGGCATAGTGATCGACGATGTTGCGCATCAGGATCAGTCCGGGGCTGTGACGCGAATTGTCGGACATCGTGTAGGTGTTGAACATCATCGAAAAGCGATGGCCGTCGGCGACGCCGGCGAAGATCGCGATCACCTCGTCGTCGCATTCCAGCGCGTGAATGTCGATGACGTGACCGCCGCCGGCGAGCGGCGTCATGCAGGCGCTGCGGATGAAATCCTCGACGCCGGGTTCGGCGAACACGTTGGGCAGTTTCTGCTCCGCCATCCGCAGCGGCTTGATGCGGAAGAACCAGTCGAGCAGCCGCTTGATCTCGGCGTCGGTGGAGGCGACGCGATAGCGATAGCCCGGCAGCGCTTGCAGCTTGCGTTCCTTGCCCTTGAGCCGGCGGCGAAACGAATTGCTGATCCGCGTCGTCGGCGCAGCGCCCGGCACCATCGTCATCAGCGGGCAGTCGTTGACCGAGGCCTGGTTCGGCAGCAGCGCCATCGGGTTCGGCAAATCCCGCCAGCGCAGCGGCTGCTGGCGTCAGCGCCAGAACGTCGGCCGCGGATCGCGCGCGTATCGCCGATATCAGCGCGTCGAGATCGGCCGCGGTTGCGCCTGCGGCAAAATCCCTGTCCCACAGCGCCATGTTGAAGGTGGCGTGCTTGCCGCCCATGAAACAGGCGGTGCGAACGCCGTGCTCATGCCTGAGCGCGAGCGGCAGCAGCAACAGCGGCCGGCGTTCGGCGTCATAGGCGATGACGATGAAGGGCCGAAGGTTCTCGCGCTCTCCGACCTGCCGTTGCCAGGGGCTGAGGAAATCGAACCGCTGATACGGCGTGGAGAATTGCTGCTGGATCTTCGAGGCCGCGCCAGATCGTCTCGGCCTGGCCGAGATCGTCGAAGAATATCGACGCTGGCGATGCGGCTCGTTTTCGACCACGCTGGCGCTTCCGCCGTTCGGCTTTCGATCGCGGCAGCCATGGTCATTGCAAAACCTGTCTACAGGGAATTATTTACATTTTTCGGCTTTGGCCGACCTTTGCAAAGAAATGTCAACAAAGAGTAATGACAATGCGGCCGCGGCGAGGCGGAGATCGGCCGCATTGAGGGGCGAGACGTTGCCATCCGACAACGGATTCTTGACGAGCCTGAGGCTGGAACTCGCTTATTTCAGCGGCTTGCCTGGCTGATGCGGCGGCGCGACCGGCGGCGCCGGCGTCATCCTGCGGTTCGAGCGCGTGCGCCCGCGGCGCGCCGCGCGCTTTCAGCCGCTCAGATCCCGCGAAATCACGCCCGAATTTCTCGATCGAACGATCCGGGCGTTGAAGCGCTGGAAATTCGATATCGTCTCGATGGACGAGGTTTGCCGGCGGGCGGTCACGCTGGCCGCGCCGCGACGGTTTGTCTGCCTGACCTTCGACGGCGGCTACAAGGACCTGATGACGTCGGCCTATCCGGTGTTGTCGCGACACGGCGTGCCCTTCACCGTCTATGTGCCGACGGCGTTTCCGGACGGCCTCGGCGAGGCCTGGTGGCTTGCGCTTGAAGCAGTGATCGCGCGCGAGAACCGCCTCAGCCTGGTGATGGATCGCAAGGAACGGCATTTCGATATCGCGAACTACGTCCGAAAAATATCAGCTCTACGATTTTCTCGAGAGCTGGATGCGCTCGCTTGCGCCGCCCGATCTTTCGTCCGCGATCAACGATCTCTGCAAGCGATACTCGGTCGATCTCGCGGCGCTGTCGCGCGAGGCGTCGATGGACTGGGACGATCTGGCGAAGCTTGCGGCCGATCCGCTGGTGACGATCGGAAGTGCGACGGTGAACTATCCCGTGCTGTCGAACCTGAAGGATGCCGCTGCGCTGCGCGAGATGACGATGGGCAGGGCGGTCGCGCAGGCCGCGTTCCACCGCGATGTCAGGCATTTCGCCTATCCGTTCGGCGATCGCGCATCCTGGCGCCGGCAACATGCCGCGATGGCCGCGGAGGCCGGCTTTGCCAGCGCGGTATCGGCGATACCGGGCGTCGTCGAGACCGGAGGGCCGAACCAATCTGCACGCGCTGCCGCGCATCGCCTGGGACGGACGGCAGCGTTCGCTGCGCGCCATGCGCGTGATGCTTTCCGGCGTCACGTTTCGCGCCGGCGAAGCCGACGCGCGCAGCGACAGACGCTTCTAGGCGTCCGGCCGCGCCATCCAGCTGATGATCGGCATCGCCGGCAGCACCCAGCCGATGCCGGCCACGACATAGAAGATCGCCTGCAGCAGCCCGGAATTCGCCAGCCACGGCGTCTGCGCCACCGTCATGCCCATCAGCGACCACACCACGACCAGCACCAGCAGGGCGATGGTTCCAAAGAATTTGCGGGTGCGTATCGTCATGACGGAAATGTGCAGCTCGCTGCCGGGGCGCGCCTTGCGCGCGGGAAGGGGCGGACTATAAGGGGCGCGCAAATTCATTCAAGCGCAGCTTTGATGACCGGTATTCCCGCCCAACAAGCCCCGCATATCCGCGCCGTCCGCTGGTGGCTGCTTTGCGATCGCCGCGCTGATCGCGATCATGGTGCTGGTCGGCGGCGCCACGCGTCTCACCGAATCCGGGCTTTCGATCGTCGAGTGGAAGCCGGTCACCGGCGCGCTGCCGCCGCTCAATCAGGAGCAATGGACGCAGGCGTTCGACGCCTACAAGACCATTCCGCAATATCGCGAACTCAACGCCGGCATGAATCTCGCCGAGTTCAAGACGATTTTCTGGTGGGAATGGAGCCACCGGCTGCTCGGGCGCGTGATCGGGATCGCCTATCTGCTGCCGTTTCTCTGGTTCCTGTGGCGCGGCGCTCTGGGCGCCGACCTGAGGCGGCGGCTGTGGCTGATCTTCGGTCTCGGCGCACTGCAGGGCGTGGTCGGCTGGTGGATGGTGGCGTCCGGGCTTTCGCAGCGGGTCGAGGTTTCGCATTATCGTCTCGCCACCCATCTGGTGCTGGCGCTGCTGATCTTCGCCGGCATCGTCTGGACGCTGCGGCGATTGGCGGATCGGCCGCCGGTCGGCTGCATCCGCGCGGCTGAAGATCACCAGCGTGGCTCTGCTGGTGCTGACCTTCGTGCAGCTTTATCTCGGCGCGCTGGTCGCGGGCCTGCGCGCGGGCAAGGTCTACAACACCTGGCCCGATATCGACGGCGGGTTTATTCCGTCCGCGGCGCGGCTGTTCTTCGAGCAGCCGTGGTGGCGCAATCTGTTCGACAATACGCTCACGGTGCAGTTCGAGCATCGCATGACCGCCTATGCGCTGTTCGCGCTGGCGGTCCTGCATGCGATCGACGCCGTTCGCTCGCGGGCCGGGATCGCCGCGGTCAACGGCGCGTTGTGGCTGGCGGCGGCGATCACGTTGCAGGCGACGCTCGGGTATTCTGACGCTGCTCAATCAGGTCCCGATTGATCTGGCATTGGCGCATCAGGCCGTCGCGATTGCGGTGCTGACGCTTGCGGTTTTGCAGGCCGAGCGGCTGGCGCGCGTCGGCAGAGCGAGACAGCCG
Source organism: uncultured Alphaproteobacteria bacterium (assembly GCA_963713785.1). Taxonomy (GTDB): domain Bacteria; phylum Pseudomonadota; class Alphaproteobacteria; order Rhizobiales; family Xanthobacteraceae; genus Bradyrhizobium. The sequence goes on from CAVQNB010000001.1 coordinate 197,800, forward strand.
CACGGCTGCGCCGGCAGCCCGGTCGTGTCAACCCGGCTGAGAACGCAGCGCGCGACGCTCAGCAATAGCCGTAAACGCCGCAGGCGTAGGGCAGGCGGTCCACAATAGCCGACATTGGGCCCGCCATAATAGGGGCCCTGGTAATCATAGTCGAACGGCCCGCCCGTAATAGCCGGGCATCGTCGCGGAGCCCGGCAAGCAGCGGCGTGCGCGGCAATTCGCGAGGTAGCCGCCGGGTCCGTAGGCCGGCGTGAATCAGCAAATCCGGATCGCGCTCGACATAGCCCTGCGGAGGCGGCGGCGCCCGTAGACGACGCTCGTCCTGTATTTGTAATGCGCACGCGGCAGCCCTGCCGGCAATTGGCGACGGCGCGTTCGGCGCTCTGTCGCGGCACGGCCCCGTCAGCCGCCGCAGCGGGGCGAACGACGGCCATGGCGACAAGAAGTGCTATCGTCCAGCGCAACATGGCTCCGCTCCGAATCGTCGACGCCGGGCCAATATGCCACTTTATGCCGAAATGACCGTTAACGAGAGGCTCTACGCCGCCGGCCTGATCAAGGCTTGGGACGCCGCGGTGACCAAGCGTGATCGGGCGAAAATGCCGAAGTCCTGATGGCCACCGAGCTGACGGCGGAACAGGCGGCGTTCACAGTCGACGCCACGCTCGCCGATCGGGAGAAATATGGATTTCCTCTGGCCAGGCGCTGAGATCCGCGCGTGATGCCTCAGGCGCTCAGCGCCTGCTCGAGATCCGCGATCAGATCTTCCTTGTCTTCGATGCCGATCGACAGCCGCACCACATCGGGCGCCGCGCCCGACTTGATCTTGGCGGCATCGTCGAGCTGGCTGTGCGTGGTCGATGCCGGATGGATCACCAGCGAGCGGGTGTCGCCGACATTGGCGAGATGCGAGAACAGTTTCAGGTTCGACACCAGGTTGACGCCGGCGTCGTAGCCGCCCTTGAGGCTGAAGGTGAACACCGCGCCGGCGCCCTTCGGCGCATATTTGCGCGCGAGGTTGTTGTATTTGTCGCCGGACAGGCCGGCGTAGTTCACCGAGGCCACCGCCGGATGGCCGGAGAGAAATTCCGCGATCGCCTTGGCGTTCTCGCAATGCTTCTGCATGCGCAGCGGCAGCGTCTCGATGCCGGTCAGGATCAGGAACGCGTTGAACGGCGAGATCGCCGGGCCGAGGTCGCGCAGGCCGAGCACGCGGCAGGCGATCGCAAAGGCGAAATTGCCGAAGGTCTCCTGAATCTTGATGCCGTGATATTCCGGGCGCGGCTCGCTCAGCATCGGATATTTGTTGTCCTTCGACCAGTCGAAGGTGCCGGCATCGACGATGATGCCGCCGAGCGAGTTGCCGTGGCCGCCGAGAAATTTGGTCAGCGAATGCACGACGATGTCGGCGCCGTGATCGATCGGGCGGATCAGATAGGGCGTCGCCAGCGTGTTGTCGACGATCAGCGGCACGCCGGCCTTGCGCGCGACCGCCGCGATCGCCTCGATATCGGTGATGCTGCCGCCGGGATTGGCGATCGACTCGATGAAGATCGCCTTGGTGTGCGGCGTGACCGCGCGCTCGAAGCTGCCGATATCGTCGGGGTCGGCCCACACCACGTTCCAGCCGAAACTCTTGAAGGCATGGGTGAACTGGTTGATCGAGCCGCCATAGAGTTTTCGCGCGGCGATGAACTCGTCGCCGGGCCTCAGCAATTGCTGCAGCACGACGACCTGCGCGGCGTGTCCCGGACGCCACCGCGAGCGCGGCGGTGCCGCCTTCGAGCGCGGCGACGCGCTCTTCCAGCACCGCGTTGGTCGGGTTTCCGATCCGGGTGTAGATGTTGCCGAACGCCTGCAGCCCGAACAGCGAGGCGGCATGATCGGCGTCGTTGAACACGAACGACGTGGTCTGATAGATCGGCGTCGCCCGCGCGCCGGTGGTCGGATCGGGTTGCGCGCCGGCATGCACGGCGAGGGTGGAAAATCCCGGAAGACGATCGGTCATTCTTTTTCCTTTCTGACGATTATCATTCGCATCAGAAGCGGCCAGCGCGGCATCGTTGGAAAGATGAGCAACAAGGTGCGGTTCTATAGTTCGAGACGGCGCAGCAACGCCTCCTCCCATGGAGGGACAATCGCGGCAGCGGCGTCCGCCGTCAAGGCGGCGCGATGTTTCACGCGATTGTTCGGAACGGTCGTGCTTCGCTTTGCCGCATTGTGCAGAACAATCGTTTCGCATTTGCGTCACGCAAGGTCGTTCTTGTTTTTCGCGGCGCGATCGGACGCGGCGGTTTCGCCGCCGCCGACGCTCGTCCGGTTCAGCGAAAGCCGCATGCCCTGGGTCGGCATCGGCGCGCGCTTCGAGCTCAGCGTGCGCGAATTGACGCCCATCCACGAAATCTCCGAGGACAGCCGTCCATATTCGATCTTCGGGCAGCGGTTCATGACGACCTTGAGGCCGGCGGCTTCGGCCTTCGCGGCGGCGGCATCGTCGCGCGCGCCAAGCTGCATCCAGATCACTTTCGGCAACGGCGTCAGCTTCAGGGCTTCGTCGACCACCGGCATGATGTGGCTCGAATTCCGGAAGATGTCGATCATGTCGACGGGACGGCCGATATCGCGCAGCGACGCGACGAAGGGTTTGCCGAGCAGGCTCTTGCCGACGTGACCGGGATTGACCGGGATCATGTCGTAGCCGCGCTGCGCCAGATATTTGAAGGCGAAGTAGCTCGGCCGCACATTGACCGGCGAGGCCCCGACCATCGCGATGGATTTCACGCCGTTGAGAATTTCGCGGATGTAATTGTCGGGATAGGCGTCATGGTTCATTGAGTCTCGTCGGTCGGATTGTCTACCGGTCCTGCCATTTCGGCTCGCGCTTCTCGATGAAGGCGCCGATGCCTTCCTCGGCGTCGCGCGCCATCATGTTTTCGGTCATCACCTCTGCCGCATAGCGATAGGCGTCGGCAAGGCTCATTTCGGCCTGACGGTAGAACGCGGCCTTGCCGAGCTTGACGGTGTAGGCGGATTTGAGCGCGACCTTTTGCGCCAGCGCGATCGCCGCATCGCGCTCGGTGCCGGCGGCGACAACGCGGTTGACGAGGCCGATATCGCGCGCGGTCGCGGCCGGAATCGGCTCGCCGGTCAGCAGCATTTCCATCGCCTGCTTGCGCGGAACGTTGCGCGACAGCGCCACCATCGGCGTCGAACAAAACAGTCCGATATCGACGCCGGGCGTGGCAAAGCTCGCGGCCTCCGAAGCGACCGCCAGATCGCAGCTTGCCACCAACTGGCAGCCGGCGGCGGTGGCGATCACCCTGGACCGCGGCGACGACCGGCTTCGGCAAATGCACGACGGCCTGCATCATCGCGCTGCAGGCGTTCATGATCTGCGCGAAATAAGCGCGCCCGCGATCGGCGATCGCTGCGGCGGGCGGTCAGTTCCTTCATGTCATGGCCGGCGGAAAAGGCCGGACCGTTGGCCGCGATCACGACCGCGCGGATGTTCTTGTCCTCGCCAATCTCGTTCAGCGCCGCATGCAGTTCGGCGATCATGGCTTCCGACAGGCTGTTGCGCGCCGCCGGTCGATTGAGCGTGAGCACGGCGATGCTGCCGAGCGTCTCGCGCAGCAGGATTGGCGATGGTGGTGCTGGAACGCGAGCGGCTTGGGCGGACATCGGAGATTCCATTCCCTGGAGCAGGGCTGCCATCCTAGCGCATGATCAGCCGAGTGAGAGATGTTTCAGTCGGAAGAGTGGGCCTTGGCGAATCGAAATTCAAGGCCTTCATTTCATCTGCCTTCGGTCAGTGCTGCGACCTTGGCCTCGACGAAGCGTTCCATCAGGTGCGGCGCCGAAGCGCCAAACATGCGGATGCGGCCGGTGTGGGCCAACAGCAGAAGCCCCGCAGCGTGAGCAAAAATATCCGCCATCAACGATTTGGCTTCCTCGGGCCGGGCGCCGAGCGCTTGTGCTGCATCGGCGATCGGTTGGAGGGCGGATTCAAGTGCTGCATTGAGCATACCGTCGCGTTCCTTGCCGAGACCTTGTGGCTTCATGCCGCCGCGAAACAGGTAGAAGCCAAGATCGAGGTCTCTCGGATTGTCGGCATAATAGCGAAAGAAAGCCCGCGCCGCAGCCCGCAACTGATCGGCTGGAGCCTTGGCGCGCGAAACCGCGCGGCTTACGGCCTGCCCAAGATTTGTGAGTGAGCCTCGAAGAACTTCAGCGTAGATCGCTTCCTTGGACTCGAAGTGAAAATAGAGCGCGGCGGGCGTATAGCCCGCGCCAGCGGCGATCGCGCGCAGCGATGCTCCATCCAGACCGTCGGCTTCAAAGACCTTCCGCGCCGCGTCTAGGATCAACTCGCGCTTCAGCTCGCCCACAGCCTTCCGTCGATCGATTTTTCGCTCCTTCGTCATCGCGATTCTCAATAGCACGCTTGACCGGTAATTTAAATATGATTAAATTATCTAACGATGTTAAAATTAACGACCACCGTACGGAGGGCTGCAATGACGGTCAGAGTTGAGAGAGCCGGACCGGTATGGACGATCATTCACGATCGGCCCGAAGCACGGAACGCCATGGACCCTGATAGCGCGGACGCGCTAACCGCCGCTTTCCTGGAATTCGATGCGCACAAGGACGCCTCGGTCGCGGTGTTCTACGGCGCAGGCGGCGCTTTCTGTGCGGGGTGGGACCTCAAATATGTCGGCACCCTCAATGCCGCTTATCCGTTGGGCGAACTTGATATCCCGACCGCTCGGCCGCGCGGGAATGGCGGCGAAATCCCACGCGGGCCGCTGGGACCGTCCCGGCTTGAGTTAGACAAGCCCGTCGTTGCGGCGATTGAGGGGCCTGCCGTCGCCGGAGGAATGGAACTAGGACTGTGGTGTGACTTTCGGGTGATGGCTGAAGGGTCTTATTTCGGCGTCTATTGCCGTCGATGGGGCGTGCCGTTGATCGATGGAGGTACTGTGCGGTTACCGCGCATCGTCGGGCAGGGCCGCGCGCTCGAGATTATCCTTACGGGACGTAAGGTGCCGGCCGAGGAGTGTATGTCCATTGGTTTGTGCGAATATCTCACGCCAAAGGGGGGCGCGCGCGCGAAGGCGGAGGCGCTCGCACAAGAGATCGCGCGTTTTCCTCAGGTCTGCGTCCGTGCGGACCGACGGTCGGCCATCAAGAGCGATGGGCTTACCGTCCGCGAAGCGTTGATTCAGGAGTGGTACAACGGGCGCGAGGCATTGATCGAAGACGGCGTGGCAGGGGCAGCCCGCTTCAGCGGCGGGCTCGGTCGGCATGGCGATTTTGCGAAGATTCGATAGCGGTTCGACCTTCTCAGTTTTCGCGGACAGCGAGATTTGACCCGCCGAGAAATTGACGGCAGGTTGATTCTGCCAATGCATGTGCAATGAACAGCCCGACGATCGGTCATGACAGCAGCACGAATGACTGCGGTTGAACTCGATGCCTTCCTTCGTACCGAGCTCCCGCAACTGTTCAATTATGACGATCTTACAATCGAGCATGCCGACGGTGCGACCTGTCTGCTACGGCAGCGCTTTCGCGAGAGCATGCTGCGTCCGGGCGGGACGGTCTCGGGACCGACGCTGATGGCGCTGGCGGATTTCGCCATGTATGTGGTGCTGCTGTCGGCGATCGGCCCGATTGGTCTCGCGGTGACGACCAATCTCAACATCAATTTCCTGCGCAAAGGGGCAGCGGGGCAGGATGTGCTTGCGGCAGCGCGGCTTTTGAAGCTGGGCAAGCGGCTCGCGGTCGGCGAGGTCAATCTGTTGTCGGGCACGTCGCCCGATCCGATCGCCCATGTGACCTCGACCTATTCCATTCCAAATACTTAGGGTTTTGTCCGGTATTATTACACCATATTTATAAGCCATTGTTTTTACTGGCCTAATTTTCATCATCTGGCATTGACGTTGGCAGCGCTGTTATCTAGAAACCTGCGCAGTTCGGCGCTGATGCGTCCGACGTTTCCCTTTCACGGATTTCCTCACATGAAAACGTTTTCGGCAAAGCCCGCCGAGGTGACGAAGAAGTGGGTGTTGATCGACGCCAAAGGTCTGGTGGTCGGCCGGCTCGCCACCCTGGTCGCGATGCGCCTTCGCGGCAAACACCTCCCGACCTATACGCCCCATGTCGATTGCGGCGACCATGTCATCATCATCAACGCGGCGCATGTCGTGCTCACCGGGCGCAAGCGCGACAACAAGGTCTATTACAATCACACCGGCTTCATCGGCGGCATCAAGGAACGCACGGCGAAGTCGATCCTCGAGGGCCGCTTTCCCGAGCGCGTGGTCGAGAAGGCCATCGAGCGCATGATTCCGCGCGGCCCGCTCGGCCGCGTGCAGCTCGGCAATTTGCGCGTCTATCCCGGGCCCGAGCATCCGCACGAAGCCCAGCAGACCCGAGACAGTCGACGTCGCCACGATGAATCGCAAGAACATGAGGGCCGCATAAGATGTCCGACACCATGCAGTCTCTCGATCAGTTGTCGTCGCTGAAGCCGGCCGCTCCGGAAGCGCCGAAATACGTCAAGAAGGTCGACAAATACGGCCGCGCCTATGCCACCGGCAAGCGCAAGGACGCGGTCGCCCGCGTCTGGATCAAGCCCGGCGCCGGCAAGATCATCGTCAACACCCGCGAAGTCGAAGTCTATTTCGCCCGCCCGGTGTTGCGGATGATGATCCAGCAGCCGCTGGTCGCGGCCGCCCGCGCCGGCCAGTACGACGTGATCTGCACCGTGGCCGGCGGCGGTCTGTCGGGCCAGGCCGGCGCGGTGCGTCACGGCATCTCGAAGGCGCTGACCTATTTCGAGCCGGATCTGCGCAGCGTTCTGAAGAAGGGCGGCTTCCTCACCCGCGACTCGCGCGTGGTCGAGCGCAAGAAGTACGGCCGCGCCAAGGCGCGCAAGTCGTTCCAGTTCTCGAAGCGCTAATTGCTTCGCTAAAATTTGCCGCGAATGCGGCGCACAACGAAATCGGAAAAGGGCGCTGTCGGGCGCCCTTTTTTGTTGCCGATTTGCCGACGAGTTGACGCAGTTTTTCCTGAAAACTTGCGCGTGATCGCAAACGGATTGCCAACACGGCGTACCGTAGAATTTCGGCCGATCAGGCGGCGCCGTTCCGTTCTAAGCGGTCGTGCCGGATACGCTTGCATCACAATCGCCGGGTGACCCATGTCGCTCGATACCTCCACGCTTTATCTCGTTGCCACCATGGTCGCGGCAATGCTGGGAGCCATGCTGCTGTTTTTCGGCAAGCAGGAGAATATCCCGGCGTTGAAATGGTGGGGAACCGCCTATCTGCTCGGCGCAGCCTCGGTCGCGCTCTGGACGCTTGCCAGCAACACGCTCGGCGAGATGCTCTCGCTGGCGCTGAATGCCGTCGGCTTCGTCGCCTGCGGCATGGTCTGGAACGCATCGCGCGTGTTCCACGGCCGCAAGCCCAATCTGCCGGGTCTGGTTCTCGGCGCGATGGCCTGGATCGCCGCCGTCATGACGCTGGCGCCGGAGGCCTCCGCGATGCGCATGACGATCGGCGCCGGCATTGTTGCGATCTATGCGGCGCTGACGGCCACCGAATTGTGGACCGAGCGCCGCAGGACGTTGCAAAGGCGCTGGCCGGCGATCGTCGGTGCCGGTGCTGCACGGTTTCGTGCTGATGCTGCCGATCCTGCTTGGCGACCTGTTGCACCCGCACGACGACATGTTCGCCGGCAGCATCTGGGTGACGGTGATTCTCCATCGAACTCGTGCTCTATGCGGTCGGCACCGTGTTCGTCATCTTCATGCTGGTGTCGGAGCGCACGGTGACCGCGCACAAGACGGCGGCGTCGATGGATCCGCTGACCGGCATGTTCAATCGCCGCGGCTTTGCCGAGGCGACGTCGCGGGTGATCGAGCGCGAAGCCAATGCCGGCCGTCCGGTGACGGTGCTGATCTTCGACATCGACCATTTCAAGTCGATCAACGATCGCTTCGGCCATCCGGCGGGCGACGAGATTCTCAAACTGTTCGCCACCGTCGTGGTCAACACGCTGCGGATCACCGACCTGTCGGGGCGGATCGGCGGCGAGGAGTTCGCCGCATTGCTGCCCTGTTCGCTGGAAGAAGGGGTGATCGCCGCCGAACGCGTGCGCGAGGCGTTCGCGGGTTCCGGAATCGTGGTCGAGGACGGCCCGGTCGATACCACCGTCAGCATCGGCGTGGCCGGCGGGCCGGCCGGCACCGAACTCGAGGTGCTGCTGGCGGCGGCCGATACCGCGCTCTATCAGGCCAAGCGCAGCGGCCGCAATCGCGTCGAGGCGGCCGAGGAACTGCCGCTGTCGCTGGAAAACTGGCGGCGAAAGACCGCGGGCCTCGCCGCGCCAGAGCGCGGCGCCGAGCCGGGCCTAGCCGGCCTCGCGTAGAAGGCAAGGAGCCGCCGGTAACCTCGCGTTTACCATTCGATCCATATCATCGCGGTTGATGGACACGATGCGCCGACGCAATGCCCACGCCGCCCTGATGTCGCTCGAAGCCGCAGCCGCCTCGGCGCGCGGCGGCTTTGCCTGCATGTTCTCGACGCTCGGACGAATACGAGACCGCGCTGATCTCGGAGCGGCGCGCGCAGGGCCGCTACGATCGGCCACGACAGCCACTGGCCGATGCGTGATGTTCGTCGGCTGCGCGCTGATGGTCGCCGGCACCGTGCTGCTTCTGAACTGAGTTGCTGCGGACAATTTGGAAGGATCGAGGCGCCGCGAGGCGCCTTTTTCTTTTGCGGGCGGCTGCGGTTAGAGACGCTGATTCCCACGAGAGGCCGCAACCCCGATGATCACCGAAATCGCCCAAATCGACGTCAAGCCCGGCACCGAGAAGGACTTTGAAGCCGCGGTCGCCAAGGCGCGTCCGCTGTTCCTGCGCGCCAAGGGCGGCAAGGGATTTGAACTGCACAAGTCGATCGAGAAGCCGTCGCGCTACCGGCTGATGGCCAAGTGGGAGACGCTGGAAAACCACACCGTCGATTTCAGGGGCTCGGAGGATTTCACGGCATGGCGCGGGCTGGTCGGGCAGTATTTTGCCGCGCCGCCCGAGGTCGAGCACACCGAGACGGTGCTGACCTCAGCGGGCTGAACGCCGCTGGCAAGCGGCCTCAGGCCGCCGCCGCGCTCGGCGGCGGCTTCATCGGCCTTGAAATAATCGATCATGACTTTCACGATCGCCATCAGCGGCAGCGCCAGCGCCAGACCCCAGATGCCGAACACGACGCCGAGCAGGATCTGGAACGCGAACAGCGTGGCCGGCGGAATGTCGAGCGCCTGACGCTGGATGATCGGCGTCAGAATGTAGCTTTCCAGCGCGTGAACGCCGAGGAACAGCACGAATGCGCTGAGCGCGGCGACCCATCCGGAGGCGAGGCTCGCCAGCACCACGATCAATCCGGCGATCAGCGCGCCGACCGTCGGAATGAAGGCGAGCAGTCCGGCCTGGATGCCCAGAATGAACGAACTCTGGATGCCGATGATCGCGAGCCCGATCCAGGTCACGAGGAACACCGCGGCCATGGTGATGATCTGCGCGATCAGCCAGCGCTCCAGCGTTTCGCCGATGCGGTCGACGATGACGGTGGCGCGGGCGCGATGCCGCGCCGGCGCCATGAACAACAGTCCCTTGCGATAGACGCCCGGCTGCGCCGCGAAGGTCAGCCCGAGAAACAGCACGATAAAGAAATTGCCGACCGCGCTCACCGTGCCCAGCAGCAGTTTGAGGGTCTGGCTGACGATCGCGCCGCCGCTGGAGGCGATCGCGCCGGCGCTGGGAAGATTGTGTGTCGCCGGCGCGCCGGGCGTCGCCGGGGTCGACGAAGCCGCCGGCGCCGCCGGGATTGCCGAGATCGAAATAGCTGGTATCGATCCCGTTCTTCTCCAGGAAGGCCTTGACGTTGACCAGTTGCGATTTGATCGTATCGCTCAGCACGGTGGCCTGTTGCGCGATGGTGGCGCCGCCGAGGAAGACCACGCCCGACAGCAGGCCCGCGAGCACCAGGCAGACGATCGTCAGCCGCAGCGCATGCGGCAGCCTGACGACGCGGCCGAGCATGATTGGTCATGGCGTTGAGCGCGACACCGAGCAGCATGCCGGCGAAGATCAGAAACAGCGTCGCGGCGAAATACCAGGTGAACAGCAACAGCGCTGCGAACAGCGACGACGCCGATGCCGCCGACCGATATCGCCCATGCCAGATCGTTGCGGGCCTGAAGACGATTGTCAGCCGAAACTGCCACGTTGATTCCTTTCGCAGTCAGGTTCGAGCGGCACTCTTTCGTCAAACGCGCCCGGGATCAAGCGCGAGAAGGGTGCGCTCGGTCGAGCGCGGCAGTATCGACCGGCTGAGCCGGAGATCGCAGGGCCTGCGAGGCCAGCTCGAGCCGACGTGAGGCTTCACGCGAAATAGCAACGCGCGCCACGCGGAGTAACATGTTGATCCGGCGCCGACTCGCGAGGCATGATCCGCCCGGAATTTGCGGCAACGGAGATTGGAAATCAGGCGATGAGGAGGCCGGTGGTCGGTGTGATCGGAAACGCCTATCGCATCGAGAATCGATTTGCGACCCAGATGGTCGGTGAACGAAATCTTCGCGCGGTGGCCGAGGTCGCGGGCGCGCTGCCGCTGATGTTTGCCGGCATCACCCGACATCACGGATATCGGCGCCTTGCTGGATGCGGTCGACGGCGTCGTGCTGACCGGCGCCCGCGCCAATGTTCACCCGACGCACTTTCGCACCGAGCCGGATGCCCGGCACGAACCCTACGATCTGCATCGCGACGACGTGGCGCTGGCGCTGTCGGAGGCCTGCGTCGCCCGCGGCGTACCGCTGTTCGGCATCTGCCGCGGCTTGCAGGAGATGAACGTCGCCTTCGGCGGCTCGCTGCATCCCGAAATCCGCGAATTGCCCGGGCGCATGAATCATCGGATGCCGCGGCTGGAGAACGGCGAAATCCATCCCGATCCCACGGTCATCTTCGCCGACCGGCACGACGTCAGCCTGGTTCCCGGCGGCGCCTTTGCGCGGCTGCTCGGTTGCGAGACGATCCGCGTCAATTCGCTGCACGGCCAGGGCATCCTCGAACCGGGCGAGCGGGTCGTCGTCGAGGGCGTGGCGGAGGACGGCACCATCGAGGCGATCCGGATCGCCGATGCGCCGGGCTTTGCGCTCGGCGTGCAGTGGCACGCGGAGTACGATCCGCAGCGCAATCCGATCAACCGCGCGCTGTTTCAGGCGTTCGGCGAGGCGCTATCGGCGGGCAAGCGCCTCCGACAATCGACGTGACCTAAAATCCAGCGCGCCTTGCCGAAAGCGCGCTGGATTTCGCTAAGCCGGCTTTGTTCTTAAGCCGCTTTGCTGACCTTCACGCCGCCGCCTTCCAGCAGCATGACCTTGTTGAGGAGTTTCACCAGCGCGTAGACGGATTCGATCGCGGGCGCCGCCGTATTGGTCAGTCTGGCCATTTCCAGAATCGAGCCGATCAGCGCCTCGGTTTCGAGCGAGCGGCCGGCTTCGACGTCCTGCAGCATCGACGTCTTGTGCGCACCGACGGCTTCGGCGCCGGCGATGCGCTTGTCGATGCTGACGCGGAAGGTGACGCCGAGTTTCTGCGCGATGTCCTGGGCTTCCTTCATCATGGTCGCGGCCAGTTCGCGGGTCTCGGCGAACTGGCAGATGTCCACCAGCGTCGCATGGGTCAGCGCCGAGATCGGGTTGAACGACAGATTGCCCCACGCCTTCAGCCAGATTTCCGAGCGGATATCCGGCAGCACCATCGATTTCAGCCCGGCCTTGATGAAGACGTCGTGCAATTCCTTGACGCGCGGGGTCTCCTTGCCGTCGAGTTCGCCGATCGGGAAGCGATCGCCCTCGACGTGGTGAATCACGCCCGGCGCGATCGCCGCCGCCGCCGGATAGACCACGCAGCCGATGATGCGGTTGGGATCGATATTCTTGGTGAGCACGCCCGAGGGATCGAGGCTCTCCAGCCGGTGATTGTCGTACTGGCCGCCGAGCTTCTGGAAGTACCACCACGGCAGGCCGTTCTGCACGGTCAGCACGACGGTGTCGGGACCGAGCAGGGAATCGATGTCGCGCACCACCTGATCGAGGAAATGCGCCTTCACCGCCAGCACGACGATATCCTGCTTGCCGGCGTCGACGGCTTTGTTGACGGCTTTCATCTTGGCGGTCTGGACCTTGCCGTCATGCCATTCGAGCTTCAGGCCGTTCTTCTGGATCGCGGCGAGATGCGCGCCCTGGTCGATGACGGTGACATCCTCGCCGGCGAGCGCAAACTTGGCCGCCAGCAGGCCGCCGATGGCGCCGGCGCCGACCACGCAGATCTTTTTCGGCTGGGCGGCGCGCCCAGCAGATACGGGCTCGGCAGCACCTGGTCGAACACGTTGCTGAGGCTGCCGACGCCGTCGATGACGATGTCGACGACGTTATGGGCATCGCCCATGGTGCCGGCGCCGAGCGAGGTGCCGCAGGCGATGATGTCGCCCGGCATCAGCGTCACGTCCTTGGAAATGGCGGCGACCAGCTTGTGCGGCGGGAAGAACATGTCGGCGACCGGATAGTTCTGCCGCTCCTTGCCGTTCAGGATGGTCCTGATCGACAGCTTCATCGGATCGACGCCGGTCGCGATCACGGGACCGAACACGCCGAAGGTGTCGAAGCTCTTGGAGCGCGCCCATTGCTCGAACGACTTGTCCTTGCGCAGGAGATCGACGGCGGTGACGTCGTTCACGCAGGTGTAGCCGAAGATGTAGTCGCCGGCCTCGGCTTCGGAGATGTTGAAGCATTTCTTGCCGATGACGACGCCGAGTTCGCCTTCGTAGATGATTTTTCCGGCATAGGTGGCGGGGCGCTCGATCGGCTGGTTGGCGGGCCAATAGGCATTCGGCGCCTTAAGGAACCAGAGCGGCTCTTTCGGCTGTTGAAATCGTTCTTGGCCGCGAGCTGGTGGAAATTGTTCCACAGGCAGATCATCTTCGATGGGTCGCACGGCGTCAGAATCTGAACGTCGGAGAGTTTCAGCGTCTCGCCGCTCGGCTTCGCACCGGCGAACATGTCGCCGGTATGAACCGCGATGGCGTCGCCTTCCAGCGTGCCGAAGCCGGTCTTTCCATCCTGCTCGAAACGGATCCATTTTGCCATCTGCGACCTCCCGATGATGTAAAGGCCGCGTCGTTCGATCGCGCGGCCATCATCCTCATTGTAGTCCTGATGCCGATCCCCGCAATCATGCACTGCATCATCGGGTGCGCGGCCAAATTTCCGCCGCGCAGAGCGAACAGATAAATGCCTGCCATTCCATGTCTTTCAGTGTGTTTCGATCGAGACGGGATATCGGCCGCGCGACGAGGCGCCTGCCGCAGCAAAACAAAAGGCGCTCCGTCAGGAGCGCCTTTTGCATTTTCGGAGCGTGACATTCGCGGGCGCACCCGCGAAAAATCACAGCGAATAGTACATTTCGAATTCGACCGGATGCGGGGTCATCTCGAAGCGCTCGACTTCGGTCATCTTCAGCTCGATATAGCTGTCGATGAAGTCGTCGTCGAACACGCCGCCGTTCTTGAGGAAGCGCGCGGTCCTTGTCGAGATTTTCCAGCGCCTCGCGCAAGCGAACCGCACACCGTCGGGATCGCCTTCAGCTCTTCCTTCGGCAGATCGTAGAGGTCCTTGTCCATCGCCGGACCCGGATCGAGCTTGTTCTTGATGCCGTCGAGACCGGCCATCAGCATCGCGGCAAAGCCGAGATAGGGATTGGCCATCGGATCGGGGAAACGCACCTCGACGCGCTTGGCCTTCGGATTGGAGGTGTAGGGGATGCGGCAGGAGGCCGAGCGGTTGCGCGCGGAGTAGGCGAGCAGCACCGGGGCTTCATAGCCCGGCACCAGACGCTTGTAGGAGTTGGTCGAGGGGTTGGTGAAGGCGTTGATCGCCTTGGCGTGCTTGATGATGCCGGCGATGTAGGAGAGGCAGGTCTCCGAGAGGTCGGCGTATTTGTTGCCGGCGAACACCGGCTTGCCGTCCTTCCAGATCGACTGGTGGCAGTGCATGCCCGAGCCGTTGTCGCCATAGACCGGCTTCGGCATGAAGGTGGCGGTCTTGCCGTAGATGTGCGCGACCTGATGGATGCAGTATTTGTAGATCTGCATCTGGTCGGCCATCAGCGTCAGCGTGTCGAACTTCATGCCGAGTTCGTGCTGGGCGGAGGCGACTTCGTGGTGATGCTTCTCGACCTTGACGCCCATCTTGGCCATCGCGCCGAGCATTTCCGAGCGCATGTCCTGCACCGAGTCCTGCGGCGGCACCGGGAAGTAGCCGGCCTTGGTGCGGATGCGGTGGCCGAGATTGCCGCCCTCATATTCGGTGTCCGAGTTGATCGGCAGTTCGGAGGAGTCGAGCTTGAAGCCGGTGTTGTAGGGGGTGGTCTGGTAGCGGACGTCGTCGAACACGAAGAATTCGGCTTCCGGTCCGAAGAAAATCGGTGTCGCCGACGCCCATCGACTTGACCATGGCTTCGGCCTTCTTGGCCATGCCGCGCGGGTCGCGGTTGTAGGGCTCGCCGGTGGTCGGCTCCAGCACGTCGCAGGTGATGACCATGGTGGTCTCGGCGAAGAACGGATCGATCGTCGCGGTGACCGGATCGGGCATCAGGCACATGTCGGATTCGTTGATCGCCTTCCAGCCGGCGATCGAGGAGCCGTCGAACATCAGGCCTTCGGCGAAAGTGTCCTCTTCGATCATGCTGACGTCGAAGGTCACGTGCTGCCACTTGCCGCGCGGATCGGTGAAACGCAGATCGACGTATTTCACGTCGTTGTCCTTGATCGATTTCAGGACGTCTTTGGCGGTCTTCATGAATACCCCTTTGGCTTACAGGTCGTCGTGATCTGGCCGCGGGCAGCGACCGCGGACAATGCTCAATACAATTGGGGGATGCTCAACACAATATCAGAGTAATCGGCAGGCTCTGAGCTCAGATGGCGTCCAGCCCGGATTCCCCGGTTCGGATGCGAATGGCTTCCTCGATGTTGGACACGAAGATCTTGCCGTCGCCGATGCGCCCGGTCTGGGCCGCGCGCCGGATGGCGTCGATCGCCTTCTCGACCAGGTCGTCGCGAGATCACGATCTCGATTTTGACCTTGGGCAGGAAGTCCACGATGTACTCGGCACCGCGATAGAGTTCGGCGTGACCCTTCTGCCGCCCGAAGCCCTTGGCTTCGGTGACGGTGATGCCTTGCAGTCCGACTTCCTGAAGCGCTTCTTTCACCTCGTCGAGCTTGAATGGCTTGATGATGGCTTCGATTTTTTTCACTGAGCGCCTCCCGGGCATTTTCGATATTCAAGACTGCAGATTTGCTTTCACGTTGCGCCAGGTGCGCAGGTTGTTCGATCGATCGCCGTGCCGGGCATCGTCGGACTGCTCAGCGGCAGCCGAACACACCATTCGCTGCCGCTGAGCACGACGATCCAGAGCTGGCTTCCGACTGCTTCCTCAAAAGCAGGGTCTATGCCAAGTTGTTAAGAGGCCTGATTTTGAAATGTTATCAGACTTTTAACAGGCATTCGCTTGGGGTTGGACGGAAGAGCCCACAATACCGACAGCCTATGAAATAGGCAAACAGATCAATCGGTATGCAATCGTCGGGATCAGACTTGGCATACGCGCATACGGGAAATGCCTCAGGATAAGGCGCTTGCATCAGGGAATTTGGCATGGAAGTTCTGACCACCGCCGAGATGGAGCGTGCCGATCGGCTCACCATTGCCGCGGGCACGCCGGGCTTCGCGCTGATGCTGAGCGCGGGCCAGGCCGTCGCGGAGGCCGCGATGGACCTCGTGGAGGAGGGGCCGATCCTGGTGGTCGCCGGGCGCGGCAACAATGGCGGCGACGGTTTCGTGGCGGCGGCCGAACTGGCGGCGCGCGGCCGCGAGGTCTCGGTCATCCTGCTGTGCGAGCGCGACAGCCTGCAGGGCGATGCGGCCTCCGCGGCGCGAGGATGGAAATATCCGGTGCTGCCGTTCAATCCCGCAGGCGATCGGCAAGCCCGCGCTGATCATCGATGCGCTGTTCGGCGCCGGCCTCAACCGGCCGGTGAAGGGCGATCCGCGCGACATGATCGAGGCGATCAACGCCAATGGCGCGCCGGTTCTCGCCGTCGATCTGCCGAGCGGCATCAACGGCACCACCGGCGCCGTCATGGGCGTCGCGGTGCGCGCCACCGAAACCGTCACCTTCTTCCGGCGCAAGCCGGCGCATTTGCTGTTGCCGGGCCGGATTCATTGCGGCCGCGTGCGCGTCGCCGATATCGGCATCGACGCCGACGTGCTCGCGGAAATTCGGCCGCAGACTTTCGAAAACATTCCGCAGTTCTGGCACAGATCGTTTCCGGTGCCGCAGATCGACGGCCACAAATACGCCCGCGGCCATGCCGTTGATCGTCTCCGGCGATATCGCCGCGACCGGCGCGGCGCGGATGTCGGCGCGCGGCGCGTTGCGGGCCGGCGCCGGCCTGGTCACGCTGGCCTCGCCCCGGGATGCGCTCGCGGTCAATGCCGCCGCGCTGACCGCGGTGATGGTTCGCGCGATCGATACGGTGGTCGAGTTTGCCGAGATGTTGACGCGACAAGCGCTTCAATACCTGCGTGATCGGACCGGGCGCCGGCGTCGGCGAGCGGACGCGCGATTTCGTCCTGACCGCGCTGTCGGCGAAGCGAAGCCTGGTGCTGGACGCGGATGCGCTGACGAGCTTTGCCGATGCGCCCGATCATCTGTTCGAGGCGATCAAGGCATCGCCCGATCCGCAGGTCGTTCTGACGCCGCATGAGGGAGAATTTCCGCGGCTGTTCAGCGACATCAGCAACAAGCATCCGCTTCGCTCGAAACTCGAACGGGTGCGGGCGGCCGCCGAACGCTCCGGCGCCGTCGTGCTGCTCAAGGGACCGGATACGGTGGTGGCGTCGCCGGACGGCCGCGCGACCATCGCCGCCAACGCGCCGCCCTGGCTCGCCACCGCCGGCGCCGGCGACGTGCTGTCCGGAATGATCGCGGGCCTGTTGGCGCAGGGCGTGCCGGCGTTCGAGGCCGCCTGCATCGGGGTCTGGATGCATGGCGAGGCCGCGCGCGAGGCCGGCCCCGGCCTGATCGCGGAAGATCTGCCGGAGGTGCTGCCTGCGGTGTTCCGGCACCTCTATGACGAGTTCGGCATCGATTATTGAGAGCGCGTCAGCGCTGACACCAGATATTCGCAACCTTCGCTCATCGCTCAAGCCCGAGGCGGTCGTACTGCAGCCGTCACCGTAAGCCGCGGCGCCGCCCAGTCGGTCGCGATCGCTTCCATCAGCCAGCGTCCGGCATATTCGGCGGCAAAAGGCGATGCGCTGGGTCTGTCCGGCTTCGATCGCGAGCGTATCCAGCCAGAACGGCTTCCAGCCGTCGTCGAGCCGGTCCAGCAGCCGGAAATGATGCCCGTGGAGGTGGAAGACGGTGGCGATGTCGGCGCGGTTGGTCAGGGCCAGCACCACGGTGCGGCCGGCCTTGGCGCGGAAGGCCGGCGCCGCCGATGCCGCGAAGCTCGCGGGCGCCACCCAATCGGCCTGCGATCCGCCGAGCGTCAAATCGAAGCGCAGCGCGTTCTTGAGGTCGAGCTGCGCCGGCAGGCCATTGGACGGCAGCGGCGGCGCCGGCGGCAAGCGGCGCGTCGCGGAGCGGCGGCTCGCTCGAGGCGACCAGCCGGGCGATCGGGCGGGCCTCCTTGCCGTCGTGCAGCAGGATGGACGAGGTCGAGCCCGGCGGCGCGGTCGCGTCGATGAAGGCGTCGACCCGGGCTCCCGGCGCCAGCACCAGCGCGCCATTGCGCGCCAGGAACGGCTCGGCCGGTTGGCCGTCGAGGGCCATGACCCGGACATCATGACCTTCTATTTTCACAGCAATGACATTGCGTTGAAAGCCATTGATAAAGCGAAGTCTCAGGCGTTCATGGGCGCCGGACCGGGATATCGCAGCGATCGTCCGCCCGTTGACGGTGTAGAGCGGCATCGTGTCCTTCGGATCGATGCCGGGCGCGATCGCGGTTCCGTCGGGCGCAGCCGCCAGTCCTCGATCAGGAACACCTCGTCGCGGTCGACGGCGACCGGCTCGCTTTCGCCGACGATCAGCGCCAGCGCGCCGCGACGGCCGCGCCTGACCGTCGCCGAGCAGCCGAGGTCGCACAGGAAGGTGCCGGCATGGCGCAGCGGAATCGCGAAGGTTTCCTTGGCGCCCGGCGCGAGCGGCGCGCGCGCCGCCAGCGGTTCGGCGGCCGGGACGCCGTCGATCCCGCGCCAGTTGAGCACGGCCGGTACCGGCAGTTCGTTTCGCAAGCGTGACTTCAAGCGTGTCGCCACGCTTGAAGCGCAAAGCCGGCGGTCCGCGCGGTCCGCTGAGCGACCATATCGGCGTATCCGGCTGCTCCCGGACGCAAGCGCGAGGACGTCGGCTTTGGCCTGCAGCGCCAGCGACGGCGCCGCCTGCGCCGCGGCGATCAGGCGTACGCCGGACCAAGGACCGCAGCGCCCAATCCGGCCAGCAGCTCGCGTCGGTCCAGCCGGAAAATCCGATCTGCCATGGCTGATGCGGACCATTTTCCGCTGGATATGTCCAGTTGCCGCAATGGCGGGTGGAGGAACAACGGCCATTTTTTTGCTGCGGACCGATGGGCCCATGTTATAAGCCCGCCGCAACGATCACGTTTATGATTTGGACGGGTCATCCAAATCATGGTGATCAATTCCACTAAATTGGAGCATGATGGCCGCCCGAAAACCGCTGCACACTTTTCGGCATCATGCTCGGGCATCGCGGCCGGACATGATGCTATTCAGCGGGCGTGGCGGAACTGGTAGACGCGCTGGATTTAGGTTCCAGTGACGAAAGTTGTGGGGGTTCGAGTCCCTCCGCCCGCACCAAGCGCTCGTACAGCGTTTGCATGACGAATTGCTGAGCGGAAGCCTGTCTTCCGAAGCAGGCATGAGTTGCCGCTCGGAAGGATTGGTTCGCCGAACCACCGGCGCAGGCTTTAAGGCCGCGCGTCGACCAGATTTGACAATGTCCCGGCCGTCAAGGCGCGGACGAAGCGGGAAGAAGATTGACGCCATGCAGGTCACAGAAACCCTCGCCGAGGGATTGAAGCACGAATTCCAGATCAGCGTTCCGGCATCGGATCTCGATGCCAAGGCGGACGCGCGTCTGGTCGATCTCAAGGACAAGGTCCGTCTCAACGGCTTTCGTCCGGGCAAGGTGCCGGTGAGCCATCTCAAGAAGGTCTATGGCCGCTCGGTGATGGCCGAGACCATCGACCAGACCATCCGCGACACCAACTCGCAGATCTTCACCGAGCGCGGCTTTCGGCTGGCGACCGAGCCCAAGGTCACGATGCCGACCGAGGAAAAGAGCCGTCGAGGACATCCTCACCGGCAAATCCGATCTCACCTACACGGTTTCGATCGAGGTCGTGCCCGCGATCCAGCTCGCCGATTTCAAGAGCTTCTACGGTCGAGAAGCCGGTCGCCGAGGTCACCGACGCCGATGTCGACGAGGCCATCAAGCGGATCGCCGACCAGAACCGCACCTATGCCGCCAAGGGCGAGGGCGCCAAGGCCGAAACCGGCGATCGGGTCACGATCAACTTCAAGGGCACCATCGACGGCACGCCGTTCGACGGCGGCACCGGCGAGAACATCCAGGTCACGATCGGCTCCAACACCTTCATTCCCGGCTTCGAGGAACAGCTGATCGGCATCGCCGCCGGCGAAACCCGCACGCTGAAGGTCTCATTCCCGAAGAACTACGCGCAGCGAGAAGCTCGCCGGCCAGCCGGCCGAGTTCGAGACCACCGCGACCTTGATCGAAGCGCCGCAGGAGACCGTGATCGACGACGAGTTCGCCAAGACGCTCGGCCTGGAATCGCTCGACAAGCTGAAGGAAGCCGCGCGCGAGCGGCTGACGGCGGAATTCGCCGGCGCGACGCGCCAGCGCGTCAAGCGCATGCTGCTCGACCGTCTCGACGAGACCCACCGCTTCGAGGCGCCGCCGTCGCTGGTCGACGAAGAATTCAATCTGATGTGGAATTCGATCAAGGCCGAGATGGAGTCGAGCGGCAAGACCTTTGCCGACGAGGACACGACCGAAGAGGCGGCCAAGGAAGAGTACCGCAAGATCGCCGATCGCCGGGTCCGGCTCGGTCTCGTGCTGTCGGAGATCGGCGAGAAGAACAAGATCACGGTCACCGACGACGAAGTCAGCCGCGCGGTGATCGAGCGCGCGCGCCAGATGCCCGGACGCGAGAAGGAGGTCTGGGACTACTATCGCAACAATGCCAATGCGCTGGCCCAGCTTCGTGCGCCGATCTATGAGGACAAGGTGGTCGATTTCATCCTCGAACTCGCCAACGTGACCGAAAAGAAGGTCACGCGCGAGGAACTCTTCAAGGACGACGAGGCGGAGAAGAGCGCCGCCTGAACGGATCAAGTCGGCGTTAAGGTTGAGCGGCGAAAGGCGCCTGGCGGCGGCACCCGTCGCTAGGCGTCGCTCGCCGAATCAGCTTCAACTGCATCTATCGCCCCGGTCTTGTGGCCGGGTCGGCTCGGTCTTGTGGCCCGGGGAATTGGCCCATATCTGTGGGCCTGTCTTCGAAGTCCTGCAGTCACGGGACGTTCGTCCGTGCAAACCGTCACGGTCTTGCCGAGATCTTCGTCCTGCATCTCCGCCAACCTCTGGGTGACTAATGCGCGATCCCGTCGAAACCTACATGAACCTCGTGCCGATGGTGGTCGAGCAGACCAACCGCGGCGAGCGCGCCTACGACATTTTCTCGCGCCTGCTGAAGGAGCGCATCATCTTCGTCACCGGACCGGTCGAGGACGGCATGTCGACGCTGATCGTCGCGCAGCTTCTGTTCCTCGAAGCCGAGAATCCGAAGAAGGAAATCTCGATGTACATCAACTCGCCCGGCGGCGTGGTGACGTCGGGGCTTGCGATCTACGACACCATGCAGTTCATCCGTCCGCCGGTGTCGACGCTGTGCACCGGGCAGGCGGCCTCGATGGGCTCGCTGCTGCTGGCCGCCGGCGACAAGGACATGCGCTTCTCGCTGCCGAATTCGCGCATCATGGTGCATCAGCCCTCCGGCGGCTTCCAGGGCCAGGCCACCGACATCATGCTGCACGCCCAGGAAATCCTGAACCTCAAGAAGCGGCTCAACGAGATCTACGTCAAGCACACCGGCCAGACCTACAAGGCGATCGAGGACGCGCTGGAGCGCGACAAGTTCCTGACCGCCGAGATGGCCCGCGACTTCGGCATTGTCGACAAGGTGATCGACAAGCGCTCGGAGGACCCGGCGGCGAAGACCCCGTAAACGCGGCGTAGAGGGCGAATGATGACCCGCGTTAGCGATCGCCGGTCGGCCGGTGCGTCCGGCACCGGTGGCGGTCGGTTCGGGCCCTTGCGCGGGCAGAAAGTTCCGCTTTCGTGCTGGTTTGGCAGCGTGGCAATCGCGCAACGCTTGGGCTGATTTCGGCAGCTTCTCGCGTGCGGAATGCCGCAAATCACGGTATTGTCACGGATATCAGCCGCGCGGCCCGATTAGCGAATTCTTGATAGTCGGGTGTCAGCATGGTTGGCTAGGTTGGATCGGCTATGATCGCGGGGGATTCGAAGTTAGCCGCGATTCGCGCGGCATGCTAGAGCGTAGGGTCTTTTTTGGTACGGAATTTGCTCTATCTACAACTCTGTGCCGGTATGTGCCGGAATGGAGCGATCGAGCGGACGGGATCGAACGGCGGACGGAGATAAGAATGAGTAAGGTCGGCACGAGCGACTCCAAGAACACGCTGTATTGCTCGTTCTGCGGCAAGAGCCAGCACGAAGTCCGCAAGCTGATCGCGGGTCCCACCGTCTTCATCTGCGACGAATGCGTCGAACTCTGCATGGACATCATCCGCGAGGAGAACAAGTCCTCGCTGGTGAAGTCGCGCGACGGCATTCCGACGCCGAAGGAAATCTGCAAGGTCCTCGACGACTACGTGATCGGCCAGAGCCACGCCAAGAAGGTGCTCTCGGTCGCCGTCCACAATCACTACAAGCGGCTCAATCACCAGACCAAGCACAACGACGTCGAGCTTGCGAAGTCGAACATCCTGCTGATCGGTCCGACCGGTTCGGGCAAGACGCTGCTGGCGCAGACGCTGGCGCGAATCCTCGACGTGCCGTTCACGATGGCGGATGCGACGACGCTGACCGAAGCCGGCTATGTCGGCGAGGACGTCGAGAACATCATCCTGAAGCTGCTGCAGTCGGCCGACTACAATGTCGAGCGCGCGCAGCGCGGCATCGTCTATATCGACGAGATCGACAAGATCAGCCGCAAGTCCGACAATCCGTCGATCACCCGCGACGTGTCGGGCGAGGGCGTGCAGCAGGCGCTGCTGAAGATCATGGAAGGCACGGTTGCCTCGGTGCCGCCGCAGGGCGGCCGCAAGCATCCGCAGCAGGAGTTCCTGCAGGTCGACACCACCAACATCCTGTTCATCTGCGGCGGTGCGTTCTCGGGCCTCGAGAAGATCATCTCCGCGCGCGGCCGCTCGACCTCGATCGGCTTCGCGGCCCAGGTGCTGGCGCCGGAAGATCGCCGCACCGGCGAAATCTTCCGCCACGTCGAGCCGGAGGATCTGCTGAAGTACGGCCTGATCCCGGAATTCGTCGGCCGTCTGCCGGTGGTCGCGACCCTGGAAGATCTCGACGAGGCTTCGCTGAAGAAGATCCTGACCGATCCGAAGAACGCGCTGGTCAAGCAGTATCAGCGGCTGTTCGAGATGGAGAATATCGAGCTGACCTTCGCCGACGAGGCGCTTGGCGCGGTCGCCCGCAAGGCGATCGAGCGCAAGACCGGCGCGCGCGGCCTGCGTTCGATCCTCGAAAGCATCCTGCTCGAGACCATGTTCGATCTTCCGGGTCTCGAAGGCGTCGAAGAGGTCGTGATCTCGCGCGAAGTGGTCGAGGGAACGGCGCGTCCGCTCTACATCTACGCCGATCGTTCCGATCGCGCGGTGGAGAGCAGCGCCAGCGCCTGATCGCTGCGCGCCGTTTGGCGTAGCGAGAGACGGCTGCGGGAGACTTTTCCGCGGCCGCGGTCGCGCAGCCGGAACCTCGCGTTTAGCCCCATTTGGCGGGCATTTTCTCAGACTTGACACCCCCCCGGTCGATAGCCACCTAATGCTATCGGCGGCCGAAAATCTCCCTTGAGATTCGCGCTGCCAAACGATCCGGGAAAGTAGGCTCTCAAATCGGCCAACGACCCCATCTCGGCACCTTGTGGCGGTTGCGCCATCGAGCGGACTGCGTGCAAGGGGGCACAACAAAAGGAACAGGCCATGACTACCCCAAAACCCCGGCCATCGATCGTCCACGGCGAAAGCCATTCTTACCCGGTGCTGCCGCTGCGCGACATCGTCGTCTTCCCGCACATGATCGTGCCGCTGTTCGTCGGCCGCGAGAAATCGATCCGCGCGCTCGAAGAGGTGATGAAGAACGACGCGCTGATCATGCTGGCGACGCAGAAGAACGCGTCCGACGATGATCCGGCTCCGGATTCGATCTACGAGACCGGCACGCTTGCCAGCGTCCTGCAGCTTCTGAAATTGCCCGACGGCACCGTGAAGGTGCTGGTCGAGGGGCTCGAGCGCGCGCGCGTGCAGAAATATTCCGACCGCTCCGAATATTACGAGGCGACCGCGGTCGCGCTCGCCGATACCGACGCCAAATCCGTCGAGGCGGAAGCGCTGGCGCGCTCGGTGGTGTCGGATTTCGAGAGCTATGTGAAGCTGAACAAGAAGATCTCGGCCGAAGTCGTCGGCGTGGTTCAGGCGATCACCGATTTCGCCAAGCTCGGCGACACCGTCGCTTCGCATCTCGCCGTCAAGATCGCCGATCGCCAGGCGCATCCTGGAGACGCTGTCGGTGACCGCGCGCCTGGAGAAGGTGCTCGGGCTGATGGAGAGCGAGATCTCGGTGCTGCAGGTCGAGAAGCGCATCCGCTCGCGCGTCAAGCGCCAGATGGAGAAGACCCAGCGCGAGTATTATCTCAACGAGCAGATGAAGGCGATCCAGAAGGAACTCGGCGACGACGAGGGCCGCGACGAGCTCGCCGATCTCGAGGAGAAGATCGCCAAGACCAAGCTCTCCAAGGAAGCGCGCGAGAAGGCGCAGCACGAGCTGAAGAAGCTGCGCCAGATGTCGCCGATGTCCGCGGAAGCGACCGTCGTGCGCAACTATCTCGACTGGCTGCTGTCGATCCCGTGGAACAAGAAGTCCAAGGTCAAGAAGGATCTGGACGCGGCCCAAACCATGCTCGACAACGATCACTACGGGCTGGAGAAGGTCAAGGACCGCATCGTCGAGTATCTCGCGGTGCAGTCGCGCGCCAACAAGCTGACCGGGCCGATCCTGTGCCTGGTCGGGCCTCCCGGCGTCGGCAAGACCTCGCTCGGCAAGTCGATCGCGAAGGCGACGGGACGCGAATTCGTGCGCGTGTCGCTCGGCGGCGTGCGCGACGAGGCCGAGATCCGCGGTCACCGCCGCACCTATATCGGCTCGATGCCCGGCAAGATCATCCAGTCGATGCGGAAGGCGAAGACCTCGAATCCGCTGTTCCTGCTGGACGAGATCGACAAGATGGGCGCCGACTTCCGCGGCGATCCGTCGTCGGCGCTGCTCGAGGTGCTCGACCCCGAGCAGAACTCGACCTTCAACGACCACTATCTCGAGGTCGACTACGATCTGTCCAACGTGATGTTCATCACGACCGCGAATACGCTGAATATTCCGGGACCGCTGATGGACCGCATGGAGATCATCCGGATCGCCGGCTACACCGAGAACGAGAAGGTCGAGATCGCGCGCAAGCATCTGATCCCGAACGCGATCTCCAAGCATGGCCTGGATCCGAAGGAATGGTCGATCGACGACGACGCGCTGCTGCTGATGATCCGGCGCTACACCCGCGAAGCGGGCGTGCGTAATCTCGAGCGTGAGCTCTCGACACTGGCCCGCAAGGCGGTGAAGGAGCTGATGATCTCGAAGAAGAAGTCGGTCAAGGTCACCGAGAAGTCGCTCGAGGAATTTCTCGGCGTGCCGAAGTATCGCTACGGCGAGATCGAGAGCGACGATCAGGTCGGCATCGTCACCGGCCTTGCCTGGACCGATGTCGGCGGCGAGTTGCTCACCATCGAAGGCGTCATGATGCCCGGCAAGGGCAAGATGACGGTCACGGGCAATCTGCGCGACGTGATGAAGGAGTCGATCTCGGCGGCGGCATCCTATGTCCGCTCGCGGGCGATCGACTTCGGCATCGAGCCGCCGCTGTTCGACAGGCGCGACATCCACGTCCACGTGCCGGAGGGGGCGACCCCGAAGGACGGACCGTCGGCGGGTGTCGCGATGGCGACCGCGATCGTCTCGGTCATGACCGGCATTCCGGTCCGGCACGATGTCGCGATGACCGGCGAGATCACGCTGCGCGGACGCGTGCTGCCGATCGGCGGCCTGAAGGAGAAGCTGCTCGCCGCTGCGCGCGGCGGCATCAAGACGGTGCTGATCCCCGAGGACAACGCCAAGGATCTCACGGAGATTTCCGATGCGATCAAGGGCGGCATGGAGATCATTCCGGTGGCCCGGCTCGACGACGTCGTCTCGCAGGGCGCTGGTGCGCCCGCCGGTGCCGATCGTCTGGGAAGAGGACACCAAGGTGCCGGTCAAGCCGGATGCCGGCGACGAAGCCGCCGGCGGCCTGACCGCGCACTGATCGTCTTGCTTGCCAGAAAATGATAAAACGGCGCCTTCGGGCGCCGTTTGTTTTTCATAGCGTTTTCAAGCGAAGTGGACGCCGGTTCGCGTAAAGAAAACGCGTCAAAAAATAGAGTTGAACGCGATGAAGATCGACGGGCACTGCCATTGCGGTCTCGTCACCTATGAGGCCGATATCGATCCCAAGAGGGTTTCGATCTGTCACTGCACGGATTGCCAGTCGCTGACCGGCTCGCCCTATCGGGTCACCGTGATCTGCTCGCCGGGCAGATCCGGATGACCGGACAAGCACCCAAGATCTACGCCAAAACCGGCGACAATGGTCGCACGCGCTTCCAGCACTTTTGCGGAGAGTGCGGTTCGCCGCTGTTCACCAGCGGCGAGGGCGGCCCTGATGATTGGGGGATTCGCTGGGGCAGCATCCGCCAGCGCGACAGCACTGAGGCCGATGCGGCAAATCTGGTGCCGGTCGGCAGCCCCCTGGATCAACGATCTCGGGAAATTGCCGGGTCAGGCGACGGAGTAACCGCTTGCGACCTTGCGCCGATGGGTATGGCGAGGTTAAAGAAGCGGCCAAGACGTAAGGGTCCAAGACGTAAGGGTCCAAGACGTAAGGGTCCAAGACGTAAGGGTCAGGGGCGGCTAGCTCAGCTGGTTAGAGCATCTCGTTTACACCGAGAGGGTCGGGAGTTCGAAATCTCTCGCCGCCTACCAGCCTTCGCCCCAAAGAGGGGCTTCGGCTGGGCGAGCCAGCAGGGCGAAGGCTGCCGCGCCGGAGTTGCGGAGCAACGAAGGCGGAATATTCCGCAACTGATTTCGGCACACCAGGAGCGAGCGAAGCGGCCACCGCCAACTCGCAAAAGTTCAATCGACATTGTTCCATCGATGAAACCTGAGCCGGCTGAGCCCCCGCTCAAATGCCGATACGCGCTCGAGTGGTGATAAGAATCATTCCGAGCACGCTTTCATTTGCTCCGGCGACGCAGAGTCTGATCATGTAGGGCTAGTGACAATTTTCGCGGGTTTGGGGGCAGGTTATGTTGGTGCGGGGAGTTGGTGCTCTGGCGATCATGTTGTCTTTGACGCCGGGTGCGCTTGCGGGCGGTCATTCGGGCATCGTGAACCGGGTATCCTGCGCGGTTGTTCGCTACTACGTTGCGAAGTATTCGGCCTCAGCGGCCGAGATGTGGGCCAGGGGCCATGGCGCTACCGACGCGGAGATCGAGGCGGCCCGGCACTGCCTCAACGACCCGCCTTCGCAAACCGCGCAGGCCGCCCGTTGGACCGTGCGCTGATTGCTGCGTTTCGCTGAGACTTGGCGGAGCCCGGCGTTTGCGCGTTACGCCAGGGTATGAACGATCACCGGCCCGGCTACCGCTGTGGCTGGCCCAACCAAGAGCGGCATGAGATCCTTCTCGATCCATGCGAGCCCGCGTCGGTTCGATTCCTCGGCACCGGCAAAATTGTTGAAGATGCTGATGGCCGTAACGGTGTCGTCCGGCGCATAGACCACATAATAGGCCATGAAACCTTCGACATCGCTGATGATCGGTATGGCGCCTTCCTTGATCCGGCGTGTCAGCTCTTCGGCCATTCCGGCCTTTGCCTTGCCCTGACGAATTGCGGCGTACATGAACATCCTCCCTTGACCCAAAGCCGGTGCGAGATCGCGGTCGCTGCGATGATGCATCAGGCATGTTCATCATGAGCGGGACCGGCAGCAGGATCTCCCGCGCTGCATCCGAATTGTACGCCTTACCTTGCAGTGACGCCATCGGCGGCGGTGTCGCGGGGCGCGGCAATTGCCATAGAAGCCAAATTCATTGACTATGCCGAAGCTGCGGCGCTGCCGCTCTCGGAACTCAAGCGGTCGCACATGGAAACACCCGCAAGCCACGAACGAAACGCCGATCAGATCGCCTACTGGAACGGACCGGGCGGTCAGCGCTGGACCGACCGGCAGCCGATGCAGGATGTGCTGCTGGCGCCGGTCTCGCCGATCTTCTGATCGATCGCGCCGGGCCAGAGCCGGGCGAGCGGGTCATCGATGTCGGCTGCGGCTGCGGCGCGACCACGATCGCGTTTGCGCGAGCAGGTCGCGCCGTCAGGCTTTGCGCTCGGCATCGACATCTCGGCGCCGATGCTGTCGCGGGCGCGGCAACTCGCGCCAGCGGGCTTGCCGGTCGATTTCGTGCTGGCGGACGCGACCGTCTATCCGTTCGATCCGCGAGCTTCGATCTCTTGGTCTCGCGCTTCGGCGTGATGTTCTTCGCCGAACCCGCGGTCTCCTTCGCCAATCTGCGCAAGGCGCTGCGGCCGGCGGGCCGGCTGGCGTTCGCCTGCTGGCGCGAGCCGCGCGAAAATCCGTGGATGATGGCGCCGCTGCAGGCGGTCTACAAGCACGTTCCGAAGCTGCCGCAGCTGGGACCGGAAGATCCCGGCCCGTTCTCGTTTGCTTCCGAAGAGCGCGTGCATCGCATTCTGGGCGAGGCCGGTTTTTCACGGGATCGCGATGGAGCCGTGCAATCTGTCGCTCGATCTCGCGATCGGGCGCGGTCTCGATGCTGCGGTGCAAGCCGCGCTCGAGATCGGACCGGCCAGCCGCGCGCTGGAGGGCCATCCGGCCGAGGTGCGCGCGGCGGCGACGAATTCGATCCGTGAAGCGCTGACGCCATTCGTGCGCGGCCAGACGGTGCCGCTGCCGGCGTCGATCTGGATCGTGACCGCGCGCGCCTCCTGAAACGCGGCCGCGGTTTAAGCCCGCTCTTCCCAGATCATCGCCAGGTGCACGATGGTCTGCACCGCCTTTTCCATGTCCTGCCGGCTCACCCATTCCAGCCGCGAATGGAAGGCGTGTTCGCCGGCGAAGATGTTGGGGCAGGGCAGTCCCATGAACGACAGCCGCGAACCGTCGGTGCCGCCGCGGATCGAGGTCTTCACCGGCGTCAAGGCCGGCGCGGCGGATCGCCTCGATCGCGTAGTCGACGATCTCGGGGTGACGGTCGATCACCTGCTTCATGTTGCGGTATTGCTGCTTGATCTCGATCCGGTAGGTCGAGCGCGGATAGTCCTTCATCACCTCCTTGACGATGCTTTCCAGCAGCGCTTCCTTTTCCTTCAGGCCCTCATCGGTGAAATCGCGCACGATGAAGCCGAGCGTGGCCTGCTCCAGCGCGCCCGAGATGCCGATCGGATGCAGAAAGCCCTGCTTGCCCTCGGTGGTCTCCGGCGAGCAGGTGTCCTTCGGCAGCCGATCGACGATGGCGGCGGCGATCTTGATCGCGTGCTCCATCTTGCCCTTGGCAAAGCCGGGATGGGTGCTGACGCCTTCGATGGTGATGGTGGCGCCGTCGGCGGAGAAGGTCTCGTCCTCGATATTGCCGGCGGTTTCGCCGTCGATGGTGTAGGCGAAATCGGCGCCGAGCTTCTTCAGGTCGACCTTGTCGACGCCGCGGCCGATTTCTTCGTCGGGGGTGAACAGGATCTTGATGGTGCCGTGCTTGATCTGCGGATGGCTGATCAGGAAATGCGCGGCATCCATGATCTCGGCGAGGCCGGCCTTGTTGTCGGCGCCGAGCAGCGTGGTGCCGTCGGTGGTGATGATGTCGTTGCCGATCTGATCGGCCAGCGCGGGATGCTCGGCGGCGCGGATGACCTGCGTGGGATCGGCCGGCAGCACGATGTCGCCGCCGCGATAATTCCTGACGATCTGCGGCTTGACGTTCTTGCCGGTGCAGTCGGGCGAGGTGTCCATGTGCGAGCAGAAGCAGATCACCGGCACGTGCTTGTCGGTGTTCGCCGGGATCGTCGCGTAGACATAGCCGTGTTCGTCGAGATGGGCGTCGGCAACCCCCATCGCCTGCAGTTCGCGCGCGAGCAGGCGGCCCAGATCCTTTTGCTTTTCGGTGGAAGGGCAGGTCGGCGACGCCGGGTCCGACTGGGTGTCGATGACCACATAGCGCAGGAAGCGCTCGGTCACGGTGTGGGTGAACGCTGAGAGATGGACTTGCACATCGAAACCGCGGCATGCAATGCGAACAGCGGCTCTATAACAGAAAAGCGCCATTCCGGGGCCGCGTGAACCGCGCCGGAATGACGCTAACAGTCCGACAGGAAAGCGTCCTATCAGACGGCTTCCTTCAGTTCCTTGGCGGCGCGGAAGGCGACCTTCTTGCTGGCCTTGATGTGGATCGCTTCGCCGGTGGCGGGGTTGCGGCCCATGCGGGCGGCGCGCTTGCGGACCTGCAGGATGCCGAGGCCGACGATGCGGATGCGCTCGCCCTTCTTCAGGTGCTTGGTGATCCGGTCGACCAGATCGTTCAGAATGGCCTCGGCCTGCTTCTTGGACAATTCCTGCTCTTCGGCGATGCGCCGCTGCGAGATGCTTCAGCGTGATGGTGGTCGGGGTCGCTGCTTTCTTCGCCATATTTGGCCCTCCTCGTTGTTGATGGCTTAGGAAACTAAGACGTAGCAGGCCTTAAACGATTCGGGGCCCGACTGACTACGCTGTTTTGCCTGTAAACAGCCTATTATTTGCATCGACATCGCAAAAAGGCCCGGCTGACAGGGGGATTCGCAACTACCTTGACTTGGATAGGTGGCCCCTTTAAGCCCTCGTTCGCACGCGGATCAGGTCTCGCATCCGCGGGAGTAGCTCAGTTGGTTAGAGCGCCGCCCTGTCACGGCGGAGGTCGCGGGTTCGAGCCCCGTCTCTCGCGCCATTGAATCAATCACTTAGAATCAATCACTTGGAATCAATGACTTGGAATCAATGACTTGGAATCAATGGCTTAGAGCCGGCCCATTGACCGGGCCGAAAGCGCTCTAACTTCGCGACCCCTCACAGCTGTTCCGGCCCGGGCGGTATCATTTAGCAAGCGGCTTGATCGATCGAGGACCCTGCAAACAAAAAAGCCGCCCGAAGGCGGCCGTTTTTGTTCTGATTGCTCGTGATCGAATTAGCGAACCGTCGACGATCCGGAGCTCGTGACCGCCACCGGCTTGCCGGCTTTGATGACCTGGGCGGACTGGCTGTAATCAACATTGGAGCGTGCGGCGATACCGAAGGCTGCCACCGCGATGCCGGCCACCAGCGCCACCACCACGATCTTGAGGTGCGTCGCACGGTCTGCGGAGTGAATTGAGTGGTTCATCTCGAAGCCTCCCAGCGTCTGAAACGCCTTGTCTTGGTAGAGGCTTACGCCAGCTCTGTTTCAGGCCGGTTTCGTGGGTTCCCCAAAATGGTTTCATCCCGCGCCGGAACCGGTTTCACCGCCCAGCTTGCGGCGCCGGGCGGTTCGGTGGAAACTCGCAATAAGTGCGGCTAACGCACTGGGAGGTAAAGAAAAATACGCATGACGCCAGGCGCCTGTTCGTTGCGGTCACGGCCGCCTGATTTCACGCCGCCCGTTGGATGTCGGCTCGAATGGACCGCGCCGCCCACACGAACAATAGCGCGCCGAGCGAGGTGGTGACCGCGGCCGACAGCAGCGAATAGCGCACGGCGTCATTGCCATAGGCGCTCTTCAGCGCGTCGTTGATCATGCCGACCGCGAGCGGGCCGACGCCCTGGCCGAAACAGGTCGCCGTCAATAGCACAATCGCCGAGGCCAGCGCCCGCATGCTCGGTCTCGCCACCGTCTGCGCGATCGCAAAGATCGGGCCGAAGTGAAAGCCGACCAGGAACGAGGTCGCCGCCAGCGCTGCGACCATGGTCGCAAAATCCGGCGTCAGCATGCAGACCGCGAACACCGGTCCGGCGAGGCCCGACGTGATCGCCGGCGCCCAGAGTTTCCAGCGATCGTCGCGGCGGCGATCTGCGCCACCATGAGGCCGCCGATCAGCGTACCCGCCATTCCGAACAGGCCCTTGAAGGTGCCGGCATAGGTGCCGATCTCGGCACTGCCCAGATGATGCACCCGCGCCAGGAACGGCGGGATCCAGGCCGCGGTCGCGTAATTGGTGTAGGTCGTCAGGCAAAAGCCGATCAGCACGATGACGAAGGTCCGTTGCGAGGCGAGAAAGCGAAGCGTCGGCCCGATCGGCTCGGGCGCAAAGCTCTCCGCCATCGCGCCTCGCCCGGGTTCTGAGATCGTCAGCCACAGCAGCGCGGCCAGCGCGATACCGGGCAGGCCGGCCGAGAAGAACGCCATCCGCCAGCCGTAGTGCTGATTGACATAGCCGCCGATGAAATAGCCGAGGAATACGCCGAGATAGGTGCCGATCGCGTAGACGCCAAGCGCGCGCGGGCGCTCGTTCTTGTCGAAGAGATCGGCGACCATCGATTGCGAGGCCGGCGTGCCGGCGGACTCGCCGATGCCGACGCCGATCCGCGCCAGCGCCAGCGTCGTCACGCTCGAGGCCATGCCGCACAGAAACGTCATCGCGCTCCAGAACGCAAAGGCGATTGCAACGATGTTGCGCCGGTTGAGCCGGTCGGCGAGGCGCGCGATCGGAATGCCGAGCAGCGAATAAAACAACACGAAGCCGAAACCCGCGAGCAGGCCCATGGTGGTGTCGCTGAGCGACGAATTCCTTTTTGATCGGCTCGATCAGGACGTTGAAGATGGTGCGGTCGAGGAAATTCAGCGCGTAGACGACGGTCAAGCAGTCGCGAGCACGTAGTATCGCCGCGTCGACGGCCTTGCAGGCTGCGTCCGCTTGCGCGGCCGCCTGCGGCGCGAGCATCGACCATGGTTTCCCCCCGAAATTCTTTTCTGGATCGAGCCGCGCTCGTTCACGCCTCGCGAATGAAATTCCCCGCCTCGAATTCGACCGGCGGCGCGGCCTGGATCGAACGAGACGCCGATCGGATCGCGCCCCGCCGCCATGGCCTCGAGCTGATCGCTCAGCATCCGCCGGATCATCAGGATGCCGCGGTCGCTCTGGCCGAAATGCTCTTCGGAATGCAGCGTCACCGGCCCCTGGCCGACCTGCGCCTCGTAGTCGCCGGGGAATTGCTGGTGTTCCTGCTCGGTCATGTCCCACCAGAACTTGCCGTTGAATTTCGAGCGCATCCGCCCGATATCGCCGCGACTTCTTGACCCGGCCGGCGACATAGATGCGGAACGAAGTGTCGTCGATCGGCAGCGTCCAGCCGATCAACTCGACGCGGGCGAATTGCGCGACCCGCGGATTGGGCACGACGCGCAGGGTGGGGAGGGCGGCTTCGGTCACCCGGTAGAACATCTTGCCGTCGTCCTGGTTGCGGATCGAGCGCACGGTGACGCCGCGCGGCGACATCTCGAACTTCACCTCGGGCATCGAGGCCATCATGTTGGTGAATTGCGGCCCGCTGAACGAGCCGTGCAGCACCGGCACGTGGTAGGGGTCGACCACGTTCTCGAAATGCTGCAGCCAGTTGCAGGGGATGACGGCCGGCCCGCCGCCGCCGATCGAGCTGTCGTCGGCCTCGACGAATTCGCCGTCGTCCATCTTTTCCAGGCACTCGTAGCGCGGCAGCACCGGCTTTTTCTCGAGCCGGTCCCATATAGGCGAAGATCAGCCCGTAGCGTTCCTCGAACCGGGTACCAGGGCTGGCGCACCTTGTCCTTGAACTGGCCGCCCTCGGGCTCGCAGGGCTGCTCGAGGCAATGGCCTTCGGTGTCGAATTTCCAGCCGTGGTAGCAGCAGCGGATGCCGTCTTCCTCGACCTTGCCGTAGTAGAGCGTGGTGCCGCGATGGCAGCAGCGCGCGTGCAGCAGGCCGGCGCGGCCATGCTTGTCGCGGAACAGGATCAGATCCTCGCCCAGCGCGCGGACTTTTCGAGGCACATCGGCGGCGTCGTGCGCGAGCCCGATCGGGTGCCAGTAGCGGCGCAGCAGTTCCCCCATCGGCGTGCCGCGACCGACCGCGGTCAGTTCGGTGCGGGTAGTCGATGGCCTCATCGCATAGGCGGTGCCGAGATCGCGATCGCGCTGGCTGATGTTCATCGCTTCTTCCTCCCATCGCGGCTTGGCGCCGCGCTTGTTTGAACTCTTTGGCCAAGAGAACGGTAGATCGATGACAATGTCAACGATCGCCTTAAAAGCCGCAGGCGCAGACGAGCCATGAACCAGAAGCTGAAAGAACCCGCGACGGTCGCGGGCGAGTGCCGTGGACGCCGAGCTTGCGCCGATCACGGCGATGATGTCGTCGCGGCTGATCGTGCTCGCCAACCTGCTCAAGCGGGGGGCGATCCTGCGCTACAAGCGCCTGGCGGGGCTTTCCTCGGTGGAATTTGGCCTCGTCGCGTCGCTGGGGCGCCGGCCGCCGATGAGCGTCATCAGCCTTGCCGAGGCGGTTGGCATGGACAAGGGGCAGATCAGCCGGGCACTCGCCGAACTGGTGGCGCGCAAGCTGGTTTCGAAAGCGATCAACCCGAAGGATAACCGGGAGGTTCTGGTCGCGTTGACCCGGTCCGGGCTTGCCGCCCATGACATGATCGTGGCCGGCGCCAAGGAACGCAATCAGCGCTTGCTGCAACAGCTGGACGAGGCCGATGTTGCGCTATTGCTCGGGCATATCGACCGCCTGACCAGCAAGGCTGCACAGATGCTGGCCGCCGAAAAAGAGCTCGGCTGAGGTAGCCTGGGCTGGCGCAAACCAGCGCAGGGAAGACATCCGTTCCGGGCGGCGGCAATGGCGCAAACTGCGCGTCTTTTGGGTTTTCCCAAGCCGCCGACACCGTCAAAATAGCTTGTCTTGCGCCCTTTGGTGCGCTGCGCTAAGCCTCAGAATAATTCCAAATCAACGAATCTGCGGACCCTCCGAAACCGCAGGAAAAGGCGATCGCCGATGACCGGCATCCTGCAGAATTATCTTCCACTGGTGGTGTTTATCGCCGTCGCCGGCCTGATCGGGCTGGTGCTGCTGATCGCCCCGTTCCTGGTCGCGTTCCAGCAGCCGGATCCGGAAAAGCTCTCTGCCTATGAATGCGGATTCAACGCCTTCGACGACGCCCGAATGAAGTTCGACGTCCGCTTCTATCTGGTCGCGATCCTCTTCATCATCTTCGACCTCGAAGTGGCCTTCCTGTTCCCGTGGGCGGTGGCGTTCGGCAAGCTGGGCGCGACGGGCTTCTGGTCGATGGTGGTGTTCCTGGGCGTGCTGACGGTTGGCTTTGCCTATGAATGGAAGAAAGGCGCGCTCGAATGGGATTGAGCCCTACCGCCGCAACCAGAACGTCGGGTCCGGTGATCGCGCCGGCCGCGACCGGCATTCTCGATCCATCGACCGGCATGCCGGTTGGCGCCAGCGACCCGTATTTTCTCGAGGTCAATCATGAATTGTCCGACAAGGGCTTTTTCGTCGCAGCCGCCGACGATTTGATCACCTGGGCGCGCACCGGATCGCTGATGTGGATGACGTTCGGCCTCGCATGCTGCGCGGTCGAGATGATGCAGGTGTCGATGCCGCGCTACGACGTCGAGCGTTTCGGCTTCGCGCCGCGCGCCTCGCCGCGCCAGTCGGATGTGATGATCGTCGCGGGGACCTTGACCAACAAGATGGCGCCGGCGTTGCGCAAGGTCTACGACCAGATGCCGGAACCGCGTTACGTGATTTCGATGGGCTCGTGCGCCAATGGCGGCGGCTACTATCACTATTCCTACTCGGTCGTGCGCGGCTGCGACCGCATCGTGCCGATCGACGTCTACGTGCCCGGTTGCCCGCCGACCGCGGAAGCGCTGCTCTACGGCATCCTGCTGCTGCAGAAGAAGATCCGGCGCACCGGTACCATCGAACGCTAAGGTTTTTACGTCATGGACGACGGCAAGCTCGACGCCTTGGGGCAGACGATCGTTAGCGCGCTTCCGGGCGCGGCGATCGATCACAAGATCGCATTTAACCAGCTGACAGTGGCTGTGCATGCCGGGAAGATCGTCGATGTCGTCAAGTTCCTGCGCGACGACGCCAATTGCCGCTTCGTCAACCTGACCGACATCACCGCGGTGGACTATCCCGGCCGCGAGAAGCGCTTTGACGTGGTCTATCATCTGTTGTCGCCGACACTGAATGCGCGCATTCGTTTGCGCGCCGAAGCCGACGAGACCACGCAGGTGCCGTCGATCATCGACGTATTTCCCGGCGCCGACTGGTTCGAGCGCGAGACCTACGATCTCTATGGCGTGATCTTCACCGGTCATCCCGACATGCGGCGGCTGCTCACCGACTACGGATTCGACGGCCATCCGCTGCGCAAGGATTTCCCGCTCACCGGCTTCGTCGAGGTGCGCTACGACGACCAGGAGAAGCGGGTGCTCTACGAGCCGGTCCGCCTCAATCAGGAATTCCGCAAATTCGATTTTCTGTCGCCATGGGAAGGGGCGGACTATCCGGTGCTGCCCGGCGATGAGAAGGCGGGCCCGAAAGTCTGATCATGAACGAGCAAAGCCAAAACCTTCGTAATTTTACCATCAACTTCGGGCCGCAGCATCCGGCCGCGCACGGCGTTCTTCGTCTTGTCTTGGAACTCGACGGCGAAGTCGTCGCCCGCGTCGATCCGCATATCGGCCTCTTGCATCGCGGCACCGAAAAGCTGATCGAGCACAAGACCTATTTGCAGGCGATCCCGTATTTCGACCGGCTCGACTATGTCGCGCCGATGAACCAGGAGCATGCGTTTTGTCTGGCGGCGGAAAAGCTGCTCGGCATCGAGGTGCCGCGCCGCGGGCAATTGATCCGCGTGCTCTATTGCGAGATCGGACGCATCCTGTCGCATCTGCTCAACGTCACGACGCAAGCGATGGATGTCGGCGCGCTGACCCCGCCCTTGTGGGGTTTTGAAGAGCGCGAAAAGCTGATGGTGTTTTATGAGCGCGCCTCGGGCTCGCGCATGCACGCGGCTTATTTCCGCATCGGCGGCGTGCGTCAGGACCTGCCGCAGAAATTGATCGACGATATCGAGGCGTGGTGCGACCCGTTCCTGGGCGTCGTCGCCGACCTGGAGCGGCTGCTCACCGGAAACCGCATCTTCAAGCAGCGCAACGTCGACATCGGCGTGGTGACGCTGCAGCAGGCCTGGGAATGGGGATTTTCCGGCGTGATGGTGCGCGGCTCGGGCGCGGCGTGGGACCTGCGCAAGGCGCAGCCTTACGAGTGCTATGCCGAGATGGATTTCGATATTCCGATCGGCAAGAACGGCGATTGCTACGACCGCTACTGCATCCGCATGGAGGAGATGCGCCAGTCCGTGCGTATCATGAAGCAGTGCATCCAGAAACTGCGCGCGAGCGACGGGCAGGGACCGGTCGCGGTCCAGGACAACAAGATTTTCCCGCCGCGCCGTGCCGAGATGAAGCGCTCGATGGAAGCGCTGATCCATCATTTCAAGCTCTATACCGAAGGCTTCCACGTCCCGGCCGGCGAGGTCTATGCCGCAGTCGAGGCGCCCAAGGGCGAGTTTGGCGTCTACCTCGTGGCCGACGGCTCAAACAAGCCCTACAAATGCAAGATCCGCGCGCCCGGCTTTGCGCATCTGCAAGCGATGGACTTCATCTGCCGTGGCCATTTGCTGGCCGACGTCTCCGCGATCCTGGGCTCGCTCGATATCGTGTTCGGAGAGGTCGATCGGTGATCGCGTTGCCGCCGATACAGTTCGACCGGTCGACCGGCGTGCTCGAGGGCGCAAATGCGTGGGAACGGACCGCTGCGCTGGCGCTGGCGACCGGCTCGAAGATCTCCTCGCACTTCTCGCATCGCGGCTATAACGGCTGCGCCAATCTGTTGCGCAAGACGCTGCCTGAACGCAACATTGCCATCAAGCTCAACGCGGATGCCACATTCGAATTCCCCTACGGCGATGGCTACTGGAGCAAGTTGCTCAACCGCTCCTATCACTATGAGGACGAGCTGGAGCTGTTGTTTCGCCACTCCGCCGATGTCGACTACATGCTGCTCGATTGCGGCGCCAATTACGGCTATTGGTCGGTTCTGGTCTCGAGCACACCGTTCGGTTCGCACAAGGCGATCGCGATCGAGCCGTCGTCGCAGAATTTCGCCAAGCTCACGAACAATGCCAGGATCAACGGCAATCGCTTCGAGCCGATGAAATGCGCAATCGGCGCGGCACGCGGCAGCGCGCGCCTTGCCGGCACCAAGCATGAAGCGTTCAGCATCGCCGGCAATCCCGCAGACGGCGAGGAAGTGCCGATCATCGCGCTCGACAATCTCATCGACGACGGCAAACTATCGGCGAGCAAGAAATTTCTGATCAAGCTCGACGTCGAAGGCGTCGAGATCGAGGCGATCAAGGGCGGCGCGCGGCTGTTGCAGGCCGACAGCGTGCTGATATGCGAAGAGCATGGCAACGACCCCGATCACACGGTATCGCGCTATATTCTTGAGCAGACGCCGATGGAGCTGATCGTCTATGATCCCCGCAGCAACCGGATGGAAACGGTGAACGAGCTGTCGATCCTCGACCGCATCAAGGTTTCCAGCCATGTCGGTTACAACGTTTTCGGCACCGCGAGCGCGTTCTGGCAGGACCGGATCAACGCCCTGAACGCGAACGCCACGCGCCGCATGCAATGAGAGACTGAACGAATGTCCGTCCGCCGCCTAGCACCGAAGGAATTGCAGCCCGCGAGCTTCACGTTCTCGGAGGAGAACCTCGCCTGGGCCAAGAACGAGATCGCCAAATATCCGCCGGGGCGTCGGGCCTCGGCCGCGATTGCGATCCTGTGGCGGGTGCAGGAGCAGCACGAGGGCTGGGTGTCGGAAGCGGCGATCCGAGCGGTCGCCGATCTGCTCGAGATGCCCTACATCCGCATGCTGGAGATCGCGACCTTCTACACGATGTTCCAGTTGGAGCCGGTGGGCAAGAAGGCGCATGTCCAGGTCTGCGGCACCACGCCGTGCCGTTTGCGCGGCGCCGGCGACATCATCGAAGTCTGCCAGAGCCGGATCCACCACGATCCCTTCCATCTCTCCAAGGACGGCGATTTCAGTTGGGAGGAGGTGGAGTGTCTCGGCGCCTGCGTCAACGCGCCGATGGTCTTGATCTGGAAGGATACCTACGAGGACCTGACCAAGGAGAGCTTTGGCAAGGTGCTCGACGGCTTTGCCTCCGGCCAGCCGCCGAAGCCAGGACCACAGAACGGCCGCCAGTTCTCCGCGCCCATCACCGGGCCGACCACGCTGAAGGAAACCACATGAAGCGTGATCTGACACGGCAGGCGTCGGGCCAAGGGAGTGTCGGTGCGATGAAGAACTGGCGCTATATCGCCTTGCATAGCCTTACGGCTTCGGCATTCATTTTCCTGCTGCAGCGCTACGCGCTGAACGCATCGCTTGAAACGAGCCTCATGTGGATGCTGGCGTTCGGCGCTTGCGCCGCCGTGCTCGCCACCGTGCAATCCAACCGCTGACCGGAGAAGCTTGAAAGTCATGCTCGACGACAAGGATCGCATCTTCAAGAACCTCTACGGTCTCCAGGATTGGGGCCTCGAAGGGGCGCGCAAGCGCGGCGCCTGGGACGGCACCAAGTCGATCATCGACAAGGGCCGCGACTGGATCATCAGCGAGATGAAGGCCTCAGGCCTTCGCGGACGCGGCGGGGCGGGATTCCCGACCGGTCTGAAATGGTCGTTCATGCCCAAGGAATCCACCGACGGCAGGCCGAGCTACCTCGTCGTCAATGCCGACGAATCCGAGCCCGGCACCTGCAAGGACCGCGAGATCATGCGGCACGATCCGCATCTTCTGGTCGAGGGTTGCCTGCTCGCGAGCTTCGCGATGGGCGCGCATGCCTGCTACATCTATGTGCGCGGCGAATTCATAAGGGAACGCGAGCATCTGCAGGCGGCGGTCGATCAGGCCTATGAGGCGAAGCTGATCGGCAAGGACAACGTCAACGGCTGGCCGTTCGACCTTTACGTGACGCATGGCGCCGGCGCCTATATATGCGGCGAAGAGACGGCGCTGCTGGAGAGCCTCGAGGGCAAGAAGGGCCAGCCGCGGCTAAAACCGCCGTTTCCGGCCAATGTCGGCCTTTACGGTTGCCCGACCACCGTCAACAACGTCGAGTCGATCGCCGTCGCGCCGGATATCTTGCGGCGTGGCGCGGCGTGGTTCGCCGCGATCGGGCGGCCGAACAATGTCGGTACCAAACTGTTCTGCGTCTCCGGCCATGTCGAGCGTCCCTGCAATGTCGAAGAGGCCATGGGAATTCCGTTCCGCGAGCTGATCGAGCGCCATTGCGGCGGCATCCGCGGCGGCTGGGACAATCTGAAAGCCGTCATCCCCGGCGGTTCGTCGGTGCGCATGGTGCCGGCGGAACTGATCATCGACACCCCGATGGATTTCGACAGCCTCGGCAAGCTGCGCTCGGGCCTTGGAACCGCCGCCGTCATCGTCATGGACAAGTCGACCGACCTGATTCGGGCGATCGCGCGCATTTCCTATTTCTACAAACACGAGAGCTGTGGCCAGTGTACGCCGTGCCGCGAGGGAACGGGGTGGATGTGGCGGGTGTTGACCCGCATGGCCGAGGGCCGCGCCCATAAGCGCGAAATCGACATGCTGCTGGAAGTCACCAAGCAGGTCGAGGGCCACACCATCTGCGCGCTTGGAGACGCCGCGGCATGGCCGATCCAGGGCCTGATTGCGCATTTCCGTCATGAGATCGAAGTGCGGATCGACGAATATACGGACAAGGCCGATATCGATGACGTTGGCGTTCGCGATCCCGTCCACATGGTCGCGGCGGCGGAGTAGGTGCCATGACAAAACTCATCGTCGACGGCAAAGAGATCGATGTCCCCGCGGAGTACACGCTGCTGCAGGCTTGCGAAGCGGCCGGCGCCGAGATTCCGCGCTTTTGCTATCACGAGCGGCTGTCGATCGCCGGCAATTGCCGGATGTGTCTGGTCGAGGTGAAGGGCGGCCCCAAGCCGGTCGCAAGCTGCGCCTGGGGCGTGCGCGATTGCCGTCCGGGGCCCAAGGGCGAGCCGCCGGAGATTTCGACGCGCTCGCCGATGGTGAAGAAGGCGCGCGAAGGCGTGATGGAGTTTCTGCTGATCAACCATCCGTTGGATTGCCCGATCTGCGACCAGGGCGGCGAGTGCGATCTGCAGGACCAGGCGATGGGCTATGGCGCCGATGCCTCTCGCTTTGCCGAAAACAAGCGCGCGGTCGAGGACAAATATCTGGGCGCGCTGGTCAAGACCTCGATGAACCGCTGCATCCAGTGCACGCGCTGCGTGCGCTTCTCCGCAGAAGTCTGCGGCACGCCGGAAATGGGCGCGACCGGCCGCGGCGAGGACATGGAGATCACGACCTATCTGGAATCCGCGCTTTCTTCCGAGCTGCAGGGCAATCTCGTCGATATCTGTCCGGTGGGCGCGCTGACCTCAAAACCCTACGCTTTTGCGGCACGGCCATGGGAGCTCGGCAAGACGCAATCGATCGACGTGATGGACGGCGTCGGCTCGGCGATCCGGGTCGACACCCGAGGCCGCGAGGTGATGCGGATCCTGCCTCGGGTCAACGAGGCCGTGAACGAGGAATGGATTTCCGACAAGACCCGTCACGTCGTCGACGGCCTGCGCACGCAGCGGCTCGATCGGCCCTATATCCGCGAGAACGGCAAGCTCGTGGCCGCGTCATGGTCCGAAGCATTCGAAGCGATCGCCGCAAAGACCGCCCGCAGCGACGGCAAGCGGATCGGCGCCATTGCCGGTGATCTCGCCGCGGTCGAGGAGATGTTCGCGCTGAAGGACCTGCTGGCGAAATTCGGTTCGGTCAATCTCGCGGTGCAGGGCGGCGATGCCTTCGATCCAAAGGCCGGACGCGCCTCCTACCTCTTCAACCCGACGATTGCCGGCATCGACCAGGCCGACGCGCTGCTCATTATCGGTTCTAATCCCCGGCGTGAGGCAGCGGTGCTCAACGCGCGCATCCGCAAGCGCTGGCGCTCGGGCCAGCTCAAGGTCGGGCTGATCGGCGCCAAGACCGATCTGACCTACGACTACGACCATATCGGCGCGGGCACGGATTCGCTCACCGACCTCGCGGCGGGCAAACATTCCTTCGCCGATGTGCTGAAAAATGCAAAACATCCGATCGTGCTGGTCGGCGCCGGCGCGATCGCGCGGCATGATGGCGCGGCCATCCTGTCGCTTGCCGCAAAACTCGCCAGCGATTTCGGCGCCATCAAGGACGGTTGGAACGGCTTTGCCGTCCTGCACGAGGTAGCCTCGCGTGTCGGTGCGCTCGATATCGGGTTTGGCGCCGGCGCGGGGGGCTTGAGCGCGGCACAGATGACGACGTTCGGCACGCTCGATGTGCTGTTCCTGCTCGGCGCCGACGAGATCAAGGTGCCGGACGGCACCTTCGTGGTCTATGTCGGCACCCATGGCGACAAGGGCGCCCACCGCGCCGACGTGATCCTGCCGGGCGCCGCCTATACCGAAAAATCCGGCATCTATGTCAATACCGAGGGCAGGGTGCAGATCGCGGGCCGCGCGGCATTTCCGCCCGGCGAGGCGCGCGAGGACTGGGCGATCATCCGCGCGCTGTCGGACGTGGTAGGCAAGAAGCTATCTTACAACTCGTTGCAAGCATTGCGCCAGGCTCTCTTCAAAGCGGTGCCGCATCTGACGCGCGTCGACCAGATCGAAGCCGGCAATGCCGTTGACGTCAAGTCGCTGGCGGGGAAGGGCGGCAGCCTCGAGAAGGCGCCGTTCAAGACCACGATTGAGGATTACTACCTCACCAATCCGATCGCGCGCGCCTCGGCGGTCATGGCGGAATGTTCGCGCCTGGCCTCCGGGCACATGCTGACGGCAGCGGAGTGAGTGTGAGCTGATGGAATTCTTTGAAAGCGCATTCTGGACCGGTTTCCTGTGGCCGCTGATCGTCATGGTGGCGGAAAGCGTGCTGTTGCTCGTCGTGCTCCTGATCGCGATCGCCTATATCCTGCTCGCCGACCGCAAGATCTGGGCGGCGGTGCAGATCAGGCGCGGCCCCAACGTGGTCGGGCCCTGGGGCCTGTTCCAGTCCTTCGCGGACCTTTTGAAATTCGTGCTGAAGGAGCCGATCATCCCCTCCGGCGCCAACAAGGGCGTGTTCCTGCTGGCGCCGCTGGTGTCCTGCGTGCTGGCGCTCGCGGCCTGGGCCGTGATCCCGATGAATCTCGGCTGGGTGATCTCCGACATCAATGTCGGCGTGCTCTACATTTTTGCGATCTCGTCGCTGTCGATCTACGGCATCATCATGGCCGGCTGGTCGTCGAACTCGAAATATCCGTTCCTGGCAGCGCTTCGCTCGGCGGCGCAAATGGTCAGCTACGAGGTCTCGATCGGCTTCGTCATCATCACGGTGCTGTTGTGCGCCGGATCGCTCAACCTTTCGTCCGTGGTGGAGGCGCAGAACACCCGCGGCTTCGCGAGCCTGATCGGCCTGCCGCAGCTCACCATCCTGAACTGGTATGTGTGGCCGCTGTTTCCGATGTTCGTGGTGTTCTACGTCTCGGCGCTGGCGGAAACCAACCGTCCGCCGTTCGATCTGGTGGAAGCCGAATCCGAGCTGGTCGCGGGCTTCATGGTCGAATACGGCTCGACGCCGTATCTTCTGTTCATGCTCGGCGAATATGTCGCGATCACCACGATGTGCGCGATGGCGACGATCCTGTTCCTGGGGGGCTGGCTGCCGCCGGTGGCGCTGCCGCCGTTCACCTGGGTGCCCGGTGTGATCTGGTTCGCGCTGAAACTATTCTTCATGTTCTTCCTGTTTGCGATGGCGAAGGCGATCGTGCCGCGCTACCGCTACGATCAACTGATGCGGCTCGGCTGGAAAGTGTTCCTGCCGTTGTCGCTGGCGATGGTGGTTATCGTCGCCGGCGTGCTGCATTTCGCGAACATCGCGCCGAAATGAGGTTGCCGA
This sequence comes from uncultured Alphaproteobacteria bacterium, assembly GCA_963713785.1. Taxonomy (GTDB): domain Bacteria; phylum Pseudomonadota; class Alphaproteobacteria; order Rhizobiales; family Xanthobacteraceae; genus Bradyrhizobium. The sequence goes on from CAVQNB010000001.1 coordinate 241,584, forward strand.
AATGAGGTCGCCATGAGTATCAATGTCAACGCCACGGCCCGCTCGCTGCTGTTGTCCGAATTCGTCTCGGCGTTCTTCCTCGCCATGCGTTACTTCTTCCAGCCGAAGCCGACGCTGAACTATCCGTTCGAGAAGGGACCGATCTCGCCCCGCTTCCGCGGCGAGCACGTGCTGCGCCGCTATCCCAACGGCGAAGAACGCTGCATCGCCTGCAAGCTGTGCGAGGCGATCTGTCCGGCGCAGGCGATCACCATCGAGGCCGGTCCGCGCCGCAACGACGGCACCCGCCGCACCGTGCGTTACGACATCGACATGGTGAAATGCATCTATTGCGGCCTGTGCCAGGAGGCCTGTCCGGTCGATGCCATCGTCGAGGGACCGAATTTCGAATTCGCGACCGAGACCCGCGAGGAACTCTACTATGACAAGGCGAAATTGCTGGCCAATGGCGACCGCTGGGAGCGCGAGATTGCGAAAGCGATCGAACTCGACGCGCCGTACCGGTGAGGTGAGGGCATGATCCTTCCCGCGCTGTTCTTCTATCTGTTTGCCGGCGTTTGCGTCGCGTCTGCCGTCATGGTGATCGTGTCGCGCAATCCCGTGCACTCCGTGCTGTTTCTGATCCTCGCTTTCGTCAACGCGTCGGGCCTGTTCGTGCTGATGGGTGCGGAATTTCTAGGGATGGTTCTCATTTTCGTATATGTCGGCGCGGTCGCGACGCTGTTCCTGTTCGTGATCATGATGCTGGATGTCGACTTCACCGAGTTGCGCGAGGGCTTTCTGGAATATCTGCCGATTGGTCTGGTGATCGGCGGCGTGTTCATGGTGGAACTCTTGCTGGTCGGTGGCGGCTGGGTCATCAATCCCGGTGTCGCCAAATCGATCACGGCGGCGATCCCCGCTAATGTCAGCAACACCGAAGCGCTGGGGCTCGTGCTCTACACGAAATACATCCACTACTTCCAGATCGCGGGGCTCGTGCTCCTGGTCGCGATGATCGGCGCCATCGTGCTGACCTTGCGCCACAAGGCGAGCGTCAAGCGGCAGGACATCAACGTGCAGAACGCGCGGACGCCCGAGCTTGCCATGACCGTGCGCAAGGTGGTCTCCGGGCAGGGGCTGCAGGATGCGGACGCCGCGGAGTGGGTGCGATGACGATCGGGCTTGGACATTATCTGGCGGTCGGGGCGATCCTGTTCACCACGGGGATCCTCGGCATCTTCCTCAATCGCAAGAACATCATCGTCATCCTGATGTCGATCGAGCTGATTTTGTTGGCGGTCAACATCAACCTGGTGGCGTTCTCGACCTTCCTCGGCGACATCGTCGGCCAGGTGTTTGCGCTGGTGGTGCTCACGGTGGCCGCCGCGGAAACCGCGATCGGCCTTGCCGTGCTCGTGGTGTACTTCCGCAACCGCGGCTCGATCGAGGTCGAAAACGTCAATCTGATGAAGGGCTGATCCCAACATGGTTCAGGCGATCGTTTTCCTGCCGCTGCTGGGCGCCATTCTCGCCGGCCTGATCTCCATTTTCGGAGCGCATGCCCGCAATCCGAGCGGCGATGAGGTCGATCATCATGATGATGCGCACGGCGTGGAGGCTCATGCCGCCGACGCCCACGACGAGAACGGTCATGACGATCACGGCCACGACGACCACGCAGTCGAACCGCCGGCCGCCGGGTCGCGCGCGGCCGAATTGATCGCCACCGGTTTGCTGTTTATTTCCGCCGGCCTTTCCTGGGTGACGCTGGTCGACGTCGGCTTCATGCATCATGACGCGCGGATTGCGCTGTTCCCCTGGATCACATCGGGCGACCTGCAAGTCATATGGTCGCTGCGGGTCGACACGCTGACCGCCGTCATGCTGGTCGTGGTCAACACGATCTCCTCGCTCGTGCACCTTTATTCGATCGGCTACATGGACGAGGATCCGTACCGGCCGCGTTTCTTCAGCTATCTGTCGCTGTTCACCTTCGCGATGCTGATGCTGGTGACCGCCGACAATCTGGTGCAGCTGTTCTTCGGCTGGGAAGGCGTCGGCCTCATGAGCTACTTGCTGATCGGCTTCTGGTACCAGAAGCCGTCGGCGAACGCCGCGGCGATCAAGGCCTTCATCGTCAACCGCGTCGGCGATTTTGGGTTTGCGCTCGGCATTTTCGCGATCTTCGCGCTGATCGGCTCGATCGATTTCGAGACGATTTTTGCGGGCGCGCCCGGATTATCAGGCAAGACCATCGATTTCCTGGGCTGGCATGCCGATGCGCTGACATTGACCTGTCTGCTGCTGTTCATGGGCGCGATGGGCAAATCCGCGCAGTTTCTGCTGCACACTTGGTTGCCGGACGCCATGGAGGGCCCGACGCCGGTCTCCGCGCTGATCCATGCCGCAACCATGGTGACGGCGGGCGTGTTCATGGTGGCGCGGCTGTCACCGCTGTTTGAGCTCGCGCCTAACGCGCAGGCGGTGGTGATGTTCTTCGGCGCCACCACCGCATTCTTCGCCGCCACCGTCGGTCTCGTGCAGAACGACATCAAGCGCATCGTGGCCTATTCGACCTGCTCGCAGCTCGGCTACATGTTCGTGGCGATGGGGGCGGGCGCCTATTCCGTCGGCATGTTCCATCTGTTCACGCATGCCTTCTTCAAGGCGCTGCTGTTCCTGGGCTCGGGCTCGGTGATCTATGCGATGCATCACGAGCAGGACATCCGCAACATGGGTGGGCTGTGGCGCAAGATCCCCTACACTTTCGCAGTGATGGTTGTCGGCACGCTGGCGCTGACGGGGTTTCCGTTCACCGCCGGCTATTTCTCCAAGGACGCGATCATCGAATCCGCCTACGCCTCGCATAATCCGCTGGCGATCTATGGGTTCGTGATGACCGTGGTCGCGGCGGGACTGACGTCGTTCTATTCTTGGCGTCTGATCTTCAAGACTTTCTTCGGCGAGCCGCACGACCCGGAGCACTATGAAGCCGCGCATGAAAGCCCGCTTTGGATGCTGATTCCGATCGGCGTTCTCGCGGCCGGATCGATCTTCGCCGGCCTTCCGTTCAAGGAATTGTTCGCCGGTGGCAGCGTGGAGGAGTTCTTCCGCAAGTCGGTGAAAATGCACCCGCACATCATCGAAGACATGGAAGCTATCCCGGTGTGGATTAAGGTGCTGCCGACGCTGATGATGGCGATAGGCGCGTACGTGTCTTACGTCTTCTATATCCGCCGGCCTTACTTGCCCGAAGATCTCGCGAACCAGCAGCCGATGCTCTACCAGTTCCTGCTCAACAAATGGTATTTTGACGAGCTCTACGATCTGATCTTCGTCGGTCCGGCGAAATGGATCGGCCGCTTCCTGTGGAAGTACGGGGATGGTTATGTGATCGACGGATTCGGACCCGATGGCGTGTCGGCGTGGGTGCTGAAGGTCACCCGCAACGTGGTGAAGATCCAGACCGGCTATCTCTATCACTACGCCTTTGCGATGCTGATCGGGGTCGCAGGACTGATCACCTGGTTCATGTTCGGCTTTGGAGGCCAGTGATGACAACCTGGCCCATTCTCTTTGTCGTCACGTTCCTGCCGACGGTCGGCGCAATCTTGCTCTATGCGCTGGCGCGCGGCAACGACGAGGCCGCCGCCCGCAACGCGCGCTGGATTGCGCTGTGGACCACGCTCGTCACCTTCGTGGTGTCGCTGATCCTGATCTGGCGTTTCGATTCGACGCAAACCGAGTTCCAGTTCGTCGAAAAGGCCTCGTGGCTTGCCACCGGCATCACCTATCACATGGGCATCGACGGCATCTCGCTGCCATTCGTGATCCTGACAACCGCATTGATGCCGTTCTGCATCATCGCGAGCTGGAAATCCATCACGTCGCGCGTGCGCGAATACATGATGGCGTTCCTGCTTCTGGAAACGCTGATGGTCGGCACCTTCTGCGCGCTCGACCTCGTGCTGTTCTATCTGTTCTTCGAGGGCGGCCTGATCCCGATGTTCCTGATCATCGGCGTCTGGGGCGGCCCGCGCCGGGTCTACGCTTCGTTCAAGTTCTTCCTCTATACGCTGCTCGGCTCGGTCTTGATGCTGCTCGCGATCATGGCGCTGTACTGGAACGCCGGCACGACCGACATCCCGACCCTGATGCATACCGCCGTGCCACAGTCCCTGCAGAAGTGGGCATGGCTCGCGTTCTTTGCGTCGTTTGCGGTGAAGATGCCGATGTGGCCGGTTCACACTTGGCTGCCCGACGCCCATGTCGAGGCGCCGACCGCGGGCTCGGTGATCCTCGCCGCGATCCTTCTGAAGATGGGCGGCTACGGTTTCCTGCGCTTCTCGCTGCCGATGTTCCCACTGGCCTCGCACGATTTCGCGCCGCTGATCTTCTCGCTCTCGGTGATCGCCATCATCTACACATCGCTGGTGGCGCTGATGCAGGAGGACATCAAGAAGCTGATCGCCTATTCCTCCGTCGCCCATATGGGCTTCGTCACCATGGGCATCTTCGCCGGCACCATGCAGGGCGTCGCCGGCGGCGTGTTCCAGATGGTCTCGCACGGCATCGTCTCCGGCGCGCTGTTCCTCTGCGTCGGCATCGTCTACGACCGCATGCATACCCGCGAGATCGCGGCCTATGGCGGGCTGGTCAACCGGATGCCGCTCTACGCCCTGGTGTTCATGGTCTTCACCATGGCCAATGTCGGGCTGCCTGGCACGAGCGGCTTCGTCGGCGAATTCATGACGCTGATCGGCACCTTCAAGACCTCGATCCCGACCACGGTGTTCGCCACCACGGGCGTGATCCTGTCGGCGGCCTACGCACTGTGGCTTTATCGCAAGGTGATTTTCGGCGCGCTGGTGAAGCCGTCGCTGATGAGCATCAAGGATCTGACGGTCCGGGAGTGCCTCACGCTGTTCCCGCTGGTGGCGCTGACCATCCTGTTCGGCGTCTACCCGAAGCCGGTGCTCGACATGTCGGCGGCTTCGGTGCAGCAACTCGTCACCAATTACAACACCGCGGTCACTGCCGTGAAAGCGGCCGCGCTGCTGCAATGAGCGCTGCAAAGCGTTTTCGAGCGAAGTGGAATCCGGTTCGCGTGAAGAAAACGCGTCAAAAAGGAGAATAGAGCCTCGGTTCTGATCCAAATCAGAACCGAGACTCTAGGTTAGGACAACGCGCCATGACTTTTGAGAGTGCAGGTTATCCATTGCAGCCGGTGTTGCCGGAGCTGGTGCTGGCCCTGGGTGCCATGGTGCTGCTGATGGTCGGCGCCTATCGCGGGCAGGGCACGACCAGGCTCGTTACTGCGCTTGCGATCTGCCTGTTGGTCCTCACCGGCGTGCTGGAATGGATGCTGCCGGCAGGAAAACTCACGACCTTTGCCGGCAGCTTCATTGTCGACGATTTCGCCCGGTTCCTGAAAATCCTGGCGCTGATCGGCTCGGCGGCGACGCTGATTTTGTCGGCGGAATTCCTGTCCGATCCGTCGCGGCGCATCTTCGAATATTCGATCCTGGTGCTGCTTTCGACGCTCGGCATGATGGTGCTGATCTCGGCGGGTGATCTCATCATGCTCTATCTCGGGCTCGAGCTGATGTCGCTTGCGCTCTACGTGGTCGCCGCCAGCAACCGCGACAATGCGAAATCGACCGAGGCCGGGCTGAAGTATTTCGTGCTGGGAGCGCTGTCGTCGGGCATGCTGCTCTATGGCGCCTCCCTGATCTATGGCTTTACCGGCACCGTCAGTTTTGCCGGCATCGCCGCTTCCGTAAAGACCGGCAGCGTCGGGATCGTGTTCGGCCTGGTGTTCCTGCTGGCCGGGCTGTGCTTCAAGGTCTCCGCGGTGCCGTTCCATATGTGGACGCCCGACGTCTATGAGGGCGCGCCGACGCCGGTCACCGCATTCTTTGCCTCCGCGCCCAAGGTCGCGGCGCTCGCGGTATTCACGCGGGTGGCGCTAACCGCCTTTCCGGGCATCGTCCCGCAATGGCAGCAGATCATCGTGTTCGTGGCGATCGCCTCGATGGCGCTCGGTTCATTTGCTGCGATCGGGCAAAGGAACATCAAGCGCCTGATGGCCTATTCGTCGATCGGTCATATGGGATTTGCGCTGGTCGGCCTTGCCGCCGGCACCGTCGAGGGCGCCCAGGGCGTGCTGGTCTATATCACGATCTATGTGGCGATGACGCTTGGGTCGTTTGCCATCATCCTCGCCATGAAGCGCAACGGACAGGCGGTGGAGCAGATCAGCGATCTCGCAGGCCTCTCGCGCACCAATCCGCTGATCGCTTTCTTCTTTGCCATGCTGTTATTCTCGCTCGCTGGCATCCCGCCGCTCGCCGGCTTTTTTGCGAAATGGTATGTGTTCGTGGCCGCAATCAAGGCCGGCCTGTTCACGCTAGCGGTCATCGGCGTGCTGACGAGCGTGGTGGGCGCGTTCTACTACCTCACCATCATCAAGGTGATGTATTTCGACGAACCGCTCGAAAAGCTCGATCCGATGCGCATGGAACTGCGCACGGTGTTGGCGGTGGCCGGTCTCTTCAACATCTTCTTCTTTGCCTATCCGGGGCCGCTGGTCAGCGTCGCGACAGCAGCCGCGAAGTCATTATTCTAGATGGCTCTATTTTAAATGGCTTTCACCCTCGGTCCTCGCGCCCTATCGGCGGGTTACCGGCTCGCAGCTTTCGATTCGATCGGCTCAACCAATGCGGAGGCGATGTCGCGGGCGCGCGAGGGCGAGCGCGGGCCGCTATGGTTCGTGACTTCTGAACAGACCGCGGGGCGCGGGCGGCGGCACCGTGCCTGGATCGCGCCGCGCGGTAATCTTGCGAGCAGCATTTTGGAAGTATCGGACGTTTCGCCCGCGGTCGCGGCGACGCTGGGATTTGCCGCCGGCCTTGCCCTTGAATCGGCGCTGCGAAAGCTGAGCGTTGAAGCTTCGCTGCGTTCGGCCGGATCGGACGATCTGAATTTCTCGCTGAAGTGGCCCAATGACGTGCTGGCCGGGAAGCAAAAGCTCGCCGGCATTTTGCTGGAGGCCGAGGCCATCCCGGGCGATCGCCTCGCGGTCGTCGTCGGCATCGGCACCAATGTCGTCGCAGCACCGCAGGGCACGCCGACGCCGGCGACCTCGCTCGCGGCACTTGGCGTCCAGGTCGGCGCCGAAGAGCTGTTCGCGGCGCTCTCGGACGGGTGGGCGGAATTCCGCGGCATCTGGGATAACGGTCGCGGTTTCGGTGAGATCCGGAAATTATGGCTGGCGCGCGCCGCAGGCCTTGGACAGGCGGTTTCGATCAAGTCGGGCGGCGCGACCATCGAAGGCACGTTTGACACCCTCGATGAACAAGGCTGCATGGTAGTGCGGACAATAGCCGGCGCGCGGCTACCGATCACCGCCGGCGACGTCTATTTCGGATCAGCGGCCTCCACAGGAGCGGCCTGATGGCGCGGCCCGACGAGCTGGTGTTTGCGCCGCTCGGCGGCGTCGGCGAGATCGGCATGAACCTGTCGATCTATGGGCTCGGCAACCGACATCAGCGCTCCTGGCTCGCGGTCGATCTCGGCGTTTCCTTCGGCGACGAAGAGCATTTGCCCGGCATCGATCTGATCATGCCGGATATCCGCTTTCTCGAGAAAGAGCGCAAGAACCTCGTCGGGCTCGTGCTGACGCACGCCCATGAAGACCATTTCGGCGCCATCATCGACCTCTGGCCGAAGCTGAAATGCCCGATCTATGCCACCAAATTCAGCGCCGCGTTGTTCGAAGCCAAATGCGCCTCCGAGCGAAATCCGCCGAAAATCCCGATCACGGTGGTGCGATCGGGCGGCCGGATCGACATCGGGCCGTTCAGTGTCGAATTCATCCCGGTTGCGCATTCGATCCCGGAATCGCATGCGCTCGCGATCCACACCGAAGTCGGCACGGTGCTGCACACCGGCGACTGGAAGATCGATCCGACCCCGATCATTGGGCCGCCGACCGACGAACGGCGGCTGCGTGAACTCGGCGATGCCGGCGTGCTGGCGCTGGTCGGCGATTCCACCAATGCGGTGCGCGACGGGCGCTCGCCGTCGGAGGCCGAAGTTGCAAAGACCATCGCGGAGCTGGTGAAGTCGGCCAAGGGCCGCGTCGCGGTGACGACCTTTGCCTCCAACGTCGCGCGGGTACGCGCCGTTGCGGACGCCGCCAGGGCTGCCGACCGGGAGGTCGTCGTGATCGGACGGGCGATGGAGCGGGTGGTGCAGGTAGCGCGCGAAACCGGCCATCTCGATGGCGTGCAGAATTTCCGCGGGCCTGATCTCTACGGCCATTTCCCGCCGGACAAGGTGCTGGCGCTGTGCACGGGAAGCCAGGGCGAGCCACGTGCGGCGCTGGCGCGGATCGCCAATGACGACCATCCGCAGGTGACGCTCAACAGGGGCGATAGCGTGATCTTTTCCTCGCGCACCATTCCCGGCAACGAGAAGGCGGTGGGCGGCATCATCAACGGCCTGATCGCGCAGGGCGTCGAGGTCATCACCGATCGAACGCATCTGGTGCATGTGTCCGGCCATCCGCGCCGCGACGAGCTTCGCGATATCATCGCCTGGACCCGCCCGCAGCTCCTGATCCCGGTCCATGGCGAGGCGCTGCATCTGTTCGAGCATGCCAAACTGGCGCGCGCTGCCGGCGTGCCGAAGGTCGTGACCTGCCGCAACGGCGATCTTGTAAAACTTGGTCCCGGCGACCCTGGCATCATCGACGAGCTGCCCGCGGGTCGTCTTTACAAGGACGGAACCATCCTGGAGGACGCCAAATCGCGCGCCGTGGTCGAGCGACGGCGGATGGGCTTTGCCGGCTGCGCTTTTGTCGCCATCGCCATGACCGAAAAAGGCGAGCTCGCCGACGATCCCGAGGTTGATCTCGTCGGCATTCCCGAAAAAAATACCACCGGCGAGGAACTCGATGACATCGTGTTCGATGTGGTGGTATCGACGGTCGAGGGCCTGCCGCGGGTGCGACGGCGCGATCCGGACGCGCTTGCCGAATCGGTTCGCCGGGCGGTGCGCGCCGTCCTCAACGAGCAGTGGGGCAAGAAGCCGCTCTGCCTGGTTCACGTTCTGACGGTCTAGAGCGTGATGACTTTTCCTCGAATCGTCATCCCGTTCTATCTTTTTGTTTGAGCATGATCTCCGCGCAAACGCGTTCCGCGTTTGTCGCGAGGGAAAACCGGTATCCACTTTTCCGGATCATGCTCTAGAATCAAACGACGGGAGAAGACGATGCTCGGCCGGCTCAATCACGTCGCGATCGCGGTCAAGGACGCCGAGAAGGCTGCCAAAATTTATGGCGCGGGCTTTAACGCCGAAATCTCGCCGGCAGTGCCGCTGCCGGAGCATGGCGTGATCACGGTATTCGTGACGCTGCCGAACACCAAGATCGAATTCATCCAGCCGCTCGGCGCGGATTCGCCGATCGCAAAATTTCTTGAGCGCAATGCCGACGGCGGCATCCATCACATCTGCTATGAGGTGTCCGACATCATCGCCTCGCGCGATATCCTGATCAGAGAGGGCGCGCGCGTGCTCGGCGACGGCACGCCGAAGATCGGTGCGCACGGCAAGCCGGTGTTGTTCTTGCATCCGAAGGATTTTTCCGGCGCGCTGGTCGAAATCGAGCAGGCGTGACGCCAAATGGCCTACACGATCTCAACCGCGTTTGCGATCTACTTCGTGCTGTGGTGGGTCACCCTGTTTGTGACGCTGCCGTTCGGCGTGCGCAGCCAGCACGAAACCGGCGAGGGCGCGCCCGGCACCGATCCAGGCGCGCCGATTGCAAGCCGGATGGCAGCCAAGCTGATCTGGACCACATTGATCTCGGCGGTGATTTTCACTCTCGGAGTGCTCGCCTATAATGCGGGCTATCTCAATATCGAGCGGCTGTCGAAGCTGATGGGGATGCCGTTCTAGTCTTGGATTGCGCCAGGCTTGCAACTGCTTGGACCGGGGAGAGAAATGAATTTTCAGAGAATAACACTCGGGTTTTTCGTCCTGCTGGTCGCCGCACTTGGCGTTGCCTTCTACATCGACTGGAGAATGGCGATTCAGCTTCGCACCGTGAAGGCGTTCGTTGAAAGCTACGTCTTTGCCGAAGCGGTTGCGGCCTGCGAAAAGGCCAAGAGCTCGACGCCGTTCAAATGGAACGATGCCAAGCAGACCGCGGTGATCGGGTTGAATTCGGTCAAGCTCAACAAGGATACGGTGATTGCGAGCTACACGCTGGTCGCCGACAGCGTCTATTGCGACTACGATCCGGTCAAGAAGAAGGCCGACATCGGATCGAATTTCCTCGAGCGGGAATCGTTTTAGGCTCAGCTAGTCCTCGCTGCGTGCGACGACGCTTGCGATCTCGCCGAGCAATTGCTGCCACGCCTGATCGATCTCCGGCGACCAGTCGGCGTTCAACAGCTCGCGCAGCGTCGCTGCGATCACACCGAAGAACGCGACGAACAAATCGCGCGGCGTGCCGTAGGCATCGTGCGACGTCACTTCGCACTCGATCATGCGGAAATGTCCTGAGCGCTCGCCGGCAAAATCCAGGATCGCCTCGATCGTCAGCGCCAGCATCGAGCCCTTGACGAGTTCGCTTCCCTCGCTTCGGAACATCGCCACAGCCTCTGGATGTTCGTCGAACAGTCGGCGATAGACCAGCGGCGTCAAATCCTCGCAGCGCTCGGAAGCAAGCTCAAAGCTTTGCTGGATCGGATTGGTTGGTGCCATCGCTTCGCGCGCCGGATAGATGAAAAAACAGATGAAATAAAAAAGAGCAGGGCGGTTAAGCCCTGCTCCAAAAATTGTGTCGACCCTATTTTCCCGCAAATTTGGATTTGATCTTGATTGACGGGGCGACGCTGCTTGTGCGCGTCAGGGCTCCTCCCGAGACTTGGACCACCAGACTTCGACCTTTCGGCCAGCCTGAGCCCGCACTCCTAGACCATCTTCTTCGTCTTGTCACCATTTTCGGCAACGATTGTTCAAAATTACAGCAACCTGCGAAATGATTGGAATTTGGCCAACGGCGCAGTCGCGGTTGTTGGCTTCGGGTATTGGGGTAGGGGCATTTCGGAAGGTGCAAAACCCCTGATGCGGCCGGTTATTCTGGCCAATAGCAAAAACAAATTCGCCACATCGGCCGCGCAATCGCAAGATCGGCGGGCAGGCGACCTCGACTAGTTCATGCCTATAAGTTATTCGGAAAGCAGGTGGGCTCTCCTGATGCGCCGGCGGCTGCAAAAATTTCTACCGATCGTCCTGATCGCACTGACGGTGCAGATCCTGGCGCCGATCGCCGCCTGCTGGGCCGCCAGCATCGCGGCCTCCGATCCCCTAGGCTCGGCCTTTGGGTCTGCTTTCATCTGTCATGACAATTCGGCCTCCACCCCTGCGCAGAGCGATCAGGGCGGCGACCACCGCGCCCATAACGGCGCCTGCGCGATCTGCTGCATCGCACAGGCCGCCGCAGCCATCGATACGCCGCAACAAGTGGCGGTTGCGGCGCCCTACCGGGAGCCCGAGCAGGTGGTCTGGCGCGACCAGGCGCCCGAACTGCCGGGAGCACGCGCCGGTTTCAACGCCCAGGCCCGCGCCCCTCCGCAGTTGACGTGAACTAGGCGGCCCCTGGCCGCCCCGATGCGTTCACTACTCAACTTTGCGGAGATTTTTAATGTCTATCCGTCTTTGGCGCGCGGGCCTGCCGGGGCTCGCGATCATGCTCGTTCCCTTCCATCAAAGCGTCGCCCACGAGATCGTCGGCAATCGCTTCTTTCCGGCCACGATTGGCATCGACGACCCCGGCGTCAACGACGAACTGTCGCTTCCGACCGTCGACAGCTTCAACACGGGCGACAATCCACCGGTGCGGCAGCGCGATGTTTCCGCGGAGTTTTCCAAGCGGATCACGGAGGATTTCGCGATATCGTTCGGCTCAACTTACACTTTCCTCGGTCCGATGGATCCAACGGTCGCAGGAGCTAACGGATTCCAGAACCTCGATACGACCTTCAAATACCGTGTCTACAAAAACCCGGAACATGAGTTCGTAATGTCGGTGGGCGTCAGCGTCGAGTGGGGCGGCACCGGCGCGAAGGAGGTCGGAGCGGAACCGTTCAATAGCTACATCCCAAACATCTATTTCGGCAAAGGGCTGGGCGATCTTCCCGACACGCTGTCATGGATCAGGCCTGTCGCGATCACCGGTCAGGTCGGCTACGCGATCCCGGCCCGGAATTTCACGACAACTTTTGGCATCGATGCGGATAGCGGCAATGTCACCGCCGACACCGAATTCCATCCGCGCATCCTGAACTGGGGCGGAACGATCCAGTACAGCATGCCTTATCTGAAATCCGCGGTCGTGGATCTCGGCCTGCCGGAATTCATCAATCACCTGATCCCGCTGGTCGAGGCAACGTTGCAAACACCGGTGGCGAACACGCTGACATCGGGCACGCTGACGACAGGGACCATCAATCCCGGGGTGATCTGGGTCGGCAGCACCTTTCAGTTCGCCATCGAGGCGCTGATTCCGATCAACCGGCAGAGCGGCAGCAATGTCGGCGTGATCGCGCAACTGCACCTATATCTCGACGACATCGACCCGCGCGGCATCGGCAAGCCGATCTTCGGCGGTCCGGTACAACCGGCAAGCCCCTTTGCAAGGAATTGATCATGCGACGCTCATCTCTGTTCGGGATAATCCCCCTGTTGCTGTTGTTCGCGACCGGTGAAGCAACGGCCCATGCCTTCCTCGATCATGCCGAGCCTCGCGTCGGCAACAAGGTCGCTGCACCTCCGCGCGAAGTGACGCTCTGGTTCACGCAGAAGCTCGAGCCGGCCTTCAGCACCGTCACCGTGACCAACGCCGCCGGCGAGCGGGTCGATACCGGCAAGACCCGCGTCAGCGGCACCCAGATGTCGGTGTCGCTGCGGCCGGGCGGCAGTGGGACCTACCGCGTGAACTGGCGGGTGCTTTCGGTGGACACCCACACGACCAACGGCGACTTCACCTTTCAGGTCGGCCAGTAGCGTAAGGGGCCGGCGAATGGATTTCGCTGCAGCGGACAATGGAGCCATGATTGCCACCCGCGCAGTACATTTCGCGGCGACCGCGACTGTGACCGGAACATTGGTGTTCCGGGCCGTGGTGGCGAACCCTATTTTGCGCTCCCAGGAAGCGGCGGCAAAGACGTTCCGGACGCCATCGCTGCGCGTCGCGTGGATCAGTCTCGCCGTCGCCGCGATCTCCGGGTTGATTTGGGTGCTGTTGCTGACGATGTCGCTAAGTGACGAGAGCGTTGGCGAAGCGGTAATGTCGGGAGCGGTGCGAGACGTACTCAACTTGACGCAGTTCGGATTGGTGTCGGAAGTTCGCGCCGGGCTCGCGATCGTTCTTGCCGCTTGTCTTGCGTATGACCGCTTCCCGATGGCCGAGCGGATCGCGCTTGCCACAGCGCTCGGCTTTGCGGCGGCGATCGCCTGGACCGGCCATGCCGCATCGACGCCAGCGGCCGAGGGAAACCTGCATCTTGTGGCCGATGCGCTGCACGTCCTTGCTGCATCGGCCTGGATCGGCGGCCTCATGTCGCTGGTGCTTTTGCTCGCAGCTATCGGCAAGATTCCTCCCATGCCGGGGGCTGTGCTGGGGCAAGACGCGGCGCGCCGGTTTTCGACGCTGGGCATGCTCAGCGTCGCGATCCTCGTGCTGAGCGGCATCGTCAATTCCTGGATCCTGGTCGGTTCGTTTGACGGCCTCTTGGTCACCGAATACGGGCAGATCCTGATCCTCAAACTCGTCATCTTCGCATTCATGCTGGCATTCGCAGCCGTCAACCGCCTCTGGCTGACGCCGAGGCTCGCGCTGCCATCCGCCACCATGGGACAATCTGATGCGCTCCGCCAACTTATGCGCAACAGCACCATCGAGATCGCGCTCGGGCTTGCAATTTTCGCCGTCGTCGGGCTGCTCGGCACGTTGCATCCCGCCGCTCACCTCGTGAAGTAGAAATGAAGAGCAACAAGAGGACCAAAGCAATGCCAGTCACACATCCCGGATTGATGTCGGTCGCGCGCGCCGCGGCGTGCGCTTTCCTGATCGCGAATTTTCTCACCACCCCGCTCCGCGCCGAGGAGATCAAGGCCGGCGATCTCGTGATCACTCAGGCCTGGAGCCGCGCCACGCCGGGCGGGGCCAAGATCGGCGGCGGCTATCTCACCATCGAAAACAAGGGCGCTGCACCGGACCGGCTGATCGGCGGGTCCGCTGACATCGCCGGCAAAGTCGAGGTCCACGAGATGGCCATGAATAATGGCGTGATGACGATGCGCCCGCTCGAGAAGGGGCTTGCGATCGAACCCGGCAAGACGGTCAAACTGGCGCCGGGCGGCTATCATCTGATGATGTTCGACCTGAAAGGCCCGCTCAAGCAGGGCGACAAATTGCCGGTCACGCTCGAATTCGAAAAGGCCGGCAAGGTCACGGTGTCGCTCGATGTGCAGGGCGTCGGGGCGCAAGCGCCTGCCGGCAGCGGCAGCACGGACGGCAAGATGGACATGAAGAAGATGTCTCCCGGCATGAAGATGTGAAACCCAGGATGCATCGCGCCGGCCGTCCGCTTCTCGTTGCAATTGTCGCCACGCTGTTTTGCTTCGGCGTGGCGGCGGACGCGCCGCTTGCGATCCACATCCATTCCGAACGCGCGATGTTCCAGGTCCTGGTCTCGCCCGGCAAGGTCGGGACCGACAGCTTTGTGCTGCAGCTGATGTCGGGCGAGGGCAGTCTCTTGCCGGTCAAGCAAGCAACGCTGGTGCTGACCCTGCCGGAGCGCGGCATCGAACCCTTGGCGCTGAAGGCCACGCTCGGCGCCGACCGCTTTTGGCACGTCGAGGACGTCGTCTTGCCGTTTGCCGGCCGCTGGCATATGCGCGTCGAGGCCGAGACCCCGTTCCAGAAGATCACCCTGGAAGACGATTTCGACGTGCCGGCGAAATAACGGCATAATCTCGCTCTAATGACGTGGCGTTTGGCGCGGCAGGCCGATCGATAAAATGTCAGGAAATCCGCTGACTTAGCGGCTTTTCCTAAATCCCGGCCTTGTGTTTTCCGCCTTAATCCGCTTTCACTGCTGCTCTCCCCGCCGATTCCTCTGGTGCACTGATGCGATTGTCACGATTTTTTCTCCCGATCCTGAAAGAGAATCCTAAGGAGGCGGAGATCGTGTCGCATCGGCTGATGCTGCGCGCCGGCATGATGCGGCAGGAAGCGGCGGGCATCTATGCCTGGCTGCCGCTCGGCTTCCGGGTCTTAAAGAAGATCGAGCAGATCGTACGCGAGGAGCAGGACCGGTCCGGCGCGCTGGAACTGTTGATGCCGACGCTGCAACTCGCCGATCTCTGGCGCGAGAGCGGGCGCTATGACGCCTATGGCCCGGAAATGCTGCGCATCACCGACCGTCACAAGCGCGAATTGTTGTTCGGACCGACCAATGAGGAAATGATCACCGAGATTTTCCGTAGCTACGTGAAATCGTACAGGAACCTGCCGCTCAATCTCTATCACATCCAGTGGAAGTTTCGCGACGAGCAGCGCCCGCGTTTCGGCGTGATGCGCGGCCGTGAATTCCTGATGAAGGACGCCTATTCGTTCGACATCGATGAGGCGGCGGCACGGCGTTCCTACAACAAGATGTTCGTTGCTTACTTGCGGACCTTTGCGCGGATGGGGCTCAAGGCGATCCCGATGCGCGCCGAGACTGGCCCGATCGGCGGCGATCTGAGCCACGAATTCATCGTGCTGGCGGAGACCGGCGAGTCCGGCGTCTACTGCGACAGCGACGTGCTCGATCTTGCGGTGCCTGGCGAGGACATCGACTATGACGGCGATCTCACGGAGATCATCAAGCAGTGGACCTCGGTCTATGCCGCGACCGAGGATGTCCACGATGCCGCGCGCTTCGAGCGCGAAGTGCCTGCCGACAGGCGGGTCCACACCAAGGGCATCGAAGTCGGCCAGATCTTCTATTTCGGCACCAAATATTCCGACACGATGAAGGCGATGGTGGCGGGGCCCGATGGCGCCGAGGTGCCGATCCATGGCGGCTCCTACGGCGTCGGCGTCTCGCGCCTGGTCGGCGCCATCATCGAGGCCTGTCATGACGACGCCGGCATCAAATGGCCGGAAGCGGTCGCACCGTTCAAGGCCACGATCCTCAACCTGAAGCAAGGCTCAGCCGATACCGATGCCGCTTGCGAGAAGCTCTATCGCGAGCTGACGGCAAGAGGTGTCGAGGTCCTGTACGACGACACCGACCAACGCGCCGGTGCCAAATTCGCCGCCGCCGACCTGATCGGCATTCCCTGGCAGATCATGGTTGGGCCCAAAGGGCTTGCCGAAGGCAAGATCGAGATCAAGCGGCGCAGCGATGGTTCGCGCGAAAGCCTTCCTCACGCCGATGTGGTCGCAAAGATCGCTGGATAAATATTATCCACTGAGGGCGTAGTTGGCTGGCCATTCCGGCCACAATTGACCCCAAATCATGGGATTATCGAACAATGCATGAGACCATGAACCAACCAATCGAGACGACGCCTTTTGCGCCCTTTGAATGGATGCTGTCCGGGCGCTATTTGCGGGCGCGCCGCAAGGAAGGATTCATCTCGGTCATCGCCGGCTTCTCCTTCCTCGGCATCATGCTCGGCGTTGCGACGCTGATCATCGTGATGGCCGTGATGAACGGCTTCCGCAAGGAACTGCTGGACAAGATCCTCGGCCTCAACGGTCATCTGCTGGTGCAGCCGCTGGAATCGCCGCTGACCGACTGGAAGGACGTCGCCGAGCGCATCTCGCAGGTCCAGGGCATCCGGCTCGCGGCACCCGTTGTGGACGGCCAGGCACTGGCATCCTCGCCCTTCAACGCCTCGGGCGTATTCGTGCGCGGCATCCGCGCCGAGGACCTCAACAACCTCACCTCGATCGCCAAGAACATCAAGCAAGGCACGCTGGAGGGTTTTGACGAGGGCCAGGGCGTCGCGATCGGGCGCCGGCTCGCCGATCAATTGTCGCTGCACGCCGGCGACAGCGTCACCTTGGTGGCGCCGCGCGGCGCGGTGACTCCGATGGGCACGACGCCGCGCATCAAGCCCTACAAGGTGACGGCGGTGTTCGAGATCGGCATGTCGGAATATGACGCCGGCTTCGTGTTCATGCCGCTGCCGGAGGCACAGGCCTATTTCAACCGCAACAACGACGTCACCGCGATCGAGGTGTTCACCACCAATCCCGACCGCATCGTCGAGTTTCGCAAGGCGGTGACGGAAGCCGCCGGCCGGCCGGTGTTCCTCGTGGACTGGCGGCAGCGCAACTCGACCTTCTTCAACGCGCTTCAGGTCGAACGCAACGTGATGTTCCTGATCCTGACCATGATCGTGCTGGTGGCGGCGCTCAACATCGTCTCCGGGTTGATCATGCTGGTGAAGGACAAGGGCCAGGACATCGCGATCCTGCGCACCATGGGCGCCTCGCAAGGCTCGATCATGCGGATATTCCTGATCACCGGTGCTGCGATCGGCGTGGTCGGAACGCTCACCGGATTCTTCGTCGGGCTGATCATCTGCCTCAATATCGAATCGATCCGGCAATTTCTGTCCTGGCTCACCAACACCGAATTGTTCTCGCCGGAGCTCTACTTCCTCTCG
Organism: uncultured Alphaproteobacteria bacterium; assembly: GCA_963713785.1. GTDB lineage: Bacteria > Pseudomonadota > Alphaproteobacteria > Rhizobiales > Xanthobacteraceae > Bradyrhizobium. The sequence goes on from CAVQNB010000001.1 coordinate 259,308, forward strand.
CGCCTGCCGGCCGAGATCGATGTCGGCGAGACCACCGCGGTGGTGATCATGGCGCTGACCCTGTCCTTCCTCGCCACGCTCTACCCGTCGTGGCGTGCCGCGCGCCTCGATCCCATCGAAGCGCTCCGGTACGAGTGAGGGGCTGATGGAGCAGGGGGCGGAAGATGTACCGGTCATCTATCTCCACGAGATAAAGCGCCAGTACATGCAGGGCGAGGTGCCGCTGGTCATCCTCGATGGCGTCAAGCTGGCGCTATGGGCGGGGCAATCGGTCGCGCTGGTGGCCCCTTCAGGCTCCGGCAAATCGACGCTGTTACATATCGCGGGCCTGCTTGAAAGCCCTGACGAGGGCGAAGTCTATGTCGCGGGCGCGCCGACTTCGCAACTCTCGGACATGGAGCGAACCCAGATCCGGCGGACCGAGATCGGTTTCGTCTATCAATCGCACCGCCTGCTGCCGGAATTTTCCGCGCTCGAGAACGTCATGCTGCCGCAGATGATCCGCGGCCTCAAACGGTCCGAGACCATCAAGCGCTCGACCGAAATCCTCGCCTATCTCGGCCTCGCCGATCGCGTCATGCACCGGCCTGCCGAACTCTCCGGCGGCGAGCAGCAGCGGGTGGCGCTCGCGCGTGCGGTCGCCAATGCGCCGCGCGCGCTGCTCGCCGACGAGCCGACCGGAAACCTCGATCCGAACACCGCCGACCATGTGTTCCAGGCGCTGATGCAGCTCGTCAAGGCAACGAGAGTCGCGATGCTGATCGCGACCCACAACATGGAGCTGGCCGGCCGGATGGACCGGCGGGTGTCGCTGGTCGACGGGCAGATCGTCGAATTGGAATAGATTTACAATTCAAACAGCCAAGCAGGAGTGTTTCTCCCCGCAAGAACGGGGAGAGCGAGAAGACACGACTCCACGTTCCCGCGACGCGGATCTGAGCCAGGGCAAGGACTGTGTGACCCTATTGCTGTCGTCGCATTTCGGGATCGCATCAGAGCGAACCGGGCGTCAGTGCCGACAGCCAAACGAGAACTTTTTACCATCTCTATCTGGCAAGGAGCGCTGGGTCCGTGCAGCACGCGCAGCTTCGTCCGTTCGCAAGTCACGACGATCCGATGGCCGTTTACCTTGTTCGAGGCGAGCAGTATCAATTTTGCAATTGTGGTGTAGTCTAAGCGTATGCATGTCGATTCCCGACTTGCATCGAGCGAACTTTTGGGGATCACGGAGGGCAACATGGCCAAGAAAGCGAAGAAGGCAAAGAAGAAGTCAGCGAAAAAGAAAAAGAAGTAACCTCTCAACGGAAACTTCGTAGGATCCGGGTAACATCTGAAGTCCGTTGCGCGCTTTGTAGCATGGACAGGCGGCACCTCTTGCCAACAGAATATCCGGGGCAACAACGGTCGGGCCGGACCCTATGCAGGTGGTTGCTGCATAACGGTCCGGCTTTTTATTGAGACTGGATCAATCCGTGGACACCAGTCCCGGTGCGGCTTGCTTCATCCGCTCGCGATCCTCCGGTGACCTGCACGCCGGTCTAGAAGTGGATGGCCGCGTTCACCCGCGCACGCCGGCGCGGCACAAATAACGGGGCGAGGCTAGTAGTAGTGACGATGGCGCCGATAGATCGGCCCAAGCGGCTCGGCGCTGGCGAGGTAAGGATTGACCAGGCATTGCGCGGGGCGGCCCGAGGCCGAAAGGTTGCATTGTGGCAGCGAGGTGAAGCTACAATCGTAATAGTTGATCGGGCCCCACACCTGCATGCAGATCGGATAACCGGGTGCGTAGGTCTGCGCGCTTGCCGGCGCAGCCACCGCGATCGTTGCGACCAGAGGGATCGCCAAGACTAGAATGCGCATCAGAACTTCCTCCGGGATTGGTGGGTGCGGCCGGACTGCCCGTCCGCGCTTGCGTTGAAATAGGGATTGACGTCGCAATAGGCGAGGCGCCCGGAGGCGGTCGCCTGGCATTGCTGATAGCTCGCAAAACTGCAATCGCCGTGGCTACCGCCATAATCACAGCTCTTGATGCAAACCGGAAAGTCCCGCGCCATCGCGGTTATCGGCGTAAGCGCCAAAATGATTGCGGCGACGGGCAAGGCAACAAGCGCTTTTGGCATGGCTTGGCTCCGTTCGCGTGTCGGCTGGCATTCCAGTCTGGTCCGACACCTCAGCCAGTCCTTCTTGCCGGCGTCAATTCACGTTCGTGCGCGAGGCGTTGGTCCGGATGGTCAACCGACCCATACTTGAGGCCAGCACCAATCCCACCCTTCGGTAACGCGTCAGTAATTGTGGCTGGGGATAACGGCTTGAACCGGGCAGCAACAGGGGCATATTTGCGGAATGGCCAGCGGCATATGGACGACCGAATATTTCACCTGCCCCAATTGCGGGATCGATTACGCTGCGACAAAAGAGCAGCATTCGGAAACCCGTTCCGGCAGTTTCAACTGCAAGGTTTGCAAGGCCGAGGTCCACGCATGGTCTGGTGGCTATGATTTCTTCGATTGGAAGCCAACCAACATGCGGTCGGCTCCCGCTTTTGGGAAAAAGAAGTGACCACTACCCCAAACGGGTCAGTTTGATTGTGGCAGACTTCCGAGCTGGAAAATGGGCGGTTCCGGGCGCATATTCCGTGGATGGCGACAATTGTTCAATGCAATTGCGGCGCCGAGTATAGACGCACTGAAGAGAAGTTCTTGGTACCGCATACGGGTGACGCGGTCTGCACGGTCTGCGGAGCGGCGCTAGAATCGTGGTGGGAAAGCAGCCACGTTCCCTCGTACGAACTTATTGAACGCCCAGACCGAAAGCCGGCATGAGTAGCCACCCGGTCGTCCGGAGGCCGCTCTCTCGAGCTGCTCCCTTGGGTAGTGGGTCAGTTTGAAGTGGCAGCGCTCAACCTGGAAATTAAGGTCTTTGGGGGCCAAGCCGCGCAGGGCCGCCACCAAACTCCATGTGCGGTGCGCTGGGCGCCTTCCCGAACTCCAAGTCAGGATTAACCAAAAGGGTCACATTTCAAACTGACCCATCTCCTCCCTCCCTTGACTTTCAGAACATAATGGGAACAGTGTTCCCTTTATGTTCTTTAGGTCAGGAGGCGAACATGTTGAGGATTTTCGTAGAAGAAGCCGCGGCACTGGCGTCGATCACGCTGTTTGTCGGGATGATCGCGGTCTGGGCGCAGCTTATTCCCCAGTTCTGAGGGGTTACCTTGTGAGCTTGGGGAAAAGCCTGATAGCGCGCGGCAACGGCGCGTTGTGCGTGGACTCCTCTCGCTTGAGGCACCACCATTGCGGGGCGAGTTCGGGCCTAGGCCCGAAGATCGCTCCCGCCCCTGATGCCGGAAACCCCCAGAAACGACCCATGTCGAGTGCCGGATTCGTCCATCTCCACGTCCATTCGGCCTATTCGCTGCTGAAGGGCTCGATCAAGATCGCCAAGCTCGGCGAGCTCGCAAAAGCCGACCGGCAGCCGGCGTTGGCGCTGACCGACACCGACAACATGTTCGGGGCGCTGGAATTTTCCGACAAGATGGCCGGATACGGCATCCAGCCCATCATCGGCTGCGAGCTTGCGGTCGATTTCGGCGACCACGACCCTAACGCGCGCAATGCGCTGGCCGCGGGTCCAGCGCGGATCGTGCTGTTGGCTGCGCGCGAGCGCGGCTACCGCAGCCTTATGCGGCTCAACTCGCGCGCCTTCCTGGAGACGCCGGTCCACCAGGCCCCGCATATCAAGTTCGATTGGCTGTGCGATGACGCCGAGGATTTGATTGCGCTGACCGGCGGTCCGGACGGGCCGGTTTCGGCGGCGCTGCTGGCCGATCATGCGGCGTTAGCGGCAACGCGCTGCGAGCGCCTGGCAAGCCTGTTCGGCGATCGCCTCTATGTCGAATTGCAGCGCCACGGCATCGAGAAGGAGCGTCGCGTCGAGGCCCAACTGATCGACCTGGCCTACGCGAAGGGATTGCCGCTGGTTGCGACCAACGAGCCGTATTTCGCCACTTCCGACGACTACGAAGCGCATGACGCGCTGCTCTGCATCGCCGGCGGCCATCTGATCGCCGAGACCGATCGCGCCCACCTCACCGCCGATCACCGTTTCAAGACCCGCGCCGAAATGGCCGTGCTGTTCGCCGACGTGCCGGAGGCGTTGGCCTCGACGATCGAGATCGCGGAACGTTGCGCGTTCCGGCCGACGACGCGGAAGCCGATCCTGCCGCGCTTCACGGTCGGAGCAGGTGCTGCGGAGAGCGACGAAGCCGCGGAGTTGCGCCGCCAGGCCGAGGAGGGGCTCAAGAACCGCCTCAAGGTGCACGGCTTGTCGCAGGGGACCTCAGAGGAGGACTATCACGAGCGGCTCGCGTTCGAGATCGACGTCATCACCCGCATGAACTATGCGGGCTACTTCCTGATCGTCGCCGATTTCATCAAATGGGCGAAGGCGCAAGGCATTCCGGTCGGCCCCGGCCGCGGCTCGGGCGCGGGCTCGCTGGTCGCCTATGCGCTCACCATCACCGATCTCGATCCGATCCGCTTTGGTCTGCTGTTCGAGCGCTTCCTCAATCCCGAGCGCGTGTCGATGCCGGACTTCGACATCGATTTCTGCCAGGACCGGCGCGGCGAGGTGATCGACTACGTGCAGGCGCGCTACGGCCGCGATCAGGTGGCGCAGATCATCACCTTCGGCACCCTGCAGGCGCGCGGCGTGCTGCGCGACGTCGGCCGCGTGCTGCAAATGCCCTACGGGCAGGTCGACAAGCTGACAAAACTGGTTCCGCAAAATCCGGCCGCGCCGGTGACGCTGGCGGCTGCGATCGAGAGCGAGCCGAAGCTGCAGGCGTTCCGCGACGAAGATCCCGTGGTCGCGCGCGCCTTCGATATCGCCCAGCGCCTCGAAGGCCTGACGCGGCATGCATCCACCCATGCGGCCGGCATCGTGATCGGCGACCGCCCCTTGAGCGAGCTCGTGCCGCTCTACCGCGATCCGAAATCCGACATGCCGGTGACCCAGTTCAACATGAAATGGGTCGAGCCGGCGGGCCTCGTCAAATTCGACTTCCTCGGCCTGAAGACGCTCACCGTGCTCGACGTCGCCGTCAAACTGTTGAAGCGGCGCGGCGTCGACGTCGATCTCGCAACGCTTCCGCTCGACGATACCGCAAGCTACCAGATGCTGGCGCGGGGCGATGTGGTCGGCGTGTTCCAGGTGGAAAGCCAGGGCATGCGGCGCGCGCTGGTCGACATGCGGCCCGACCGCTTCGAGGACATCATCGCGCTGGTCGCGCTGTACCGGCCGGGCCCGATGGCCAACATTCCGACCTATTGCGCGCGCAAGCACGGCGACGAGGAGCCGGAATATCTGCATCCGATGCTCGAGCCGATCCTCAAAGAAACGTTCGGCGTCATCATCTACCAGGAACAGGTGATGCAGATCGCGCAAGTGATGGCCGGCTATTCGCTCGGCGAAGCCGATTTGTTGCGCCGCGCGATGGGCAAGAAGATCCGCTCCGAGATGGAAAAGCAGCGCGAGGGTTTCGTCGCGGGCTCGGTCAGGAACGGCGTGCCGAAAGCGCAAGCCGAAACCATTTTCGAACTGTTGGCAAAATTCGCCGACTACGGCTTCAACAAGAGCCACGCGGCTGCCTACGCGCTGGTGTCGTATCACACCGCCTACATGAAGGCGCATTACCCGGTCGAGTTTTTGGCGGCGTCGATGACGCTCGACCTCAACAACACCGACAAATTGTCGGAGTTTCGCGCAGAGGCGCAACGGCTTGGCATCAAGGTCGAGGCGCCCTCGATCAACCGCTCCGGCGCCAGCTTCGAGGTGGCGCACTGCACGATCTATTACGCGCTCGCCGCGCTCAAGGGCGTCGGGCCGCAAGCCGTCGAACTGATCGTCGAGGAGCGCAGGAACGGCGTGTTCACGTCGCTGGCCGATTTCGCCGCCCGGGTCAATCCGCGCGCGATCAACAAACGGGTGATCGAGAGCTTGGCTGCCGCCGGCGCGTTCGACGCGCTGGATCCAAATCGTGCGCGGGTGTTCGCCGGCGCCGAAGCGATCCTTTCGGCCTGCCAGCGCAGCCATGAGGCCGCGAGCATCGGCCAGAACGACATGTTCGGCAACGCCGCAGATGCTCCGACCATCATGCTGCCGCAGGTCGAGCCATGGCTGCCGGCCGAGCGGCTGCGCCGTGAATACGACGCCATCGGCTTCTTCCTGTCCGGCCATCCGCTCGACGACTATGCGACCATCTTGAAGCGGCTCCGGGTGCAGTCCTGGGCCGAATTCTCGCGCGCGGTCAAAACCGGGGCGACCGCGGGCAAGGTCGCGGCCACCGTGGTGTCGCGTATGGAGCGGCGCACCAAGACCGGCAACAAGATGGGCATCATGGGCCTGTCCGATCCGACCGGGCATTTCGAGGCGGTGCTGTTCTCCGAAGGGCTCGCGCAATATCGCGAGGTGCTGGAGCCGGGGGCGGCGGTGCTGTTGCAATTGGGGGCGGAATTGCAGGGCGAGGACATCCGTGCCCGCGTGCTGCATGCCGAGCCCCTGGATGACGCCGCCGCCAAAACACAAAAGGGCCTGCGCATCTTCGTGCGCGATACCAAACCGCTCGAATTCCATCGCCAAGCGGCTGTAGTATGCCGGAAGCCGCGCCTCAGAACGGCGCAGCCCGCGGGCCGCAGGCAAAGCCGTTAACAGCGGCGCCGGGCGGGGCCGACGGCGACGTCTCGCTGGTTCTTATGCTTGATTTAGAGACCGAGGTGGAAATGAAGCTGCCGGGGCGCTTCAAGGTCTCGCCGCAGATCGCGGGCGCGCTCAAAGCGGTATCCGGCGTGGTCGACGTGCAGACATTATAAAAAGCCTTGTAGGGGAGGATAAATCCGATGTGTGTGAGCTGCGGTCAGGATTCACATCATCCGTTCGCGCCGTCGCGGCGCACCATCATCCTCGCTGCCGCGGCCGTGGGCCTCGGCTTTGCGGGCAGGGCCGGGGCCGAGAAAAAGAAAAGGACGACGACGAAGACAAAAAGGAAAAGAAAAAGAAGCCGCCGAAGCCGCAGAACGTGCTGTCGCCGGATGCGGCGCTGGAACGCTTGAGGAAAGGTAACGCGCGCTACGTCGAGGGAGTTTCGCTGCGTCACGATTTCAGGCATGAGCGGGAAGCGTTGGCGAAGGGCCAGAACCCGTACGCGGCGATCCTGAGCTGCGCGGATTCGCGGATCGCGCCTGAATACGCCTTCGACAGCGGCCGCGGCGATCTGTTCGTCTGCCGCGTCGCCGGCAATTTTGCCAATGACGAGACCATCGCGAGCCTCGAATATGCCATCGCAGTGCTGGGCGTGCCCCTGATCCTGGTGCTGGGTCACGAAAGCTGCGGTGCCGTCGATGCCGCCATCAAATCGCTGAAAGACAACACCACGCTGCCCGGACATTTGCCTTCGCTGGTCACAGCCATTGCACCCGCCGTGAAGGCGGTTTCGCAGCAAGGCGGCGACGTGCTTGGCAACGCCACCCGGCAGAACGTCATCGACAATGTTGCCAAGCTCGCTTCCGCGACCCCGATCCTGAGCGCCGCGGTCGAGCAGAAGAAGCTGAAGGTGGTCGGCGGTATCTACCGGCTGAAGGACGGCAAAGTCGACATGGTCGCTTGAGAAATGGCCGGATCAAGGCGCGCCACTAGGAGAGTACCGGGCTACTCCGTTTCCAGGTCTTCCAGCCGGACCCCGCGTCCTGCTTGCAGACTGTCGCGCGCCTGTTCGATCCGGCGCAAAAATCGCGGATCGTTTTCGAGACGGTATTCGAACCAGTCCTCCTCGATTCGAAACCGATCAGGATCCCGGCCGGCTTGCCGTGACGCGTGATGACGATCTCCTGTGTTTCGGCCTCGCGAAGATACCGAGAGAGATCATCCTTGATCTCCGAGAGCGGAACTTCCTTCACTCCGCGATTTGCGAACTGAGCGAGCCATGAGGTGGCCTCCGGTTTGGCCACGATCGCCAAAACCTCGACGGTCGTTTCGGATACGTCGTAGAACACCCGCACTTCGCCGACGCGGAGCCGATATTGCGGCTGGCGCAGGCCGCGCAACCGTTTGATGCGGCTTCGGCTCGCTTTTCTCGGCTCGTGCCTCAAGTGCGTTTCGAGCGCGGTCCGTATCGTCGGCCCGAACGTTCGCCTTCAGCCTCTTGAGGTCTTCCACGGCTTCAGGGGCCAAGACGATCTCGAACGGCATTCTGGCCAGATTATAGCCAGATTGGTCGGCCGTCAAATTAAGATGCGGTCGGGGCCCGCCACGTGTCCGCCTTAATGGCAGCGCTTTTCGTTCAAGCGGCGTTCAGCTAGCCAGCGCTCCAATGCGCTGAAGGCGCGATGGAACCGTGAGCGGACAAGCATGCGTGGGACAAGAAGCCTTTTCGATTTTTTCGCTATGCCTGATGCTGTTTTCCACGCTTGCCGGGGACTCCTGAGTTCCGCCGCGGCGCAGCAGCAGGAAAAGCGGATCGCGCTCGTCGTCGGCGACGGCGCCTACGCCAAGTCGCCGCTCGCGACCGCGGCCAACGATGCCGGCCTGATCGCGCAGACCTTGCAGGCGGCGGGCTTCGACGTGGTCGGGGCCCGCGACCTCGACGCCGATACGCTGCGCAAGAGTTTTCGCGACTTCATCCAGAAGGCCCAGGCGTCAGGTCCGGGCACGGTCGCGATGGTCTATCTCGCCGGTTACGGAATGCAGCTCGCCGGCGAGAATTATTTCATACCGGTCGATTCCTCGCTCAGCCGCGACGTCGACATTCCGATCGAAGGATTGCGGATCAGCGACTACACCCGCCAGCTCGCATCGCTGCCGCTGAAGGCCAGCATCGTCGTGCTGGACGCGGCGCGCCAGCAGCCCTTTATCGAGGGCGGCCAGCCGATCGCGGGCGGGCTTGCGCTGGTCGAGCCGGATCCGCACATGCTGATCGCATTCAACGCCGCGCCGGGCACGGTCGCGCCGAATGAGCAGGGGAATTACGGCATCTACGCCCAGTCGCTGGCGGAGATGATCCGCACCGGCGGACTGGCGTTGCCGGAGGTCTTCAACCGCCTGCGGCTGCGCGTCAACGACGCGAGCAAAGGCGCGCAAGTGCCCTGGGACGCCGAAAAGATCGACGCGCAATTCATGTTCTTCGATCGCGCGCCGGATGCGCCGGCGCAGGCGCCGCCGGATCAGGTCGCCGCGGTCAGGGACAAGCCGATCCGCGATCTCGGCGTGCAGGATGCCTATGCCGCGGCGCTCGAACGCGACACCTTGCCCGGTTATGAGGATTTCCTGGGCGCCTATCCCGGCGATCCCCTGGCCAGACGGGTCCGCGCCATCGTCGCCGCGCGGCGCGAGGCGATCACCTGGCTTCGCACCTACCGCGCCGACACGCCGCAAGCCTATTGGTCGTATCTGCGGCGCTATCCGCACGGGCCGCATGCCGATGATGCCCGCCGCCGTCTCGCCATCCTCACCGCCGCGCTGGAGCCGCCGCCGTCATTCGCGGTCATTGACTACGACGTGCCGCCGCCGCCGCCCGATGAAATCGTCTATGTCGATCGCCCGGTATTATATTTCGGCGATCCCGATTTCGGCTTCGTGCCGCCGCCGCCGCCGCCGATCTATTTTTGCCGCCGCCGCCGCCGGATTTCGTCGTGTTGCCGCCGCCGATCGTGGCAGTCGGGCTGTTCGTCCTGCCGCAGCCGGTGTTCGTGCCGATTCCGGTCTATCGTCCGGGCGCCGGTCTATGTGGCGCCGCCGCCGAACAACGTCATTTTCGCCAACATCCACAACACCACCGTCATCAATAACGTCATCAACCAGCCGCCGCCGCAGACACCAGCGGCTCCCAACACGGCTGCTCCGGGAACTCCGAACAACCAGCTGAACGCCAAGGGTGGAGCGGGGCAAGGCGCGATCACGCCGGTCTCAACCGGTGCGCAGGTTCAGACGCCAACGCCGGCGAAGACAAAGGCCGCGGCGATCATGAAAGGCGACGAGCCGCCGCCGAAGAGCCTCGTGATCAACGGCACGGCCAAGTCGATACCGACCGGCATGCAATCCGGTCAGAAGGGCGGGGCGACCTCGACAAGTCTGACGCCCAATGGTGTGCCTACGGGCCATGATTTGCCGAAGGCCAATCCGAACGAGTTGTCGAAGACCAATCCGAACGCGAAGCTTACACCGGACAACAAGTCGACGACGTTGTCCCCGGCGACCGGCCCGAACAATCCGTCGGCGGGCGCCGCGAATACGAATACGAAACTTGGTCCTGAAAAGAATCTGAATACGAAACTTGGGCCTGAAAACAAACCGTTGACGACGGCGCCGACGTCTCCGGCGACGGGGGCCGGAAATCCTGCCGCCGGCGGCAACGCGAAGACATCCGCAACCAATCCGTCGGCACCGCTGGTCGAGAAGCCTAAGGCCGGCGGTGCGGCTTCGACCCCGGAAATAAAGCCCGTCGTTCCGGAAACAGAGCACACCAAAAAGGACGTGGCGCCGCCGCCGAAACCCGCGGCCGCGCCACCAAAACCCCCGCCGCCGGTCGCACACGTTGAACCCACACGCCGGGCCCCGCCGCCACCTCCGCCTCCGCCGCATCCGGCGCCGCAGATCGCGCGGCCTGCGCCGCCACCGCCGCCGCGACCTGCTCCGCCACCACCGCCGCGGCCAGCTCCCGCCATGGTTGCTCGTCCGGCGCCCCCTCCGCCGCCGCGACCGCCGCCACCGCCGCCACGGCCAGCTCCGGCAGCGGCCGCCAAGAAATGTCCGCCGAATAATCCGAAATGCTGAAAGCCGTCCCGGTCAGGCCCCCGTCAGGGGTCTGACCGGACGCTGTTGCCGCCTTGGAACGCGCCCTGGAACTAGTATCCATTCGACATCTGAGCGAGCCTGCTCCATTCGCTCGCCTGGATGCGGACAATCAACCTGTAACCGCCATTGCCGTCCGGCTCGAACACCGATGCCTCGCCTTCGCGGACATCGAGCCAGTCCTTGCCGAACGCATCGACGATGTTCGGCTTGTGCGAAACGATCACAAGGTTGTTGTCGGCCGGCGGTTGCGCGGCAACGAGCTTGCGAAGCGCCAGCACGCGCCGATTGTTCTCGTCCGGAGAAACTTCCGGTCCGCTTTCCGTGAGGTCGGGTGTGGCGGTAACCTCGCCAAAGCCCAACAGCGTCCCGGTGTCGATTGCCCGCTGGGTCGTGCTGGCCAGGACCTGTCCCACGGGAATTTTTAGCTTGCGCATCGACTCTCCGATCGATTTTGCCTGCGCGCGCCCCTGGTCGTTGAGCTGGCGCTGCGTGGAGACGTTCGGCCTGCTCATCGGATCCGCGTTCGCCTGATCCGAATTGGTCGCGCCATGGCGAAAGACGATCACATAACCGCCCAGACGCAGGTCCTTGATCCATTCAGCCTGAGATGGTGCAGGCTGGCTGCTGGCCGCTGCCGGCAAAAATCCGAGCAGGGCACACAGCAAGGTCAGTCGAATGATAGACATAGGCTCCTCCTCCAACAGGCTCGGTCAGTAGCGACCGAGGTACGAACATCGCGGGGCGCCTCAAACGTTCGCCGCCCAAGTCAACCCGCATCGAATTGCGCATCAGCCGTGCTTCGCCATCAGCGTCATCGCCCGAAAATCGCGGTGGGAAGCCACAGCGTGAGGACTGGCACGTAGGTGATGATGGCGAGCACGATCAGCAGGATGGCGAGAAACGGCAGGATGCCCCGAATCGCCTCGCCCATCGGCGCCACAGCAACCGACGAAAGCACAAAGAGGTTGAGGCCGACCGGCGGGTGGACGAGGCCGATCTCCATATTGTGGGTGAAGATGATCGAGAAGTGGACGGGATCGACACCCATCTGGCCGAGCGCCGGTGCCAGGATCGGCAGCACGAGGAGCAGGGTCGCCGTCACTTCGAGGAAGCAGCCAAGCACGAGAAGCAGCGCGTTGATCGCCAGCAGAAACTGCCAGGTCGAAAACTGATGGCTGAGCAGAAATTCGACGAGGCGAGCGGGGACGCCCGATTCCGTCAGCCAATGTCCGACCGCGAGCGCGGTAGCAATTATCAGCATAATGCTTGCGGCGCTGCGCAGCCCAATCGCGACGACGGACAGCGTTTCGGTCCAGTGAAATCCGCGGTAGAACAACAGCGAAACGCAAAGCGCTACGATGGCAGAGAGTGCCGCAGCTTCGGTCACGGTAACGAAGCCACCGTAGATGCCGATCATCACGACGAGTGGCACGAGTAGCGCGGGCAGGGCCGCCAGCGTCACGCGCCTCCGCTCCTTGAACGGCAGCGGCGGCTCGACCGGAAATTTGCGGCGGCGGGCTTCGTACAGCACCCAGAAGAAAAAGGCGGTGGCCTGAAGCAGGCCAGGGAGAATGCCGGCGAGGAACAGTCGCGGCACCGACTGTTCCGCGACAATTCCGTACAGGATCAGCGGCAGGCTCGGCGGAATGACGATGCCGATCGTTCCCGACGCCCCGACTACTCCCAACGCGAACGACCGCGGATAGCCTCGCTCGAGCATCGCAGGGATCAGGATGGTTCCCATCGCCAGTGCGGTCGCGACGCTCGAGCCGCACACTGCCGCAAACAGCGTGCACGCGACGACGGTGACGAGCCCGAGGGACCCCGGAAGCCCGCTCAGCCAGGCAGCGGCCAGATCCACCAGCGCCTTGGCGACGCCGCCGAACCGCATGAATGCCGCTGCCATCACGAACAGCGGCAGTGCCATCAGTGTCGGCGAGTTGAGCTCATCGATGACGAGTTGCGCGGCGCCGACCAGCGGCTGGCCGGACGCCGTGAACATGGCGCCGGCGCAGAGCCCCAGCACCAGAAAGACCGGAATTCCGGTCGCGAGCAGTCCGAAAAAAAGCGCGAGGAAACTCGTCATTGCTCGTTCAATCGATGCTGGTCAGCTCGTGGCCGCCCGGACGGCGGAGCCGCGTGCCGTTCTCGGGCGCAACAACGAGCCCGACCAGCCTGATGGCATAGCGGATCGACATGAGAAGCCCACCCGTCGGCAGCGCCGCATAGTAGAGGTACATTGGAAACCGCAGATCCGAGGCGCTATGCTCGTCGATCAGCGCAGCGATCTCGACGACCTGCCAGCCGTACCAGGTCAGCGCACCGCAAAATGCGATGGCTACGACGCAATTGAATATCTCCATCCATCTCGCCACGCCGGCTGAGACGAGGTTGAGCACGACATCGGGTCGGACGTGGCTGTCGGTGCGGACCAGCTGACTGGATACGATCATGATAGCCCAAACCACGAGATAAACGACGACCTCCTCGGCAAAGCCGATAGACTCGCGCGGAAAGAGGTAGCGCGAAAGAACCTGCCAAAGCGCAAAGCCGAGCGCGGCCAGGCCGAGCACACCGACGAGCGTCTGCTCGGCGCGATCCCAAATCTTCATCATCAGAGATACTCTCAGGTCCTTCAGTCGACGGCGGGGAGATCGGCTGAAATGGCCGCGAGCATTTCGGACGAGATCTTCGACAGCCTGGCTACCTGTTCCTGAGATGCCATCATTTCGCGGCGCGCGGCTGCGAGGTCGTCCGGCGACGGCACAACGATCTCGATGCCGTGCGCCCGCACCAGCTCGCTTGCGCGAGACTGCGCGGCCGCCATTTCGGCCCGGTAGTCCGAGATATTCTGTTGCCAAAGATCGGTGAATGACTGACGCAGATCGGGAGATAGCTTCTGCCAGAACGCGAGACTTACGATCGGAATGTATTCACCGATGAATTGGTGATCTTCGAAAGCGTGGCGGATCCCCAATTCCCAGAATTGACCGCTCGCTACCGTTTCATGGGTCGTGATCAACCCGTCGAACGTGCCCTGCGACAGTCCGAGCGGCACGTTTGGCAGCGGCGTGGTGTTTGGGATCGCGCCCATGAACTGCGTGCGCCACGCCTGGCCCGCTCCGCCATTGTTGCAAATCTTCAGGCCCTTGAGGTCGCCATAGGAGTTCAGCGGCCTGCTCGTGCTGTACCAGTTGAAAAATCCAAGATCCAGCCACGGACCGATCACGTGGGAATTCAGTTGCTGTTCGATCGCTTTCGCGAGCAGCTGCCCCGGCTTGCCGTCGACGACGCGGCGCAACAGGTCGATCGGACGTCCGTAAAGCACAGGCAGCTGGAAGAAATCGGCATCGGGCACGAAGCCGGTCAGCGACCAGCTTCCCGGCGCCGCCATCTCGACCTGTCCCTGAAGCAGCGCTTTGCCGACTTGCAGATCGGGAAACAGCTGTCCGCTCTCGAACAGCTGGGTCTTGATCTTCCCACCCGCTGCGGTTTCGATCCTTCCGAGATAGTCCCTGATTACGCCGTTGCGTGCATGTGATGGCGCGGTTTCCAGCGAACAGCGCAGGATCAATGGCGCCTCGGCCGCTGTGACGGTGCGAACGGCTGGTGCCGCCACCGTTGCCATTGCCGAAGCCAGGAATGTGCGGCGGGACCATGACGACTTCGAATTCATTGGATCAATTCTCCACTTTTCCCATTGCTAGCGCCGGCGTTGTTCAATCTTTCAGAGGATGAGACCGATGCCGGACAGGATGAGCAACGTGTTGACGGCGAGCTCGAACTGTCGGTCCGACAGCCGCTTGAAGATACGCAGTCCGAACCACGCGCCGAGCAGGGCGGCTGGAACGAAGGCAAGCGCCTTCCAATCCAATGGCGCCTGGGTCGAGGATGCCGGCCGCATCAGATGGATCACGACCAGTGTGACCGGCTGCATGCTGAGAATGAACGGCTGATAGACACCGCGCTGATGCGCCTTGTCCCATCCCTTCAGTCCGCACCAGATGGTGACGAACGCGCCGGGAAAACCGGCAAGCCCGCCGGTGATGCCGCCGAGAAAGCCCGCGCATGCGTCCGACAGCGGCCCCATCCGGAACGATCGAACAGGCCAACGCAGCAGCAGGTAGCTCCCGTAGACAATGAGCAGGCCTCCGATGACATCGCGATAGGTGGCGGTCGGAAGATGCAGCAGCAGATAGACGCCGGCGGGTACACCGAGAAAGCCGCCAATGAGGAAAATTCCCAGACTGCGCCAATCGATGGAACGCCAGAGCGCAGTAACGCTGAGCAATTGAATAGCGATGCTGCAAATGATCATCACGTTTACGGCGTAGACCGGGCTGTCCATCAGGTGAAACAGCAAGGCGCCGCAGAGCGCCGAGAATGCAAAGCCGGCAATGCTGGAGACGGTCGAAGCTACGAACACGGCGACGAGCGCAAATGCGACACCGTGGACGCCTTGCGCCGACAGCACCGCGCCGTCCGCGATCAGGAAGCCGAGGCCGACAATCCCGACGATGATCATGCTCAGCGGGCCAGGACCGGCGGCACCGCCGATCCGCAACTTGCCGCCGTCAGCGAGCTCTTTTGTCATCTTTCGGGCGCCTGTGCTCGGCGCCGCAGACGTGGACCATGGTCCGCCGCTTGCAGGCGCCTTGTGTTATGGAGGATCGACCGTGCCGGGTTGGTGTTGAACGGTGGATGACGTCGCAACCGGCGACGATGAGGTGCTATTTCATCGAGGCGTGGTCGCAGCTGACGTTCGGGTTCATGTCCGCGAAGGTGCCGTGCGGGTTGGCCTTCCAGGCCCAGACGTGCAGCTCGTAAAACGGGCCCAGGCCATAGCGATTGGGAGCGCCGTTGAAATTGAACAGATGCCCCTCCAGCGAAGCGGGTCCCTTTGAAGTGATATATTCGACCGCGACCAGCTCCATTTTGCCGTCAACCATCGGCTCGTACATGATCGCCTGCGGTTGCTTGATATCGACGGCGTCGCCGATAAGTTTGGCATTGACGTAATGAACACCCATCGCGCCGCCATCGATGCCGCTGGCGCAGGGTATCGGCGCATAGCCCTCGGAAACCGCGACCGACACGTCCTTGAAGCGGTCATTGGCAGCGTGCACGTGCTCGGCGAGAGCGCCGCGGGCACGGTCTGCAGCGAAAGCGCTTCCAACCGCCAGCAGCGACAACAGAGCGAGTTTCCTGGCCCAGAAAATAGGGTTCAATTTTTTTTCTCCTTAGGTTCTATAAAAAAAGACGCATAGCTTCGGCCGAAGCCAAGCTATGCGTCGAGGCGGTCGCATCGTTGGAGACCGCCGATGGCTCACGCCAAAGTTGAGAGCCGCGCAGGAGATACAGGGAGCGGGGGCGAAAGACTTTGCCCTGGACTTCATTTTTGCCCTAGAAGCGCTTGATTTTTGGTCGACAGGTGCCGCCTTTCTCGGGGGCAGCCCGTGCAATTTGTTTTTGCCGATCATACGCTTGATACCGACCGGCGCGAGCTGCGCCGCGGCGGCGAACCGATTGCCGTCGAGCCGCAAGTATTCGATCTACTGACCTACCTGGTGCAAAACCGCGAGCGTGTGGTCAGCAAGGACGATCTGTTCGCTTCGGTCTGGGGCGGGCGGATCGTGGCGGATTCGACGCTTGCCAGCCGAATCAACGCCGCGCGCAAGGCGATCGGCGACAGCGGCGAGGAGCAGAAGCTGATCCGTACCATCGCCCGCAAGGGCATCCGATTCGTCGGCGAGGTGCGGTCGCAGCAGGAAATGGACGAACCGGCGCACGCCGCAGCGCCGTGCAATGATCCCACCGAGCCAGCGAGGCCCGCTTTGCCGCCCTCCGACCGGCCGGCGATCGCCGTGCTTCCGTTCCTCAACATGAGCGGCGAGCCGGAGCAGGATTATTTTTCGGACGGCATCAGCGAGGACATCATCACCGCGCTGTCCAAGCTGCGCTGGTTCTTCGTCATCGCGCGCAACTCCTCCTTCACCTACAAGGGCAAATCCGTCCACATCAAGCAGATCGCCGCGGAACTTGGGGTCGGCTATATCGTCGAAGGCAGCGTGCGCAAGGAGGGCGAGCGCGTACGCATTACCGTTCAGCTCAACGACGCCACCACGGGCAGTCACCTCTGGGCGGAGCGTTACGACCGCGAGCTGGCCGATGTGTTCGCGGTACAGGACGAGATCACCGAGGCCATCGTTGCCGCGATTGAGCCGCAGCTTTATGCCGCGGAAAATTTTCGCGGCCGCCGCAAGCCGCCGGAGAACCTTGACGCCTGGGACCTAGTGATGCGCGCGCTGTCGCATTATTGGCGCGTGACCCGCGAGGACAATCTCGTGGCTCAGGGGTTGCTCGAGCAGGCCATCGCCATCGATCCGAATTATGCCCAGGCGCTTGCTGTGCTTGCGGTCAGCCATACGTTCGGCGCGCGCATGGGTTGGGAGGATGCGGCAACCGCTACACTTGTGGCGGAGCGTGCCGCAGTGGCGGCGGTCCGGGCGGACGGCGAGGACCCCTGGGCGCATCTCGCGCTGGCCTGTGCCCATGTGTACCGCGGCCGTCTCGAGGACTCGCTCGCAGCGTTCGAACAGGCGCTGCGTCTCAATTCGAACTTCTCGTTGGCGCAAGGGTTCTATGGCCTGGTGCTGTCTTGGACTGGGCGCTGGCGCGAAGGCGCCGAAGCTGCCCGTCGCGCGCTGCGGCTAAGCCCGCGCGATCCATACGCGGCGATCTACAACGTTGTGGCCGCCTACGCCGCATATGTCGAACGCGATTACACCGAGGCGATCCGGTTATCGCGCGAGGGCATTCGTCAGCGCAACGACTTTCCCGGCGCCTACCGCGTGATCACGGCGGCCGCCGCCATGGCGGGTGAAATGGATCTCGCCAAGACCATGCTTCAAGAGTTGCGTCGCGCACAGCCCAACATCTCTCTGGCCTGGATGGCGAGCCAACTTCCGTCCAGGCAAGACGAACACTTTTTGGAAGGCTTGCGCCGCGCCGGCCTTGACTAGCTCTGCAGCACGAAAATCCGGGAAGGTGGCGCCATAACGCCGAAATCGGACCCCTTCCACGCATGTTCCGCCCATGGGCCGAAAATACCCCCCGGACAACGCTGAGGACGGGGCATTTGCCCGCCTGCCGGCCGCCAAAACCGGCCGTATTTCCTTGCTTCTCGCGGAAATAAGGCTATATAGCGCGCCATCTCACACGGAAACATGGCTCAAAAGGCCGTCCGGTGGCAGCCGGGCCGAGAAGGCTCGTTTGCTCACACGTTTCCGGAGGAACCAACCGGAGAACTGATACGATGGCGCTACCCGATTTTTCTATGCGTCAGCTGCTTGAGGCTGGCGTGCACTTTGGTCACCAATCGCACCGCTGGAATCCGAAGATGTCGGATTACATTTTCGGTGCCCGCAACAACATCCACATCATCGACCTCGCCCAGACCGTGCCGATGCTGCATCGGGCGCTCCAGGCCGTCAGCGACACCGTCGCCAAGGGTGGCCGCATCCTGTTCGTCGGCACCAAGCGGCAGGCGCAGGACGGCGTCGCCGAAGCCGCCAAGCGGTCGGCGCAGTATTTCGTCAATTCGCGCTGGCTCGGCGGCACGCTGACCAACTGGAAGACGGTTTCCGGCTCGATCAAGCGGCTGCGGCAGCTCGAGGAGATGCTCGGCTCCGGCGAGGGCGCGCAGGGCGCGCAGTACACCAAGAAGGAGCGGCTGACCTTGCAGCGCGAGCGCGACAAGCTCGATCGCTCGCTCGGCGGCATCAAGGACATGGGCGGTCTTCCCGACATGATCTTCGTGATCGACACCAACAAGGAAGACATCGCGATTTCCGAAGCCCGGCGGCTCAATATTCCGGTCGCCGCCATCGTCGACACCAATTCCGATCCCAAGGGCATCACCTTTGTGGTGCCAGGCAATGACGACGCCGGCCGCGCCATTTCGCTGTATTGCGATCTGGTCGCCCGTGCGGCGATCGACGGCATTTCCCGCGCGCAAGGTGATGCCGGCATCGATGTCGGTGCGTCCGCCCACCCGGTCCGCGAGGAAATCCCGGCAGCGGCGCAGCCCAAGGGCTTCCAGGGTCTGGCAGGTCCGCGCGGCAGCGCCGACGACCTCAAAAAGCTCACCGGCGTGTCGGGTGCGATCGAGAAGAAGTTCAACGACCTCGGCATCTTTCACTACTGGCAGCTCGCCGAACTCGATCACGATACCGCCCACAAGATCGGTGAAGAGGTCGGACTTCCGAGCCGCGCCGACAGCTGGGTTGCCCAGGCCAAGGCGCTGACCGCGGAAGCTGAGTAACGTGACGGTGGCCGGATTTGCTTCCGGCCACGATTTCCTTCTCTCGCAATTTCCTGACGGCGGATGGCGGCGAGGCGGCAAGGTCCGCGCCGCAATCGCCCTGACAGGTAACAGGACGCTCAACGATGGCTACGATCACAGCAGCGATGGTCAAGGATCTGCGCGAATCGACCGGCGCAGGCATGATGGATTGCAAGGCGGCGCTGACCGAGAGCGGCGGCGACATGCAGGCCGCCCAGGATTGGCTGCGCAAGAAGGGCCTATCGAAGGCCGCCAAGAAAGCCGGCCGGGTCGCAGCGGAAGGCCTGATCGGTGCGGTGACCTCAGGCACCAAGGGCGTTGTCGTCGAGGTCAATTCCGAGACTGACTTCGTCGCCCGCAACGAGCAGTTCCAGGGCCTCGTCAAGATGATCGCGCAGGTCGCGCTTCAAGCCGGCGCCGACGTCGAGAAGATAAAGGCCGCCAAAGTCGGCGCCGTGACGGTGGAGACCGCGATTGCCGACGCGATCGCAACCATCGGCGAGAACATGACGCTTCGCCGTGCGGCTTTGCTCGAGGTTAGCAAGGGCGTGGTGTCGAGCTATGTCCATAACGCCGTGATCGAAGGCGCAGGTAAGATGGGCGTGATCGTGGCGCTCGAATCGGCCGGCAAGACCGACGAGCTCGCCCAGCTCGGCCGCCAGCTTGCCATGCATGTCGCGGCCGCCAATCCGCTGGCGATCGAGCCTGCCGGACTCGATCCCGCTTTGGTGAAGCGCGAAAAGGATGTGCTGGCCGACAAATACCGCCAGCAGGGCAAGCCGGAGAACGTGATCGAGAAGATCGTCGAGTCCGGCCTGAAGACCTACTACAAGGAAGTCTGCCTTTTGGAGCAGGCTTTCATCCACGACAGCGGCAAATCGGTCGCCCAGGCGCTCAAGGAAGCTGAGGGCAAGGTCGGCGGAGCTGTGAAGATCACCGGATTTGTGCGCTATGCTCTCGGCGAGGGAATCGAGAAGCAGGAATCCGATTTCGCGGCCGAAGTCGCGGCCGCCAGCGGCAAGAAGTAACCGCCGGAACTTTTACCCTTCCGGCGGTTCGCGCCGGAAGCAGTTCGCGCGGGAAGGGAAGCTAACCATGGCTGAGCCGGTCTACCGTCGCGTGGTGATCAAGCTGTCAGGCGAATATCTCGCCGGCAGCCAATCTTCCGGTATCGATCAGCCGACCGTCGACCGCATCGCCGATGAACTGATCGCGGCCCGAAAGCTTGGCGCCGAGATCGCCGTCGTGGTCGGCGGCGGCAATATGGTCCGCGGCGTGCAAGTGTCCTCCCGCGGCGTGTCCCGCACCACCGGCGACACCATGGGAATGCTCGCGACCGTGATGAACTGCCTGGCCCTGGAGGCTGCGATCGAGCGCAAGGGCGCGGCCGCGCGCTCGCTCTCGGCCTTCGTGATGCCAGAAATCTGCGAGTTGTTCACCCGCAGTGCGGCGCACAAATATCTTGGCGAGGGCAAGATCGTGCTGCTCGGCGGCGGAACCGGCAATCCGTTTTTCACCACCGACACCACGGCGGTGCTAAGGGCGGCCGAAATCGACGCCCAGGCGGTGCTGAAGGCGACCAATGTCGATGGCGTCTACTCGGCCGACCCGAAAAAGGACCCGACCGCCAAACGATTTGACCGTTTGACCCATTCCCAGGCGATCGAGGGTGACTACAAGGTCATGGACGCGACGGCATTCGCGCTTGCCCGCGAGACGTCGCTGCCTATCATCATATTCTCGATCGCCGAACCGGGTTCGATCGGCGCGATCCTGCGCGGCACCGGTCACGGGACGATCGTCGCCGGCTGACGGCATCTCACGCGTCCGACGTACGAGTAGTCGGGCGGCGTCGATCCAAGGCGTATCAGGAGGGAGTGCGTTATGCCCACGGGTAATTTCGACATCAACGAATTGAAGCGCCGCATGCAGGGCGCGACCCAGGCGCTCAAGCATGAACTGGGCGGGTTGCGCACCGGCCGTGCCTCGGCCTCGATGCTGGAGCCGGTACAGGTCGACGCCTATGGCACCCACATGCCGCTAAACCAGCTTGCTACCATCAGCGTGCCCGAGCCGCGGCTGATTTCGGTCCAGGTCTGGGACAAGTCGATGGTCAAGGCGGTCGAAAAGGCGATCGTCGATTCCAATCTGGGCCTGTCGCCCGCGACCGAAGGGCAGGTGCTTCGGTTGCGGATTCCGGAGCTCAACGAAGAGCGCCGCAAGGAACTCGTAAAGGTCGCGCACAAATATGCCGAAGCCGCCAAGATCGCGGTCCGCCATGTCCGCCGCGATGGTCTCGACACCGTCAAGAAGCTCGAGAAGAACCACGAGATCTCCGAGGACGATCAGGAACGTCTTGCCAACGACGTGCAGAAGGCAACCGACGGGATGATCTCCGAGATCGATCAGTTGCTCGCGGCCAAGGAAAAGGAAATCCTCACCGTTTAAGCTCGCGGTGATTGTCAGGGACTGATTGATGTCGAACGCCGCCGCTCCCGCCAGCGAAGGACCCGATCGCAGCCGACGGTCCGTTGCACGTCGCCATCATCATGGACGGCAACGGGCGCTGGGCAGCGGCCCGCGGCCTGCCGCGCGCCGAAGGCCATCGCCGCGGCGTCGAAGCGCTGCGCCGCGTGGTTCGCGCCGCCCACGAACTCGGCATTCTCTACCTGACGATCTTTTCCTTCAGCTCGGAAAACTGGTCGCGGCCGGCGACCGAAATCGGCGACCTGTTCGGGCTGCTGCGGCGCTTCATCCGCAACGATCTTGCGACGCTGCATCGCGACGGCGTCAGGGTGCGCGTGATCGGCGAGCGTCAGGGACTGGAGGCGGACATCTGCGCGCTTCTCAACGAGGCCGAAGAGCTGACCCGGGACAACACGCGCCTCAATCTCGTGGTCGCCTTCAACTACGGATCGCGGCAGGAGATCGCCAATGCCGCGCAGCGGCTTGCGCGGGAGGTCGCCGAAGGCAAGCGCGATCCGGCCTCGATCGACGCCGACGCGCTCGGGCAATATCTCGACGCGCCCGATATTCCCGATCCCGATCTGATCATCCGCACCCGCGGCGAACAGCGGTTGTCGAATTTCCTGATGTGGCAGGCAGCCTACAGCGAACTCGTGTTCGTGCCGGTGCACTGGCCGGATTTCGACAAGGCGGCACTGGAAGGGGCGATCGCCGAATATGCCAGACGCGAGCGCCGTTTCGGCGGTCTGGCGGCTGCGAAAACCGGATCGTGACCGAGGGCGAGGCCGCACCGGCGCCGGTTGCCGGGCAGAGTTCGCGCAACCTCCTTGTTGCGCGTCGCTGTGGCCGTAGTGCTGGCCCCGCTTGCGATTGCGATCGCCTATGCCGGCGGTTGGCTGTGGACCGCGCTGGTGACGCTGGCCACGATCGGGCTCTATGTCGAGTGGCTGATGATCGTAGGCGCGGCGCGACAAGCCGCGAATCGTCGCCTTGGGCGTGGTCGCGCTAGCGACGGCCGGACTTTGTCTGGTGGCAGAGCGGGTCGACGCCGCGCTTCACCGTCGATGTGGTCGGCTTTCTGGCAGTGGCTGCGATGGCGCGCGAGCGGCGCGGCTGGATTGCGACCGGATTTTTCTATGCCGCCGCGGCGCAAGCCGCGTCGGTGCTGGTGCGCCTCGATTCCGCAAACGGCTTCGTGGCGCTGATCTTGGTCCTGCTGATTGTATGGGTGACCGATATCGGCGGATATTTTGCCGGCCGCGGCATCGGCGGGCCGAAACTCTGGCCGCGCGTCAGCCCCAGGAAGACCTGGGCGGGTGCGATCGGCGGTTTTGTCGCGAGCCTCGTGGTTGCCGCCGGCTTCGTCGCGTTCGATTTCGGCAAAACCGGTCCGGCTGCTGCCATTGGGCGCGATCCTGTCGATCGTTTCGCAACTCGGCGATCTCTTTGAATCCGCGGTCAAACGGCGATTTCGGCGTCAAGGATTCCAGCCACATTATTCCCGGTCATGGCGGGCTGCTCGACCGCCTCGACGGGTTTGTCGCCGCCGTCGTCCTGGCGGCGATTTTCGGGCTTTGTGCGGGGCGGCGTGGATGGCGTCGGCCGCGGTCTTATGGTTTGGTGACAACATGAGCGCAGTTCCATTGCGTAACAACAAGGCCGCGGCCTCCGCCGTGCGCAGCGTGACCGTGCTGGGCGCCACCGGCTCGATCGGCGACAGCACCATGGATTTGCTGCGCGGCGCGCGCGACCGTTATCGGGTCGAGGCGTTGACCGCGAACACCAACGTGCCAGGCGCTGGCGAAGCTCGCCCGAGAATTCGGCGCGCGTTTTGCGGCGATCGCCGATCCCAGCCGCGCTTGACCGAGTTGAAGGAGGCGCTGGCCGGCACGCGCACCGAATGCGGCGCCGGCGAGAGCGCGATCATCGAGGCCGCGGCGCGTCCGGCGGATTGGGTGATGGCGGCCGTGAGCGGCGCGGCCGGACTGAAGCCCGCGCTGGCGGCGGTCGATCGCGGCGCGACCGTCGCGCTCGCCAACAAGGAATGCCTGGTCTGCGCCGGCGATTTCTTCATGCAGCGCGCGGCGAAGGCCGGCGCCTGCATCCTGCCGGCCGATTCCGAACACAACGCGCTGTTTCAGGCGCTGGGCTCGGGCAACCGCGAAGAGCTGGTGCGCGTCATCATCACCGCGTCCGGCGGACCGTTCCGCACCTGGGCCACCGCCGACATCGAGCAGGCGACGCTGGCGCAGGCGCTGAAACATCCGAACTGGAGCATGGGACAGAAGATCACGATCGATTCCGCCTCGATGATGAACAAGGGCCTCGAGGTCATCGAGGCCTCCTATCTGTTCGCGCTGACGCCGGACGAGATCGACGTGCTGGTGCATCCGCAGTCGATCATCCACGGCATGGTCGAATTCTCCGATCGTTCGGTGGTCGCGCAATTGGGCGCGCCCGACATGCGCACGCCGATCGCGCATTGCCTCGGCTGGCCCGATCGAATCGAGGGACCCGCGGCCAAGCTCGATCTCGCCAAGATCGGACAGCTGACCTTCGAGGCGCCGGATTTCGAGCGGTTTCCCGGCGCTGCGGCTTGCTTACGACGCGCTACGGACCGGTCGCGGCGCGACCACGGTCTATCAACGCGGCCAACGAGGTGGCGGTGGCGGCCTTCATCGCCGGCAAGATCAGATTCGGCGCAATCGCACGACTGGTCGAGGCGACCATCGAAGCCTGGATTCGCAGTCCGGCAATCTGGCGCCCTTGACGTCGGCCGACGATGCCATCGCCGTTGACCATAACGCGCGAAATA
Organism: uncultured Alphaproteobacteria bacterium; assembly: GCA_963713785.1. Taxonomy (GTDB): domain Bacteria; phylum Pseudomonadota; class Alphaproteobacteria; order Rhizobiales; family Xanthobacteraceae; genus Bradyrhizobium. The sequence goes on from CAVQNB010000001.1 coordinate 283,778, forward strand.
AAGCCGCCACCCTCTTGCCTCAAATTGCCTTAAAGGCATCCTAGAGGGTTGGGGACAGGGCCTCCGGCTCTGGGTTGAGGGGAATCGGATGTCTGAGTTTTTTCTTCATAGTTTCAATACGTTGAGCCATGGGCTCATCGGTTACATCGTCCCCTTTTTGTTCGTGCTGACAATTGTCGTTTTCTTCCACGAGCTCGGTCATTTCCTGGTCGCCCGCTGGGCCGGCGTGAAAGTGTTAACGTTCTCGCTCGGCTTCGGCCCGGAACTGTTCGGTTTCAACGACCGGCATGGCACCCGCTGGAAGATCTCGGCGGTCCCGCTCGGCGGCTATGTCAAGTTCTTCGGCGACGACAGCGAGGCCTCGACGCCGTCGTCCGAAGCGCTCGCCAACATGACGGAAGAGGAGCGCGCCGGCAGCTTCCACCACAAGAAGGTCGGGCCGCGGGCTGCGATCGTGGCCGCCGGTCCGATCGCCAATTTCATCCTGGCGATCGTGATCTTTACCTGCCTGTTCACGTTTTTCGGCAAGCCGAGCACGACGGCGCGCGTCGACAAGGTCGAGGCGGGCAGCGCCGCTGCGGCCGCCGGTTTTCAGGTCGGCGACGTCGTGACCGCGATCGACGGTACCAGGATCGAGAGCTTCTCCGACATGCAGCGCATTGTCGGCGTGCGGGCCGGCGAGCAAGCTGACGTTCACGATCAAGCGCGGCGATTCGACACTTGCAACTGCAGGGCACGCCGGAACTGCGGGAAGTGAAAGACCCGTTTGGCAATGCTCACCGGCTCGGCGTGCTGGGCATCACCCGCCAGACCGCTGCCGGCGATGTCGCCACCGAGCGCGTCGATCCGGCCACCGCGCTGTGGCTCGGCGTCAAGGAAACCTGGTTCGTGATTGACCGGACGCTCGCCTATATCGGCGGCGTCTTCACCGGGCCGCGAGGCGGCCGACCAGGTCGGCGGTCCGCTGCGGATCGCCCAGATTTCCGGACAGGTCGCGACCATCGGTCTGGCCGCGCTGGTTCATCTTGCTGCCGTGCTCTCGATTTCGATCGGGCTGTTGAACCTGTTCCCGGTGCCGCTGCTCGATGGCGGTCACCTTTTGTTCTATGCGGTCGAGGCCGTGCGCGGCCGCCCACTGTCGGAGCGGGCGCAGGAAATGGGGTTCCGAATCGGGCTCGGTCTGGTGCTGATGCTGATGGTGTTTGCGACCTACAACGACATCCTGCATCTGGCGGCATCGTGAAGCGGCTTTTTTATGACGTGGCCAATCGGCAACGTCTTGGAATGAAAATGAAATTGCACTGCGATGTCAGGTTTGCCGCCCCGGCAAAATTGGCTACAAGCGGAGCAGCAAATGGGAATCTGCCGGTTCGTGGGGGTGCGAGCCGGCATTGGAATGACAAGGGCGCGTTGCGCATGAATGTTGGAATGCGAGTACGGGGAGGCTTGTTGGCCGCCCTGATCATGTTCGCGGTGCCGGTCGCCGCCACGCTGGCGGCTATTGCTTGTGTCCTCGCCGGCTGCCGCCCAGACCGTGCAGTCGATCAGGTCGAGGGCAACCGGCGCGTCGAAATCGAGACCATCCGCTCCTATTTCAAGCCGGGTCCCGGCGGGCGCTCGATCAGGGCGCGATCGATGACGGCCTGAAGGCGCTGATCGAGACCGGCCTGTTCCAGGACGTGCAGGATCAGCCAGGCCGGGCGGCCATCTCGTGGTGACCGTGGTCGAAAATCCGGTGATCGGCCGCATCGCCTTCGAGGGCAACAAGAAGGTCAAGGACGAACAGCTTACGGCGGAAATCCAGTCCAAGCCGCGCGGCACGTTGTCGCGCCCCATGGTGCAGTCCGACGCCCAGCGCATCGCCGAAATCTATCGCCATTCCGGCCGCTATGACGTGCGCGTCGACTCCGGAGATCATCGAACAGCCGAACAACCGCGTCGATCTGATTTTCACGATCACCGAGGGCGCGAAAACCGGCATCAAGTCGATCGAGTTCGTCGGCAACGTCGCCTATTCGTCGTATCGCCTGCAAGGACATCATCAAGACCCGCGAATCGAATCTGCTGAGCTTCCTCGGCGGCGGCGACGTCTACGATCCGGACCGGGTCGAGGCCGATCGCGATCTGATTCGCCGCTTTTATCTGAAGCACGGTTTCGCCGACGTGCAGGTGGTGGCCGCGCTGACCGAATACGATCCGGAGCGCAAGGGCTTCCTGGTGACCTTCAAGATCGAGGAGGGCCAGCAGTACCGGGTGGCCTCGGTCGAATTTCCAATCCAGCATCGCGACGCTCGACGGCAATACGCTGCGCAGCTTCTCGCGCGTCTATGTCGGCTCGCTCTACAACGCCGAAGCGCTGGAGAAGTCGGTCGAGGAAATGCAGATCGAGGCCTCGCGGCGCGGTTACGCCTTCGCGATCGTGCGCCCGCGCGGCGATCGCAATTTCGAGGCCCACACCGTCTCCATCGTCTTCACCATCGACGAGGGTCCGCGGACCTATATCGAGCGCATCAACATTCGCGGCAACACCCGCACCCGGGACTACGTGATCCGCCGCGAATTCGATATCTCCGAAGGCGACGCCTACAATCGCGCGCTGGTCGATCGCGCCGAGCGCCGCCTGAAGAACCTCGACTTCTTCAAGACCGTGAAGATCACGACCGAGCCCGGATCATCGAGCGATCGCGTGATTCTCATCGTCGATCTCGAAGAGAAATCCACCGGCGACTTCTCGGTGTCGGGCGGTTATTCGACCACCGACGGTCGCGCTCGCCGAGGTCAGCATTTCCGAGCGCAACTTCCTCGGCCGCGGCCTGTTTGCGCAAAGCGTCGGTGACCTACGGCCAGTACGCGCGCGGCTATCGCTGTCCTTCGTCGAGCCCTATCTGCTGGATTATCGCGTCGCGCTCGGCCTCGACATGTTCTATCGCGAGCAGCTGGCCAACAGCTATATCTCGTACGGCACCAAGACGATCGGCTTCAGCCCGCGGCTCGGCTTCGCGCTGCGCGAAGATCTCTCCCTGCAGCTGCGCTATTCGATCTATGAGCAGGAGATCTCGCTGCCGAGTTATCTCGCACAATTGTAACAACAATCCATCGAACGGCTTGCTCGCCTTCAACCCGTCGCCGGCGTGGGTGCGCAAATCCGAACGGAAGTCCTGCCGGCGGGCTGCAGCCGCGAATGCGTTGGGCGCGGTCGACGCTTCGGGCCTCGGCCTGTGGTGCTACAGCGACGGCGAGGCGTCGCTGCCGGTCCGCAAGGAACTGGCGAGCGGCCAGACGTTGACGTCGTCGGTCGGCTATTCGCTGGACTACAATACGCTCGACAACAACAAGAACCCGACCGACGGTCTGCTCGATCGATTTCAAGCAGGACTTCGCCGGCGTCGGCGGCGACGTGACCTATCTGAAGTCCGCGATCGACGCGAAATACTACACGCCGCTGGTTGCCGATATCGTCGGGCTGGTCCACCTCCAGGGCGGCATTCTCAACCAGGTCGGCAACAACCGCATCCGCATGCTCGATCAGTTCCAGATGGGACCGAATCTTGTCCGCGGCTTTGCCCCGAACGGCATCGGTCCGCGCGACATCAATCCCTACGGCACGCAGGACGCGCTCGGCGGCACCAAGTATTGGGGCGCGTCGCTGGAGTTGCAGATGCCGTTCTGGTTCCTGCCGAAGGAAGTCGGCTTGAAGGGCGCGGTCTATGCCGACGCCGGCGGGCTGTATGATTACACAGGGACCGACGTCCTGGGCGGCCACCGGCGAAGTCAACACGCCCGGTTGTATCCCGCCGACGCAACATCCGAAGCTGCCGCCAGCGCCGGAACCTGTTTGGGATTGCAGTATGACAACTCCAATGTCGTTCGCACGCTCGGTGGGTGTCGGCTTGATCTGGGCGTCGCCGTTCGGTCCGCTGCGCTTCGACTATGCGGTCCCGCTCACCAAGGGCCAGTATGACCGTCGTGCAGCAATTCAAGTTTGGCGGCGGCACATCGTTCTAAAGCGTTTTCGAGCGAAGTGGGTACCGGTTCGCGTGGTTCGATCACCGGCCGGACCGCGACGGGTGGAATGGCGCAGCCGACATTCTTCGAGCAACCACCTTCGTCGACGCTGGCCGATATCGCCGCGTTGACGAAGGCGCATCTGGTCGACGCGTCGCGGGGCGGCCAGCAGATCACGGGACTGGCCTCGCTCGACGAAGCCGGCCCGATGCATCTGACGTTTTTCGACAATCTGAAATACGCCGATCAGCTCGCTTCGACCAAGGCCGGGGCGTGCCTGGTCAGCGCGCGATTCGAGGCCAGGGTTCCCGCCCATGTCGCGGTGTTGCGGGCGGACGCAGCCGTTCCGCGCATTCGTGAAAATTGCGCGCGAGCTCCACCGCGACGCGCTTCGCCCGCAATCCTGGTTCGGTAATGCCGGCATCGCGGCCTCCGCCGATCATCGACCCGACCGCGCATCTGGAAGACGGCGTGATCGTCGATCCGCTCGCGGTGATCGGCCCGAACGTCGAAATCGGCGCCGGAACGGTGATCGGCGCGGGCGCCGTGATCGCCGCCAATGTCAGGATCGGCAGGGACTGCAATGTCGGCGCGCGAGTGCTCCATTCAATTCGCGCTGATCGGCAACAACGTCCTGATCCATCCCGGCTGCAGCATCGGACAGGACGGCTACGGCTTCGTTTTCTTCGGCCCGGACGGCCATTTGAAGGTGCCGCAGACCGGCCGCGTCCTGATCCAGAACGACGTGGAGATCGGCGCCGGAACGACCATCGATCGCGGCAGCCTGCGCGACACCGTGATCGGCGAGGGCACCAAAATCGACAATCAGGTCCAGATCGGCCACAATGTGACGATCGGCAGGCATTGCCTGCTGGCGGCCCAGATCGGGCTCGCGGGCAGCCTGACGATCGGCGACAATGTGGCGCTGGGCGCCAAGGTGGGCATCAACAACCATCTTCAGATCGGCGACGGCGCCCAGGTGACGGCGATGAGCGGCGGTCAAGGACGATATTCCGGCCAACGGCGCGCTGGGGTGGCCACTTTGCAAAGCCGACCAAACAGTGGTTCCGGGAGATCGTTGCGGTGGAGCGTCTGGTGCGCGACAGCACGGCCGATCCGAAGGGCGAGGGGCGGGAGTGATGGAGGAGGCACCGGTCAGATTTGAGCTCGTGGATATCAACGAGATCCTCAAGACGCTGCCGCACCGCTATCCGATGCTGCTGATCGACCGGGTGATCAATATCCGGACCGATTACAGCGGCATCGGCATCAAGAACGTCACCTTCAACGAGCCGCCGTTTCTCGGGCATTTTCCGGAACGCCCGGTCTATCCCGGCGTGATGATGATCGAGGCGATGGCGCAGACCGCGGGCGTGATCGGCATCAAGTCGGTCGAGGGCACCGAGAAGCCGCGCGCGGTTTATTTTCTCACCATCGACAAATGCAAGTTTCGCAAGCCCGTGATGCCCGGCGACACCATCGAATATCACATGCGCTCGATCGGCCGGCGCAAGACCATGTGGTGGTTTCACGGCGACGCCAGGGTAAACGGGGCGACCGTCGCGGAAGCCGATGTCGGTGCGATGCTGACGGATTGACGACGAGGCGGATCGGTATCGGCCTGCGAACGAGTTGAGAGCCGTCCATGAAGCGGCGTGAATTTCTCGCAATTGCAAGTGCCGCCCTGTGGCCGACGGCTGCGTGGGCTCAGGCCGCCGCGAAAATTTCGAAAATCGGCTTTCTCGGTCTCGCTCCCGCATCCGCGTGGTCCGGCGAAGTCAATGCGCTGCGCGAGGGCCTGCGCACGCTCGGATACGTCGAAGGCAAGAACCTTGTTTTTGATTTCCGCTGGGCGACCGACTCCGCCGAAACATTCAGGCTTGCCGAAGAGCTGGTCCGGGAAAACGTCGATATCATCGTGGCTCCGGCCTCCACGCAAGTAGAACCGGCGCGGAAGGCAACCCGGACCATCCCGATTGTGTTTACCCAACACGCCGATCCCGTAGGTACGGGACACGTCGCGAGCCTGGCGCATCCCGGCGGAAATATTACGGGCGTTTCGATGGTTCTCACCGAACTTGCCGCCAAGAGTTTGGAGATTTTGCAGCAGGCGGTGCCCGGCGCTGTTCGTTTTGGCGTACTCTGGAATCCCACTACGCCCTCGCATGCCAAAGTCGTTGAGGAAGTTCAGGCAGCCGGCAAGACGCTTGGCATTCAGCTCTCGATGATCCCGGTGCGCACGATCGAGGATTTCGAGCCGTCCTTTGCAACGATGACGCGTGAGCGGGTTGCAGCTTTTCTTGTTCCCACCTCGCCGCTGACAAACTCGCAGCCCGTTGCTCTGGCCGAACTCGGGTTGAAATACCGGTTGCCTGGAATGTTTGGAAACAAGGACAACGTCAGGGCGGGCGGCCTGATGAGCTACGGCGCGGACTTCAATTATATGTATGGGCACGCCGCCACCTATATCGACAAGATTTCTCAAGGGCGAAAAACCATCCGATCTCCCGGTGGAGCAGGCATCGAAATACGATCTTGTGCTCAATCTGAAGACCGCCAGGGCGCTCGGCCTCGAGATGCCGCCGACCTTGCTTGCTCGGGCGGACGAGGTGATCGAATGAGTGCGCCAGCCGCAAGCTGGTGCGATCCAGCCGGTGGAAGTCCGGCCCAAGTAAGGCGTAGCGTCCGCTTGGTAGCGAGTGTTGCGTGGTCACTGGCGACAGTGGCCGCGAAGCGTACACAGCGATTGCATGGGGTGTGGGATTGAGCCACGAAAGATCAGATGTCGCAGGGGCCGAGGGTTTTCATTCGCTCGAAGGCAACATGTGCGGCACCGTTATGCGAGGTGCTGACGCCCTGCCGGGGTCTAAGGCCACATCACGTGCAAAGGGATCGCATCGGAAGCTGGGAGATCTCGGGTCTGACCGGAACGGCGTTGCCGTTGCCGGCCCGCATCGGGAAGGCGAGGAGCCGTAGCCGATGATGCACGGACCCGAGAAGTCGGACCCCGCCATAGTAGCGACGAAGCCGGCGAACAAAGCGGAGCGCCTCTGCGGAGCGATCTGCAGGGGAGCCCAACGCAGCGGAGCCGGTGGAGCGAAGGGCGGGGACCAAGGGGAATGCGGACCAGCAAAGCACGCGCCGGACACAGAGCCGGGAAAGCGTGTCACAGGCGCTGGAACGCATACGGAAAGTCGCAAGAGAAAGGAAGAAGGAGAGGTTCACCGCGCTCTTCCACCACATCAGCATCGATCTGCTCGAAGAGGCGTTCTTCGAACTCAAGGCGAACGCTGCAACCGGCGTGGATCGGCTGACGTGGAAGGACTACGAGGCAGACCTTGAGCGCAATCTCGAGGACCTGCACGCACGGGTCCAGCGGGGAGCGTATCGGGCACTGCCGAGCCGGCGGGTCTACATACCCAAGCCGGACGGCCGGCAGCGCCCGCTCGCGGTCGCGGCCCTGGAGGACAAGATTGTCCAACGGGCGGTGGCTGCGCTGCTGAACGCGATCTACGAGGAAGACTTCCTCGGGTTCGCTACGGATTCCGACCGGACGCGGCGCCCATGATGCGCTGGACGCGCTCTGCGTCGGGATCCACAGCAAGAAGGTGAGCTTCATTCTGGACGCCGACATCCGGTCGTTCTTCGACGAGATCAGCCAGGAATGGCTGATCCGCTTCCTGGAGCATCGGATCGGCGACCGGCGCATCATCCGCCTGATCCAGAAATGGCTGAAGGCGGGCGTCCTGGAAGACGGGGTGGTGACGGTCAGTGACAGGGGGACGGGGCAGGGCTCGGTGATCTCACCGCTGCTTGCCAACATCTACCTGCACTACGTCTTCGACCTCTGGGCCGAGCGCTGGCGACGGCGCGAGGCCACGGGCGACATGATTATCGTGCGGTACGCCGATGACTTCATCATCGGCTTCCAGCACGAGAGCGACGCCCGACGCTTCCTGGACGAGATGCGCAAGCGGTTGGGGGAGTTTGCGCTGTCGCTGCATCCTGAGAAGACCCGGCTGATCGAGTTCGGACGCTTTGCGGCGGAACGCCGCAAGCGGCGCGGGCTCGGCAAGCCGGAGACCTTCAACTTCCTGGGCTTCACCTTCATCTGCGGCAAAACCCGCGCGGGCAAATTCCAGATCAAACGGAAGACCCGGCAGACCGCATGCGGGCGAAGCTCAAGATGATCAAAGAGGAGATGCGGCGGCGCATGCACCAGCCGATTCCCGAACAAGGGAAATGGCTGGGGCAGGTCGTCAACGGCTACTTCAACTACCACGCAGTGCCGACCAACGGTCGGGCACTGCACGTGTTCCGGCACCATGTCACCGACCTCTGGCGGCGCACGCTGCGGCGGCGCAGCCAGAAGGATCGGATCATCGTGGGAACGGATGACGCAGCTGGCGGACGACTGGCTCCCAAAGCCAATCATCCTTCATCCCTGGCCGAGCGATCGCTTCGCCGTCACACACCCGAGGTGGGAGCCGTATGCGGGAAAGCCGCACGTACGGTTCTGTGCGGGGGGCGTGCGATAAAACGCACGTCCCTACCGCTACGATCGATCGGCTGATTAACGACACCCTGAGCCGGTCGAATGATCGAAATCCAGCGTAACCATCCGTCACTGGACAGCTCCGGCATCGCGCGCTAACCACTGCAAAATCAAGTACATCCGACAAAAAGCCAACCGACGGGCCAAAGCAGCCGATGAGCATGATCGATCCAACCGCACGGATTGAGGACGGCGCTGTGATCGGCGAGGGCACCACCATCGGTCCCTACTGCATCATCGGTCGCCATGTCGTGATCGGGAGGAATTGCAAGCTGATCGCCCATGTGCACATCACGGCGCATACCACGATCGGCGATGACTGCACGATCTATCCCTTTGTCTCACTGGGCACGCCGCCGCAATCGCTGGCCTATCGCGGCGAACTCAGCAGGCTTCAGATCGGTTCCGGCTGCACCATCCGCGAATCCGTGACCATGAACGCCGGGACCGTGGACGGCGGCGGCATTACGCGGGTTGGTGAGCGCGGCTATTTCATGAATTGCAGCCATGTCGGTCACGACTGCCAGGTCGGCAATGACGTGATTTTCGCGACCTCGGCGACGCTTGGCGGCCATTGCGAGATCGGCGATTTCGTCTTCATCGGCGGATTGTCGGCGGTGCATCAGTTCACGAGGATCGGGCCGCAGGTGATGGTCGGCGGGGTCTGTGGCGTTCGCGGCGACGTCATTCCGTTCGGCCTCGTCAACGGCCAATATGCCAGCCTCGAGGGGCTCAACATCATCGGCATGAAGCGCCGCAAGTTCACCAAGGAGCGGCTCGCGACCGTGCGATCGTTCTATCAAACGCTGTTTCACGGGCCCGGCATCTTCGCCGAACGGCTGATCAAGGTGCAGCCGATGGCAGCCGAGGATCCCGCGATCGCCGAAATCCTCGAGTTTATCGGCGACGCCAAGCACCGCCCGCTCTGTCTGCCGGCCGACGACGACAGCCGGAATCGATGACCACGGCCATGACCGATGAGGCTTTGCAGATCACATCACCGGTCGGCCTGATCGCGGCAGGCGGGGCGATGCCGTTCGCTGTCGCCGATTCCCTGAAGGCACGCGGCATCGAGCCCGTTCTGTTCGCGCTGAAAGGCGCGTGCGATCCCACCCGCGTCGGACATTTTCGTCACCACTGGATATCGGTCGGCCAGCTCGGGCGGGCGACAAAATTGTTCCGCAACGAGGGCTGCCGCGACCTGGTCTTCATCGGCACACTGGTGCGGCCGGCATTGTCCGAGATCAGGCTCGATTGGGGCACGCTGCGCGCGATCAGCCACGTGCTTTCGGCCTTTCGCGGCGGCGATGATCACCTGCTCACCGGCATCGGCCGCATTCTCGAACGCGACGGTTTTCGCATGGTCGGGATCAAGGATGTTGCACCGGATCTTCTGGTGCCGGTGGGCGCGCTGACGCACGCGATCCCCGATGCCAAGGCGATCGCCGACATTGCCAAAGGGCGCGCGGTGCTTGCAGCGCTTGGTCCATTCGACATCGGCCAGGCGGCGATCGTGATCGACGGTCACGTGGTCGGCGTCGAGGATATCGAAGGGACCGACGGCCTGTTGGCGCGGGTGGCACGGCTGCGCGGCGAGCGGCGTGTTCGGGCCAATTCCCGCCGCGGGGTGCTGGTGAAGGGGCCGAAAAGCGCACAGGATTTGCGCTTCGACCTGCCGACCATCGGCCCGCGAACCGTCGAGGGCGCGGTCAAGGCTGAACTTGCGGGGATTGCGGTCGTGGCCGGCAATACCATCGTCGCCGAGCCGCAGGCCATGATCGAGACAGCTGATGCTGCCGGCCTGTTCGTGACCGGTTTGCCCGCGTGAGCCCGGCGCGACCATCTGCCAACGTCGGGCGAAAAATATTCTTGATCGCGACGGAGGAATCCGGCGATCGGCTCGGCGCCGGCCTGATGAAAATCCTGCGCCAGCGTCTCGGCGATGCCATCCGCTTCGAGGGCGTCGGCGGCCGCGCGATGGCGGCTGAGGGGTTGACCTCGCTGTTTCCGATCGAGGAGCTGTCGATCGTAGGGCTTGCGGCGGTCGTGATGCAGCTACCGAAGATCCTGCGCCTGATCCGGCAAACCACGGCCGCGGTCGCCAATGCGTCGCCCGATATTCTCGTGATCATCGACAGCCCCGATTTCACCCATCGGGTGGCGCGGCGCGTGCGCGCCCGCGATCCCTCGATCCCGATTATCGACTATGTGTCGCCGTCGGTCTGGGCATGGCGTCCCGGGCGGGCGCGGGCGATGATCACCTATATCGACCACGTGCTGGCGCTGTTGCCGTTCGAGCCGGCGGCCTATCGCCGGCTGCACGGGCCGCCCTGCAGCTATGTCGGTCATCCCCTGATCGAGCAGCTCACGACACTTCGCCCCAACGCCGCTGAGCGAGCGCGCCGGGACTTAGCGCCGCCGGTCTTGCTGGTGCTGCCTGGAAGCCGCCGCAGCGAGATCAAGCACCATCTGGACATCTTTGGCGCGACGCTCGGCTTGTTGCGCGCGCAAGACATCCCGTTCGAACTGATCCTCCCCACCATGCTGCATCTGGAGCAGGCGGTGCGCAAGGGCGTCAAGGGCTGGCCGGTCGAGCCCAAGATCGTGGTCGGTGAGACGGAAAAGCGGGCGGCATTCCGGATCGCCCATTCAGCGCTTGCCAAATCCGGCACCGTGACGCTCGAGCTTGCGCTTTCAGACGTGCCGATGGTTACGGCCTATCGGGCCGGCAGAACGGAAGCCTTTATCCTGCAACGTGCCATCAACGTGCCGTCCGTGATCCTCGCCAACCTCGTGATCGGCGAGAATGTGATCCCGGAATTTTTGCAGAACGAGTGCACGCCGGAAAACCTGGCGCGGAGCTTGCGCGAGCTGTTGACCGATTCAGCGCCGCGCCGGCGCCAGCTCGAGGCGTTTTCCGGTATCGACGCGATCATGTCGACCGGCAGCGTGTCGCCGAGCGTGCGCGCAGCCGACATCGTGCTGGCGACGATGCGGAAATCGCGGCGTTAAAAGGCGAAGCGTAGATTCCATGGGGTGATGAGCGTGCATCCGTTAGGTTTGGGTTTGGACACTCGAACCCACGGAGACGTCGGATGCAAGCACCCAGCGTAAGCACGCCCATCACAGAGCATATTAGCAGGATTTTTGTTGCGATCGAACTGAGCCAGAAGACTTGGTTGGTGACGATGCACGGTCCGGACAGGGATAAGATTTCCCGGCACAAGGTGCGGGGCGGTGATCACGCGAGCCTGCTGGCGCTGATCGATCGGGTGCGCGATCGGGCGGCCCGGAGGCTGGGAGCGGTGCCCGCGGTGGTGAGTTGCTAGGAGGCTGGTTATGACGGGTTTTGGCTGCATCGGCTTCTGATGGCGGCGGGGATCGCGAACTACGTGTTCGAGCCTTCGAGCATTGCGGTGGATCAGCGGGCCCGGCGGGTGAAGACCGACCGGATCGACGGCGAGAAGATGCTGCGAACGCTGATGGCCTACCTGCGCGGAGAGCCGCGCGTGGTTCGGACCGTCCGTGTGCCGACGCCTGAGCATGAGGATGCGCGCCGTGACACGCGCGAACGCGATCGGTTGACCAAGGAACAGACCGCTCACACCAACCGGATCAAGGCCCTGCTGCGGCTGCACGGTTTTGCGGTCGGGCACCCGCGCCGGCGCGACTGGTTGACCTGGCTGGCAGGGCAGCGGGATTGGCAGGGCCAGGGGGTGCCGCCTCGGGTTCTGACCGAGATCGAGAACGAGCATGCGCGGCTGATGCTGGTGCGCAAGCAGCTCGATGCGCTCGCGCGGACGCCAACTGCGGCGGATCCGGCGCCTGCGGTGGCTGAGATGGTTCGGCGCAGCGAACTTTTGCAGCGGCTCAAAAGTCTTGGCCCGGCGTTCGCGAAGACGCTGACCCAAGAGGTGTTCTACAAGGACTTCCGCAACCGGCGCGAGGTCGCGAGCTATTTCGGGCTGGCGCCCAGTCCATGGCAAAGCGGCGGAACCGATCGCGACCAGGGGATCAGCAAGGCGGGCAATCCGCGCGCCCGCTGCTCCGCGGTCGAGCTGTCCTGGCTGTGGCTGCGGCATCAGCCTGGCAGCGAGCTCAGCCAATGGTTCCGGCAGCGCACGCTCAATGCCGGCACGCGCATCAGGCGCATCGCCATTGTGGCCTTGGCGCGCAAGCTGGTGGTGGCGCTTTGGCGTTACCTCACAACCGGTCTTGTGCCCGCAGGGGCGGTGCTCAAGTCGGCGGAGGCGCAATGATTTAACGAACGCGTCAGCGTCGCGGCATCTGCCGCGGTCAGCGCGGGATGGATGATGACCGTGCCACCCTAGGGCCAACAAACAGGCTGTTTCGTAGATGGGTCTCATCCTCGTAGCTTCCTCGCCGCAAGCATGCGGAATGTGGGTACGGGCCATTGCGGTCCGACCGGATATGAGGTGATGCAGTGAGCAACTGCATAAATCGCCGGAAGCTGGTCCCTGAGCCCGTCGACCGCGGCGGTACGCTGCGCTACGCATGGCTCCGCGCACCGCCGCTGCGCCATGCGATCAAAATAAAACCCAAGCCCCAGTTAGGACGCTTGACTCAAGAGGCCCCATATGAGGGTGGGGAAGGCCAACGGGTGGCGCGAATGCGCGCCCGATGACAGGCTCCGCGTGCCCACCATTCACTATCGAGATAGCGGTTTTGGAGAAGCGGTGGGCACGGCGTAAAGAGCGCCTTTGTCCACCCTACTGTCTAGTGCTGAGGCGTTCGGCTACTTCCGCTTGGCGATATCGACGTAGTCGCGGTGGGTGACGCCGGTATAGAGCTGGCGCGGGCGGCCGATCTTCTGCTGCGGGTCCTCGATCATCTCGCTCCACTGGCTGATCCAGCCGACGGTGCGGGCGACCGCGAACAGCACGGTGAACATCGAGGTCGGGAAGCCCATCGCCTTCAGCGTGATGCCCGAATAGAAATCGACGTTCGGGTAGAGCTTGCGGTCGATGAAATACTGATCGTGCAGCGCGATCTTTTCCAGTTCCAGCGCGACCTTCAGCATCGGATCGTCGCCGTGGCCGGTTTCCGCCAGCACCGCGTGACACATCTTCTGCATGATCTTGGCGCGCGGATCGTAGTTCTTGTAGACGCGATGGCCAAAGCCCATCAGGCGGACTTCGCTGTTCTTGTCCTTCACCCTCTTGATGAAGTCCGGAATCTTGTCGACCGTGCCGATGCCGGCCAGCATCGCCAGCGCCGCTTCATTGGCGCCGCCATGCGCCGGACCCCACAGGCAGGCGATGCCGGCGGCGATGCAGGCGAACGGATTGGCGCCGGAGGAGCCGGCGATGCGCACCGTCGAGGTCGAGGCGTTCTGCTCGTGGTCGGCGTGCAGGATGAAGATCTTGTCGAGCGCATCCGCCAGCACCGGGTTGATCTTGTATTCCTCGCACGGCACCGCGAAGCACATATTGAGGAAATTCTCGGCGAAGGACAGCGAGTTCTTCGGATAGATGAAGGGCTGGCCGATGGTGTATTTGTAGGCCATCGCGGCCAGCGTCGGGATTTTCGCGATCATCCGCATCGAGGCGATCATGCGCTGCTGCGGATCGTTGATGTCGGTGGAGTCGTGATAGAACGCGGCGAGCGCGCCGACGGAGGCCACCATGACCGCCATCGGATGGGCGTCGCGGCGGAAACCCTGGAAGAAGCGGGCCATCTGCTCGTGAACCATGGTGTGATGGATCACGCGGCTGTCGAAATCTTCCTTCTGCGCCTTGGTCGGAAGCTCGCCGTAGAGCAGCAGGTAGCAGGTCTCGAGGAAGTCGCCGTTTTCGGCGAGCTGCTCGATCGGGTAGCCGCGGTATTCCAGGATGCCGGCGTCGCCATCGATATAGGTGATCTTGGACTGGCAGCTGCCGGTGGAGGTGAAGCCGGGGTCGTAGGTGAACATCCCGGATTGGGCGTAGAGCTTGGCGATGTCGATGACATCGGGCCCGACGGTGCCGCTCAAAATCGGGAAATCGTAGGTCTTGTTGCCGACCGTCAGCGTAGCGGTTTTGGTGCTGGATTTTGCGTCCATCGTGAGAGTCCCCGATGAAATCGTTGCGAGAACCGGCCTGCTCCGGCGCTCATTGAAGAGATGGCGAGGCAGGCCGGCTTGTCTAGAAGCTGTCTCCCAAATGGGTATCTTATTGCTGTGTGCGCTGCAAGATGGACGCTGGCAAGGGGCGGCGAACCCTTACCCGGTAGCCTGATCGCGCAAGCCGGGCCAGGCATTCCTCCCGACCCAGCACCGCCAGCACTTCGAAAATGCCCGGCGAGGTGGTGCGCCCGGTCAGCGCCACGCGCAGCGGCTGGGCCACCGCGCCGAGCTTGAGGTTGTTGGCTTCGGCAAAGGCGCGCATGGCGGCTTCGGTGGTCTCCGAGGCTCCAGGGCGTGACCGCCTCCAGCGCCTGGCGAAGCCTGCCGATCAGTTCGCGGTTTTCCGGCGTCAGCAGCGCGGCTGCCTTTGGCTCGATCTCGAGCGGCCGGTCGGCGAAGATGAAATAGGAGCCGTCGATCAGCTCGATCAGCGTCTTGGCGCGCTCCTTCAGGCTCGGCATCGCCTGCAGCAATTGCGCGCGCGTGGTGTCGTTGAGCTTGGCCTTGAGGTCGGGGCCGTTGCGGAACGATAGTCCAGCACGCCCTCGAACATGGTCACGAGAGATTGATCGTCGGCAGTGGCGGATGTAGTGGCCGTTGAGGTTTTCCAGCTTGGCGAAATCGAACCGCGCGGCCGAGCGGCCGATGCCGGACAGGTCGAATGCGGCGATCATCTCCTCGGTCGAGAAGATCTCCTGGTCGCCATGGCTCCAGCCGAGCCGGACCAGGTAATTGCGCAGCGCCGCCGGCAGATAGCCCATGGCGCGATAGGCATCGACGCCCAAGCGCGCCGTGGCGCTTCGACAGCTTTGAGCCGTCCGGCCCGTGGATCAGCGGAATATGGGACATGTTGGGAACGGCCCATCCCAGCGCGTCGTAGATCTGCTTCTGGCGCGCGGCGTTGATCAGATGGTCGTCGCCGCGAATGATGTGGGTGACGCCCATGTCGTGATCGTCGACCACGACGGCGAGCATGTAGGTCGGATTGCCGTCGCCGCGCAGCAGCACGAGGTCGTCGAGGTTCTCGTTCTGCCAGACCACGCGGCCCTGGACCTGATCCTCGATCACGGTCTCGCCGGTCTGGGGCGCCTGAGCCGGATCGTCGGCTTCATGCCGCTGGGGCCTCCGACGGGTCGCGGTCGCGCCACAGGCCGTCATAGAGCCGCGTGCGGCCCTCGGCGCGGGCCTTCTCGCGCATCGCCGTGAGTTCTTCCGGCGTCGCGTAGCAGCGATAGGCCTTGCCGCCGGCGAGCAGTTGCTTCGGCGACCTCGCGGTGGCGCGCGGCGCGGCTGAACTGGTAGATGACGTCGCCGTCCCAATCGAGCTCGAGCCATTTCAGCCCGTCCAGAATGGCCGCGATCGCTTCCTTGGTCGATCGCTCGCGGTCGGTGTCCTCGATCCGCAGCAGCATCTTGCCGCCGCGCTCGCGCGCGTAAAGCCAGTTGAACAGCGCCGTGCGGGCGCCTCCGATATGGAGAAAGCCGGTCGGCGAGGGGGCAAAGCGGGTGACGATGGAATCGGTCATTACGGCAGGTCGCGGACAACGGGGCATGCGTCAAGGCGCGGTGGTGTATAGCAGGAACCGTGCATAACTAAAGCCTTGCAGGGGCCTTGCAAGCAGGCCTTGTTGTTAAACGGGCCTTGGTTGTTAAGCAGGTCTTGGCTGGACCTTGCGAATTTGGCAGAAGGTCCGTTGATTTCCCGAACAGGAACCAGGAATGACGACAGAACCGGTGACGGCAGAGGCGGGACGCGATTTCATTCGCGACATCGTCCAGGCCGATCTCGACCCAGAGAAGGCACAAGCCAGATCGTGACGCGATTTCCGCCGGAGCCGAACGGCTATCTGCATATCGGCCATGCCAAGTCGATCGCGCTCAATTTCGGCATCGCGCAGGAGTTTGCCGGGCGCTGCCATTTGCGGTTCGACGACACCAATCCGACCAGGGAGGAGCAGGAATATATCGATTCCATCCAGGCCGACGTGCACTGGCTCGGCTACGACTGGGGCGCGCGACCTGTTCTATGCCTCGGATTATTTCGAGCGGCTGTACGAATGGGCGGAAGGGCCTGATTCGCGCCGGCCTCGCCTATGTCGACGACCAGTCGCAGGCACGAAATCCGCATCAACCGCGGCACGCTGACCGAGCCCGGCCAGAACAGCCCGTTCCGCGACCGCTCGGTGGCGGAAAACCTCGATCTGTTTCGCCGCATGAAGGCGGGCGAGTTCCCGAACGGCGCCCGCGTGCTGCGCGCCAAGATCGACATGGCCTCGGGCAACATCAACCTGCGCGATCCCGTGCTCTATCGCATCCTGCACGCCCACCATCCGCGCACCGGCGACAAATGGTCGATCTATCCGAGCTACGACTACGCCCACGGCCAGTCCGACGCGATCGAGGGCATCACGCATTCGATCTGCACGCTGGAATTCGAGGATCACCGGCCGCTCTATGACTGGCTGCTCGACAAGCTGCCGGTGCCGTCAAAGCCGCATCAGTACGAATTCGCGCGGCTCAATCTGACCTACACGCTGCTGTCGAAGCGGGTGCTGACCGAGCTCGTGCGCGGCGGCCATGTCGCGGGCTGGGACGATCCGCGGATGCCGACCATCGCCGGATTGAAGCGGCGCGGCGTGCCGCCGGCGGCGATCCGCGAATTCGTCAAGCGCATCGGCGTTGCCAAGGCCAACAGCGTGGTCGACGTCGGCATGCTGGAATTCTGCATCCGCGAAATTCTCAACCGACGGCGCAGCGGCGCATGGCGGTGCTGCGGCCGCTCAAGGTGGTGATCGAGAATTATCCGGAAGGCCAGAGTCGAGGAGCTCGAGGCCATCAACCATCCCGGACGATCCCGCGGCCGGCACGCGCAAAATCGCGTTCGGCCGCGAGCTCTACATCGAGCGCGACGACTTCATGGAAAATCCGCCGAAGAAGTTCTTCCGGCTCTCGCCGGGCACCGAAGTGCGGCTGCGCTACGCCTATTTCATCAAGTGCCGCGACGTCGTGAAGAACGCCGCCGGCGAGGTCGTCGAGCTGCGCTGCACCTACGATCCCGCGACCAAGGGCGGCAACGCGCCCGACGGGCGCAAGGTCAAGGCGACCATGCACTGGCTGTCGGCGGCGCAGTCGATGCCGGCGGAAATCCGCATCTACAATCCGCTGTTCTCAAAGCCCACTCCGGACGCCGCCAATTTCGCCGCCGATCTCAATCCGCAGTCGCTGGAAATTCTGACCGACGCCCGGATCGAGCCCGCGATCGCGGAGGCCAATTCGCCCGAGGCGATGCAGTTCGAGCGGCAGGGCTATTTCGTGCGCGACACGGATTCGACGCCGGATCATCCGGTGTTCAACCGCACCATCGGCCTGCGCGATACCTTTGCGAAGGAAGTCGGGGCCAAGGGATAGGGCGCGGCACGCCCCGACTGTTTCTATTCTGCAACATTCCACACATTTCGCGGGATCGACCTGCGATGGCGTTTTCCCGGTTCCGGCGATGCGACTATCGAGCTGTTCATATTTAAAGCCGTTCAATTGGGGGCATACGATGCGGTTGCGTATCTGGAATGCCGTATTTGCTTCGTGTTTCGGGCTGCTGATCCTGAGCGGCCCTGCCGCGGCTCAAATCCAGGTTGAGATCGACGCGAAAACTGCGCTGCTCGGTCGGGGTCCTCTCATTCAATCCGGAATTATCTGGGAAATTCAGATGAGGGAGGATGATAGGCTGTGCGCGCTTTCGGAGGCGCAAGTCCGCGCCAAGGTCGCCAGAATGTCTCCGGCGGTGCAAAATGCCGCCATCGATATCTGGTCGGCAGCAAAACAGCGCTGCGAACTCCGAAAATACGGCGGCTTCGTTACCGGTTTCCACGCCTCGTTCGGCGTTGGCGGACAGTTCGACCTCGATTCTTCAACCGAGACACAGAGCGTCGGATCGGCCGGCCTTTTGGATCCGGTCAATCTTGAAAATCGCAAGGTCGGCTTGAGTTCGAGTGGCGTGGTCGGGCAAATCGGGATCGGTTACGACTGGAACAAGCCCAATCTGTTTTCCGGCGTCCGACCTCCCGGGACGCGAGCTGACGGCTTTGTCGGCGTCAATCTGGATGTGACGTTTGGTGGTGGAAGCGGGTCGATACAGGGGATCCCGGGCATCGTTCCATTCCTTACCCCAGACGTTGCAAGCAGCGATACGCTGAGGTTTCGGAATGACGTCAATTTCGATTTCACGGGGCGGATCGGCGCCTACGTCAGCCCAACCAGCGCGCTCTATGCTCTTGGTGGACTCTCCGTTTCTTCGGTGAACCTGAAATATAGCTGCGTCGGCTTCTGCGCCGCCATGCCAGCTACTCCCGCCTTCTCGGCCGATACGACGATGTGGACTTACGGAGGCGTCGTCGGCGCAGGCTTTGAAACACAAGTCGATTGGCTCTCGAAGATGGCGCCGATGAACGCGGCCGCTCCATCTTTCTACCTCGAATACCGCGCTCACCTGTTGCAGCCGGTGACGCTGGATGTCGGCTCGCTTGCTACTCGTTCCACGTCGCAGCGAGTTGACATGAGCTATCAAACAGTGATCGCAGGCGCACGCTTTCGATTTTAGCGGCGTGCCCGATCCGGACTCGAGGCCGGCGCGTCCGGTATTCAGCCGCACCATCAGGTTTGCGCGATACGCTTGCGAAGGAAGTGGGTGGCAAAGGCCGATGGCGGGGACAAGCTAACCGTTTTCCTGTTGGAGGATCATCCGATGCAGAGCGCGGCCGACGAAATAGTATTTGCCATCATCGAGAAATGGTCGGCCGGATTTCACAGGCTCGATGCTCAAGCGCTCGCTTCGCTTTACTCGAAAAACGCATTCTTCTTCGGATCGAACCCTGCGCTCTATCGCGGGCAAGCGGGCGTTGCGGCCTACTTCAATGCGCTGCCACGATGGGAATCACCGACCGTTCAATTCACCGATGCGAGGACCGCGCAGGTAAGCCTCGATTTGATCAACTTTGCGGGCACGGCATCTTTCTTTCTCGGTGAAAGCGCGCCGCCGCTGTCGGTCAAGATAAGCTGGGTCATCGCGCGCGAAGACGATGGGTGGCGCATTGTCAGCCATCACGTCTCGTCAAAGACCGCGCTGATTTAGCGGTGTGGCCCGTCCTGACGCCCCTCCCTGCGTGATCCAGGTCACAGGCCGCCGCTTGCGTGTGGCTCACTCTGCGACCACCTGAACATCAAGGAGGGTCGAATGAAAAAGCTCACCGTCCTCGCGCTTGCGTGCCTGCTGCTGGCGGCCTTTTCCGCCAACGCGACCGAGACAAGCCACCGCAAGCACACTCTATCCGGATCAAACCTGAAAAAGGTCCGTGTAATCCAGCCGGTCGAGAAGCCGGTGACGCGGCTGCCGATCCCGGCCGACACCTTCCGCGCCTAGCGCGTCCAGACGGCGCGGTTTCTTTTCCTGTCCTAGACCGCTCTCGGTCCTAAAGGGGTGAGCGGTCGCAAGGACATGCTCGGCTTTCTGAAATAACCGTCCGCGCGCTACCCAGGAAGAGGTGGGCAGTATCGTCGAGCCGACCAGCCCGGTGATAATCCCGGCGGCTCATTTGGGATTTCCCGGGAATTCTGCATCCGTTCCGCTTACAGCCCCGCCACGCGCTACGGTAGCATTGCGGTCTGTTGGGAGTGCGAGGGCCATCGGATGGCAGTGTGGGGCGGGGCTCCGGGCCGGACGCAAGGGATTGCCGGCACCTGGCCGCCGCGCGGCGCGGCGCAGGCAGGTCCGCTCGCGCCATCAGGGCTTTCCGCATGGTCGCCCTCATCGAGACCTTGCGGAGTTGGGTTCGTGCCGAGGCCGGCGCCGGCCGGCTGTTGCCGTGGGTACCGGTCGCCTTCGGCACCGGCATCGCGTTTTATTTCGCCGCCGATCATGAACCGGTCCTCGCCGTTGCAGCGGTCACGGCAGTAGCGTTCTGCATGGCCGCCCTCTTGCTCCGGCGGCGGAAGATTTTCCCCATCGCGATCATGATCGCCGCGGTTGCCGCGGGCTTTGCGGTCGCGACCTGGAAAACCGCGCGGATTGCGCACGGCGTGCTGGCGCGGCCGATCTATTCGATGTCGCTGTCCGGCTTTGTCGAGACCCGCGACATCCGCGAGCGCACCGATCGTTTCGTGCTCCGCGTGATGCAAATGGAAAGCCCGCGCGGGCAGGCAAAACTCGAACGCGTCAGGCTCTCGGTGAGAAAGGGCACGGCGCCTGAGGTCGGCAGCTTCGTCGAATTGAAAGCGCGGTTGCAGCCGCCGCTCGCGCCATTTGCGGCCCGGCAGCTATGATTTCCGCCGCGATCTCTATTTTCAAGGCATCGGCGCATCCGGTTTCGCGATGGGAGCGATCAAGACACTGGAGCCGCCGGTCTCCGGCGGGCTCGCCTTGCGCTACGCCGCGTTCATGCAAGGGCTGCGCGATGCGATCGATGCGCGAATACGAACCACGCTCGAAGGCGACAAGCGCGCCATCGCGACAGCGCTGTTGACCGGGCGTCGCGACGCCATCACCGAGCCCGTCAACGACGCCATGTTCATCTCCGGCCTCGCGCACGTGCTGTCGATCTCCGGTTACCACATGGCCGTGGTCGCCGGCGTCGTGTTCTTTGCCGTCCGCGCGCTGCTGGCGCTGATCCCCGGCCTGACCGTCAGCGCGCCGATCAAGAAATGGTCGGCCGTGGCGGCGCTGGTGGCGGCCGCCTTCTATCTGTTGCTGTCGGGCGCGGAAGTTGCGACCCAACGCTCGTTTTTCATGACGGCGGTGGTCCTGATCGCCGTCATGGTCGATCGCCGCGCCATCACCTTCCGGACGCTGGCGGTCGCGGCGCTGATCGTGCTCCTGATCGCGCCGGAAGCGCTGGAGCATCCGAGTTTCCAGATGTCGTTTGCGGCAACGCTGGGCCTGGTGGCGCTGGTGCAGATCGGCATGCCGCGGCTGTTCGCGACGCCGGATAGCTCGGCGAGCGCGCGCGTGGCGCTGTGGGGCGGCCGGGAGATGGTGACGCTGGTGCTGGCGTCGCTGGTCGCGGGGCTCGCGACCACGCCCTATGCGGCCTTTCACTTTCACCGCGTCACGCCCTATGGCGTGCTCGCCAACCTTGCGGCAATGCCGGTGGTCTCGGCGCTGGTGATGCCGGCGGGTCTGCTCGGCCTCGTTGCGATGCCGTTCGGTTTCGATGGCTTCTTCTGGTGGCTGATGGGGATCGGGATCGACTGGATGATCGCGGTCACGCGATGGGTCGCAGCACTTCCGGGAGCGGTCGGGCGCATGGCGGCGTTCGGGATCGGACCGCTGATCGCAGCCAGCATCGGTATCATCCTGATGGGATTGTTGCGCACGCCGCTGCGCTGGTCAGGTGCCGCCGTGCTCGTGCTCGCGGTTGCCTGGACGCTTGTCGTGCCGCAGCCCGATATCCTGATCTCCGGCGACGGCGCAATGTTGCGGTCCGCGGCAAGGACCTGCGCCTGCATTTGATGCGCACTTCCAAGGATGCCTTCCTGGTGAAGGAATGGCTTGCCGCCGATGCCGATGCGCGGGTTGCCTCCGATCCGACCCTGTCAGAGGGCGTCTCGTGCGACGAGGCCGGCTGCGTGGTCCAGATGACCGATGGTGGTTTTGCCGCGCTGGCGCTGCGCACCGAGGCGCTGGCGGATGATTGCGATCGCGCCAGCCTCTTGGTGACGGCGCGACAGGCGCCGCGTCCCTGCGCCGCCGCGGTGATCGATCAGGGCCGCCTGCAGCGCCAGGGCGCAATGGCTCTGCGGCGAATCCACGATGGATTTGCCGTCGATGCGGACAAGCCCAAGGGCCTCGATCGGCCATGGTCGCCCGCGATCGCAGGCGACACCGACGCCGAGCCCACCCTCAGGCTAACCCCCGCCGTTCCGCGCGACGCGACGCCCGCGGAATCCGACTTGCAGGCCGATGACTGACGCGGCGCCGACTTAAAACGCGGCGTCGCGCAAATCTCGTCAGTCGACCGAGAGCGAGGTCGGCGCCGGCGCTTCGGCAGCCGGCTGGGCCTTGTCCGCGGTCCGTTGCGTCACCGGCAATTGCAGCACCGTTGCACGCTGTCCCTCGCAGAGCTGCGTCACCAGCACGTAGCTGCCGTCGGGGAATTCGATCGCGTCATGATGCCGGTCCGGAACCAGCGGATCGATCTTGCCGAATTTTCCCACGCGGGAGTTGATGGTCTTGGTCCAGATCCAGCGATTGTCGTATTTGACGTCCTCGGCGAACGCCAGTTCGGTCCCCGGAAGCATGCAGACCGCGACGCCCCGGTCGCGCTCGCTTGCGAAACCGCGCGTCGACGTTCCGCGGAAGGTCGTGGTGATCACGGTTTCCCCAACCTCGGCCGGGCGGGATGTCACAGCGTGCAGACTATAGTCACACATCGGATTGCTCCTCGTTCGAGATAGCTAACCCCTGCCTCTGCATTCATTCTAACACAATCTCCACGCAAACGTTTCGCGTTTGTCGCAAGGATCGTGCTCGGGAGGCGCGGGCCTCTATCAGAGTGGACAACAGTCTGCGAGCGTTTGCCTGTTTGTGGGCAATTCTGCGACTTAGTGGCCTGCGGGCCCGATCACAAATCCGTTTGCAGCGTTCGGGGCGAATTTCGAACGCGGACCAACAACGCGGGACAATGAGCCCCGGCTTGCACCGGGGCTCTTTGTCGTCAGATGCGGAAGTTAAGGTGCGCCGTCACTGGCCGGCCGGCGCCGAATAGCCACTGTAAGGCCAGACGGCCTGTGCCGGCGCGGCGATCGCGTTATTGGCGTTGCGGAAGGGCTCGCTCGTGGTCGCGCGCTCGACCTTGCGGACGTGGTGGCGTTCCGAAGCCGCCGCCAGTTGTGCCGTCGAAGCCGCAATCAACGCCGCGCCGAATACCGTTACGATGATCTTTCGCATGGTTGTCTCCTCATGTTGCTCGCCCGATCCGCGAAGCCGCCTCATGTTTTGGCGCCTCGTGTCTTGCGTGGGCAACAGATAGAGCGACGACCCGGGTTTGATAATGACGGCAGATCCGCCTCGGCGAAATCCGGGGACGCCGCAGATACGGGCGAATCTCAGTATTTCCGGTAGAGCCCGATCAGCTTGCCCTGAATCTTGACCCGGTTCGGCGGCAGGATGCGGACCTCGTAGGAGGTGTTGGCCGGCTCGAGCGCGATCGAGGCGCCGCGGCGGCGGAAGCGTTTTAGCGTTGCTTCCTCTTCGTCGATCAGCGCCACCACGATGTCGCCGGTCTCGGCGGTCTCGTTGCGCTGGATCAGCGCCATGTCGCCGTCGAGGATGCCGGCATCGACCATGGAATCGCCGCGCACTTCGAGTGCGTAGTGCTCGCCGGAGCCGAGCATGTCGGGCGGCACGCTGATGGTATGGCTGCGGGTCTGCAAGGCTTCGATCGGCGTGCCGGCAGCGATCCGGCCCATCACAGGCACGGCCACCGGACGTTCGCCGTCGTCGGCCGCGGCGCTGCCGCCCCGGACCCTGCCGAGATTGCCTTCGATGACACTGGGCGTGAAGCCGCGCCGGCTGCTGCCGCCGCCGCCGGAAAGCTCGGGCAGCTTGATCACTTCAATGGCGCGGGCGCGATTGGGCAGGCGGCGTATGAAGCCGCGCTCCTCCAGCGCCGTGATGAGGCGGTGAATGCCCGACTTCGAGCGGAGGTCCAGCGCATCCTTCATCTCGTCGAAGGAGGGCGGCACACCGGCCTCTTTCAGCCGTTCATTGATGAAACGCAGTAGTTCGTACTGTTTGCGCGTGAGCATCTCGAGCAGTCCCCCGGTTTAATGGTGTCGTTGATTCCGAGACAAGTTCTTTCCGAGAACAACGGGGAGCAGGGCTTTCATTAGCGAGGCTCCCATTCCAAGACGTCCTTGTAGCCATCATTCCGATAGCAGCACTCGAAACAAATCATGAACGGACACTATATGTTCGATATGTGTTCCGCAACCACTTAATTTCAGGTGAACATCGCCGGTTTTGTGGCGGCGGTGCGCGCTCCGCGCCTAATCAGGCAGCAGCAGGATGTCGCAAGGCGAGCCCGCGCTGGCCGCGGGCGCAAACGGCGCGCGGATCACAAGTGCCCGTGCCGCAGCGAGATTCGCAAGCAGGGAACTGTCCTGATGATTGACCGGCGTTGCGATCAAGGCGCCGTCGCCGCGTTCCTCAAGCCGCGCCCGAAGATAGTCTTCGCGCTGGTCATTGGCTGAGACGTCGCGGCCGAGCAACGCGGTTGCGCGCGCATGATGGATGGTCGCGCGGCCCGAGAGCGCGCGAATCAGCGGCACCAGAAACAGGAAGCCGCAGACATAGGAGGACACGGGATTGCCGGGCAGGCCGATCACCCGCATAGCGTCGAGCCGCCCGTGCATCATCGGCTTGCCCGGCCGCATGGCGATCCGCCAGAACGCAATTGTAACGCCTTCGCCCTCCAGCGACCGCTTGACGAGGTCGTGGTCGCCGACCGACGCGCCACCGGTCGTGACCAGGATGTCGGCGCCGGCCGCGCGGGCGCGGCGAATGCCTGACGTCGTGGCCTCCACGGTGTCGGCCGCGATGCCGAGATCGATGGTGTCGGCGCCCTCGGCGCGGGCCAGCGCGCGCAGCGCATAGCCGTTGGAATAGACGATCTGGCCGGGGCCAAGGGTTCCCCCGGCATCACCAGCTCGTCGCCGGTCGCAAGGATCGCGACCTTCGGTCGTCGGCGCACCGGCAGTTCCGGATAGTTCATGCCGGCGGCGAGCGACAGATCGCGGTCGGCGAGGCGGGTTCCCCGGATGAGCAGGACGTCGCCCATTTTGAAATCGACGCCGGCGGGGCGGATATGTCGTCCGGGGATCGCGGCCTCGGTGATGGTGATACCACCGCTCTCGGTAACGGTGTCTTCCTGGATCACCACGGCATCAGCGCCTTCGGGGATGACCCCGCCGGTAAAGATCCGCACCGCCTCGCCCGCACCGACCGTGCGCTCGAACGGGCGGCCCGCCGCGACTTCGCCGATCACCTTGAGCCGCGCCGCGACATGGGAAGCATCCAGAGCCCGCACCGCATAGCCGTCCATCGCCGACATCGCCTGCGGCGGCTGGGTGCGCAAGGAGGCGACGTCGCGGGCAAGCACCCGATGATAGGCGGCATCCAGCGCGACCATCTCTTCCGAAAGCGGCTCGGCGCCCGAAAGAACGGCGGCAAGTGCGTCGGCTACCGGCATCAACGCCACTGGCTTAAAACTCCTAGATCCCAAGCGCGTCGAGCGCTTGAGCAACGTCGGTGGAAGATTTGACCTGGACCGCGTGCAGCCCCCGTGCCCTTGCAGCTTCGACATTCTCGGCGAGATCGTCGAAGAACAGGATACGCGAGGCCGGCACGCCAATCGCGCCTACCACATGATCATAGGCCGCCGCGTCCGGTTTCCGAAGCCCGATCGTCGATGAGAGGAAGATTTCGCGGAAATGGCCGAGCAGATCGGCAAATCGTTCCGAGAAATATTCAACATGGGCGTTGTTGGTGTTGGTGAAAGCATAGAGCGGCAGGCGTTTTGAGGCGCGCACCAGCAGCGGCGCGATCCCCGGCATTTCGCCGGCGAAGATCGCGTTCCAGCCTTCCAGGAGCTGCGCATCGGATATCCCGATGCCGAGTGCGGCGCGTAGGCCGGCAAAAAACTCGGCGTCGCTGATCTCGCCCTTTTCGTGCCGGAGATAGCGTTCGTCGCGCGGAAACCGCCCGGCGAGATCAACGGGGTCGCAGCCGGCGTGACCGGCCCAGCAGGCGATCGCCTTGTCGAAATCGATATCGAGCACGACGCGGCCGAGATCGAACAACAGCGCGTCGGCAGCGCCGGGGGCAAGGCGGGCAGGGGTCATCGCCCGGCTGTGTACGAAAATCGCAGCCGGTGGGCAACCATGTGCGAGACGGCTCCGCCCGATCTTGATGCGCTCCGATATTGCGATTGTGGCAGCGCCTGCTAGGTTCACCTGGTCGTGATTTGCGGGTTTTTGATGCGCGCCAGCCTGACCATTGCATGGGCGCCGCTGTTGTCGATGCTCGTGTGCCAGCCTGCTTTTGCCGATAAGCGGATCGCGCTTGTGATCGCCAATTCGGCCGATCGGAATGTGCCGCAGCTGGCGAGCCCGACCAACGATGCGGCGGGTTCTGGGCGAGTTCTCCGCCAGAGGCGCCGGCCATGGCGGCAGCCAGCGAGAAGTCTGTTTCTAGGCAGCCCAGCCCTCGGCTGCTTATCTATTTCGTTCGTCGTTCCAGCAACCGAACGGTAACCGCAAGATTTTGCTGTGTTCGATCATGGAAATACGGCGTCCGTTCGCGGGTCCGCTCTAACAATGCCGCGCGATAAGCCTCGATGGCTTGTTCGAGCCGCACCGTACCTTCCTCACGCGCGCCAATCGAGTGGAGGGCAATGCCGAGATTGCTCTGGGTCGCGGCCCAGTCGAGCGGCACGCGCTCGCGGGTTCGTTCCCGCAAGGCGGCGCGATAGGCCTCGATGGCCTGTTCGAACCGCGCCGTGTTGCCCTCACGTTCGCCAAGTTTCTGGAGCGCTGTGCCGAGATTGTTCTGTGTCATGGCCCATTGGAGTGGCACGCGCTCGCGGGTTCGTTCCTGCAAGGCGGCGCGATAGGCCTCGACGGCCTGTTCGAGCCGCGCCGTGCCGCGCTCGTTGCCGCCGAGCCTCGAGAGGGTATTGCCGAGATTGTTCTGGGTCATGGCCCAGTCGAGCGGCACGCGCTCACGGGTGTATACCATCAACGCAGCGCGATAGACTTGGATCGCCTCCTCAAGCCGTGCCGTGCTGCTTTCACGCGCGCCAAGAGTCGCGAGCGCATTGCCGAGATTGTTCTGTGTCATGGCCCATCGGAGCGGCACGCGTTCGCGAGAATTTTCGTGCAACGCCGCGCGAAAGGCCTCGATGGCCTCGTCGAGCCGCGCCGTGCCGCTCTCGCGCTCGCCAAGGATCCGAAGCGCCACGCCAAGATCTATTCTGGCCGTACTGGTTTCATCTGGTCCACTGGCGGAAGCGAGCAATAGCCGGGCAACTTCGATCGAAACCTGGAGATCAAAATTAAGGCCCTTGTCGCGACCGCTTGCGTACCATTCAGTCTGACGCTTTTGCATCGCAGCGAATCGAGCAGCGCGGTCTGAGGGATGTTCCAGCGCGACCATACGCTCGATGCGCTTGGCAACGGATACAGGATCGCGACGCAGGATGTCTTGTCTGAGGCCTGCGTCCAGCAGCTTTAGCCCACCCGCGACCGCAACATCGCGACGCTCCGCCTCATCCCGCTCCCATTGCACGAAAGCTGTATCGGCCTCTATAGCAGCTTCTTCAAACTGTCCATTCGCCGATCGCTCGGCGATGCGTGACAGCACGATGTCCACGAAATCCCCAATATTGCTACTTCGGCGGCCTTCCTCCGCGACTTCGATCGCAATTCCGACCGCCCGTTCCAATTCGAGCAAGGCCTGATCGAAATCGTCGATATCCGCATTGATACGTTGCGCGAGCCTAATGATAGCTTCTGGGCTGACGCCAGCCTCTTCCGCGTTCGCAGTCTCGCCGCGCTCGGTCAACACAGTTACTAGTCGATCGACCTTGGCGTTCAGCGCAGCAAGCTCTTCTTCCGCAGCGGTCTTCGATCGTTCGAGGTGGCTTTCGATGAACTTTCGCACAAACACGTACGTGTCGTGAGTTCTGTCGGTTGGCTTGCAGATGGTCCAATGATTGGAATCGATCGGCACTGGATTTGATCCGGCGAGCCCTGCATCGCCGTTGTCCGGCTTTACGATCATCCCGAGGATGCGGATCGCATCGGTCTCGGTGAGCGTAAGGTGCGCGATACCTCGCGCATTGGCCCAGGTTCGATACCAACTATTCAGGGTACGCAAATTCGGATCGTTTCTTACCAAACACGCCGTAGCTGCAGACGGCCGTGCGAGTACACGTACTCGGCTGCCAAAAGCGGCCAAGTCTGAACCGGTATGCGGAGTTGCAAGAAACGCAACTTTGTCTACACGCTTTAGAAAGCTGGCTGCTTCAGCGTTGTGTCGCCCTTCGCTCTCTGCGTTTTGTAGGATCTGCTTGATGACCAACCCGCCAAGACTATGTCCGATCAGGATGAGTTGTCCCGATTGAAGTTCGGGCTCGGCAAGAATTCGGGCGAGGACGTTGGCTGCTCGATCGGCGAGGTGCATGGCGGTGCCGCGCCAACGCGAGACTGACGCTTCGTAGCCGATCGAATAGACCGACAGACCGGCGACATCCTCAACAAGCCAACTCGGCCAGAACGATTGATCGTTGGGGCCATTTCGCCAGGTGGTGCGGGGATCGCCGCCAAGGCCATGCAGGAAAATGACGTTGGCGCGTTTTTCGCCGCTACCGCTTCCGACATGGATGATTTGCGCCATCGTCGTCCGGTATCATCAAATAAATCAAGGAAGGGTAATTCAGCTACATCCGGATTGCTACTCCAACGTGCATTTTTTGCTACAACAGGTTGGTGCCGAGGGTGGCGAACGAGAAACCTCGGCTTGTCGCGCCGATCAATACCGATATGGCTCGATATCGAGCAGCGGGAACGCGCTGAAGACGCTCGGCGCGTTGGTTGCCGTGGCCGGATGCAGGCAGGATTTGTTGAGCTCGGCGAAGGAAGTGACACCCAACAGCCCCAATGAGCGGATCACTTCGTCCTCGAGCAATTCCAGCATGCGGTGAACGCCGGCCTCGCCTGCCGCCGCCAGCGCCCAGCATTGCATGCGGCCGATGCCGACGATGTCGGCGCCGGCGGCGATCGCCTTGACGACGTCGCTGCCTCGGCAGAAGCCGCCATCGACCATGATTTTGGCGCGCCCCTTCACCGCATCGACGATCTCGGGCAGCACATGCATCGCGCCGCGGCCGTGATCGAGCTGACGTCCGCCGTGATTGGAGACGTAGATCCACTCGACCCCGTGATCGAGCGCGATAGCTGCGTCCTCTGATGTGGCGATGCCCTTGAGGACCAGCGGGATCTTGTACTTGTCCTTGATCAACTTCACGGTCCGCCACTCCAGCCCCTTCTGGAAGTCGCCGCCGGTCGAGCGCAGCCGGCTGGCGCGGACATAGCGTTTTGCAATATCGCGTTCGCGGCGGCTGTAATGGGCGGTGTCGACCGTCAGGCAGAACGCGGCATAGCCGTTGGCAATGGCCCGGCTGACATGATCCTCGACGAAGACATCGTCGCCGCGAACATAGAGCTGAAACAGGCGCACCGCGTCGGGCGCGGCTTCGGCGACCTTCTCGAGGCCCGGCTCGGACACCGAGCTCAGCATATGGGCGGCGCCGAACCGGCCAACCCCGCGCGTCACGCTCGCGGCGGCGCCGGCGGGATCAAAAATCTCGAGCGCGCCGACCGGCGCCAGCATCACCGGCAGGCGCATCTTGCGGCCGAAGCGTTCGACCGAGGCGTCGACCTTGGCGACATTGCGCAGCACCCGCGGCCGGAACGCGATCTCGTCCAGCGCCATGCGGTTGCGGCGCATGGTGGTTTCGGTCTCGGCGGCGCCGACGATGTAATCCCAGGCGTTCTGGTTAAGGTTGGCGCGGGCTTTAGCGATGAACTCGTGAAGGTTTTGAAACTCCTCGCTGCTCGCGCCAAGCTCGACATTTCGCGCTGGCCGGATCGCTTCGTTCATCTCGTCCTCCCGGAATTGTGTGGCCTTCTTACCTTCTCGCGTATCGCTTCCTGCGCTTTCACGCCATCCCAAAATTGCATGGCTTGCGGGCGCAATCGTCGGGATGAGAGAATGCCGGTGCAATTGAGCGCCCACAAGCGCCCCAGGTAGTGAA
The DNA here is from genome assembly GCA_963713785.1 of uncultured Alphaproteobacteria bacterium. Taxonomy (GTDB): domain Bacteria; phylum Pseudomonadota; class Alphaproteobacteria; order Rhizobiales; family Xanthobacteraceae; genus Bradyrhizobium. Next base: position 314,328 of record CAVQNB010000001.1, read on the forward strand.
GAACCCGCCGGGAGCGCGCGCCTCCGGATCAAACCGAAAGGAAATTCGATGCCGTCGACACACATTACCGCCCTGCGAGCGCTGCTCGAGCGGGAAAAAGGCGTGCTGCTGCCGGGGGCGCCGAATGCTTTGGCCGCCCGGATCATCGCGGATTTGGGGTTCAAGGCGGTTTATCTGACGGGCGCCGGGCTCACCAACATGCACCTCGGCCTGCCGGATCTCGGTTTCATGAATCTCACTCAGGTCGCCGAGCACACGATGGCGATCCGAGGCGTCGTGGACTTGCCGCTGGTCGTCGACGCCGACACCGGTTTCGGCAACGCCATCAACGTCACCCACGTGGTCCGCACCCTGGAACAGGCCGGCGCCAGCGCTATCCAGCTTGAAGACCAGCATGCGCCCAAGCGCTGCGGCCATTTCAGCGGCAAGGAGCTGATTCCGCCGGCGGAAATGGTGAACAAGCTGCGCGCCGCGGTCGACGCCCGCCGCGACGGTCTCGTGATCATTGCCAGGACCGACGCCTGCGCGGTCGAGGGGTTTGAAGCTGCGATCGATCGCGCCAGCCGCTATATCGAAGCCGGCGCGGACATGACCTTCGTTGAAGCGCCCGAATCCGTCGCCGACCTCAAGGAAGTGCCGCGGCGCCTCGCGGCGCCGCAACTCCTGAACATGGTGCTCGGAGGCAAGACGCCCATTGTGGGCGAGGCCGCCGTCGCCGAGATGGGATTTAGCCTCGTGCTTTACGCCAACGCCGCGCTGCAAGGCGCCATACACGGCATGCAGACCACGCTCAAGGCGTTGCGTGACACCGGCGTGCTCGGCGAAGCCTCCGTCACCTCGTTCGAAGAGCGGCAGCGGCTGGTCGGCAAGCCGGCCTATGATGCGATGGAGGCGAGATACGCAACCGCGTCGTAGCCTGGATGGAGCCAACGGGTCGGCGCGAAGCGCCGCCCGATGACAGGCTCCGCGCAATCCGGGAACCCCATGCGCGGTGAAATCCCGGATTTCGCTGCAGACTTGGATATCGGAAAGGCCGTTGATATATGAACAAATTGACTGGCACGGTTGACGGTCGCTAATCGTTTCCGTCGAAGGCCGCACTTGCTGGACGGCAATGGAGCTTTGCGATGCACGACCAGAACAATGTCTTCTATGCCATCGCGCTTTCCGCCGTCGTCCTGATAACCTGGCAGTATTTCTTCGCCACATCGTTCCAAAGCAAACCGACCGCACCCAAAACTTCGCAGGCCCGCGCGGTTGCACCCGGCATCGAGACCAACCGGCCGCAGACGCAAGCAGTGGGAACGCAGACCGTAACAACATCGGACGAGCAAAGATTTAAGCCGTCCTCGCGGCAAGAGGCACTTGGCAGATCGCAACGCGTCGCCATCCAAACGCCCCGGCTGAGAGGATCAATTGCGTTGACCGGGGCAAGGATCGACGATCTTTCGCTGGTTCAATATCGCGAAACCACTGATCCCAAGTCTCCTGCTATCGAATTGCTTTCACCCTCAGGCAGCCCGCAACCATTTTACGCGGAATTCGGTTGGGTCGATGGCTCTAGCGTCAATCTCAAAGTGCCCACTTCAGAGACAGTCTGGCTCCAGCAGGGATCGGATAGCCTCGGGGTGGGGCGTCCGATAACCCTCGTTTGGCAAAACGGCCAGGGGTTGGAATTTAGACGGACGATCTCGGTCGATGACAAATACCTCTTCAGCATTCACGACGAGGTCGCAAATAGCGGGCAGACGGCGGTCACGCTGGCACCCTATGCGTTGATCTCCCGCCACAGTCCGCCGCCGACGCTTGGCTATTATCTGCTGCACGAAGGTGCAATCGGCGTCTTGGGGGACAACGGATTGCAGGAGGTTACCTACAAGACCCTCGATGAAAAGAAGCGCATAGCATTTACTCCCAACAATGCGTGGCTCGGGTTTACCGACAAATACTGGGCGGCCGTCCTGCTGCCTGAGACGTCTTCGCGTCTGCAGGCGGAATTTTCCGCCAGCGCGCTGGGCACATTGAAGACATATCAGGCCGACTATCTACAGGGTGCGCAAACCATTGCGCCGGGCGGCACCGCGAGCGCTACCGCTCGCCTTTTTGCCGGTGCCAAGGAAGTTGCGATCCTCGACGACTATGACAAAGCGCTCAATCTCAACCGGTTCGACCTTGCGATCGACTGGGGTTGGTTCCGTTTCATCACCAAGCCGATGTTCACGCTGATCGACACCATCTTTCGACTGGTCGGAAATTTTGGCGTGGCGATCCTGATGGTGACGCTGATGCTCAAGATCGCATTTTTTCCGCTCGCCAATAAATCCTATGCGTCGGCGGCGAAGATGAAGGCGCTGCAACCGCAGCTTCAACTGATCCGCGAGACCTTTCGCGACGACAAGGTGAAGCAGCAACAGGCAACGATGGAGCTCTACAGCAAGGAGAAGATCAACCCGATCGCGGGGTGCTTGCCGACGCTGATCCAGATTCCGGTTTTCTTCTCGCTTTACAAGGTGCTGTTTGTCACAATCGAGATGCGCCAGGCGCCGTTTTTCGGATGGATCAAGGATTTATCCGCGCCGGATCCCACCAACGTGTTCAATCTTTTTGGACTGATCCCTTATGATCCGGGGTCCCTGCCTTTGCTTGGCGGGTTCCTGGTGATCGGGGCTTGGCCGCTTTTGATGGGGCTGACCCAGTGGTTGCAGATGAAGCTGACGCCAGCCTCGCCCGACCCGGCACAAGCCGCCGTGCTGAACTGGATGCCCGTCATCTTCACGTTCATGCTGGCGAAATTCTCGGCGGGCCTGGTAATCTACTGGACTTGGAACAATTCCCTGTCTGTCATTCAGCAGAGCATCGTCATGCATAGGAATGGCGTCCGGATCGAATTGTGGGATAGATTCCGGGCAATGTTCACGAAAGCTGGTCGCGAATAGTCGAAGGTCGTCCCCCACGATACGAAACATCATCCCGCGCCGTGGATGAGAGCGTAGCGCTGTTGAGTCCGTTCATGGCACATTCGCGTCATTTCGCTGCGCGTAGAATCGGGTCGCTGTTACGATTTCCGCCTGTGGCGCAAAGCTGACGTAACCGTCGCTCAGATGAATGTCCGCTTTCGAGGGACGAGCGAACATCGTAGTTCAAGGGCGGTAAGTCTGCTTATGACCCCGAAACGGAAGTCGCTCGGCCTCTTCGTGAAGAAGGTGTTATCGTTTGTTGGTCTGCCGTTCCGCTCCGGTTAGTTGACGCGATGCTGCAAAAGCAATCGAGAAGTGACACGATGAACCCGCGAAGATCAGACACTTGGTATTTCATCGCTTGGGTGGTTTCGCTGTCTACAGTGGCATTATTGCTGTCGTGGCCGGTAGCAGCCGAGCCGGGACAATTCGTTGTCAGCCCGGTAGCGGAGAAAAAACTCAATGGACTTCCGCCGGGAACGCTTTTTTGGCGGATCGAGAATTTCCCGACACTCGACCAGGCGCAAAGCGCTGCAACTGCCAGTCCGACGTCATTGGCCGCCACGGTCTCGGGCAAGATCTGGCTGTTCACGCTCGGCCAGAAGGGCGGCACGACACCCGGCGGCACCATAGTCGCTGAGGTTGGCCCGGTGCCAGTCTTCGCGGCGCCCGAATATCTACTGCGGATCAATCACGCTGGCGGTCCGCCAGGCTCCAAAACACCGGTGCATTCACATCCCGGCTCCGAGTCATTCTATGTGCTTGCTGGTCAAGTCAGCCAAAGAACGCCGCACGGGGTAAACCGCACGGAAGCTGGTCAGTCAATGGTCGGCCACGGCCCGGATATGCCCATGGAAGTGTCAAGCAGCGGGACGACCGACCTGGATCAACTGGTGATGTTTCTGCTGGATGCGACCAGACCGGCCTCGGTGCCGGCCAAGTTTGAGTGAGGGACACGCCACCTCGCGGCACTTTTCAGACATGCCGTCCCTTTACGATGAATGTCGCTTCTCGTGGGCAAAGCGGAAGTAACGCGGACATCGCCGAACCGTCGCTTTTGGCCCGCAGGAGGAGAGCGAAGCACCACGAGCAAGGCACTCTTCGTGATTATCTTCTCCATACCCGAATAAAAGACCCTTCAATGGGCAGCTTTCGCGATCATCCAGGGCGCGCGCGCAGAGCGACGAGCGCATCGAATACCAGCCGATCGATGTTCAGGCCCTCGCGAAGTGCACGTTCGCGAGAGCGAAATGCCCGCTCTGACGGGATGCGGATCTCGTCGATGCCGGGTTGGCGTGGCGTCGCCTTGATACGTTCAATCAGCTGCGTCACCCGCCAGTTGAAAACATCCGCCGTCCCGACGAGGTCGGGCCGAAAGGCGATGAAGAGGTAGCCGTAGTCGCTCTCGTCCTCCGAGCCGGACCCGGCGAGCAATCCCAACGCCTGAATCATCAGCGCCAGCCCGAAGCCTTTGTAACCGCCGAAAGGCAGCAATGCGCCGCGGCGTGCAAGCGCCGGGTCCCTGGTCGGCTCGCCGCCGGGCCCGATTGCCACGCCTTCGGGAAGTAACTCGCCCAGCCGTTCGCGCAGCATCACTTCGGTCATCATGTAGGCGGAGGTCCCGAAGTCGAGCACGATGGGCTCGCGCGACGACGGAACCGCAATCGCCAGCGGATTGGTGCCGAGCGCCGCCCTGGCGCCACCGGGCGGAGCCACCAGCCGCGAGCTGGACGCGGTGTGGATCGCGACGAGGCCGGCATTGGCAATCATCTCGACATAGTAGGCGCTACGCCCGCTCATCCAGGCATCGGTCACCGAAATCAACGCAATCCCATGCGCCACAGCCTTCTTGATCGTGGCCTCTGCCGCGTAAAACAGCGATAGCATCCCGACATTGTTGCCACCGTCAAAGGCGAGAGAGACGTCAGTCTCGCGCAGCACCTTCATGGGTCGGCGCGGCAGCTTGAAGTGCTCGCTCTCCGGTATGTTGAGGATCTTGGCCAGGCCCGAATATTCATAGCCGCACAATGCGGCATCAACGACGTGGTCGGCAATGATGCGCGCCTCATCGTCATCAAATCCGACGCCGCGCAGCGCACCCTCCGCCAGATCGCGTGCGTCCACGACGCTCAAGTTGATCCGTTCCGGCGCCATGATACGCCCTCCTTTTTGCCTGACTGCAGCTCGTTCGCACGGCGACGGCCGCGCTGGCAATAGCCGCGGAATCGCTGCTCTCAGGTCGTCGACATCGAGAATTTCATATGAACACAGCTGGTGGCAGGACGCGACCTTTAACAAACCTGCGGCAGCGGGGCGGCCCAGCCGTGGGCCTAAACGAAAAACCCCGCATGAAAGCCGGGGCCCGTGATGCACGCCACGTCCTATCGCGATAAAGCCACCGCCATTAAGCTTAACCAGCAATCTTAATCCGCGGGATTTCTTGCACGGCACCGTCGCCGCGCTACCGTCGTCTCATCGGTCACGGAGGTGATCTATGAGCGATAAGTCAAAGACCAAGGCTGAGCTGCTCGAGATGCTGGCCGAGGCGGTCCGCAATACGCAACCCCGGCCGGTCCGTAACACGCAACCCGAGCCGATCCGCGACGCGCAATCCGAGCCAAAGCGCAAAAAGCAACCCCGCAAAACGCAACCCGCGCCGAAGCGCACGGCCAAAATTAAAAGCGTCCGGACATCTGCCAGCCGCAGGCAGCGGCGTCGATAATGCAGCCGGCGATCCATGATCGATAAAATGAGGAAGGATCTCGCGCAACGACAGGCGGTAAAGGCTTTTCCACGAGCAGGTAAGCGAAAGGCAGTAACAGAATACGAAAAAGCGCAGGAAGCCTTCCAAAAAAACTACGAACGATTGCGGGCTGAGCGATTAGCTAGGGAAACCGCGAAGTCCGAAGAGAAATAGCTTGTTCCGTGGGGGTTTAATTTCCCTCCGGCCATCCCCACATACGATACATGACCCAATGGCAAAAAACGTTCACGCGCGAGCGACCAAAGACGAAGGCCGAGCTACGCGAGATGCTGACCGAAGCTGTCCGCAATACGCAACCCGAGTCGCAGCACCCGCCGCAGGCTGAAGAAGATCGCGACTGAAGGCGGCAACGTCACAACCGAGCGCAACGACCCTCGGCTAGGCGACTTCCCCCCAAGGCCCACCCAGCCGGAGTTTCGACACGAACGGCCTCGGCACAGCCGGGGCCGTTTCTTCGCGCATCGACCTTCAACGATACCGGGGCGCATGCACGGAACAACCGTGCGCCCGACGCATTAGCAATCATCGCGACAAAGCGATCCAAGGAACACACACCTCATAAAACGATTTCTATTAATCGGAATTGCAGCTAGCGCTTTTGTGCTCGCCCCAATTCTGTCCGCGTCGGCAATGCCGGGTGCAACTCCGAATGCACTTATCGGCACTGACACCTCGATCATCCAAGTACACGGCTGGGGCCATCATAGCTGGGGCCATCACGGTGGTGGAGGTCATCACTCTATGGATGGCGCCATCATCACCATTGGTGAAACCTGGTGGTGATTATTCTGAGAGAAGCCGCCTCAGTCAGGTGGCTTTTTCGTGGGCCTTGACAGCCCTTATGTCCGGCCACCCGTGCTATGCTTTATCGGGAAGTGATCGACGCATTGTCCGACATGGCGCCGCTCGTCAGCGATGTCTGCATTGGGGGGTTAGATCAGACATCGAGCCGACAGGCTGAGGCTTCCGTTTTTGACCTTGGCTGTGCGAAAACGTCGGGGTGACGCGCTGGCGTAGAATGAAGATTCCGGAAAGTGTCGTTCCTGCTTGCCAAAACTTCGCGGGCGCGTGCGGCTGCATTCGTTTTCAGAAGATTATTCTCGTCGGCTTTCTATTTTTTGAGTTTGCACACAGCCAGGGTCAATCGCGTCATTCTAAGGTACGCCGATCACTTCCGGTCTACCCCTATTAGCCGACATTCTCAGGTCCAGTTGGCAGGTCTCAGAATGGGATGGACCGGCCGTGCTCCCGCCCCGAACCGCTCAGAGAATGAGCGGGGGCTCAGAAGCACGAGGAGCACATCGCTATGTCCCATAAGACAGCCGCTACAGTCGCACACACCATTGGCATCGATACAGGCAAGAACACCCTGCATTTGATCGGCCTCGACGGCAAAGGGGCAATCGTTTTGCGGGGAGAAGATTTCACGCGGTCAGATCACAGCCCGGCTCGCCAATGTGCCGCGGTGCCTGATCGGAATCGAAGCTGGCATGGCGACGCATTATGTGGCTCGCGAGCTAAGTGCGCTCGGTCATGACGTAAAGCAGGTACCGCCCGCTTATGCCAAACCGTTCCGGCAAGGCCATAAGAACGACTTCCGGGATGCCTACGCAGTCGCCGAAGCAAGTGCAGCGTCCCTCGACACGCTGTGTTCCAGTAAAAACCGACAATCAATTAGATCTCCAGGCGCTCCATCGCGTTCGGTCTCGCCTCATCAGCGATCGTACAGCTGCGATCAACCAAATCCGCAGTTTTCTTCTTGAGCGCGGCATACCTGTGCGGCAAGGACTTCGCTTCCTGCGACATCAACTTCCAGACATTCTGGCTACACGTACCGACGTATTGTCGCCCCGTATGGTCAGGATTGTTGAGAACCTCGTCGGCGACTGGTCTCATCTCGATGAGCGAATCGAAAATGTGACCGATGAGATCGAGGCCCTGGCGCGCGGCGACGCGAGCTGCCGGCAGTTGATGACGGTCCCGGGCATCGGCCCGATCATTGCAAGCGCAATGGTAGCCGCGATCGGCAACGGAATTGCCTTTGCAAGAGGGCGCGACTTTGCGGCGTGGCTCGGCCTGGTGCCGAAGCAGATGTCCACGGGTGATCGTACCATCCTCGGCCGCATCACCAAGCGTGGCAATCGCTATCTGCGCACGCTCTTCATGCAGGGCGCCCGCGTTATTCTGCTCAGACCAGTAAACTGGGCGAAGCATAGCTTTGGGTTGTGGCTCACGGCTGCGGCGCAACGCCTACATCACAACGTCCTGGCAACTGCACTTGCCAATAAGCTGGCGCGGATCGCTTGGACTGTGTTGGCACAAGGTCGCAGCTACGAAGCGCGCGTCGAGCCAGAAGTCGCATAAGATCAGGATGCTCGGGCCCGCCGAGGGGATGTCCAAGGCTGATCCCTGACGCAACCGAAGAATACACAGCTATACCTGCCGAGGTCTGCGAGTTGGATTGAGGAGATGGAGAAACGGTCTCGCCGTCGCATCCGTAATCTGGTGGCACTAGCGGCCTCTCAGGGCCTTTCTCAGAATGAGATCGGGTGCGCGCGGATATCCATGATGGCCAGGAGCACAAACGCTCCATTCAAGGGCCGGATACAGAAGCGCAAGACCAATCATCTCCAGATCATCACATTCGGCTTGCAACGCACGGCCGGTCCATACAAAGGTGCCACAACCGGACTCGTGCAGCGCAACAAAGATAGTCTTATTCGATCACCTCGTCGGCGCGTGCTAGGAGCGCGGGCGGCACGGTCAGGCCAAGTGCCTTGGCGGTCTTGAGATTGATCAGGAGTTCGAATTTAGTGGGCTGCTCGATTGGAAGATCGGCGGGCTTTGCGCCCTTGAGGATCTTATCGACATACTCCGCAGCACGGCGGAAGGTATCTGCGAAGCCGGCCCCGTAGGTGATGAGGCAGCCGGCCTCGGCATAGGCCCTCTCGCTGACTATCGTCGGTATCCTTTCCTTCGCTGCCAATTCGGCAAGCCGGCTTCGCTCGCCGAAGAACATCGCGCTCACCTGGATGACAAGGGCATCGACCCGCGGTTCGAGCATCGACCGAAATGCGCTTTCGAGCTCCTTAGGACCATGCACATTCACAACCTGCAGCGATATCCCAAGAGCCTTGGCTGCCGGTTCGGTTTCGTGCTCAGCAAGCACGCTGGAGGCATTGCCGAGATCCACCAGGGTGGCAATGCGGGTGAGGTGTGGCATTAGTTCCTGGAGAAGCTCCAGCCGCTTTGGCGCTAACTCCGATACCAGCGTGACGACCCCGGTGATGTTCCCGGTTGGCCGGGAAAGGCTGCTTGCGATCCCGACACCCACCGGGTCGTTCCCCGTTGCCATGACGATGGGGATCGTGCTTGTCGCCTGCATAGCGGCCTGAGCGGAGGGCGTTCCCGCGGTCGTGATAATATCGGCCTTCATTTCGACGAGCTCTGCCGCGAGAGCTGGGAGGCGGTCGGCATTGCCATCCGCCCAGCGTTGCACGAAGGCAATGTTGTCGCCTTCGACGTAACCGAGTTCCCGCAACCGTTGCCGAAAGATGTCCCAGAGATGCACGCGTTGGACGTCCGGCCGGCTATACTCCAAGAGCCCGACGAGCCGGCGTTTGCCGGGCGCCTGCGCGAACGCGGCTCTCGGCCAGAGAGCTGCTGAGCTGCCGAGCAATGCAATGAACTCGCGCCGTCTCATGGACTTCCCCTCCCGAAGCCTGATCGAGCGTCTTTTAGGTTATCACCTCTCCGCTGGCTGGCACAGGCAAATGGGCTCCCCCATGTCTCAGTAGGGTCCCAAGGCGGACAGACTGAGGAAAACGATAGCGGTCCACGTTCCGTGGAACTCTTGAGACCGTCCTTAGTTACTTCGGCAATTCGTTAGCGCCATGCGACCGGCAGCGTGTGCGCAACCTGGGGATAGGCTGGATAATTGCAGCGGTGGCGGAAGTCCGATCCGGTTGAAACTCCGATCCGGTTGAATTGTCATTACGAGCAAAGCCAAGCAATCCAGGGAGAGTGCTATGCAAACCCATCAAGCTGACTACTTCGGTATCTATCGCACCATGAAGATGATGCGAGATGCCAACGGCGTGCTGGTTGTGGAATTTCACAGCAATGGCGGGCCGTGCACTTTCTCGGCACAACACCATACGGAGGTCGTGGATGCCTTTCACCGGATTGCGCAAGATCGAGCAAACAAGATCGTCATACTGACGGGTGCAGAAGGCGACTTCATTATTGGGGTCGATTGGACCTCTTTTGGCGATGTTTCTGATCCCGGCGTTTGGAGCCAGATTCACGACGAAGGCAGTCAGGTTTTGGAAAACATAGCCAACATACGTGTGCCTGTCATCGCGGCTATCGAAGGACGTGCGCATATCCATTCAGACTATGCGCTGCTTGCGAACGTGATCGTGGCGACCGAGGGTGCGACCTTCCAGGATGTTGGGCATTTCGCCGTGGGTGTCGTGCCCGGCGACGGAATCTTTACGACGTGGAGTTATCGCGCTGGAGCAGGACGAGCCGAGGCGTTCCTGCTCAACCCGCGGCCGCTGCCTTCTAGTACCGCATATGAATGGGGAGTCGTGGCAGAAATCGTGCCGAACGGCAGGGCACTCAGTCGGGCGCGGGAACTGGCCGCGCTGTACTTGAAGGCTCCGGAAGTGACGCGTCGCTACACGCGTATCCACTTCATTCAACCATTAAAGGAGCGCATTGTGCGAGAAGTTGGATATGGGCTGTCGCTCGAAGGAGCTTCGTCAGCTGCCCTAATGAGATCAAGGGTCAAAAGTGAAGCTGCTTGATCGTCCCGAGCTTGACCGACTAGCCGCGGATTTGCCGGTCACTTCCGGAATTGGGCAGATATTGTTGCAAAAGTCGAAAATCGAACAACCCTAAAAATCTCGCGAAAGCTGATCATTGGACTTCTCTGCTGCTGCGTCGCTTTTCAACGCCACTACGGAGATCGGTGATCGATTTTGGGTGAAACGATAAGGTCCCTCACGTCGCCGCGCGTAAGACGCATCAGCGGCTCTAAGAATTTTGGTTCGCCACCCCAAAAAGACTTTTGCAACAATACCGGCACTTAACGGACATCGCAATGTCCGAGTAGAGTTCGCAATGCGCTTCAAACCGGACCTCGAAGAGAGCGACAACAGCGAGCGTTAAGTTAGACGACATGGGCGGCTCGCTGAGTGTCCTTTGATCCACCCGCCATCAACCCCGTTGACCGGATCCGCGCCATCGCATGGGCGCGGCCTTGCGCGGGCGCTCAGTGCCCGGAGCAAATTCCAAATCAGCCCCATCGACTTGAGGCCGACCCGCAGCGTATAAGGGCCACACGGACTGGACTCCAACCAAGGAGTAACCGTCATGCACCTGCACAGCCTCACAAAACATCGAACCGATTGGATCAATTGGCTAGGAGAAAGACCCCTAGCGTTCTGGATCATCGGCTCATCCCCTTGGCTTCTTGCGCTTATATATTTGTGGGGAACTGGTTTGGCCTTATAGGGCCTGTAGACCACCGCGATAGGGCTCTGGGGACCGGCTACCCTGCCTCAAAAAAACGCCCCAGCGCAGGGGGCTGAAAGCGCTGAGGCCGCCTTAGTCCGGGTTACACATGCCGGGGCCGGCCCGGCACGACTCCGGAATTCGCTAGACCAAAATCGTTCCTATTTCGGCCAGTACCGGATTTGGTACTGGGCTGGGCCAAACGGCCGACTTGCTCCGATTGCGGGGCCTGCTTGACACTAGCGCTGCCTGCCGGCGGCAAGGATCCCGGCACGTTCCAATGTCTCGATTGCGACCGTCCCGATCCCCTCAAAACCGACCGAGTGATAGGCTGGCTCAACAGTGAGTTGCAGCCGCCGAAGTAAGGTGGCTCAGTTGGGCTTAAATGGGCGACTGGCTCTTAGGGCATTTTACGATCCTCGGCTTCCTTGGTCAGAATTGGATGCTGGTAGCGCTCGCGATTGCCCTGATCTGGATTGCCCTCTTATGGTGGTCGCGCCAATAGGCCCGCCTCAGTTGGCGGTCTCTTTCATGGCCCGAGCAAATTCCAGATGACAGCGGGCGCGCCGCGATCAGCAGTATGCACATGATGATGCGGCGGCCGATGCGGTTCCATTCTAAGGACCTCACATTTCGAACGCGCTGGCACCGTAGATTCCCGGATATCCAAATTTGGACAGGGGTGTTCTGCTGGAGGAACACCGGGGGCATTTCATCACCGACCAGTTTCCATTTCGTCCGGTGGGGGCCCCAAGGAAGGAATCGCAACCTTCCTTGGGGCCTTTTTAGTAAAGCCCATCCTCATACATGAGCGACATAGGGTGCGGCGGCCGATGCGGTTCATTGAATCTTCGGCGAAGAGTCGTCAGCGCGGGACGATCCCCTACCAGCGGTCGCGAGGATCGCGTTAATTGTCTCAGCGAGTTTCGATGCCGACAACGGCTTCTGTAACACCGGGTGACCACTGAATTGGTCCGGTCGGCCGCGTGACCCGTAGCCGCTGACAAAGAAGAACCGAAGACCTCGCCTATCGATGATCTCGGCAACGGGGCGCGTCTTGGACATTGCCAGCCTCGGCAACAACGCGATGTCCAAGCTCTTCGACCATGTCGGTGAGCATCATCCAGATCAGAACTTCATCTTCGACCAAGAATATGGATGCTTGGCCGAGCACTTTAGCGGTCGCCTGTGGAGCTATCGAAAGCGGTTTTGTTCATCACGAAAACTACTCGCGCACCCAGTCCATCGCCCGATCATTCGGTTCTTCACCAGTGTAGCAAAAAGCCGCCGTCGGGGTTGAGGTCCGGCGACGGCTTCCAGAAAGGTGGGCCGTGATACGCAAGCCCGGCGCAACTGTCGCCGCTTCTCGTGAACAAAGGGTTCAACGCTGAGCGGCCTTTTCAGGCGGTCATTTGTCTCGCTTGCGCAATTCATCGACTAGACGATTGAGGTAGGGCGGCAGACGCGAGGCTTCGAGACGAAGGTCCTGTTGCAGCCGTTCCCCCACTTCGTCACAGATCGACCGGCTAGTCTTGTGGTCGATCTCGATGTTGTCCGTGATTTGGCCGTGGGGTTCCATTTCACGTACCTCTCGGCTTGACCCCACGAACGGCTAAGTCATCGGGTCGGAAAATGTTTCGCGTCACCGTTGCATGTTTTCTAAGCAAAAAATTTGCATGAAAGAGGCCGATGGTTCCATCTATAGAAACTCTGTTTCCGAAGAGGATTTAGTGCCGCGCATCCCGCGCTGACGATGTCGCCGCGTGCGGGATGCCAGATCGAATCGAGATCGTGCCGACGTGCCGGCGGACACTGAAAATGTCCGCTAATCAGGGTAAGTCCGGAAGTGGCAGGCCCAGATTCAAAACGTTGCTTTTGACCCATTCTCGGAAGTCGCGCTCCCTTGATAGAAAAGCAGCGCTAATGCATCCTCCTTGTTCGATCAACACGCGGATGGCGGCGATGAACAGCGGAGTAGTGCGGTTATTTGTGATCGCCGCGATGGTCATGCTCGCGACGTTTGGCACAACAAAGGCGGAAGAGGCCGCTAAGCTCTCCGTTACCGTACCAGTCCTATCGAACACTGGCCCTGATGCGGCTGCTTACGGAGCTGATGAGGGATTTCCGCTCGGAACATTAGCGACCGCATCGCAGATGCGGCATCTCGTTGCCACCTATAGTCATTTTGACGAACTGACACCTGCTCGCATCGTTCGGCGTGCCGCCTCACCCTGGTCGTTTCAGCGAGCCGCCGAGCCCGAGATCTCCTACACCTTCGACGGCGAGCGCCGTAAAATAATGGATTATCTCAACCGACAGCCGACGACGGGGTTGCTGATCGCTAGGGATGACACAATTCTCTACGAACACTATCAGTACGCGCGATCCGAGCACGATCGCTTTCTCTCCCAGTCGATGGCGAAGACCATCACCGCAATGCTGATCGGAATTGCGGCGGCCGACGGGGCAATCAAATCCATCGACGACGAGGTCGCGACCTACGTCACCGGGCTCGCAGGTACCGAGTACGGCAAGACGCCTATCCGCGCGCTGCTGCACATGTCCTCTGGTGTCGAGTTCAAGGAGACCTATGACGGGCAGGACGATGTCGCGCGCCTCGGACGCGACCTGTTCGGCCAGCCCGGCAAGAACCCCGTGGTCAGCGTCGCGCAGTTCAACACTCGCGTCGCGCCGCCCGATACGCAATGGCACTACGCCAGTTCCGAGACCGAGATCCTTGGGCTTATCCTGCGTACGGTGACCGGCAAACCAGTGGCCGATTATCTGAGCGAGAAGATATGGCAGCCGATAGGGGCGGAGGCCGATGCCTCATGGGCGACCGACGGCACCGGCCAGGAGGTGACCTTCTGCTGCTTTAATGCTGTGCTGCGCGACTACGCCCGTTTCGGGCGCTTGTTGGCGCATGACGGAGCGTGGAACGGACGCGAGGTCATCCCACGGCAATGGCTGATGGATGCGACGACGGTGCGTTCATCCGATGCCCATCTCGCGCCTGGTGTAGCCACAAAGTACTACGGGTATGGCTACCAGGTCTGGCTGCTGCCCGGCGCCGACCGTAGGTTTGTCCTGCTGGGCATCCGTGGCCAGATGATCTTTGTCGATCCCGCGACCAAACTGATTATGGTACATACGGCTGTGCGTGCGAAGCCTGTCGATCTGGCCGCGTCAGCAGAGACTGTAGCACTATGGATCGCAGTGGTGGACCAGCTCGGTCGCCACGCACAATAGGCGCGCCCATCTCGCGGCAGTCTGCAAAGTCGAGATGTCGCCGATTGGCACGTTTGCGACATGCAAACTGCGTTGGGCGATGTCTGCTTTCAGGGGTAACCCGGAAGACATGTGCTCCTGCTGAGTTCTTCTGCCTTTGACCCAGACTGTGTGAAAACCGGCGGCTGGAGCGTGAGGCTGGCCGCAATCTGGAAGTGATGTGGCTGACGGGACGGCTCGTTCCGGATCACAAAACCATCGCCGATTTCCGCAAAGACAACGGCCCGGCCATCAAGAAGGTCTGCGCGCAATTCGTTGCCTTGTGCCGCAAGATGGGTCTGCTGGGGAAAGCGAGCGTTGCGATCGACGGCAGCAAGTTCAAGGCGGTCAATTCGCGCGACAACAACTTCACGAAGGGAAAGATGGAGCGGCGCCTGGCGCAGATCGAGGAGAGCGTTGCGCGCTATCTGAGCCAACTTGACACCGCCGATCGCCAGACAGCTTCCGGTGAGGCGCCGTCGGAGGGGCTTGTGGCCAGGACCACGCGGCTCAAGGAGAAGCTGATCAAGCTCGAAGAAGAGGTGAAGCGCCTGAAAGCGATTGAGAAAGTGATGCTTGCCGCGCCCGATCAGCAGGTCTCCTTCACCGATCCTGATTCCCGCTCGATGGCGACCAGCGGGCGCGGCTCTGGGATGGTCGGCTATAATGTGCAAGCGGCCGTCGATACGACGAACCATCTGATCGTCGCGCATGAGGTGACCAACGTCGGCACCGACAAGTCGCATCTTGCGAACATGGCCAACCAAGCGAAGGCGGCATTGGAGGCGGAAAACCTCGAAGCCTTCGCCGATCGCGGCTACTTCAAAGGCGAGGAGATCCTCGCATGCGAAGAGGCTGGCATCACGGTCACGCTGCCAAAACCGCAGACATCGGAGGCGAAGTCGGAAGGCCGCTTCGGCAAGCAGGATTTCCGCTACGTGGCTGAGGAGGACATCTATATTTGTCCTGCCGGTGAGAAGCTCACCCACCACTTCACGAACGAGGAAAATGGATTGGTCCTGCACCACTACTGGACCAACGCGTGCCGCACCTGCGCGCTGAAGGCTCAGTGCACGAAGGGACCGCAACGTCGCATCAAGCGGTGGGAGGACGAGTATGTTGTCGATGCTGTGCAGGCGCGCCTGGACAGTAATCCGGATGCGATGCGTACTCGTCGCGAGACGGTCGAGCATCCGTTCGGCACGCTGAAGATGCGGATGGGGGCGACGCACTTTCTGATGAAGACGCTGCCCAAAGTGGCGACTGAGATGGCGTTGCACGTGCTCGCCTACAACCTCACGCGCGTGATGAACATCGTCGGTATCAAACCGTTCCTCGCGGCGATCCGGGCTTGAGGAGCGCGTCATGGTGCGCGCCGTGAGACCGTTCAGGTCGCTCAGCATGGCCCAAGGTTGCGCCCGGATTGACTCCAGACTCGATACAGCAAAAATAGGCTCAGCCGGTCGCCTCGAGGTCCATCGCGCCCGGTTGCTTGCAGTTATTGGGGTATGAAAAACGTTTCCACACGGCCTGGACCCGGAACGGACATCGGGCATCCTCACTTTTTCATTTAGGTCCGGATCATTTCGCGCCCCGACTGCGTCGCATATTGGCGCTATCGAAATTTCGCGCTCTTGTCGATGAACAAGGCGGAGACCAGGGCTTTGCGCTGAATAGTCTTGCGAAGCTCTGCGGCGATTGCGGTGATCAGAGCAACTTCGAACGCGATCGACAACAGCGGAACGACGGTGGCCAGTGACATCCCGGCGCCGACAATGCGCGCTCCGCCGAGGATCGTGAAACCATTCGCGTGCGGGAATGCCGGGTGATCCCGGTGGACCTGTGGTGACTACGCTCGTGTGCTTTATTTCGCACGCGAGGCTGCGGGTGCATCGGGAACCCGGCATTCCCCACGCCCTCTTAAATTCGGGGCGAAAGATTTCATGCACAACTCGGGCGCGTCGCGCCGCGGGACTGCGAAGCTGCGTTTACAAGCGGTCGCTTAAGTCGAGACGCGAGGATAGGTCGCGATGGACGAGCCATGCGGTTCAGGCGCCTGCGATTACAAAATGGACATGAAAACCCGTGTGATTCCGGCTTTTGCCAGCGCTGCCGAGCGCGTATATCGTGGTTGTCCAGACAGAGAAGACCGCGTCGCGAGCAAATCGCCAAAGGAAACACCGATGTCCGGGACCTTGTTGTTCTCTCCGCTGCAAATCCGGGACATCGCGCTTCGCAACCGCATCGTGGTGCCGCCGATGCACCAGTATTCGGCGGTGAAGGGATTTCCGACCGACTGGCATCTGATGAACGCGGGCAAGTTCGCGGCCGGCGGCGCGGGCCTTGTCGTGGTCGAATCGACCAAGGTTGAACGGCGCGGCTGCGGCACCGTCGGCGATCTCGGCATCTGGGACGACGCCTTTGTCGAGCCGCTGAAGCGGCTGGTCAAATTCATCAAGCAGCAGAATTCGGTTGCGGGCATTCAGCTCGGCCATTCCGGCCGCAAGGCGCGCGCCAGGCGGCCGTGGGAAGGCGACGGGTCGTTAGAGCGGACGGCTGAGATCGAGGATTGGGACGCGTGGACGCCGGTCGCACCGAGCGCGCTTGCCCACAGCGAGCGATGGCCGGTGCCCAAGGCTTTGGAGCGGCACGAGGTGAAGGACCTCGTGCAGGCCTGGGGCAACGCGGCGCGGCGGGCGCAGGACGCAGGTTTCGAGGTGCTCGAGCTACATGCCGCGCACGGTTATCTCGTGCACCAGTTTCTCTCCGAGCGATCCAACCAGCGCACCGACGAATATGGCGGCTCCGAGATCAACCGGATGCGTTTCATCACCGAGATCGCGGAGGCCGTGCGCACGCATTGGCCCGACAACAAGCCCTTGTTCGTGCGGCTCTCGGTGGAAGACAGCGCGGGCTGGGGAGTGGAGCAGAGCGCGCGACTGGCAAAGATCCTCAAGAGCAGGGGCATCGACGTGATCGACTGCTCGTCCGGCGGTATCACCGAACAGGCGCCGATCCTGGGCAGGGAAATCAAATTTGGCTATCAGGTGCCGCTGTCGGAATATGTTCGCCGCCACGCCGATATCATGACCATGGCGGTCGGCCTCATCATTCACGGTGACCAGGCCGAACAGATCTTGCGGGACGGGCAGGCCGATTTGATCGCGGTGGGCCGCGAGATTCTCAACAATCCGAACTGGCCGATGGATGCTGCCTCGAAATTGGGCATCGAAGGTCCGTTCCGGAATGTTCCGCCGCAGTTCGGTTATTGGCTTGGTACCCGTGCCAAACGCGGTTTCGGCACCCAGCCCTCGACTTGGCAAGTCGGCCTCCAAGTCGGCCTTGAAGAAACCCGAAAGCTATTGTGATTTCCGCGTTTGATTTGTCCGGCCCATAATGGGTCCAACCGAAGGCGATTTGGCCCGGATCGGGCCCAACTGAAAGCGAGAAGGCCCGCAATGCGCAAGAATTTCCTATTTCTCTGTGGCGCGCTCACCGGAACGTGCCTGACGCTTCTCGTCACCGGTCCGCAGAGCGCACATTTGGTCGCGGCCGCCAAGGCAGCCGCCAACGCCGCGGATACCTATTCGCAGCTCAATCTGTTCGGCGAAGTGTTCGAGCGCGTGCGGACCGACTATGTCGAGAAGCCCGACGACACCAAGCTGATCGAGGGCGCGATCAACGGCATGGTCACCTCGCTCGATCCGCATTCGCGCTACATGAACGACAAGGCCTGGCGCGACATGCAGGAGACCACCCAGGGCGAGTTCGGCGGGCTCGGCATCGAGGTCACGATGGAGGACGGCCTGGTCAAGGTGGTTTCGCCGATCGACGACACGCCGGCGGCCAAGGCCGGCATCCTCTCGGGCGACCTGATCACCCAGATCGACGGCGACGCGGTGCAAGGGCTTTACGCTCGAGCAGGCCGTCAACAAGATGAAGGGGCCGGTCGATACCAAGACCAAGCTCAAGATCGTCCGCAAGGGCGACGACGCGCCGATCGACGTCACGATCATGCGCGAGATCATCCGCGTGCGCCCGGTGCGCTTCCACACCGACGGCGGCGATATCGGCTATATCCGGATCACCTCGTTCAACGAGCAGACCACCGACGGCCTGCGCAAGGCGATCGCCGACATCGCGAAGGAGATTCCGCCGGAGAAGCTGGCCGGCTACGTCGTCGACCTGCGCAACAATCCGGGCGGACTGCTCGACCAGGCGGTCTCGGTGTCGAGCACCTTCATGGCGCGCGGCGAGGTGGTCTCGACGCGGGGCCGCACCCCCGAGGAAACCCAGCGCTTCACCGCGCATGGCGGCGATCTCACCAAGGGCAAGCCGCTGGTCGTTCTGATCAACGGCGGCTCGGCCTCGGCTTCCGAGATCGTCGCCGGCGCGCTGCACGATCACAAGCGCGCCACCCTGATCGGCACGCGCTCGTTCGGCAAGGGCTCGGTGCAGACCATCATCCCGCTCGGCACCGGCAACGGCGCGCTGGCGCTCACCACGGCGCGCTACTTCACGCCGTCCGGGCCATTCGATCCAGGCGCAGGGCGTCACGCCCGACATCGAGGTGCTGCAGGATGTGCCCGACGAGCTGAAGGGCCGCGCCGACACTCAAGGGCGAGGCTTCGATGCGCGGCCATCTCTCCGCCGAGGGCGCCGAGCAGACCGGCTCGCAATCCTACGTGCCGCCGGACGAGAAGGACGACAAGGCGCTGGCCGCGGCCTACAACCTGCTGCGCGGCGTCACCGTCAATGCCGACGTCCCGCCGCCGCCGAAGGCGGCGGTTCCGAACTGATCGGGCGGATCGTCGGATTCGAAGTTACGCGGCGCCCGGGACCTGCCGGCGCTTTCGTGCCGGGCCCGCGGCCACCGTCGCCGATCGCGTTCGCGGTGGCGGCAGAACAACTGCTTGATCTCGGCGGCCGGCTTGGCCGGGCTGAACAGGTAGCCCTGCATTTCCGAGCAGCCGAGCGCGCGCAGCAGCTCGCTGCTGCTGCTCGGTCTCGACGCCTTCCGCCGTCGTCGTCATGTGGCGCGCGGCGGCGATGTTGACCACCGCCTGCACGATGCAGGACGAGCCGCCGCCGGGCTCGGCGATATCGTTGACGAAGCAGCGGTCGATCTTGATCTTGTCGAACGGAAAGCGCTGCAGATAGCTCAGCGAGGAATAGCCGGTGCCGAAATCGTCGAGCGCGATCCGCACGCCGATGGCGCGAAGCTGGTGCAGGATGGCGAGCGCGGCGTCGTCGTCGCGGATCAGCACCGCCTCGGTGATCTCCAGTTCCAGCCGGCTCGCCGGCAGGCCGGACGCCGCCAGCGCGGCGACGATCTTCAGCGCCAGCGTGCCGCTCTTGAACTGGACCGGCGAGACGTTGACCGCGAGCCTGATGTCGTCGGCCAGGTCGCGGCCTCCGCGCAGGCCGTCGTCAGCACCCATTCGCCGAGCTGGTTGATCAGGCCGGTCTCTTCCGCGATCGGAATGAATTCGGCGGGCGAGATCATGCCGCGTTCGCGGATGCCGCCAGCGCAGCAGCGCCTCGCAGCCGGTGATCTCGTTGTCGCTGAAGGCTGACGCAGGGCTGGTAGTAGACCTCGAGTCGCCTGTCCGACGATCGCCTGGCGCAGATCGCATTTCCAGCATGCGGCGCGCCTTGACCTGCGCGTCCATGTCCGGCTCGAAGAAGCGATAGGTGCGCCGCCCGGCCGATTTGGCGGCATACATCGCCAGATCCGCGTTCTTCAGGATCTGATCGAGATCGACGCCGTGCTGCGGGCGCCAGCGCAATGCCGATGCTGGCGTCGGTGGTCAGCTGATGGCCGAGACAGTCAAAGGGTTCCCGGATCGCGTCGAAGATACCGTTCGACGAGATCGGTGACGTCGTCCGGCGTTTTGACCGCGGTCTGCACGATGGCGAATTCGTCGCCGCCGAGCCGCGCGACGAAATCGGCATCGCCGACGCATCGGCTCAGGCTGACCGCTACCGACTTCAAGCAGTTCATCGCCGATCAGATGGCCGAGCGAATCGTTGACGCTCTTGAATTCGTCGATGTCGATGTAGTAGCACCGCCAGTTGCTCGCCCGGAGCAATGCAGGCGAGTTCCTGCTTCAGCCGTTCGTGGAACAGGGCGCGGTT
Source organism: uncultured Alphaproteobacteria bacterium (assembly GCA_963713785.1). Lineage (GTDB taxonomy): Bacteria > Pseudomonadota > Alphaproteobacteria > Rhizobiales > Xanthobacteraceae > Bradyrhizobium. The sequence continues at coordinate 334,974 of CAVQNB010000001.1, forward strand.
CGGCAGGTCGGTCAGCGCGTCGTAATGCGCGAGATGGGTGATGCGTTCCTCGGCGCGCCTGCGCTCGGTGATGTCCTCGTGGGTGGCGACCCATCCGCCGTCTGCCAGCGGCTCGTTGACGATCTGGATCGAGCGGCCGTCGGAGGTGTCGATGACCATGGAGTTCCGCAGGCCGAATGTCGTGCATGACCCGCGCGCAGTATTCGTCGACGTCGCCGGTGAACGATCCGGTGGCCTTGCGATGGGTGATCACCTCGCGGAAGGTGCAGCCCGGCTTGACGACGTCGGGCGACAAGCCGTACATCTCGATGTAGCGCTGGTTGCAGACGACGAGATGCTGCGATTTGTCGAACAGCAGCAGGCCCTGCGTCATGTTGTTGACGGCGGTGTCGAGGCGCTGCTTCTCCAGTGTCAGCCGCTGCTGCGACAGCCGATGCTGCTGCGACAATTTGCGGACCACCAGCAACAGCAACAGCGCGATGGCGACAGCCGAAGCGCTCGCCACCGCGACCAGGATGCGCATCTGTTCCCGCCAGTCGGCCAGCGCCGCGGCCGTGGTCTTGGTCGCGACGATCACGATCGGGAAATCGGTCGAGCGCGCGCGATGAGACCAGCCGGTCCTGGCCATCGACCGGGCTGATCAGGTGCGTGGCGTATTGGTCGAGATCGAAGATTTTTAGCCGGTCAGGGGGCGCGCCGATCTTGAAGTTGTGTCCGATCATGCCCTCGGGATGCGGGTAACGCGCCAGCAGCGTTCCGTCGCGGTGGTGCATCGAAATCGACGCGCCCGGCGCCAGCGCCACGGATGCGAAGAATTTCTCGAAGGTGGCCGGTTCGATGCCGCGGCCGATGACGCCAAGTAACTCGCCATGCGGTCCCGTCAACTTGCGGGCGATCACGGTGGTCCAGACGCCGCTGATCCGGCTGTGCACCGGCTCGACCAGCATTTCCGGCGCCTGCGGATCGGTTTGGAAGGTCCTGAAGTAGGGGCGGTCGGCGACATTGATGGAGGGCACCGGCCAGGCCGTCGATGTGTTGATCAGCGTGCCGTCGGCATCGAAAACGTTGACGCCACCGACATAGGACAATGCGCTCAATTTCGATTTGAGCATCAGATGGACGTCCTGGCCGGACATTCTGCTGCCTGAAGCTCTGGGCCGTCATGACCCCGCTCGAGCGCATGTGGTCGATGAGGTCCTTCTGAATGACCTGGAAATCCCCGAGCTGTTGATCGAAGTGACGGGCGAGCAGCAGCACGGTGTTTTCCAGTTCGCGCTCGCTGTTGCGCAGCGCGCGCTCGCGGAAATTCTCGGCCATCATCGTCGCGCCGACCGCGATCGCGGCGATCAGCAGCGCGCCGCCCAGGATCAGCCAGCGGATCGGGCCGCCGCGCATGAGTGTTTTGGCGTCCAGGGAAGCCGCGTTTATCGTCATGGGTCTTGATCACTGCCAAGGCGGACGCCGAGATCAGACGTTCAAGCCCGGGCCCATGACCATTGCTAACGCTGCCAAATGGAAGTGAGGTTAGCAATCTAGGTTAACGAGGACCTAACCGCTTGACCCGAAAGCGCTTGCGACTAGCGCTGAAGCGCCGTCTTGCCGGCCGCCACGCTCGTGGTCGCGATGATGGCGGCTGTGACGTTGGCAGCTGCGCTCAACAGGATCGGCAGCGTGTAGCTGTGGCTGAAGTCGAAGGCAAAGCCTGCGGCGCTCGGTCCGACCAGCGTGCCGAACGCCACGCTGGTGTAGAGGATGCCGATCAACCCGGCGACATTGCGGCCGCCGAAATAGTCCATCACCACGGCCGGCAGCACCGCGACCCAGCCGCCGTAGAACACGCCGTAGACGAACGCGAAGGCAACCAGCGGCCAGACCGTTGTCGCGACCGCCCAGATCGACCAACGCCAAGGCCATGCCGACAAACATCAGACAGCAGCGACAATTCACGGCCCATCCGATCGGCAAGGCCGCCGAGGAAAAAACGCCCGGCGGTGCGAGCCGACGCCGATCACGCCGAGCAACAGCACCGCCGACGATGGCGCGATGCCGTGATCGCGCGCATAGGGCACGAGATGGACGAACGGCACGAACACCCCGAAGGAACAGATCAGACAGGCGGCATAGAGGCTGACAAACCGGATCGACCGGACGGCTTCGCTGACAGCGGCGCCTTGCGGCTTCGCCGATACTGCGTGGGATAGCGGCGGGTCGCCGTCGGGACCAAGGCCGCGGCCGCCTGGGTCGTTCTCGATCAGCATCGCCAGTCCGCCGCCGAGTACGACCGCTAGCGCGCCAAGGGCGAGATAGGCACCGCGCCAGCCGAGCATGCCGATCAACAGCGAGGCGAGCGGCGGCATCACCAGCGTGCCGACGCCAATTCCGCTGACCGCAAGCCCGGAGGCGAAGCCGCGGCGGCGGACGAACCAGCGTTGCACCGCGCCGATTGCGGGCACATAGGCGCAACCGACGCCAAGCCCGACGCCGAGCCCGTAGGCCGAGATAGACCTGCAACAGGTTCTCGGCGGCGCTTGCGGCGGCAAGACCGAGACCGGTGAGGATCATGCCGGCCACCGCAAACGGTCGGGAGCCGAAGCGATCGGCGAGCGGGCCGCTGACAATGCCAAGGCCGAAATAGAGGAAACCGGCCAGCGAAAATACCAGCGACACCGAACCGCGCGAGGCGCCGAAATCGCGCTGCAGCGGTTCAACGAAGGCGCTGAAGGTGTAGGCGGAGCCGAAGCCGACAAAGGTCACCACGAAGGCGGCGGCGACGACAAGCCAGCCGTGGAAGATGCGTGGACCGGACAATGTCGATTGGACGCTCAATGTTGCCTCCATGAGGTGAGAGAGGGATGGCGGCGATGCCAAGATGTGACCCTCTGGAATGCCGCGCCTGCACGCACCAGCGCGGCTTCGGCCAGATTGGCGGCCACGAGCTGGAACGCGATCGGCAAGCCGGCTTTGGAAAAACCACCGGGCAGCGTGATAGTCGGATGACCGGTCATATCGAACGGGCAGGTGTATCTCTGTAGCCTGGCGATCAGGTCCGGCTGCTCGCCAAGCGTCCGTATCATGGCGAGCGTCAGGGGCGGGAAGGGGTGTACTGGAATTAGCAGCAGATCGATGGCCTCGAACAAGGATGCGACCCGGCCACGCAACTCCAGTCGCCGCAGCAAGATTTTCTGGTAGTCCAGAGCCGATAGCGCGCGACCTGCCTCGATGACGGAGGCGAGGACCGGACCATATTCATCTTGGCGGGCGGGATAGGTCGCCTCGTGCGCGACCGCTGCCTCCACTGCGCAATTCAGGACCCAGTCGGCGACGGTCTGCGTTACGTCGGGAAACTGCACATCGACGATGCTTGCGCCAAGCGTGCGCCATACATCGATCGCCTCCCCCAACACGCGCTGTGTTGCAACGTCCACACCTTCGCTGTTCCACGTTGCGTCGACGCCAATCCGCAGGCACGGCACGCCCTGTCCAGCGGCAGTCAGATAGTCGGGCACAGGATCGGATACCGCGGTTGGATCGTTGGGGTCGCGTCCGGCAATGATGCCGAGCATCGCGCCGGCATCGGCCGCGCTGCGCGCAATTGTCCCGACATGGTCCAGTGTCGCTGCGAGTTCAAACACGCCGCGGCGGCTGACGCGTCCCCAACTTGGCTTCAATCCGGTCAGGCCGTTGGCGGCGCACGGCCAGCGGATCGAACCACCGGTATCGGAGGCGAGCGAGCCGTAGCAAAGCCCCGCGGCGGTTGCGACTGCCGGGCCACTGGAAGAAATGCCGGGCCAGTAATCGGCATTCCATGGATTCTTCGGCGGCGTCACGGATGGATGGTGATCGGAATAGGCGCCTTCCGTGAGCTGCAGCTTGCCCAGCACCACCGCGCCGGCTTCATTCAGGCGGCGCACCGCGGTTGCGTCTTCATCTGGCCGGAAATTTCGATGGATGGAGGTACCGGCGGCTGTCGGAAAATCCTTCGTCCAGAACAGGTCCTTGAGCGCAATCGGAACACCGTGCAGCGGCCCGCGATACCGGCCTGCGGCAATTTCGGCTTCCGCGGTTGCGGCTTGCGCCATCGCGGCATCGGCCATCACATGGACATAACTGCCGAGCTCGCCGTCGAGAGCGGCGATGCGTTCGAGCTGCGCGCGCGTCACCTCCAGCGGAGTGATCTTGCGGGCCTTGATGCATGCCGCGAGCTCGGTGAGTTCAAGGTAGTGCAGATCGCCGACCACGCTATCCATTCTCCAATCGCCAGCTAAACACCAGTATAAACACTATACCGGTTTCTTGCTGTCAACCGGTAAATGTACTTTACTGGTGTTTCGATGTCCAAACAGTCCAGACAATTCAAGGTTCCTGACCCATTGGCCAATCTCTACGATTTCGCCAATACGCTCGATGTCCGGCATTTCATCCATCACGGGGTACAGCATCCGCAAAGCGACGACCTCGCCGGGCCGCGCGAGCTTGGCGCGTGGATGTCGCAGCACGGGCTGTTGTTCACCAGCGCCAGGATCACGCCCGCGATGTTCGAGACAGCGTTGGACTTGCGCAAATGCGTTCGCGACTATCTCCAGCACGATCCCGTTGAGCGACGCAAAGACAAGGATGCCGCCCGGGAGCTGAACCGCGCATTGCGGCTGTTTCCGCTTGTCGTGGAAGCGCGGGACGATCGCGGCATGGTGCTTAGGCCTGCGCGAAGCGATGCCCTGGCGGGCCTGTCGACGGTAGTCGCGGAACTCTACGATGGTTCCGTCAATGGAACTCTGGACCGGTTGAAAATGTGCGCGTCGGAAGAATGCCGGCGGGTATTCTTTGACCGCTCGAAACCGGCGACAAGACGCTGGTGCATGACGAGCTTGTGCGGCAACCGGATGAAGACCCGGGCCTATCGCGAGCGTCATCGCGGCGCGGCCTGATTTCCCGCCGATCGGGATCTGCGAATTGCGTTTGGTGTGCAGCAGAAATTACCCGCTGCGAGACCGCGAGATGGCACTTATTGCCGCGTGTCCGCCAAATAAATCAAGGCTTTACCATCTAAGCCCCCGAACTGGCTCGACCGCGGTTTGGCACGCGCCTTGCGAGCATCCTTGCGTGGATCACTCGCGTTCTTCAGAAAGCCAGGACGAATGAAAAAGGTTTTGCAAGGATTTCATCACCGACCAATCCGGCGCAACCGCATCGAATACGGCCTGATCGCTGCGGGCATTTCGCTTGCAATCATTTCGATCGTGAATGGGCTCGGCGCCAAGCTCAACACCAGGTTCGCGTCGATCAACACGTCGCTGCGCTAGGATCTGAACAGCGCTCCCCGCGTTACTGCGGGCGCGCGGCAGTAGAGCGGTAGGCACGCGATCGCTTCGGCGCCACGCCAACGGTCTCGCCGCTCGACCAATCATTCCTTTGGGCGGCGGGTTGCTGATAGTTGCCATAGGGATTGCCGGGCCCTTTGTTCTGGCAGTTGGCGTTGGGATAGAAGAAAGCGCAGTAGCCCGGCTCTGAGATCACGGCCTGGGCCAACACCGGCGTTGCGGACAAGCTCGACAGCACGGCCATCGCGCCGAGAAATTTGGCGCCAAGACATTTGGCGCCAAGAAGGTTGAAGCTCGACATTGGGTTTCTCCGCTGGAGGTCACGGGCTTACACGAAGCATAACACCTCGGCGGAAGCGCTCTTCCTGATCTCGCGATCACTCAGCCGTGAAGATTGCGCGGCGACCTGACCGTCAGGCCCGATAGTGCCCGGACTTGCCGCCCGTTTTCTCAACCAGATGAAGGCCTTCGATGCGAACGCCGCGCTCGACCGCCTTGATCATGTCGTAGATCGTCAGGCACGCGACCGACACCGCGGTCAGCGCCTCCATCTCGACGCCGGTCGGGCCGGTGACCTTGACGGTGGCGCGCACGATGCAGCCGGGCAGGTTGCTGTCGGGCGCAATGTCGAGCGTGACTTTCGACAGCGCCAGCGGATGGCACAGCGGGATCAATTCCGATGTGCGTTTTGCCGCCATGATGCCGGCGATCCGCGCGGTACCGAGCACGTCGCCCTTCTTGGCGTTGCCTGAGACGATCAATTCGAGCGTCGCCTTGCTCATGACGACGCGGCCTTCGGCAACCGCCGTTCGTTCGGTCGCAGACTTTTGCGATACGTCGACCATCCGCGCTTCGCCGCTGCGCGTCGATATGGGTGAGGGCGGGGGTGTGTTTGGAGGGTTTTCGCGCAAGGGTCTTGCGCGCCATCGGTCAGCGCGTGCCGGTCGCGCGCGGCGCGTCGCCGCGAGCCAACAGCGCCCGGGTCGCCGCCGTCACGTCGGCCTGCCGCATCAGGCTTTCGCCGACCAGGAAGGTCGACATGCCGAGCCGTGCCAGCCGCGCAAGATCGGCGGGCGCGAAGATGCCGCTTTCGCCGACCATCAGGCGATCCCCGGGATCAGCGGCGCCAGCGCCTCGCTGGTCGCAAGCGTGGTCTCGAAGGTGCGCAGATTGCGGTTGTTGACGCCGATCATCGGCGAGCGAAGTTTTAGCGCGCGATCGAGTTCGCGCGCGGTCATGGATTTCGATCAGCACGTCCATGCCGTGCGCGATCGCCGCGTCCTCGATGTCCTTGGCCGCGGCGTCGTCGAGCGCGGCCATGATGATCAGGATGCAGTCGGCGCCATGGGCGCGGGCCTCGACCACCTGGTAGGTGTCGAACATGAAATCCTTGCGCAGCACCGGCAGCCTGGTCGCCGCGCGCGCCGCCACCATGAAATCGAGATGGCCCTGAAACGACGGCGTGTCGGTCAGCACCGAAAGGCAGGCCGCACCGCCGGCTTCATAGGCCTTCGCAAGCACCGGCGGATCGAAGTCGGCGCGGATGAGCCCCTTGGACGGCGAGGCCTTCTTCACTTCGGCGATCAGCGCGTAGTCGCCGTCGCGCGAGCTTGTGGCGGATCGCGCTAACGAAGCCGCGCGGCGGCAGGCGCCGCCTTGCGCCAGCGCTTCAACGCTCGCCAGCGGATGGGCGCGCTTGGCGGCGGCGATCTCCTCGCGCTTGTAGGCCTCGATCTTGGTCAGGATGTCGGACATCGCGATCCTCCGTCAGCCGTTGGAGACCGCGATCAGATGTTTCAGCCGTGCGGCCGCCGCACCGCTGTCGAGCGATTTGGTGCCGAGCGCGACGCCTTCCTTCAAGGTTTTGGCGCGGCCGGCCACGATCAGCGCCGCTGCGGCGTTCAGCAACGCGACATCGCGAAAAGGGCTCGGCTTGCCGTCGAGCACGCTTTGCAGCGCGACCGCGTTGGCGTCGGCATCGCCGCCCTTCAGCGCTTCGCCGCCGACGCGGCCAAGGCCGGCTTCCTCCGGCGTCACCTCGAAGGTGCGGATATTGCCGTTCTCGAGCGCCGCGACGAAGGTCGGGCCGGTGAGGGTGATCTCATCGAGGCCGTCGGAGCCGTGCACCACCCAGACGGATTCGGCGCCGAGGTTCTTCAGCACCTGCGCCAGCGGCTGCACCCATTGCCTTGAAAACACGCCGACCATCTGCCGCTTGACGCCGGCCGGATTGGACAGCGGTCCCAGCAGATTGAAGATCGTGCGGGTCGCAAGCTCGACACGGGTCGGGCCGACATTCTTCATGGCGGGATGATGCGACGGCGCGAACATGAAGCCGATGCCGGCCTCATGCGACGCAGCGGCCGACCTGCTCGGGCTTGAGGTCGATCTTGACTCCGAGCGACGACAGCACGTCGGCCGCGCCCGAGCGCGACGAGAGCGCACGATTGCCGTGCTTGGCGACGGGGACGCCGGCGCCCGCGACGATGAAGGAGGCGCAGGTCGACACGTTGACCGAGCCGGAGCCGTCGCCGCCGGTGCCGACCACGTCGACGGCATCGGCGGGCGCCGTGACACGCAGCATCTTGGCGCGCATCGCGGACACCGCACCGGTGATCTCATCGACGGTTTCGCCGCGTACGCGAGCGCCATCAACAGTCCGCCCATCTGCGAGGGCGTGGCCTCGCCCGACATCAGGCTGTCGAAGGCGGACGCCGCCTCGTCGCGCGACAGCGTGGCGCCGGTGGCGACTTTGCCGATGATCGATTTGAGGTCGTCCATCGCGTGCTTTCAAACTCGAGACCTCATGGTGAGGAGGCGCGCTTGCGCCGTCTCGAACCATGACGATGGCACATCCTTCGAGACGCGGCCAAGAGGCCGCTCCTCAGGATGAGGCGAATTCCACGTTGGGCGGACAACCTTCATTCCGGATCATGCTCAGTTATTCGCGCCGGTCACCTGCGCGAAGGCGGCCTCATTGATGCTGGTGCCGATGTCCTTTTCAAGCTTGGTGACGTATTGCGCGACCTGTTCGTCGGTCAGTCGACGCTCCAGCGTCTCCTTCAGTTTCTTCATGTCGTCGGAGGCAAGATCGACCGGCGGCACCGTGATGTCGGTGACGCGGAACACGATCCATTCGCTGCCGCCGGCGCCGGGTGTCTGTCCGACGCCGTCCTTGGCGGTGCGGAACGCCGCGGCGATTACGCCGGCGGGCACGCCGGGCAGCGAGGCATCGCGCTTCAATCCCGCGGCGGTCTCGACCTTCAATCCCATGGCCGCCGCCTCGTCGGCGAGCTTGCCGCCCTGTTCGAGCTTTTGCACCATCTCGGTCGCCTTGGTGCGCAACCGGGCGGAGATCTGGTCGTCGCGCCATCGCGCCTCGACCTGGTCCTTGACCTCGTCGAGATTGCGCTCGCGCGACGGCGTGATGCCGAGCACGTCGTACCAGACATAGCCGCCCTTGAACGGGATCGGATCGTTGTCGACGCCGACGTCGCTGTTGAAGGCCTGCGAGACGACGTCGAGGCCGTGCGGAATGTTGGTTGCCGGCTGACCGTTGGGCGGCCGGCCGGAGCGATCGACGGCGTCGACGGTGACGGCGGTGAGCCCGAGTTTCTGCGCGGCCTCGATCACGCTGGCGCCGCCGCCGCGCTCGTCTTCCATCTTGTCGCGCAGCTCCGCGACCTTGGTGCGCGCGCGTTCGGTGGCGATTTCCTTTTTCAGATCGGCGGCGAGGCTTTCATAAGATGGTTCGACGCCCGGCTCGATCTTGCCGACCTTGACCAGCGCGACGCCGAACTTGCCCTTGCACCGGCTGGCTCACTTCGCCCGACGGCAGCGAAAAGGCGGCATCCGCGATCGCGGGATCGAGGATGCCGATTTCGCGATCATGCCGAGGTCGACGTCGGTCGAGCTGAGCCCGCGCTCCTTGGCGAGATCGTCGAACGACAATCCGGACGCGATGCGGCTGCGCGCCGCCTGGGCTTCTTCCGCGTTCGGAAACACGATCTGCGACACCTGGCGCTTCTCCGGCGTGCCGAGCCGGTCGCGGCGCTGCTCGAACAGTTTCTTGGCGTCCTCGTCGGACACGTCGGACCATTTGCCGATCTCTTCCGGCGTGATCGCGACAAAGGACAATCTTGCGATATTCGGGCGCGCGGAACTGGGTCTTGTGATCGTCGAAATAGCCGGCCAGCGTCTCCGGCGACGGCGGATCGATGGTGCCGGCCTGCGCGGCGTCGAGCTTGACGTATTCGATCGAGCGCTGCTCGTTCTGGAAGCGGCTGAGCGCTTCGATCAGCGTCTTTCGACGGTTCGAGGCCGGCCGAGATCGTGCCGGCGATCTGACGCCGCAGCGACACCCGGCGCTGGTCGGCGATATAGCGCTGTTCGCTGTAGCCGAATTGCCGGATCATCGGCCTGGAAGCGCGGCGGATCGAACTTGCCGTTGACGCCCTTGAAATTGGGATCGCTGAAGATCATGCGCATGGTTTCGTCGTCGGACTGTCCGAGCCCGAGCCGCCGCGCTTCCTCGTCAAGCGCGGCCTCCGCGATGGTCTGCTGCAGCACCTGGCGGTCGAAGCCGAAGGCGCGCGCCTGATCCATCGTCAGCGGGCGGCCGAACTGGCGGCCGATCTGCTGCAGCCGGTCGGTGTAGAGCTGGCGGAATTGATCGATCGAAATCTCGGTGTGGCCGACCTTGGCCAGCGTCGACTGTCCGAATCCCCTGAAGATGTCGGCGATGCCCCAGACGCCGAAACTGACGATCAATACGCCCATCACCACGGCCATGATGGTTTTGCCGAGCCAGTTTGATGAGGCTTTGCGCATTCCTCGAAGCATGGGTCCAACTTGTTTTGCAGGAGGGAACCGGGTCGCGCCCAAAGGGAATTCGAGATCGAATTCCGCAAAAGGGCATCACCGAGTTGATAAAGCATCATAAAGTGGCAGCCGCCTCGTCGCAACCTCGGCGGGGCAGGGCCAATTGAAGCGGTTAACGGCTCAAGGCCGCAGATGCGCATCTGGAACTGGCGGCTGCGGCTCTGCTAGCGCATCGTGAGCCAAATTTCGCGGGAATTCCGACATGACCGACGCCATCCGGCCGCTGATCGCCGGCAACTGGAAAATGAACGGCCTCAAGGCCTCCCGGCCGAATTCGAGGCCATGCTGGCGGGCGCCGTCCGAGGTCGCCGGCCAAGGCCGATCTTCTGGTTTGCCCGCCGGCGACCCTGATCGCGGCCTTCGCCGACAAGGCGCGCGGGCTCAAAGACGCTCGCGATCGGCGCGCAGGATTGCCACCCCAAGGCGTCGGGCGCCCATACCGGCGATATTTCCGCCGAAATGCTGGCGGATGCCGGCGCCAGCGCCGTCATTGTCGGCCATTCCGAGCGGCGCGCCGATCACGGCGAGAGCGACGCGCTGGTCCGGCAGAAGGCGGAGGCGGCCTGGCGCGCCGGCCTCACCGCCATCGTCTGCATCGGCGAAACCCAGCAGCAGCGCGATGCCGGGCAAGACCCTCGATATCTGCGGCGGCCAGCTCAAGGGCTCGCTGCCGGACGGGCCGACGGCCGGCAATCTGGTGGTGGCCTATGAGCCGGTCTGGGCGATCGGCACCGGGCTGACCCCGACGGCCGGAGATGTCGAGCAAGTTCATCGGTTTATCCGGGAACTCCTGATCAGCCGATTTAACGGCGAGGGGGCCAGGATCCGCATCCTCTATGGCGGCTCGGTAAAACCCTCGAACGCGGCGGAATTGATGGCGGTCGCCAACGTCAACGGCGCGCTGGTCGGCGGCGCCAGCCTGAAAGCGGCCGATTTTCTTGCGATTGCGCGCGGTTGTCCCTAACTAACGGAACGTGCGGATGGCCGGATCATGCACCTTGTCCGGGGGTGACAATGCCCCGTCCGATCGTGTAACACCGCGCAACTTCAAACCCCGCAAGCCCCATGTGCAGCCGGATCCCGGCGCTCTTGGCTTGCGACGGAAGGTAGAGATGCAGACTGTCGTTATCGTAGTCCACCTGATGATCGTTGCGACGCTGATCGCGACCGTGCTGCTGCAGAAATCCGAAGGCGGCGGCCTTGGCGTCGGCGGCGGCGCCGGCTTCATGTCGAGCCGCGGCACCGCCAATCTGTTGACGCGCACGACGGCGGTTCTGGCGGTCGGCTTCTTCGTCACCAGCCTGTTTCTGTCCTGGCTCGCGAGCTACGACCGCAAGCCGACTTCGATCATCGGGCCACACCGGCGTCGCAGTCGCAGCCGGCCGGCGGCGCGACCCCGGTCGCGCCGCCGACCCGCGGCGGCATCCTGGATTCGCTGAAGAAGTCGGACGAGCAGCAGAGATCAGCCGGCGCCATCGGGCCCGCAGGCGCCGCGTTCGCAATAAAGCAGGGTGGCCATGCAGGACGGCGTCTACCGTCCTGCATCAGCAATCCCCATCAAGACGCTGATAACGCTTTAGATTTCACGTCACCCACAGCCCGGCAAAATGTTCGCCGCGGCGCGCGATTCGCTTTGGCGAATCGCGCCAGTGGCCTTAAAGGTTAAGTCCCATGGCGCGGTACATCTTCATCACCGGCGGCGTGGTTTCCTCGCTCGGAAAAGGTCTGGCTTCAGCGGCACTCGGCGCGCTGCTGCAGGCGCGTGGCTACAAGGTCCGGCTTCGCAAGCTCGATCCCTATCTCAATCTCGATCCCGGAACGATGTCGCCGTACCAGCACGGCGAAGTGTTCGTGACCGACGACGGCGCCGAGACCGATCTCGATCTCGGCCACTACGAGCGCTTCACCGGGCGTCCGGCCACCAAGGCCGACAACATCACCACCGGGCGCATCTATCAGGACATCCTCACCAAGGAACGGCGCGGCGACTATCTCGGCGCCACCATCCAGGTGATCCCGCACGTCACCAACGCGATCAAGGATTTCATCCTCGACAGCAATGACGATTACGACTTCGTGCTGTGCGAGATCGGCGGCACCGTCGGCGACATCGAGGGCCTGCCGTTCTTCGAGGCGATCCGCCAGATCAAGAACGATCTGCCGCGCGATCACGCCATCTACATTCATCTGACGCTGCTGCCGTTCATCCCGAGCGCCGGCGAACTGAAGACAAAACCGACCCAGCATTCGGTCAAGGAACTGCGCTCGATCGGCATCCAGCCCGATATCCTGCTGTGCCGCACCGACCGGCCGATCCCGAAGGAAGAGCGGCGCAAGCTCGGCCTGTTCTGCAACGTGCGCGAAAGCGCCGTGATCGAGGCGCGCGACGTCGACAACATCTACGCGGTGCCCGAGGCCTATCACGCCGCCGGCCTCGACGACGAGGTGCTGGCGGCGTTCGGCATCGCGCCGAAAATTCCGCCGGCGCTGCAGAGCTGGAACGTCATCAACGAGCGGGTGCGCAATCCCGAAGGCGAGGTGACCATCGCCATCGTCGGCAAATACACCGGCATGAAGGACGCCTACAAGTCGCTGATCGAGGCGCTGTCGCATGGCGGCATCGCCAACAAGGTGAAGGTCAATCTCGACTGGATCGAGAGCGAGGTGTTCGAGAACGAGGATCCGGCGCCGTTCCTCGAGCACGTCAACGGCATCCTGGTGCCCGGCGGCTTCGGCCAGCGCGGCGCCGAGGGCAAGATCCGCGCGGCGCAGTTCGCGCGCGAGCGCGACGTGCCGTATTTCGGCATCTGCTTCGGCATGCAGATGGCGGTGATCGAGGCCGCGCGCAATCTGGTCGGCATCGAGGAGGCCAATTCCACCGAGTTCGGCCCGACGCCCGAGCCGCTGGTCGGCCTGATGACGGAATGGCTGCGCGGCAACGAGCTCGAGAAGCGCATCAAAGACCGGCGATCTCGGCGGCACCATGCGGCTTGGCGCCTATCCGGCGGTGCTCAAGCGCGGCAGCCGGGTGTCGGAGGTCTATGGCGGCGCCACCGAGATTTCCGAGCGCCATCGCCACCGCTACGAGGTCAACACCGCCTACAAGGACCGGCTCGAACAGCACGGCCTGCGATTTTCGGGCCTGTCGCCTGACGGCGTGCTGCCGGAGATCGTCGAATATGAGGACCATCCCTGGTTCATCGGGGTGCAATTCCATCCCGAACTGAAATCGCGGCCGTTCGAACCGCATCCGCTGTTTGCGTCCTTCATTCAGGCCGCGATGGTGCAGTCACGGCTGGTCTAAGAGCGCGCCATCGACCGCCTTTGACGAACGCGGCGAATTGTTGCGACAAAACGCTCCCGCTAACGCAAGAACAATAAGCCAAGGGAGTTGAGCCGATGATCTACGAAACCCGCGTCTATCGTTGCCTGCCGGGCCGGCTGCCGGCGCTGCTGAAGCGCTTTGAGACCATCACGCTGAAACTGTGGGAGAAGCACGGCATCAAACAGGCCGGTTTCTTCACCACGCTGGTCGGCGAATCCAACCAGGAATTGACCTATCTCCTGGCCTGGGAGTCGCTCGCCGATCGCGAGAAGAAATGGGCCGCGTTCCAGAGCGATCCGGACTGGATCGCGGCACGCGCCAAGACCGAGGAAGACGGCCAGATCGTCGGCAACATCGTCAACCAGTTGCTGGTGCCGACGTCGTTTTCCGTCGGTGAAGTGACACGGCAGCGCAACCCTGATATCCAAAGCACGAAATTGGGTTGATCCTCCGGCGTTGACCGCATGGTCGCGCCGGAAAGGGATTGATGCCTTGAACGCCAACCTCGCTGCTGCGCCGGTCGTGACAGTAGGCTCGGTCAAATTCGGCAATGATCTGCCGATTTCGATCATCGCCGGTCCCTGCCAGCTCGAAAGCCGGGCGCATGCGCTCGAGGTCGCATCGGCGCTGAAGGAGATCGCCGCGCGCCTCAAGATCGGGCTCGTCTACAAGACCTCGTTCGACAAGGCCAACCGCACCAGCGCTTCGGCCGCACGCGGCATCGGGCTTGAACAATCGCTGCCGATTTTTGCCGAGATCCGCTCGTCGCTCGGCCTGCCTGTGCTGACCGACGTCCACGAGGCCGCGCAATGTGCCGAGGTCGCGCAAGCCGTCGACGTGCTGCAGATTCCCGGCCTTCCTGTGCCGGCAGACCGATCTGCTGCTGGCCGCGGCGGCGACCGGCAAGGTCGTCAACGTCAAGAAGGGGCAGTTTCTGGCGCCGTGGGACATGGCCAATGTCGTCGCCAAGATCACCGGAAGCGGCAACGCGCAAGTGCTGGTGACCGAGCGCGGCGCGTCGTTCGGCTACAACACGCTGGTCTCGGACATGCGCGCGCTGCCGATACTGGCGCGCACCACGGGCGCGCCGGTGATCTTCGATGCCACCCATTCGGTGCAGCAGCCCGGCGGCAAGGGCACCTCATCCGGCGGCGAGCGCGAATTCGTACCGGTGCTGGCGCGCGCGGCCGTGGCGGTCGGCGTCGCCGGCGTGTTCATCGAGACCCATCCCGACCCCGATCACGCGCCCTCCGACGGTCCCAACATGGTGCCGCTGCGCGAGTTCGAGGGATTGCTGAAGAAGTTGATGGCATTCGACGCGCTCGCCAAGAAGGCGGGCTGATGCTGCAAACGCCAATTCGGGCTCAGGACCAGGGCCTGCCGCCGGCGCTCAACATCATTGCGCTCACGACATTTGCGGCGAGCCTCTCGGTACGTGCGCTCGATCCGGTGCTGCCGCATGTCGCCGACGAATTTGCCGTCAGCATCGCGACTGCCGCCGGTTTCGCCTCCGTGTTCGCCTTCACCTTCGCGATCGTGCAGCCGCTGGTCGGCGCTGCGGCCGACTTGTTCGGCAAGGCGCGGCTGATGATTTTTTGCCTGGTGCTGCTTGGGCTTGCCAACATCCTCGGTGCGATGGCGACCTCGTTTCCGCTGTTGTTCGCAACCCGCATCCTGGCCGGCATCGGCTCCGGCGGCGTGTTTCCGGTCTCGCTCGGGCTGACCAGCGATCTCGTCGGAACGGAAAAGCGCCAGGTCGCGATCGGCCGCACGCTTGCCGGCTCGATGACCGGCAACCTCCTGGGCGCTTCTGCCTCCGGCCTGATCGGCGACTTGCTCGGCTGGCGCGGCGTGCTCGCGGTGCTCGGCATGCTCGTGCTTGCCGCTTCGATCGCGGTCGCGGCCGGCTTCCGCGGCGCCGATCTGAAACATCCGCCGCGCACCAGCCTGAGGGCGCTCAGGCATGGCTATCGCACCATCTTCAGCAATCCCAATGCGCGGGTCTGCTATTTTGCGGTGTTCGTCGAAGGCTGCTGCGTGCTCGGATTGTTTCCGTTCATCGCCGCCTTCCTGTTCGATCTCGGCGAAACCTCGCTGTCGATCGCAGGCATCGTGATCGCCGGCTTTGCGATCGGCGGATTATTCTACACGCTGACCGTGTCGCGGCTTCTGCCGCGGATCGGGATGAAGGGCTTGATGATCGCGGGCGCGACATTGGTCGGCTTGCTGCTCATCGCCACAGCGTTCGGTCTGGGCTGGAAGATCCAGTTCATCAGCCTGCTGTTCATGGGCTGGGGCTTTTACATGATCCATGGCTGCCTGCAGGTATTTGCGAGCGAGCTCTCGGTCGAAGCCCGCGCCACCGCGCTGTCGCTCCATTCGTTCTTCTTTTTCATGGGCCAGACCCTCGGCCCGGTCGCCTACGGTCTCGGGCTCGGCCATGCCGGCAAAGTGCCGACCTTACTGACCGCGGCCAGTGTGATGATCGCACTCGGATTTGTCTGCGCCCGGCTGTTGCGGCAGCGCGCGCCGGCGGACGCGCACCCAGCTTAGGCCACGTCGTACGCGTCGACCGGACGACAGCATTCGCTCGACGAATTCAGCGGCAAAATCGGCGCGACGGCAATATTGCGGACTTGCAAGCTATGCTACTTAAGGTATAAACGTCCGCTACATGCACTGCCATTCGGTTTCGGAGAGGCGGCTACCCGCGTCGATCGGTCAGATCGCGGCGGCGGGCGACTTCATCGAGACGACGGTAATGACGGCGTAGACCGTCGAGGCAAGGCGCGGGAGGGGCCAAGATGACCGAGGGAAATACGAACGCAAACAACGCAGCCGACCCTGCCGGTGAAAAAGCCAAGTCCGCGACAGAACCGGCGAAAGGCAATCGACCTCCTCCTGTTCTCGACGTCATCCGTGACTTTGCGGTGGTATACGGCGCCGAATACGCGGACATCATAGGCCAGCAGCCGTCGGGGGCGCGGCAGCCTCGGTCAACGACAAGATGACCGGGCTTGCGCTATCCGGCGGAGGCATCCGCTCGGCGTCCTTCTGCCTCGGCGTGCTGCAGGCGTTCAATGCCACCGGCGTCTTGAAGAAATTCCGATATCTCTCCACCGTCTCCGGCGGCGGCTATATCGGAACGTCGATAAACCTCGCGATGGCAGATGAGTTCGCCAAGTCGAACCCGGACAACGCCTTTCCGTTCGGGCTGAGCGGCCTGGACGTAGGCGACCGACGCGACCCGACATCTGCGCGACAACTCGCGCTATCTCTTGCAGAACGGCATCGGCTCCGCGCTCTCGGCATTGGTGATTTACCTGCGTGGCGTCGTCATGAACGTCATCATCGTGCTGCCGTTCCTGCTGATTGGCGCCGCGTTGCTCGCCGCCGTGACCCCCGACACGCGCGCGCTGGCCGAGGTGCGGAACTTGGTCATGTTGCTACCCGCGGGCGTGCGTGAAACCGGCTGGCCTTTCTCGATTTTCGGTGCGGCGGTCCTGCTCATCCTGCTCGTAATCTACGCCTTCGGGGTCTCGATATTGCCCATCCTGAAGAAGTCGGACCGCCGGCGGATCGCCAGGCTCGCCACGCTCGTCCTCGTCCTGGGCGTGGTGCCGGCCCTGTTGGAGCTGCATTTTGCGGTATTGCGCATCATGTTCGAGGGAGCACCAAAACCGCATGTCGTGGCGGTCCAGGCGTCCGACCCGTTCGGCAACCTCGCAAGGGTCGTGGCCTGGGCCACGCCCATCGTCGCAGCGATCCTGCCGTTTGTCCGAAAGATCGCTGAGAATGCGGTTTCAGGTGCTGCCACGACATATTCCGAGGCGATCTCGAAGTGGACCAGCAGGCTGGTCCTCATTGTAGTGGCCGCCGTGATCCCGCTCCTGCTCTGGCTTTCGATGCTGCAACTGGCTTATTGGGCGATCGGGGTGACCGCTTGCACCGCAAGCAAGGATGGCGCCTGTACGGCCTGGGGAGCCGACAACTGGGAGCACACGCCCTCTTTCATCGCAGCCCGGATCGAATACCTGCAAGGAGCCGTCTTCACATCGATCCAGCCCTGGGCGGCGGCGATCCTCTATGTTGGATGCGCCATCGTTCTTTTCGCGGCGTGGCTGGTGTTCAACGTGAATTCGAATTCCCTGCATCAGCTCTACCGCGACCGTCTCGGCAGCGCATTTCTCTTCAAACGCGAACGTCAGCCCAAAGATGCCGAAGATGGCCCGTATCTCATCCGGGACAACGACACCTTCTGCCTTGCCGAAATCAACCAGCGGTCCTCGCTGTATCATCTCATCAACACCGCGCTCAACCTGCCGGGGTCGAACTTCGCCAATCGGCGCGGACGCAATGCCGACTTCTTCTTTTTCAGCAGGTTGTTCACAGGCAGTGAAGCGACCGGCTATGTCGACACCCGCCTCGCCGAAAAGGGTGACCGACGGTTTGAACGTCGGCACCGCCATGGCGATTTCCGGTGCGGCTGCGGCTCCCAACATGGGAATGGCATCGATGCGGCCGCTCTCGGCGACGATCGCGCTCTTGAATGTGCGGCTTGGACGGTGGCTGCGCCACCCGCTCGATATCGTCAAATACAGCGGCTCGAACCGGTTGATGCGTTGGTGGCGCGCTTCGCCCGGACCGCTCCACCTGCTCAGCGAAGCCTTCTTCAAGTCCGGCGCCGACATTTCCGAGCGCAAACCGAACGACAAGTCCCGAGCCGGTTTCGTCTTTCTCACTGACGGCGGCCATATCGAAAACCTCGGCGTCTACGAGCTCTTGCGCCGGCGCTGCGCGCTCATCGTGGCGGTCGATGCGGAAGCCGATCCGGATTTTACCTTCAGCTCGCTGGTCCAGCTCGAACGCTTCGCCCGCATCGATCTCGGAACACGCATCGTGATGGACTGCACGCCGATCGGCGACCGATCCCGCGCCGTCTCGGACAATGCGAAGAAGCGGGTCGTCTCGCCGAAGCCCGGTCCGCACGTGGCGTTGGGGCTGATCGATTATCCACCGGTTGGAGACGGCAAGATTCGCGAGAAGGGCGCGCTGATCTATATCAAGGCGTCGGTCAGCGGCGACGAAAGCGGATATGTCAGGGCCTACAAGGCGGCGAACCCGGCGTTCCCGCAGGAATCCACGATGGAGCAACTGTTTAGCGAGGAGCAATTCGAGGTCTACCGGGCGCTGGGCGAGCATATCGGGCGTCGATTGGTCGGCGGCGACGATCCACCCAGCGTCGATCCGACGAGCAAAGCCTGGCTGATTCAGCACATCAAGGAATTGATTCCCGAGATTAAACTGTATCCGCCTGCTCAGCCACCGACGCCCGCGCAAGCGGCGCAAATGTCTGAAACGTGACGGGTATGCAATCCCGATAGAGCCGCGCTCCGAAGACCGGGCTTCGGACCATGCGCGCGGGCTTTTTCCTGTTTGGATAGCTCGATCAGAGCATCGTTCCGGCGGCAGACAGACCGAACGAAACGCGAAACCTGCTCGAAATCCCGGAACTTCCGCGGACCTTGTTCTCGCAGCGTTCTGGGAGCCTTCGCAGCTGCGTCGCTGTTTCGATTCTCGGCTCAAGCAACTTCATCGTCATCCTGTAACAGAACTGACACGCCTTCGAAGCACACCTGACACGCACGGCGCCTAGCTTCCGTTTTCTCGCCGAACGACACCAAGCATCTCAAATTTTGAACAGGAGGCGTCATGCTCAGGCAAACGACGAAACGTCTACGCGATCGCACGGTCATCACCGCGGCGATCTTGTCCCTGATGGGTTCCAACAACTACGCGGCGGCAGCCCCGATCGGCGGCGCTCATGACAACGACCGCAAGACCGACAGCCCCATCAAGCACGTCATCGTCATCATCGGCGAAAACCGCACGTTCGACCATCTGTTCGCAACCTACAAGCCGCGGGATGGCGAATACGTCGACAACCTCCTGTCCAAGGGAATCATCAGGGAAGACGGCTCGCCGGGTCCGAATTATACCAAGGCGGCGCAGTTCTCGACGACGGTCAACAATTTCTACTCGATCAATCCGACCCCGAAGACCCCCTACAACACAACGAGCAACAAGCTGCAGTCGCCCGGAACTTCGTACGCACCGCAAACCTGCTACACCACGGTCGAGCAGGCTGCCCTCAATGGTCCGGGGTGCCTCGCCACGCTGTCGGAGGCCGCCCGGGGCGATTACGGGCTGAGCAAGGGGGATCTGCCGCTCCTGACGACAGGCGCGACCGGCATCCCCGGGAATTCGCCGGATACCCGCATCCTCGACTCCAACAACCTGCCGAACGGTCCTTATCCGCTGGTGACGCTGCCGCAGGGGGAGGACGAAACCTCAAGCCTCTACAAGACTTACGGCGGCAGCCCGGTGCATCGCTTCTATCAGATGTGGCAGGAGCTCGACTGTGACGTCGCCAAGGCCACCAACCGCAATCCGAGCGGATGCCAGGCCGATCTGTTTCCGTTTGTCGAGATGACGGTCTCCTCGGGCAGCAACGGCAACCCGACCCCGCACCCGCTCGCGGAAGGCGATATCGCGATGGGCTTTTACAACGTCGCCAAGGGTGACGCGCCCTACCTGACCAAGCTCGCCCGCCAGTATACGCTCAACGACAACTATCATCAGGCGGCGATGGGCGGCACCTACGCCAACCACATGATGATCGGCTATGCCGACGAGCTCTACTACGCCGACCAGAATGGCGATCCCGCGACCCCCAACCATGTCCTGGTTCCGGGTTCGAACCCGCCGGTTTACGTCAACCAGATCGAGAACCCCAATCCGGCGCCGGGCACCAACAATTGGTACACCAATGACGGATATGGCAGCGGCAATTTCAGCTTCGGACTTGACGGCGGCAGCTATACCAATTGCTCCGATCCGACGCAGCCGGGCGTGGCCCCGATCGTCACCTATCTGAATGCGATTCACGTGCCGCCGCAGTGCGCGCCGAACGCGTATTATCTGCTCAACAACTATGTGCCCTCTTATATCGGCAGTGGCGCCACCGATCCGATCAACAACGGGCCGTTCACCTTGCCGCCGGTGATCAAGCAGAAGCATATCGGCGATGCGCTCACCCAGGCGAAGGTGTCATGGGCGTATTTCGGCGAGCGCTGGAACGACTTCAAGACCGCTCCCGGCGAGGGCGCAAACTTCGGATCGCTTGACCCGATCGCGTATCTCTATTGCAACATCTGCAATCCGTTCCTGTATTCCTCATCCGTCATGACCAACCAGGCGGCGCGCGACGCGCATCTGAAGGATACGCTCGATCTCTATGACGCCATCGAAGACGGTACGCTGCCGGCCGTGTCGTTCGTGAAGCCGAGCACCTTCAACGATGGCCATCCGTCCTCGTCCAGGGTCGATCTGTTCGAATCCTTCACCAAGAACATCATCGAAAAGGTGCAGTCGAACCAGGAGCTCTGGGAGAGCACCGCCATCATCGTCACCGTCGATGAAGGTGGCGGCTATTACGACTCCGGCTACATCCAGCCGCTCGACTATTTCGGCGACGGAACACGGATCCCGCTGATTGTCGTGTCGAAATATTCGCAAGGCGGGCACGTCTCGCATGAATATTCCGATCATGCCTCGATCCCGAAATTCATCGAACGGAACTGGGATCTTCCAAAGCTCTCCAAATACAGCCGAGACAATCTGCCGAACCCGAAGACGTCGGACGATAATCCGTACGTTCCGACCAACCGGCCCGCGCTCGGCGATCTCTTCGGCAATTTCCAGTTCACCGATCGTGACGGCCACCACGACGGCGACCATTGATGAATTAAGGGCTGTTCCCGCCGAGGGAACAGCCTCCCCATCATCACACAATTCTGGAAGGCCGGATTCCCGCTCCGGCCTTTGTCGTGGAGCGACCCCTTGATCATAACTGCGCCGCTGCGAACCAATCTGACGCCAATCCATGAAGCGCGAAGCGCCTTTACGCGCGGAGATTTGGCGACGACGGAGCGGATTTGCACGGAGATGCTAGCACGCACGCCGGACGATGGAGCTGTCTGGGCGCTTTTGACCGAAACCGCATTGCGGCGCGGACGCCCCGATGCGGCGATAATCTGCGCCAATCGCGCGGTTGCGCTGATGCCAAAGGATCCGATCGCGCTCATTCTGCGCGCAAAATGCCTGTTTGTTTCCGGCGAGGCAGGCCGGGCGCTCGAGGCGGCCGAGCAAGCCTCTGACATCACCGGCGACGCCGCCGAGACGCAGGACTCTCTCGGCGCGATCTTCGGCCTGCTCGGGCTGCACCAAAGAGCAAAGCAATTTTTCCTGCGCGCGGTCGCCGCCCGTCCCGACGTGCCGCAATATCTGTTTAATCTGGCGGCAACCGAGCGGATGACCGGGGCGCTGGATGAGGCCGAAGCGCATTGCGATGCCGCGATCGCGCTCGATCGCCACTATGGCCTTGCGCATTATTTGCGCTCGGACCTGCGTATCCAGACCGCCGACTGCAATCACATCGATGAAATGGAAGCGGTGATCGGCGAGGGCAGGCTGGCGCCGCCGAGCGAGGTCATGCTGCGCTTTGCGCTCGCCAAGGAGTGCGAGGACCTCGACCTTAACGATCGCGCGTTCGATCATGTCGATGCCGGCTGCGATCTTCAGCGCCGCTCGCTGGCGCGCGATCATCGCCCCGAGGTCGCGGAGATCGACCGGATCATCCAGACCCACACGCGACGCTGGATGGATGCCGCCCCACGGGGCTATTCCGCCGCCGCTCCGGTGTTCGTCGCAGGGCTACCCCGCACCGGCACGACGCTGGTCGAGCGGATCATCGGCAGTCATCCCGCGATGAGTTCGGCCGGCGAAACCAGCGCGTTTGCTGCCGAGATGCGCCGCGCCATGAAAGCTACGGCAGGCGGAAGCGATCCCGCAGAACTCGGCAGGCGCTACGTCGACCAGGTAACGGCGTTCCGCGTACCGAAAGACGCGCGCTTCATCGACAAGACGCTGCAAAACTACCTCTATTGCGGCCTCATTCACGCAGCGCTGCCCAAGGCGAAAATCATCTTGGTCCAGCGGCATCCGATGGATGCGTGCTGGGCGATCTACAAGGCGCACTTTCAGGGCAAGTTCGCGTTCTCCTATCATCAGATCGAATTGGCGGAATATTTTCTGGCCTATCGCCGCCTTACCCGGCACTGGCGGGCGATATTGCCGCCGGATGCGCTGCTGGAAATAAATTACGAGGACATCATCAGGGATCAGTCGGCGGCAAGCCGGCGTCTCGTCGACTTTGTCGGACTTCCCTGGGACGACGAGGTGTTGCGGTTTCACGAAAGCGCGGCGCCGTCGGCGACCGCAAGCGCCGTTCAGGTGCGGCGTCCGATCTATTCGTCTTCGGTCGGCAAATGGCGACACCATGCGGAGCGGCTGGCGCCGCTACGCGCCCGGCTCGCGCGCGAGATTCCGGAGGCGGAATTAGTGTGAGGCAGTGAGACCTGATTACCCCCGCCCGCGATAGGGCGCCACGCCCTGGTCCGGAACCCACAGGCCCTTCGGCAATTTGCCCGTCTGCCAGAACACGTCGATCGGAATGCCACCGCGCGGATACCAGTAGCCGCCGATGCGCAAGAATTTCGGCTTGATCTCGTCGGCAATCCGCTTGCCGATCATCACCGTGCAATCCTCATGGAATGCGCCGTGATTACGAAAACTCGCGACGTAGAGCTTTAGCGATTTCGACTCCAATAGCCACTGTCCCGGCGCATAGTCGATCACGAGATGCGCAAAATCCGGCTGCCCTGTGACCGGGCAGATCGAGGTGAATTCCGGCACTGCGAAGCGCACCAGATAATTGGTATCGCTTTGCGGATTGGGCACGCGATCGATCTGGGCCTTCTCCGGCGCATCCGGCCACTCGACGGCGCGACCGAGCTGCAGGGGAGGCGATTTTGCCGCTTTGTTGGGCTTCTTCGACATGACGTCCTCTTAGCCAATCATTCCCGCCGCGTCACCCGGCCTTTTCCGCCCCCATGCGTTGCTGTAGAAGCAGCGCCAACCCGTCCGATCCCCGCACTTTCTGAAATGAGGCCCCCCATGACCGCCATCGTCGACATCATCGGCCGCGAAATTCTCGATAGCCGCGGCAATCCCACGGTCGAGGTCGACGTGGTGCTGGAAGACGGCTCGCTGGGCCGCGCCGCGGTACCGTCGGGCGCATCCACCGGCGCCCATGAGGCGGTCGAGCTGCGCGACGGCGACAAGGCGCGCTATCTCGGCAAGGGCGTGCAAAAAGCCGTCGCCGCCGTCAACGGCGAGATCCTGGAGGCGATCGGCGGCATGGAAGCCGAACAGCAGGTCCAGATCGACGAGACCATGATCTCCCTCGACGGCACGCCGAACAAGAGCCGGCTGGGGGCCAACGCCATTCTCGGCGTGTCGCTCGCGGTGGCGAAAGCTGCCGCCCAATCGATCGATATGCCGCTCTATCGCTATGTCGGCGGCACCTCGGCGCGGACCTTGCCGGTACCGATGATGAACATCATCAATGGCGGCGTGCATGCCGACAACCCGATCGACTTCCAGGAATTCATGATCCTGCCGGTCGGCGCCAAGACCTTTGCCGAAGCCTTGCGCTGCGGCTCGGAAATCTTCCACACCTTGCGGGGCGAACTGAAGAAGGCTGGCCACAATACCAATGTCGGCGACGAGGGCGGTTTTGCGCCGAACCTGCCGTCGGCGGATGCCGCGCTGGAATTCGTGGTCAACGCAATCGGCAAGGCCGGCTACAAGGCAGGGCAAGACGTGATGCTCGGGCTCGATTGCGCGGCGACTGAATTCTTCAAGGACGGCAATTACGTCTATGGCGGCGAGAACAAGACCCGCTCGCGCTCCGAGCAGGCCAAATACCTCGCCGATCTCGCCTCGCGCTATCCGATCGTCTCGATCGAGGACGGCATGTCCGAAGACGACATGGCCGGCTGGAAGGAATTGACCGATCTGATCGGCAACAAGTGCCAGCTGGTCGGCGACGATCTCTTTGTCACCAACGTCAATCGGCTCGCCGACGGCATCAAACATGGCCGCGCCAACTCGATCCTGATCAAGGTCAACCAGATCGGCACGTTGACGGAGACGCTTGCCGCGGTCGAGATGGCGTACAAGGCCGGCTACACCGCGGTGATGTCGCATCGTTCCGGCGAGACCGAGGATTCCACCATCGCCGACCTTGCGGTCGCAACCAATTGCGGCCAGATCAAAACCGGCTCGCTGGCGCGCTCCGACCGCACGGCAAAATACAATCAATTGCTGCGGATCGAACAGGAACTCGGCTCGCAGGCGAAGTACGCAGGAAAAGCGGCGCTGAAGGCACTGGCTTGAGTTCAGGCTTTTAAGAATAACTCAAAGAAACCAACGGGAGGATTGCGATGAGTGACAGCAAGACCGGGCTGCAGTTGCGTTCGCTGATCAGGAAGAGCGGCGAACTCGAAATATCGCTCGCCAACGTTCCGATCCCCGAACCGAAAGAGGATGAGATTGTCGTCCGCGTCGAGGGGAGCCCGATCAATCCGTCGGACCTCGGACTTTTGACCGGCGCCGCGGATCTCGCGACTGCAAAGGTATCGGGCACCAGGGAATCCCCCGTTGTCACCGCAAAAGTCCCGGAGGCCGGGATGCGGGCGATGGCGGGCAGGCTCGATGAATCGATGCCGGTCGGCAATGAAGGCGCCGGCGTCGTCATCAAGACCGGGTCATCGGACGCTGCCAAAGCGCTGATGGGCAAGATGGTCGCCATGATCGGCGGCGCAATGTACGCGCAATACCGCTGCATCAAGGCGAGGGATGGGTTGGAGCTGCCGGCCGGCACCACGGCCGCCGAAGGCGCGTCCTGCTTCGTCAATCCGCTGACCTCGCTCGGCATGACCGAGACCATGCGGCGCGAAGGCCACAACGCGCTGGTGCACACCGCGGCTGCCTCCAATCTCGGCCAGATGCTCAACAAGATCTGCCTCAGGGACGGCATCGCGCTTGTTAATATCGTGCGCAACAAGGAGCAGGCTGACCTGCTGCGCAAGATCGGCGCCAAATATGTCGTCGATTCCACCGCGCCGTCGTTCATGGATGATCTCACCAATGCGCTGGTGGAAACCGGCGCGACGCTGGCGTTCGACGCGATTGGCGGCGGCAAGCTCGCCGGGCAGATTCTGGCGTGCATGGAGGCGGCCATCAACAAGACGGCAAAGGTCTATAGCCGCTACGGATCGAGCGTGCAAAAGCAGGTCTATATCTATGGCGGCCTCGACACGCGTCCGACCGAGCTCAACAGAACCTTCGGCATGGCCTGGGGCATCGGCGGCTGGCTGCTCACTCCGTTCCTGATGAAGATCGGCCCCGCCGACGGCGCAAGATTGCGTCAGCGGGTGATCGCCGAACTCAAGACCACCTTTGCCAGCCACTACACCAAAGTGGTGTCACTGCAGGAAGCGCTCGCGCTCTCGAACATCGCCGCCTATGCCAAGCGCTCAACCGGCGAGAAGTTTCTGATCAACCCGAACAAGGCCACCTGACATCGCCTGCTTAAGCGACTTTCGTAAAACGGATGCGGGAGGCCGGCGTTTGGCCTGCCGCGCGCGAACGCAACGTTTCCAAAATTGCGCGATTAATGCACTTGCATCGTTTCTGCCGATGCGGCTTAAGTGACGTGACCCGTTTCCGTTGCCAGAAGGACATTCCATGGCCACCCCGCACCCCATCGTCACCATCGTCGGCAGCCTGCGCAAGGAGAGCTTTTCGCTCAAGATCGCCAACGCGCTGGCGAAGCTCGCGCCGGCGTCGCTCAAGCTCGACGTCACCACGCTGCACGGCATTTCGTTCTTCAACCAGGACCTCGAAGCAGCACCCCCGGCCGACTGGCTGGCGTTTCGCGAAAAGCTGCAGAAGTCGGATGGTGTCCTGTTCGTCACGCCGGAATATAACCGCTCAATCCCAGGCGTGTTGAAGAACGCCATCGACGTCGGATCGCGGCCCTACGGCAAGAGCTCGTTTATCGGCAAGCCGGTCGGCATCATCTCCAATTCGCCGGGACCGCTCGGCGGCGTCAGCGCGGCCAAACATTTGCAGAATATCCTGCCCGGCATCGCAGGCCCGATCCTCGGGCAGCCGGAAGTCTATCTCAATGCCGTGGGCGACGCCTTCGACGACAAGGGTGTGCTGACCAAGGAAGCTCTGCAGAAGGTGCTGCAGCAGTATATCGATGCCTATGCAGCCTTCATCGAAAAGGCGCACAGATAGCCCGCATGCCAAACGGATGAAGGAAGGCAGGCCTCGCGGGCCTGCCTTAGGATTCCGTTAACTCCGCTGTCCCATGTTCGACAGCATGGTCACCCGCTCCCGACTCAAATCGATCCTGACCGGGCTTGCCCTCTACACGATGGCGGCATTGATGGTCGGTTATTTCGGCGTCAACGCCTATACCGGCAAATATGGCCTGAACGCGCGGCAGGAACTCGATCAGGAGATCATCGCGCTGACCAGCGAACTTGCGCGATTGAAGCGGGAGCGTGCCGAGGGTGAGCAGCGCGTGTCGCTGTTGCGGTCCGACCGGGTCGACCCCGACATGCTCGATGAGCGCGCGCGCTATCAGCTCGATTATGCCAACCCGCACGATCTGGTTCGGATGAACAATCCGAACTGAGCTTTAGCGGTGAGAACGATCTTCGGACAAACGAAGTCGTGATATCCGGGAGAACCGGCGCCCACCCGCATCAAGTGCGGGGCAGCTTTTCAGGATCGCGCTCTAATTTCAAAAACCAGCCGCATCGATTTCGAAAATGTCGCGCCGCGTTGCACTGCGGTATAGCCAAAATTTTGGCGCCGCCACGCAATCCTTTCGCCAGCGTTTGAGTTGGGATAGAGAGGGCTTACCCACCCTCTCGTTTTCCGGAAATTGCCATGGCCTTACTCAAGAAAAGCGACACCAAGGAAAAAGGTCAGGAGAAGGCAAACGGCCCCGTCCCGGAATTCACCAGAGAGCAGGAGCTCGGCGCGCTGCGCGACATGCTGCTGATCCGGCGGTTTGAGGAAAAGGCCGGCCAGCTCTACGGCATGGGCGCGATCGGCGGCTTCTGCCATCTTTACATCGGCCAGGAAGCGGTCGTCATCGGCATGCAGATGGCCCTGAAGAAGGGCGATCAGGTCATAACTGGATACCGCGATCACGGGCATATGCTTGCCTGCGGGATGGAAGCCAAGGGCGTGATGGCCGAGCTGACCGGACGCCATGGCGGCTATTCCAAGGGCAAGGGCGGCTCCATGCACATGTTCAGCAAGGAGAAGAATTTTTTTGGCGGCCACGGCATCGTCGGCGCGCAAGTCTCGCTCGGCACCGGTCTTGCCTTCGCCAACCGCTACCGCGGCAACGACTTCGTCAGCCTCGCTTATTTCGGTGACGGCGCGTCGAACCAGGGCCAGGTCTATGAAAGCTTCAACATGGCGGAGCTGTGGAAGCTGCCGGTGGTCTACGTGATCGAGAACAACCGTTATGCCATGGGCACCTCGGTCACGCGCTCCTCCGCGCAGACCGATTTCTCCAAACGCGGCGTCTCCTTCAATATTCCGGGCAAGCAGGTCGACGGCATGGATGTTCGCGCGGTGAAAGCCGCCGGGGACGAGGCGGTCGCCTGGTGCCGCGCCGGCAAGGGTCCGTACATCCTGGAAATGCAGACCTACCGCTATCGCGGCCACTCGATGTCGGATCCCGCGAAATACCGCACCCGCGAGGAGGTCGAGAAAGTCCGCCACGATCAGGATCCGATCGAGCAAGTCCGTAACCGGCTGCTCGCGGCAAAAATGAGCGAGCAGGAATTGAAGGCCATCGATGCCGAGGTGCGCGAGATCATCAATGCGGCGGCGGATTTCGCTCAGCACGATCCCGAGCCCGAGCCGTCCGAACTGTGGACCGACGTTTATCGCTGAACAAAGCGCAGACCAAAATTAAAGAGTGATTTCGGGAGCCGATATGCCCATTCAAGTGCTGATGCCTGCGCTGTCGCCCACCATGGAGAAGGGCAACCTTGCCAAGTGGCTGAAAAAGGAAGGCGAGACGATCAAGTCCGGCGACGTCATCGCCGAGATCGAAACCGACAAGGCGACGATGGAAGTCGAGGCGACCGATGAGGGCACGCTCGGCAAGATCCTGATTCCGGAAGGCACGGCGGATGTCGCCGTCAACACGCCGATCGCGACCATTCTTGCCGACGGCGAAAACGCCTCCGATCTTGCCAAGGCACCGCCGCCGAAGCCCGCCGCAGCTTCGCCGAGCGTGGCGCATGAGGTCGCGGAGTCGCGCTCTCCGGTCGGCGAAGGCAAGCCGATGATATCGACGCCAAAGGCACCGTCGGCGCCGGCCGCCGTCGCCGAGCCCGATCCGGAAGTCCCCGCAGGCACCGAGATGGTGACCATGACCATCCGCGAAGCGCTGCGCGACGCCATGGCCGAGGAAATGCGGCGCGACCCGGACGTCTTCATCATGGGCGAGGAGGTCGCCGAATATCAGGGCGCCTACAAAGTCACGCAGGGGCTCTTGCAGGAATTCGGCGCCAGGCGCGTGATCGACACGCCGATCACCGAACATGGTTTTGCCGGCGTCGGTGTCGGCGCTGCGATGGCCGGCTTAAAGCCGATCGTCGAATTCATGACCTTCAACTTCGCCATGCAAGCGATCGACCAGATCATCAATTCGGCGGCAAAGACGCTCTATATGTCCGGCGGACAGATGGGCTGCTCGATCGTGTTCCGCGGGCCGAACGGCGCGGCCGCGCGCGTCGCCGCCCAGCACAGCCAGGACTATTCGGCCTGGTACTCGCAAATCCCGGGCCTGAAGGTGATCGCGCCGTTTTCCGCGGCTGACTACAAGGGCCTGTTGAAGGCAGCGATCCGCGATCCCAATCCGGTGATCTTCCTCGAAAACGAAATGCTTGTACGGCCACAGCGGCGAAGTCCCAAAACTCGACGACTATGTGATCCCGATCGGCAAGGCGCGCATCGTGCGCACCGGCGGCCACGTCACCATCATCTCCTGGTCGAACGGCATGACCTATGCGCTGAAGGCGGCTGAAGAACTCGCGAAAGAAGGCATCGAGGCCGAAGTGATTGACCTGCGCACGCTGCGTCCGCTCGATACCGACACCATCATCGCTTCCGTCAAGAAGACGGGGCGTGCAGTGACGGTGGAAGAGGGCTGGCAGCAGAACGGCGTCGGCGCCGAGGTGGCGGCGCGCATCATGGAGCATGCCTTCGATTATCTGGACGCGCCGGTGTTGCGGGTATCCGGCAAGGACGTGCCGATGCCGTACGCGGCGAACCTTGAAAAGCTCGCTTTGCCGTCGGCGGCCGAGGTGGTCGCAGCCGCCAAAACCGTTTGCTACAGGTAGATCATGGCCGGTCCCAAGGAACAGCCATTGCCGCCCGATGTCATCGGCCGTGATGATGCCACCGAGGTATTGCGCGCCTTCGTCATCGATGGCGGACTTTCCATCGCCTTCACCCGCGCGTTCGAGGAGCCGGATATGTGGGGCCTCTTGATCGTCGACATCGCGCGCCACGCCGCGCGGGCCTATGCACGAGAGGGCGACTTTACCGAGGACGAGGCGCTGGCGCGCATCGTCGACATGTTCGAAGCGGAAATCGCCCGGCCGACCGACATGGGCAGCACCCTGCCTCGCAAGCAGCAAGGTCACTGACATTGGCAATTGAACAGTATCATTACGACTTGATGGCTGAAGCCATTCGTGAGGCCGAGACCAGCATCGCCCAAGGCGGCTTGCCGATCGGCGCCGTCTTGACTCGCGACAACAAGGTCATCGCGCGCGGTCACAATCGCCGGATGCAGGAGAAGAACGTCATCCTGCACGGCGAGATGTCGTGCCTGCGCAATGCCGGGCTGATCTCGTTTCACGACACCGTCATGTATACGACGCTGTCACCCTGCTCGATGTGCGCCGGCGCCATCGGGCTGTTCAAGCTTTCGCTGCTGGTGATCGGGGAGTCCGTGACGTTTCCGGGAAGCAAGGACATCCTGGATCAATTCGGCATTCCCTACATCGATCTCGCAGACGATCGCTCGATCAACATGATGAAGTCATGGCGGTCGAACCCCGCTAACGAGCGCCTGTGGCAGGGCGACATAGGCAATTGAGGTCAGTATGCCGATCAACATTCTGATGCCCGCGCTGTCGCCGACGATGGAGAAGGGCAATCTTGCCAAGTGGCTCAAGAAGGAAGGCGACAAGGTCAAGTCCGGCGACGTGATCGCCGAAATCGAGACCGACAAGGCGACCATGGAAGTCGAGGCGGTCGACGAAGGCACCATTGCGAAGATTCTGGTGCCTGAGGGCACGCAGGATGTCGCCGTCAACGACGTGATCGCGGTGATGGCGGGCGACGGCGAGGACGTGAAGGCGGCGGGTGCCGGGGCAGCCAGCGCCAGGCCGGCACCGAAGCCTATTGAGGCGGCGCCTCCTTTGGCTCCCCCGGCACCCGCGCCGGTGGCGGTTCAAGCGCCAACGCCCAGACCCGCACCGGCGGCGGTGGCTGCGCCCGCAGCTCAGGCGGCATCGCCCGCGCCGCAAACCAACGGCCATGGTCGCATCTTCTCTTCGCCGCTGGCGCGGCGTCTGGCCAAGGAAGCCGGCATCGAACTCGGGCGCATCATCGGCTCCGGCCCGCACGGCCGCGTGATCGCGCGCGATGTCGAGGAGGCAAAATCCGGCAAGGGCTTGAAGGCTCCGAGCGCCGCGCCGTCTGCGCCCGCGCTGGCGCCGTCGATGTCGGACAAGCAGATTCTTGCGCTGTTCGAGCCGGGCAGCTACGAGATCGTGCCGCATGACGGCATGCGGCGGACCATTGCCCAAAGGCTCACCGCGTCGGTGCAGACCATTCCGCATTTCTATCTGACCATCGACTGCGATATCGGCAAGCTGCTCACCGCCCGCGAGGAGATCAACGCAGCAGCTCCGAAGGACAAGGAGAAGAAGCCGCTCTACAAGCTCTCGGTCAACGATTTCGTCATCAAGGCGATGGCGATCGCGCTGCAGCGGATTCCGAATTGCAATGTGAGCTGGACCGAAGCCGGCATGCTCAAGCACAAGCATTCCGACATCGGCGTGGCGGTGGCGATGCCGGGCGGGTTGATCACGCCGATCATCCGCAAGGCGGAGACCAAGTCGCTATCGACGATCTCGAGCGAGATGAAGGATTTTGCCGCGCGCGCCCGCGCCCGCAAGCTCAAGCCGGAGGAATATCAGGGCGGCACCACCGCGGTTTCCAACCTCGGCATGTACGGGATCAAGCATTTTACGGCTGTGATCAATCCGCCGCACGCGACTATCCTTGCGGTCGGCACCAGCGAGGAACGCCCCGTGGTGCGTGCGGGCAAGATCGAGATCGCGCATATGATGAGCGTGACCTTGTCCTGCGATCACCGCGCGATCGACGGCGCGCTCGGCGCCGAATTGATCGGCGCGTTCAAGATGCTGATCGAAAACCCCGTGATGATGATGGTGTGAGATAGGCGCGCCGGCCAAGGGGGCAACTTGAATGTCCGAACGCGATGGCCCTGGATGTCGGCGCTGCTCGCAGCCATCATGGCGCTCAGTCCGCTGGGCCGTGAAGTGATGTATGCCGCGTTCTTTTCCAACGAAGCGCTGTCGCGAAACATCTGGGAACCGATCGCGCTGACGGCTATCGCAATCGCGGCTCTGATCGTCTTGCTGGAATGGCGGGCAAGAGTGTTTATGTTGAACCGTCGTGCACGCGGCACGACGACTAGCTGAGTTAGGCGGGAACCTTCATGGCCGACACATCTTTCGACATCATCATCATCGGCTCCGGTCCCGGCGGCTATGTCACCGCGATCCGCTGCGGCGCAGCTCGGCTTCAAGACCGCGATTGTCGAGAAATCCTATCTCGGCGGCATCTGCCTCAACTGGGGCTGCATCCCGACCAAGGCGCTGCTGCGCTCGGCGGAAATTTTTCACTACATGCAGCACGCCAAGGATTACGGGCTTGTCGGCGGAAAAAGTCTCGTACGACTCCGAAGGCCGTGGTGCAGCGCTCGCGCGGCGTGTCAAAACGCCTCAATGACGGCGTCGGCTTCCTGATGAAGAAGAACAAGGTCACGGTGATCTGGGGCGACGCCACGATCGACGCGCCCGGCAAGATCACGGTGAAGAAATCTGCCGGTCGAGGCGCCGAAGGGCGCGCTCGGGCGAGGGCGCCTATCAGGCCAAGCACATCATTCTTGCGACCGGCGCGCGGCCGCGCGTGCTGCCGGGGCTCGAGCCCGACAAGAAGCTGGTCTGGACCTATTTCGAGGCGATGGTGCCGGAGAAGATGCCGAAGTCGCTGCTGGTGGTGGGCTCCGGCGCGATCGGCATCGAATTCGCCTCGTTCTTCCACACCATGGGCGCCGACGTGACCGTGGTCGAGGTGCTGCCGCAGATCCTTCCCGTCGAGGACGCCGAGATCGCAGGCCTTGCGCGCAAGCGTTTCGAGAAGCAGGGCATCAAGATCCTCACCAAGCACCAAAGGTGACAAAACTCGAGAAGAAGAGCGACAGCGTGGTCGCCACCATCGACGACGGCAAGAAGCCGCAGACGGTCGAGTTCGACCGGGTGATTTCGGCGGTCGGCGTGGTCGGCAATATCGAAAATCTTGGGCTGGAGAAGCTCGGCGTCAAAACCGACCGCGGCTGCGTCGTGATCGACGGCTACTGGCAAGACCAACGTGCCCGGCATCTACGCCATCGGCGACGTCGCCGGGCCGCCGATGCTGGCGCACAAGGCCGAGCATGAAGGCGTGGTCTGCGTCGAAGCCATCAAGGGCCTGCATCCGCATCGCCATGGACAAGAACCTCATTCCCGGCTGCACCTATTGCAATCCGCAAGTCGCCTCGGTCGGCCTCACCGAGGCCAGAGCGAAGGAGGGCGGCCGCGAAATCCGCGTCGGCCGTTTTCCGTTCGTCGGCAACGGCAAGGCGATCGCGCTCGGCGAGGATCAGGGATTGGTCAAGGTGATCTTCGACAAGAAGACCGGCCAGTTGCTCGGCGCGCACATGATCGGCGCCGAAGTGACCGAACTGATCCAGGGCTATGTGGTCGCGATGAATCTCGAAACCACCGAAGAAGAACTGATGCACACCGTGTTTCCGCATCCGACATTGTCGGAGATGATGAAGGAAGCGGTGCTCGATGCCTATGGCCGCGTGTTGAATATCTAGGGCATGATCCCGAAAAGTGGGCACCGGTTTTCGGACAAGGTCATGCCCCACTAAAAAGAGCAAAGGTCCCATCCGTGAAAGACAATGACAATCTGACGATCGAACGTCCGACGTTCGTGACCCATCTCGAATGCGCGATGGAAGGCGATCACTATCCCGCCGACCAGATCCACAACCTCTCGAAAGCCGGCAAACCACTTCTGGTCCGCTACGACCTCGCCGGCGTCAAGAAGGCGTTGACCAAGGACGCGTTGAAAGCGCGGCCGGCCGACCTGTGGCGCTATCGCGAGATGCTGCCGGTGCGGAAAACCGCTGATATCGTCAGCCTCGGCGAAGTAACGACGCCGCTTATTCGTTTACCGAAGCTCGGCAAGAAGCTCGGCGGCGGCGAGATCATCGTGAAGGATGAAGGCCGGCTGCCGACCGGCTCGTTCAAGGCGCGCGGCCTTGTCATGGCGGTGTCGATGGGCAAGGCGCTCGGCATCAAGCACATGGCGATGCCGACCAACGGCAATGCCGGTGCGGCGCTCGCAGCTTACGCGACAAGCTGCGGGATCAAGACCACGATCTTCTGTCCCGCCGACACGCCGGAAGTGAATGTCAGCGAGATCGAGCTGCAGGGCGCGACCGTTTATCGCGTCAATGGGCTGATAGACGATTGCGGCAAGATCGTCGGCGAAGGAAAGACAAAAGCCGGCTGGTTCGATACCTCGACCTTGAAAGAGCCGTACCGGATCGAGGGCAAGAAGACGATGGGGCTGGAACTCGCCGAGCAGCTCGGCTGGGACGTGCCCGACGTGATCTTCTATCCGACCGGCGGCGGCACCGGGTTGATCGGCATGTGGAAGGCGTTCGCCGAGCTGGAGGCGATCGGCTTCATCGGCTCGAAGCGGCCGCGGATGGTCGCGGTGCAGGCGGCGGGTTGCGCACCGATGGTGCGCGCGTTCGAGAACGGCACCGAGCACGCTCCTCGCTGGGAGGATGCGCATACGATCGCCTCAGGCATCCGCGTGCCGCAGGCGGTCGGGGATTTCCTTATCCTGCGGGCGGTGCGCGAGAGCAAAGGTTTTGCGATCGCGGTCAGCGATGAGAAGATTTCTGCCGCGCTCAACGAGGTCGCGCGCGAAGAGGGCTTGCTGCTGTGTCCGGAGGGGGCTGCGACCTACGCCGCCTACCAGCAAGGCCTCGCCGACGGCCGTGTGAGCAAAAGTGATCGGGTGATGCTGTTCAACTGCGCGACAGGCCTTAAATATCCGTTGCCGAAGGTCGACCGCACGCTCGATCGCTTCAAGCCGATCGACTACGCAAAACTCTGACCCTCATCGGCGCGTTGGAGCAAGCGTATGCGTAGAACCGTTCTGACCGCCCTCGTCGTGCTGCTGACATTTGGCGATCACGCGTTCGCGGAAAATTTCCCCTCCCATCCCGTCACCATCGTGGTGCCGTTCTCTGCAGGCGGCCCGTCGGATGCTATGACGCGCATTCTTGCCGAGCGCATGAAGACTGTTCTGGGCGAGGCGATCCTGGTCGAGAACATCACGGGCGCCGGCGGCTCGATCGGCGTCGGCCGCGTCGTGCATTCAGCGCCCGACGGCTACACCATCGGCTTCGGTCATCTCGGCACTCACGTCGCCAATGGCGCGATCTACAAGCTCGGCTACGACCTCGTCGCTGATCTCGAGCCGGTGGTGCTGTTGCCGAGCAATCCCATGATCATCGTCAGCAAGAACGCCGTTCCCGCGAAATCGCTGAAGGAGCTTCTGGCGTGGCTGAAGTCGCGGCCGCAGCCGGCAACCGCCGGCACCGCGGGAGCGGGCTCCGGCAGCTCATGTCGCAGGCCTCTCCTTCGAGGCCGCGAGCGGCGTTCAAGCTGCAATACGTGCCTTATCGCGGCACCGGACCTGCGATGAACGATCTCGTCGCCGGCCAGATCGACCTGATCGTCGACCAGCTTTCCAACTCCATCAATCAGGTGCGCGCCGGCACGATCCGCGCCTATGCCGTCACCGACGACAAGCGCGCCGAGCAGGCGCCTGATATTCCGACCACCGATGAAGCGGGGCTGTCCGGATTTCACATGACGCTATGGTCCGGGCTTTGGGTGCCGAAGGGCACGCCCAGCGAGATCGTGACAAAACTCAATGCCGCGGCCGTCGACGCGCTGAGCGATCCCGCCGTGCGCAAGCAGCTCGAAAATCTGGGCTTGCAGATGCCGGCTGCGGACAAACTCACACCGGAAGCGCTGGGCGATTGGCAGAAGGCGGAGATCGCGAAATGGTGGCCGATCATCAAGGCCGCCAACGTCAAGGTGGATTAGACGCGCAAAGTTGAGCCGCACCTATCCCGCACCGATCCTTCGACGCACATCCGCTCGGCGCCAATGCAGTCGTCGACAAGAAAAACAACAAAAAAGAGCCCGCCAAAAGGCGGGCAAGATTTCAGGGAGGAAGCGCTCTGACAAGGAACGCCAATGCAATCTCCCCGATTCGGTTGCGGCCGGTAAGATCGTATAACTACTGTCGTCTGCATCAGCGTTGGGCGGCGCTGTCCCCGCGTCCTGTCCCGATAAGGGGGCGCTTCGCGATCGTCACGAACGTTGGTGCAGGATGCGATGGACGTATCGGCGTGCACAGACGAAGCATGCTGATGCGGACGGCTAAGTCGTGTGGTCCTGGCGCCCCGACGCTGGCGTCAAGTTTCGCGGAAGTATCCGCTAGACGACGGTGGCAATAAAGCCCGGTCACCGGCCGGTCACCGGGGAGAGCACGGAATAAGCCGTTAAAACCATTGCGCAGGAAACGCCGGACTGTGTTCGGTGAACCTGTGGTGATTATTCTCGTGTGCTTCCATCATTTCGCACGCGAGGCTGCGGGTGCGAGCTGCGCACCCGGCTTTCCCTGCGCCCTGTTTTCGAGGGTGGCTCGTGCAACACCTCGGGCGCTTCGCGCCGCGAGATCACGAATTTATGCCAAGGAGCCGACATTGCGAGGAGCGCCAGCGACGAAGCAATCCAGAGTTGAGTACGCAGCTCGATTCTAGATTGCTTCGCTGAGCCTGTCATCGGGCGCGCGTTTGCGCGACCCGTTGGCTCGAATGACGGCCAATTTGCCACGCGTCCGGGCGATCTGTAGTCCGCGAAGGTTGAACCACACGTACCACGCACCCCTTGGATCGGTTTGCTACTTATTAGTTAAAAATGGTTGCCGTAGTGCCACGGTTGTTGCGCGTCCGCAACAGATAGCGAACATTTGGTAGCCGCCGCGGTCAGTACTTGCTCGCGCCGCTTTTTTGCCACACCCCTCCGTGAAATGATGTTTCCAAAGGCTATGGCCACGGCGCTCGCGAAGGCGAGGGGAACTTCACCGGTTTTCCCGAGTTCGACCAAGAGACGGCCGGGAAACAGGTTCGCGATGGACGCCAAGACCAACATCAAGAAGAGGCTGCCGAGCCGTCACGTGACGGAGGGCCCGGAGCGGGCGCCGCATCGCTCGTATCTCTATGCCATGGGGCTGACCACCGCAGCAGATCCACCAGCCGTTCGTCGGCGTGGCGTCGTGCTGGAACGAGGCCGCGCCGTGCAACATCTCGCTGATGCGCCAGGCCCAGGCGGTCAAGAAGGGCGTCGCCTCCGCCGGCGGCACGCCGCGCGAATTCTGCACCATCACCGTGACCGACGGCATCGCCATGGGCCATGACGGCATGCGCTCGTCGCTGCCGTCGCGCGAATGCATCGCCAATTCGGTCGAACTGACCATCCGCGGCCACGCCTATGATGCGCTGGTCGGGCTCGCCGGCTGCGACAAGTCGCTGCCGGGCATGATGATGGCGATGGTCCGGCTCAACGTGCCGTCGATCTTCATCTATGGCGGCTCGATCCTTCCCGGCAATTTCCGCGGCCAGCAGGTCACGGTGCAGGACATGTTCGAGGCGGTCGGCAAGCATTCGGTCGGCGAGATGTCGGATGCCGATCTCGACGAAATCGAGCGGGTGGCGTGCCCGTCGGCCGGCGCGTGCGGCGCACAATTCACCGCCAACACCATGGCGACGGTATCGGAGGCGATCGGGCTGGCGCTGCCCTATTCGGCCGGCGCGCCGGCGCCTTACGAGATCCGCGACGCCTTCTGCATGACCGCGGGCGAGAAGGTGATGGAGCTGATCGCGCTCAATATCCGGCCGCGCGACATCGTCACGCGCAAGTCGCTGGAGAACGCCGCCGCAGTGGTTGCCGCCTCCGGCGGCTCGACCAATGCTGCGCTGCATCTGCCGGCGATCGCGCACGAATGCGGCATCAAGTTCGATCTGTTCGACGTCGCGGAAATCTTCAAAAAGACACCGTATGTCGCGGATTTGAAGCCGGGCGGCCGTTATGTCGCCAAAGACATGTTCGAGGTTGGCGGCATACCGCTTCTGATGAAGACGCTGCTCGATAACGGCCATCTTGCACGGCGACTGCTTGACCGTCACGGGCCGGACGATCGCCGAAAACCTCAAAAGCGTGAAATGGAATCCGCACCAGGATGTGGTGCGGCCCGCCGACAAGCCGATCACCGTCACCGGCGGTGTGGTCGGCTTGAAGGGTAATCTCGCGCCCGAGGGCGCGATCGTGAAGGTCGCGGGCATGTCGAACCTGAAATTTACCGGTCCGGCCCGCTGCTTCGATCGCGAAGAGGATGCCTTCGAGGCGGTCCAGAAGAAGACCTACAAAGAGGGCGAGGTCATCGTGATCCGCTATGAGGGACCGCGCGGCGGTCCCGGCATGCGCGAGATGCTCTCGACCACGGCGGCGCTGACCGGGCAGGGCATGGGCGGCAAGATCGCGCTGATCACCGACGGCCGGTTCTCCGGCGCGACCCGCGGCTTCTGCATCGGCCATGTCGGGCCGGAAGCGGCCGTCGGCGGGCCGATCGCGCTGCTGCGGGACGGCGATATCATCGAAATCGACGCCGTAGGTCGGGACACTTAACGTAAAGTTGACCGACGCGGAGCTGGCCGAACGTAAAACCAAATGGGAGCCCCGCGCGACCAATCATACGTCAGGTGCGCTGTGGAAATATGCCCAGCAGGTTGGGCCGGCGGTGGATGGCGCCGTGACCCATCCGGGCGGGGCGCACGAGAAACAGTGTTATGCGGACATCTGAGCGTATCATTTTTGCGTTGATTTTAGGGGCCACGCCGGTGGCGGCCCCGGCATTCGCCTTTGACGGCGCGCCGGCCAACCAGGATACGACAATTCCGGTGGTTTCGGCCCAGCCCGGCGCCGCGGCGGCGCTGAAGAAGGCGGTTGCCCGGCCGCCACGCCGGATACCTCGCTGACCTCGCTGCAATATGCCGCCGAGGGCGGTCATCCGATCGCGCAGTGGAAACTGGGGCGGATGTACGCCGACGGCAACGGCGTCACCCAGGACGATCTGCGCGCCTTCGAATATTTCAGCCGCATCGCCAATGCGCATGCCGAGGACAGCCCGTCGGCGCCGCAGTCGGCGATCGTCGCCAACGCCTTTGTCGCGCTGGGGCGGTATTATCTCAACGGCATTCCCAATTCGAAGATCAAGTCCGATCCGGAGCGGGCGCGGGAGATGTTCTCCTACGCCGCCTCCTATTTCGGCAATGCCGACGCGCAATATGATCTGGCCCGGCTCTATCTCAAGGGCGCCGGCACCTCGCGGGATGATTTCCGCTATGGCGCGCGCTGGCTCGGCCTTGCCGCCCAGAAGGGCCAGCATCAGGCGCAGGCCTTGCTCGGCCAGATGCTGTTCAACGGCGACCAGCTGCCGCGTCAGGCCGCCCGCGGCCTGATGTGGCTGACGTTGGCGCGCGACAGCGCCGCGCCGGACGAAACCTGGATCAAGGAAAGCTACAACAAGGCGATCAGCCAAGGCGTCCGACGACGACCGCGCGATGGCGCTGCAGATGCTCGAGCACTGGGTGCAGGGCCGCAGGGACTGATCTGCCGACTGCTGCGCGAGCGGCGGTCTACGCCGTCTCCAGATCGAGATCGACCCAGACCGGCACATGGTCCGACGGCTTTTCCCAGGCGCGCACATAGCTGTCGATCCCGACATCGATCGAGCCGGTCGCTGGCCTGCGGCGACAGCAGCAGATGATCGATGCGCAGGCCGTGGTTCTTCTGCCAGGCGCCGGCCTGATAATCCCAGAACGTGTATTGGCCGGGCGCGTCGGTGACGGCGCGCAGCGCGTCGGTCAGCCCGAGGCCCGAGCAGCGACTGAAAGCTTTCGCGGGTGGTCGGGCGGAACAGGGCATCGTTGACCCAGGCGGCCGGATTGTGGACGTCCTCGGCGGCCGGAATGACGTTGAAGTCACCGGCCAGCACCAGCGGTTCTTCGGTCTTAAGTCGCTCCTTTGAATACTCAAGAAGCCGCGACATCCATTTGAGTTTGTAGGGATATTTTTCGGTTTCGGGCGGATTGCCGTTGGGCAGATAGAGGCAGGCGATCCGCAGCACGCCGTGCTTCAGCGTGACCACGCCCTCCAGAAACCGGGCATGGGCGTCTTCGTCGTCGCCGGCCAGCC
The DNA here is from genome assembly GCA_963713785.1 of uncultured Alphaproteobacteria bacterium. GTDB lineage: Bacteria > Pseudomonadota > Alphaproteobacteria > Rhizobiales > Xanthobacteraceae > Bradyrhizobium. The sequence goes on from CAVQNB010000001.1 coordinate 375,287, forward strand.
GCGATTTGGTTTCGTCGAACGGCAGCTTCGACAGCAGCGCGACGCCGTTGAAGGTCTTCTGGCCGTGGGTGACGACGTTGTAGCCGAGCGCCTCGATGGCTCTCGCCGCGGAAACGCCTCATCGACGCATTTGATTTCCTGCAGGCAGACGATGTCGGGCGAGCAGTCCTTCAGCCAGGTCAGCAGAGTGGTCGATCCGCTGCCGGATCGAATTGACGTTCCAGGTCGCGATACGCATGCAGGAGTAGAAATCTCTCAGATCGAAAAGCTGGTGCCGCAGCCGCAGGACGCGGTGGCGTTCGGATTGACCACCCGGAACGACGCGCCGATCAGGTCGTCGACGAAATCGACCTCCGAGCCGGCCAGAAACGGCACCGAGGCCGGATCGACCAGCACCACCGCGCTGTCGCGCGCGATCACCAGATCGTCCTCGGCCTGCGCGCGTTCGACGTCGAATTTGTACTGAAAGCCGGAGCAGCCGCCGCCCTCGACGCTGATGCGCAGCATGGCGCCGTCGCCCTCGGTCTTGAGGATTTCCCCGATGCGGCGGGCGGCCCGCTCGCTGATGGTGACGGCTGTGGTCATGACAGCGTCTCCGATGGCCGGCGTCATACCAAATTATCTGGTATCCGGCGCCCAGCATAGTTAAGTGCGCCAGGCGCCGGAATCAAACCTTTAAGGGGATTAATACACCGTGTCGGTCGGAATGGCTGCTCCTCGTTCGGTCTATGCCTGCGACCCCGACCGCAGCCGCGGACGGCTGTTCGCCGAGCCGCCGAGCAAGACCCGCAGCCCGTTCCGGCGCGATTGCGACCGGGTGATCCATTCCACCGCCTTTCGCCGCCTGAAGCACAAAACCCAGGTATTCGTGTTCCACGAAGGCGATCATTACCGCACCCGGCTGACCCACTCGCTCGAAGTGGCGCAGATCGCCCGCGCGCTGGCCCGGCAGCTCGGTCTCGACGAGGATCTCACGGAAACGCTGGCGCTGGCCCATGACCTCGGCCATCCGCCGTTCGGCCACGCCGGCGAGCGGGCGCTGGATGCCTGCCTGCAAGCCCATGGCGGCTTCGATCACAACGCCCAGACCCTGCGCGTCGTGACCTCGCTGGAGCATCGCTATCCCGAATTCGACGGGCTCAACCTGACCTGGGAATCGCTGGAGGGCATCGTCAAGCACAACGGCCCGCTGACCGCACGCAGACGGCGCGCGCGGTCGGGCGCTATCGCGACCGCGGCATTCCCATCGGCATTTCCGACTACGTCAGGACCTACGATCTGGAGCTATGGAGCTTTGCCTCGCTGGAGGCGCAGGTCGCCGCGATCGCCGACGACATCGCCTATGACGCCCACGACATCGACGACGGCCTGCGCGCCGGCCTGTTCGCGGTCGACGATCTCAAGGTCATGCCGCTCGCCGCCGAAATGATCGCCGATATCGCCAGGCACTATCCCGCTCTCGACGACATCAGGCGCGGCGCCGAACTGGTGCGCGAGCTGATCTCCTATCTGATCGGCGCGGTGGTCTCGGAAGCGCGCCGGCGCCTGGAGGCCGCGCAGCCGCAATCGGTCGATGATGTCCGCAACCATGGCGAGGCGCTGATCGCGTTTCCGCCGGAGGTGGCGCAGGCGGAAGCCGAGATCAAGGCGTTCCTGAAGCAGCGGATGTACCGCCATTCGCGGGTGATGCGGGTGATGGGCGAGGCCGAACAGATCCTGTTCGACCTGTTCGCGCGCTATCAGAAGACGCCCGGCGATCTGCCGGCCGAATGGCTGCCGCCGGAGGCGCGAGCGCCGAGACCGAGACCGAGCGCGCCCGGCGGATCGGCAATTTCATCGCCGGGATGACCGACCGCTTTGCCCTGACCGAGCATCAAAGGCTTTTTGACTCGACCCCGGATTTGCGTTAGGCGGCGGCCATGGTCGATCAAATGCCTTCTCCGCCGCATCTTTTCGCCAACGTGCTGGCGCGCGTGCACGCGGTTTGCGGCGCGCTCGCGGCCGAAGGCGGATGGCCCGCGGGCATCGATCTGTCGCGCGTCGTGGTCGAGCCGCCGCGCGATGCCGCGCATGGCGACATGGCGACCAACGCCGCGATGGTGCTGGCCAAGGAAGCCAAGGCCAAGCCGCGCGATCTCGCCGAACAGATCGCGGCCAGGCTGCGCGCGGACGATTTGATCGCGTCCGTCGATGTCGCCGGTCCCGGCTTCATCAATCTCACCTTGAAGCCGTCGGCCTGGTCGGACGCGCTGCGCACCGTGCTGCGCGAGGGCGCTTCCTATGGGCGCAGCGCGATCGGCGCGGCCGAGAAGGTCAATGTCGAATACGTCTCGGCCAATCCGACCGGGCCGATGCATGTCGGCCATTGCCGCGGCGCGGTGTTCGGCGATGCGCTGGCAAGCCTGCTGGCGTTCGCCGGCTATGACGTCGACACGCGAATATTACATCAACGATGCCGGCGCCCAGGTCGATGTGCTCGCGCGCTCGGCATTCCTGCGCTACCGCGAGGCGCTCGGCGAGAACATCGGCGAGATTCCGGAAGGGCTTTATCCCGGCGACTATCTGAAGCCGGTCGGGCAGGCGCTTGCCGCCGAATATGGCGACAAGCTGCTGACGATGCCGGAAGGCCGAATGGCTGCCGACCGTGCGCGCCAAGGCCATTGCGATGATGATGGAGGAGATCAAGGGCGATCTCGCCGCGCTCAACATCAAGCATGACGTCTTCTTCTCCGAGCGGTCGCTGATCGAGACCGGCAACAACCGCGTCGCCGCGACCATCGACTATCTGCGCGCCAAGGGCGACGTCTACGAAGGCCGCCTGCCGCCGCCGAAGGGCGCGCCGGTCGAGGACTATGAGGATCGCGAGCAGACGCTGTTTCGCGCCACCGCCTTTGGCGACGATGTCGATCGTCCGCTGATCAAGTCCGACGGCAGCTATACTTATTTCGCCTCCGACATCGCCTATCACAAGGACAAGTTCGACCGCGGCTTTCGCAACCTGGTCGACGTCTGGGGCGCCGATCACGGCGGCTACATCAAGCGCATGCAGGCGGCGATCAAGGCGGTCACCGCCGGCAAGGCCGCGCTCGACGTGAAGATCGTGCAGCTCGTCAAGCTGCTGCGCAACGGCGAGCCGGTGAAGATGTCGAAACGCTCCGGCGATTTCGTCACCTTGCGCGAGGTGGTCGACGAGGTCGGCACGGACGCCGTGCGCTTCATGATGCTGTTCCGCAAGAACGACGCGGTGCTGGATTTCGACCTCGCCAAGGTGATCGAGCAGTCCAAGGACAACCCGGTGTTCTACGTCCAGTACGGCCATGCCCGCGGCCATTCGGTGTTCCGCAACGCCCGCGAGGTCGATCCCGGACCTGCCGGAGGAGGCCGGCGCGCGGGCGGCGTTCCTCGGCGACGCGGCGGTGGAGCGGCTGACCGACCCTGCGGAACTCGACCTGCTGCGGCGGCTGGCGCTCTACCCCCGGATGATCGAGGCGGCGGCGGTCGGCACATGAGCCGCACCGAATCGCTTTTTACCTGTATGATCTCGCCAGCGAATTTCATGCGCTGTGGACGAGGGGGCGCGATTTGCCCTATTTACGCTTCATTATCAATAATGATGCAGAGATGACGAAGGCGCGGCTGGCCATGGTCCAGGGCGTCGTCTCGGTTCTGGCATCGGGCTCGCCGTTCTCGGCGTCCATGCTCCGGACGAGATGCGGTAGATCAGGGGCGAACGCCGCTCACATGGGGACCTGTGAGGGCATCTGGCAGGGGCTGGTTCGTTTGTAAAAGCGGGTTGGCGGCTTTCCCGAAGGGGACGCATCATCACGATGGCTGATCGATATCAGGACAGACCTTTTCCCGCCGACGACGACTATGATCGCGGCGACGATCCGCATGCGTCCGCCAAGGGCGAGAGCGATCCGCTGGCCGAGCTCGCGCGCCTGATCGGCCAGACCGATCCGTTCGGCAGCATGGGCCGGGCCAATCAGCCGGTGCAGCCGCGCGGCGCGCGCGCGCGATCCGTATCGACGCCGCCGGCGGCAGAGCCGGAGGATGAGCCCGCCCGCCGGGCCCGCCGCCATGGATGCAGCGCGCCGCCCGGCAGGAAGCCCGCAGCACCGGACCGAGCCGCCGAGCAGGATTATCCCGAGCGCGGTGCATCCGCTGCATCGCTACGCGGCCGCCGCATGCCGCGCCCGAGCCGGATTATCATGCAGGCGCCGCCGTTCGCCGATGACGCCGATCAGCGAGCCCGATCCGTCGCGCTATGACGATGCGCTGTACGGCCAGCTCGATTCCGGCGCGCAGGAAGCCCAGCACGATCCGGCCTATGCGGACGATCCCTACGCCTATCAGGACGGCTATGGCGACGGCGCCGAAGAGCCGGTCCAGAAGCGCCGCGGCGGCATGGTCACCGTCGTCGTCGTTCTTGCGCTGGCGGTGTTGGGGACGGGCGCTGCGTTTGCCTATCGCACCTATGTCGGATCGCCCCGCAGCGGCGAGCCGCCGATCATCAAGGCGGACACCGGCCCGACCAAGATCGTGCCGGCGCCCGCCGACGGCAGCGCCAAGGTGCCGGACCGCATGGCGGCGGGCGATGGCACCGAGAAGATCGTTCCGCGCGAAGAAGCGCCGGTCGACGTCAACGCCAAGTCCGGCGCCGCGCGTGGTGTTTCCGCCGCTGAACCAGAACGCCAATCCGCCGTCGGCGGCGAGCGTGGCTCCGAGCGGCACCGCCGCCGGCCAACGCCGGCAATGGCACGCTGCCGAACAACGAGCCGCGAAAGATCAAGACCTTCTCCGTTCGCGGCGACCAGCCTGACGGCGCCGCGGCGCCGGCGACGTCGGCACCAGCCGCCGCCGGCAACGAAGCCGGCGGCCGGCCGCGCGCAACGCCGCCGCGCGCCACCGGCGGCCGTCAACGGCCAATGCCTCAGCGCCAATGCGCCGCTGTCGCTGTCGCCGCAGGCCGCCCAACCGGCGCCCGCCGCCGAACCGCGGACCCGGGTCGCCACCAACACCCCGGCGCAAACCGCGCCCAGCGCGCGGCGGCAGGCGGCGGCGGATATCTGGTTCAGGTCTCCTCGCAGCGGAACGAGGCCGACGCGCAGGCCTCCTATCAGGGCGCTGCAGGGCAAGTTCCCGACGGTGCTGGGATCGCGCAGTCCCGTGATCAAGCGCGCCGATCTCGGCGACAAGGGCGTCTACTACCGCGCCATGGTCGGTCCGTTCGGCTCGCCGCGACGAAGCCTCGCAGTTCTGCGGCAGCCTGAAGACGGCCGGCGGACAGTGCGTCGTCCAAAGGAATTAACGGCCGTTTCCTTGACCCTCGGGCCATCAGCGGGCTAATCGGCCCGCATGAACACGCGGGCATTCATCACAGGCGTATCCGGACCGGAATTGAGCGCCGCCGAGCGCGAATTCATCCGTGCGGAGCGGCCGTGGGGATTTATCCTGTTCAAGCGGAATATCGAAACGCCGGCACAAGTCATCTCGCTTGTTCGCGAATTGCGAGAGACGATCGGCGATCCGGAGGCGCCGGTCCTGATCGACCAGGAGGGCGGCCGGGTGCAGCGCCTCGGCCCGCCGCATTGGCCGGTCTATCCGCCCGGCGCGGTCTTTGGCGCGCTTTACGACATCGATCCCGCGCTCGGCCTGTCGGCGGCGCGGCTGAGCGCGCGGCTGATCGCGGCCGACCTCGATCGAACTCGGCATCACCGTCGATTGCCTGCCGCTGGCGGATGTGCCGGTTGCCGGCGCCGACGCGGTGATCGGCAACCGGGCCTACGGAACCGAGCCGGGCAAGGTCGCAGCGATCGCGCGCGCCGTGACCGAAGGGCTGGAGCAGGGTGGCATTTTGCCGGTGCTCAAGCACATTCCGGGGCATGGCCGGGCCACCGCGGACACCCATTTCAGGCTTCCGGTGGTCGATACGCCCAGAACGGAGCTGGAACGGACCGATTTCGCCGCGTTTCAACCGCTGGCGGACCTGCCGATGGCGATGACCGCACATGTTGTGTTTAGCGCGCTGGACCCCGCCCATCCGGCCACGACTTCTGCGACAATCATCGAACAGGTGATTCGCGGCGTGATCGGGTTCCAGGGTTTGTTGATGAGTGATGACGTGTCCATGAACGCGCTGGCGGGATCGATCGCCGAGCGGACCCGGGCCATCTTCGCCGCCGGCTGCGACATGGTTCTGCATTGCAACGGCAAGCTCGACGAAATGCGCGAAGTCGCCGGCGAGACGCCGGAATTGTCGGGCAAGGCGCTGGAGCGCGCCAGGACGGGCGCTGGCGTCGCGCAAGCCGCCGCAGCCGTTCGACCGGCTGGCGGCGCGGGCGGAACTGGATGCGTTGATCGATCGGGCAGGAATGGCAGGCGCATGAGCGCGGAAATTCTATCGTTTGAAACCGGACGGCCCGCCGAACTCGCCGACGACGAGCCGTCGCTGGTCGTCGATGTCGAGGGCTATGAGGGCCCGCTCGACCTGTTGCTGGCGCTGGCGCGGCAGCAGAAGGTCGATCTCGCCAAGATTTCCATTCTGGCGCTGGCCGACCAGTATCTGGTGTTCATCGAGGCGGCCCGAAAAATCCGCCTCGAGCTTGCCGCCGATTATCTGGTGATGGCGGCATGGCTGGCGTTCCTGAAATCGCGGCTGCTGCTGCCCGAACCCGCCACGGCGGACGGACCGAGCGCCGAGGAAATGGCGACCGCGCTGGCCAACCGGCTGCGCCGGCTGGAGGCCATTCGCGAAGCCTCGAACCGGCTGATGAACCGCCCGCAATTGCAGCGCGACATTTTTCCGCGCGGCAATCCGGAAGCCATCGCCGAAATCCGGCATCCCAAATTTACCGCAACCCTGTTCGACCTGCTCACCGCCTATGCCGCGCAGCGCCAGCAGCGGGTGCTGGCGACGGTGCATCTGGCGAAACGCACGGTGTGGTCGCTGACCGAGGCGCGGGCGTCGCTGGAGCGGCTGGTCGGAATGGCCGAGGACTGGAGCCGCCTCGACGAATACCTGATCAACTACGTCGTCGATCCCTCGCAAAAGGCCACCGTTTTCGCCTCCAGCTTTGCCGCGGCGCTGGAACTGGTCCGGGAAGGCGAGGTGGAACTGCACCAGAAAGAGGCGTTCGCGCCGCTGTATTTTCGAAAGCGTCCGCCGCAACCAGTACCTGACGCGATGACCGCGCCGGATCTGCCGGCCGAGTAAGTGGAAGAAGGAGACCGTGCCATGGCAAGCCTGGCGGAAAAACGCATAGCCGATGCCGAGGAGCGCTCCGTCGATCCGCAAGCGCGGCCCGAGGAATTGCGGCTGCTGGAAGCGCTGTTGTTCGCCTCGACCGAGCCGCTCGATCAGGCCACGCTGGCAAAGCGGATGCCCGATGGCGTCGATATCAAGGTCGCGCTGGCGCAATTGCAGGCGGATTACGCCTCGCGCGGCGTCAATCTGGTGCGCGTCGCCAACAAATGGACCTTCCGCACCGCCGGCGATCTGTCCTGGCTGATGACGCGGGAGAGCACCGAGACGCGGCGGCTGTCGCGCGCGGCGATCGAGATGCTTGCGATCATCGCCTATCATCAGCCGGTCACCCGCGCCGAGATCGAGGAAATCCGCGGCGTGATCACCTCCAAGGGAACGCTGGATGTGCTGCTGGAGACCGGCTGGATTCGCCCGCGCGGCCGCCGCAAGACGCCGGGCCGTCCGCTGACCTTCGGAACCACGGAAGCCTTCCTGTCGCAGTTCAGCCTGGAGGCGCTCGGCGATCTGCCGGGCCTCGAGGAACTGAAGGGAACCGGCCTGCTGGATTCGCGGCTGCCCTCCGGCTTCAGCGTTCCGACGCCGTCGGACGACCCGGCCTTGCGCGACGACGAGGATCCGCTGGAGATCGGCGATCTGGAACTGGCGCTGGCGCCGGCGGTCGAGCCGGAAACCGGCGAGGCAAGCTAGATTCGCGCCGCTCGCGGCATGCGGTTAGCCGGCTAGCGGACGCGGATTAACGGTAGCGCGCTAACCGCGATTTGACGCGGCTTAAGTCCTTGTTTTTGACACCTCCTGAGCCTACTTTCCGGGAAGGATTAGGCCGGGTCGCCGGCCTCGCGTGTTTGGAGGGTTGCAGGATGGGTTCGCTTAGCATTTGGCACTGGATCGTCGTGATCGCAGTCGTCCTGCTGTTGTTCGGTCGCGGCAAGATTTCGGATCTGATGGGCGACGTCGCGCAGGGCATCAAGGCCTTCAAGAAGGGCATGCAGGACGATGAAAAGACTGCGGAAAAGCCCGAGCCCGTGAAGACGATCGATCATAACGCCACGCCGTCCACGGCGGCGCGGTCGGATGTCGGCAGCAAGGCTGTCTGAGCCCAAGGCTGTCTGAAGCCAGGACTGCGCGCGGCAAGGCCGGACGGAGACGCGGGCGGCCCAATCGTGTTTGCATGGTTGGGTGAAATCGCCTCGCGTGAGCGGAATTTTTCATGTTCGACATCGGGTGGAGTGAACTCGTCGTCATCGCGGTTGTCGCGCTGATCGCCATCGGCCCGAAGGAATTGCCGGGCGTGCTGCGCATGGTCGGGCAGTGGATGGGCAAGGCGCGCAAGATGGCCGCCGAATTCCAGGGCCAGTTCCAGGAAGCGATGCGCGAGGCCGAAATGGCCGACCTCAAGAAGAGCTTCGACGAGGTCAAGGAAGCCGCCACCGGCTTCACCGGCGGCAACATCATGACCTCGCTGCAAAAGGACGTCAGCGACGCGCTCCGGATCGACGACGTCGACAAGCCGGCGATGTCGAGCGGATACGCCGGCGATCCGAGCCGCCGGCGATCGAGCCGCCGGCGATCTCGATCGACGCGCCGGCGACCGCCGGAAGCGCCGCATCCGCGGACGACTTCGCCGAGGCCGATCGCCCACGCCGCGGCGCCGCAGCCGCTGGCGATCACGCCGAAGCTGACAGCCGCAGCCGCGCCGCAGGACCCGCGCCTGCCGCGTCCGACGTCCTCAAGGACGCCAAAGCGTCATGAGCGCCGAGGATATCGAGGCCAGCAAAGCGCCGCTGATGGATCATCTGATCGAGCTGCGCTCGCGGCTGATCAAGGCGCTGCTCGGCGTTCGGCATCGCCTTCATCTTCTGCTTCTTCTTCGCCAAGCAGATCTACAACGTGCTGGTGTGGCCGTTCGTCTGGGTCGCGGGCGCGGAAAATTCCAAATTCATCTACACGGCGCTGCTGGAATATTTCCTCACCCAGTTGAAGCTGGCGCTGTTCGGCGCCGGCTTCATCTCGTTTCCGATCGTGGCGACGCAAATCTACAAATTCGTGGCGCCCGGCCTCTACAAGCACGAGCGCGGCGCGTTCCTGCCTTATCTGATCGCGACGCCGTTCTTCTTCGTGCTGGGATCGATGCTGGTCTATTTCGTGGTGCTGCCGATGCTGGTGCGGTTCTCGCTCGGCATGCAGCAGCTCGGCGGCCCCGAGACCGCGCAGATCCAGCTGCTGCCGAAGGTCGGCGAATATCTGTCGCTGATGATGTCGCTGATCTTCGCCTTCGGCATCGCGTTCCAGCTGCCGGTGATCCTGACGCTGCTGGGGCGGATCGGCATCATCACCTCGAAGCAGCTGCGCGAGAAGCGCCGCTATTTCATCGTGGTCGCCTTCATCATCGCCGCCGTGCTGACGCCGCCCGACGTGCTGAGCCAGGCCTCGCTCGCGCTGCCCCTGCTGGCGCTCTACGAAGGCTCGATCATCGCCGTGCGCATCGTGGAAAAGAGGGCCGCCGCCGCCAAGGCCGCCGCCACCCCGCCATCCGCCGCCCCGCCGCCGCCCGCCGCCAATCCGGCGGAGTAGGGCGCGCAGCGCCGCGCTGCCGCCGTCATCCGACGCCGCAGGCTGCCTCGAATTCGTCATGCCCGGGCTTGATCCCGGGCATCGCACGTCTTGGTCTACAGACCGCATGCGCAAGACGTGGATGGCCGGGACAATGCCCGGCCATGACGCAGGAATATCGGCCATGCACGACATCAAATCGATCCGCGACAATCCCGCACGCCTTCGACGCCGCGCTGAAGCGGCGCGGGCTGGAGCCGTTGTCGGCGTCGCTGCTGGCGATCGACGAGAAGCGCCGCGCGGCGATCCTGGCGTCGGAGCAGGCGCAGGCGCGGCGCAATTCGGCCTCGAAGGAAATCGGCGACGCCAAGAAGGCCAAGGACGACGCGCGCGCCGCCAAGCTGATGGCCGAGGTCGCCGAACTCAAGACCACGATGCCGCAGCTCGAAGCCGCGGCCAAGGCGGCGGACGAAGAGCTTGCCAAGGAGCTGGCCGCGATTCCGAATCTGCCGCTCGACGAAGTGCCCGACGGCGTCGACGAGCACGGCAATGTGCAGCGTCACGTGTTCGGCGCGGTGCGCAACTATGCCTTCACGCCAAAGCCGCATGACGATCTCGGCGACGCGCTCGGCTTCATGGATTTCGAGGCCGCGGCGAAGCTGAGCGGCGCGCGCTTTGTCGTGCTGAAGAAGGGCCTGGCGCGGCTGGAGCGCGCGATCGGGCAATTCATGCTCGATCTGCACACCAATGAGCACGGCTATACCGAGATCAATCCGCCGCTGCTGGTGCGCGACGATGTGATGTTCGGCACCGGGCAGTTGCCGAAGTTCGAAGACGATCAGTTCTGGGCGGCATCAAGGAAGTGCTTGCAGATTGCGAATGACAGCGACGTTGCCGATGCGGACGCCATGCGTGCAGATGGCTTACCGGAGCGCGTTGGCGAACATCGGAGCGAACGCCTCTGGCTCATCCCCACCGCCGAAGTGCCGCTGACAAATCTCGTCCGCGAATCCATCCTCGACGAAAAAGAATTGCCGATGCGGCTGACGGCGCTGACGCCGTGTTTTCGCGCCGAGGCGGGCGCTGCCGGGCGCGACACCCGCGGCATGATCCGCCAGCATCAATTCACCAAGGTCGAACTGGTCTCGATCACGACGCCCGAGACCAGCAAGGACGAGCACGAGCGCATGCTGGCCTGCGCCGAGGAAGTGCTGCGGCAGCTCGATCTGCATTACCGGGTGATGACGCTGTGCGCCGGCGACATGGGCTTTGCCGCGCAGAAAACCTACGACATCGAGGTCTGGATGCCGGGCCAGGGCGAGGGCGGCGCCTATCGCGAAATCTCGAGCTGCTCGGTGTGCGGCGATTTCCAGGCCCGGCGCATGGATGCGCGCTATCGCGGACCCGACGGCAAGCCGCGCTTCGTGCACACGCTGAACGGTTCCGGCACCGCGGTCGGCCGCGCGCTGATCGCGGTCATGGAAACCTATCAGCAGGAGGACGGCTCGATCGCCGTGCCCGACGTGCTGCAGCCCTATATGGGCGGGCTGAAGGTGATCGAGAAAGACCGATAGTCTGGCCGCAATTTATTCGCTGCGGCCCGCCTTCGCTGTTGCGAAGGCGGCGCGGCCCGCTATCTTGGTTTTTGCCTGCGGCAATTGCGTCCCGGGAAGCGAAGTATCAAGATGGCCCTGCATCGCGACATCTATTGGGTCGGCAAGCAATGGGCCGTCACCGGCTACGGCATTCAGGCCTGCGATCAGAAGACAGAAGGGCCAATTCGATATCGAGGCCTCCCGGTTATGGGAAGACGGCGTGCTGGAAAGCCTCCGCGCCGAGCCGTGGTTCAATCGCGAGGATTTCGACAAGGCGCTTGCCGTCGCCCGCAAGCACTATCCGGAGCCGCCGCGAAAGGCCGCGCCGCTGGTCGAGACGTGTTTCGCGACCGTGGACTGCCGAGCCGCTCCCGCTCTGAGCCGCCGAAACCCGGTGCCGAAGCCGCCGAAAACCGGCGGCTCGAAGCCGTTCTGACCTGCGCAATGCGAGCGGCGGAGTCGGCGAAATTCCTGCCAGCGACTGTGCGCGAAGCTACGGAAAGTGCCCAGAGCCTGAAGCTCCGCCAGCGCCGCGAAGCCTGCGCCGAGTGGAGTCGCAAAGCCGGCCAAGCCGAGCCGTCGAAAGGCGGACGCCAGCCCAAGCCGCGAAGCCTGCGGAGCCGAAGCGGCCAAACCTCAACTGAAGGTCGAGCCGGTCAAACCTGAGCCTCCGTGCCGCCTTCAGCGATCGAAGCCGCGTCTCAAATTGAACTCGGCGAGGTCCGCTGCTCAACGTCGATGCCCGAAACCGGCCGAAGAAACGTCCCGCCGCGCAATTCAGCATGCGGATCGGCGGCTGGCCGGCCAAATTCACGCCGATGTGGCGCGTTCGGATCAAGCGGCAATAGCGGCGACCGCACCCGGCCGTCCCGATTTCTCCAGCATATTTTCCGGGTTTGCCTCGATCGCGAGAGCCGGATAAGACGGCGCCTGACCGCCACGGAATTGACCGAAAAGGGCATTTAAGCGGATGCGAATTCTCTGCACCAATGACGACGGCATCCATGCGCCCGGCCTGAAGATCGTCGAGGAGATCGCGCGCGCGCTGTCCGACGACGTCTGGGTGGTGGCGCCGGAGCTCGATCAGTCCGGCGTCTCGCATTCGCTGTCGCTGAACGATCCGTTGCGGTTGCGCGAAGTCGGCCCGCGTCATTTCGCGGTGCGGGGCACGCCGACCGATTGCGTCATCATGGGCGCGCGCCACATCCTCGGCGAAACCATGCCGGACCTCGTGCTGTCGGGCGTCAACAAGGGCCGCAACGTCGCCGAGGACGTGGTCTATTCCGGCACCATCGCCGGCGCGCTGGAAGGCACCATTCTGGGCATTGCCGTCGTTCGCGCTGTCGCAGGAATTCAGCATGGAGACCCGCCACGCGCCGCTGTGGGAGACGGCGCTGAAATTCGGCCCGCAGATCCTGCGCAAGGTGATCGACGCCGGCGTGCCCAAGAACACCGTGATCAATGTCAACTTTCCCGCCTGCGCGCCCGACGATGTCGCGGGCGTGCGCGTGACGCGGCAGGGCAAGCGCAATCTCGGCTTTCTGAAAGTCGACCAGCGCCGCGACGGCCGCGGCAATCCGTATTTCTGGATCGGGTTCGAGCGCCTCGCGCAGATCGACGTGCCGGCCGAGGGCACCGATCTCGCGGCACTGGCCGCGCGCTACGTTTCGGTGACGCCGCTGCGGCTCGATCGCACCGACGACGCGTTTTCGGAAGCGCTGACGGCGACGCTGAAGTAGGCGACGCGTCGGACACGCCGGCGTACGGCTACGCTAAACCGTCGTGCTCTTCAGCGCGGTGTCGATCATCTCGCGCCAGGGTTTCGAGCTGGAACGGCTTTTGCAGCGCGGGGCGGTCGCGGTATTCCTCGGGAAGGCCCGACGAGCCATAGCCGGTCGCGAAGATGAACGGGCGGTTGCGCGCCTTGATCAGTTCGGCGACCGGCGAAATCACCTTGCCGTTGACGTTGACGTCGAGAATGGCGATGTCGAACTCGGTGGATTGCGCCAGCCTGATCGCCTCGTTGATCTCGCCGGCCTCGGCCGCGACGCTGTAGCCCAGTTCCTCCAGCATGTCGGCGACCATCATCCTGATCATGACCTCGTCCTCGACGAGGAACACAGAACCGCCCGGCGGCCGCGTCGCAGTCATGATGATGTCCTTGCCCGTCCCACGACCCAAGGTTCGCAAATAACGCTCAACCGGCGCAATGTCAACGTGAGCGGACCGACTGCCCGGCGACTCGTCGTCACGCCTGCGGCCATCGCGAGCAGGATTGATTGCCCGGCCGATCAACGCCAAGGTGTTGCTCGGGTTCCCATGGCGGGAACACCGATTTGAGAGCAAATTATTCCTTAACCCGGCAGCTCATATTGCATCAACTCGGTTCGGCCGGCGGCGCGCTAGACTGGCCCGGTCAGCGCTTGACGAGATCGCCATGCCCACCAGCCAAAATCCGCCGGAAAAGATGATGTTTCAGCTCAACCTGCGGCGGCGCGGGATCAGCGATCAGGCGGTGCTGCGCGCCATGGAGGAGATTCCGCGCGATATTTTCGTCGAGGCGGCCGACCGCGCCGATGCCTACCGCGACAGCGCGCTCGGCATCGCCTGCGGGCAAACCATCAGCCAGCCCTTCGTGGTGGCCTACATGACCGAGCAGTTGCAGCTGCAGAAGCATCACCGCGTGCTCGAGATCGGCACCGGCTCCGGCTACCAGGCCGCCATCCTGTCGCGGCTTTGCCGGCAGGTCCTGACGATCGAGCGTTACCGGACGCTGGCCGACAGCGCCCGGGCGCGGCTCGAGAAGCTCGGCTGCGACAATGTCGAGGTGATGCTGGGGGACGGCTTCGACATCCCGGCCGGCGCCGGCAATTTCGACCGCATCATCGTGACCGCGGCGATGGAGCAGATCCCCGAGGCGCTGACGCAGCGGCTCGAGCCCGGCGGTATCCTGATCGCGCCGGTCGGGCCGCACCAGGGCACCCAGACCCTGGTCCGCGTGGTCAGGACCGACGCCGGCTTCGAGCGCAAGGAGCTGGTCGACGTGCGCTTCGTGCCGGCGCTGCCGGGCATCGCCCGCGAGCTGTAAAAGCCCGGATCGGCTGTCCCGCCAACATCTTATTCGCAGGGTTAAGCGGTTGTTTACTGGGGAGGTGTTTACTCAAAACAGTAATTTGTTGCGTACGAGTGAGTAACCATGTCCCGTGTCGTCGAGTTGCTTTGCTCGCGCCGCGTACCGCAGGTCGCGGTGCTGGCGCTGATGTCGATCGGTTTTGCCGGCTGCAGCGCCGACATGTCGACGCGCCTCTCGCAAAATTCCTTTTCCAATCCCTTTGCCTCGCAACCGGAAGCCACCGGCTCGGTGCCGACGCCCGCGGTCGAGCGCCGCGAGCTTCCGCAATATTCCCGTCCGCAATCGCAATACCAGTCGCAGGCCTTGCCGCCGCCGATCGCGGCACCGCAGTCCTATCCGGCCGGCGAGCGCCGGCGTGTCCGGAGGAGGGCGCGGGCTCGCCTCCTATGCGCCGCCGGCCCATCCGCATCGAGACCACCGGCAGCGTCGCGCCGCGCTCGGTCGCGGCCGCCCACGCGCCCGGTCAGGGCGGCACCACGATCATCGTCGGCACCAGCGACACGCTCGAAATCCTGGCGCGCCGCTACAACGTTTCGCCCGCCGCGATCCTGCAGGCCAATGGCTACAAGGGGCCGCGCGCGCTGTCGCCGGGCCAGCAACTGATCATTCCGCATCCGGCCGCCGCCGTTGCGGCCGCGCCCGCGCTGGCCGCGCCGGCGAGCAAGCCGGTCGCGGTCGCGAGCGCCGCGCCGTCGGTTCATGTCGTCAATCACGGCGATACGTTGCTCAGCATCGCGCGCCGCAACCACGTCTCGGTCGCCGAACTCGCCAGGGCCAACAACCTCGATCCGTCGGCAAAACTCAAGCTCGGCATGAAGCTGACCGTGCCCGGCGCGAAGACCGCCGCCGCTGGCGCCGGCTGCGCCAGCCGGCCGTTGCCGCCGCGCCAGCCCGCCGCGGCATCGGCGCCGCCCGCGACCAAAATGGCCGCGGCGACGGCCGATCCCCAGCAAAGCGCGCGTCTGGCCCAGGCCACGACCAACGGTCGAGGACGCCGCGGCCGAAACGCCGGTCAAGGCCGCCGAGGCAACCGGCGCGCTGCCGACCTTCCGCTGGCCGGTGCGCGGCAAGGTGATCACGAGCCTACGGCGCCAAGACCAACGGCAAGGCCAATGACGGCATCAATCTGGCGGTGCCCGAAGGCACGCCGGTCAAGGCGGCCGAGGACGGCGTCGTCGCCTATTCCGGAAATGAACTCAAGGGTTATGGCAATCTGGTTCTGATTCGGCACGCCAACGGTTACGTCACCGCCTATGCCCATGCGAGTGAACTGCTGGTGAAGCGCGGCGACACCATCAAGCGCGGCCAGGTCATTGCCAAATCGGGTCAGTCGGGCGAGGTGGGGTCGCCGCAACTCCACTTCGAGATCCGCAAGGGATCTATCGCCGGTCGACCCGCTTCAATTCCTCAACGGGGCGTAAGCGCTGGCGTCGCCGCACGGCTGCAGCACCTGTCGCCGCCCGGCTTGACCGGGCGATCCAGTATTCCAGAGACGGCTGCGGCGTACCGTGAAGCCGCGGCATACCGGATCCGCGCTTCGCGGGGATGACGATGACGGATCGCAGTCGCGTCTACTTCCCGCTCAACCTCACGCCCAGCCGTCCCGCCAATTCCTGCGTGAACTGCCAGGCGACGCGGCCCGAGCGCGAGCCGCGCGTGGTCGACCATTCCAGCGCCTCGCGCTCGAGCTCGTCTTCGGCGAGCTTGATGCCGAAATGGCCGCAATAGCCCTTCACCATCGCGAGGTATTCGTCCTGGCTGCAGCGGTGAAAGCCGAGCCACAGTCCGAAGCGGTCCGACAGCGAGACTTTTTCCTCGACCGCTTCGCCGGGATTGATCGCGGTCGAGCGCTCGTTCTCGATCATCTCGCGCGCCAGCAGATGCCGGCGGTTGGAGGTGGCGTACAGGATCACGTTGTCGGGACGGCCCTCGATGCCGCCCTCCAGCACCGCCTTCAGCGATTTGTAGGAGGCGTCGTTGCCGTCGAACGACAGGTCGTCGCAGAACACGATGAAATGGAAATCGCGAACTGCGCAGCAGGTCCATCAGCGCCGGCAGGCTCTCGATGTCCTCGCGATGAATCTCGATCAGCTTCAGGCGGTCGGCCGGCTTGCGGTTGACATTGATGCTGGCATGCGCCGCCTTCACCAGCGACGATTTTCCCATGCCGCGCGCGCCCCACAGCAGCGCGTTGTTGGCGGGCAGGCCATCGGCAAAGCGTTCGGTATTCTCGATCAGGATGTCGCGCATCCGATCGATGCCCTTGAGCAGGCCGAGATCGACGCGGCTGACGCGCGGCACCGGCGCCAGCCGTCCGTCCGGGTGCCAGACGAAGGCGTCGGCGCTGCCGAATGAATCGGCGGCGGCCGGACGCGGGCGATGCGGCCGACAGGTGCGTCGCGATGGCTTCGAGCGCGCGCGCGATCCGCTCCGCGGTGTCGCTGTTCGGAGGCGCTGCGGGGCGTTTTGCCGCGGCTGGCCGGCGATTTCCGCGACGCCGCCCTGGAGGCGGCGCGGGATGCTGTTTTGCGGGGTTTTTTCGACATCTCTGGGGTTCCTGACCGACGCACCCTTATCGGGCCTTGCAGGGAGGCCGCAAGCGGCTCAAATGAAGGGCAAATGGGGGTCTGGCAGCGTTGCAATTGGGACCGCGGCCGCTATAGTCCGCGCGAATTTGCCCGAACCGGCCTGACGCCAATGCGTTGCCGGTTCATTCCCGTTTCACGAGGATTGTCCGAATGCTGATTACCCCTGCGTTTGCCCAGGCCGCGGGCCGGCGGCGATACCAACAGCATGTTGATGTCGCTGCTGCCGTTCGCGCTGATCTTCGTGATCATGTATTTCCTGATTCTGCGGCCGCAGCAGAAGAAGGTGAAGGACCACGCCGAACTCGTGAAGAACATCCGCCGCGGCGACACCGTGGTGACGACGGGCGGCCTGGTCGGCAAGGTCACCAAGGTGGTCGATGACGACCAGATCGAATTCGAAATCTCCGACGGCGTCCGGGTGCGGCAGATGCGGCAGATGATTTCCGGCGTGCGCGCCAAGGGCGAGCCGGCCAAGGAAAAAGCTGAGACCGCCAAGGAAGACAGTTCGGCGAGCTAGCGCGTTTTCCGACGCGCGCATATTCCAGAATCTGACGGGTCAACTCGATGTTGTATTTCACGCGGTGGAAGGCGCTGGCGATCATCCTGACGGCGCTGGTGGTGTGCCTTTGCGCCGTTCCGAATTTCTTCCCCGAAGCCAGGGTCAAGACCTGGCCGGCATGGGCGCAGCGCCATCTGGTGCTCGGCCTCGATCTGCAGGGCGGCTCTTATCTGCTGCTCGAGGTCGATTCCAACTACGTCAAGAAGGAGAAGCTCGATCAGGTCCGCGACGACGTGCGCCGCGCGCTGCGCGAGGCCAAGATCGGCTATACCGGCCTCGCGTCGCGCCCCGACAGCGTCGAGGTCCGCGTCAAGGATACCGACCTGCAGACCGCGCTGACCAAACTGCGCGAGCTGTCGCAGCCGCTCGGCGGCTTGCTCGGCTCCAGCGGCCAGCGCAGCCTCGAGGTCAGCGACGCCGGCGGCGGGCTGATCCGCCTGACGGTTCCGCAGGCGGCGATCACCGATCGCATCCGCCAGACCATCGAGCAGTCGATCCAGATCGTCGAGCGCCGCGTCAACGAACTCGGCACCGTCGAGCCGCTGATCCAGCGCCAGGGCACCGATCGCATCCTGGTGCAGGTGCCGGGCCTGCAGGACCCGACCCGGCTGAAGGAGCTGCTGGGCAAGACCGCCAAGATGGAATTCCGCATGGTCGATACGACCGTGCCGCCGGATCAGGCGCAGCAGGGCAGGGTGCCGCCGGATTCCGAAGTGCTGATGAGCTCGACGTCGCCGAAGATGCCCTATGTCATCAAGAAGCAGGTGCTGGTCTCCGGCGGCGATCTGACCGACGCGCAGCCGGGCTTCGACCAGCGCTCGGGCGAGCCGATCGTCAGCTTCCGCTTCAATACCTCGGGCTCGCGCAAATTCGCGCAGGCGACCTCGGAGAATGTCGGGCAGCCCTTCGCGATCGTGCTCGACAATGAGGTGATTTCCGCGCCCGTGATCCGCGAACCGATCACCGGCGGCTCCGGGCCAGATTTCCGGCAATTTCACCGTGCAGCGGCCAACGATCTGGCGATCCTGCTGCGCGCCGGCGCGCTGCCGGCGCCGCTGACGATCATCGAGGAGCGCACCGTCGGTCCGGGGCTCGGCCAGGATTCGATCGAAAAGGGCGAACTCGCCGCCTATGTCGGCTCGATCATGGTGATCGTGTTCATGCTGCTGACCTACCGGCTGTTCGGCGTGTTCGCCAACATCGCGGTCGCCATCAACGTCGCGATGATCTTCGGCGTGCTGTCGCTGTTGAACGCCACGCTGACGCTGCCCGGCATCGCCGGCATCGTGCTGACGGTCGGCATCGCGGTCGACTCCAACGTGCTGATCTATGAGCGCATCCGCGAGGAATTGCGCGGCGGGCGCAACGCGATTTCGGCGATCGACGCCGGCTTCAAGCGGGCGCTGTCGACCATCCTCGATTCCAACATCACCACCTTCATCGCCGCCGCGGTGCTGTTCTATATCGGCACCGGACCGGTGCGCGGCTTCGCCGTGACGCTCGGCATCGGCATCATCACCACGGTTTTCACCGCGTTTACGCTGACCCGCCTGATCGTCGCGGGCTGGGTGCGGTGGAAGCGGCCGCAAAGCGTGCCGATCTAGATGAAGTGCGGAGCCGGTCTGTGACACATTTCGTTCTCATGCGGGCCTTGGCAGCTCTCTGATCTGTCCGTGCTGACGGTCGTCAGCTGCTTCGGCTGGCTGCCGTCGCTGCGGATCGTGCCCGACAATACGCATTTCGATTTCACGCGCTTTCGCCGCATCAGCTTTCCGATTTCGGCGCTGCTTTCGATCGTCGCGATCACGCTGTTCTTCACCCACGGGCTGAATTTCGGCATCGACTTCAAGGGCGGCACGCTGCTGGAAGTGCGGGCCAAATCCGGCACCGCCGACATCGCCGTCGATGCGCGCGACGCTGAGCGGTCTCGGTCTCGGCGACGTCCAGTTGCAGCAGTTCGGCGGTCCCGCCGAGGTGCTGATCCGGGTTGCCGAACAGCCCGGCGGCGACGCCGCGCAGCAGGAGGCGGTGCAGAAGGTCCGCGGCGCGCTCGGCGATGCCGTCGACTACCGCCGCGTCGAGGTGGTCGGACCGCGCGTTTCCGGCGAATTGCTGGCCTACGGCATGCTCGGCCTGATGCTCGCGATCTTCGCGATCCTGATCTATCTCTGGTTCCGGTTCGAATGGCAGTTCGCGCTCGGCGCCATGATCGCCAACGTCCACGATATCGTGCTGACGATCGGCTTCATGTCGATCTCGCAGGTCGATTTCGATCTCACCAGCATCGCGGCGCTGTTGACGATTCTCGGCTATTCGCTGAACGACACCGTCGTGATCTATGACCGGATCCGGGAAATGCTGCGGCGTTACAAGAAAATGCCGATGCCGGAATTGCTCAACGAATCGATCAACTCGACGCTGTCGCGCTCGATCATCACCCACGTCACGGTGACGCTGGCGCTGCTGGCGCTGCTGTTGTTCGGCGGCCACGCCATCCACAGCTTCACCGCGGTGATGATGTTCGGCGTGGTGCTGGTCGGCACCTACACCTCGATCTTCATCGCGGCGCCGATCCTGATCTATCTCGGCGTCGGCACCCACCGGGCCGACGCGCCGGACAAGCCGTCGAAGAAGTAGACGATGGCCGGCTCGCTCGGACGCTCCGCATCTTCCGAGATCGGCGCCGATCGAGGCCTACGGCAAGGGCGGCTTCGCCTTCGCCGACATGTCGCATCGCGGCTCGCTGCTGTGCCTGCCGGATGCGATCTGGGCCTGGCCGGTCACCAGGCCGGAGCGAGATCGACAAGGCTTCGCTGGCAGCGCGTGTTCGCCGCGGCCAACGGCATCGATACGCTGATCATCGGCACCGGCACCGATGTCTGGCTGCCGCCGCCGGCGCTTCGCGAGGCGCTGCGCGCGGTCCGGGTGGTGCTGGACGCGATGCAGACCGGACCCGCGATCCGCACCTACAACATCATGATCGGCGAGCGGCGGCGCGTCGCGGCGGCGCTGATCGCGGTGCCATGAGCGGCGCGGACGACGGCAGGCGATGCCGCCGGTTTCTGCGCCGATCTGGTGCGCACCCACGATTTTGCCCGCTACGCCTCCACGCTGTTCGTGCCGGCGGACCAGCGCCGCGCGCTGCTGGCGCTCTATGCCTTCAATGTCGAGATTTCCCGGGTGCGCGAGCAGGTGAGCCAGCCGCTGCCGGGCGAAATCCGCCTGCAATGGTGGACCGACATGCTGGCGGGCGCCGGCCATGGCGGGGTCGAGGGCAATCCGGTCGCGGCCGAACTGCTGCTGGCGATCCGGAACTGGCGCCTGCCGGTCGAGCGGCTGTCGCGCCTGATCGACGAGCATCAGTTCGATCTCTACAACGATCCGATGCCGACCATGGCGGCGCTGGAAGGCTACATCAACGACACCTCGTCGGCGCTGTTTTCGCTCGGCGCACGGATCGCCGGGCGGCAGTCCGACGAGATCGAGCATCTCGCGCGCCACGCCGGATTGGCGCAAGGCATGGCGCAGGTGAT
Organism: uncultured Alphaproteobacteria bacterium; assembly: GCA_963713785.1. Classification (GTDB taxonomy): domain Bacteria; phylum Pseudomonadota; class Alphaproteobacteria; order Rhizobiales; family Xanthobacteraceae; genus Bradyrhizobium. The sequence goes on from CAVQNB010000001.1 coordinate 396,512, forward strand.
GGCGGCGTTGCCGCTCGATGCCTCGCGGCGTCAGTTGTTCGTGCCGCTGCAATTGCTGGAGAGCCACGGCAGCGGCATGGAGGAGGTGTTCGCGGGCAAGCAGACGCCAAAGCTGCGCGCGGCGCTGGATCAGTTGATCGGCGAGGCGCAGGCGGCATCTGAAGACGGCGCTTGCGCTGCTGGCGAGCGTGCCGCCGGAGGTGAGGCCGGTGTTCCTGCCGCTGGCGCTGGTCGGCCGCGATCTCGAGCGGATGTCGCGCGCCGACAACGATCCCTTCGTGCCGCAGGTCGACATCGAGGTTTCGGACGCTGTGGACGCTGTGGCGGGCGTCGCGGTCGCGGCATGTTTCTGAGACGGCTGATGCGGCGATCCCGGACGCTGCACCGCGTCCGGGATGACTGGGTCACGCCATGACGACGGCGGCGTCAGATCGGCCGCTTCGAAATTGAACCGGTCCCGCAAATTCTTGCGCTGCTCCAGAATGTCTCTTCAGGAACGCGCGGTCGGTCTCGCTCGTCATCATCGGCTCGATCAGATCGAGCTGGTTCATCGCGACCAGCTGCAGGATTTCGGTGCGGGGTTTGCCGGCGCTGTCGCGCGGCAGGGCCTGCACCACCTGGATATGCTCCGGCGGTTTCGGGCCCTTGGCCGCCGCGAGTTCGTTGCGCAGCTGCGCTTCGAGCGCGGTCTGGTCGGCCTCGACGAAGGCATAAAGCCCGACGCCGGTGCGCCGGTCGGCGAAGGCGACGATGGCGGCATCGCGGACGGCGGGATTTTTCCGGATCAGATCGATCAGCACCGGGGCGTCATTGACCAGCCGCCGGCCGCCGCCTTCGCGATCGGTGAAATTGAACAGGCCGCGGGTGATGGCGCGGTAGACCTTCTTGCCGGTCACCAGCCAGATGCTGGCGACCAGCGATTTGCGCGCCAGAATCTTGCGCTCCTTCGGCGTCAGCGCGTCCGGCGCGTAGCTGCGCTTGTGCTTCAGCAGATGCCGCAGATCCTCATAGGCGGCGATCCGGAACAGCCGGCTGCGCGTCTTGAAGCAGGCCGCGAGCTGGAAGTCGGTGAGATAGGCGCGGCCGTCGCTGCCGCGCAGCCAGTTCTGCTCCTTGGCGAGATCGTTGTGGCAGATGCCGGCGCGATGCAGCCTGCGCAGCGCCGCTTGGCGGAACGGAAATAGGCGACATCGCCGAACGGCTTGGCCAGATGCAGCGCCACGCCGTCGATGAAGCCGCGCACCAGCGCCTGCCGGCCGGCCCACAACAGTTCCGGCCCGACATGCAGGTCGCGCGCCAGCGCCAGCGCGCGGCGCTCGCGCGCGAACAGATGGCGCGCCGGAATGATAGGACCACCACGGCACCTGATCGAGCCGGCGCAACACCGCATCGACCTCGCCGTCGTCGCTCGCGAAAGCGGCCGCGCTCGACGGTGGAAAACACGTCGCGCTTCAGCAGCACGCCTTCGGTCCATCGCGCCGACAGAACGGCGGCGTCGTCTTTGGGCAAACTCATGAAGGCTCACGCCGCCGCTGCGATGTGCAGGCTGTCGGCAATCCAGCGATCGAGATCGGCCAGCGCGCGGGCGCTGATCGCCTGTTTCTTCGCAACGGTCTTTTCGTTGCCGCGCAGCCGCGTGCCGTCGGGCTTTTTGGTCGGCGGACTGGCGAGCGGCGGAAACAGCCCGAAATTGATGTTCATCGGCTGGAACGAGCGCGGGCCGGCGTCGATGGTTTCGATATGGCCGCCGGTGATGTGGCCGAGCAGCGATCCCGAGCGCCGTCGTCGCCGGCGGCGGCGCCAGCGACTCGCGCACGCGCATCGGCCGCGGCATAGAGGCCGGCGATCAGCCCGATGCTGGCGGATTCCACATAGCCCTCGCAGCCGGTCATCTGGCCGGCGAAGCGCAGCCGCGGCTGCGCGCGCAGCCGCAACTGCGCGTCCAGCAGCTTCGGCGAATTCAGGAAGGTGTTGCGATGCAGGCCGCCGAGCCGGGCGAATTCGGCGTTCTCGAGCCCGGGAATGGTGCGGAAGACGCGCTGCTGCGCGCCGTGCTTCAGCTTGGTCTGGAAGCCGACCATGTTGTAGAGCGTGCCGAGCTTGTTGTCCTGGCGCAGCTGCACGATGGCGTAGGCCTTCACGGTCGGATCGTGCGGATTGGTCAGCCCGACCGGCTTCATCGGCCCGTGACGCAGCGTCTCGCGGCCGCGCTCGGCCATCACCTCGATCGGCAGGCAGCCGTCGAAATAGGGCGTGTTGGTTTCCCACTCCTTGAAGTCGGTCTTTTCGCCGGCGATCAGCGCGTCGACGAAGGCGTCGTATTGCTCCTTGGTCATCGGGCAATTGATGTAATCGGCGCCGGTGCCGCCGGGACCGACCTTGTCGTAGCGCGACTGAAACCACGCCACCGACATGTCGATGGAATCCCGGTGCACGATCGGGGCGATCGCATCGAAGAACGCCAGCGCGTTCTCGTCGGTGAGTTCGCGGATGGCGTCGGCCAGCGGCGCCGAGGTCAGGGGGCCGGTCGCGACGATGACGTTGCGCCAGTCCGCCGGCGGCAGGCCGTCGATTTCGGCGCGGCGGATTTCGATCAGGGGATGGTCGTGCAGCGCCTTGGTGACGGCGGCGGAAAATCCGTCGCGGTCGACCGCCAGCGCGCCGCCGGCCGGCACCTGATTGGCGTCGGCCGCGCGCATGATCAGCGAACCCAGCCGGCGCATTTCGGCATGCAGCAGCCCGACCGCATTGTTGGCGGCGTCATCGGAGCGAAACGAATTGGAGCAGACGAGTTCGGCAAGGCCATCGGTGCGATGGGCCTCGGTCATCCGGTCGGGACGCATCTCGTGCAGGACGACGCGGAACGCCGGCCTTGGCGACCTGCCAGGCCGCTTCCGAGCCGGCGAGGCCGGCGCCGACGATATGCACGGTTTCAGAGGAGGATTTGATGCCTGTCATGGCGACAGAGGTAGCGCGTTTTCAGCCGCAGTGGAATGCGCGGCGGCTCAGATACGACAACGCCCGCAGCGAGGCGGGCGTTATCCGTTCGTCAGTCGGCTGACGGCAGATCAGCCGTTATAGGTACCGGCTGCAACGCGCGGAATGTCCGAGCGATCAAGGCCGATATCGGCCAGTTCGCGATCGCTAAGCTGGGACAGTTCGCTGACATTGCGCTGATAGTCCCGGAACGCCTGGATCATGCGGATGAGCGAGAGCAACATGGTAGTCTCCTTGTATTTTCGATTCAGCTCTTGGAGGAAGCCTCATCGTTGAAATGAATATAGAGCGAGTATACTGCACTGCAGAAGTTCCAATGCTGCGGTGCAGCTAAGCGCAAAATGCATAGCAACGGTAAGAAATGATTAACCTTTCGGCGGAGCCGATCCAAAGGGCTGGCAGAGTCCATCGGTCAGACCCTATAGTACAGAAAAGCCCGTAAAATCAGCAGACTGTCGCAATGCCGACAAATCCCTAGCTTGCCCATAAATGGTGCACAGAAATGAGCTCGTTCAAGGGTGCCGCCGGCCTCAGCGGCCTAGGCTTGACCTGTAAAGTGTCCCGTCGTCATGCGCGAATTCGCATGCGCTCGCACCATCATTTTATGAACGAATTGACTCATTTCTTGATCGAAGCGAGAACGGTGGGCCGCAATCGGCAAGAGCCGACCTCAGCGCGTTCCACCAAGCGTAAGACCAGGGCCGAGTTCGGCACCACTCCTGTGACAAGTGCAAACGCCGGCATCGATGATTGCGCGTGACGATGATCAGTCGCGGCGCTATGAAGCAGGCCGAATCGCTCGCGATCGCCGATGTCGACGCGGTCGGCTCTGCATCGACGCAGGCTGTGAACGAAAAATGCGTCGTTGGCGCATGAGCGCCTGCGTCGCGCGCGCCGATCACATTTTTATCGCGCGAAATTCATTCCGCAACTTTTGGGCAATCGGCGAACAATCGTTTCACAGATTCCGGCAATGACGTTGGATCTGTTCTAAACGGAAATGGAAAGTAACATGATCAATAAGTTACTCGGAGCAGCCGCAATGGCTGCCGTTGCATTCGCAGTCGTGCCGGCTCTGCCGCCAAGATGGGAGGTGGCTGCAGCGGCGAAAACCTCGACGAAGACCGAATCCATGATCGAGACCATGGCTGACGGTGAAGGCAAGATGATGGCGCAGAAGGAAATCGCGACGGCGCAGGACCGCGATGCTCGACGGCAAGATGGGCGCTGTGCGGCATGCATCTCAGCAAGGCGATGCACGCCGGCATGATGAAGTAAGGCCTCGGCGCAAGGGGCCGGTTGCGTCGGCGATCGGCCCTTATCGGCCAGTTCGGCTGAAATCTCACGGCGCGTGCGCGAGCTGGGTCGCGAAATAGGCGATCGTCTTCGCATAGACCTCGCTCTTGTTCCATTGCTGGATCACGGCGAAATTGGGGCTGCCGGGCTCCCAGTCCTTGCCGCGCTGCCAGCCGTAGCTGGCGAGGTAATTCGCGGTCGACGCCAGCACGTCGGGCGCGCTGTGCAGGAGGTCGCGGCGGCCGTTGCCGTCGAAATCGACGGCATATTTGATGTAGGACGACGGCATGAACTGGGTCTGGCCGATTTCGCCGGCCCAGGCGCCGCGCATTTCCGACGGCGCAAGATCGCCGCGCTCGATGATGCGCAGCGCATCCATCAATTCGCGCCCGGAATATCGTCGGAGCGCCGGCAATCATAGGCCAGCGTCGCCAGCGAACGCATGGTCGGAAATTTTCCGATGTTGACGCCGAAATCGGTCTCCAGCCCCCAGATCGCGACCAGCACTTCGCCCGGCACGCCATAGGTCTGCTCGATGCGCCCGAGCACCGAGCCATATTGCTTCATCATGTTGGTGCCGCGCGTGAGGCGCGGCGGCACCATGCGGCCGGAAAACTCCTCAAAACTCTGGCTGAACACCTTCTGCGAACGATCCCGGGACAAGCACGCCTTGATCGAGCGTCACGCCGTTCAGGCCGGCTGTGATCGCGGCCTGCGAAATTCCCTTGGCGGCGGCTTCGCTCTTGAAATCGTCGAGCCAGGCCTCGAAAGCTGCCGGTGCCGCAGGTAGCGCGCCAGCGCCGGCGCGCCGGGCAGGCATGCAGGACGGCGCCGACGCGCGAATGCTCGGAAAAGGAAACGAAGGGTCATCGGGGCCATGCTCCGAAATCGATTCGCGCTGTGAGATGATGACCGGGCGGCACGAAATGTCCGCGGCAACCGCGGCCAAAACAAGGCTCGCCGCGATGCCGACAGTTCCGCGCGAGTCGTGCAGGCATCGGCAGCGCCGTGGCAGTGGCACACCGCACGGTCAGCACATGCCAAGCCGCCGGTCGACGATCGACCGGCGGCTTGGCCTATCTCGTCCGAGCGGCCTATGCGCCGTCCTTGCGCCGCCACGGAAACAGACGCGGCCGGGAAATCCGCCGCCGGAGCGCCGCTCGCGCTGCGGGCGGGGCGGGATCGGCCGCGGATTGGGATCCGGCGCGATCACCTTGCGATAGAGATGCCAGGTGGCGTGGCCGAGCAGCGGGATGACGATGGCAAGGCCCGAGGAAGAACGGCAGCGATCCCACCACCAGCAGCACCGCGACGATCAATCCCCATGCCGCCATCGGCACCGGATTTCGCGCCACCGCGCGCAGCGACGTCACCATGGCATCGCCGGCGCCGGCATGACGGTCGAGCATCAGCGGGAACGAAACCACGCTGATGCACAGCGCCACCACGGCGAACAGGAAACCGACGCCGCAACCGACGACGATCAGCCACCATCCCTGCGGCGTCGTCAGCACGCGCCGTGACGAAATCGGGAATTCCGGCCGCGGCTTCGTAGCCGAACGCCGCGACATAGATCGCCTGCGCGGTCGCCACCCAGGTCACGAACAGCGCCAGCAGCAGCGTGCCGAGCCCGAGCATGGCGCCGAACGACGGCGAGCGCAGCACCTCGAGCGCATCCCAGGCGGAAGCCTGTTCGCCGCGCTCGCGGCGGCGGCTGAGTTCATAGAGACCGAGCGCCGCGAACGGGCCGAGCAGCGCAAAGCCCGCGGCCAGCGGAAACAGCAGCGGCAGCACCGAATAGCCGAGCACGGTGCGCGCCAGCACCAGTCCGAGCACCGGATAGATCACGCAGAGGATGATGGCGTGGCTCGGCACCGCCTTGAAATCCTCCCAGCCGAGCCGCAGCGCCTCGTGCAGGTCGGACAGGCCGATGGTTCGGATGATCGGGCGCAGCCGCGGTGTCTTGCGCGGGCTGAGCCAGTGGTGTGACATTGCCGGGGTATGGATGTGGCCATGGTCGTTGTCTCCCTTGCCGCAGCGGCCGGAGTTCGCGCCGCGTCGAGGGCGCAAGCGGGCCGTCTGCGGAAACGATCACGATCAGGCCAGACGCGAAGACAGGAAACCGAAACTGGCCATGTCGCGAACTGAACCGATCAGCGTACTCCCAATCTCGGCGCCGTCGCTCACGCTTCGGTGAAACTTCATATGCCGCAACGCGCAACCGCGAGCGATGTCATTCCGGCGTCATTCCGCCTCCGCTAAGCTCGATCCCGCGGCTCTGTCCTGCATTGGCAAGCGCGGCCGAGGCGGTTAAGCTTGACGATCCGGCCCGGCGCTGCCGGCAGCCGAAAAGTGCCGTTCAAGCCCTTCACACGATCTCTGAGTTCATTGGGAGCAAACGATGAGTATTTTCGGAAAAATCATGAGCGCGATCTTCGGCACCAAGGCCGAGCGCCAGCGCCCGCCGGCGGCGGCGCGTCCGCAGGCTCGAGCGGCGGCGATCGGCTCGGCCGCAGCGTCGGCGGCATCGGCGGCTGCGCCGGCGCAGACCGTCGATGTCGCGGCGATCCTCGACAAGGCGGTCGCCGCCAAGAGGGAAAAGCTGGCATGGCGCACCTCGATCGTCGATCTGATGAAGGCGCTCGATATCGATTCCAGCCTCGCCGCGCGCAAGGAACTGGCCAAGGAACTCGGCTACACCGGCGACACCAATGATTCCGCGACCATGAACATCTGGCTGCACAAGCAGGTGATGGCCAAGCTCGCCGCCAATGGCGGCAAGCTGCCGCCGGACATCAAGTGGTAAGCGGTCGTCTGACGCCAATCGAAAAGGCCCGCGTTGTCGCGGGCCTTTTTTATGCCGCGCGTATCCGCAGGCATGTCTTGCCCGGCGCGGCGTGGCGGTGCTAGACACGCGCTCGAACAAGATACGGGCAAGACAGAGGAGAACGCCCATGAATACCGTCGATCGCAGGACCATGCTCGCAACCGGCGCGCTGGCGCTGGCGGGCGCCGCGACGCAGAGCGCGCCGGCGCGCGGCGCAAGCCGGCCCGAAGCCGATCTTCGCGGTGCCGGCGACGACGATCCCGATCGTCGGCGAGACCGACGTGTTCCAGGTCCGCCGCATCTATTGCATCGGCCGCAACTATGCCGCGCACGCGATCGAGCGCGGCTCCGATCCGACCCGCGAGCCGCCGTTCTTCTTCCAGAAGCCGACCGACGCGATCCAGAACGTCGCGATCGGCGCGGTGGCCGATCATCCCTATCCGTCGCTGACCAAGAACTATCACCATGAGGTCGAACTGGTGGCGGCGCTGAAATCGGGCGGCACCAATATCGCGCCCGAGCAGGCGCTCGATCACGTCTATGGCTATGCGCTCGGCCTCGACATGACCCGGCGCGATCTGCAGAACGGCATGGCGGCCGAAAAGAAGCCGTGGGAAATCGGCAAGAGCTTTGACCATGCCGCCGTGCTCGGCCCGATCCATCCGGTGGCGAAGACCGGGCATTTCACCAAGGGCGCGATCTCGCTCGCCGTCAACGGCACGGTGCGGCAGGATTCCAACCTCGACAAGATGATCTGGAGCGTCGCCGAGCAGATCGCCAAACTGTCCGAAGCGTTCGAGCTGAAGGCCGGCGACATCATCTATTCCGGCACGCCGGAGAATGTCGGCCCGGTCGTGAAGGGCGACGTGCTGTTGTGCAAGCTGGAGGGCCTGCCGGATATGTCGATCCGGATCGTGTGAGGGCGCTACCCCACCAGATCCGCGAACTCCGGATGCTTGTGCAGATAATCCACCACGAATCCGCAGCCGGCGATCACCTTCAATGCCGTCGGCGCGGATCAGTTCCAGCGCGCCCTTGACCAGTTCCGAGGCGATGCCGCGGCCGCGCAACGCGCGCGGCGTCTCGGTGTGGGTGATGATGACCGTCGACGGCGCCAGGCGATAATTCGCAAACGCCACGGCGTCCCTCGACGTCGAGTTCGAAGCGGCTTTTGGCCTTGTTGTCGCGGACGGCGGCCATGTCGGTGTTTCCTCAAGAACAATGCTTCCAACCATTTAGGCCGGTGAACCCGCCGATGCAAAGGCGCGACCAAGCCAAGACGGTGCATGGAGCTACGTCGAAGATGCGCATCTCGGCTTGTCTCGCCGCGCTAGCCCTTCAGGAGATCCGCATATTCCGGGTGCTTCTCGATATAGGCTTTGACGAACGGGCACTCGGCGATCACCTTCAATCCCTCTGGCGCGCACCTGGTCGAGCGCGCCCTTGATCAGCCTCGAGCCGACGCCCTTGCCGCCGAGCTCCGGCGGCACTTCGGTATGGATAAAGGTGATGACGCCGTCTTCGATCTTGTAATAGGTCTCGGCAAGATGGCCTTCGACTTCGAGTTCGAAGCGGTGGTGCGCGGGGTTGTCGGAAACTTCGTGTACCATCTCATTCAATCCGTCGGTAAAGACTAAAGATCATTTCGAACGGGCCTTGCAAGAGCCGATACCTTCCCTAGTTTTTTTACAAGACATACGCCCGATGCGGCCGGACAGGTCGTTTGACAGGGAGTGTCGTGGTCGCCAGCCGCTGACGTATGCCTCTTTTCAAAGGAGGTTTACCATGTCGGACTTTGGTTTCTTCAGGACTCATCGAACATGGGAAGACTGGCTCGGCATGCTGCTTGGCGTGCTGATCATCCTGTCACCATGGTTCCCCACCCAGGCTGGCCATGAAATTGTCGATGCCGAGCGCAGCGTCTTGATCATCAATACGTTTGCGGTCGGCATCCTGGTGTTCGGGTTGGCCCAGCTCGAATATATCGCGCTGCAGCGTTGGGAGGAGGCGGCGGCCATCCTGCTCGCTCTGTGGCTGATCGTCTCTCCTTACGTCTTCGGCTATCACGGCGACGGCTTGCTGCGGTTCTACCACTCGACGCTTGGCGGGCTGGTGCTGCTGCTGGCGACGCTGCAGTTGTGGCAGGACTGGGAATTGAGCGATCAGGACCTGCTCAAGCACGGCCGCTAACCGATCGCAATCGGGCCCGCCGGTTTGGCAAAAGGCCGGCGGGTCTTCGGGGCGGCAGTTCCCGAAGCGATGACGGCTCGCCGCCCGGCGCCCTTGCTGCACCATGCCTGTTGGCGATAAACAATGGCCGCGATTTCGCGGGCCAACCATGTCCATTTTCAACAGGATCAATCCATGAAGCTCATCCTGACCTTGCTCGGCGTCGTCCTGCTCGTCGTTGCCGCCGTCTATTTCCTGGTGCCGGCGGATCAATTGCCGGGCTTCTTCCCCGGACATGAGGCCGGCGTGACGCGGATGCACTACAAGCACGGCATCGTCGCCGGCGTGGTCGGCGTGGTGCTGCTGGCGGCCGGCGTGTGGATGGGGCGGCGGTGAGCGCGACGACGGACCCGCTCACCACGGCCGCACCGCGCGGCGGCGTGACGCGGATGTCGCGCCGGGTGATGAATCTCGCGCATCTCGCTCACCCAGAATGCCCGCCGGCACGGCGAGCGCGTCGGCTTCATCTGGGGCGACCGCTCCTGGACCTGGCGCGAGATCGACGGCCTGCGTCTCGGCGCTGGCGGCGGCGCTCGCCGCGCGCGGCATCGTCAAGGGCGACCGCATCCTGGTGCATTCCAAGAATTGCGACGAGATGTTCTGGTCGATGTTCGCGGCGTTCCGGCTCGGCGCGGTCTGGGTGCCGACCAATTTCCGACTGATGCCGGACGAGGTCGCTTATCTCGCCACCGCCTCCGGCGCCAAGGCGTTTCTGTGCCACGGCGATTTTCCCGATCATGCCGCCGCCGTCAAGGCGGCGAGCCCGGCGCTCGCTTTCACCTGGCGGATCGGCGAGGGCACGCTTCGGCGAGACATCCGTGCGCGAAGCGATCGCGGCGCATGCCGGCGCCAGCGATCGAGAACGCCGCGGTCGACTACGACGATCCCTGCTGGTTCTTCTTCACCTCCGGCACCACCGGCCGCTCCAAGGCGGCGGTGCTGACCCATGGCCAGATGGCCTTTGTCGTGACCAATCATCTCGCCGACCTCATGCCCGGCACCACCGAGAACGACGCCTCGCTGGTGGTGGCGCCGCTGTCGCACGGCGCCGGCGTGCATCAGCTGGTGCAGACCGCGCGCGGCGTGCCGACCATTCTGCTGCCGACCGAGCGCTTCGATATCGACGAGGCGTTCCGCCTGATCGAGACCCACCGCGTCAGCAACCTCTTCACGGTGCCGACCATCCTGAAGATGATGGTCGAGCATCCCGCCGTCGACCGCTACGATCATTCCTCGCTGCGCTACGTCATCTATGCCGGCGCGCCGATGTACCGCGAGGACCAGAAGGCGGCGCTGAAAAAGCTCGGCCCGGTGCTGGTGCAATATTTCGGGCTCGGCGAGGTCACCGGCAACATCACCGTGCTGCCGCCGGCGCTGCACGATCCCGAGGACGGCCCGCATGCGCGGATCGGCACCTGCGGCTTCGAGCGCACCGGCATGCAGGTCTCGATCCAGGGCGATGACGGGCGCGAGCTGAAGCCGTTCGAGACCGGCGAGATCTGCGTGATCGGCCCCGCCGTGTTCGCCGGCTACTACGACAACCCCGAGGCCAACGCCAAGGCGTTTCGCGACGGCTGGTTTCGCACCGGCGATCTCGGCCACATGGACGACGGAAGGCTTTGTCTACATCACCGGCCGCGCCTCCGACATGTACATCTCCGGCGGCTCCAACATCTATCCGCGCGAGGTCGAGGAGAAAATCCTGACCCATCCCGGGATCGGCGAGGTCGCGGTGCTCGGCGTGCCCGATCCGGTCTGGGGCGAGGTCGGCGTCGCCGTCTGCGTGCCGCGCGAGGGCGCGGCGCCGTGACGCGAAGCGGAGATGGCCGGCTTCCTCGCCGCCAAAAGTGCCGCGCTACAAGATGCCGAAGCGGTTCTTCTTCTGGGAGGCGCTTGCCGAAATCCGGCTACGGCAAGGTGCCGAAGCGGCTGGTGCGCGACGAACTGGAGGCGCGCGGGCTGCTCGATCTCATTTCCAAGCAGACCGGACTGACGGATGCGCAGCATCGACCAGCCCGGCCGGCCCGCGCCCGAGCGCATCCAATGGGTCGAGGCGCGCGGCCGCGCCTTCTCCTTCACGCTGCAGGCGGGCCTGCCGCTGCTGGAAGCCGCGCGCCGCGGCTTTTGCGGCGGAAGGATTTGCCGGCGGCGTGCTGAACATCAGGGGCGGGGCGCTCGGCCCGTTCGCCTATGTGATGCCGGCGCTGTCGAAGACCGGCGAGAACGCGGCGTTCTACAGCGACACCTTTCGGCCCGCACGGCGTCACGCGGCTCAAGATCGGCGCGATGACGCTCGGCCAGCGCGACGGCGCGCCGTTCTTCCATTGCCACGCGCTGTGGACCGAAGCCGACGGACGCGCCAGTGGCGGCCATATCCTGCCCGAGGAAACCATCGTCGCCGAGCCCTTCGAGGTCGATGCGTTCGGCCTCGATGGCGCGGTGTTCACGGCGGAGCCTGACCCCGAGACCAATTTCAAACTGTTCGGGCCGGTCCCGTCGGCGAACGCCGCCAGGATGCCGACAGACGACCAGCCGCGCCTTCGCGCTGCGGCTGCGGCCGAACCAGGATTTTGCCGGCGCGCTGGAGACGTTCTGCCGCGCAGCGCGGCATCATGCGCGCCCGGCTGCACGGCGGCGTCGGCTCGCATCATCGGCGCGCGCTTTACCGATGGCCGCAGCGTCGAGCCGTTTGCCACCGAACTGGCGGTGCGTTCGGGCCTCGATCGCTGCACGCGCCGACGGCACGCTGGAAGCCAACGCTCGACGTCGCGCTGGTCGATTATCTCGGCGGCCTCGCCGAGGGCCGGCTGGTGCGCGGCGACAATCCGGTGCTGATGACGATGGAGCTGGTGCTGGAGGTGATCGGTGAGGGGACACAGGGCGGACAAACTTGGTTCCACCTGATATCTTGAGATAAAGAGAATGCCATGACTTATGAACGCATCGAAATTAACCCTGATATCATGGACGGTAAACCGGTCATACGTGGCACGCGTGTTCCGGTCGAGCTGGTCCTGCGCAAGCTCGGCGCCGGTATCACGCCCGACGCGATCCTTGCAGACCACCCGCGGCTGACGCATGACGATATCCGTGCCGCGCAAGCATTTGCCGCCGACTATCTCGCCAACGAAGACATCGTTTACGGCTGAATGTGCGCTGGCTTGCCGACGAATGCGTCGCGGCGCCCGTGGTGGCGGCTCTCCGCACCGATGGTCACGACGTACTCTACGTCGCGGAGGCTGCTGCGGGTTTGAGCGATGCGAAGGTTGTCGAGCTCGCGTTGCGCGAGCAGCGTCGCCCGTGCTTCGGCAAGCGGTAGAGAACGCGAGTTTGATTCGCTGATCAAACGGCGTCAGCTCGAACGCGTGCCCGTTGCGTTTTCTCAGCTTGAGACGGCTGACTACTCCGCCGCCTCGCTCGCTCCACCACGCTTCAGCTTCCCCGCCTTCTTCAGCACCGGCGCCAGAAACTTCCCCGTATAGCTGCGCGGCGCCTTGACGATGTCCTCCGGCGGGCCCCAGGCGACGATTTCGCCGCCGCCGTCGCCGCCTTCGGGGCCGAGGTCGATCACCCAGTCGGCGGTTTTGATCACCTCGAGATTGTGCTCGATCACCACGACCGTGTTGCCCTGCGCCACCAGCTCGTGCAGCACTTCCAATAGCTTCTTCACGTCGTGGAAATGCAGGCCGGTGGTCGGCTCGTCCAGGATATAGAGCGTGCGTCCCGTGGCGCGCTTGGACAGCTCCTTTGCGAGCTTGACGCGCTGGGCTTCGCCGCCGGACAAGGTCGTGGCCTGCTGGCCGACATGGATGTAGTCGAGCCCGACGCGATGCAGCGTCTTGAAGGTTTCGCGCACGCGCGGGACGGCCTTGAAGAATTCGGCGGCTTCTTCCACCGTCATGTCGAGCACGTCGGCGATCGACTTGCCCTTGAACAGCACTTCGAGCGTCTCGCGGTTGTAGCGTTTTCCTTTGCAGACATCGCAGGTGACGTAGACGTCGGGCAGAAAATGCATCTCGATCTTGATGACGCCGTCGCCCTGGCAGGCCTCGCAGCGGCCGCCCTTGACGTTGAAGGAAAACCGCCCGGGCTCGTAGCCGCGCGCTTTCGCTTCGGGCAGGCCGGCGAACCATTCGCGGATCGGCGTGAACGCGCCGGTATAGGTCGCGGGGTTCGATCTCGGCGTGCGGCCGATCGGCGACTGGTCGATGTCGATGATCTTGTCGATATGCTCCAGCCCCTCGATGCGGTCGTGCGGTGCCGCGCCCTCGCTCGCGTTATTGAGTTTTCGCGCGATCGCCCGATAGAGCGTGTCGATCAGCAAGGTCGACTTGCCGCCGCCGGAAACGCCGGTGACGCAGGTGAACAGTCCGAGCGGAATTTCCGCCGAGACGTTTTTCAGATTATTGCCGCGCGCATTGACGACCTTGATGGTGCGGCGATGGTTCGGCGGCCGCCGCTCCGGCACCTCGACCGACAACTCGCCGGTGAGGTATTTTCCCGTGAGCGAGTCCGGGTTCTTCATGATGTCGGCGGGCGTGCCCTGGGCAACAATGTGGCCGCCATGCATGCCGGCGCCGGGGCCGATATCGAGCACGTAATCGGCGAGCCGAATGGCGTCCTCGTCATGCTCGACCACGATCACGGTATTGCCGAGGTCGCGCAGCCGCTTCAGCGTCTCCAACAGCCGCGCATTGTCGCGCTGGTGCAGGCCGATCGAGGGCTCGTCCAGCACATAGAGCACGCCCGTCAGCCCCGAGCCGATCTGCGAGGCGAGACGGATGCGCTGGCTTTCGCCGCCGGAGAGCGTGCCCGAGGCGCGCGCCAGGGTCAGGTAATTGAGGCCGACGTCGAGCAGGAACGACAGCCGCTCGCGGATCTCCTTCAAGACGCGGACGGCGATCTCGTTCTGCTGCGCGTTGAGCGAATGCGGCACGCCCTCGAACCATTCGCCGGCGCGCTTCACCGACAATTGCGAGATTTCGCCGATATGCTTGCCGCCGATCTTGACGCACAGCGCCTCCGGCTTCAGCCGATAGCCGTTGCAGGCCGCGCAGGGAATATCGGAGAAATACTTTGCCAGCTCCTCACGCGCCCACTCGCTTTCGGTCTCGCGATAGCGGCGGTTGATGTTGGTGATGACGCCCTCGAACGGTTTCTTGGTGTCGTAGGAGCGCACGCCGTCTTCATAGGAGAATTTTATCTCGTCCTCGCCGGAGCCATGCAGGATCGCTTGTTGCGTCTTCTTCGGCAGGTCCTTCCACTTGGTGTCGAGCGTGAACTTGTAGAATTTGCCGAGCGCGGTCAGCGTCTGGATGTAATAGGGCGAGGATGATTTCGCCCACGGCGCGATCGCGCCCTTGCGCAGGGTCAGCTCCTTGTCGGGAATGACCAGATCCTCGTCGATGTGCTGCTCGACGCCCAGCCCGCCGCAGGCCGGGCAGGCGCCATAAGGGTTGTTGAACGAAAACAGTCGGGGCTCGATTTCGGGGATGGTGAAGCCCGACACCGGACAGGCGAACTTCTCCGAAAACAAAATCCGCTCCGGGCCGCTCTTGTCGTGGATTTTTGCCACCTTCTTCGCCGCGGGCTCGGCGTGCTCCCTCCCCCCTTGCGGGGGAGGGCCGGGGAGAGGGGTTGCATCCGCATACTCGATGACCGCGAGCCCCTCGGCGAGTTTCAGCGCGGTCTCAAAGCTCTCCGCCAGCCGCTGGCCGATATCTGATCGGACCACGATGCGGTCGACCACGACGTCGATGTCGTGCGGGAATTTCTTGTCGAGTGCAGGCGCCTCGGCCAGTTCATGGAAGGTGCCGTCGATCTTGACCCGCTGAAAACCCTTCTTGAGGTATTCGGCGAGCTCCTTCTTGTACTCGCCCTTGCGGCCGCGCACGACCGGGGCCAGCAGATAGAGCCGCGTGCCCTCGGGCAGTGCCAGCACGCGGTCGACCATCTGCGAGACGATCTGGCTCTCGATCGGAAGACCGGTCGCGGGCGAATAGGGAACACCGACCCGCGCCCACAGAAGCCGCATGTAATCGTAGATCTCGGTGACGGTGCCGACGGTCGAGCGCGGATTTTTCGACGTGGTCTTCTGTTCGATCGAGATCGCCGGCGACAGCCCGTCGATCTGGTCGACATCCGGCTTCTGCATCATCTCCAGAAACTGGCGCGCATAGGCCGACAGCGACTCGACGTAGCGCCGCTGTCCCTCGGCATAGATGGTGTCGAAGGCGAGCGAGGATTTGCCGGAGCCCGACAGCCCCGTGAACACCACGAGCCTGTCGCGGGGAATCTCGACGTCGATGTTTTTGAGATTGTGCTCGCGCGCGCCGCGAATGGTTATCGCGCGCGTCGCTGAACCGGCCTGCTGGCGTCGCGACTTAAGCACTTCATCCATGTGGCATTTCCAAGCGCGTTGGCCGCGCAATTTTCAGGCGCGCCTCGCCGGAAATCCGGGATCGAACGCCAAGGAGCTAAAAGGAGCTAAGCTCGGAACATAGGAAGAACGGGAGTGGATTTCTAGTCTGCTGTGCACACCATCAACGGTTTGTTGGTCAGCATAGCGTTTTCAAGCGAAGTGGGAACCGGTTCGCGTGAAGAAAACGCGTCAAGAAAATGCGATGGCGGCAGCGGGCAGCAGCGATCTCGTCAAAGCAAAAAGGCCGGCACGAGGCCGGCCTTCTCACAATAATTCGGTTGGCGAAGGGATCAGTACCTTGCGACCACCGGGCCGCCGAAGCGGTAGTTGATCCGGACCGTTCCCATGTCCACGTCCTGACGAATGTTGTCGGTGCGTGTCGCGAAGCCGGGCGCAAACGAAACGCCGAAAGTGACATTGCGGTTGCCCATGAACAGGTGGTCGTACTCGATGCCGACCGACCAGTTCGGCGCAAAGCCGAATTCCAGCCCGGTTCCAACGGCGCCGCCCCAGCGCGTTTCGCTCACGGAGTCGATGACGAAACCGGTGCCGGTGATGACGCCGCTGTATTTGTCGTCGGTGACAGCCGCGCCGCCCTTCACGTACCAGAGCACGTTGTTCCAGGCATAGCCGACCTGGCCGGTGAAGAGACCGATCGCGTCGACCTTGGTCTGGTTCGTTAGGATGTTTGTCAGAGCAGCGGGTGAACTCGGGTTTGACCCGGTCAGGTCTGCCCAGTCGCCTTGCGCTTCGACGCCGAACACCCAGTTCGCGGACTGCCAGCGATAGCCGATCTGGCCGCCGACCAGGCCGCCGGTCGCGTCGTGGCAGCCTTCCCGCACGATTGGAATCGCAACGCCGGCAACGGTGGTTGAGGTCCCAGCACTTGTGGCTCGAGCCGCCACCGCCGTTGAGACCGATGTAGAAGCCGCTCCAATCATAGAACGGGGCGACGACAGGGGGCGCTTTGGTGTAGGGCCGCGCCGCAAGATCCGCTGCGAGCGCAGGGGCTGCTCCCAGTGCCGCCACGCCAATCGCTGCCAACAAGGCGTTTCTCAACATTTGTCTCTTCTCCAATTGCGGTTCGCTTTTTTGTCTCAAGGCCGCGGGTCTTCGACCGGCGACTCAATTCTTCAAGTTGAAATTCTCTAGACCAAGCGGCGAGTAAATACCGTCACCGAAAGGCCACATCCGCGGCAGAACAACGCGTCATGCAACCGTCACGTGTCGATACGGCAGCGCGCAAACGGCAGCAAAAAGGCCGGCGCAAGGCCGGCCTTTTTCAGAAACGATTCAGTTGACGCGATATCAGTACTTCGCGATCACCGGGCCACCCCAGCGCCAGTTCACGCGAACCGTGACCATATCGACGTCCTGCTTGATGTTGTCGGTGCGGTCCAAAATGCCCGTTCCGACCAAATTGAGGTTGACGTTGTGGCTGCCCATGAAGATGTGGTCGTATTCGACCGCAACCGACCAGTTCGGCGCAAAGCCGAATTCGAGACCGGTTCCGACCACGCCACCCCAACGGGTCTGGCTCGCGGTGTCGATGCCGAGATTGGTCGCCGTGACAAAGCCGCGATAGGTGTCGTTGGCGACGGCGGCGCCGCCCTTGACGTACCAGAGGACGTTGTTCCAGGCATAACCGACCTGACCGGTGAACAGACCGAATGCGTCGATCTTGGTCTGGTTGGTGATGGCGTTAGTGAACAGGCTGACATTCGAACCCTTGAAGTCGGCCCAGTCGCCTTGCGCTTCGAGGCCGAACACCCAATTCGCGGCCTGCCAGCGGTAGCCGATCTGACCGCCGGCCAATGCCGCCGGTTGCATCATGGCAGCCTTCGCGGAAGGTCGGAACCACGAAGCCGAGGCTATTGGTGATGTCCCAGCATTTGTGGGCCGAGCCGCCACCGCCGTTGAGGCCGATGTAGAAGCCAGTCCAGTCATAGATCGCAGCCACCATCGGCGGCGGCGCCTTGGTGTAAGGCCGCGCCGCAAGGTCAGCGGCCGAAGCAGGCGCAGTCATGCTCACCACGGCCAAACCCATCGCACCCAGCAAAATCTTTTTCATTCTGATCTCTCCGGCTTTTTGTCCGCTTCCGTTGGTCCCTGAAGCGTCTTCCAACTGAAATCGCGAGCGCCTATCGCGACCCAATTTCGGACCGAAATATACGCAATTCACCCGGAAATGCCGTCTCCCAAATGCAACAGGCGACGAGGAAGTGCGGGTTCCGGAAGTTAATGATATGTAAGGTCTTTTGCCCACTCGGGCAGGGAACCGGGAGGGAACCGGGACACCCTGGTCGCGGCCTTGCGGCGAGGGTGCATCAAGATACCGCTCAACCCGGGATTGCCGGAGAATGAACCCCAGAACAAAACTGGAACAAGCGCCAACGAGTTGCATATATGTGGATAACCGGGGGCCAAACCGGCGTTGCGGAGGCTTTCAGCGTATAGGGTCGTTTTCAAAGGGACCGACGCTGGCAGCGGCGTTCGCCAGGATGAAGCGTTTGGCGTCGGGTCAGTAATTTTCGAGAGTGGAGAGCGGCGATGGCAGGAAGCGTGAACAAGGTGATTCTGGTCGGAAATCTCGGCAAGGATCCGGAGATCCGGCGGACCCAGGACGGGCGGCCGATCGCCAATCTGAGCGTTGCGACCTCGGAAAGCTGGCGCGACAAGGCGACCGGCGAGCGCAAGGAAAAGACCGAGTGGCATCGCGTCGTCATCTTCAACGAAGGGCTCTGCAAGAGTCGCCGAGCAATATCTGAAGAAGGGCGCCAAGGTTTATATCGAAGGCCAGTTGCAGACGCGCAAATGGACCGACCAGAGCGGCGCCGAGAAATACTCGACCGAGGTGGTGCTGCAGGGCTTCAATTCGAACCTCACCATGCTCGATGGCCGCTCTGGCGGCGGGGGCGGCAGCTTTGGCTCCGACGAGAGCGGCGGCGATTTCGGCACCAGCGGGCCCACGAGCCCGCCGCGCCGCGCGGTCGCGGCGGGTGCGCGCAACGGCGACATGGACGACGATATCCCGTTCTAGTCGGCGCGGGGTGCCGGAGCCTCGCGAAACATGGGCCTCGCGCCATGAAATCTTGCGCCGCTGCTGGACGCCGCGCCCGCGATCCCGCTTCATGCCTTTGCGGCGATGGGTGCCTTCGTGCTCGGCCTGGTGCAGTTCGCGGCCCCCAAGAGAACGTTGCCGCATCGGACGATCGGCTGGATCTGGGTCGGCCTGATGGCGGCTGTGGCGATCTCTTCGTTCTGGATTCATCAGATCAGGCTGGTCGGGCCCTGGAGCCCGATCCATCTGCTATCGATCTTCGTGCTCGTGATGCTGCCGCTCGCGGTGTGGAGGGCGCACACCCACCGCGTCGCCGCACATCGCCGCATCATGATCTCGATGTTTGCCGGCGCGCTGGTGATCGCGGGGTTGTTCACGCTGCTACCGGGGCGGATCATGCATAGCGTGGTGTTCGGGAACTAGGGTCGCGAGCGGTCGGCTGGACGGCCGTTCCGGGGGCGGTTTTCCAGAGCGATCCAAAGCCTTCAGCACCGCCCGTAAGTCTCTGTAAAAACGAAGGGAAAAAGCGCTGGCGCTGAAGCGTTCGGGGTGGTTATTGGAGCTCTCGATGCGCTATATGATTCTCGACTAAAAACTGACCGGATTTCCCTTTGGCCGACAACGAAGACGACAAGCCCGGCGAGCCGCCGGCGCCCTCAGATATTCGCCCCGTTTCCATCCTCGACGAGATGAAACGCTCATACCTCGATTACGCCATGAGCGTGATCGTGGCGCGCGCGCTGCCGGATGCGCGCGACGGCCTGAAGCCGGTGCACCGGCGCATCCTCTATTCGATGTACGAGCAGGGCTACACGCCCGACAAGAAATACGTCAAATCCGCGCGCGTCGTCGGCGACGTGATCGGTAAATATCATCCGCACGGCGACCAGTCGATTTACGACGCGATGGTGCGCATGGCGCAGGATTTCTCCATGCGCGTGCCGCTGATCGACGGCCAGGGCAATTTCGGTTCGGTCGACGGCGATCCGCCGGCGGCCTATCGATACACCGAAGCGCGCCTGACGCGATCGCGCGCTCGCGATCCTCGAGGATATCGACAAGGACACGGTCGATTTCCAGCCCAACTACGACAACTCCGAAAAAGAGCCGTCGGTTCTGCCGGCGAGATTTCCGAATCTGCTGGTCAATGGCGCCGGCGGCATTGCGGTCGGCATGGCCACCAACATCCCGCCGCACAATCTCGGCGAAGTCGTCGACGCCTGCATGGCGCTGATCGACAACCCCGCGCTGTCCATCGATGATCTCATCAACATCATCCCGGGACCGGATTTCCCGACCGGCGGCATCATCCTCGGACGCCAGGGCATCCGCTCGTCCTATCATCTCGGTCGCGGTTCGATCGTGATGCGCGGCAAAGTCACGATCGACTCCCGCCGGAAAGATCGCGAAACGATCATCATCACGGAGATTCCCTACCAGGTGAACAAGGCGACCATGGTCGAGCGCATGGGCGAACTGCATCGCGAGAAGAAGATCGAGGGCATCTCCGAGCTGCGCGACGAATCCAACCGCGAAGGTGTTCGCGTCGTGGTCGAATTGAAGCGCGACGCGCTCGCCGATGTCGTGCTGAATCAGCTTTATCGGTTCACACCGCTGCAGACCAATTTTGCCGCCAATGTGCTGGCGCTGGATTCGGGTCGCCCGCAAACGATGACGCTGAAGGACCTGCTAACGCTGTTCATCGGCTTCCGCGAGCAGGTGGTGACGCGGCGCACCAAGTACCTGCTCAACAAGGCCCGCGACCGCGCCCACATCCTGGTCGGCCTCGCCATTGCGGTTGCCAATATCGACGAAATGATCCGCGTGATCCGCACCTCGCCCGATCCTATCACCGCCCGCGAAACCTTGATGTCGCGCGAGTGGCCGGCGCAGGAGGTTGCCGCGATGATCACGCTGATCGACGATCCCAGGCATCGGCTGGCCGAAGACGGCACCGCGCGGCTGTCGCTGGAACAGGCCAAGGCCATTCTCGATCTCAGGCTGCAGCGGCTGACCGCGCTCGGACGCGAAGAGATCTCCGAGGAGCTCGACAAGCTCGCGCTCGAAATCAACGATTATCTCGACATCCTGCGCTCGCGCGCGCGCATCCAGGCCATCATCAAGACCGAGCTTTCAGAGGTGAAGGCGGAATTCGCCACCCCGCGCAAGACCGTCATCATCGACCAGGAAGACGAGGTCGAGGACGAAGACCTGATCCAGCGCGAGGACATGGTGGTCACCGTGTCGCATGCCGGCTACACCAAGCGGGTGCCGCTGTCGGCCTACCGCGCGCAGCGCCGCGGCGGCAAGGGCCGCGCCGGGATGCAGACCCGTGAGGAGGATTTCGTCAGCCGCCTGTTCGTGGCTTCGACCCATACGCCGGTGCTGTTCTTCTCCTCGCGCGGCCAGGTCTACAAGGAAAAGGTCTGGCGGCTGCCGATGGCGGCGCCGAATGCGCGCGGCAAGGCGCTGATCAACATCCTGCCGCTGGAGCAGGGCGAGCGCATCACCACCATCATGCCGCTGCCGGAGGATGAGTCTTCCTGGGGCGAGCTCGACGTGATGTTTGCGACCACCGGCGGCAATGTCCGCCGCAACAAGCTGTCCGACTTCGTCGACGTCCGCCGTTCCGGCATCATCGCGATGAAGCTCGACGAAAATGAAGCGATCGTCGACGTGCAGATCTGCACCGAGCGCGATGACGTGCTTTTGACCGCTGCCGGCGGCCAGTGTATCCGCTTCCCGGTCACCGATGTGCGGGTATTTACCGGCCGCACCTCGATGGGCGTGCGCGGTATCGCACTGCCCAAGGACGACAAGGTGATCTCGCTCACCATCCTGCGCCACATGGATGTCGATGCCGAGGAGCGCGCCGCTTATCTGCGCCGGGCCAACGCGGTGCGAAGGGGCGGTGCGGAGGAGGAGGCGGGGATCGACACCGAAGAGGCCGCCGGCACCATGGAGCTCGGCGAGCAGCGTTACGTCGAAATGTCGGCCGCCGAGCAGTTCGTGCTGACCATCAGCGAGAACGGCTATGGCAAGCGCTCGTCGTCGTTTGAGTACCGGACCACGGGGCGCGGCGGCAAGGGCATCGTCGCGATGTCGGTCAACGGCCGCAACGGCAAGCTGGTGGCGTCGTTCCCGGTCGAGGATAGTGACCAGATCATGCTGGTGACCGACAAGGGCCAGTTGATCCGCTGTCCGGTCGAGGATATCCGGATCGCCGGGCGATCGACCCAGGGCGTCATCGTGTTCGACACCGCCGAAGACGAGCACGTGGTGTCGGTCGAGCATATCGGCGACGACGCGGAAAACGGCGAAAACGGCGGGGCGAATAGTGAGTAGCGAATAGGGAATTTCTACTCGCTATTCGCCACTCGCTGTTCGCCCAATCTGGAGCGTGAACTCATCATCAGCGCGCAGCCACAGCCTGATTGACGCAAGCTGGACGAAGGCCAAGTAGTTGGCGGCAAGTTTGTCGTAGCGCGTTGCCACCCGCTGACATTGCTTGATCCTATTGAAGAACCGTTCGACCCGGTTGCGAGCACGGTAGAGATACCGACTGAAGCAGATCGGATCGGTGCGATTGCTTTTGGGTGGGATGTTGGCCCACGCGCCGTTCTTCAGGGCAAGCTCTCGAATCCGATCGGCGTCATAGCCACGGTCGGCAAGCAGCATCGATCCGGGCTTCAGTCGAGACAGGAGCTTTCTGGCAAGCCGATTGTGGTGAGCCTCACCGCTAAGACGGGTGCCCTTTAGTCAAGTAGGACGACCTATTCCCGTTCGCACATTATGTGGGCGGCGAGTTCGAGGTAAACATAAAGAGCCGCGATCTTGCCGTCGCGTGCGATGATGAAATCGACACCGGTGTACGCGGGTGTTTCGCCCTTCGGCCCCGAGCCCCACGCCAGACGTCCCGAATTGTGCAGGACCTGGGGCGCGCCATGATGCGTATAGACATAATGGGGATGCGTCGCTCGAAGATCGCCGGCGAACTTGTCCAGTGCGTCGCGACCGACAAAAGTGCCGGGCGGCGCGAACAGCACACAGTCTTCGGTGTAAAGTTCCTGAATTGCGGCCCTTCGGCGAGCGGGATCACCTTCACCGAAAACTTCCGGAAGATTGCGGTTGAGCAGCGTCTCGATACCCCTCACATCTGCGCCCACAGACAGCGGGACGCTCTTTTTGCTGGCATGCTGGTTCATCAGACGACTCCTTGTAGGCGCTAGCAACATGCGGTCGTTGGGCCCATCGCGAAACAGCAATAATTGAAAGTCATCGTTTCAGATTTGTCGCTGTATGGGTCGATGGCTTGCCTCGCCTCGACGGCCCAGTGCTCATCCGCGATATGCGGATATTTGGCCCCACCGCATGCCCCCGCACCCGACGTCAGCAAATGGCCGATTTTGTTGCAAAAGTCGAAAATCGAACAACCCTAAAAATCTCGCGAAAGCTGATCATTGGACTTCTCTGCTGTTGCGTCGCTTTTCAACGCCACTACGGAGATCGGTGATCGATTTTGGGTGAAACGATAAGGTACCTCACGTCGCCGCGCGTAGGACGCATCAGCGGCTCTGAGAATTTTGGTTCGCCACCCCAAAAAGACTTTTGCAACAATATCGGCCCTTTTGCGACCTCCGGCGACGTCTGCCATGGCGCCGCTATCGGCGGACAAGCGGACATCAGACGTGCCTGACCAAGCACCCCGAGGCAGGTAGCCGCAACCGCGGTCGCGGCAACGGCAACCGCGATCATGCGGTGCTTAGGAACCGAGCGGCGGGAGCGCGTTACGAGCGGCGCGCCTTCATCTCCGATGTCTCTACTGCAGCCGGCCGCTTAGCGGCAGACATACGCCCCGTTCACCAGGACGCGGTGACAGGCTGTGGCTGCGCCTACTGTGGCGGCACCTACGGCCGCTCCTCCCACGACCGCTCGACGTGTCGTCCGGCGCGCAACGCCGGCGCCGCTCACAGGCGTCAAGGGGCGACCGACCCGGGCTTGCGCGCTGGTTACGGACAATGAGAGACCGTCGTTTTGCGACCAGCCGATAGAACCGAAAACTCCGCAGGTAACAACGGCGGCAATCAAGAATGCTCGTTTCAGACCGACTTGTTTCATAGCGACCTCCCTTGCTCATAGAAGGAGCATCTTCCAACAAACCTGCCCACGCTTGTTGTCCCATGGTCAATGTTGGTCGTCAAATGCAACTGGTCGAAATTTGTAGTTAGTTAGTTAGTTGCAATGCGCCAGCGCCCGATCGCCAATGATAGGCTGCATGTCTTACGCACGTATGACGCATTTCAACGTGCGAAGTCCCTACTCTTGCGAACATATCAGCGCTAGTTGCGCATAGCAGCCTGCTCAATTTCGCTCTCTCCGGGCAAAATTCGAAAATTGTGAGGCTTATGAGGCGCACGCTGAGCTAGAGAGCTCGTTTGTTGATGAATTTGGCAAATAGTTGCCGGCGGTTACCAACGCAGTCGAATGAAAGGCGCAAGTTTTTGCATTGCACGCGGTTTGTCGTGCTCCCGCCGCTGACGCTCCGACGGTCGAGAGTGCTGTATGCCTCGAGCGTTCCGAGCACACGGTTGTTAGATTGAAGATTTGTATTTTTCAGCGATACTCGGCGCGGCGATTGCCAAACGCTGAACTCATCAACGCGAGGCGCTATGGGAAGCCGTGTTGTTGCGCCAGAGTTAGGTCGTCGGTGCCACTTGAAGGGACGCCGACGATCCATCGCGCTCGATGTTGCAGCAGCGGACGTCTTGGTCACCGCATTCTTGCCGCATCGTTCGGTCGCAGCTCATCCTCGTCCAGGCTCGACGCGGAGCAGATTTGGCCCTGAGCAATATCCTGCCACCCCAATCACGATGGGACGCATCGAACCGTCGTGAAAATCCAACTCAACGCTGGAGTAACGTCATGACATTGCGGAGATCTATTGGCTGCGGCTTTGCGATGACGGCGCTTGGATTTGGGGTCGGCATCCTTGCCGCTTCGCCGAGCTTCGCCCAAGGCAACCCCGAGCGGAACGTCTATTTCGGCCAGACCCATGTCCATACAAGCTGGTCGTTCGACGCCTACGTGTTCGGCAACACGGTCACCGGGCCGGAAGAAGCGTACAAATACGCCCTCGGCCAGCCGATCAAGCACCCCGGTGGCTACATGGTGCAGCTCAAGCACCCGCTCGACTTCCAGGCGGTGACCGATCACGCTGAGTACGTTGGCACGGTCAGGCTCGCCAATGATCCCAGCTCAGCGTTGAGCAAGCTGCCCATTGCCGAGAAACTGAAAGTCCAGAGCAAGGACGATATCCAGAAGATCTACCTTTTCCTCGGGACTTCCTTGCTCAAGAACGAGCCGATCAAGGAGCTCACAGACCCTCAAGTGGCCGGCAGCGTCTGGAAACAGACCGTCGCGATCGCCGACAAATACTATCAACCGGGAAAGTTCACGACCTTTGCGGCCTATGAATGGACCTCGACGCCGAACAACAGCAATATGCATCGCAATGTGATCTTCAAGGACACGAAGAGAGTACCGGAGGTTCCATACAGCTCCATCGATTCAACACATCCCGAGGATCTCTGGTCATGGATGGACGCGCAGCGCCGAGCGGGTAATCGAGTTGCTCGCGATCTCGCACAACGCCAATCTGTCAGACGGCATTATGTTTCCGTTGGATGTCGACAGCAAAGGGCGTCCGATCGACGCGGCCTGGGCGCAGGACCGGATCAACAACGAACCGCTGTCGGAAATCACCCAGCTCAAGGGCACGTCGGAGACCCATCCGAGCCTTTCGCCCAACGACGAATTCGCGAATTTCGAGATTTTCACCTATCTCTTGGGCGGCGCCACGCGCGCGCCCAAAATCCACGGTAGCTATATTCGGGAGGCCTACCAGAATGGCCTCGGGATGCAGGACGCCCGCGGCTACAACCCGTACAAGTTCGGGGTGGTGGGCGCGAGTGACTCGCACGACACCGCCGTCGCCTACTTGCAATCGAACTATTTCGGCGGCCACGGGCTCCTCGACGCCACACCGCAGACTCGCCTGAGCGGAAAGGAGACGGCCGGAGCGACGATGGATTTGCTCAGCGTCTCGGGCCTCGGCGGTGTCTGGGCCGAGGAGAATACGCGCGAGTCGATCTTCGCCGCCATGCAGCGCAAGGAGACGTTCGGTACCAGCGGCCCGCGCATCAAGGTGCGGCTGTTCGGGGGGTGGAGCTTTGACCCGGACGTACTGAAGCAGAAGGACTGGGTCAAGACCGGCTATGCCAACGGCGTGCCGATGGGCGGCGATTTGGCGGCGCCAAAAGGCAAGGCACCGACATTCGTCGTATGGGCCGTCAAAGACCCCGACGAGGCCAACCTGGACCGCATCCAGATCGTCAAGGGCTGGACCAAGAGCGGCCAGATCTTCGAGAAGGTCTATGATGTTGCCTGGTCAGGCAATCGAAAACTCACGCGCGCTCCGATTCAGAATGTTCTCTATGGCGGCAACGATATGACGCTGCCACCGGTCGGCAATACGGTCGACATCAAGAACGCCAGCTACACGAACACGATCGGCGCCGTGGAATTGAAGACAGTGTGGACGGACCCGAACTTCGATCCAAGCCTGCATGCATTCTACTACGCGCGGGTGCTGCAGATACCCACCCCGCGCTGGACCACCTACGACGCCAAGACACTGGGGGTACCGCCGCCCACTAACGTGTCGGCGACCGTGCAGGACCGCGCCTGGACCTCGCCGATCTGGTACACGCCGACGGCGGACATGCGCGCCAAGGCACCGCACGGTCAGACCGTCGCCGATCTCGCGCAAAGAGGCGCGGCGGCGCTCGACGATTCGCAGTTGCGCGACCTGATCGTGGGCAAGACCTTCAAGGTCCGCAACACCGTGACCGATCAGCAGCTTGAGATCACCTACGCGGCCGGTGGCCGGCGCATGATCTCGAGCATCAACGGCAAGCTGCCTGATCCGGAGCAGATGGGCGACGTGATGCATCCTAACTCGCAGGGCACAGCGGATTACGAGATTCGCGACGGCCGTATCGTCACGATGATCGAGGGGACCCCCTTCGAGGTGATCGTCTACCGTCTCGGCGACAAGCTTGTCGCAGCGCGCAGCAACGAGTTCGGCTATGCCAACTATGAGGTCGAAGGAATAAGCCAGTGAGCGGGCCTCGGACAGAGCGCCGCCATGGGCTTGGATAAGCTCTCATCGGACAAGCCGGTACCTTCGCTTCTCGAGCGATGGCTACGCGAGCCGTTGCTGCACGTCCTGCTGATCGGCGCAACGCTGTTCGTCGTCTACTACGCGCTCAATCCCAGCGCTGGTCAGCGCCAGGATTCCAACCGCATTGTGATTGCGGCTGATGACCTGGCGCAGATCCGGCTCGCCTGGATGGCGCAGTGGCAGCGTCCGCCCACGCCGGAGGAGATGCGGAATCTTCTCGATGGCAAGATCCGCGAGGAGGTACTCTTCCGCGAGGCGATGGCGCTGGGCCTCGACAAGGACGACACCATCGTAAAACGCCGCCTGGCGCAAAAGATGGAGTTCGTCATGGAGGACGCATCGGCGCTGCGCGAGCCGGCAGACGACGAGCTCAGGCGCTGGTTCGCGCAGAACGCGCAGCGTTTTGCTCTGCCGAGCCTGGTGACATTTCGCCACTTGTATTTCTCGCCCGATTTGCGCAGCGCCCGCGCGCGCGATAATGCCATCGAGGCACTGCGAAAGCTTGCCGGCAAGCCGGAAAAGTCCCCGGAACTGGCAGGATTGTCGGATCCCTTCATGTTCCAGGATTTCTATGCCGAGCGGTCCCCTGATCAGGTCGCCAATATCTTTGGGATGAACTTCGCGCAGGCACTGCCTGGACTGGAGCCGGGAAAGTGGCAGGGACCCATCGAGTTCGGCTTGGGCTGGCATCTGGTTTGGGTTGAATCAACCACACCTGGCCGGGTACCGGCCTTCGAAGAAATCGAGGCAAGGGTCAAATCCGAATGGAGCGATGAGCAACGCGCCGAAGCGAAACGCAAGATGTTCGATCACATGAGAGCCCGCTATCAGATCGTGCTGCCGGAAGCCGCCCCGGCGATCTCAGGGGGCGCCGTGGCCCGTGCTGCCGCGGCATCGCGCTGAGCCACCAAAGGAGCATCGGTGTTCACTCGATTGCTGCTTCTCTTGATCCTGCTGGGAGTACTGGGCCAAGGCCCAGTTGCGCGGGCGCACGATTCACGCCCGGCCTATCTTGAGATCAACGAGACAGCCCCGGGCCGCTATGAAGTCTTGTGGCGCACCCCGTTAAACGCCGGCATGCATCTGCCGGTGGCGTTGAAATTCCCCGACGATACGCGCAACATCACCGCGCCATCGGTGAAGGAGTTTACCGGCCTGCTTCTCGAGCGTCGATGGATCGACGCTGGCAAGACCGGCCTTGCCGGCAAGCGCATCGAATTCGCAGGCCTGCAGGCGACCATCACCGACGTTCTGGTGCGGCTGCAGGCGCTCGATGGCACGCACACCACCACACTCGTGCATCCATCACAGCCCTGGGTGGAGATCGCGGCCTCGCAGGGGATCGCCGCCGTTGCGGTCGCCTATCTCATGCACGGTTTCGAGCACATTATGTTCGGAACCGACCACTTGCTGTTCGTGCTCGGCCTCATGCTGATGGTGCGCGACTTGTGGATGCTTTTGAAGACGATCACGGCATTTACCCTGGCGCACAGCATCACGCTGGCGGCGGCGACTTTGGGCTATGTGCACGTGCCTTCGCCTCCGCTGGAGGCCGCAATTGCGCTTTCAATCATGTTCGTCGGCGTCGAGGTGCTGCGCTCCTGGCGGGGCGAGACGAGCCTCACGCTGCGCCAGCCCTGGCTCGTCGCCTTTGCGTTCGGGCTCGTGCATGGGCTTGGATTTGCCAGCGGCCTTGCGAGCCTTGGGTTGCCGTCGGGGGATATTCCCGTCGCCCTGTTGTTCTTCAATATCGGCGTCGAGGCTGGTCAACTGTCGTTCGTGGCGCTCATGCTGCTGCTGGTGCGTTGCTTCGATCTGCTCAGGATTCATTGGCCGCAGCCGTCGCGCTTGGTCCCGGCCTACGTCGTGGGCTCCGTGGGCGCGTTTTGGACGATCGACCGGATCGTCGCCATGATCGCGGGAACGGGATGACGCCGACGCTGCACGCATGCGCGTCACGCACGCCGATCCACACGCTGATCAATCACCGACCGCGGCGGGGTTCCCCGCGGTGCGGTGCGGGGCAGGGGCAGGCTTCGATCGCCCTTGATCCATACCGACTAGTTGGTATGCTCAGGATCAACCAATAGGTATGGAACCGATGACGCAGCCGCATCATGAATCGAAGGCAAAACTCCTGGAGGCGACGTTCATGGTGGTCCGCGCCAAGGGCTACGCCGCCACCCGGATCGAGGATGTCTGCGCCGAAGCCGGGCTGACAAAGGGAAGCTTCTTTCACCATTTCAAGAGCAAGGAGGATTTGGCGCTTGCCGCCGTGGCGCATTGGGACGCGCGCTCGAGCGGGGAGTTCGCGGCCGCGCCCTATCATGACCCCACAGATCCACGCGACCGGCTGCTCGCCTATGTCGACTTCCGCAAGGCGATCCTGACCGGTGAGCTGCCGGAATTCACCTGCTTCGCCGGGACCATCGTCCAGGAGGCTTACGCAACGCATCCCGTGATCCTGGCCGCGTGCGAAAGAAATATCAGCGGACATGCGAGAACGCTCGAGGCCGATATCCGCGAGGCGATGCGGAAATACGATGTGCGCGGCGACTGGACCGCCGAGAGCCTCGCGCTCCATACCCAGTCGGTCATCCAGGGCGCCTTCATCCTTGCCAAGGCGAAGGGGAGCGCCGCCGTCGCGGCCGAAAGCCTCGATCATCTGCGCCTCTATCTCGCGCTGCTGTTTGCAGAGCCGGCCAAGCGCCGGTCGCATCGAGCACGCGGCAACACGGCGGCGAAGCCGCGACGTCGGCGACACCGTTCCTAACGATTGCCGGACAGAAAAATGGGAGGATCGACATGCGGATTTACTGGATCAAGGCACAAGCGCCGCGGCGCGTGCTCGCGCTGGTCAAGCATCTCGGCCTGAAAGCGGAGTTCGTGGAAGTCGACATGATGGCCGGCGGCTTCAAAGTGCCGGACTACGTCGCGCTCAATCCCAATATGAAGGCGCCAACCCTGGTGGATGGCGACCTCGTGCTGTGGGAGGCTTCGGCGATCATGGCCCATCTCTGCGTCAAGCAGGGATCGGACATGTGGCCGGCATCGGATCCGGCCGAGCAGGTCGAGGTCTTGCGCTGGCTGTCCTGGAACGACTGCCACTGGTCGCCGGCGGTCGCGCCGTTTTATTTCGAGCACATCGTCAAGGCGACGTTTGGAATCGGAAAGCCGAACTGCGACCAGCTCAAATCGAAAGTGGCAGACCTCGACAAGTTCGCAGCCGTGCTCGACGGACATTTGGAGGGGCGGCGACATGTGGCCTGCGGCAGGCTCACCATCGCCGACTTCCAGCTGGCCTCGATGGCGACCTACTGGCGCGAGTCGCAGATGCCGATGGAGCCATATCGCAACATCGTGGGCTGGATCGACGAATTGATGCGTATTCCAGCCTGGGTTGATCCTTGGCCAGTGAAGGGGCGAATAGTGAGTAGCGAGTAGGGAATAGCGAAAAGCGAATAGAAATTCCCTATTCGCTACTCGCTACTCACTATTCGCCCAAATTAGATCTCGATCTCCGTCCCGAACTCGACGACCTGGCGGGCGGGCACGTCGAAGAAGGCTGCGGTCCGCTCGGCATTGCGTTGCAGGAACGCAAATATAGTTTCGCGCCACAGCCACATGCCCGGAATGTCCTCGCGCGGAATGATGGTTTCGCGGCCGATGTAATAGGTGATGTTGGTGAGGTCGATGCCGGGCAGCTTGCCCTGCCTGCAGGCGAGCGTCAGTCCCTCATAGATCGTCGGGTATTGCATGAAGCCATAATGCAGGATCACCCGGGTGATGCCCTCGATGATCTCGATCACCTCGGCGCGGTCCTCGTCGGCAATGCGCGGTTGCTCCGCGATCAGCACGGTGACCAGTATTATGCGCTGGTGCAGGCAGTGATTGTGCTTGACGAACTGCGTCAGCGCCAGAGGCACGCCATTGGGCGTCGATGCCAGGAAGATCGCCGTTCCCGGAAGCCGCGCGTGGCAACGGCTGACCGCGGTCTCGATCAGATCCTCCTCGGGCTGGCGAAGTGCGCCGCGGGCGCGCTCGACCAGTTTGACCCCGCCGCGCCAGGTCAGCATCAGGAAGGCGACGGCAGCTGCAAGCAGCAGCGGAAACCATCCGCCTTCGAACAGTTTGGTGGAATTGGCGGCGAAGAAAATGCAATCGATGATCAGGAAGAAGCCGTTGACGGCAATGACCAGGATCGGCGGATAGCCCCATTGGATCGCAACCAGGGCTGCGAGCAGCGTCGTGATCGCCATCAACAGCGAGACCGCGATGCCGTAAGCGCCGGCAAGCGCGTCCGAGGTGCCGAAGCCGATCACCGCGCCCAGCGTTGCGGCCGCGAGCAGCCAGTTCACCAGCGGCACATAGATCTGGCCCATGGCATCGCTGGTGGTGTGCTTGATCTGCATGCGCGGCAGAAAGCCGAGCTGGATCGACTGTTGGGTCAGCGAGAACACGCCTGAGATGATCGCCTGCGAGGCGATCACGGTGGCGAGCGCCGCGAACGCGACCAACGGATATTGCGCCCAATCGGGCGCCAGTTGATAGAACGGGTTGTCGACCGCGGTCGCATCCGTAATCAGCAAGCCCGCCTGGCCGAAATAGTTGAGCACCAGCGCCGGCAGCGCGACGGTGAACCAGGCGAGGCGGATCGGAACGCGGCCGAAATGCCCCATGTCGGCATACATGGCTTCGCCGCCGGTCACCGCCAGGAAGGCGGCGCCAAGGATGGCGAAGCTGATGTGGAAATCCTCATGCAACAGGAAATTGACGGCGTAGAACGGGCTCAGCGCGGCAAGCACCGCCGGCGCCTTGACGATGCCGTGAATGCCGAGCGCGGCAAGCACGGCGAACCAGCCCAGCATGACCGGTCCAAAAATCTGTCCGATGAAGCCGGTGCCTTGCTTCTGCATGACGAACAGGCCGACGAGGATGACGATGGTGACCGGCACCACCACAGGGGTCAGCGAGGGGGCGTCGACCTTC
The DNA here is from genome assembly GCA_963713785.1 of uncultured Alphaproteobacteria bacterium. Classification (GTDB taxonomy): domain Bacteria; phylum Pseudomonadota; class Alphaproteobacteria; order Rhizobiales; family Xanthobacteraceae; genus Bradyrhizobium. The sequence goes on from CAVQNB010000001.1 coordinate 428,574, forward strand.
AAGCCTTCGATCGCGCTGAGCACGGATATCGCCGGCGTGATGGCGCCGTCGCCGTAGAGCAGGGCGGCGCCGACCAGACCGACGATCAGGAGTTGCGCCCGCCAGGTGCCCGGTGCGGCGTTGCGGGCGTGCAGCAGCGCCAGCAAAGCGACAATGCCGCCCTCGCCGCGGTTGTCGGCGCGCAGGATTAGAAGCGCGTATTTCAGCGAAATGATCAGGATCAGCGCCCACAGGATCAGCGAAGCCACCCCGAGGATCGCCTCATGGCTCAGCGCGCCGCCATGCGCGGCCGCCTTGGCGGCTTCCTTGAGCGCATAAAGAGGGCTGGTCCCGATGTCGCCATAGACGACGCCGAGGGCGCCGATGGTGGTTGCGAGAGGAAGCGCGTTCGGATGGCCGGAGGCGATCGCGGGCGAACTGGTCACTGGCAGACCCCCAAATGGACATCGCGCAAAAGAACTTGGCGAAGTGCGTCGCGCCCGCCGGATCATCCGAAGGGCGCGATCAACGACCAGTCTGCGACGAGACGCCGCAAATTACCATGGGGTTTGGTGAAGTCCCGGACGACTACGGCGTGCGGTCGGCGGTTACCAGCCGTGCTTCGCGGATCGAGATCCTGGTGACGGCGGCGCGCAGGCAAGAAGCCTCGAAGTTCGGCCAGGCCTGCTGCGAGCAGTCGCGCCCGACCGGGCGGACATCAAGGCGGTCAGCCTTGGCGAGCGGCTGCGGCGTGGAGGCTTCGACCTGGGGGGCGAAACCGGGAAGAACAGTGAGCGCGGCGGCGACGAATGCAGCGATAGCGATGGCTGAAAGAGCCTTGATCATGACGGTCCCCTGTCGTGGGCCTTTGCAGCCCGTCGTTTCGTTGGCTGGAGTGTTAACCAACGCCGGTTTCGGGAGGTCTTCGCCAAACGCCGAAAATGGTTTCATCGGTGCGGAGTTTTGTTTCGTGGCCCAATCCGGGACGAAACAAAGCCGGCTTTCCCTTAAAAGACGCTCGGTTTATGGATCTGGTTCAAAGGCCGACACCAAATAACGGCTCGTTTTCGCATCCAAGCTGTGCGGCTTGCCCGGCCGCCCGGGGCGCGCTAGGGAGGGGCCCATGCCCCGCACTGCGCTCTATCCAGGTTCATTCGACCCGGTCACCAACGGCCATCTGGATGTCGTCAGGCATTCGGTCACGCTTTGCGACCGCCTGATCGTGGCCATCGCGGTCAATCCCAACAAAAAGCCGCTGTTTTCGGTGGAAGAACGCCTCACAATGATCCAGGAGGTGTTTGGGCCGGTGGCCGCCAGCGCCGGCTGCGCCTTCGACTGCATCACTTTTGACGACCTCACCGTCGCCGCCGCGAAGCGGGCAGGTGCGACGATACTCATCCGCGGCCTGCGGGACGGCACCGACCTCGACTACGAGATGCAAATCGCCGGCATGAATGAAACCATGGCTCCGGAGGTCCGGACCGTGTTCTTGCCGGCTTCCCCGATGGTTCGCCCGATCACCGCCACACTGGTGCGTCAGATCGCGGCAATGGGCGGCGACGTCTCGAACTTCGTACCCAAGGCCGTTGCCAAGCGCCTCAAGGCTAAATTCGCCGGCTAGTTTACGACGCCAATTACGACCCTTGCCGCCTTCACCCGGTCCGGAGTTTCCATGATCCGAATTCTTGCACTTTTCGCCGCGCTGATCTGTGCGGCTCCCGCGATCGCCCAGCCGCTGCCTGCCAATCTCGACAAGGCGAATGCGATCGTCATCGACACCACCAAGGGGCGCATCGTCATCAAGCTCCGAACCGATCTCGCGCCCCAGCATGCCGAACGGATCAAGCAGCTCGCGCGCGAGGGCTTTTACAACAACGTGCCGTTCCATCGGGTGATGGACGGCTTCATGGCGCAGACCGGTGACGGCAAGAATTTCGACGGCACCGGCGGCTCCAAATATCCGAACCTGAAGCAGGAATTCTCCAACGTCCACTTCAAGCGCGGCATCGTCGGCATGGCGCGCCGTGGCGACAGCGTCGATAGCGCGAACTCGCAATTCTTCATCATGTTCGCGGACGGCGGCAGCCTCGACGGCCAATACACCGTGATCGGCGAAGTGGTGCAGGGCATGGATGTGGCGGACAAGCTCAAGAAGGCGCCGCCGGGATCGGCGGGCGGTGCCGTCACCGATCCCGACAAGATGGTGAAGGTGCAAGTCGCATCCGACGTCAAGTGAGCCATGGTGGGCCGGCCTCGCCATGCGCTGGTCGTTGTTGCCGCGGCGCTCGCATTCGGCCCGCTCGCGACGGCCGCGCGGGCCCAAGCGGCTGAGATCAACACCATCAGGGATGTGCTCACAAAGCTATATAGCTGCTGGAAGCCGCCGCCGGAATCGCGGGCCCATCCGATCGACATCACGGTAGTCTTCAGTTTCAACCGCGCCGGCGAAATCCTGGGCCATCCCAGGATCAGTTACGAATCGGAACACGCCGACGACAACGACCGGCTGCTATACCGTGTTGCGGTGATGGAGGCGTTGCAACGCTGCACGCCGATGCCATTTACGGAATCAATGGCGGGCGCGGTCGCCGGCCGGCCGTTCGCGGTCCAGTTCCACAGTAGGAAACGTCTACCCCAACCGACAGAGAAAAGAGCATGGCTGTATCAGAAAATACTTTGATCCTGGAAACCACGCAGGGACCCGTCACCATCGAGATGCGTCCGGATCTCGCACCCGGCCATGTCGCGCGGATCAAGGAACTGGTGCGCGAGGGATTTTACGACGGCATCGTGTTCCATCGCGTGATCGAGGGCTTCATGGCGCAAACCGGTTGCCCGCAGGGCACCGGCACCGGTGGCTCCGGCAAGAAGCTGAAGGCCGAATTCAACAAGGAACCTCACGTACGTGGCACGACTTCGATGGCGCGCGCGGCAAGCCCGGATTCCGGCGACAGCCAGTTCTTCATCTGCTTCGACGACGCCTCCTTCCTCAATGGCCAGTACACGGTCTGGGGTAAGGTGACGGACGGCATGGACAACGTCGACAAGATCAAGCGCGGCGAGCCGGTGAAGAATCCGGACAAGATCGTCAAAGCACACATGGCCGCCGATGCGGCGTGAATCCACCGTGATTCCGGGGCGCGCCAACGGGTCGGCGCGTTGCGCCGCCCGATGACAGGCTCCGCGTGAACCCTGAATCTCGAGATTCCAGATTGTCCCGCCTCGCGTGGCCTCCGGAATGACGTTACCTGAGAAAGCTGGAGCGCGGCCGCGCCATGCGCGATAGCCTTTGCGCGTTCAAGCCGCGGGCGAAAAGGTTACTTCGCTGAGAGCTGGCGGACCGCACCCAACCAATCCTCGATATGATAGGTGCGGACAATTTTACCGCCTTCAAGCGTGTGAACATCAATCGACATCAGCTTGAACGATTTGCCGGTATGGGCTGCGCCCATGAATTCGCCCGCCGGTGTGCCAGTTGCTTCGCCGCGCACGGTCACCTCATTGCCCGAGACCAAGATTTCCTTGATTTCCCATTTCAGGTCCGGGACGGACTTGAGACGTTGTCCCATGCCCGCGATGACCTCATCGCGGCTGACGCAGATGTCGTTGCCCCGACAGGAGAGCCACTGCGGTGCTGTCGCTTGCCTAATGAGTTCGGGGCTGTCTTTGGCGAACTCTGCATTGAGGGCCTTGTAGAACGGCGCGACGCTGGTGCTTGCTGCCTCAGCGCTGATCTCGGCCCGGGCCGACGATGTAAGCAAGCCTAGGGCGGCAACTGCGGCCGAGACGGCGGATGTTTTTTTCATGGTGGCTCCAATGATTTGATTGCAGGCCCCGCGGCGATATGCGCTTTATTCGATAATCGATCTAATGAGTAATCATGGCCTATCATGCATGAAATCGATTTACGTCGCTTCGACCTCAACCTCTTGGTGGTGTTCGAGGTTTTGATGACCGAACGCAATGTCACCAGGGCGGCAGACCGGCTTGGCCGGACACAATCGGCCGTCAGCCACTCGCTGTCCCGCTTGCGCAGCCAACTTGGTGATCCCTTGTTGATCAAGGCTGGCGTGCGGATGCAGCCGACCGCTTTTGCGCTCGATCTGATCGAGCAGGCCCGGCCCATGCTGCGCGGGATCGAGCGCGTGCTTTCGCCACAGCATGTTTTCGATCCCCAAAACTCGCGCCGGGTGTTCCGGCTCGCGGCACCCGATTTCATGCTGACGCTGTTCGCCGATCTGTTGTGCAGGCTGCGCTCAGAGGCGCCTTCGGTCGCCATCGAATGGACGGCGCCGCGCGAGCCGACCTTGCTGGATGTCGCCGAAGGTCAGATCGACATCGCGATCGTGCCCGCAGAACTGCGTTGGCCGCCGGGCGTTGCCGGTGAAGCGGTCGGTGCACTGGCATGGCGCTGTTTCGGGCGCGAGGAACACCCGGCATTCTCCGACTGGGGACGAAAGAGTTGGGCGCGATGGCCACATCTGGTGGTGAGGGTCGGCGACAGCCTCGCCGGCCCGGTCAACGTGGCTGCCGCGGCCGCGGGGCTGGAGCGAACGATCGCCGGTTGGGTGCCGAACTTCTCGGCCGTGGCGCCGATCCTGGCGGGAACAGAAATGCTTGCGACCTTGCCGACGCTTTCGATGACGGAGACGCTTCACGCCTACAAGCTCGATAGCCGCGAAGTGCCGTTTCCGCTTCCGCCGCTGCCGCACGCGATGGTCTGGTGCCAGGGTAGAAGCCGGGATCCTGGATTGATCTGGCTGCGCAATCGTCTGCGCCCGATCGTCAAACGCAATTTTGCCGGCTAGAAGCTGACATGCGCACCGATCTCTTCGACTTCGACCTGCCGCAAGCCTCAATCGCGCTGCGTCCGGCAAGCCCGCGCGATGCCGCGCGGATGCTGGTGGTGCAAGGCGACGCCGTGTTGCGTGATCGGGTCATCAGCGAACTGCCGCAATGGCTCGAGCCCGGCGACCAGCTCGTCGTCAACGACACCAAGGTGATACCAGCGCAACTCACCGGCCGCCGCATCGGCCGTGCGACCGAACCCAAGATCGAGGCGACGCTGATCAAAAGGCTCGACGGCTCGCGCTGGCAGGCGTTGGTCAAGCCGGCAAAGAAGCTAGTGCCGGGCGACCGGATCCGCTTTGGCAATGAAGGCAAGGTATGCCTGCTCGGCCATCTCGACGCCGAGGTCGAGGCCAAGGGCGCTGAAGGCGAGGTCACGCTGTCGTTTTCGTTTCATGGCGCCGTGCTCGATCAGGCGATTGCCGATCTCGGCCAACCGCCACTGCCGCCCTACATCGCCTCGAAACGCCCAGCCGACGAGAAGGATGCGGCCGACTACCAGACCATGTTCGCGGCGAAAGAGGGCGCGGTCGCGGCTCCCACGGCAGGCCTGCATTTTACGCCGGCGCTCGAGACAGCCTTGAGGGCCCGCGGCGTCGAACTGCATCGGCTGACGCTGCATGTCGGGGCAGGGACCTTCTTGCCGGTGAAGGCCGACGACACGGCCGGCCACAAGATGCACGCCGAATGGGGGTTTGTCTCCGCTTCCACTGCTGCTGCGCTGAACGCCGCCCGCGCCAACGGCGGCCGGATCGTGGCGGTGGGCACCACCTCGCTGCGGCTACTGGAAAGTGCTGCTGCGGCGGACCGCGCGATCGCGCCGTTCGAGGGCGAGACCTCGATCTTCATTACGCCCGGTTATCGCTTTCGCGCGGTCGATATCCTGCTGACCAATTTTCATTTGCCGCGCTCGACGCTGTTCATGCTGGTCTCGGCGTTCTCCGGCCTCGATGCGATGAAACGCGCTTATGCCCACGCGATCGCAGGCGGCTACCGGTTTTATTCCTATGGCGATGCCTGCCTACTGTTTCGCGCGGGCGATTGATGCGTGCATGCGCAGGGTTGGTTTGAATCGACCGCCGCGGAATCCGTCGATACGCTGTCGGACAACCTAGCCCGTCCGCTCTGGCGCGAGCAGGCGAACGTCCGGGAGGATAAGCAATGGACTTTCAACTCACCGAACAGCAGCGGCGGATGGTGGCCGCCGTGCGCGACCTCGCGCAGGGGGAGTTCAAGGCAAACGCGCAAAAATATATGGATGGCACGTTCCCTTGGGAGAACATGAGGAAGCTCGCCGATGTCGGCGTGCTCGGCATGTCGGTCCCCGAAGAATATGGCGGCCTTGGCTTGCCGGTATTCGATACGGCGCTGGTACTCGAGGAGATTGCAAAGACTTGTTATGTTACGGCCATGGCCACCCTCGGCGAGGCCGGTGTTCAGACCCGGGTGATCGCGACCTACGCTCCCAACGCTATTCGCGAGCGAATTCTTCCGAAGGTGGTCTCCGGCGATTGCATATTGGCCGTCTGCATGACCGAGCCGCACGCCGGCACCGACGTGGCAAACTACCGGACCAACGCCGTCATCAAGGGCGACCGCGTCATTCTCAATGGGACCAAGACGCTGATCAGCCGGGCGAGGGAGGCCGGCATGTTCGTCATCTTCACGCGGATCGACGGCAAGGCCGGCCGCGAGGGTATCGGCTGCGTTCTGCTGGAGCCCGATACGCCGGGTTTCGAGGTGACCGGGACCTATCACACCATGGGAGGCGAGAACCTCCACGAGATCCAGTTCAACAATTGCGAATTGCCGCTGGAGAATCTTGTGATTCGCGACGACGGCTTTCGAAAACTGCTGAACGCCTTCAATACGCAGCGCTGCCTCAATCCGAGCATATCGCTGGGGCTGGCCGAGGGCGCTTTTGAAGAAGCCCGCAACTATGTCAGAGACCGAACGGTGTTCGGAAAGGCGATCGGCGACTTTCAAGGCGTGCGCTGGAAACTCGCGGAGATGTACCGCGAAATCGAGGTGGCCCGCAGCATCCTCTATCGTGCCTGCATCACGGCCAATCCGTTTCCCGATCCTTTCATGGCGGCGGTGGCCAAGATCACGTGCAACGAGATGTCCAACCGGGTCACCAGCGAGGCGATCCAGTTGCATGGTGGATTCGGTTTCACCGACGAATTCGCGGTGTCGCGTCTCTATCGCGGGGCGCGCTACGGCACGCTCGGTGGCGGCACCTCCGAGACGCTGCGTGATCTGATCGGCAAGCGGATCATGGATGCGACGGAGACCGGCGCGGAGCTGCTGGCGTATGACATGCAAAACGGCGCTGGTCTCGCGGCATGCGGCACAAAGCGGACATTCCAACCGTAGCCGCGAATGTCCGCTTTCGGGGTGCCGGCTCAACCGGTCGACGCAACACAACAATCATCTTCCCACCCCGCCAATACACGAGATCAACGGGCATCGCCGTCTGTTCCCGGTGCCTAACCGGTGCCATGCGCGAATGGAACAGTCATGCAACACCCGGTTATCCTGTCATCTTTGGTGATGCGACGGCCAGTGGCGCCGCACTGGCGTTCTTGATATCTGGAGCCTATAATTTCAGGACACTTGGCGGTAGCGCGGATGTCTACTTTCTCAACCAGATTAGGTCTCGCATTGGTATTGGCGGCGCTCTGTCTGGGCGGGCGAACCGCCCATGCCCAAGCTGCCCCTGTGACATATTTGATCCCAAGCTGGCCCGTCGGCTTCGGTGGCAATCTGACCGGCGGCCAGAACTCGAACACTTACGGCAACTTTCCGAGCTTTGACGGCAGTGACGCCCGAGGCGGCGGCTTTTCCTATATGCGCTACAATTTTCCGAACGGCTGGTTTGTCGGCAGCGAACGCGGCGGCATGGGTTTGAGCGCGAGCGGCATCAACCAGAATGCAGCTTTTGGCAACTTCGGCTCGCTCTATACCGAAGGCGTGCAGTTCGGCTACAACTTCAAAAACGCGAGTGAGTTGCCCCTCACGGTCTATGCCGGTTTCGACACCTTGAAATATAATACCGGCATCGGTAGCCCTTTTGCTCCCTTCGACTCCACGTCCGGCACATTGCCCGTCTATAGCGCGCATGCGGGCGTCGAATTCCAGCCGGTGTCGAATGTCAGCCTGTCACTCGGGTTCGGCTACACCCAACAGTCGGGGCGCATCGACAGCGACATCAATTCACTCTCTCTGCCTGGCGCTTCTCCGTTTGCCTTCAGCGGTCGCCGCTAACGCGAGCTTTTCAAGGGGCCAATGAAAGCTGCCTTCATCGAACGACACGGCGGGCCGGAGGTTCTGAAATTCGGCGAGATGCCGGATCCCGTGGCCGCGCCCGGCGAGGTCGTGGTTGATATTGTCGCCGCCAGCGTCAATGGCGCGGACTGGAAGGTGCGTGAGGGCAAATCGAACCAGCTTTCGCGATTCCCCTACATTCTTGGACGGGATTTCTCCGGTGTCGTTTCAGCAGTTGGGGAAGGTGTCAGCGATCTGCGTGTTGGCGATGAGGTCTTCGCCGTCTGCGACGTTGGTCAGGAGGGCGCTTATGCCGAGAAGATTGCGATCAAGGCAGCGATCGTCGCAAAGAAGACCGATCGCCTGTCGCATGTCGATGCCGCTGCGCTGGCGCTCGCCGGGTTGACGGCGATTTGCGCCATCGAAGACACGATAAAACTGAAGGCAGGCGAGACGATCCTGATCCAGGGTGGAGCGGGCGGTGTCGCGAGCTTTGCCATACAGTTGGCAAAACATCTGGGTGCTCGCGTGATCACGACCGCAAGCGCGTCGAACCATGATTATCTGCGCAAAATTGGGGCCGATGAGATCATCGACTACAATGCAGTGGATTTCACCAAGGTCGTGAGAGACTGCGACGCCGTCTTCGATACCGTCGGCGGAGATGTCGCGCAGCGATCGTTTGCTGTGCTGAAGTCAGGCGGTCGGGCGGCCTTTATTGCCTCCGGGGCACAGGCACCAAAGCCGGACCGCAGCGATGTCGTCGCGCTGCGGCCCGTCGTCGGACGTGATCGGCCACATGTCGAGCGCATCGTGGCGCTGGTTGCGTTGGGGGCCGTCCGTCCGCCGGAAGTGACACGCTATCAGCTCAGCGAAGCGGCGGCCGCGCACAAGTTGAGCGAATCCCGCCACTTTCGGGGCAAGCTGGTTTTTCAAGTCCGTTGAAACAGCTCGCGTTGCACCGCAACGCGCAGCAGCTTTGCCCTCTGGACACGAACCTGCTGCATTGTCCAAACTCGCCTGGCATGGAGGAGCTTCCCCGATGACGATTATCGATTCCCAGGTCCACGCCTATGAGGCGAACACTTCGAAGCGACCTTGGCACAGTGTGCCGAACTGGCCCGATCACGTCACGGGTGACGAGATGGTGGCGGCGATGGACAAGGTCGGCGTCGACGGCGCGATCTTCATCTCCGCCTTTTCCATGTATCGCTACGACGCCAGCTACGCCGTGGAAGTGCAACGGGCCCATCCCGGCCGGTTCGCCATCGTCAAGCCGGTCGACCCGGACGATCCGGCGGTCGCCGATGTCGTCGCCGACTGGAAGAAGACGCCGGGCACGGTCGGAATCCGCATCATGCTGACGAAGGAGGCCAAGCGCGAGCCGAACGACCCGGGCCTCGACCGGATTGCGCGCGCGGCCGTCCGCTACGACTTTCCGGTCAACATCCTGTGCTGGGGCAATTTGGACGCGGGCACTGCGCTGATCGATCGCCATCCCGACACGCGATTCATCATCGACCATCTGGCCATCGTGCAGCCGCGCGTGCCGCCCGCGCCGCCGCAGCCATGGACCGACCTTCCGAAGGTGCTGGAACTCGCCAAGCGCCCGAACGCGGTGATCAAGGTCAGCGGTGCCTGCACGCTGTCGCGGGAGCCGTATCCCTTCCCGGACATTTGGGATCCGCTCGCCCGCGTGTTCGATGCCTGGGGTTTCGATCGCTGCTTGTGGGGCACGGACTGGACGCGCGCGTTCGCGGTCGTCAACTACGAGCGGGCCGTCGAGCCCTTCCTTAAGACCAGCCGCCTGAGCGACAACGAGCGCGCAATGCTGATGGGCGGTGCATGCGCCAAGGCTTACGGCTGGTCACCGCAGAAAAGTTAGCGCATGCCGCAAGCGGCTCCCCAATTCGGACATGAAGAAATGTGATAATAGACAGACCACGCCACGCGGGGAGGCATGGTCATGTGGCGACGTCTTGGCGCCGAATTCCTTGGCACGTTCTGGCTGACATTCGCTGGTTGCGGCAGTGCCGTGCTCGCTGCGGGCTTCCCATCGCTGGGTATCGGATTCCTGGGAGTTGGTCTGGCCTTCGGACTAACCGTACTGACCATGGCTTATGCGGTCGGCCACGTCTCCGGCGGGCATTTCAATTGTGCCGTTACCATTGGGCTCTGGGCCGGAGGCCGCTTCAAGGCGGCCGACGTTCTTCCCTACATCCTCACACAGGTGGCCGGCGCCATCGCGGCGGCTGCGGTGCTCTATGTGATCGCCTCGGGCAAACCCGGATGGGTTCCCGGTGGATTTGCGTCCAACGGCTACGGCGATCTCAGCCCCGGAAAATACGGTCTGGTGTCGTGCTTCCTGAGTGAAGTCATCGCGACCTTCTTCTTCTTGTACGTCATCATCGGCACCACCTCGAAAGGCGCGGCGGTCGGATTTGCCGGGTTGCCGATCGGGCTTTGCCTGACGCTCATTCATCTCTTCCTGATCCCGGTCACCAACGCCTCGGTCAATCCGGCGCGAAGTACCGGCCCGGCGCTGTTTGCCGGCGGAGCGTATATCGCGCAGCTCTGGTTGTTCTGGCTGGCGCCCATCCTCGGCGCGGCGGTTGCCGGCGTGATCGGTCGCTGGCAGCATGACGAGCCGGACGCGTTGTGAACGCCGCTTCCTCTCGGAAGAAACGATAAAACCCCGGTCGGACGAACTCGCGGAAGCGTCGAGGCCAATGCCGGATCTTTCGGATCAAACCATCGCGCGCTGCGGCAGCAATTCCGCGATCTGGATCGCGTTCAAGCGCGGCTCCCTTCAGCAGCTGGTCCGCCGCCACGAACATCGAGATCGAATGGCCCGTGGGATCGCTGAGATCCTTGCGGATGCGGCCGACCAGGACGTCGTCCTGGCCCGACGGCGTCGATCGGCATCGGGAAATAGTTGTTGACCCGATCGTCCACGATCTTCACGCCGGGCGCCTCCGACAGGATGGCGCGGACCTCGTCCTCCGTGATCGGCTTTTCGCATTCGAAGGTGATCGCCTCGCTATGCGCGCGCAGCACCGGCACGCGCACGCAGGTCACGCCGATGGCGATGCGGTCGTCCTCGAAGATTTTCCGGGTCTCCTTGATGACCTTGGTCTCCTCGTCATTGTAGCCGGTCTCGGGATCGATCGCGGTGTTGTGATTGAACAGGTTGAACGCATAGGGGTGCGGCATCACCTTCGGCTGATACGCCTCGGCCGTCGAGGCTGGCGCGGGTCGATTCCACCAGTTCCTCCATGGCGGCGGCGCCGGCGCCGCTCGCCGCCTGATAGGTCGACAGGATCAGACGCTTGATGCGGTTTTGCCGATGGATCGGCCACAGCGGCACCAGCGCGGTGATCGCCGAGCAATTGGGAACGGCGATGATGCCCTTGTGCTCGCGGATGCGGCGCGCGTTGATCTCGGGGATCACCAGCGGCACGTCCGGGTCCATGCGGAAGGCAGAGGAATTGTCGATGACGACGGCGCCGGCCTTCACCGCGATCGGGGAAAATCTCCGGGAAATGCCGCTGCCGGCCGAGAACAGCGCGATGTCGACGCCCTCAAAGGAGTCTTCGGTCAGCTCCTCGATGACGATCTCTCGCCCGCGGAACATGAGCCTCTTGCCCGCCGAGCGCGCGCTCGCCAGCGCTTTCAGCTTGCCGACGCGGAAGCCGCGCTTGTCCATGGTGGCGATGAATTCGGCACCGACAGCGCCGGTCACGCCGGCAATGGCAACAACGGGATCGTTCGTCACTTTGGTCTCCTTTAGTGGTCTTGAGCATGATCTCCGCGCAAACGCGTTCCGCGTTTGTCGCGAGGGAAAACCGGTGCCCACTTTTCCGGATCATGCAGCAGGCAATAAAAAAGCCCCGGACCTTCTATAAGGGCGGGGCTTCGGTTGAGATGATGCGGTCGTTCAACTACGCGCGCACGACTCCCGAAGCCCGCGAGGGCTTGCCGGTTTTCGTGGTGCGTTTCGCTGATCGTCATCATGGCGCGGGACCATATGGGCAAGACAGGTCGACTCGTCAACGGCTTTTGCCATGGTTTATGGCTCAACGAGGTTGCATCGGACGTGCGTGGTTACGCGATAAGCCGACATATGAGCCTTCCCAATCATTTCGAACTACTCGCGACCGACGGTGAGGCGCGCACCGGCACGCTGACCACGCCGCATGGCGTGGTGCGGACGCCGGCCTTCATGCCGGTGCGGCACCGCCGGCGCCATGAAGGGCATGCATTGGCGCGAGGTGCGCGACGCCGGCGCCGATATCGTGCTCGGCAACACCTATCATCTGATGCTGCGGCCGGGCGCCGAGCGGATCGCCGCCCTCGGCGGCCTGCAGAACTTTACCGGCTGGAACGGACCGATGCTGACCGATTCCGGCGGCTTCCAGGTGATGTCGCTGCCGGAACTGCGCAAGGTGAGCGAGCACGCCGTGACGTTCCGCTCGCATATCGACGGCGCCAAGGTCGAGCTGTCGCCGGAGCGCTCGATCGAGGTGCAGCGGCTGCTCGGCTCCGACATCGCGATGCAGCTGGACGAATGCGTGCGGCTGCCGGCCGAGCGCGCCGATATCGAGCGCGCGATGCAGCTTTCGTTGCGCTGGGCGGAGCGCAGCAAGCGCGCGTTCGAGAGCGCGCCTGCCGGCTACATGCTGTTCGGCATCGCGCAGGGCGGCGACGTGCCCGAACTGCGTCGGGCCAGCGCGCGCGGCCTGGTCGAGATCGGCTTTCACGGCTACGCCATCGGCGGGCTTGCGGTCGGCGAGCCGCAGTCGGTGATGCTGGCGATGATCGAGGAGGTCGCGCCGCTCCTGCCGAAGGATCGGCCGCGATATCTGATGGGCGTCGGCACGCCCGAGGATATGCTGGAGGCGGTCGCGCGCGGCATCGACATGTTCGATTGCGTGATGCCGACGCGGAACGGCCGTCACGGCATGGCGTTCACGCGGTTCGGCCAGATCAATCTGCGCAACGCCCGCCATGCCGACGATCCGCGGCCGCTCGATGCAGCAAAGTGCGTGGCCGGCGACCCGCACCTGCTCGCGCGCCTACCTGCATCACCTCGTCAAATCGGGCGAGACGCTGGGCGCGATGCTGCTGTCGGAAATCAATATCGCCTATTACCAGCAACTGATGGCGACATCAGGGACGCGATCGCGAACGGCACATTTGCGAGCTTTCGCGAGCGAACGCGCGCCGACTGGGCGCGGGGCGATATCGCTGTACGATGAAGTGTCTTTTGTTTGGACGCGTTTTCTTCACGCGAACCGGTGCCCACTTGGCTCGAAAACGCTATGTCAGTTGCAGGCGAACCGCTTCAGCGAATGTTTGGTTACGAAACCGTAACCGCAGGTGTCGCAGGTCCAGAGATAGCTGATGACGTTGTCGTGCAGATAGGCGGACGCTTCCGCGGCCACCATGGAGTCCGCACAGACCGGGCAGGTCGGCAAATCACATCCACGCGGATCGGGTTGGCGCGACGGTCGACAGGATTTCAGCAACTGCTGGCATCGTGACCTCCTTGCGGTCTGCCTGAACCGGTTGAGCTTACGATCTGAGTCGCTCAGACTATACACTGATTTCTTTGACGATGTCGCAACACAAATGCGTTGGTTTTACGTTATTTGGCGGCTCAATCGGTTTTGCAATGCAGCGAATTTGTGCCGAGCGTATTCTGACTTGCACTGCGCGCACAAGCTGCCCCTAATGACAGCAGAGCCGCGTATTTCCTGCACATTGCCGCCACACAGGAGTTCGTATGGACGCATCGTCAGCCACGAGTGCAGTGCACCGTCCCGGCCGCGGCCGGGTGTTCGACTCCATCGTCGATGCGATCGGCGACACGCCGATCGTGCGCCTGCGCAAATTGCCGCAGGCAGCACGGCGCGCAACGCGACCATTCTCGCCAAGCTGGAATATTTCAATCCAGCGGCGAGCGTGAAGGACCGCATCGGCGCTGCGATGATGATCGCGATGGAGAAGGCCGGCCTGATCAACGCCGACACCGTGCTGATCGAGCCGACCTCGGGCAATACCGGCATCGCGCTCGCCTTCGTCGCGGCTTCGCGCGGCTATCGGCTGAAGCTGGTGATGCCGGAATCGATGTCGATCGAGCGGCGCAAGATGCTGGCGCTTCCTCGGCGCCGAGATCGTGCTGACGCCGGCGGCGCAAGGCATGAAGGGCGCGATCGCGACCGCGGAGGAGCTGGTGCGCACGACGCCCAATGCGGTGATGCCGCAGCAGTTCAAGAACCTCGCCAATCCGGAAATCCATCGCCGCACCACGGCGGAGGAAATCTGGAACGACACCGGCGGCAATATCGACTATCTTCGTCGCCGGCGTCGGCACCGGCGGCACCATCACCGGCGTCGGCCAGGTGCTCAAGCCGCGCAAGCCGTCGCTGCGGGTGGTCGCGGTCGAGCCCGAGGAAAGCCCGGTGCTGTCGGGCGGCCAGCATTCGCCGCACAAGATCCAGGGCATCGGCGCCGGCTTCATTCCGGACATTCTCGATCGCTCCGTGATCGACGAGATCGTCAAGATCAACAGCGCGACCGCGATCGAAACCTCGCGCGCGCTGGCGCGCCACGAAGGCATTCCCGGCGGCATTTCCTCGGGCGCTGCGATCGCCGCCGCGCTGCAGATCGGCAAGCGGCCGGAAAGCGCCGGCAAGACCATCCTGGCGATCGTGCCGTCATTCTCGGAACGCTATCTGTCGACGGCGCTGTTTGAGGGAATTTGAACGATGCCGGACCAGCCGAGACGCCCCGAACCCTGAACGACGCGCGCACCGAAGCCGAGGCGGCGTTCAAGCGGACCACCACCAAGGTGGTGGAAGCGCCGGCCAAGAAGACGGCGCTGCCGGGCGTGAAGGAACTGGTTTCGCTGCGGATCGACCAGGACGTGCTCGAATATTTCCAGGCGGGCGGACCGGGCTGGCAGGACCGCATCAACGACGCCTGCGCAAGGCGGCCGGGAAGTAGCCGAACCCCGCGGCGCGGCGTAAGTCCCGTTCGGCCCGGCGGAACAGGCTGGAAAGCAAAAAGCCCGGCAACGAGCCGGGCTTTTGTGTTCGATTTGAGGCTTTTTTGGCGGATCGGAATGATCAGCGGCGGAACATGCCGCCGACGAAGCCGCCCATCACGCCGCCGATGAAGGCGCCGGGATTGCCGCCGCCGCCACCGCCACCGCCGCCGCGACGGCCGACCGCCGCCGCCGCCACCGCCGCTGCTGCTGCTATGACGGCGGGCCGGATGATCGTCGGAGAATCGTCGCTGGAGCTTGTCGTCGTGGTGGCCGCGACGATTTCGGCCAGCAGCGCCTTGTGCTGCAGCTTGTTGAGGATAGCCGGTCTTGGGATAGCCGCGCGCGGCCTGCCAGCGCGTGATCACGGCGCGGGTGTCGTCGTCGAACTTGCCGGTGACCTTGGTGTCGAAGCCAAGGCCGTTGAGCCGGCGCTGCACGTCGCGGCGCTGGCCCTTGTCGAGGCCGATCTGGTCTTCGGTGACCTGGTTGGCTTCCTCGGTGAAGGTGGCGGGATCGACGCCGGTCGGTCAGGTTGCGGGTCGTGGTCGACGGGCCGTTCTCCAGCGAGGCGATCCGGGCCAGCGCCAGCGACTTGAACTGGCCGTTGGGATAGTTGCGTCAGGTAGGCGTTGAGTTCTTCCGGCTTGTTGGATTCCTTGACCGAGCGCCAGAACTCGAGCTCGACGTCGCGTGCTCGCGCGGACGTCGAGGCAACCGCCGCGGGCGCCGGGCCGAGGGCGAGCCGCGGCCACGGGCGTGCCGGCGCCGGCGCCGGATTGAGATAGACCGAGCCGATCAGGTTGGTGTGGCCCCAGGGCAATTGGCCCTTGTTGGTCTCTTCGTTGACCTGGGCGCGGACCTCGGTCATCGCCTGCTGGATCTCGACGCCGGGCTGCGGTGATGTGGGCGATCAGCGCACGGGTGAACGGGCTGTTGGTGCCTTCCTGGCCGTCGAGCGCGGTCTGTCCGGGACCGGTGGCGAAGGCGATCAGCGTGCCTTCGCCGGATTTCATTTCGGCAAGACCCGGTTGCACCGAGACGCTGCGGGTCGCGGAATTCGACTTGATCTTGGCGGCGAACGGATTGTCGCGGCAGGCATCGAGGAACACCAGCTTGACCTTGGCGTCGCTCATGGTCTGGTCGAGCGTGAGGTCGATGTTGATCGCGGCGCCGAGCTTGACGTCCATTTCCGATTTGATGTCGGCATCGATCGGCAGCAGATAGTTGGTGCCGCTGATGGCGATGCCGTGGCCGGCATAGAAGAACACCGCGACGTCGGCGCCTTGCGCCTTCTTGCCGAATTCGAGCAGCTTGCTCGGTCATCTTGTCGCGGGTGAGGTTGGTGCCCTCGACGACGTCGAAGCCGACATTGCGCAGCACGGCCGCCATCGCCTTGGCATCGATCGGCGGGTTCGGGAAGCTGCGCGACATTCTTGTAGGCGCCGTTGCCGACCACGAAGGCGACGCGCTTGTCGGCCTTGGCCGCATCGGCGGTGAACAGCATGCAGATCAGGGAAAGAATGACGGTGAGGTAGCGCATCGGAAATCCCCTGGCAGAATTCGAAATAGTCTAGGTCGCAACACTTGACCGACAGCTTACACGAAAAAACCATACTTCGCGCCACAAAAATCAGGCAATTGCCCCGATCCTTGCGAGGCCATCAGACAGGCGATCAGCCTCAGCCAGACGGTATCCGAATCAGTCCGGCGCTTGCGTGATTTAGATCACAATTGTCGCGACGTCCGAACCGATGGCAGGTTCGGCACGGGCGCGCCGCTCAGGTTCCCGCGCGCGCGGGAACCGGCTGCGGCGGCTTCAGGTTCAGCAGATTGCCGGTCAGGATCAGCGCCGCGCCGAGCACGGTGAACAGCGTCCAGCCGCTCCGAATAGATCAGCCAGCCGGCGGTCGCGGTCAGCGGAACCCGCAGGAAATCCATCGGCAGCACGACGGTGGCGTCGGCGTAGCAGCATCGCGCGCGCCATGCAGTAGTGGGAAAACGTGCCGCAGAAGGCGATCACGACGATCCAGCCCCAGACATAGGCGGACGGCCATTTCCAGACGTAGAGCGTCGGAAAAAATCCGGCCGCCGACTGGATCACCAGCATCCAGAAGATGATCGCAAGCGTGCTTTCGGTGCGGGTCAGCGACTTCATCATGGCGATCGAAATGCCGAATCCGACGGCGGCGGCAAGCGCGATCAACTGGCCCGGATTGATCTCGCCGGTGGCGGGACGAACGATGACGATGACGCCGACCATGCCGAGCACGATCGCCGCGATCTTCCAGACCGTCATGCGCTCGCCGAGAAAGCTCGCGGCCAGGATCGCGGTCCAGATCGGCATGGTGAATTCGATCGCGACCACCTGGCCGAGCGGAATCAGCGTCAGCGCGAAGAACCAGCCGAGCTGCGCGGCATAGTGGATCGAGATTGCGCCCGATATGCTGCAGCGGCCGCGAGGTCTTCATCGCCGCGAAACCGCCGTTGCGCGCGGATCAGCGGATACAGCATGCAGGAAGCCGATGATCGAGCGCAGCTCCATGAGCTGGAACACGTTCAGTTCGCGCGTCGCCTCGCGGCCGGCGACCGCCACGATCAGCATCAGGCAGAGCCAGCCCGCCATCCACAGCGCGGCCCTTGGTTTGGAAGGTGTTCGGTCCATCGGCGGGAAGTGCCAGTGCATGCCGCGGAAGCGCGGCGGAAGGGCGGGGGCAGGCCGGTATCGGCGACCTCGTGCGCGATTTGCAACGCGCAAATATGCCGATGCAGCGATGCGGCGCATCAATTTCGCGGTGGGAGCGGCCGCGCGATCGGTGCTAAGGATCGACCAGATTTGACAATGCACAAATCGGGAGGAACTGCTCATGCGTATCTTGCAACCGGCCGAATGGTCGAAGCCGCGCGGCTTTTCGCACGGCGTCGAGGTCGATGGTCCCGGCCGATGGATCGTGCTGGCCGGCCAGACCGGCGGCGACGAGAAGGGCGACTATCCGCCCGACATGGCCGGCGCAGGTCGGCAGTCGCGCTGCAGCGGATCATCAAGCTGCTGGCGGAGGCCGGCGCCGGGCCCGAGCACATCGTCCGCCTGACCTGGTATTTGACCAGCCGCAGCGAATACGAAGCCGCCGGCGCCGGCATCGGCGCGGCCTGGCGCGAGACGCTCGGGCGAAATTTTCCGCCCTCGACGCTGCTCTACATCGACGGCCTGGTCGACGCGCGCGCCAAGGTCGAGATCGAAGTCACCGCGTTCGTGCCGGGCGCGTGAGAGAGGTTGCCATGACCACCACTCGATCGACCACGGCGGATTATGTGACGGCTTTCTCCACCGGCTGGCCCGAGCAACCAGCCGGACATCATGGTGCTGTCGCTGACCACGCATCAAAGGGCGTTCAGGATTTCGCGCTCAACAAGGAGCAGGCGCTGCTGATCGCAAAGACCATCAAGGAAACCGCCGCGCGGCTTCAACGAAACCGCGCTAAAGCGTTGACGAGTCAGACGAGCGGGCTCCAAGTGCGGTCGATCTAAGCTGCCGCATCTCAGCGGCAACTCGATCGGGAGCTTCGGAACGAAGCACTGCGACGGAGACGCGGACCGGCGCTACCGCGACATCGAATGGCGCCCCTGAACTGGCTGTCGGCCCTGATCACGACGGACTGCTTGTTGCCGCGCGTCGTCAGCGAGATGTTGGCGGTGAATCCGGCGGCGCTGGCGACCACCTGGAAATTGCCGCCGCCGCCGCGGCCCTGCGAGGTTGCCGTTGATGTTGCGGCTGCTCTCGCTCCAGGTCCCGGAGACCGCGCCGCCCTGGGCGACGACATTGGCCTGGAGATCGAATTTGTAGCTGTCGCT
Organism: uncultured Alphaproteobacteria bacterium; assembly: GCA_963713785.1. Classification (GTDB taxonomy): domain Bacteria; phylum Pseudomonadota; class Alphaproteobacteria; order Rhizobiales; family Xanthobacteraceae; genus Bradyrhizobium. Next base: position 447,568 of record CAVQNB010000001.1, read on the forward strand.
GGCGCAGGTCAGGGTCTGTTGAGGCCGGCGCCGCCGTCGCCGACCGCATAGGTGGCGCGGCAGCGGATTCGCTCGCTCGACCCGTCGTCGAGGGTGACGGTGCCGCCGCCGGACCAGTTGCCGGCCATGCCGGCGAACGGCCCCGATTGCGCGTGGCTCGCGGAGCTCGAAAACGACGCCACGACACAAAGCAGCGGCTGCGAAGATCAGCCGCCGCGATCATCAAGAGGGCGTCGGCCGTCCGGCTTGCATTATTGCCGCGACGCTTCCCATCGACCGCTGCACGGTATGCCCGCAGATGCCCCATTCCACTTCCCCGATCCGGCGTTGCCACTGAGTTGACCGTTCGCATATGCACCATTGATCGAGACCCGCACAAGGCCTTCGCGTCCGATGCTGCCGGAGACGTCGGCGCCGGCGGCGGAAATCTTACCGTCGGTGACGGTAAGCGTCGAGCTGCGTCGACGGTTCGCAACTGCCGGTCTTGGTCACGACGGTGACATTCCAGAGCCCGTCATAGGGCGTCTGGGCGAGCGGCGGGAGCGGCGGCGAGCGCGGCGCAGCGGCGATAGCGAAAGCAAAAAATGCAGCGAATGCGATTGTGGCGCATGAATTAAATCCCCGATGTGTGTGATGACGCGGCTTATTCGGGCACAATGTGTCCAAAATTTGCTGCGCCGCAGCAGCACAGAATAGTTCCTGCGGATTCAAACACATAGAGGTGAGATCGGTTCCCGCCGCTGGAACAGAAATTCTGATCCCTGGAGCGGCGTCAAATGCGGCCGCAGTGCGTCGACAGCGCCTAATGCTCGGACAGGCTCGGCGCCTTGGTCGCAAATTGCTCGTCCTGCGGCTTTGCCGGCAGGCTGTTGTGGGCCTTGGCGTAGTCGATGACTTCGCCGAGCAGCTTCTGGCCGAGCGGCGCCAGCGCGCGTTCCCACAACTCCCGGGCGGTTTCGCCCTTCTTGACGAAGCACCATTCCTGCGCGGCGATGGCGCCGGCATCCATGCGATCGGCAAGATGGTAGACGGTGCCGCCGGCGATCGGATCGCCCTCCCGGATGGTCCATTCGACCGCGGCGATGCCGCGGTGCCGCGGCAGCAGCGAGGGGTGATAGCCGATACCGCCGAGCTTCGCCGCGGCGAGCGCCTCCTTGCTGATGCGGGCGTGGCTGTGCGCGGTGACGATCAGGTCGGTGCCGTCGGCGATTTCCGAGGCCGCCACGAGCTTGGGATTGGCCTGCACGACGACCTCGATGCCGGCGGCCGCGCCGCCGCGGCCAGCCGGTCGTCGGCGTCGGCCACCACGACCCTGACGATTTCGACACCGTGCTGGCGCAGCATGTTCAGGGTCGTCACGCCGAAATGGCGGGAGCCGACGAGGGTAATCCGCATGATCTTCCTTCCGTCCGAGGTCTCGCCCGTCGATAACACGCCGCGAGGCGCTGTCACGCTCGTGCACCAGGGGCGGGCGGTTATCAACAGGGCCGGGCGTGGTGCCTTGGGCGTGCCGGCGCGTGAACCGGACCTGATGAGCGGTTCGACCTTGGCCTGGCTGATCTACGACATGACATCAGCGACGGAGGCGCCACGGCAGGCGGTGGCAGTCCTGCCATATGGCCTGCTCGCCTGCGCACTGATCGGCTCGGTCGTGATGGCGGCGCTGCGGCAATGAAAGCGCCGCGCCCCCGCCTGATCGCGCAAGGTGCGGCACATCGCAAAAGTCCACGCACGCGGCGCCTCAGTCCGAGACGCGCCGCTCACTGAGCAACCAGTTGTGGACGATCAGCCATTTGTCGCGTCCCCGCGATTGAAAATCGAGCAGCTGAGAGCGGTTGTCCTGCAGCTCAAAATAGAATTTCAGCGAGTCCCGCCCGGTCGGCCCCTCAGGATCGATGGATTGCGTTTGCAGCCAGCGGTCCCATTCCCGGATAATCAGACTTCTTACTTCTTTCTGTTTCATCCCAATGCGCCCCATAGATGCGAGCCCTTGTCGAAGGCTCGGGTGGTCGCGCTGGTTCGACGACGGGCTTGGAGCGGCTCTCGCGCCTCTCATCCCATCGCCTTGGGACTAAGAATTCGAGGCCTCATCGATATTGCTTTCGCAACAAACGAAGCGGCTCTCGAATTATGCGGCTGCCAGAGAGGATCTGGTCAGCCGCATCGAAGGTGATCCGGTAGCCGCCGCGCGGATTCCTTCGTGAACGGAATTTGGCAGGTGCATTTAAGCTTTTCTGAAAATCTCCCCAAAAACGTGTCCCAATTAAGGGGACGGCTGGTGTCAGATACGGGTTTCAGCGGGCTTCCAATCTGGGCAAAGACAAATCCTTAAGCCGCTGATGATTATATGGAAAGGCCGCACCGCCGCGCGGCCGAGTAGCCGGGCGCCTTGTCTTCACCTACCCCAGGGCATGCGTGCCCGGCTATTTGGCGGGCGGGGCGCGGCAAGCTGGTGCCCTCAAGTCTCAAGGCCATTCCATTTGCTCCAGGAAACGCTGGCGAGGCTTCGATAGTCGGTCGCGCGCGGACGCGTCATATGCTTCTCATGGGCGGCGATGACGTGCTGAGACTCGGCGATCTTCCGCTTCAGATCGGCGATGGACTTTTGCTTTTGACCGGCCGCTCTTGAGCCCGAGATCTCGCCGACCGTGAATCTCGCGGTCTCGAAGTGCTTCAATGCCTCACGGTGTTTTTTGAGCTGGGCCCGGTGCCAGGCAATCTGGCTGTCGCTGTCTGCCGCCATGCGTACTCTCCCGAATCGTCGGGACATATCATGGCGAACGGCGAGGCGATTTGGAGGCGTGAAAGAGGCTCGGATGTGCCCTCGCGCGTTCTGGCATTTTTTCGCAGAGAACAGCTGCTGCGCGACGCCGGATTAGCCGTGAGCGCGAATAGCGCACCGCCCACAGTTGGTGCCGAGATCGAACCTCAACTTGGCCGTGCACTTGGGTAATCGCGGGGCGCGAGGGTGTCGATGGCCGCGGCGCTAGCCGGCCAAATATTGTCTTCGCATCTCGAGCAAGCGGGCTCTGCAATACGCACGATAAAGCAGGTTCAGGAGCGCGAACATGATCGAACCTCACTGTTTGACCATCAGGTCGATGCTGCGCGGGGTCCGTTTCCGGCCGCCTTCGCGGGCGGGCGAAAACGGTTTCGTCGGGGGCAAAAATGGTTTCGTCAGAACCGGCCGCGCGGGGCGCGGCTGTTGAAAACTCTGGCCGGCCTGTGAATTCGTGCGCAGTAAGTGTCTGGGAAACCGAGTGGATTCTCGCGTTCGAAGCTGTGGATATGCTGCGGACAGACGTTCGGATAGACCGGCACGGAAGCCCGAGGCCGCTGCCCCGTGCCTGACCGGCACGATATGAAAAAGAATCCGTTTCGGTGAAGTGGAGTTGGAAACCGCAAGATGCTCTTTAATTCGATTGAGTTCTTTGTCTTTCTGGCCGCCGTATTTCCTGTCTACTTCCTGGCTCACCGCTTCGGCCCGCGCGGACCGGTGCTGGTTCTTCTGATCGCCTCATTGATCTTCTACGCTTGGTGGCGCGTGCAGTACCTGTGGCTGCTCCTGCTCTCGATCTGCTTCAATTATGTCATCGGCCGCCAGCTGCTTGGGGGTGCGCCAAAATTGAGCGAACGCACGCGCGACGTTCTGCTCGCCGCCGGCGTTGCAACCAATCTCGGGCTACTTTTCGTCTTCAAATATCTCGATTTCTTTTTGCGTGACGTCCTCCGGCACGATCCGCTCGGCAAATCCTTCCGCTCGGAATCTCGTTTTATACGTTTACGCAGATTGCGTTTCTGGTTGACGCGCGCCGCGGCGATGTCGCTGCCAACCATCCCTTGTCCTACGGCCTGTTCGTGACCTATTTCCCTCATTTGATCGCCGGCCCGATCATCCATCATAAGCCGGTGATCCCGCAGTTCATCAACCCTGCCAATCACGTCATCCGTCCCGACATGGTCTCGGTTGGTTTGGCGCTGTTCGTGATCGGTTTGATCAAGAAAATCTATTTCGCAGACAACGTCGAGCCGTTCGTGCGGCCCGTGTTCAGTTTTGCCGCGGCCGGAGGCAATCCCGGATTGCTCGAGGCCTGGAGCGGCACGCTTGCGTATACTCTGCAGCTCTACTTCGACTTTTCCGGCTATTCGGATATGGCCGTCGGCATCAGCATGCTGTTCGGCATTCGCCTGCCGATCAATTTTGAATCACCTTATAAAGCCAACAACATCATCGAGTTTTGGCGTCGATGGCACATGACATTGTCAGCCTTCGTGAGAGAGTATCTCTACTTTCCGCTTGGCGGAAATCGCAAGGGACCGGCTCGGCGCTACGTCAACCTGATGCTGACAATGTGCCTCGGCGGCCTCTGGCATGGCGCGAACTGGACCTTCCTCGCCTGGGGCGCGCTGCATGGCGTGTACCTCATCATAAATCACGTGGCACGTGCCGTGCTGCCGGCCACGCCAGGTCGCGGACGGCTCGTGATGGGTCGCTGCCTGACCTTGTTGGCCGTGATCGTAGCCTGGGTGTTTTTTCGTGCGGATAATTTGAGCGCCGCCCGGCGGGTTCTTTCCGGCATGGCCGGATTGAATGCAGCAGTCGTGCCCACAGGCTGGGATGTCAAAGAGGCCGCGTGGCTAGCCGGTCTGTCACTTCTTACTCAAATCGCTCCTTCATCCAACGAGATCGCCGACAGGCTGCATCGGTTGTTGCGGGAGCCAAAGGCACGCTGGAACGGCAGCCTGATAGCGCTGAGTGGAGGAGCCTGCGGCGCGGCATTCGCGCTCATTCTGTCGACCATGCTGGTGAAGAACGCGGCCGAATTCCTCTATTTCAATTTCTGAGGTCCCGCAGATGTTTCTTCGCATCTTCGCCGCAAGCTTCATTGTCGTTGCAGCGCTCCAGTGGACGGCAATCAGACCGTTCCTGGGTTTGCCGGACTATCGTGGCTGCGACGCGCGCGGATACAACGACGACCGCTATCTTGCCTTCTGCGACAACTCCTATGGTGCGTACGACGCGGGCGGCATTTATCTGGATCTGGAATCAGTACAGAAATCCATTCGGGCCGCCGATGTCGTTATTCTCGGAAACTCGCGCGCCGTCTTCGGCTTCTCAACCGAAGCGACCGACCGTTTTTCACGCGGCAGGGCATTACTTACTACATGCTGGCGTTCCAGCACGACGAACAGTACCGCTTCCCGCTGGCCGTCCTGAAGACGGCCAGGGCCCGGCCGAAAGCCGTCATCATCAATGCCGATCCCTTCTTCGACGAGAGGGTGTCGCGACCGGCCAGGCAGGCGATGGGCCCGGACGGGACGGCGTTTTCCCGGTACCGGCGGCTGCTCCAGAAGCTGCACCGCGCGCTCGTGATTTCGAACGAGTTGCCGAATGCTTGGCGGACCGATTATTGCGAGGGGCGTGGCATGACCGTATTTCGCTCGCGTCAAAACGGTCGGTGGACCACCTATGGCCTTCCGGAAAAGCGATACCCGGTCGAACCTTTCGTCGTTGGGTCGGTTCCGGCCGACGAACGTCACGTCGCTGTTGCGACGGCGTTCCGGAATGCCATAGGAGTTTCGGCCGAATGCGTCATCTTGACTGAAGTGCGGGGGCAGAGCTCGAACTTGGCTCCCCTCGAAGCTCTCAGCTGGCGCACGGGGATGCCGGCTGTGGCGACTTACATGGAGGGACTTACCACCTTCGACGGTAACCACCTCGATCCAGATAGTGCGGAACAATGGTCCGCCGGTTTCCTGAATGAAATCCAGCCAATCCTGGACCGCTGCCTCGGGAGGCGATAGCGCGCTGTCACCGAGCTCAATAGGGCGCAGTTGGCACGAAACCATTTCGTCGGGCTGACGAAACGATCCTGAAACCGGCGCGGGCTATCAGATTAACCCAATAGTGTAACACGGGTGCGTCAAAATGATTGAAGCCGTCACGGTAATCCTGGGTCTGTTTTGCGCCGGCATTTTTGTGGCTCATGCAGTGGAAGCTTATCTCGCGCACTGACTAAGCGCGTCGGCAAGAACGACCGGAACCAGTCTCGCCTGACACAAATAACCGTAGCATCGCAGTTTGCACCTGACGCGATGGCACAGGAAAGCCATGTCGAACGCAGTTGAAAAAATCGTCGATACGTATGTGCAACTGAACGACCATCAGGCGCTGGAAGATCTCAGGACGTACCGGCAAAGACTGGCGTTCCATCTGAAGGCGCGAACGGGCCTCGATTTCAGTTTGCTGGTCGATCAGATCGACGCCGAAATTGCCGTGATCGAAGCTGGGGTCGATCGACTGAACCGAGCTCTCAGCGCATGAGCGCCACCCGAAGAACGAGCCCGCAGCGCTAGCGAGCCCTGCGATGGCCGCAATCGACCTGCAGATGACAGCTCGGGCTGGCGAAGTCGAAGGGAACATTTGGGCATGCGAACGAGACTTTACCTCCTGCTATCAGCATCCCTCTTAGCGGCTGCAATTCTATTGGTGTTTCGGGCCGAGCTACACGCGCGCGGCCCACAGTGTGGCTTCTGGGGCAGCATGGAAGATGGGATGTCTTGCCGATGACCGACAAGCACCCGAACGCCCCTGGCATTGCTGCCCTAGCTTGCCGTGACTGACGAAACGCAGTTGGCGATCGACAAAACCGTTTTCCCTATGTCGCGAAATCGGCCTGAAACAGAGACGGGCTGTGATCCAGGTTACGCATTGCATCCCAAGAGACATGATAGCGTTGGAATTGATTAGTCGCGCTTAAACGACGGGGTTTTGATCATGCCCGCCATATTCGACTTCCTCTACCGTGAATACTGCCGTGCACGCCTCGCGGAAATGCGGCAACAGCTTCTGATTTCTAATGCGAGCCAGCCGGTCGCAGAAGAGAATCGCGATGTCGGTTATCCCACCGGCTCCGCTGGTCGCGATAGCGGTTTTGGCGACGACAGGGCAGCTACACAGAACGAAGCTCGCCACATTCATTGAACGCGACTATTAAAGGCGCAAGGGACGAGTGCGCGCGAGCGCAACGAGTCGCAGCTTCGCGTTCATCGTTTCGCGGTCTGAGAAAAAAACCGCCACATGGAGGAATTGCGAATCCGTGGCCACAGTTCCATCTCTTCCTCCAAGAGGCTGTGCGGGGCGGCTCAACCATGGAGGAAACGTTGAAACACCTTTTCGTGGCAGTTCTGTTCGCCGGCAGCCTCTCGATCTTCGGCGCGGCCAATGCACGGATGCGGCCCCGGTTGCCGTAGTGCACCGAACGGCGGATGCGTCGTCGACGGCTAGGGTAGTGGCGCGCCCGTACGGAACGAGTGTCCTGCCGGAGCTCAGCCCGCCCACCGTGCGGAGAAGGTTATGTCTGGCGCCCGCGCTACCGGGCCTGTTTCGAGAAATGAGGGCATGCGGCCGTCTGCCAATCCGGCCGGATGTCGCGCAAATCTTGTCGCAGGCTTTATGGATGGATCGTCAGCGTGTCGTGGGCCGCTCGAACTTGACGGGCTGGAGGTTCGGCGTCTCCGGGTCCCAATTGAGGTACAGTAACCGGTCGATCGTCATGACGACGCCCAACACCATGACGTAACTCACGATTAGCAGCGCCATCACGAAGAATGTGATGTTGCGCCAGGGGAAGTTTTTGAGCATTTATCGGGAACCCTGCCGAAATTCCCGCCTATAACCGCCATCCGCCGGCTTGGTTCCTTTCCCGGTTGACAGCGTGTAACGTTTAGGCCTTACGCCGCCGGCCAGGTCGATCGGTTTGCGGCCGGCGCCAGGACAAGCTCAGCAAGTGCTCTTGAAACTCATCCCCTTTATTCGAACGAGCATCAAAGTTCACTCCACTCTTAAAAAGCAACCCGGGCCGCCAAATCCTTGACACTTCGGGACGTTGTTGCGGATTCGCCGATGCCGAGGCGGGTGGGTAGCTTCCGCTTCCTTTGTGATGGCGTCCACGGCCGGCGCGCCCAGATAACAGCGCCGTGCTTCGCTACCGGGGCTGCATTCAGCCGCCTGGACAGCGGTCGGGACTGCGAGTGCCAACAGGACGATCGCGTTTCTGATCATGGTTGGGTGTGCTCCCGCGGTGCAACAGGACACTAACGATAATCCATTACCGCGACCGGCGGCTTGTTCCAATGAAAGTATCCGCCCGTATATCAGCCGCTCTTTTCCGCAGGCTTTCCCGCGTTACCCTCACAAGGCTCCCCAGCCATGGCGTATTGTGGCCTTAAGTGTTTGATTTATTGGTGAGCGCGGCGGGACTCGAACCCGCGACCCCATGATTAAGAGTCACGTGCTCCTATTATCCGGCTTGGTCCACTCCTATACTTTGATAGACCGGTAAGCGGAAAACCCCTTATTTGATGGGCATGGTCGGGCGGATTGTTGGTGTTCTGATTCTCGCTGCCGTCATCTCATTTGATGCCTCGGCCCAGCAATCATTGCAACAATTCGAAAGCACGAACCAGTTCGAGCGGGCGCTGGCGGCCGTTGACACCATCAAGCGCCGGAAGAAACTGCAATGCGTTATGGCAATCGCAAACGGAAAGCTTTGCGAGTGTCTTTCTCAAAAGCTGCCCGTAGACACTTATGTTCGGAGCTACCCCTCGGTCGTCAATCCCACAAAAGACGGCGTCGAGTACGGACAATTGTCGACTCCGGATAAGACGATCGTCGACCAATGTGTAAGCGATAACCCGTAAACGAACTGCGGGGAGCGCGGTTCCGTTCTCGGAACTTACGCGGCACGCTTTTCCACACATCTGATCTCGTTTTTCGCCGCAATCAAAGTTCAAGTTATGCCTGCGGCATAGGGTGATTCGTCAACGATTAATTGAAGCTGGCAAATTTAACATTCGGAGGTTGCCTCTCCCGCACGGCTTTTGAAGTGCGCGCTACACCGGATGATTGTGATCCGGCCCGATTGAAATAGTCCCTGATTTTCTTCACTCGACTACTTTTCGCTCATTGTATTGCAGGTCACTAACATGATCTTGGAAGTGATATTTTGGATTGCCTTTATCGCTGCGAGCCAAACGATTGCTAACATTTATTATCGGCGGCGCGATGTTCGTTATGGGCCGCACCGCAGTCGCAGATCCAAGGCTGGCGATTGGGGCCGCCAAAACTCGATCAATGGGATTCCGAGAGCGGGCGGCGGTGGCTGGAATATATGACGTCCGCCGATTTCTGAGATCGATAGCGCCGCGTGAGGTGGCGAAGAAAAAATCGCCCCATCCCGGAACTGTGCGAGCTACCGCAATGAGGCAACGGCAACGTGTATGTCAACGAGGCCGTTGACGCGCGGAGGATGCGATTTCGATTCGGGCGCGCTGGCGGCGAGATCGAGCCGAAAGTCCGGAGCTATCGAGTTCAGGCATTGCTCATGATTGCGCCGATTTGACCGATCGTGAAGCCGCTAGCGGTTGGGACCGTAGCCGGCCGTGAGTACATGATCAGCCTGACGGACATCGAGCAAATACCGTGCGATCTGTTTTGGCCCTATGCCTATTGATCACTTTGTGTGCTTCTGCTGACGCAGCGACGTGGCTGCATCGCTCCAAACCGCACGAGCGCCACTTACGGCCGGACCAGCCTGCCGCTGTCACCAAACGCTTCGCTGTTCCCGGTTGGACCGACGAACAAACCCGGTACTGGCTCTGGAACAGCAGCCGCGGCGCTGGCTTGGGCTGATAGTCGCTGTCCCGCCGGCGGGGCACTCCGGCAGGCCCGAAAGAGCCGCTGGGGGATCAGTAAATCAACGGCCGTAGGTGACCGAGTAATGGGCTTCCGCCTGGTCGATGGGACCAAGGTAGGCGTCGGTCAAATAGACCGCGCCTATCGAAAATACGACCCCCAGCACGATGGCTAACAGCGTTGGAACGACAAATTCCCGAGTGATTACTTTTTCGGTCATCGCGGATACTCGCTTTGACCTACCCCGCGCGCTAGATGCCATCTTCCGTTGAGTCGGGGAATTGAAAACATCGCCGGGCCGCATCCAAAGCGGTGATTAGCGGGGAAAGCAGGGACAATCAGCCGCGCGAGGCCGATTATAGGTTATCGATCTCGACCAGGGGCTCACCGATGCTGACTGGGATCGCCAACGCGCTTGAACCCAGCCCGATTGACAGCCTACCGCCAGCATCTGCGATCGACGGCACTTTTATTTCTGTCCCCATTATTCGCTCATTTCTTTGACTTCAAACCCAGTTCGACCAGGCGGCGGATGGCCTCGGGCCGGCTGATCCTCGTATCCTGCATGGCGATCCGCGCTTCAGCATCCTCGGCAAATGGTCTTTATTTTCGCGTCCAATTTGAGTTTTCAGCAGCGAGCATATCTACGACCGTCCTCTGATCAGTCTGAGGTTTAGATCCTGCGGTTTTCTCTGGCGCTGCCGGGGTTTTGGCGGCCGCGGGCTTCCCCACGGCGGTCGGCGGCGTGGCCTTGTCATAGCAAGCCAGGCGATCACTGGCCTTCGGTACAGATTGGCATTGCGAGGTTTGCGCAATCGCAACATCAGACAGCGTGCCGAGCAAAAACAATAGCGCAATCACCTTCATGTTCGTCCCCCAATCAAAAATCATAAATGAGCCCAAACCAGCGTACCATGGCTCGAAAGGGATATCCCGGTGTCAATCATCCAACATGCAACGCCATTTTCCAGGGTACTGTCCTATCTCCAAATAGCTCGGCACGACGCGGACATGGAGCCGCGCGCTTCTCTTCCGCCGATGGGGACCTACCACCCGTAATTTGTCGGTCCACTATTGGGATGTTTCGTCTGCGTTAGTATTTTTACGCCATTGCAAAAACTGCTGAAGCAATTGCTGGGACTGCTCGTGAGTACCACGCTGGCTGGGCGGAACTGTCGCCAGGAACGCTTGAAACTCTGCGATCGCGGGCTTCGATCCGGCGAGTGCCTGGAATTCCGCAAGCGCGGGCTTCGCCCCGACGTCTCCTTGGCCGGATTGAGACAGAGCAGTGCTCATCGATCCCTTTATTTCGGAAGAGGTTGAACCGGCGTCCAATTGCCGTGGAGCAGGCTTCACGATGAAGAAGAGCAGCACCACGACCATCACGACGCCGGCAGCCGCAGTGGCAATGCTGAGCTGCGCGGTTCGCCGGTCCCACGCGAGCCTGGCAGGTTCGTTGATTACCTCGGGGGCGCGCGGGTTCCACAAGGCATCGTTATCCTGATCCTCGAGCGAGGCGGGAAGGGAGATTGGGGACGACCTGATGGGCTCCAATCTCGCTTCTTGCGAGAGGGATTGTCCCAGCTTCGCGGCTCTTTCGCGCAACCGGGGCGGCGCGTAGAACTCAGGATTGTTGGGGTTGAGGGGATCTTGCTCACTGAGGCTGCTCATGGGCCGCTCCTCGTAACGCCTTGGCGGCCACCGGGCCGCTCTATCATCCGTTGCGAACCACCGTGGGAGTAACCTACAGCGACGGGCCGGCAATGTCATTGCCCGCCGACGCCCCCGGACTTTTACGGGTTCGCACGCTGGGGATAACCTTGAGCCCAGCGGTCCCGGCAGTCGCGTGGTCGGGCGCTCTGCGCGGACGAGGATGAAGCCAAGGAGTGCGCCGTGCGACTGGTTGACGGCCAGAACCTGGAGCTTTGGCAAGGCGACCGAAGGATCGCAGAATTTGGGAGGCGGCACTACGCCGCTGCGGCTTGATCTTCTTTTGCATCGCCGCACGCTGCGATTTTCAACGCATCGTCCGGCAGCGGCCGCTCACGATTTTGAATCAGGCCACTCTTCACGCGTGCCTCACGCGGAATTTAGTGGGATCAGGCGGACCGCGAACCCACATCGGGATTGTGCCGGTCCCTCATCCCCCGTCCGGCACTTTTCTATGCGGCCCCAGCTTTCCCCCGGGCTGGGGCCGTTTCTTTTGGCATTTGCAGATGCGCTCGCATCTCAATTCATGAGCTTGTGTAGACAAGTGAGCACAAACTCACGACCGACTGGAATAGGCTCAGATCATCACCGCTTGGCCAGGAGCATCACTGTGTTTCGTCGCGATCCCGTCGAGTCGTCGATTATCCCGATCGAGGGACCTCGCTGCCAGAGGTGCCAGGCTCGCATGACGCTGGCCCGTGTCGAACCCGGTCCGACCGGCTCCGTTCTGCGGACATTCCAATGTCCCGGGTGCGAACGCGTTCAAAAGGTGTTCGCTGAGCAGCCAATCAAATCGGACATGAGGGCCTGGCTGAACAGCGGGTTGAGACCGCCCGAGTAGATGACCAGATTTTTCTTAGCTCTTATCGCAACAGGCATTGCCACGTTGATCGGAGCATTGGTCATCATATCTTTCAGACCGCACAATCCACTCCTGCATAGACCCCCATCTTTGCGCGCGACCCCGTCGCACGAGCGGACGTCAATGCCGTCGCAGAGCAGCGGCGAACCATCGAGTTCACCCGCGGGCCGTTTCTGGCCCGGCGCGATCTCATCGTCGCCACGGCCACTTCTCGTTTTTGGGCCCCGGCATCCCCGGATGCCTTGAAGGCGGCGTAGCTGTGGCAGTCGGGGCACTGTGCGTAGCCGAAATCGACGCCGCTAGTTGCAACAGGGGAGAATTGGTTTTCCTGCGCGCGTGACTCACGTATTCTTGCGACTGCTGGGCTGGGGGGTCTGATGGCGATGACCGAGGTTGAGAAGTCGTCCCGCTCTATTATGGAGCGGACGTTTTACACGAAGCTTGGCCCGACGCCGGCTTTCCCGCCGAGCCCGGCCGAGACCGGGCAGGTCAAGCCGGCGCCGAAGTAATGCTGGCTTCATAGGGGCTTGGGGCCTCCATCTTTGCGCGCGGCCCCGTCGCACGAACGGATGTTACTGCCGTCGCCGGAGCAGCGGCAATTGGTGAGCGCGGCGAGACTTCGAACCCGCGACCCCATGATTAAAAGTCACGTGCTCCTATTATCCGGCTTGGTCCACTCCTAATGGCCGCTTGTCAGGCCGGCAACGAAGAATTTCTGGGCTGGAAGCGCCTTGAATGCGATTTTCTTGTCGATGAGTTGATCGAAATCGTCCGCAGAGCTGGGGTCTATGGCTTTGGCTGTGCGATCCCGAGAAAGCATTACGACGCGCTCGTGACTGGAGAGCACAGGCGGGCATCGGGTAACGCAGAAACGATGTGCATCATCAATTGTTTTGTGAAGCTTATTGGGTTTGCTCAGCACATTACCCCGGACAAAGAGGTGGCCTTCATATTCGATGATCGACCTCAGCAAAAACGTAACGTGCAGCGAATATACGAGGTCTACCAAAACCTCAAACCAGAGGACGTAGAAATTGTTTCGGCTACGTTTGCCTCATCCAAAAAGATATTGCCGCTACAGGCGGCGGATTTGCTGGCGTGGGAAATCTATCAGGATTCCATTGACAGCTTGGACGGCCGACGCGAAGAAGTAGGACCACGTCGTCGCCAACTGAGGAAGTTGATACAGAGCGGCAAAATCAGGGTTGAGTTTTGCAGTCCAGAGAATGTGCGCCGATTGGCTGAAATACCAATTGACCCCTCTCTTCTATCTGAAATCGCTAATCATGTGGACTTCAAATGAGGTTTTTGAGGATTCCCGTTCGCCTTCAGCCCGAGCTCGACCAAGCGGCGAATCACTATGACCTGCAGTTCGGGTCCACCCTTGGCGTGACCTACTGGTTGGTCAAGTGCGTGAAAGCCGTCGCGGATTAGCCCCCAGCGGCGGCTTTTTCTAATCGAACGCGATACCGATCCGACGCGCCTTTCGCCAGACAACGCGACAATGATGATTGCTCTGCTCTGTGTCGATAACCAAGTCGAATGAGTTGGGGATGCCGATTTGGCTTTCGACCTCGAGATTTGCACCATAGCTCGACATCTTGCGGACCAGGCAGTCGATTCCAGAGCCATCAAACGAGATCATTCCAGCCTTTAGGATCTGCTGCCTTTGGGTGCCTCGCTTTTCGTCTAGACTTGGCATGGCTCCCTCCCATTTCACGGTGCGCCTTACCTCGGCGGGTGCAAATCGCCTTGAAGCCAGCGTCCAAGACCCTTGGACTTCATGGGGTCTTCATACGCGGCATGGGTCTTAAGCACGTGATTGCAGATGGCGCATTCAAACGTGTTCAAGTCGATGCCAGGGCCCGCTAGCTCGATACTGACGAGCATCATCGAGGCCTTGCACTTCGGACATGCGGGACGCCCGATGGTAGCGAACGGAAGGACGGACGACAGACGTTGAGACTGGGGCATGATGCTTCCCTCGCAATAGGCGGGAGCACAACACTCTCTGTCACCGGTAATGCCTAGGAGGCGGAGCGGTGATTACGCAAGTATGCGCCTCCGGAGGTCTCAAACGCGAGTCCATTCGCTCGCGCCAGGACTAAAACTGCGCCGCAATCGGGCAGGACCGGCGAGCCCTGCGGTGGCCAGGATCGACCGGCAAAAGATCGGTGATGCTTGGGGTAGCACGGGAAAGGCTTACGTTGACCGAACTACTGCCGCGCTACGGTATTATGGCCTGCTGGAATACCAAGGGTTTGACAAGGAGCGCGAGTAAGACGGTTTGGAGGAAATTCATTGGTCGCCATCCTCCCCCATTATCTGACGACGAGCGGCTGTCACCCTCGCCCGCAATTCCATGAGTTGCATCCACAAGTCTTGCTGGGCGCTTTCGTGGTAGGCGATCTGACGCTTGATATCCGCCAGTTGGAGTTCAAGTAGCCGGACTTCATCTTCCGTCGTCATTGGCGCCCCCAGATGCCAGAGCCCGTCTGGCCGAAACCTCCGGCAGCGCCGCAGCCGCAAGGAAGGGTCAATCTGATGGTTGGCGAACGCGAATTAACAACGGGCCTTCTGGCAAAAGAGGCGAGCTTCCGTCTGAAAATCCGGACTCACCAGCGGGCTTCCTAGGCTCAGGAAGCAGCTTCCTGGAGGCGTGTGGATGGTAATGGGCACGAGTGTGTTCCGAATAAGAACCGCAGTTGATTTTCCGCCCGTGTTGAAATCTGATCACACCATGCGGTCGTGCAGGGCCGCCTCGCTTCGTGCCAGGACGGTCCACTAGTGAACAGAACCGATCATCGGTTTAGGGTAACAACAGTCCGCTTTGGCAACGACCTTCGCCAAAGCTTCTCGTGCTAAGGATTGCCGGGCACGCGAGGCGGCTGAGGCGCTGAAAATGAAGGGCCGGCCAAGGCATCCTGGGCGGCCCTTAAGGACCTGGAGGGAGTAAGCCGGGCGGAGCTCTGGACCCTCCCGGCGCAATAACTCATGCAGGTTCTAGGCCAACGTCGGTTGCCAGTGGCCTAATTTGATTTGGAACCAAATCGCTTCTGTACATTTTTGGACACATTCCCCGGAACACAATTCCGGCCGCCGAGTATTGCTGTGGGGCTGGAGAGCGGGGGAATCCACAGTGGCACGTCATCAGTACATCGCGCGTCAAGTAGCAATGCTCTTAAGGTTTGCGAAAGAAACCACGGACCCCAACGTCGCGGCCGCATTGGTTGAGAAGGCGGCCAATCTGAAGGCCCGGGTTGATCCGCTGCCCGATCGGACTCCCTACGCTCCGGACGTTGAGCCTTCGTAACGTGGACAGATAGCCGCCTCGCTTCGTGTCGGGCGGCCTGATCTCAGTCCACTAGTGAACAGAGCTGATCACAGATCTCAGGTAAAACAGACCTTACTGGCGGAAGGGATACCGCCAAGACTTCATGAAACACCTCTAACCCCGTCCGCTGCTCCCCGCACGGACGGGGATTTTTTGGGATGCTAAAGTCGTGTAGTTCACAGGTTTGCCCAAAATATAGACTTAGGATAACCCGTTAAGGAAACTATGCTATTGTGGCGGGGGACCGGAGTTATCCACATGCAGACCAACTGGACTCTGACAACGATTGAGGCCGCGGTTTTCGTCGCGTTGGTGGTCGGTTTGGCCGGCGCTGGGACATGGGCGGCCATTGGCTAGGCCAATCGGCACCCGCGCATTCCTTCCCAAAGTCGTGCAGGGGGCCTTAGATTTAGAAACAATACCCCTTCTAGTCAGCTTGCATGTCGGCACGATCAGCCAATGGCTTTAAACTTGCGTGGAAAATTCTCCGACTGCGGCAAGTAAGTTTGTCCGACGAGCGCGTTCCTGAAAACTTCCGCACCTTTAGCGTAGGTCGACTCGTCGGCTACCCCTAGGGTAGCGCACCACTCTACAGGCATCGTTGCGGTTTCATCGACGGCGGCCAAGGCAGTGTCCCACCACCAAGCCGGTGCATCCGAACGATCCTCTGCCGGGACAGCTTGCCACTGGGCATACTCGTTCACAGCGCGTTCGAACTGGAATGTTAGAGCGGGATGCATTCTGCAGAACTCCCAAGGGTAACCGGTCAGTCAACATAGGATGCGGATGCTGATCGCGGCGCTCGCAATCATCTGGTGTCTGCCGGTCGATTGCAGGCCTCACAGAAGAAAATCCCACCAAAGTCCATGCGGACGACCTTGAAGCCTGCTGGAACGGCTTCCACGTCAAAATCATAGGCCCGCTTTTCAGGTTGCGAAAGACGGGCTGATCCGGACATCCCGCAGTTCGAGCATGTAAGCAACTCGGTCCACTTATCGTGGTCTATCATGCGTACAGCCTCCCGGTGCCAAAAGCAGCACGAGGCGTGCGCGGTCGTCTGCTCAGAATTGCTCACTTTCGAAATTTACCCGGCGGCCTCGCTTCGGTGGCGGACTCGTCCACCGATCTTGCGCAACACCAGTCCAA
The DNA here is from genome assembly GCA_963713785.1 of uncultured Alphaproteobacteria bacterium. Classification (GTDB taxonomy): domain Bacteria; phylum Pseudomonadota; class Alphaproteobacteria; order Rhizobiales; family Xanthobacteraceae; genus Bradyrhizobium. The sequence continues at coordinate 464,317 of CAVQNB010000001.1, forward strand.
GACGTGCCCAGAGGACGCAGCGTAATCCAAGTCTCGACAAGCTTACTTTCTCTATCCGGTACCCGACGCGGCATTGAGAAAGGGCTCGCCGGCAAAACCTCAACGCCCAATGCCGGCTGATATGGTGGCGGGGCGATTGTCAAATTGGGCGCAATAATTAACGCTGGTGAGGGGATCGATCGATGCAAAATTGCCATAATTTCTATTGCACGCTAAGGCTGCATGGCAGAGCCTGATCATCCTTCCAAGCCGATCGCCGGCGTCATCATCACGGATGAGTTGCTGCGCCGTCCGCCCGCCAAACCCGACTATTTGCGCGAGAAGCAGGCGATCCAGGAGCTTGCGCACCAGATGGCGGATCGGCCGGCGGAGATTATTCCGCGTCTTGTGGCGCTCGCGATGGAAATCTGCGACGGCGTTTCAGCCGGTGTCAGCGTTCTTGATCCTGAAATCAACCGCTTTCGCTGGCTTGGCGTGCAGGGAGCGCTGGCGGCGATGCAAGGTGTGACGGTGCCACGCGAAAACAGTCCGGCCGGTGTTTGCATGGATATCGGCGGACCGGTCCTGATGACTCAGCCGGGACGCGCCTTCGGCTGGATACAGGGTGCCGCTCTCCCGGTATCGGAGCTCTTGCTGGTGCCGCTGCAGAGCAAGGGTGAGGCGCCGCTCGGCACTTTGTGGGTCGTCGCTAAAGAGGCAGGACATTTCGATAGCGGTCATGCGCGCGCCATGAGCGACCTGGCGACTTTTGCGGCGATCGTGTTGCGCATGATTCAATCGGAAGAACGGCTCAGCCATGCCTTGAGTATTAAGGAGACGTTGGCCGACGAGATGAGCCACCGCGTCACAAACGTCTTTGCGCTGGTCCAGAGCATGGTCCGTTTGAGCGCGCGGAGCGCCGTGAGTAAGGAAGATCTGGCGGCGAAGCTCATGGGACGTCTTCATGCGCTGGCGGATGCGCATGCACTCGTGCGCCGGCGTTTCGGTCAAATACCCTGGGATGGCGCCGACTTTGGCGAGATTCTCACCCGCATCTTGCTGCCACATGACGAGGGACGATCGATCGTGCGCGGTCCGGCACTCTCCGTCGGCGAACGGGCGACCAACAATTTCGCGTTGCTGTTCCATGAGCTGGCGACCAACGCGGCCAAATATGGCTCGTTGAGTGTCGATCAGGGTGCCGTCGAGATCGAATGGGATGTCGACGAGAAAGACATACGCTTGCAGTGGCGAGAAGCCGGAGGCCCCACCACCAAGCCACCGGAAAGGCAGGGGAATGGCGTGAAGCTGATCAACGCCACGATACAACAGTTGGGCGGCAGGATTGAATACGACTGGCGTCCCGAAGGGCTGATCGCGCGCCTTCGGCTGCCGATCGCATCCCTAGGCAACTGAACCGTTCAATCGGCGAGACGTCGATCAAGCCAGCGGCGAAAAAAGCTGCGAAGCCCGAACGGGCCACCGGACGCCGCAAGGCGGGATAATCGAAACCAAAACGACATATTCAACGGCGCGGCCCGCGTTTGCGCACGCTACCAGCCTTGAAGATCCGCCAGTGAGGATAGTCGTAAGCACCTGACCACCCATGGACCACCGCAAGTGGAGCAGTCAAATTGTCCCGCCAATTTAGCCCGACGGCGCTCCTGCTTGGCGACGTAAACCAATGCCCACCTCGGACAGGCGAAGATGACGCTGATTGGCGTTCGGCTGAACATCAGGAGAAAAACCGTGTGCGAGGCGATGAAAAGGCGGCGTGAAACTCAGGTCACAGGCTCAGAGCTAGAGCAAGCAGACCGGAGCAAAGCAGCAGGACACCGGCAACGGTTACGGCGAGGAAGCTAAGGGAGGCAAATTCGTCACGCATAGTGCACCTAAGGAATTTAAATCCACCGCCCCCTCGTCGCGTCCCACTGATGACCAGCCGACACGTGTCCCGCACTCCCCCAACACCACCTTAAGCGCCGACTTCTTCAGGAAGATTTCATCTGGCCACTAATTGACTTCGTTCCGGATCTGCTCCGTTTCGTTGCCACCCGTGCACGAAGTCTGTCACGGGAACGCGACACTCTGACAGAAGGGCGGCCAAGCTCCGGCACGCAGACACGTAAACACCGAGGCGACATGTGCCAGCATTCCTGATGGGCGTTGGGATCGCGGCGTCGGGTGAGTTCGGGCATGCGCCCAATGATCGCGCCGATTTGACCGATCGTGAAGCCGCTACAGCTTGGGGCCGTGGTCGCCCGTACGCACATGATCAGGCTGATAGCCCGTGCGCGATAGGGCAAATTCGATGCGATCTGTTTTGGCCTTAGGCCTATTCATCATTTTGTGTGCTTCTGCCACCGCCGCGACGGTGCATCGCTTCCGCACGCGCCACCATGTTACCATTCAGCGCAGTCAAGGTATGTGCGTCCCTCCGGTATGCTACAAGTTTCCAGGCTATCCGCCCTTACCTCCGGAGGCGATTAGAACTCATGACCCGTCCACCTTCGGAAGTGGTTGACCTGAGAGCTGATTCAACCCAACCAGGTCCCGCAGCACCGTGAACAAACGGTTCTAATTGCGATCAGCCACAGGGAGCCGCACGTCGATCAGCGGATGCCCCACCGTAAGGCCGATTTGCCCGAAGCGGGTTCGCAGACGGAGATAGTTGCCGAAAGCCATCAGGCTGGCGGAAACCTTCCGCAGCTCGACGAATTATTTTTGACTGTGCAGGGCCCGTCCCCCTTCATCGAGGGATTAGAACGGATATTGAATATGACTGTTTTAACAGGAATTTTTATCGTTACGAGTATTGGTATTCTAGTAGCTCACGCCCTGGAGGCCTTTCGCTCGGATTCTCGAAATTGATATCGCATGTGAGTCATGGGCGCGGTAGCGGGCGCTTCTTTGGCAAGGGGATATGCTCAGCGGTTGGTGGCTCATTGACACCGACGGACGCCTCTAACTCCGGTGCTTGCCTTAGGATCGCCGCGGCGGCTCGCTCGAAGACTGCTTTTGCCTCCTCTTCAACTCTTGAACGCTGATCAATAAACGTCGGTGTCCTCGTGTCGGGGCCTTTGATATCGGGCGAGGGTTCGACTGGCGGTGGTGGCGCGGTGACGAAATAGGTGAAACACCCCGCTGTGGCAGCGGCGACTAGAACGGCCGGAACGATAAGTCGCCAGCTGATCATTCTTCACCTTGAGATCGAGCTCGACTAGGGGGCAGATGGCCTACGCGCGTCTCATATCGAACGCTATCAGTTACCGCTTACAGGGCCATGCGTTTTGTAGGGCTTCCAAAGCTAACGTTCTGAAATCCTCATCAAACCGGGCGGGTTGGCTTTCGGTGTATCGAACCACCACTCGGATCGCTGTGCCTACGGTTATTTCCTTTCGAGCGCATATCCGGGTCGGGAGTGCCCAGAAAAGGGTTCTAATCGTCCCGGCGCAGACGCCCTGCTGATAAAAACCGGGATGATTTGAGGGGTCAAGCGAGGCTTGGCAGAACGGCATCATGAAGTTTGCCGAAGTTCCGTCCTCTTCAGCGAAAGCCGGCCAAGCGCAGAGCGCAAGCAAAGCGATAAGGGCATATCTCATATTGCGAATCGGGATCACTTCACTTTCGCCTTCAGCCCGAGATCGACTAGACGGCGGATGGCCTCGGAGCGATCAAGTTTCATGCCCTGACGCGCGATCCACTCGTCAATTGTTTGCAATTCATATTCGGTCCACTGCGGATTTGGGCTAGCCGCAAGAGCCCTTTCTGCCATTCCCTTTGCGACCCTGACGGACGCGGTGATTTTGGACAGAGTGGTTTCCTTCATGTCATTTGCGCCTTCTTTGCTGGCCTCCGTTCAGGGTTCTTCAGTGGGGCATTAGGGCCGTCTCGGTGGACTCCCAAGAGTTTCCCTCTCCGTGTGTGAATCGTGACACATAGCGCTGTCCCGAATCGATTTACTTTGCCGTTTCTCCCTAGATTGCGACCCGTCGCCAATGGCGGGTTCTTTTTTGAGCCGCCTGTCAAAGGGGTGGAAAAAGGGCGGTGCGGAGCGGATATTGCGCTATGACCGATAGGCTGCACACAACGGTAGTTTTCGTTTGCCCGGGGTGTGCATCGCTTTACCAAGCTACGCAAAAACCGCAGCGCCGCGAGAACACGAGAGAACGTTTCAGCTGCTCTACCTGCGGAAGTGATGTTTATGCTTGGTCAGGCGAATACGATTATACAGATTGGCAACCCTTCAAAACGACGAAGCCAGAGTTCCGATCCGTGTGAGCCCGCCAAACCGGAATTTGGAAACGAGCGGGCCGGTGGACCCGGTCCTACAGCCACAAATCCAACCCAAAGAAACGTTTCATGTCCCCCGCCGTGGGGGCAGAACGGGAGAGTTTGGGATGACAACCGATACTATTGCAAACGGCCTTCTGGAGGTTGCTAACCAGACCGGTGCCACCCTTGCGACCGTTGAGCGGGTTTTTAATTTGATAAATGAAGCTGACGAGTACGGCGGGATGTTGAGGGTGGTAGATGGCAAGATGGATTTGTTTATAGGGGGTACGACCGAGGAAAGGGCTCTCTTGGTTAAAGTCGATGCCTCTGGGGACGCGATAGTCGAGTTATGGGAACCAATTGTTCAAAGCTGTCGCTTGGTGTGGGGGTTTGGTTCTGATGGCGGCCTTCGGCTTCAACGGTAGCAGGCCCTCCCATGGGTCCTACACGCCACTTTCACGCAGAATGGGATCGTCGGGCGGCGAACCCACATCAGAGCGGTGCTGGTCCCTCAGCCTGGCACACTCCTGTCCAGAGCGGCCTCAACTTTCCCCCGGGCTGGGGCCGTTTCCTTGTGGCCGCTGCACCAGCAGAGCAGCCCTTTTCGGGCTCAAAACTCGCCCTTTTTGAGCCTCAATAACCCTCGGTAATGTGGCTGGAGGCTGGCGGGATTCCTCGTAAACGTCGGAGGGGACCGATGCAGCGAAGATTTCTGAGAGCCGACTGGATGTCGGTTGTTATTTGGGTGACGGGCTTAACGCCTTGGTTGGCGGTGGTGTGGTGGGCTCGGTATTATTGAGTACCGCTACAGAGTGCGGCCCCAGCTTGAGCCCCCGAGCTGGGGCCGTTTTCTTATTGGCGTGCTCCAGCAATCCCATCTCAATAATTGCCCCAGTGCGATCGCAAACCCAAGCATCCACGGAACCCACCTGTCGATCGCTTCTGCTGCAAGCGGGGCTTTCAGTGGCACCTAACAGAACAAACGGCTCGAGCTGTGGTCCCGCTTTCTGGGATGTTGGTCACCGTCCCGCCCGGCCAGAAATCCTGCACCGTTGCTTTGGTCGCCTCGACAACAAAACCCTCTCCCGCGCTTTCCGACTGGGTCATTGAGAGCTGGCGCTGGAACGGAGCTTGTTGATCATTGACTTGAACCGACGGCTTGCGCGCCTTTTCGCTGTTCGTGGTGTTGTATCTGATGCAGCGCGCCGCGCGGCGGTCTGAAAGTGTCTATTTGCGCTCGACGAAAATCTGGTGACAGTCCTCGGGACCGATGTTCTCAGCGGAGTGCGCGGGGATGATGGGCACCGCAAATGCGGTACCGGCTTTGCCATTGGTTGGCGAGGGCGAAGGCTTTCCGTCTGGCCCATAGAGCAGGCTTGTGCAGTCGGTAAGGTGATAAAGGATCGACGGAACTGGGTGCGAGTGAAGCTTGTCGTGAACGCCTTTCTTTCGAAGCGAGTCGATCACACGAAAGTTCTGGTCTTCGAAAATGACCTTATAGACATCTGGGTCTCCCTCGTACGAGGGTGGCGCGTTCTGCGCCATGGCGGCTGATGATGCCAAAGACACAAACGCCATTGCGCCCAATGCGAGCGTGGTACGACAAATCATTGCAGTTCTCCGTTGTGATGAACACGTTTTCCAGGCGCGACCGGAGGTGGCGCTTCGTGATCTTCTGCGGGCGCCGTTCAGCGGCTTGGTCGCGGCGGCGGGGCATGTGACGATAGAAGCGAGGCGGTAGTTGCGAGGGGCAGACGGAACCTTGCCGCACGCTCACTGCGATCGGCCTTCTGAAAAGCGATCTCTTTCCGAAACGAACTTGGTGAGTTCGTCATCAACTGCCTGTTTGAAGTGATCGCGCGGTGTCTTTCCGATCTTGGTACGCTTCCCCAGAAATCCGCCCCTCAAGACAGTCACACTAACGTAACGTAGGAGGGCACACTAGGTTCGCAGAGCGGTTGCGTAAGTGGCTATGTTTGAGGCGCCCGCTTACCGCGTGCTTACCCGCTGCTGAAAAGGATGCAGATTTGCACCTCCGAGAACGCAATTTTGTATAATGATATCAATGTGGTGAGCGCGGCGGGACTCGAACCCGCGACCCCATGATTAAAAGTCACGTGCTCTACCGCCTGAGCTACGCGCTCACTCCAACTTCGAGCATGATCCCTTCGGAAAAGGCCGGTTTCCATCCCGCTATCGGCGGGGGAAGGCTTTTTTCCTCGATCATGCTCCAGCCCGCGCTGTGTAGGGGGCACGCCCCCGCGGGTCAATAGCGCCAAAGGCCGCAAACCGAGGCCCCGATCGAGCTGAATTCCATTGGCTATAAAGGCCGTTAGCTGGCCTTTTTCAAGCGGGCCGGCGGCCCGCTATCCACGCGCCATCAATTGCGACTTCGCGGCGAATCTCGGATGCCACCGGCTGGGAGGCGCCGACCACCGTCGGCATCGCCACCGGGCGCAGCCCGATCAGTTCGGCGGTCCGCACGCCGGTATTGCGCCAGAACGAAAACGCGTTGATCCGCGAGTTCTCCAGGATGGCGATCGCGACCGCCGACAGGAACGGCAGGCTTTCCAGCACCAGCACGGCCGCGAACACGTAGATCTCGCGGACCTGCTTGAAATTGTTGGTGACGACCAGCACGCGCAGCGCCGACCAGCAGCAGCACGCCGATCACGGCTTCCCAGAACGCCTGGAATTCGATCGACATCAGCGACAAGCCGCCCTTGGAGGTGCGCGCGAACGGCAGATGCTCGGTGATCAGCCCGTTGGCGACCGCGCGCGACACCGTCCATTGCACCGACATCGCCGCGATCATGGCGCCCAGCATCTGCCCGATCTTCACCGGCACGCGCAGCCGGTACAGCACCACGAAATGCACCAGCGAGACCACGAACGAGGCGATGATCGGCAGCGTCAGGATCTTGTCGGGAATGGCGATGTCGGCGAACGCGACGATCGGCACCCAGATCAGATTGAGGATCGCGACCAGCACGCCGAGGCTTTCGGCGCCGAGCCAGTTCAGCCAGCCCAGCGCGAATTCGCGGCGCTGATCCGGCGACAGCCGGCTCGCGCCGGGCAGGAAACGCCGCCAGTGCTTCTTGACGATCTGGAAGCCGCCATAGGCCCAGCGATGGCGCTGCTTCTTGAAGGCCTCATAGGTGTCCGGCAGCAGGCCGTGGCCGTAGCGGTGGTTGGTGTAATGCGTCAGCCAGCCGTGCTCGATGATGGCGAGGCCGAGATCGGTGTCCTCGCAGATGGTGTCGCCGGCCCAGCCGCCGGCCATGTCCATCGCCGCGCGCCGGATCAGGCACATGGTGCCGTGAACGATGATGGCGTTGGCCTCGTTGCGCTGGACCATGCCGATATCGAAGAACCCGGCATATTCGCCGTTCATGATGTAGTGCATCAGCGAACGGTCGCCGTCGCGATGGTCCTGCGGCGCCTGCACCAGGCCGACGCGGGGATCGGCGAACACCGGCACCAGGTCCTTCAGCCAGTCCGGCTGCACGACATAGTCGGCATCGATGATGCCGATGATCTCGGCATCGACGGCGGTGCGGTCCATGGCGATGCGCAGCGCGCCGGCCTTGAAGCCCTCGACCTTCTCGGCGTTGATGAACTTGAAGCGTTCGCCGAGCGCGCGGCAGTGATCCTGGATCGGCTGCCAGAATTCCGGGTCGGGCGTGTTGTTGATGATGACGACGCATTCGAAATTCGGATAGTCCAGCCGCGACACCGCATCGAGCGTCTGCTTGAGCATGTCGGGCGGCTCGAAATAGGCCGGCACATGGATCGAGACCTTTGGGAAGGTGACGCCTCGCCGATGGTGGCGGGCGCCGCCGGCGCGCCCTTGACGATCAGCCGGCGCGGGTCGCGGCCGAAGGCAATGGCGGCGATTTCCTCGATCCGCGCCATCGCGATCAGCACCAGCGGAACCAGCAGGATCAGTCCCAGCGTCAGGGCGAAGGCCGAGCCGAACACGAAGTAATGGCCGGTCCAGTAGGCGAACACGGTCGCGACCCAGGCGCCGACGCCGTTCGCCGCGGCCGACAGCAGCAGCGCCTGCATCACGGTGGCGCGGTCGAGCCGAAGGATCGGCAGCGACATCAGGATGCCGACCAGAACCGCGATGGTCGCGAGCTTCCAGTAGTTCTCGTTGACGACCGGACCGGTCCAGGCAAATTTCGGTTCGCGCGTCGGCGTTGAGAATGCCCCAATAGGGACCGACGCCGCCTTCGAAGAACTTCCAGGGCTGATCGATCGCCTCGACGATGTTGTATTCCATGCCGATCGCTTCGGCGCGGGTGACGAAGTTGCGCAGCACCACCGCCTGCTCGAACGGGCCGGGATCGGCATTTCTCAGATTGTAGCCGGCGCTCGGCCAGCCGAATTCGGCGATCACGATCCGCTTGCCGGGGAACTGGTCGCGCAGCAGCTGGTAGATCGATCGACCGCCTGATCGACCGCCTGCTTGTCGGTGAAGTTTTCCCAATAGGGCAGGACGTGGGCGGCGATGAAATCGACGGAGTGAGGCGAGCTCCGGATTGTCGCGCCAGATGTTCCAGATTTCGCCAGTCGTGACAGGAACATTGACCGACTTCTTGACCCGCTTGATGAGCTTTATGAGCCGATGAACGTTGTTTTCCGCAAGCGCCCATTTCAAGCGCTTCGGCCCTCTTGTCCTCAGGCTGCGCTTCCGCATCCCGAACCCGCTGCGCTTTCCTCGCGAAGTATTCCGCGCGGCCTCCTCCGGGTTCGAGCCCAGTCTCGGGTACCGGCCCAAGGTTCTCGATCGGACTTGCTCGCCGCGGTAGATGGTTTCGTTGCCGACGACGACGCCGATGACGTTGCTGTTGTGCCGGGCGAGATTGATGGCGGCTTCGATCTCGCGCTCGTTGCGATCGACGTCCTTGTCGATCCAGGCGCCGACCGTGACCTTGAGGCCGAATTCCGCGGCGATCGGCGGCACCAGTTCGTTGCCTTCCGTCGACGAGTACAGGCGGACCGCTCGCGTCAGGGTGGAGAGTTTCTTCAGATCGGCGCGAACCTTCTCGGAGTTGGCGACGCTGTCGGCGACGATGTGACCCGGTTCGAACGGCGCATAGGAAACGCTCGGCAGGATGCCCCTGAAGTCGGGCGCCTGCTGCTTCTCCCGGAACACACCCCACAGCGCAGCGTGAACGGCAGTCACAAACAGCAGAACGGCGACGACGGCGCGCATCGCGACTAAACCATACGGGGCCAATATGGCAGGGAAGCGGATCCGTCCCCGAGATCCGACCAAGTCAGCGGCAAGTCGAAGCATATCTCTGCCACGCGATTTAACAACTCTTATGACGCCATGGCGTTTTGAGGGCGCTGCAGCGCATCCAGAACCGCGAAAATTTCCGGATCGTTCCGGTCGCGGCTGGGATTATTTGGCCGGCGCCGGAGCAGGGGCCGCGGCGCGGCGGAGCCGCCGCCGCGGGCGGCGCCGGCGGAGCTGCCGGCGGTCGTGCGGCGGCGGCCGGCGTGGCGCCGCAGCCGCGGCCGCCTGCGGCTGGGCTGCCGGGATTGATCCAGCAGGCGTGAACGCGGCTGTTGAGCGTCTCGGCCACCTTGGGATCGATCTGCGCCGCCAAAGCGGGTCAGGCAGCGGAAGGTCGCCTGGACATGGCCGCCGGGGCAGCCGAAACGGTCGTAGAGATCGAGGTGACGAAACGCGGTGTCGAGATCGTCGAGCCACATCAAGCGCACCACGCGGCGGCCGAGCCAGACGCATTCGGGGTTTCCGGCCGGGCCGTTGATGGCCTGCGCGGCCTCGACGAATTCGTCGGTCTTGCGCTGATTTTCCTTGGCGGCGTCGGCGGCCTGGGCCGAATTGGCGCGCCCGGCTTGCCGGACTGGTCCTGGGCGTGAGCGTCGCCGCTCTGGGCGAACAGCGCTTCCGATACCGATCAGGAGGGCGAGCCCGGAGACGGCGAGGTGGCGCAAAACCGCATTTTGAAGCTGAAGCACCCGTCGACGCATAAATTCCCCGATTTGTTGCTTGCCCGCGGTCAGCTCTGGACGCGCCGGTTTGATGCCGTTCAAATAGGTCCCCAATGCGGCGGAGACGCTGTGCGATTCCCATGACGGACATTTCGGATTTTGTCCAGCAAAGTCACAACTTTATCGCGCCGTGGTAAAGCCGCGAGGCGCGAAGCCGTGCGATTGCGGATATCCTGCTCTTGGCAGACGGCCGGTGACCGGCTAATCGACGACTCCCCGCCCGGAGGATGGAACCGATTTCTCTTCGTACGCCACTGGCGCTTCTCCTGATATCCCTCGGCGCGATTGCTGCGGTGTGGTGGTGGCTGGCCACGCCCATCACGCTGGCGCGCGCGCCGATCGATCCCAACGCCAAGCTGCAATGCGTGTCCTATGCGCCGTTCCGCGGCGACGCAGACGCCGCTGCAGCTCGACCACGCGATATCGCGCCGGAACAGATCGCCCAGGATCTGGCGCAGCTCGCCAAAATATCCGATTGCGTGCGCACCTATTCGATCGAAAACGGCCTCGATCAGGTTCCGGCGCTGGCCGCGAAGGTCGGGCTGAAAGTCATCCAGGGAATATGGCTCGGCAGCAACCGCCTGAAGAACTCGGCGCAGATTTCGACCGTGGTCGGCCTCGACCAAGGCAATATCCCGGACGTCATCACCTCGCGTCGTGGTCGGCAACGAGGTGCTGCTGCGCGGCGAGATGACCGACGTCCGATCTCGCCGCCACCATCCGCTCGGTCAAAGCGCAGGTCGCCGTTCCCGTCACCTATGCCGATGTGTGGGAATTCTGGCTGCGCAACCGCGAAATCTATGACGCCGTCGATTTCGTCACCATCCACATCCTGCCTTATTGGGAAGACTTTCCGATCCGCGCCAAATATGCCGCCGCCCATGTCGATGCCATCCGCAGGCGGATGGCGGTGGCGTTTCCCGGGCAAGGAAATCCTGATCGGCGAAACCGGCTGGCCGAGCGAGGGACGGATGCGCGAGGGCGCGCTGCCGTCGCGCACCAATCAGGCGCGGGTGGTCTCGGAAATCCTCGATCTGGCGAAGCAGGAGAATTTTCGCGTCAATCTGATCGAGGCCTATGACCAGCCCTGGAAGCGCCAGCTCGAGGGCACCGTCGGCGGCTATTGGGGCTTGTTCGATTCCGTGCAGCGCGCGCTGAAATATCCGCCCGGCGAGGCCATCAGCAATTTTCCGCTCTGGAAGCTGCAGATGGGCTGCGGCATGGCGTTGAGCGTCCTGGTGTTCTGGCGCGGCCTGGCTGACCTTGCGGCGCCGGCCCTGGACGCCGCGGCTGGCGTCCTGGATCGCGGTCGGAATTTCCGCGACCACGGCCGGAATTCTGCTTCGGCGTCGCCGCCGACAAGATGTTCTATGAAAGCTACGGCTTCGGCGGCTGGCTGCGATGGGGCGCGCTGCTGGCCGCCGGCGATCGCCTCGCCGCTGCTTTGCGCCAACGCCCTGATGTCGGGACGCTCGCTGCCGACATTTCTGGAACTGCTGGGTCCGCGCGACGACCGAACCAGATCGGTGCTGACCATGCATGCTCGGAGTCGCGCTGGTCGTGACCACGCTGATCGGCACCGAGACCGCGCTCGGCTTCGTGTTCGACCCGCGCTACAAGGATTTTCCGTTTGCCGCGCTGACCATGGCGGTGGTGCCGTTCGCGATCCTGACGCTGCTCAATCGCCCGCAGGAGGGCGTGCGCCCGATCGCGGAGGCGGTATTTGCCGGGCTGTTGGCGGCTGTCGGCGATCTACACCGGGTTCAACGAAGGGCCGGACAACTGGCAGTCGCTGTGGACCTGCGCGATCTATTTCCTGCTCGCGCGTTACGCTGTGGCAGGCGCGGGCCGTGCAAATCCCAAAATAAGCAGGCCGATCGCGAGGCCCGACAGGCCGATATTGTAGAGCACGATGCCCAATCCCGCGGCGATCAGCCCGCCGGTCAGCAGAACGATCGACGGCCGGATCACGTGCAGCATCGCGATGACCAGCGCGACCGCTGCCGAACACCGAGTTCTGGAACAGATAGGTCGCGAGCGACCGGCGTCTTGCACAGCATGGTCTGCAAGCCGGCATCGCAGGCCAGCGCCACCTGTCGAGAACTCGATCGCGAGATAGCGCAGATAGAGCGCGTAGCCGACGGTGACGAAGCCGACGATCAGCAGCCATTGCACCTGATAGGGCGTCAGCCGGAACGGAGTTTTTTTCATGGGCGAATATGGTCGGGAATGCGCGAAGCGGGACAACCCGGTCGGCCGGTGCCGCCCGACGCAAAATGCGCTGAGGAATGGGGCTCAATATCCTGGTATTGCGTTACTTTACTGCTTGGGCGTGTCGCGGCCGAAGATCGACGACAGGGTCGAAGGCTCGGGCTTTGCGGCGGACTCGTCGTTCTTCGCGCGCTTGGGATAATGACTTCGCCGGTGCGACTGCTGGCTGTTGCAGGCGGCGGCGCAAGCTCGACGGCCGGAAGCGGTGGTTCGTCGTCTCTTCATCGCAAGCTGCTGACCATCGAACACGGTGGTCTCGCAGGTCCGCTGGCTCTCGATCAGCGTCGGCGCAGATTTTCGCCGCCGCGGCGGCGTCGCTGAGCGGCCCGGCGACCAGCCGCAAGCTGCATGCCGAGCCCGTTGCTGCCTTCCTTCACCACGATGATCGGGTGCAACGTCGCCAGCGCCGCGATTCGATTTCGAGCAACCCGCGCCACAGCGCGCGCAAGCCGCCGACCGAATTGGCGCTGCCGACATCGACCGCGAATTCGGTGTCGCTGCACGGCGGCTGCCTTGCGGCGAGGCGATATCGGCTGCCTCAGGCTGCGTCTGAGCGGCCGATGCCGTCGCATTGCGGCGCAGGCGAATCCGTCGGCCTTCGCAACGACCGGCTTCTCCGGCTCGATCAGTTTTGCGGCCGCCGGGATCCGGCGGGGCCATGATGCGATTTCGCCGCCATCAGCGGCGTCGCCGGGGTCGGCGGTGTTGCCGCCGGCGCAGTTGAAGCCGCCGGCGGAGCCGGTGGCGCAGGCGAAGCGATGGCCGGGCTTTGCTCCATCGTCTTGGGTTCGGTTCGCGGCCGACCCATTTTCGGCGCTGGATCCAGCTTCGGTGCGGGATCGGACTTGGCCAAGGCGCTTGTTGTCGTCGGCGCGACGCTAGTTGTCGCCGGAGCAACCGTTGATGTGACCGGCGCGACCGCTGGCGCCACGGCCTGTGTCGGCGAGGGCGCCGGAGCGTCCGTGGTGGGTTTGGCAGCGGCGTCCTGCGTGGCGCGGTCGCGGAATTTTGCCGCGCGATCGCGCCGGTCACCGAATCCAGGCCCTGTTCCAGGACGGTGACGCGGGAGTACAGCCGGTCGCGATCGCTGTTGAGCGTATCGATGGCGGAGGCCAGCCGCCGCGTCTCGTTCTGGCTTTCCTTGGCGACCGACTGGATCTGCTGCGACTGCCGCGCCAGATCGGCGGCCGCGACCTGCTCGCGGCGCATGCCGATGCGAGGACTGGTTGGCCAGCACCGCGACGACGACGGCGCCGACCGCAGCCGACGCCCCACGATCCGAGCCGCCACAGCGAGCGCCGGTCGAACTCATCCTCCTCGGCCAAAAATCCGGACAGCACGCCGCCGGTATTTTCGGTCTCGAAGCTGCCGGCCAGATGGTCGGAATTCTTTGCCATACGACCTGTCGGCCCTCCCGAGCCCTCCCGAATCACGCGGCAAACATTAACAGGAAATGCGCCCCCGATCTTGAATCCCGGGCGTTTGCGGGAGAACGGGTTTCCATCACGGCGAAAACGCTTTATGACGGCGGCGGCGCAAGCTATTGCCCGCAAGAGATGAAGGATCGGAATGACCGGCCGATCCAGCCTGACCATCGTGCTCGCGGCCGGCGAGGGCACGCGCATGCGCTCCGCCTTGCCGAAGGTGCTGCATCCGGTGGCCGGCCAGTCGCTGCTGGCGCATGTGCTGGGCGCCGCCCAAAGGGAACCGGCGCCGCGCTCGCCGTGGTGATCGGCCCGGACCATGAGGCGGTCGCCGACGAAGTCCAGGCGGATGCGGCCGGATGCCGCGACCTTCGTTCAGCGCGAGCGTCTCGGCACCGCGCATGCGGTGCTGGCGGCCCGCGAGGCGATCGCCCGCGGCGCCGACGATCTGCTGGTCGTGTTCGGCGATACGCCGCTGATTTCGGCCGAGACCTTCGAGCGGCTGCGCGCGCCCTTGAAAAACGGCGCGGCGCTGGCCGTGCTCGGCTTTCGCGCCGCCGATCCGACCGGCTATGGCCGGCTGTTGGTCGAGGGCGATCGGCTGGTGGCGATCCGCGAGCATGCCGACGCCAGTCCCGCGGAACGCGCGATCACGCTTTGCAATGCCGGCGTGATGGCGTTCGATGGCCGCAAGGCGCTCGAAATCATCGAGAAGATCGGCAATGCCAACAGCAAGGGCGAGTATTATCTGACCGATGCGGTTGCCATCGTTCGGGAACTGGGATTGGAGGCCGTCGTGATCGAAACCAGCGAGGATGAAGTGCGCGGCATCAACACCAAGGCCCAGCTCGCCGAAGCCGAAGCAGGTGATGCAGGCGCGGTTGCGCAAGGCCGCGCTCGAGGCCGGCGTGACCCTGATCGCGCCGGAGACGGTTTACCTCGCCGCCGACACCACCTTCGGCAACGACGTCACGATCGAACCGTTCGTGGTGATCGGCCCCGGCGTTTCGATCGCCGACGGCGCGGTGATCCATTCATTCTCCCACATCGTGCAGGCATCGATCGGCAAGAACGCTTCGGTCGGTCCCTATGCGCGGTTGCGGCCGGGGACCTCGCTCGGCGAGGGCGCGCGGATCGGCAATTTCGTCGAGACCAAAGCCGCGACGCTGGAGGCCGGCGTCAAGGTCAATCATCTCTCCTATATCGGCGATGCCCATGTCGGCGCCAACGCCAACATCGGCGCCGGCACCATCACCTGCAACTATGACGGCTTCGCCAAGCACAAGACCAAGATCGGCGAGGGCGCCTTCGTCGGCACCAATTCCTCGCTGGTGGCGCCGGTGAAGATCGGCAACGGCGCCTATATCGGCTCGGGCTCGGTGATCACCAAAGACGTGCCCGACGACGCGCTGGCGGTCGAGCGCAGCCCGCAGACCAACCGCGAGGGCGGCGCCAAGCGATATCGCGAGATGAAGACGCGCGGCAAGACGCCGAAAGGCGGCTAGATGGCAGCTGCTTCGTTAAGCTTTCCGCTTAACGCTGTCTCAATCCGCAATAATTATTGAGTATCTGGCGATCTGCGATTCTCGTTAAGAGAGGCTAGCGCGGTTTTCGACGATTTTTCGTCGATTTGGAGATATTGATCCGCATGTGCGGCATTGTCGGCATTCTCGGGCGCGGTCCGGTCGCGGAGCAATTGGTGGATTCGCTCAAGCGGCTTGAATATCGCGGCTACGATTCCGCAGGCGTCGCCACGCTGGAAGGCGACCATCTCGATCGCCGCCGCGCCGAAGGCAAGCTGAAAAACCTCGAGACGCGATTGCAGGCCGAGCCGCTCGCCGGCCATACCGGCATCGGGCACACCCGCTGGGCCACCCACGGCAAGCCGACCGAGAGCAACGCGCATCCGCATGCGACCGACAACGTCGCGGTGGTTCACAACGGCATCATCGAGAATTTTCGCGAATTGCGGCACGATGCTGGAAAAGCAGGGCGCGAAATTCACGAGCGAGACCGACACCGAAGTCGTGGCGCATCTGGTCAATTCCTATCTGCTCAAGGGCGCTTCGCCGCAGGAGGCGGTGAAGGCATCGCTGCCGCAGTTGCGCGGCGCGTTCGCGCTGGCGTTCCTGTTCAGGGGCCACGGCGATCTGATGATCGGCGCCCGCAAGGGCTCGCCGCTGGCGATCGGCCATGGCGACGGCGAGATGTATCTGGGCTCGGACGCGATCGCGCTGGCGCCGTTCACCGACACCATCAGCTATCTCGAGGACGGCGACTGGGTGGTGCTGACCCGCGAAGTCGGCGTGATCTATGACGAGCAGGGCGCGGTGGTGAATCGCGAGGTGCTGAAATCCGGCGCGTCGTCGTTCCTGGTCGACAAGGCGAATTATCGCCACTTCATGGCCAAGGAAATCCACGAGCAGCCGGAAGTGGTCGGCCACACGCTGGCGCGCTACGTCGACATGGCGACCGAGCGGGTGGCGCTGCCGCATCAAACTGCCGTTCGACTTCAAGGACATCCAGCGCATTTCGATCATCGCCTGCGGCACCGCGAGCTATGCCGGTTACATCGCCAAATACTGGTTCGAGCGGCTCGGCCGCGTGCCGGTCGAACTCGATGTCGCCTCCGAATTCCGCTACCGCGAGGCGCCGTTGCGCAAGGGCGATCTGGCGATCTTCATTTCGCAATCCGGCGAGACCGCCGATACGCTGGCGGCGCTGCGCTACGCGAAGGCGCAGGGCGTGCACACGCTCTCGGTCGTCAACGTGCCGACCTCGACGATCGCGCGCGAAAGCGAGACCGTGCTGCCGACGCTGGCCGGTCCGGAAATCGGCGTCGCCTCGACCAAGGCCTTCACCTGCCAGCTGATGGTGCTGGCCGCGATCGCGGTCGCCGCCGGCAAGGCGCGCGGCGAATTGTCCGATGCCGACGAGGCCAAGCTCGTGCATGGCCTCGTCGAAATTCCGCGGCTGATGGCGGCAGCGCTGGCCACCGAACCGCAGATCGAGAAACTGGCGCGCGAGATCGCGAAATCCAAGGACGTGCTCTATCTCGGCCGCGGCACCAGCTATCCGCTGGCGCTGGAAGGCGCGCTGAAGCTGAAGGAAATCTCCTACATCCACGCCGAAGGCTATGCCGCCGGCGAACTCAAGCACGGGCCGATCGCGCTGATCGACGAGAACATGCCGGTCGTGGTGATCGCGCCGTTCGACCGGGTGTTCGAGAAGACCGTCTCCAACATGCAGGAAGTCGCGGCCCGCGGCGGCAACATCATCCTGATGACCGACGCCAAGGGGGCGGCGGAAGCCACCATCGAGTCGCTGGTGACGATCGTGCTGCCCGACATGGCCGCGACCTTTACGCCGATGGTCTATGCCGATTCCGGTGCAGCTTTTGGCCTATCATACCGCCGTGGTCATGGGCACCGACGTCGACCAGCCGCGCAATCTCGCGAAATCGGTGACGGTCGAATAAGTCGCGATTGGTGTCGCTCGCGCCGGGTCTTCAAAAGTCTGCTAGAAGACCTTAGCTGACGTAGTCATGCCGCTCCGACCGACCTGGAACCCGAATGAACCGCGACGATCTGCCCCCGACTGCTCCCCGGCCGAGCTGCCGGCGCCGGACGTCCACAGCGGCTTTATGGCCCGGTTCCGGAACTATTTTCTGACCGGCCTGATCGTCGCCGGCCCGATCGCGATCACCTTCTATCTGACCTGGTGGTTCGTGACCTGGGTCGACGGCCTGGTGCGGCCGTTCGTGCCCATCGCCTACCGGCCGGAGACCTATCTGCCGTTCGGCCTGCCGGGCTCCGGGCTGATCGTCGCGGTGATCGCGCTGACGCTGCTGGGCTTCCTCACCGCCAATCTGATCGGGCGGACGCTGGTCGATCTCGGCGAGAAGCTGCTCGGCCGGATGCCGGTGGTGCGCGCGATCTATCGCGGCCTGAAGCAGGTGTTCGAGACGCTGTTCTCCGGGCAGGGATCGAGCTTCCGCCGGGTCGGCCTGGTCGAATTTCCCGTCGCCCGGCATGTGGTCGATCGTGCTGATCTCGCAGTCGCCGAGCGTGGAGATCGCCAACAGCCTGCCCGGCCAGGAGGAGCACATTTCGGTGTTCCTGCCCTGCGCGCCGAACCCGACCACCGGCTTCTTCTTCTATGTGCCCAAGAGCAAGATCATCGAAGTCGAGATGAGCGCCGAAGACGCCGCGACCCTGATCATGTCCGCCGGCGTGGTGCAGCCCGGCTCCGATCCGCAGAAGAAGATCGCAGCCTTGGCCGGCATGGCCAACGCCGCGCGGGTCGCCAATGCAACTCCGCTGCAGCCGGCGCCGGCGAAGGTGGAGTAGGTTGGAGAGCAAAGGCAAGACGTTCCGTGAACGGGTGCACGAGGCGCGCAAATCCGTTGTAATGTTGATGCCGGAGCAAGCCAAAGAGATCATCGATCACGAGGATGTACTGCTGATCGATGTTGGCGAGGAATGGCAATTGCGCGAGCGCGGGACTATCCCGGGCGCTCGCAACATCACACGCGGCGAGCTTGAGATTAAAGCCGATACCGAGGAGGAGCGTCGTGATCTGGCACTCCAAGATCGTCAGCAGAAGATCATCCTGACTTGCGGCGGCGGAGGAAAAGCCACGCTCTCCGCAGGCGCGTTGCAGGAAATGGGCTTCACCGACGTCTCGGTCATTCAAGGCGGCTGCCGCGGTTGGCAAAAGGCGGGCTATGCGCTCGAGCCTTATCCCGCGCCGATCAGCGGCAGGGCCTCGTCGCGCTAGTGCGCCGCAAAAACTGATACCGAAACAGCACACTGCCCAAAATGAATCCATGAGCAAGCCACCTCGGCTTGTCGAGCGGTACCCATGTATGGAAGCATCCCTCAACTACTAAGTGTGTAAGCGTAATGCGTAGGGAGGCGACCATGAGGCCTGCAAGCAAGGCGAGATTGCTTTGCGCGTCGATGGTGCTCGCGGGCGTAGAGCTCTTGCCCATCAATGGTGGAGCCAGGGCGCAGGTGGCGTTCACCGGAATCCAGGCGTTTGGCGACAGCTACGCCGACATCGGAAACCTCTGGAAGTTCACGGGCGGAGTGGGTCAGTTTCCGCTCTATCCGACCGGGCGTTTTAGCGGCGGCACAAACTTCGTCGACACGACCTCGGCCTTGCTGGGAATTCCGCAAATCAACTACGCTGTCGGTGGCGCGAAGACCAGTGGGAACACGATCCTCGGCCCGACCACCGGTGGCTTTCTTCAGGAAGTGCAGGGTCTCCCTTTCCCCGGTCTGATGGGGCCGATAAAAATCGCACCGACCGATCTCGTCGAGATCAATATCGGCGGCAATGATGCCCGCCAATACTATCAAACTGGCGGCACGCTCGCCGGCGTTCCCGGGGCGGCCGCGACAAGCGCCACAAACGCGATCAACGGCATCAATGCGCTGGTTGGCGACGGCGCCCGCACCATCGTCTTCACCGTCGGCGACGTCAGCAAATTGCCGGAGGCGGCGGGCTTTGCCAACGCCTCTGTCGGCTCGGCCTACAGCCAGACCTACAATAACCTGATGCAGATCGCGCTTGCCGGGGTCGCGCGTTCCGGCGTGCGCGTCGAATACATCGACACCGGCCTGCTCGGAACCCTGATCCAGGCCAATCCAGCGCGCTACGGCTTCACCAATACGGGCGCCTGCCCGGTCGCCTGTATCGGCAATCCGACGCTGCAGAATCAGTATCTCTTTTACGTCGACCAGATCCATCTGACCTCGCATGGCTTTGCTATTTTCGGCGAGTACATCGTCAATCGCCTCAATGCGCCGCTCACCTTTGCGCCACAAGGCGATGTGGCCACGATATCGGCCTTGGGCTTCGCTTCGACCTTGTTCGGCAAGCTCGATTTGTTCCGCGAGACCTATGGGTTTGCGCCGTCGACCATGAACGCTTATGCGGCCGACATGAGGGCTCCCTACACCAAGGCGCCGCCGCTTGTCGCCGTCAGCCCGTGGTCCTTTTATATGCAAGGCAATGGCGGCATCAGCGATCGGCAAGCGACCGTGGCCTCCAACGGCTTCAATCTTGACAGCGTCGGCGGCACGATCGGGGTGGAGTACCGCTTCAATGCCAATTCGTTCGTCGGCACGGCGTTCGACTATTCCAATCCGAAGGCAAGCCTGTTCAACAACGCCGGAACCACCGACGCCAATTCCTATCAACTCGGTTTCTACGGAGGCTGGGCGAACGCGCATTTCTTCGCGCAAGGTCTCGCGACGGTTGGCCACCAGGACTATCGCAATACGCGTCCAGGGGTCGTCGACACCATCACGTCGAACCCGGATGGCACGACGTTCGTTGTCGCCGGCAAGGCCGGTTATTTGTTCGACGCCGGTAAGGCGCAGATCGGGCCGATCGGCGGTCTCACTTACGCCCACGCGAGGGTCAATGGCTTCACGGAAGCAGGCGATCCCGTGTTGATCCTGAACGTCGGCCCGCAGACTGCCGAAGCGCTGATCGGCAGCGTCGGCGCGCAATTCCGAATGCCGTTCGTGGTCAATGGACGAGTTATCAACCCCTATCTCAATCTGACGGCGGAAGACGATTTTATCGGCAATGGCCGCATCATCCAATTCAGTGCGACGTCGGCGCCCTTGATCGTCAACAATTGGGCGATCCCGAACGGCACGTCGCAGAACGTCTACGGCCGGGTGACGGCAGGTGTCGTGGCCCCCGTATGGAACAATGTGTCGCTCACTGCCAACGTCTCGCGCACCTTCGCCCGCCAGGGCGGCGATGACTTCTACGGCACGGGAGGATTCAAGGTCTCATTTTAACCGGGACCGACGAGCGATCACCCCGCCCCGATCAGCGGCATCGCCTCGTCGCGCTCGAACAGATAGAGCAGACAGCGCAGCGCCTCGCCGCGCTCGCCCTTCAGCTTCGGATTGTCCTTCATGATGCGCAGCGCCTCGTCGCGCGCCTGCGTGATGAGTTGGCCATGCACGTCGGAACGCGCGATGCGATAGCCGGGCAGGCCGCTTTGTCGGATGCCCAGCACGTCGCCTTCGCCGCGCAGTTTCAGATCTTCCTCGGCGATCCGGAAGCCGTCGGTGGTTTCCCGGATCACCTTCAGCCGCGCCGTCGACATCTCGTTGAGCGGCTCCTTGTAGAGCAACAGGCAGGTCGAGGCCTCGGAGCCGCGGCCGATCCGGCCGCGCAATTGGTGCAGTTGCGCGAGCCCGAAGCGCTCGGCGTTCTCGATCACCATGATGGTGGCGGCCGGCACATCGACGCCGACCTCGACCACGGTGGTCGCCACCAGCAGCCCGATCTCGCCGGCGGCGAACTGCGCCATCACGCGGTCCTTCTCGGTGCCCTTCATCTGGCCGTGCACCAGGCCGACGCGGTCGCCGAAACGCTTTTGCAGGCTCTCGAACCGCTCGGTGGCATTGGTGAGATGATCGATGCCTTCGGCTTCGGATTCCTCGACCAGCGGGCAGATCCAGTAGACCCGTTTGCCGGCTGCGAGCGCGCGGCCGACGGCGTCGATCACTTCGTCGAGGCGGCTGTTCGGCACCGCGCGGGTGTCGATCGGCTGGCGGCCGGCCGGCTTTTCGCGCAATTCCGAGACATCCATGTCGCCGAAATAAGTCAGCACCAGCGTGCGCGGGATCGGCGTCGCGCTCAGCACCAGCACGTCGACGGCCTCGCCCTTGGCGGTCAGCGCCAGGCGCTCGCGCACGCCGAAGCGATGCTGCTCGTCGACCACGGCCAGCGCCAGCGCCTTGAACACCACGTCGTCCTGGATCAGCGCGTGGGTGCCGACCAGGAAATCGATCTCGCCGGCCTCGAGCCGCGCCAGGAGTTCGCGCCGCTCCTTGCCCTTCTCGCGGCCGGTGAGGATCGCGACGCGCAGGCCGGCGCGTTCGGCCAGCGGCGCGATGGTCTTGATGTGCTGGCGCGCCAGGATTTCGGTCGGCGCCATCAGCGCGGCCTGCTTGCCGACCTCGGTCGACGGCGGCGGCCGCCAGCAGCGCCACCACGGTCTTGCCCGATCCGACATCGCCCTGCAGCAGCCGCAGCATGCGCACCGGCTGGCGCAGATCGTCCGCGATCGCGGCGGCGGCCTGCTGCTGCGACGTCGTCAGCGCATAGGGCAGCGCGTCGATGATCTTGTTGCGCAGATGGCCGTCGCCGGCATGGCGGTCGCCGGCGGGACGGCGCAACTGCGCGCGCACCAGCGCCAGCGCCAGTTGACCGGCCAGCAGTTCGTCGAAGGCGAGCCGCGACCAGAACGGACCGTCGGGCAGGATATCCGTCAGTTCGACCGGCACATGCACGCGGTTCAGCGCTTCCGCGATCGGCGGAAATTTGCAGCGGCGGATCACCTCCGGGCTGATCCATTCCGGCAGGTCCGGCAGCTTTTGCAGCGCCTGCGCCATCGCGCGCCGCAGCGAGCCCAGCGCCAGCCCCTCGGTCAGCGGATAGACCGGATCGATGCCCGAGAGTTTTGCGAAGCCGGCTTCGTCGACGACGCGGTCGGGATGCGACGATCTGCAGGATGCCGTCGTACATCTGCACGGTGCCGGAGACGTAGCGCTTCGCGCCGACCGGCAGCAGTTTCTCGACATAGCCGGGCTGGGCGCGGAAATAGGTCAGCACCACGTCGCCGGTGTCGTCGCTGGCATAGACCAGATGCGGCGCGCGCGCGTTGCGCGGCGGCGGTCGGCCGATGGCGGTCGACCGTCACCTCCAGCGTCACCACGGTTCCCGGCACCGCATCGCGGATTTTCGGCCGCGCCCGGCGATCGATCACGCTCGCCGGCAGATGCAGCAAGCAGATCGACCAGCCGCGGCGTCTCATCGCGGCCGAGCAGATAGCGGAACAGCTTGTCCTGCTTCGGCCCGACGCCGGCAAGGCTCGTGACCGGCGCAAACAGCGGATTGAGCAGAGCAGGGCGCATCGATCGAAACCTAAGTCCGTTCCAGCTCGTCATGCCCGGCTTTATGCCGGGCATCCACGTCTTTTTTCGGGTAGCCGGCAATGCTGCAGTTGACACGGGAACAGGTGCTGACAACCGTCGTTCCCGATCGCTATATCAACCCCGCCCGGCACGTCCGGGCTTTTGGCGTTCGGATTGGAATTGGAAGATGACGGGATCGACACGATCGAGCGGCGGCCTCGATGACCGCCGCAAGCGGCTGTTGTTTCGCTGCTGGCATCGCGGCACCCGCGAGATGGACCTCATCCTCGGCCGGTTTGCCGATGCCGAGATCGCCGAGCCTCACCGACGACGAACTGGCTCAACTCGAGCATCTGATCGAGGTGCCCGATCCCGATCTCTATGCCGCGCTGACCGGCAACGTGCCGCTGGCGCCGGAATATGCCGAGCGCGCTGTTCGACCGCATCAAGTCGTTTCGCGCCGCGGATCACGACGCATGAAGGCGCCGGCCCAATCGCCCGCGCAATTGCTGGCGCCCGGCCGCGCGCTGACCTTTGCCAATGTCGCCGAGGGCGCCGAAGGCCTGGTGATCTCGGATCTCGCGCGCGCGGTCGCGGCGCGGCCGAAGCCGCCGGCGGTCAGCCTCGCGGTGGTGTGCCGCGACGGCCCGCGCATGCAGCAACTGGCGCGGGCGCTGGAATTCTTCGCACCCGATTTGCCGGTGCTGCAGTTTCCGGCCTGGGACTGCCAGCCCTATGACCGGGTGTCGCCGCATGGCGGCATCCTGGCGCAGCGGCTGACCACGCTGGCGCGGCTGTCGCGGCTTGCCGGCAGCGACAAGCCGCTGATCGTGCTGACCACGGTCAACGCCATCGTGCAGCGGGTGCCGGCGCGCGAACATCGTCGCGGCGCAGGCGCTGTCGGTCGCGCCCGGCCATGTCGTGCCGATGGATTCGATCGTGTCGTGGCTGGAGCACAACGGCTACAACCGCTCCTCGACGGTGCGCGAGCCCGGCGAATATGCCGTGCGCGGCGGCATCCTCGATCTGTTTCCGGCCGGGCTCGATCAGCCCGTGCGGTTCGATTTCTTCGGCGACAGCCTGGAATCGATCCGCACCTTCGATGCCGAGACCCAGCGCACGCTGCTCGACATGCGCTCGCTCGATCTGGTGCCGATCTCGGAATTTCAACTGGTCACCGAGACCATCCGCCGCTTCCGGATGGGCTATGTCGCAGCGTTCGGCGCGCCCGAGCGCGACGATCCGCTGTACGAGGCCGTCAGCGAAGGCCGCCGCCATCCCGGCATGGAGCATTGGCTGCCGCTGTTCCAGGAGCGGATGGATACGCTGTTCGACTATCTCGGCGACGCGCCGGTCGCGATCGAGCCGCAGAGCGAGGACGCCGCGCGCGAGCGCTTCAAGCAGATCGCCGATTATTACGAGGCGCGGCGCGAGGCGATGGAGCATCCCGGCGGCGGCGCGATCTACAAGCCGTTGCCGCCGGACCGGCTCTATCTGACCGAAGACGAATGGACCAAACGTCTGGACGAGGCCGCGCTGGCGCGGCTGACGCCGTTCGCGGTGCCCGAGGGCAGCGCCGGCGTGGTCGATGCCGGCGCGCGGGCCGGGCGCAACTTCGCGCCGGAGCGCGCCGACAGCTCCGTCAACGTGTTCGAAGCCGTCGTCGCCCATGTCGGCGCCTTGCAGGCCCAGCGCAAGAAGGTGGTGATCGCGCTGTGGAGCGAAGGCTCGCGCGACCGCATGGGCAGCATGCTGCGGGATCACAAGCTGCTCAACCTCACCAGCGTCAACTCCTGGCGCACGGTGCAGGCGACGCCGCGCAACGAGGCGATGCTGGCGGTGGTCGGCATGGAATCCGGCTTCGAGACCGACCATGTCGCCGTCATCAGCGAGCAGGACATCCTCGGCGACCGGCTGGTGCGGCCGCGCAAGGCGAGCCGCAAGCTCGACAATTTCATCTCCGAGGTCACGAGCCTCGCCAGCCGGCGATCTCGTGGTTCATGTCGAGCACGGCATCGGCCGTTTCGTCGGCTTGCAGACGCTCGACGTCGCCGGCGCGCCGCATGACTGTCTCGAACTGCATTATGCCGCCGACACCAAGCTGTTTCTGCCGGTCGAGAATATCGAACTGCTGTCGCGCTACGGCTCCGACCACGCCAATGTCGAACTGGACCGGCTGGGCGGCAGCGGCTGGCAGGCGCGCAAGGCCAAACTGAAGAACCGCATCCGCGAGATCGCCGGCGAACTGATCAAGATCGCCGCCGAACGGCATCTGCATGAAGCGCCGAAAATGCCGGTGCAGCCGCATGTCTATGACGAGTTCTGCGCGCGCTTCCCCTATGAGGAAACCGAGGACCAGCTCGGCGCGATCAATGCCACGCTGAAGGACCTCGAAAGCGGCCGGCCGATGGACCGGCTGATCTGCGGCGACGTCGGGTTCGGCAAGACCGAGGTGGCGCTGCGCGCGGCGTTCGCGGTCGCGCTCGACGGCAAGCAGGTCGCCGTCGTGGTGCCGACGACGCTGTTGGCGCGGCAGCACAGCCAAGAACCTTCACCGAGCGGTTTCGCGGCTTTCCGGTCAATGTCGCGCAGGCCTCGCGCCTGATCGCGCCGAAGGAACTGACGCAGGTCAAGAAGGGCCTCGCCGACGGCGCCGTCGATATCGTGGTCGGCACCCATGCGCTGCTCGGCAAATCGATCAAGTTCAGGGATCTCGGGCTTCTGATCGTCGACGAGGAGCAGCATTTCGGCGTCAGCCACAAGGAGCGGCTGAAGCAGTTGCGCGCCGAGGTGCATGTGCTGACGCTGAGCGCGACGCCGATCCCGCGCACGCTGCAACTGGCGCTGACCGGCGTGCGCGATCTCTCGATCATCGCTTCGCCGCCGGTCGATCGGCTGGCGGTCCGCACCTTCGTGGCGCCGCACGATCCCCTGATGATCCGCGAGGCGCTGCTGCGCGAGCGCTATCGCGGCGGACAGGCGTTCTACGTGGTGCCGCGGATCGAAGATCTCGCCGGCGTCAAGGACTTCCTCGACAAGAACGTGCCGGAGATGAAGGTCGCGGTCGCGCATGGGCAGATGCCGCCGACCGTGATCGAGGACATCATGTCGGCGTTCTATGACGGCAAGTACGATATCCTGCTCTCGACCACGATCATCGAGTCCGGCCTCGATATTCCCGACCGCCAACACGCTGATCGTGCACCGCGCCGACATGTTCGGGCTGGCGCAGCTCTATCAGTTGCGCGGACGGGTGGGGCGCTCGAAGCTGCGCGCCTATGCGCTGTTCACGCTGCCGGCGCAGCAGAAGATCACCGCCCAGGCCGAGCGGCGGCTGAAAGTGCTGCAGTCGCTGGAAACGCTCGGCGCCGGATTCCAGCTCGCCTCGCACGATCTCGATATCCGCGGCGCCGGCAATCTGCTCGGCGAGGAGCAATCCGGGCACATCAAGGAAGTCGGCTTCGAGCTTTACCAGTCGATGCTGGAGGAGGCGATCCTCAACCTCAAGGCCGGCGTGGTCGAGCCCGCGGCGGATCGCTGGTCGCCGCAGATCACCGTCGGCATGCCGGTGCTGATCCCGGAGGATTACGTCGCCGACCTCGCGGTGCGGCTGTCGCTGTACCGGCGGCTGGCCGATCTCGACACCGACGACGAGATCGACAATTTCGCCGCCGAACTGCGCGACCGCTTCGGCGTGTTGCCGGACGAGGTGCGCTATCTGTTCAAGATCGCCGCGATCAAGGGCTATTGCCGCCGCGCCAATGTCGAGAAGGTCGATGCCGGACCGAAGGGCGCGGTGATCACCTTCCGCGACAACAAGTTCGCGCAGCCGGATCGGCTGGTCTATTTCATCCGCCAGCACGGCCAGGCGGCGAAGGTGCGGCCGGACATGAAGGTGGTGTTCTTCCAGGAATGGGAGACGCCGGAGGAGCGTCTGATGGGCACCACCGAAATCCTGCGCCAGCTCGCCAATCTCGCCGAGGACCGCAAGGCGGCGTAATCGGCCGTGCATCGCATGCGAAGAATTCACGGACGACGGCGCGGCGGGCTTCGTCGTAGAGCCGCGCCAGCAGCGATTTCGCGCGAATCGATTCGGCATGCATGGTCGCGAGCGTCACGGCACGGCTCCGACCGCGCGTCGCGCTTGCCGTGGCTGGTATGGCGCATCACGCTGGACAAGCCGCCGCGCAATCATGTGGGCGGTGCGCAAATCGGTCTCGGCGAACACCACGATGACCGATCCGTCGTCCTGAACCGCGCCGAAATCCATTTGCCGCATCAGACGGCTGAGAATCCGCGCGCCGTCGAGCTGCGCGCGCGCGTGGGCCGGATCGAAGGCAAAGCGCGCCACCGACAGGCCGCCGCCGCGCGACAGCGTCTGATAGACCGCGGTGGCGAAATCGCGGTTGAAGGCCGCCGA
This sequence comes from uncultured Alphaproteobacteria bacterium, assembly GCA_963713785.1. Lineage (GTDB taxonomy): Bacteria > Pseudomonadota > Alphaproteobacteria > Rhizobiales > Xanthobacteraceae > Bradyrhizobium. Next base: position 491,667 of record CAVQNB010000001.1, read on the forward strand.
GCGTCAGCAGGCCGGTGCGCGGATCGAGCAGGCCGCCGGCATCGATCGATCGCAGCGTGCGGCTCAGATGCGCCTCGAAGCGCGTGCTGGCGGATCAGCGGCAAGCGCGTTGGCGGCGATGCGCTCCGGGTCGCCGGATGATGATTTCGAGATTTGGCAGATCATAGGCCGGCGCCAGTTCATCCGACGTCACCACGACCGGCAGATTGCGAAAGCGCGCGTCTTCGGCCAGCACGGTGAGGAAGGCATCCATCACGCGCGCGCTGAAACCTTCGCCGAGCACGATGCCGTCGATGTCGCGCGCGTTGAGGTGCTTCGCCGCAGCCTCGATGCTGAGCGCGCCGACGACGCCCATCCGCTCGCCGAGCGACACCGAAAGCGCAGGGTAGGCCGCGCCGCGGCCGATCAGCAGCACGGTGGCGTCGCGAACGGGATCGGTGTCCGGCAAGCGCTGTCGGTCGCCGGATCGTCGTCAAGCCGGCGCATCACGGTGGCATGCAAGGTCCGGACCCGCAGCGCCGCGCGCAGGCGCGCCGATCAGGCGATCGAAATTGCCGCCGGCTTGCGAAAACGGAATGGCATTTTCGGGCAGCGACGTCGTCGGGATCGATCGCGATCAGCGGCAGATAGGGCTGCCGTGCGGCGATCTGTTTCGCCAGCGGCGTCGAAGCCGGGTTCGACGGTCCTCGGACATCGCGACCACGAACCGCGGCCGGCTGCAGTTGCTCGACGGCGCGCGATGCGTCGGCCCAGGTGGTGTCGATGATCGGAAATATCTTGGCGTCGTCGAGCGCGGTCGCGAATGACGGCCGCTCGGCGGTCGATACGACGATGATCGGGCCTTGCTGGGACATCTGAAACTCGGATCAACGCGATCGATCAAGAGCCGCGATCCTAGTTTGCCGGCCTTAATGCCGCGTCAACGACGATCCGCGAGCTGATTCGCTTAAGGCGTGATTGGATCCGATCGCGAAACGCTTCCACCATCAGCGGGTTAAGCCCGAGTTCCGCCAGCGCTTCGCGGGCGCGGGCATTGTCCTGGGCGCGTCCGGCGAGGCGGTGGCCGCTCAGCCGGTCGGGCAACGCCGTCAGCAGCGCGCCCTGTCCAAGCCGCTTGGCCCATTCCTGCAGGTCCTGCGACAGAAACCGGTAGCCGCCGACGGCCATGATGCCCGAAGGCGGCGCGGTGATGCAGATCGCTCCGGTCGAACGGTCGAGCCGCGCGGCATAGTCGGTATCGACATAATCGCGCGGCGGCTGCGCCACCAGGGAGTCGCCTTGCGGCGGTGACGGGCGCGTAGGCCGCGACCGCGACCATCGGTCCGCGCAGCGCCAGCGTTCCCCTTGGCGTGAGCAGGGTTTCGCCGGCGATCGACGAACCCGGCGACGTCGCGCGGCGCGCCGTGCGGTCCCGGCATGGATCGGCGCCGGCGCGCCATCGGCGGCGCGGCAGGCGCCGAACAGTCCGGCTTCACCGAACAGATAGACGTCGGTCAGCGCGCGTGCTGCGCGACGGTCCAGAGCGCGCTCGATGCAACCTGTTCCGGCGCGCGCCAAAGACCGATCACATTGCGCAGGGTCGGCAGCCGCGCCGGCATATCGATCTCGGCCAGTCGCAACGCCAGTTGCGCCGGCGCGATCAGCGTATCGCAGCGATCCTCGTTGATCTGTTGCTCGAGCACGTCGCCGTCGAACGGATGATGCAGCGCCAGCGTTCCGCCCGACAGCAGCCAGACCAGCAGCGATGAGGTCAGGCCGGCGAACGACGACGGCGCGAACGCCGACATCATGGTCGCGCCCTGCGGCACATCGCTTTCGAGGAACAGCGCGAGGCCGCCGGCGATCAGATTGAGATGGGTGCGCGGCACCGCGCGAAAACCGTCGGCCGTCACGTCGAACGAGATCATCGCCGCCTTGCGGCCGTCCTGCGTGACGGCGCGCGTGGTCGTCGGATTGCGCGATCAGCGCAGGTCGAGCGACGCCATGCCTTCGGGCAGGTCGTCGCCGAAGCCGCAGACATGGCGGATCGAAAATGCCTCGACCGCGGCGTTCATGGCGAGGTCGGCGTGATTGACGCCGTCGATCTTGCTCGTGGTCACGATCGCGCGCGCCGCCGGTGCGATTGAGCGCCACCGTCAATTCGGCCTGCCGCCAGAGCAGCGGAAGCAGCGCGACGATCAGCCCGGCGCGATGCGCCGCCAGCACCGTCAGCATGAATTCGACGGTGTTCGGCAGTTGAATCGCGATAACGGAATTGGCCGGCAGGCCGGCTTCGATGAAATGCGCCGCCAGCGCCGAGATGGCCCGATCGGCCTCGCGCGAAGGTCAGGCGCTTTGGCGGCTGGCCGGTGACGCGCGGCTTGTTGAGCGGATCGAGCAGCGCCAGCGCGTCCGGCTGCCGCGCCAGGATCCGTCGAAACAGTCCGTCGAGCGTCGGCGATACGTTGGTCTGGATCACGGGATCACTTTGCAGGATCATTTGGGTTGGGTCCGGCCTTTGCCACCAGGTTTCCGGGAGATACCCCGTCAAGGCGGTGGCTGCTGGCCGTTCTATCCGATTCCAGCGCGCGATCCATTGCTCCTGAACGTTAAACAGCGGAATAGCGTAGAAGCCCGACATCAGGGTCCGGTCCAGCGCCCGAACCGCCGAGACGAAGGCGGGATGCTCGCGCGCCTCCAGCATGGCCGCGATCATGGCGTCGATGGCGGGGTCCTTGGCGCCCATGTAGTTTCGCGTGCCCTGGTTGTCCGCGGCCTCGCTGCCCCAGTAGAACGACTGCTCGTTGCCCGGCGACAACGACTGATCCCAGCGGTTCTGGATCATGTCGAAATCGAAGCCGAGCCGGCGCTGATCGAATTGAACGGCATCGACCGCGCGCACCGATGGCCTCGATGCCGGCGCGCTTCAGATCGCGCGCATAGGCCAGCGCGATCCGTTCCTGATCGCGTGTCGTCACCAGAATTTCGAAGGTGAGGGGCGCCTTGGTCGAGCGCTGCCGCAACACCGTGCCGTCGAGATCGTAGCCGGCCTGCGACAGCAACGTCAGCGCGCTGCGCAGCGTCGCGCGATCGCGGCCCGAGCCGTCGCTGACCGGCAGGCGATAGCTGCCGTCGAGAATATCGGGCGGGATATGCGAGGCGAACGGCTTGAGCAGCTCGCGCTCGCGATCATCCGCGGGGCGGCCATAGGCCGACAGTTCGGAGCCGGCGAAGAAGCCCGCCGCGCGCGCATAGAGCCCAAAGAAGTAGTTGCGGTTGATCCATTCGAAATCGAACAGCAGCGTCAACGCCTGGCGCACCCGGATGTCGGAAAACACCGGCCGTCGGGTGTTGAACACCAGGAATTCCGACGGCTGCGGCATCCCGGTCTTGATGGTGTCGCGGATCACCTCGCCGTTGCGGGCGGCCGGAAAATCATATCCGTCGTGCCAGCGCAGCGGCTCGGTTTCGACGCGAAAGTCATAGAGGCCGCGCTTGAACGCTTCGAACTGGCCGTTGGCCTCGCGATAGAAATCGAGCCTGATCTCGTCGAAATTCCACAAGCCGCGGTTGACCGGCAGGTCGCGGCCCCAATAATCGGGATTGCGCGTCAGCGTGACGCTGGCGCCGGGCTTGACCGCGGTGACGCGGTAGGGACCGGAACCGACCGGCGCCGTCATCGAGGTTTCCTCGAAGGTTGCGACATCGACGGCATGCCTGGGCAATATCGGCATCAGGCCGAGGATCAGCGGCAGTTCGCGGTCGTCGGCGCCGCCGAAGATCGAACCGCACCGTGAGCGGGTCGAGCGCCTCGGCCTTTGCGACTTTGGAATAATACTGGCGATGGTTGGGACGGCCCTGGTCGCGCAGCAAGGCCCAGGAAAACAGCACGTCCTCGGCGAGCACCGGTTGGCCGTCCGAGAAACGCGCCTGGGATCGAGACGGAAGGTGACATAGCTCCTGGCGTCGTCGGTCTCCACGCTCTTTGCCAGCAGACCGTAGAGCGTGAAAGCCTCGTCATTGCCCCGCGCCATCAGGCTCTCGACCACGAAGCCCCGTGATCTGCTGCACGGCGAGGCCCCTGACGATCAGGGGGTTGAGGCTGTCGAAGGTGCCGAGAATGCCCTGCACCAGCCGGCCGCCTTTCGGCGCATCGGGATTGGCATAGGGCATGTGGGTGAAATCGGCCGGCAGCGCCGGCGCGCCATGCATGGCGATGGCGTAGCTCTCCGCCGCCGACAGCCTGGCCGGTCGTCCGATCGCCAGCGCGAGCGCCGAACGCGAGGACGCCGCAGACCAGCAGCGCCGAACGCGCGATGCGCCTCGAAACCCGCAACCCGGCACGCCGATTTGATTCGATAATGCTCACGCCCGCGTTTTACCATAGGCGGCCGGCATTCGGGCGCGACCGCTGCGCCAAAGATGCTTGTCGGCATTGATCTTTTCGTCCGCCGCTGTATGAAGGCGTGCAATTGACCAAGACGGCAGGGCCTGTCACGTATCCGCCTCAATTGGCAAGGAGACAGCCGCCCAAACGGCTAGGTGTCGGTGCCTGCAGCGGTTTCGGGCGCTCCCGTTCAGAAAGGGTTTTCCGCAATGAATTTCCGTATCTTGGCCGCGTCGGTCCGGCCGCGTGGGCGGGTTTTCGCCCTGTTGGCGGCGACGGCGCTGGCCGCCTCGTTGCTGGCGCCCGAGGTGCAGGCCCAGCAGCTCCGGCCCCGGCGCCCGCCGCCGCGCCGAAGGCCAAGCCGAAGGCTGCGCCGAAAGCCGCTCCGGCCGCGCCCGCGCCGGCCGCCCAGGCGGCGCCACCGGCCGCGGCGCCGCGCCGGCGCGCCGCCGGCCGCCGGCGGCCAGCCCCCGGACCAGCAGGTTCAGCTGATCTATGCGCCCTGGACCAAATTCTGCCTGAAGGGCCAGGATGCCAACGCCAAGCAGGTTTGCTTCACCGGCAAGGATGGCCGCATCGAGTCCGGCCAGCCCGTGATCGCGGCCGTCATCATCGAGCCCGAAGGCGAGCCGAAGAAGATCCTGCGCGTCACGCTGCCGCTCGGCATGCAGCTGGTTCACGGCACCCGCGTGATCGTCGACAACAATCCGCCGGCGCAGAGCCCCTATGTGATCTGCTTCCACAACGGCTGCATGTCGGACTACGAAGTGACCCCGGAACTGCTCGCCAACATGAAGAAGGGGCAGAACCTGGTGGTGCAGGCGATCAACTCCAACGGCGCGCCGCTGACCTTGCCGCTGCCGCTCGGGCGGCAGTTTCGCCAAGGCCTATGACGGCCCGCCGACCGATCCGAAGGTGTTCGAGGAAACCCAGAAGAAGCTGCAGGAAGAGCTGCAGAAGCGCGCCGAGGAAGCACGCAAGAAGCTCGAGGCCAACGCAGCCGCGCCGGCGGCGCTGCTCCGGCCAATCCGGCCGCGAAGTAAGCATGAGCCAGACAGGCTCTGCTCGGACAAACGAAAAGGCGCCCGGATCGGGCGCCTTTTTTGATTGGCGGATGACGATTCGAGAGTCCGCTCTGCGAACAGGCGCCATCCGAGCGCTAGCCGATTCGAAGGCCGAACGCTCAATTCAGCGACGGATTGCGCGGGCGATAGCCGCCCGATTTGTCCTTGACGAAAATCTCGGCGACCTGCGAATGCCGGATCGGCTCGCCGGAATCGTCGGGCAACAGATTTTGCTCGGAAACGTAGGCGACGTATTCCGATTCCGAATTCTCGGCGAGCAGATGATAGAACGGCTGATCCTTGTGCGGCCGGACATCTTCGGGGATCGACAGCCACCATTCCTCGGTATTGTTGAATTCCGGATCGATATCGAAGATCACGCCCCGGAACGAAAAGATCCGGTGACGGACGATCTGTCCGATCTGAAATTTGGCGGTCCGCGTTTTGATCATATCTCGTCGAATAGACCATGATTGTGGCCGATGCTAGAGGAAACCCCATAACTCGCGTGCGGAACCTTAACCCGTAATGCGCGTGACAGCGCCATAAGTGATCCTCGCCGCGTCGGTCGACTTCACGCGAAGCTCGGCTAGCCGATTCGCGTCAGACGCGTCAGATGACCCGCGGCGCCCGCCACGACGGCGCCAGGCCCTCGCGCATGGCAATGCGGCGAAGCGGTCCGATCGAGCCGATCAGATGCAGGCCGGCCGCGCGCAGCGATTGCATCGGCAGGAAATCGCTCAGCAGCGAGCGGTTCGCCATATCGATCACAAAGGTCCGGCTGGCGACATCGGCGCGCCGCGCCGAATCGTAACGCTCCAGCACCTGCGGCGCGCCGGGATCTTCGCCTGACGACCATCGCCTCCCGCACGATCGTCGGCAATATCGGCGGCGTCGCGCAGTCCCATGTTCAGGCCCTGCGCGCCGATCGGCGGCAGCACATGCGCGGCTTCGCCGACCAGCGCGATGCGATGGCTGCGCGAATTGTCCGGGCTGCTCGATCGCAAGCGGAAACAGATGCCGTCCCGGCTTCGACGCGGATACGGCCGAGAATGGAATGCGATTGCATTTCGGCCGCCTCCGACAATTCGTCGTCGGTCAACGCCATCAGCCGTTCGGCTTCCTTCGGTGCGCAACCCACACCACGCTGCAGCGATCGCCGGGCAGCGGCACGAATACGCACGGCCCCTGCGGGGTGTGAAATTCGGTCGAGATATTTCGATGCGGCCGCGAATGGCTGATGTTGAAGGTCAGCGCGGCCTGATTGAGTTCGCGGCGCCGGACCTCGATGCCGGCGGCCTCGCGGCAGAGCGATTGCCGCCCGTCGGCGCCGACCACAAGGCGCGCCGACAGCGATTTGCCCTGCCGGGTGCGAATGGCGACCTCAGCCTCTTCCGGGCTGATCGTGTCGGCCTCATCGTCGAACCGGGTCAGATTCGGAAGCTCGGCCGCGCGCTGCTCCAGCGCCACCATCAGCGCGCGGTTTTCGATGTTGTAGCCGAACTGCGTCGAGACCGATTTCGTCGGAGGAAAACCGGACCTCCGGCGCGCGGATCAGGCGGCCGGTATCGTCGACCAGGCGCATCGCCTGCAACGCCGCCGCCTTGTCCTCGCAGCGCGGCCAGACATCCAGCGTCTGCAGGAAATCGACCGAGCCGCCCAGCAGCGCGGTGGTGCGATTGTCGGCATAGGGCGCGCGGCGGGCGATCAGGGCCGTGTTCGCGCCGGTCTGCGCCAGCGCGATCGCGGCCGCAAGTCCGGCAGGTCCGCCGCCGATCACGACGACATCGTACGATGGCTGATGCATCGTTCATATCGGGACAATTGACGTTCCCGGCGGCATTTTCAAGCCCGCATCGGCCTGCGATGTTCCGCCGATTTGCGCGGCGGAACGCCGCAAGCGCGGATGTGCAAATCGAGGCAATTCCTGATAGCACTGCCGGCCAAATGGACCAGGCAAACCAGCAGGATTCCTCGCAGCATCGCCGGCAACGCGGGCCGCCGCATTTTCCGTGCATATCTTCACCGCGCTGGGCGCGGGCATCGCCCTGATCGCGCTGCTCGAGGCGGTGCGCGAGCACTGGGCCGCGATGTTCGGCTGGCTCGGGGTCGCGCTGCGTGATCGACGCGCTCGATGGCCCGATCGCGCGGCGGCTGGATGTCGTGCGCGTGCAGCCGAACTGGTCGGGCGAAGTGCTCGACCTCGTGGTCGATTTCGTCACCTACGTCTTCGTGCCGGCCTATGCGATCACCGCCAGCGGCCTGCTGCTGCCGCTGGCGGCGCCGCTGCTCGGCGTCGGCATCGTCGTGTCACGGCGCGCTCTATTTCGCCGATCGCCGCATGAAGACCGCGGACAATCATTTTCGCGGATTTCCGGGGCTGTGGAATGTCGCGGCATTCTATCTGTTCCTGCTGCATCTGCCGCCGGCGCTTTCGAGCCTCGGCGTCGCCATTCTGATCGCGCTGACATTTGTTCCTTTCCACGTCGTTCACCCGGTACGCGTGGTGCGCCTGCGCGGGCTGACCTTGTCGCTGATCGGCGTCTGGGCGGTGCTTGCGATCTTCACGCTGGCCAACGATTTCGACGTCAGCGCGCCGGTCACGATCGGGCTTTGCGCGATCGCCGTCTATATCGTGGGCAGCGATGCGGCGATCCGGCTCGTGAGATCGCTCAACGCATGATCGAACTGTTGACCAGCCCGGAAGCATGGGCGGCGTTGTTGACCCTGACGGCGCTGGAGATCGTTCTCGGCATCGACAACGTCATTTTCCTGTCGGTCATCGTCTCGCGCATTCCGCAAGCGCAGGCGAAGCGCGCGCGGCAGATCGGGCTGGCGCTGGCGCTGGTGTTCCGCATCCTGCTGCTCAGCCTGCTGGTGTGGCTGATCGGCCTGACGCAAGCCGTCTTCACCGTGAAGGGCATCGGCGTTTTCCTGGCGCGACATCATCCTGATCGGCGGCGGGCTGTTCCTGATCGCGAAGGCGACCCACGAAATTCACACCGAGGTGGAAGCGCGCGACGACGACAAGCGATGCCGCGCCGAAGGCCAGGCGCATTCTTCTGGGTGATCGTCCAGATCATCGTCATCGACATGGTGTTCTCGCTGGATTCCATCATCACCGCGATCGGCATGGCGCAGGATCTCGCACATCATGATCGCGGCGGTCATCATCGCCTGTCTCATCATGTATGTGTCGTCCGGCCCGGTCGCGCGATTCGTGGCGGAGCATCCGACCACCAAGATGCTGGCGCTGGCGTTTCTGGTGCTGATCGGCGTTGCGCTGGTCGCGGACGGATTCAAATTTCACATCCCGCGCGGCTACATCTACTTCGCCATCGCGTTTTCGGCGGCGGTCGAGCTCTTCAACGTGCTGGCCAAACGCAACCGCAAAAAGGCCGTCAATTAGCCGATCGGAGACGTTGTCGCCGGCCGTCGAGTTGACAACGCGGCCTCGATGGCTTTCGCTTGGATGCAAGGGAATGCCACGAAATGCCGAGGGAGAACCCGAGATGACCAAGGCCGTGCGCGTGCACAAGGTAGGGGGCCCGGAAGCCCTGGTTTATGAGGCCGTCGACGTGCCCGCGCCGGGACCCGGCGAGGTTCGCATCCGCCAGCATGCCGTCGGCCTGAACTTCATCGACGTGTACTACCGCACCGGCCTCTACAAGGCGCCGGGATTGCCGTTCATCGCCGGCAATGAGGCCGCCGGCGAGGTTCTGGCGGTCGGGCCCGGCGTGACCAATTTTCATCCCGGCGACCGCGTCGCCTATTATTTCAATCTCGGCGGCTATGCCAGCGAGCGCAACATTCCCTGGGAGAAACTGGTCAAGCTGCCCGACCATATCACCTACGAGCAGGGCGCGGTGCTGATGCTGAAGGGGCTGACGGTCTGGTATCTCCTGCACAAGACCTTCAAGGTCGAGCCGCACCATCGGGTGCTGATCCACGCCGCCGCCGGCGGCATCGGCCTGCTCGCGTGCCAGTGGGCGAGGGCGCTTGGCGCGCATGTCATCGGCACCGTCGGCTCCAAGGCCAAGGCCGACCTCGCGCTCGCCAATGGCTGCGATCACGTCATCCTCTACAACGACGAGGATTTCGTCGCGCGCGTCAAGCAGATCAGCCGCAACGAACTCTGCGACGTCGTCTATGACGGCGTCGGCAAGACCACCTTTCCGGGCTCGCTGTCCTGCCTCAAGCCGCGCGGATTGTTCGTGAGTTTCGGCAACGCGTCGGGCCCGGTGCCGCCGTTCTCGATCGCCGAACTCAACAATCACGGCTCGCTGTTTGCGACCCGGCCGAAGCTCAACGACTATGTCGGCAAGCGCTCGGAATTGCTGGAAGGCGCCGACACGTTGTTTGCCGCCGTCATCAACGGCAAGCTGCACGTGCCGATCAACCACGCCTACGCGCTGAAGGATGCGGCCAAGGCCCATATCGATCTGGAAAGCCGCGCCACGACCGGCGCGTCGATTTTGAAGCCGTAGTCCACGTCGTCCCGGCAGCGAGCGTCGGCAATCCATCGAGCGTTCGCGACGTGGATGCTACGCTCGCTCGGCATGACGGCGTTCGCGGAACGACGTCACGCTACGCCACGCCGCGCGGCGCCCATCCTGGTCAGGATCGCATCGAGGCAATCGATCATCGCGGCGATCTCCTCGCGCGTGACGTTGAGCGCCGGCATGAAGCGCAGCGCGTCCGGCTGCGGCGCGTTGAGCAGCACGCCGTCCTCGAACGCCTGCGCGACGATCGAGCGCGGCGATCGGCAGTTTCAGATCGAGCGCCAGCAGCAGGCCCCGGCCGCGGACCTCGCCGAGACCGTGCCGCGCGGACAGCCGCTGCAGCTCGCTCTCCAGATAGAGGCCGGTATCGGCCACCGATTTCAGGAAATCCGGCGCTGCCGACCTGCTCGCAGGACCGCAAGCCCCGCCGCGCACATCAGCGGATTGCCGTTGAACGTGCCGCCCTGGTCGCCATGTTCGAAACAGGAGGCCTGCTCGGTGGCGAGCAGCGCCGCCAGCGGCACGCCGCCGCCGATGCCTTTGCCGAGCGTCATGATGTCGGGCTCGATGTCCGGCATGCTCGTAGTGGAACAGCTTTCCGGTGCGGCCCATGCCGGTCTGGATCTCGTCGACGATCAGCAACAGGCCGTGCGCCTTGGTCAGCGCGCGCAGTTCGCGCAGGAATTGATCGGTCGCCGGCCAGACGCCGGCTTCGCCCTGGATCGGCTCCAGCATCACGGCGACGGTCTTGTCGGTGATCAGCCGCTTCGACCGAGGCGAGATCGTTCAGCCGCGCCTTGGGAAAGCCCGGCACCTTGGGTTCGAACAGCGGCTCGAAGGCCTTCTTGCCCGACGCCGACATGGTCGCCAGCGTCCGGCCGTGGAAGCCGCCTTCGAAGGTGATGATCTCGTAGCGCGCCGCCTCTGTGCAGCGCGCCGTATTTGCGCGCGAGCTTGATCGCGCCTTCATTGGCTTCCGCGCCGGAATTGGCAAAGAACACCTGATCGAAGCAGCTGTGATCGACCAGCGCCTTGGCCAGCTTCAGGCTCGGCGCGTTGTAGAAGGCCGGGCTCGGCGTCAGCAGCAGTTTCGCCTGCGCCGCCAGCGCTTCGGCGACGACGGGCGGCGAGTGGCCGAGGCAATTGACCGCCCAGCCCTGGATGAAGTCGAGATAGCGCTTGCCGCTGTCGTCCCACAGCAACGAGCCTTCGCCGCGGACGAACACGGTCGGCGGGCGCGCGGTGATATCCATCAGCGCGTCAAACGGATGGGTGGCGATGTTCATGTCGAACTCCTGGCGGTTGGGATGGAAAAGTCGGCCAAAACGCAAGAAGGCCGCACTTTTCGGGTGCGGCCTTCTCGAAAACGTTGCTGATCTAGTTGTTCAGCGTTGTCGTCGGACACGGCGCGACCCATCATCGTCGACGGAGCGACGACGGAAGGTGGCGCGGAGTTGGGTCCGGTTGAAGATCATGGCGCAGCGCCATACAGCCGAAGGCGCGGCGCTGTCAAGGCGCGTCAGAAGCCCGCGACGCTGCCGTGCAGGTCGTATTGGTCGGCGCGTTCGATTTTCGCGGTGACGATCTCGCCGACGCGCAGCGGACGGCGGCTCGAGAGATAGACCGCGCCGTCGATCTCCGGCGCGTCGGCCTTCGAGCGGCCCTTCGATACGGTCGGGCCGACCTCGTCGATGATGATCTGCTGCCGCGTGCCGACCTTGCGCTTCAGCCGGCGCGCGGAAATCTTCTGCTGCCGCGCCATCAGCGCGTTCCAGCGCTCCTGCTTGATCTCGTCGGGCACGGCATTGGCCGAGCGCGTTCGACGAGGCGCCCGCGACCGGCTCATATTTGAAGCAGCCGACGCGATCGATCTCGGCTTCCTCGAGCCAGTCGAGCAGATAGGCAAAATCGGAATCGGTCTCGCCGGGAAAGCCGACGATGAAGGTCGAGCGCAGCGTCAGGTCGGGGCATTGCTCGCGCCACTTCTTGATCCGCGCCAGCGTCTTGTCCTGCGCCGCCGGGCGCTTCATGGCCTTGAGGATTTCCGGGCTCGCGTGCTGAAAGGGAATGTCGAGATAGGGCAGGATCTTGCCCTCGCGTCATCAGGCCGATGACTTCGTCGACATGCGGGTAGGGGTAGACATATTGCAGCCGCACCCAGGCGCCGAATTCGCCGAGCTCTTTGGCGAGATCGAAGAATTTGGCGCGGACCTCGCGATCCTTCCACGGGCTCTCGGCATATTTCAGATCGACGCCATAGGCCGAGGTGTCCTGCGAAATGACCAGCAATTCCTTGACGCCGGCGCTGACCAGCTTCTCGGCCTCGCGCAGCACGTCGTTGGCCGGACGCGACACCAGATCGCCGCGCAGCTTCGGGATGATGCAGAAGCTGCAGCGGTTGTTGCAGCCTTCGGAAATCTTCAAATAGGCGTAGTGCCGCGGCGTCAGCTTGATGCCCTGCGGCGGCACCAGATCGAGATGCGGATTGTGCACCGGCGGCAGCGCGCGATGCACGGCATCGAGCACGCTTTCATATTGCTGCGGTCCGGTGATCGACAGCACGCCGGGATAGGCCGCCTCGATCTGCTCGGGTTCCGCGCCCATGCAGCCGGTGACGATGACCTTGCCGTTCTCGGCCATCGCCTCGCCGATGGCGCCGAGCGATTCCTGCTTGGCGCTGTCGAGAAAGCCGCAGGTGTTGACGATGACGAGATCGGCGCCATCGTGCTTGCGCGCCAGTTCATAGCCTTCCGCGCGCAGCCGCGTGATGATGCGCTCGGAATCCACCAGCGCCTTGGGGCATCCCAGCGAAACAAAGCTGACTTTGGGCGCGGCGGCCTGTTGCATGTTTGATCTGCCTGATTGATGGGCAGGAGCTAGTCCCAATTGCTCATAATTACAAGGCTTTGAGCCGGCTTGCGGCGTGCTATGGATGTGCTTGCCGGAATGCGAGTGATCGATGGGCGCCGAGTCGTCTCCCAAAATCGTCATTGTCGACGAAAGCCCGATCCGCGCCGCGATCCTCGAGGAGGGGTTGCGGGAGGCCGGTTTTACCGGCGTCGTCCACATCAGCGAAATGCAGAGCCTGCTGGCGCGGATCTATGCGCTCGATCCCGACGTCATCCTGATCGATCTGGAAAACCCCAGCCGCGACGTGCTGGAACAGATGTTCCAGGTCAGCCGCGCGGTGCGCCGGCCGATCGCGATGTTCGTCGACCAGAGCGACGCGGCCTCGATCCAGGCCTCCGTCGATGCCGGCGTCTCCGCCTATATCGTCGACGGACTGAAGAAGGAGCGCATCAAGCCGATCCTCGACCTCTGCATTTCGCGCTTCAACGCCTTCGCGAAGCTGCAGGATGAACTCGATCGCGCCAAATCCGCGCTCGAAGACCGCAAGGTGATCGACCGCGCCAAGGGAATTCTGATGAAGCTGAAGGGCCTGACCGAAGACGAGGCCTATGTGCTGCTGCGCTCGACCGCGATGCGCGAGAAAAAGAAGATCGGCGAGATCGCGCAGTCGATCCTGACGGCGTCGGAGTTGCTGAAATGACCAGCACCGCTTCACATCGGCTTCATTCCGCTGGTCGATGCCGCCGCCCTGATCGTCGCCGTCGACAAGGGATTTACCGCCGCCGAAGGGCTCGACGTCACCCTGGTGCGGGAAGTGTCGTGGTCGAACGTCCGCGACAAGCTCAATATCGGCCTGTTCGACGCCGCGCATCTGCTGGCGCCGGTCGCGATCGCCTCCAGCCTCGGGCTCGGACACGTCAAGGTGCCGATCGTGGCGCCGTTCAATCTCGGCCTCAACGGCAACGCGATCACGGTGTCGCCGGCGCTGCATGCGGCGATCATGGCGGAAATCGACGGCGATCCGCTTCGATCCGATGGCGACCGCGCTGGCGCTGTCGCGCGTCGTCGCCGCGCGGCGCAAGAGCGGCGCCGAGCCGCTGACCTTCGGCATGACCTTTCCGTTTTCGACCCACAATTATCAGTTGCGGTTCTGGATGGCCGCCGGCGGCGTCGATCCCGACGAGGACGTTCGTCTCGTGGTGCTGCCGCCGCCCTACATGGTGGACAGCCTCGCCAACGGTCAGGTCGATGCGTTCTGCGTCGGCGCGCCCTGGAATTCGATCGCGGTCGATCGCGGCGTCGGCCACATCCTGCATTTCGTCTCGGACATTCTGGTGCGCGCGGCCGAGAAGGTGCTCGCGGTCCGGCAGAGCTGGTCGGAGAAAAATCCGCGAAGTCGTCGCCGCGCTGATCCGGGCCGCATTTCGCGCCGCCGAATTCATCGAGCAGCCGGAGAACCGCGCCGAGGTGGCGCGCATCCTGGCGCAGCCGGAGCGCATCGGCGTCGATGCCGATGTCATCCAGCGAACGCTCGACGGCCGGCTCAAGATTTCGCCTGACGGCACCATGCGCGAAAGCAGCCGCTATCTGCTGGTCGGACGGGAAGGCGCGGCGCGGCCCGATCCGGTGCAGGCCGCCTGGCTCTACGCGCAGATGGTGCGCTGGGGACAGGCCTCGATCAGCCCGGAGGCGCTCGACGACCGCCAAGGCGGTGTTCCGGCCGGACCTCTACGATGCCGCGCTGGGCACGCGCGGGGCCGCGGCTCGTGGCGCGGCGCGATGCGATCGGCGCCTTCGCCGGGCCCGCCTTCGATCCCGACGATATCGCCGGATATCTGGCTTCGTTCGACGATCGCGACGCGCCCGTGAGGCCCTGAACCGCTGTCCAAATATTGGGCATGCTGATTCGCAGCTTATTTTTTAGGCTGCTTGCCTTCGCAAAAGGCATGAACGCTGCATCCAGTTTGATGCAGTGCAGTATTGATATCACATTGATTTATAAATGACGTTTTTCGAGATTGCTGCACTGGCACACAACTTGAATGATGCAGTGCAGGCCAGCCGCCGCAGATGCCCGCTGGCCCATGTCCAAGATGGATTTCCGCAGCAACGAGGCTGATCGGATCGCTCTGAAATTCCGACACGGCGCTGCCCTTCGAACGCGTTTCCGAGCGATCACACTCCCTTTCTCGTTGTGGCCACGCGGCGCGTGGCAGCTGGAGCTTCGACATGGATTACGCAAAACCTGCCGACGTTGTCGCCTCGATGATCGATGCCAGCGTGAAGAAGCTGGCGCTCGGCGCCGCGGGACCTCCTGATCCGCGGCGCGCTTTCCGGCGCGCTGCTCGGCGCCGCACCAGCGCTGGCATTCACCGGCGCGGTGACGACCGGTCAGCCGCTGGTCGGCGCGCTGATCTTTCCCGTCAGCCTCGTGATGATCGTGCTGCTCGGGCTTGAACTCGTCACCGGAAGTTTCGCGCTGCTGCCGCTGGCACGTCTCGAGGGCAAAGCGAGCTGGAGCGCCGTCGTCGCGAACTGGTCGTGGGTGTTTCTCGGCAATCTGCTCGGCAGCATCGCCTACGGCGCGCTGATCGCGATCGCGCTGACCAACATGGGCAAGTCGATGCCGGCGGGCGTCGCGGCGCGCATCGTCGCGGTTGCCGAAGCCAAGACCGTTGCCAACGAGGCGCTCGGCATCGCCGGCATGGTCAGCGTCTTCGTCAAGGCCATTCTGTGCAACTGGCTGGTTTGTCTCGGCGTCGTGATGGCGATGACGTCGACCTCGACGGTCGGAAAGATCGCCGCGACCTGGCTGCCGATCTTCACTGTTCTTCGCGCTCGGCTTTGAGCACGCCGTCGTCAACATGTTCATCATTCCGACCGGCATGATGCTCGGCGCCAAGGTCAGCGTCTATCGAGTGGTGGGTGTGGAACCAGATTCCGGTCACGCTCGGCAATCTCGTCGGCGGCTTCGTGTTCACCGGGCTGGCGCTCTACGCGACCTTCAAGCCGGCAGAGCAGCCCGCGCCGGCGGCGTCGGTCGCCGCGCAAGTGCCCGCGGAATAACGGCATCGTTGCGCATCATGAAACTCGAAACCGCTCTCAGTCGATTTTACCGACGAGCAGAAGCGCTACCTGGAAGGCTTCATGTCCGGCCTGCAGATCAGCACGCGGTCGGGCGCGGCCTCGGCGGCGGCAGCGCCGGCAAGGCCAACGCCGAGCCGAGCGGACCGGACGCCGCGCATCTCAAGGCGCAGGACAAGGTTCTTCGCGTCGGGCAAGAAGCTCGTCGACCAGGAAAAGTTCAAGCGCGAGCAGCATCCGTTCGATGCCTATCCGCGGCTGAAGCAGCAGGCGCTCGACAACGCGCCGCCGTCGCCGGCGGACAATTTCCGCTGGCGCTATTACGGCCTGTTCTATGTCGCGCCGGCGCAGGATTCCTACATGTGCCGCTTGCGGATTCCGAACGGCATTCTCAAGCACTGGCAGTTCGCCGGGATGGCCGATCTCGCCGAGCGCTATTGCGGACCGTTCTGCCATGTCACCACCCGCGCCAATCTGCAGGTCCGGGAAATTCCGCCGAAGCACGCGGTGGCGCTGATCGAGGGCATCCAGGACCTCGGCCTGTGCTCGCGCGGCTCCGGCGCCGACAACATCCGCAACGTCACGGGCACGCCGACCGCCGGGATCGATCCGCAGGAACTGATCGACACCCGCGACTATGCCCGCGAATGGCACTATCACATCCTCAACGACCGCTCGCTGACGGGATTGCCGCGCAAGTTCAACGTCGCCTTCGACGGCGCCGGCAAGATCGCGGTGCTCGAAGACACCAACGACATCGCCTTTGCGGCGGTCGAGGTGAAGGACGGCTTCGGCGTCGAGCCCGGCGTCTGGTTTCGCCTGGGCATCGGCGGCATCACCGGCCACAAGGATTTCGCCAAGGAGACCGGCATCATCGTCAAGCCGGCGGACGCGACCAAGGTCGCGGATGCCATCGTCCGGGTGTTCATCGACACCGGCGACCGCACCAACCGGCTCAAGGCGCGCCTGAAATATGTGATCGACGGCATGGGCATGGAGAAATTCCTGGCCGCCGTCGAGGAGAAGCTCGGCCAAGCCTTGACCCGCGCGCCGGCGGAAGCGATGGCGCCGCGCCCGGCCTTCGACCGGATGGCGCATATCGGCGTGCACACGCAGAAGCAGGCCGGCCTGAACTGGATCGGCGTCGCGCTGCCGCTCGGCAAGCTGACCTGCGAGCAGATGCGCGGCCTTGCCAAGATCGCCCAGGATCTCGGCGATGGCGATATCCGCCTGACGGTCTGGCAGAACCTTTTGATCTCGGGCGTGCGCGACGAGAAGGTCGGGCTTGCGATCGCCGCGATCGAAGCGACTCGGCCTCGCGGTCAAGGCGTCGCAAATCCGCGCCGGGCTGATCGCCTGCACCGGCAATGCCGGCTGCAAATTCGCCGCCTCCGACACCAAGCGCCACGCCGCCGAGATCGGCGACTGGTGCGAGCCGCGGGTCGACATCGACACGCCGCTCAACATCCATCTGACCGGCTGCCATCATTCCTGCGCGCAGCATTACATCAGCGATATCGGCCTGATCGCCGCCAAGGTGCCGGTCGGAACCGAGGACGATCACGGTCGAGGGCTATCATCTCTTCGCCGGCGGCGGCTTCGGACCCGATGCCGATATCGGGCAGGAGGTCTATCGCGACCTCAAGGCGGAGGACGCGCCGAAGACCGTGGAGAAACTGCTGAAGGCCTATCGTCACCATCGCGCGTCCGCCGACGAAACCTTCCTCACCTTTGCGCGCCGCCATGACGGCGAAACGCTTGCGCAAACTGGCGGATGCGGAGGCATCACCATGAACCAGATGACGCCCGCCGCCGCAGACTCGAAATCATTCCGGCCAGCGCGCCGTTCTCGGAAGCCCAGCGCTCCTGGCTCAACGGCTTCTTCGTCGGGCTGCTGTCGACTCGACGGTTCGGCGCCGCTGTCGCCGGAGCAGGGCGCTGCCGTGCTGCAGGGCCCGACCGGCGACGGCGATGACGGCGAGGCGCCCTGGCACGACCAGACCATGCCGATTGCCGATCGCATGAAGCTCGCCGAAGGCCGTCCGCTGCGGCGGCGCATGATGGCGGCGATGGCGCAGCAGGATTGCGGCCAGTGCGGCTACAATTGCAACGACTATTCCGAGGCGATCGCCGGCAAGGCGGAAGCGCGGCTCAATCTCTGCGTCCCCGGCGGCAAGGAAACCGCGCGGATGCTCAAGGCGCTGAACGAGGAACTGGAAAAGGCGCCGGCCGGCGTCGTCCGGCACCGGCGCGCGGCGCCGGTCGCAGCGGCGCCGGCCGTCACCGCGGAGCCCGGCCGTTCGCGCGACAATCCGGCGCCGGCGACCTTCGTGTCGCGCCGCCTGCTGAACAAGGCCGGGTCGGAAAAGGAAACCTGGCACATCGATTTCGATCTCTCAGCGGCTGCGGCCTCGATTATGTCGTCGGCGACTCCTTCGGCATCTTCGCCACGCAACGATCTCGGCCTTGTCGATCAGATCATCGCCATGCTCGGCGCCTCGCATACCACCGAGGTGAGCGGCAAGACGCTGCGCGACGTGTTGATCGACGATGTTTCGCTGGCGCCGGCGCCGGATACGCTGTTCGAACTGATCTCGTTCATCACCGGCGGCGCGCAGCGCGAGAAGGCGCGCGCGCTGGCGCAGGGCGAGGATCCCGATGGCGATGCCGCGACGCTCGACGTGATGGCGGCGCTGCAGAAATTCTCCGGCGTGCGGCCGCATCCCGAAGCCTTCGTCGAAGCGCTGGAGCCGCTGCAGCCGCGGCTCTATTCGATCTCGTCGTCGCACAACGCGACGCCCGGCAAGCTGTCGCTGACGGTCGATTGCGTGCGCTACGTGGTCGGCAAGCGCAAGCGCCTCGGACTGGCCTCGACCTTCCTCGCCGAGCGCATCAAGCCCGGCGACGAGGTCAAGGTCTATGTGCAGAAGGCCCACGGCTTCGCGCTGCCGCAGGATCCGAAGACGCCGATCATCATGATCGGGCCCGGCACCGGCATCGCGCCGTTCCGCGCCTTCCTGCTCGACCGCAGGGCGACCGGCGCGACCGGCAAGAACTGGCTGTTCTTCGGCCATCAGCGCAGCGACTGCGATTTCTTCTATGCCGACGAACTGAACGCCATGAAGACGTCGGGCCTGCTGACGCGGCTGTCGCTGGCGTGGTCGCGCGACGGCGACAAGAAATTCTACGTGCAGGACCGCATGCGCGAGGTCGGCCGCGAATTGTGGACCTGGCTGGCCGAAGGCGCCAACATCTATATCTGCGGCGACGCCAAGCGGATGGCGAAGGATGTCGAACGCGCGCTGGTCGATATCGTGGCGCAGTTCGGCGCGCGCTCGACCGATGAGGCCGTCAGCTTCGTCGGGGAACTCAAGAAGAAGGGCCGGTTCCAGCAGGACGTTTATTGACGGCCGGTTCCAATTCGCGTCAAATCCGAGCGAATAAAATTCTCGCTCGAATCCGGCGCAGAGAATTTTTGACTGCGATCGGAGTCCGTCGGAGCGTTCGCATCGCTATTTCCGCGCGTCGTCTTGCATCCGGCCGCGAACGATATTTCATTCTGCGCTCGATGCTGCGTTGGAGATCGACCATGCGCGAACTATCGGCGGAAGCCCGCCTGCACCTTTACGCGCGTTCCTTGTCGGGGCGAACCGGAGCAGGATTTCATGCGGCCGCGCTCTATGGCGCGTTCGCTGTCATTGCGGCCGTGGTGTTCGGCACGCTGTCGGTTCATCCGTTCTAGCATTCGCGCTAACGTCGCTTCTTGAACGGCGCCACTTCGATGCCGGCATCCTTCAGCGCCTGCCGCACGCCGCGCGCGATATCGACCGCGCCCGGGCGTGTCGCCGTGAATGCAGACGGTATCGGTGCGCATCTTGATCACCTTGCCCGTGACCGACACCACGGCGCCGTCCTGCACCATCCGCACCACGCGCTGCGGCGATCTGCTTTCGCATCATGCAGCACCGCGCCGGGCTTGCGGCGCGACACCAGCGAGCCGTCATCTTCATAGGCGCGATCGGCGAACACCTCGTGCACCATCGGCAGGTTGGCGGCTTCGCCCGCCTGCACCAGGCGCGAATTGGCCAGCACCACAAAGATCAGATTGGGATCGACCGCCTTGATGGCCGACGGCGATCGCCCGCGCGGTCGTGTCGTCCTCGCAGGCGACGTTCGACAGCGCGCCATGCGCCTTGACGTGGGTCACCTTGTGGCCGGCCGCGGTCGCGATCGCCTGCAGCGCGCCGATCTGGTAGGCGACCAGGTTTTCGATCTCGGAGGCCTTCATGCCGGGAAACGGCCGGCGGCCGAAGCCGTGCAGGTCGCGGTAGCCGGGATGCGCGCCGACGCTGACGCCGCGCGCTTTCGCAAGCTCCACGGTCTTGCGCATGGTGTCGGAATCGCCGGCATGAAAGCCGCAGGCGATGTTGACCGAGGTGGCGAGCTCGATCATGGCGGCGTCGTTGCCCATTTCCCACGCGCCAAAGCTTTCGCCGAGATCGCAGTTGAGATCGATTGTCGTCATGTTGATGGTCCGCTTTTGCGTGAGTGTACCTCGGATCAGTCTGCGCCAGCGCATCTGCCGAGGACTGGATTTGCCACGTTCCGGCATCGACGGCGCTGACGGCGGCGCCGGCGACGTTAGCATCCTGCAGCGCCTCGATGTTGAGATCAAAGTTCTCGATGGCGCGCAGGCGATCGGGCAGGGTGCGCAGCAGTTCGGCGAACTTGCGCGCTTCGGCCTGCGCTTCGGCCATGCCGATCGCCTTGAATCGAAAGCCGCGTGCCGGCCGGGATCTGCGCGAACCGGCCGAGATCGGCCGATATCACGGTTGCGATCTTGGGATAGCCGCCGCTGGTGCCGCGATCCGGCATCAGCACGATCGGCGCGCCGTTGCCGGGCACCTGGATGCTGCCGTTGCACGGTGCCGTCGGAGACGATGTTGTGGCCGTGCAGATGCTTGATGACCGGGCCTTCGAGCCGGTAACCCATGCGATCGCTGGTCGCCGATATCTTCCACTCGCTGTCCAGAAACAGCGCCTTGGCGTCGTCGCGAATTCGTCGTCCTGCGGACCCATCACCACGCGGATCGGCCCATCCGCGGCGGCCGGAAGATCGATCCGGCGCTCGGCCGCGCCGCTCGCGGCTTCGCGCCTGCAATTCGTCGCCGGCCTGCAGCGGGCGCGGATAGGGACTGCCGAGGCCGGCGCGCGCGTTCACGGCGAGGCTGCCGAACATCGGCTCGCCCTCGAATGCCGCCCTCGATCGCGAGGTAGCTGAACGAGCCGCCGCGGGCAAAGCCCAGCGTCAAGGTCTCGCCGTCCGCAAGCGTCATCGATGTATCGAACGCGACCGCGCGCCCGGCGATATCGGCGTTGCGCGGCGCTCCCGCGAGCGCGACGCGAACCGCGCCTTCGCGCGCGGTGAACGCCGCGCCGAACGGACCGATTTCGACGGCGGCGGCGAACAGCGCGTTTCCGACCAGCGCATTCGCCGCCGCCAGCGCCAGCCGATCCATCGCGCCGCTCGGCGTCAGGCCGTAGCGCTGGGCGCCGTAGCGGCCGCCGTCCTGCACGGAACTCGCAGGGCCGATGGCTGAAATGACGAGCTTGCTCATGAGGCCATCAATTCGGCGACGATCTCGCCGGCTTCCGCGGCGCGATCCTGTTCCGCGAAGGTCTTGGCATCGACCGCGGAAAACGTCACGCGGTCGCCGGGTTCCAGCAGGAAGATCGGATCGCGATGCAACTGGTAGGTTCTGACCGGCGGTCCGCCCAAGCAGATGCCAGCCGCTCGGACCGGCGAGACATTGCACGCCGGTCTGCACGCCGCCGATCGAAATCGTGCCGGCCGGCGTCAGCAGCCGCGGATTTTGCCGCCGCGGCATGTGCAGCGAATTCTCGAGGCCGCTGAGATAGGACCATCCCGGCGTAAAGCCGATCATGGCGACGCGGTAGTCGCCGGCGACATGCCGCGCCACGATATCGTCCGGCGTGGTGTTGAGCGTCTTGGCGACATCCTCGAGATCGATGCCGTGCTCGCCGCCATAGACCACGGGAATGCGCCAGCGCCGCGTGTTCGTCGCCGGCGGAACCGGGCAGTTGCGCCAGCGCGAGCGAGCTTTTCGCTCAGCGCATCGAAATCGATCTGCAGCGGGATCGTAGTGCACCAGCAGGGATCGATAGGTCGGCACCGTCTCGGTCACGCCGGCGATCGGCTCACGCGCCAGCGTGCGATCGAGCGCCAGCACCCGCTGGTTTGCGGCATCATCGATGTTGCGGCTGAATTCCACCGTGATGGCGCTGTCGCCACTCGGCAAAAGGCGGGGCGGGGAGAGTGTCGCGGCCATGGCCTCATAACTCGTCGGCGAGCTCAAGCTCTAGCGTGTTTTGCTCGAAGTGGAATTCGCTTCGTGCAAATGAGCCTGCAAGTTCAATAAATTAATCCGCATGCCGTGATAAGATGACGCTGATGCCATCGCTCTGCAAGCCTGCGCGCCACTTGACGCGATGCCCGCGCCCCGCAAGATGCGCCCGCCCGATCCATCCCTCACCGGAGTTGCTTTTTCGATGTCCCTGACCCCCGAAGCGATCGCGACCCTTTCCCGCGTATCCACCGCCACCATCACCACGGTTCTGCTCAAAAAGGGCCTGCGAAACGTCTGGATGCGGGGCTCGCGTCCGCTGCGGCCCGGACAGCAGCGGCTGGTCGGGCCGGCCTTCACGCTGCGTTTCGTGCCGGCGCGGGAGGATCTGGCGACACCGGAATCATGGTCGTCGCCGATTTCGACCCGGACCGCGATCGAGGCCATGCCGGAAGGCTGCATCGCCGTGGTCGACGCCATGGGCATCACCGACGCCGGCATTTTCGGCGACATCCTGTGCGCACGCATGGTCAAGCGCGGGGTCGCCGCGCTGGTCACCGATGGCGTGGTGCGCGATCTCGAAGGCGTGCTCGGCACCGGGCTTGCCGGTGTGGTGTGACGGCTATGCCGCGCCGCCCTCGGTCGCCGGGCTGACATTCGTCGGCTGGGGCGAACCGATCGGCTGCGGCGGCGTTGCGATCTTCCCGGACGACATCATCGTCGCCGATCAGGACGGCGCCGTGGTGATCCCGAAGGCGTTTCTCGATCTCATTCTGGCCGAAGGCGCCGAGCAGGAGCGAATGGAAGCCTGGATCGTCGAGCAGGTGAACAACGGCGCGGTGCTGCCGGGCCTCTATCCGATGAATGCCGAGACCAAGGCGCGCTACGCGGCCTCAAAGAAATAATCCGGACGAATCAGCGCTGCCGACAAACAGGAGGAACCGCCATGGATATCCATCTCGCCGGCTCGCGGCCGACACGCCGCGCGCCGAAGGAATATTTCACCGGCACGGTCTGGCAGGACCCGATCATCGCGCCGAGGCGCCGGCGCGGATCGTCGCGACCCGCGTCGCCTTCGAGCCGGGCGCGCGTACCACTTGGCATACGCATCCGCTCGGGCCAGACGCTGTACGTCATCTCGGGCGTCGGCCGGGTTCAGACCAAGGGCGGACCGGTGCGCGAGATCCGGCCGGGCGATGTCGTCTGGATTCCGCCGGGCGAAAAACATTGGCATGGCGGCTCGCCGACCAACGGCATGATCCACATCGCGATGCAGGAATCGCTGGACGGAAATTACGCGACCTGGATGGAGCACGGTGACCGACGCGGAATATTCCGCAGGCGTCGGATAGCCAGCAGGTCACGCGAATGCGCCCGATGACAGCTCCGCGTATCAATTCCGCTGCGCGGTCCAGGTGCCCGAGCACAAGCGCCGCTGCCAGGTGCCCGATCCGCGACGTCGCCGGATGAGATGACCGAAGCCGACCGCCCGCTTGATCCCGCTGATCAGGGTCACGTTGATGCTGCCGGCGTCGGCAACGCGGCCGACGCTGTGACCATCGGCGTTGTTGGAAGCGACCTGGCCGTTGTTGATCCCGATCGAGACGCTGGCTGCCGTCGCCGCAGGCCGAGCTCGACGAGCGCGATCTGGACATTCCAGGCGCCGTCGAATGTCGAGCCGCGGCCGCGGCCGGCGTGGTAACCGGGACATGCCGCGAGCAATCAGGATGCGCGTGGCGATGAATACCTTGCTTGAAATGGCTCGGCATGACGTCCCCCTGTTGTTCGGACAGCGAGTCAAATCTCACATCGGCGCTTCGCCGGGACTGTGATGGGATGTCACGTCTGCGTTACGTACGCCATTTGCCCTGAACGGATTGCGGTCTCGAAGCGACGTCGACGTGACCCCGCGCACACATTCCAGGCCCTGCGGCTCAAAAAAGCCCCGCCGAGGAGCGGGGCCTTTGATGGAAGGAGTTATCCGCAGGGCTTGCTAGTTCACGCCGGCTCCAGGTCTGGCCGCCGCAGAACATGCCGCCGAAGGCGCAGCCCTGGACCCGCAGGGTATCCGAGCCTTTCAGCGCGATCGTCGAATCATAGGTGCTGCCGGTGTTCGGGTCGAGAATGCGGCCGCTCCATTTGGCATCCTTGCCGGGCTTCATGTTGATCAGAACCTGTTCGCCGTTCTGGTTCGATTTCGCGTCCACGGAATAGCCGCAGAGATTGGCGCCGCATTGCTCGATCCGGACCTTGCCTTCCTTCTCTTCGGTCAGCCAGACGCCGAGCGGCGAATTGGCCGCTGGACTGCCGGGGCGGCGCGGGGCCGCGGCGTCGCGCTGCGACGGAGCGGCGGCAACGGCCGGCGGCGGCGCCGGCTTGGCGACGGGCGCAGCGTCCTGCTGAACTGGCGGCGCAGGCGCGTTGGCCGGAGGCTGGCGTCGGACCGCGGTATCCGCCGGCGCAACGTTGGCTGTGGTGGTCGAAGGCTCGGGCGACGGCGTTCGCGGGCGCGGGCGGCGCGGCGTCGGTCGGCCGGCGGGCGCGGGCGGCGGGCGCCTGCGGATCGACCTTCGCCTGCTGCGGGCGTCTGCTTTGCGCGGACGGTCGCTGTCCTGATCGCTGCGCGAGCGCTTCGATCGCCGTCCGCTGTTGTCGTAGACGCCCGGGATCGAAACCGTTCCACGATCCGGATCGATGCGAATGGTACGGCCGCCATATTCGAAGGTGTACTGAGCCTGCGCGGCGGTGCTCGCCAGCAGAAACGCGGCGATGGCAAAAAGCCTTCTTCATCATGACCTCCTGAGCAGGTGGAATCCCGAGTTCCGACCCTACGCTTCGGCAGTCTTCCGCAACGTGATCTACATCACTTTCAATAGTATAAGTCGTGGATGCTAGCGGCTTTGGTTCAATGCGGCTGTCGCCAGTCTAGTTTAACGGCGGACCTCAGCCGCGGTCAATTTGCGGAACTGCGGGTCTTCGCGGCAAGATC
The DNA here is from genome assembly GCA_963713785.1 of uncultured Alphaproteobacteria bacterium. Taxonomy (GTDB): domain Bacteria; phylum Pseudomonadota; class Alphaproteobacteria; order Rhizobiales; family Xanthobacteraceae; genus Bradyrhizobium. Next base: position 516,887 of record CAVQNB010000001.1, read on the forward strand.
TTATTCAAACCAGGCGGCATAGATCTTCTTGAAGCTGCCGTCCTCGATCGGCGATGTGCAGCCACTGATCGACGAACGCCTTCAGCGCGACGTCGCGCTGCAGCCAGTAGGCTTTTTCGGCGAAGTCGAACGGCTTTTCCGGATGCACCGCGCAGAGCACGCCGGGGTGAAGCTTCTGCTGGTATCGCGTCTCCGAGGCGTCCGTCATCATCAGATCGGCATCGCCCTTGGCGATCTCGTCGAAGATCGTGACGTTGTCGTTGTAGACCCTGATCTCGGCATTCTTGACATTGGCCCGGGCAAATCGTTCGTTGGTGCCGCCGGGATTGACGATCACGCGGGTGCCCGGCTTGTCGATATCGGCGATGGTCTCGTATTTGCCCTTGTCGGCGCAGCGCGCGATCGGCGTCTTGCCTTCGCGCATGATCGGCGTGGAGAACAATCCCTTCTTCTGCCGATCGAGCGTGATCGAGACGCCGCCCATCGCGATGTCGAAATTGTCGGCCTCGAAATCCCTGCATCAATTGCGGCCAGGCGGTCTGAACGTATTCGACCTTGACGCCGAGCGCCTTGCCCAGCGCCTCCGCCATATCGACGTCGAAGCCGCGGAATTTCTGGGTCGCCTTGTCGAGATAGGTGAACGGCAGATAGTCGCCGGTCATGCCGACGCGCAACGTCCCGCGCTTGACGATGTCGTCGAGCCGGGACGGCTGCTGGGCATGCGCGGAAGCAGATAGCAACAGAGATGCGACGGCGAGGCAGGACAGAATTCGACGCATACGTCCGGTTTTCGAACGGCGAGGCAAAAGCCAACGGTCGATATAGGGCAGGGCGAGGCCTTCGCAAATGACTTTATGCTGAGCGGCTAGATCTCGCTGCCGTCCTTGCGGACGACAATTCGCGGCCGCACTGCGTCCGGCCATTTCGCTCTTGAGCTGCTTCGAATCGCTGCCGCGCCTCGCTCTCGCGATCGTCCACCAACTTGACCGCGGCATCCCTGGACATCGGGCCGCTGACGATCGGCGCCGAATTTTCGCCGATCGTCTCATCGACGTAATAGTCGCCATCGGCCTCGCGGCGGACCGTCCATTTGAAGCGGATCGCGGCCATCGGGCCGGGACCGACTTTCGAATAGCCATCCGCCTCGACTCAGGCTCGAGGGCGTCACGGGCCTGTCCTCGACCGCGGGCTTTTCCGGCTCGCGACGGGATTCCGGGTGATCGAGGATGCTGGCGATGGCCGCGAGCGCGTGATCGGTCGGGTCGCTCTGACTCAAGATGTTAGTCTCCCGCATGTTGCGCGGACAGCGGCGGCGCGAAACCCGCTCTCCACGCACGGCATACTTCGCTCTCGCGAATACGGCTGAGTTTTGTCGATTTATGCGCAAACTGGCGGCAATTTGTCGCTTCCAGGGCCGCGTCTTGCTCGAGCTGCGCCGCCAGGCGAAATAGCGTCGCCTCGTCGCCAAAGCGCGCCGCGAACATCATGCCGAGCGGCAATCCCGGCCGCTGTTCCATGCCAGCGGCACCGACATCGCGGGCTGGCCGGACATGTTGAACATGGTGGTCGCCGGCATGTAGCGCCGCAGGATCGGCGCGATATGCGACAGGTCCTGCGACATCGAATTGAGCTCGCCGATGCGCAGCGGCGGCGAGCAAAGCGTCGGACACAGGAACACGTCGCAGGTCTCGAAGAACGTCGGCCAGCGCCGCGCGAAATCTGGAAGGCGCTGAGCTGCGCTGCGACATAGTCGGTCGCACTCGTGTTCTGCGCGTTGTGGGCGCTCGCCAGCGTCAGTATCTCGAAATCGCTGATCCGTCATCTCGCGGCCAAAGCGCTGCTCGGCGGCACGCACATTCAGCGCGGTATTGGCGCCGACGATGGTCGCCATCACGACGGCCGGATCGGCGGCGAGCGCGCGGCGCGCGTTCCTCGACATGATGGCCGAGTCCGGCCAGCAGGCCGGCGACATCCCGCACCGCCGCCGCGATTTCGGGATCGATGGCGTCGCCATAGGGCGACTTGTCGGTGAAGGCGATGCGCAGCCGGCCGGGATCGCGCCCGACCTCCTCGGCGAAGGGCCGCTCCGGCGGCGGCGCGACATAGGGGCTCGACGGTTCCGGCCCGTGGATCGCGTCCAGCATGGCCGCGCTGTCGCGCACGCTGATGCTCACGACATGGCCGCAGGAAAAGCCGCCCCAGCCTTCGCCGCGATCGGGGCCGAGCGGATTGCGCGCGCGGCGTCGGCTTCAATCCGAACACGCCGGAGGCGGAGGCCGGAATGCGGATCGAGCCGCCGCCGTCGCTGGCATGCGCGACGGGGAGGATGCGCGCCGCGACCGCCGCGGCGGCGCCGCCGGACGAACCGCCGGAGGAGTGCGCGAGATTCCAGGGATTGCGGGTCGGACCGAACAGCGCGGCTCGGTGGTCGGCATCAAGCCGAATTCCGGGCTGGAGCTCTTGCCGAAGATCGTGACGCCGGTAGCTGAGAAAGCGCTGGGCGAGGGTGCCGGTATGATCGGCGACATTGTCCTTGTAGATGCTGCGCGCCCAACGTGGTCCGCGTGCCCTCGAGGAGATCGAGATCCTTCAGCAGAAACGGCACGCCGGTGAAGGGGCCGTCGGGAAGTCCCTTGTCGATCTGCCGCTCGGCATAGTCGTAATGTTTGACGACCACCGCGTTGATTTGCGGGATCGACCTTGGCGGTGCGGGCAATCGCCTCGTCCAGCAGTTCGCCGGCGCTGACCTGCTTCTTGCGGACGAGGTCGGCAAGGCCGACCGCGTCATAAGTTGCCGTATTCCTTGAAGGCCATGTGATTCCCCGCTGACGTGAAACGCAAAGCCGTCTTACCGGCCGGTCCGATAGCCATCTCGCAAGAAGATCAGCCAAGCACGTCCTGATTGATGACGTTCTGGCGGATCGGCTCGCCGTCGAGCGCGCTCAGGATATTGCGCGCGGTCTGCTCGCTCATGCGGTCGACGGCTTCCCGCGTCACGCCCGCGACGTGCGGCGCCATGATGACGTTGGGAAGCGCGAACAGCGAATGGCCCCATCGGCGGCGGCTCCTGCTCGAACACGTCGAGGCCGGCGCCGGCGAGTTTGCCGGACACCAGCGCCTCATGCAGCGCCTTCTCCTCGACGATACCGCCGCGCGCGGTGTTGATGAGATAGGCCGTCGGCTTCATCCGCTGTCAATCGCGCCGCGTTGAACATGCCGACCGTCTCCGGCGTCTTCGGGCAGTGGATGCTGACGAAATCGGCGCGCGGCAGCGCGGCATCGAGATCGGCGACCGGCTCGCAGCCGGCCGCCTTGATCTCGGCGGCCGACTTGTAGGGATCGTAGACCAGGACGTTCATTTCCATGGCCAGGCAGCGCTTGGCGGTGCGGGTGCCGATGCGGCCGAAGCCGACGATCAGCACCGTCTTGCCGAAGAGATCGTAGGGCAGCTTGCCGAGCCGGGACGCCCACTTGCCGTCTCTTGACCATGGAATGCATCTCGACCGCGCGCTTGGCCAGCGTCAGCATCATGAACAGCGCCTGTTCGGCGACCGACGGCGAATTGGCGGTGCCCGCCACCATCAGCGGCACCTTGCGGCGGCACAGCGCCGGGACATCGACGGCGTCGTAGCCGACGCCGATCCGGGTCACCACCTTCATGTCCCTGGAAGCCTCGAGCTCCGGTCTCGCCGAAACGGGTGGCGCCGAGCGCCACGCCGTGGACCGGCGCCTGCGCCTTCAGCATGGCCTCGAAATCCCTGGCGGAGATCATGTTGGGGAATTCGACGAGTTCGATGTCGTCCCGCTCGTTCAGGAGAGCCCGTCCTTGCTGCGACATCGATTCAGTGACGAAAATTTTCTTCTTGTTGGTCGCCATTTCTCCTGACCCGTTCCCAGCCCCTCGGGCTTTTCTTGCTTGCGGCCGTCAAATGACGACGCCGGTCACCTCGTTTAGCAGGTGCATATTGTTGAGGTCCACTGCCAATCGAAGCGGGCCGCCGTCGCGCGCGCCGGCGTTGGGATTGACCCGCCCGCAGACCTGCGTGCCTTCGAGCGTGAAATAGATCAGCGTCTCCATCCCCATCGGCTCGGTGACGTCGAGCACGGCGTCGAAGGTCTCGACGCCCGGGCTCCGGATGCGCGCTTCGCTTCCGTGATGTGCTCGGGCCGGATGCCCAGCAGCAATTTCTCGTTTCGCGCCACGCCCTGATATCGCGCCGCGCGGGCCGGCGGCAGCGGAAAGGCGATGCGGTCGGTCAGGCGGATATTGCAGCTTGCCGCCGACCTCCTCGAGCCGGCAGGGCATGAAATTCATCGCGGGCGAGCCGATGAAGCCGGCGACAAAGCGCGTCGCCGGATTGTGATAGAGATCGTTGGGCGTGCCGATCTGCTCGATGCGGCCCTTGTTCATGACCACGACGCGGTCGGCCAGCGTCATCGCCTCGACCTGGTCGTGGGTCACGTAGACCGTCGTGGTGCGGACCTTCTGATGCACCTTCTTGATCTCGATCCGCATCTGGACGCGCAGCTTGGCGTCGAGGTTGGACAGCGGTTCGTCGAACAGGAACACCTTCGGGTTGCGGACGATGGCGCGGCCCATCGCGACGCGCTGGCGCTGGCCGCCGGACAGCTGCTTCGGCTTGCGGTCGATCAGTTCGGTGATGTCGAGCATGCGGGCGGCTTCGGTCGACCCGGCTCTTGATCTCGGCCTTCGGATAGTGCTTCAGCCGCAGCCCGAACGACATGTTCTCCGCGACCGTCATGTGCGGATAGAGCGCGTAGTTCTGGAACACCATCGCGATGTCGCGGTCCTTCGGCGGCACGTCGTTGACGACGTCGCCGCCGATCATGATGTCGCCGTCGGTGATGTCCTCGAGCCCCGCGATCATCCGCAGCGTCGTCGATTTGCCGCAGCCCGACGGTCCCACCAGCACGACGAACTCATGGTCGGCGATGTCGAGATCGATGCCGCGCACCGCCTCGACGTCGTCGTAACGCTTGATCACCTTACGCAACGTAACGTCAGCCATGAGATTCAACCCTTCGTCGCGCCGGCGGTCAGGCCGGCAATGTAATAGTCCATCAGGAACGCGTAGATGATCAGCGGCGGCGCGGCGCCGAGCAGCGCGCCGGTCATGATCTGTCCCCAGTTGAAGACGTCGCCCTTGATCAGGGTGGTGATGATGCCGACCGGCAGCACCAGTTGATCGGTCGAGGTCGTGAACACCAGCGGATAGAGGAATTGCGCCCAGGACACCGTGAAGGCGAAGATGGTCGCGGCGATCAGGCCGGGCAGCGCGACCGGAATGAAGATGCGCGTCAGCGTCTGGAACCAGGACGCGCCGTCGATGATGGCGGCCTCGTCGAGTTCCTTCGGGATCGACGCGAAATAGCCGATCATGATCCAGGTGCAGAACGGCACCGTCAGCGTCGGATAGATGAACAGCAGCACGTACCAGCGGTTGATCAGCTGGATTCCGGTCCAGTCGCCGAACACCGCGAACATCTTGAACAGCGGAAGGAACAGCAGCGTGTCCGGGATGAGGTAGGTCAGGAACACGCCGGTCGCGAGCGTCGCCGAGCCCCAGAACCGCATCCGCGCCAGCGCAAAGGCAGCCGGCACGCTGATCAGCATGGTGATGGTCACCACGAAGATCGAGACCAGCGCCGAGTTCCGGAAGAACGTCAGGAACTGGTTCGACGTCAGCAGTTCGACGTAGTTCGACAGCGTCGGATGAAACACCCACCACGGATTGGTCGCCGCCGAAATCTCCGCGCTGCTCTTGAGCGAGGTGATCAGCATGTAGATCGGCGGCACCAGCGAGAAGATCGCAAACAGGGTCAGGAAGAAATACGACCATCGCAGCGCCCAGGTGCGGTCGCGGCTCATGCTGCCGTATTTGACCTTGCGGGTCGGCGCCGCCTTGTCGATCGACGATCGTGCTCATCAGGCTTCATTCCCGCGTTTGTTGATGTCGCGCAGGATGAAGATCGCCGCGATCGCGAGGATCGGCACCATGAACAGCGAGACGCTGGCGCCGAGCGGAATGTCGCTGCCCTCGATGCCGACGCGGAACGCCCAGGTCGCGAAGATGTGGGTGTGGTCGAGCGGACCGCCGGCGGTCAGGATGCGTACGATGTCGAAATTCGCAAAGGTGACGATCAGCGAGAACAGCGTCGTGATCGCGATGATGTTGCGCATCATCGGCAGCGTCACGTACCAGATGCGCTGCCACCAGTTGGCGCCGTCGATGGCGGCGGCCTCGTAGAGCTGTTCGGGCACCGATTTCAGCGACGCCAGATACATGATCATGAAGAACGGCGCGCCGTACCAGACATTGACCAGAATGACCGAGAAGCGCGCCCAGTCGGCGTCGCCGGTCCACGGGATCGGCCCGATGCCGAAAAACGACAGCGTGTAGTTGAAGGCGCTGTAGGACGGATCGAACAGCCACAGCCACGCCAGCGTGCTCATCGCCGGCGGGATCACCCAGGGCACCAGCAGCATGCCGCGCCATTTGCGCTGGCCCTTGGCGGGAATGTTGTGGACGAAATGCGCGACGATGAAGCCGATCAGCGCCTTGAAGATGACGGCGGAGATCGCGAAGATGCAGGATTGCTTCACCACCAGCCAGAAGGTCTCGCGCTTGAACAGGAATTCGAAATTGCCGAAGCCGACGAACTTCGTCATCGACTTGTTCAGGGTCGCCAGATGCAGCGAATAGAACGCGGGATAGATCACGAGAATCGCGATCAGCAGGATCAGCGGCAGCGTCATCAGAAAGGCCGCGGTCGATTTGCGCTTGAGCGCGGTCCGCAGGCTGGCGCGTTTGCGTCGCTCCCGACGCTGGCAACGCTGCGTTGGCTGAAATGCGACATCAACCATGATGCATCTCCCTCTTGAGGATGATTCGCCGCGAGGCCGGCTTACGGCCGGCTTCCGATCGGGTGAACATGGCAGCGGTTGCGACCGGCAGCCGGCGATCAGCCGGCTCGCGCGGCGCAACCGCGAAAGCCTCAGCTCCGCATGAAGCCTTCGCACTCGCCTTCGGCCCAGGCCAGCGTCTTTTCCATCGCCTCGCCCTGGTAGTAGCGCAGGCACATCTTGGTCAGCGTCGCCTGCGCGTAGATCTGCTGCGCGATCTTCGGCGGCGCCGGCGACGCCGCGATCGACAGCGTCTGATGGTTGTACGGGATTGGGGTAGTGGAAGAGCGTGCCCTTCGGCGGCCCTTCCTCCGCCCAGATCTTCAGCGTCGTCAGCTTCTCGAACGCCGGCAGGTCGTAGCCGCCGCTGGCCACGACCAGCTTCTCGATCGAGGCCGGCTGCGACAGATGCACGAGCAGGCTCTTGGCGGCTTCCTTGTTCTTGGAGAAGCTCCAGATGTTCCAGAAGATAGGGCAGGAACGGCGCGAAGCGGCCCTTCGGGCCCGGCCGGGAAGCCGTGGGTCCAGCATTGCTCGGCGACTTGCGGCGCGTCGCGCTTGGCGACCGCCCAGGCGCTCGGCGGATTCATGATCAGCGCGCCCTTGCCGGAGACCAGCCATTTGTTGTTGGAGGCGTCGTCCCAGGCCGCGACGTCCGGCGGCAGGAAGGCGATCAGCTTCTTGTAGATATTCGAGCGCCTGGCGCACCGCGTCGGTCTTGACCGTGAGGTTGCCCTTGGCGTCGACGAGTTCGGCGCCGAACGACTGGAAGATCGCGCCGGCGGTATCGACGCTGTCGGTGGTCTCGCCGAGACCGATGCCGAAGGGGAAGCCGCCCTTGTGGCAGGCTTCCGCCGCCTTCAGGAACGTATCGAGCGTCCAGTTGTCGGCCTTGGGCGGGCTGCCCGCCGGATACATCTCCTGCACGTCGATGCCGGCGTATTTCTTCATCAGGTCGATGCGCGAGCAGGGCCCCTTGATCTGGCTGCCGACGCAGGCGGGAACGCCGAGCCATTTGCCGTCGAGCTTGGCCGAGATATTTGACGGTGCCGTTGACCTCGCCGTTCTGCTTGATCAATCGGCTCCATGATGTCGTTGACGGGCTCGAGCAGTTCGGAATTGGCGTGCGGCCACCAGGTCGGCATCGCCAGGATGTCGTGGCCGGATTTCGCCTGCGCTTCGGCGGCGATGGTCAGCAGGTTCTTGTTGCCCTGGCTCGTGATGTAGTCGATCGAGACCTCGACCTTCTCCTTCTCGGCCCACTCATTGACGAGATCGGTCGAGGCCTTGTTGGCGCCGGGCACCCAGTGATCCCAGAAGCCCATCGTCAGCTTGCCGGCCGCATGAGCGCTGCGAACATAGGGCGCTGTGATCAGCGCGGCGGATGACAGTGCGGTAGCGGCTACGAATTGTCGTCGAGACAGCTTTCTCCGTGACATGGCGTTCCCTCTTCTGATGAAGCCAAAATGTTGTTTTTGTTTTTTGTTTTCGCCTCCGCTCGGGCTCGCTGCAATGCGCGCTTGCGCGAGCGCCGCGGAGATTTCGTTGCTGCGATCAGAGCAGAATTGCTCGCTTCTGTCGAGAAATCAGGTGGGTAGGGTCCTAGAACTAACGTTGTGTGCAAATCGCCGCGGCAAAATTTCTGCGCCCCGCAAAGCGCGAAACAGACGTGCGCCGATATTGCGCCGCACACATCGATGTTCCGCTGCGACCGTCAGCGCGCTGTGCAACTACGCCGCACTCGGCCGAGTGCTTGTGTAACAGGTTCGTGTCACAAGCTTTTCTTGATCGTGGACGAAACGCTGCGCGACGGTAGACTCGGCTCGGTGCGAAAACGATAGAGTCGGGATCGGCAGAACGCTGCCGCCCGCCAGACCACTTCCATTCCGAACGATCCAGACCGACCATGGAGACTAAATGATGATCACAGCCCGACACCGACAGCGCGCGCGCGAATCGCGATTGCGTTTTGCGCTTGGGGCCGTCGTCGTGATGCTTCTCGGCGCACCGGCGCTGGTGGATGCGCAAGGCTGGTCCAGGGCGTTCAGCAAGGCGCGCAGCGACGGCAACAAGGCCGCCGGCCCGGTCGGCGGCGTGCTGGGTGGCGCGATCGGCGGCGTGGTCGGCGTCTTCACCGGCGTGCTCGGCGTCGGACAGAAAGGGCGGACAGCCCGCGCCGAACGACACCAAGCCGAGCGACGCCAAACAGGACAGCAAGGACGGCAAAGACAACGCCAAGTCGGCCAAGGCGCCAAGGGAACGAAAGCCGCCAAGCACGCCGGCGGTGCTCACCCAGGAGGGCGCGCCGCAGCTGACCGCCGAACAGATCGTCGCCAACAGCGATGCCAATATCGATCGGATCAAGGCGGAATTGAATCTGACGCCCGAGCAGGAGAAGAACTGGACCGCGCTTCAACAGCGCGATGCACTATCTCGGCCATAACGGCGCCGACCGCCTCAATCTGCGAATTGCGCGCGCCAAGCGCGATCCGCCCGACGACATCATCGAGCAGATGCGCAACGAGGCCCAGTTCCTCAACGATCGCGCCGTCGATCAGCGCAACGTCGCCGATGCGGCCGAGCCGCTCTTCGCGAGCCTCGACGACAAGCAGAAGCAGATCTTCATCGAGGAGATGGTGCGCCTGAGCCACGAGCGCGGGCTGGATTAGAGCACTCGCGACGAACGCGAAGCGTTTGCGCGGGGATTATGCTCAAACAAAAGGCGCACTGAGCGCCGAAGCGCCGGCGGCGAATAGCCGGGCACACGTGCCCTGGGGTAGGTTGAAGGCGCGGCACCCGGCTATCCTGCCGCAGCGGCGCGGCTCTCCAATTCGTCATGCAAGATTGAAGAAACGCTGACCACTTCGCGCCCGAGAGATGGCTGCGTCGATGGCCTTGTCGGGAACTCGCGCAGAACGTGTGCTCGTCTGAACGAGCGAAATCGGCCAGCGTCTAGCGCGCGGCCGACGTGGTCGTCGACGCAAAACGGCATGCGATCGCGCCCGGTCTAAGTATCGGCGCTTACGCCTTCGGGAAATTCAGCTCCACGCCGACGCCATCGGGATCGTACAGGAAGAACTGCGTGTCGCCGGTGCGCGGCACGATGCTCTCGCGGAATTTGACGTTCTTCGACTGCAGGCGCTTGCGCACGCCGTCGACATCGGTGGCGGCAAAGGCGATATGGTCGAGGCGGCCGGTGTCCTCGTATTTCTTCTCGGTGCCGCGCACCACGATGCCCTCGCGCGGCTTGCGCGTGCCCATCAGATGCACGGTGGCGGCGCCGCCGGAATAGAGCCAGTAGCCGGGGAAATCGAGCGGCGGACGGTCGCCGTTCTCCAGCCCCAGCACGTCGCAATAGAAATCCTTGGTGCGCTCCAGATCCGGAGGGCTCGATCGTGTAGTGCTGCAGTCCGCCAAGTGGCATGGTTGTTCTCCTTGATTAGACGAAGGTGAGGTCGGCATCGACGCCCATCATCCAGGCGCCGACGGTTTCGAAATGCCTGAGCTGACCCTGCAGTTGCTGGGTCACGGTGTGGATATCGCGGAAGCGGCGCTCCAGCGGATGGTTCTCGAAGATCGCGGTGGCACCCGCGGCATTATAGGCGAAGTCGACCGCCTCGCGCGCCTTGTGGATGGCATGGGTCGCGGCCATGCGGACGGTGATGCGCTGCTCGACCGTGATGATGGCGCCGGCGCAGAGATGCTTCCAGATGTCGGCCATCGACTGCAGCACGAAGCCGCGCGCGGCGCGCAGATTGACTTCGGCCTGCGCCAGGTTGGACTGCACCACGGCATTGTCGCGCAGCGGGCTCTTGGTGCCGCGCGCCACCTTGTTGCGCGCGACGTCGACGAAACTGTCGAGCGCGCCGCGGGCGATGCCGCAGGCGACGCCGGCAAAGCCGACCTGGTAGCAGGTGCCGGAGCCCATCCGATAGAGCGGACCGCTCTCGCGGCATTCCCGGTCGAATTCGCGGGTGATCGAATGATCGGATCGAACGAAGAAATCGTTCAGCGCGAACTGGTCGCTGGCGGTGCCGCGCAGGCCGACCGTGTTCCAGATATCGGTCCATTCGACGTCCTCGGTGCGCACCAGCATGGTGCGCTCCTGCTTGCACGCCGTTGGCGTCGCAGCCTGGGCGAGCCGTCGGCCGCGTAGATCGGGCAATGGGCGCCGAGCCAGGTGGCGTGACGGCCGCCGGAGGCGAACGCCCATACGCCCGTGACCCTGTAGCCGCCGTCGCATTCGATCGCCCTGACCTTGGGGCCGGGGCCCCAGGCCAGCACCGCGCGCGGATCGTTGCCGAAGATCGCGTGCGCCACCGGCAGGTCGAGATAGGCCGCCGACATCGCGCAGCCGCCGGCCTGGCTCAGGCACCAGGCGGTCGAGGCGTCGGCGCGCGCGATGGTCTCGATCACATGGAAGAAGGTGACGGGATCGGTCTCGATCCCGTTCGACGAGCGCGGCAGCAGCAGGCGGAACAGTCCCGCCTCATGCGAGCTGGTCGAGCAGGGCCGGCGGCAGCCGGCGCGTGCTCTCGATCTCGTCGGAGGCAGCCGCGACCGCCGCACGGACCGCCTCGGCGCGCGCGATCACGCTGCTGGTCGCCGGCAAGGTCGGCGGAAGTCGCAATCAGCGTGTTCCAATCAGGTCTCTACGCCTGCCGAACCGCTGGCCGTCGCGGCGAGATCAGCGGTGACGGCCAGTTCCCTGTCGATCTGCTCGATCGACTTGCCCCGGGTCTCGATCCCAAGGAAATAATACACCGCTCCGGCCATCAGGAACCAGCAGCCGAGATAGACGAACGCCAACGGAATTTCCGGCAGCGGCACATCGGGCTTGAGGTAGTTGCCGGAGCCCACGATCAGGGCGAGGCCCAACCGGCCCGATGATCTTGCCGATGCCGCCGAAGCCATAGGCCGAGCCCATGCCGGAGGTGCGCAGGTGCGACGGCCAGACTTCCGCCGCGTACGGCCCGACGATGGCAAAGCCGCCGTCGGCGAAGAAGTAGCGTGACCGCCAGGATCAGCCAGAACGCCGACACGCCCATGATCATGGCGTCGTAATTGTAGCCCGCCACGATGGTCAGGACGCCGGCGCCGAAGCCGAGCAGGCCGCCCGCGTTGCGCCGTCCCATCAGTTCCGAGAAGAAGGAGAACGAGAGCCGCCCGACGAAGCCGAACACGGTCAGCAGGATCATCATCTTGGCGGCTTCCTGCGGCGTCACCTTCAGCAGCAGCACGAACAGCGACGGCGCCCACAGCGTGATGCCGTAGACGCCGGTCTGCGCGCCGGCATTGCCGAGCCAGGACACCATCAGGCTGCGCGGATATTTGAAAAGGTCGAGCCAGTTGCTCTTGATGATCGGGCCCGGCGTCGGCGGCCGTCGGCATCGGCAGCGCGGACGGCTCCATCTGCAGCGCCCAGGCCAGCGACTTGCGCGCTTCCTCGTAGCGGCCCTGCCGGCACAGCCAGCGCGGCGATTCCGGCACCCAGAGGCGGACCAGCAGGACGAGCAGCGCGGGCAGCACGCCGACCGCGAACAACAGCCGCCACTCGCCGGAGCCGATCATGGCGCCGAGCACCGCGCCGAGACCGACGCCGAGCGGGATGACGCAGGTCACGAGGCCGCCGACCCAGCCGCGCTTGGAGGAGGGCATGAACTCCTGCACCAGCGGCAGGTCCACGCAATAGAGCCCGCCGACGCCGACGCCGACAAAGAAGCGCATGATCGCGAGATAGATCCAGCCGTTGTCCGGCGTGAAATACAGCAGGCCGGTTGCGATCGAGAAGTTCAGCACGGTGCCGATGAAGACCTTGCGGCGGCCGATGCGGTCGGCAAGCCAGCCCCAGGCATAGGCGCCGATGATGGCGCCGATGCCGGAACTCATCAGCACGATGGCGGACTGACCGAAGGTGAGCTTCCACGGCCCGATCAGGAAGGCGAGCACGAAGCCGATCAGGAAGTAGTCGAAGAATTCGAGCGCGTCGCCGATGATGGCGGCGGCGAGGATCTTGATCTGGTTGCCGGTCAGAGACTCGTCCGTCGATCGAGTATCTCGAACATGGCGTTTTCCCCTTGGCGCATGTTCGTTTTTTGGGCGGGCGTCGCGCCAACGCAACCGCTTGAGCCTGAAAGCTACCCTGTCGATGCGGCGAACGGCAAGCCCATCAGGACGCGGAGCTGCTGCGCTGGTTTTACGGCCAACTGGTACGCCTGACCGCTTGATCGCACCCTGTGACCGAAGATTGTAGACACGGCTTGACACGCGCCGAGATCGCGCTTCCGGCCTGATCTCGCACGGGTGCTTGCAATGCAGAACGCGATGGCGGCCGATTTATTTAAGGTTTGCCGCTAGTCTTTGGCCAGCGATCATCAAGGCAGAACGCCATGGAAGAAAGACGCAAGTACCCGCGGACCGAGATCGACCAGCCTGGCTACGTGTCGTCGGGCGGCTCGGTGATGAGCTGCATGGTGCGCAATATTTCACCCGAAGGCGCGGCAATCGACGTCGAAAACCCGGCCTTCGTCCCCCAGCATTTTCGTCTGGTGATCGCCAACGACCGCTCGGTCTATGAGTGCAGGATTGCCTGGATCCAGAAGAACCGGATTGGGCTAACCTTCGTCCACGAGACCTGACCATCGACAGCGCAGGAAGCGTCAGCGCTTCTTCAACAGCGGCTTGATCTTTTCTTCCATCTCCTCGAACGACATCGAGCCCCGAAGCCTCGCGCCATTGACGAAGAAGTAGGGCGTCGCGTCGACCTTCAACTGTTCAAAGGCGAATTTTTGATCGGCCGAGATCTTGTCGAGCAGTGGCTGGGTTTTCACGCAAGTGGTGACCGCCTCTTCGTCCATGCCGAAATGCTTGCCGATGTCGTTCATGGTTTCGAGCGTATTCTCGACGAGGCCTTCCTGCCGCTTGAACAACATGTCGACGACCTCGAAATATTTCGGCGCATCGCCGTTGGCGGCGCAGCGCGCCAGCATCGATCCGGACGCAGCCTTGAGGTCGAGCGGGAATTCGCGGGACACGAACCGCACCTTGCCGGTGTCGATATATTGCGATTGCAGCATCGGGAACACGTTTTGCTCGAATGCGGCGCAGTGCGGGCAGGTCAGCGACGAGAATTCGATGATCGTCACCGGCGCGTCGGCGGATCCGAGCGCCATGTCAGGCAGCGAGACCGGCTGCGCCGCCAGCGCTGCGTCCGCGCTTTGCTGCGCCGCTGCGGAATCGTCCAATGCCGCGCACGGGAAGGCGCTGAAGAGGCCGAGAATTAGCGCGGCGGCAAAGGTGCAGCGGACGTTGGTCAATTGCGGGCTCCAATTGGCGTCGATACGCGATCAATATAGGGCGTTCGCTAGCCTGAAACCCATAGGCTGGCAATGCCGCACGGTGACGCCAAAAGGCACAGCAATCAACACATCAAGGAACATCACCGAAAGAAAAGAGCCGGCTGTCCTTTCGGGCAGCCGGCTTTTCAAGGAGATGTGAAAAAGGCTTTTGGCTTAGATGACCCAAGCCGCGCTCAGATCGACGCCGGCGGCCATCAAGCACAATGACACAACCAGGCCGAAGCAGGAGAACAGCACGATGCCCTTGAGAGACTGGTCGTCAGCCGTCACCTGCGGAACCGAAACGATCGAAATAACAGTCATAGTACCCCCCTTTGTTGGCTCTGAAGTCCATTCAGGCCTGGAGACGCTACGCCTGATGTATTTATGGGCAATTGCCAGGCATCGTTAATGAAACGGCAAAATGCGCGTCGATTGGCTAACGAAGCGCTGAGGGTAAGGACAGCGGCCGAGATCAGCGCTGCGATGCGCCGGAGGTTGAGCTAGCCAGGACTTTAGCGATCGTGTTCGCGGTCATGGCCGCGCGGTCGGAAGCACGCTGTGCCGCCAGGCGATCCCTGGCGCGCTCCTCGATCAAAAGAGCGATCAACGCCAGCCGCTTTTTCTCGTCGACCGCCTCCGCAAGCAACTGCTGATAGCGATGATAGTCGAATTCCGCGTCCTGCTTTCGCATGCTACGCCCCCCAGCGAACACACACACTGCACCCGCGCAAAGTGTTTCCCACCCGACTGACGCGCGCAATAGCGCTGCGTTGTCACGCCGAAATAAGCTGTGGGTTTCGCAAAGGTCGTGGCCTCGATGCCGCAGCCGGGCAGGGAGATTGTGAACCGGGTCACATTCGTTGAAGGGCCCGCGGGCTATATCGAAGTCCGTACAAATACGGACGGCCCGAAATGAAGAACAAGTTCGACTTCGTAACCTTGGCGACCGCGCTTTGCGTGGCGGGCTATGTCGCCATCATGCTCGACTATGTCGCCAATGTGGACCTCGGCTTTTCAGGCGAACAAATCCGCAACACGGCCGTGATCACCGCGGTCATCATGGCGATGCTGATGGCGATCGATTTCCTCGGCAAGCGGTTGGGCAAGCCCGACCGGCCGTGATAGCCACGTTTCCAGCCTGCGGCCCCGAACCGGTCAGTCGCGGCGGCGCATCACCTCGCCGGCGTCGATCTCCAACCGTTGCCTTGTCCTGTTAAAACGTGACCGGTGATGTCGTTGTCGCCATCATCGGACACTCGCCAGGCAACGGAGCCAAAATATACGGTGAGCGCCAGGCTCGTCACGATAAGAAACATCAGGGAAAGCCGACTCATTTCTGAAACTCCACAACTGAGCAATTTTGAAGCAGCAGCAGCATCTTTCGCTGAGTCGGAAAATGCAGAGACACTGACCAAAAGCCAACTTTTCCCCAAGAGCAGCGCGACCTCGCCGTGACGATCAGCTGATCGGCCGGAGAGCTACTCCCAGCAGATTTACGGGCTATTCGTGTCCAGAGGCGCGGCGACGCAGGATTTCTGCCACACGCAAGGCACTCGGCCCAGTGAGGTGGATGGAATCGACGGTCACGAACGGCTTGCCATCTTCAATGTCTAACCATTCATACCTTCCGGCCGGAAGCTCGCGTTCAAGCGCGTCGCGTGCATATTTGAACATCGGGGAAGCCGCCAACAGCGGATGCATCGGCATCCAGAGCAAGACGACATTCACGTTCTGAGATCGCAGCGCATCGACCTGGTTTCGCAGGACTTCCACGGCTCGATCGGCTTGATGTCTCAACTCCTCCGTCGCGCGGCCATGATGTTCGACCGTCCATGCCACCGAAACAGCCACGCCGGGGTCTTCGTCGTCCTTGACGGCTGGATCGAATTTCCTCACCGACGGCAAGGAGTCATGCAGCGTGCGGGTAGTGAGAAGGTTGATCGGCCGATTTTCGTGGCGCAGGCCGGGCAACAACCGTCGAAGCATCGCCCACGGCTCATCTGTAACATCATCGACAAAAGACAGGTTGAGCGGGCGCCAAAGCCAGTTCGTCTCGACGTAAATCTTCTGCGGATATGCACCTCTTCGCAGCACAAGATCGAGCCCTGTCAGTGGGCCCTCGCCGTCCAAGGCGAGATTTTCAAAGCCTCCATCGATATAATCTAATCGTCGGCTCATCGAACTTCCGACGAAGACCGCGTTGGGTGCAGGCCGGAGCAGATACCGCTCGGCGATAATGACGTTACGCTCGCCGGCTTCATAGTCGAGCGGAAGATTGGGCCGGATTACCGCCACCACAACATTATAAATAAGGAAAAATGCCACGAAGCCGAGGAATACCCGAATGAAAAATCGCGATTGCACCAGAACTGGAAGTAAATGAACGAAGTGGGGATGCCGCTGTTCAAAGCCAGCCCGCACAGCATCACGGCGACATTCGCAGCGCATCGCGGTTAGCCACGAATCCGGTCAGCATCGGCCAGACGTGATAGAGGAAGACTAACGCGCAATAGAGTTGGAGCGTCAACAGGTCGCGCGATGCCGCCGCCTTGCCGAAGTTGCGCCACGTCGCCGCGAAGTAAGCCAGGATCTGTCCGATATCGTGCAGCTTGAATGCCAGCCAGCCAATCGTGACGACTGTGAAGACCATCACGATGCGCACGCATTTCAGCAAAGCTAGCTGCGAGGCAAAAAACCATGTGCCGCGGAACGGACGCTCGACCGCGAGAGCCACTCCGTGCAGCAATCCCCAGCCTGCGAAATTCCAAGCTACGCCGTGCCACAGACCTCCCAAAACCATTACCGCGAGCAGGTTCAGGTAAGTCCGGTGCCGACCCTTCCGGTCACCGCCCAGCGGGATATAGAGATAGTCACGCAACCACGCCGACAACGACATGTGCCAACGCCGCCAGAATTCCGAGAAGCTGTCGGCAATGTATGGCCGGTTGAAATTGTCGGGCAGCTTGTAGCCAAACAGCGCGGCGAGACCAATGGCGATCAGCGAATAGCCAGCGAAATCAGCGAAAATCTGACACGAAAATCCAATCAGCAGCCAGATCAGCTTCGATCCCGGTAATTGCTCGAAATTCGGATAGACGATCCACGCCGTTTCCGCGGCGAGATTGTCAGCGATGACGAGCTTGAGAAAGAAGCCGACGATCAGCGTGCGCGCGACGTAAACCGCATCGACGTCGCCAAGGCGCTTCTCCTTGATCTGCGGCAGGAAGTCCCGCGCCTTCGTGATAGGGCCGGCGACGAGTTGCGGGAAGAACACCGTATAGAGCAGCGTTTCGCCGAGTCTCTTGAGAAACGGCGTGCTCTGCATATCGCCGGTCTTGCGCGTATAGGTATCGACCATCAGACTGATGGCTGGAACGTGTAGAACGAGATGCCGATCGGCAACGCCAAACTCAAAAAGTACCGTACCGACTCGCTCGGCTCTTTTCCGGGCAGCAGCGTCTCGTAAAACAGCACTTTGTACTTGAAGAGCGCGAGCACGCCCAACATGAAAACAGTGCCGGCCGCGACGACCCAGAAATGGCTGGAACGGTCCTGATTGGCAACGACGTGCGAAACCAGTGTGGCAATAAGCGCGCACGAAAGCAGAAGGCCGAGTAACCAGAAATTGGAGTAGGCCTAGAAAAACAGACTTGCACCCACGAGAACAAGAAGCTGTTGCCGAGCACTGCGCGCGAGAAAATAATAAGCGCAGAAGGTCACCGCGAGAAAAACAATAAACTGATTGCTGACGAACGACACGCGATTGCTTCCATTAGCCCTGCCGGGTCAAGATTGTCCTCCCAGCCGTATCATCCAGGTTATCCGGAGAACCTGAACTGGATAATACACATCCGTGTCTCGCAAAAGGACATTCGTTGTCTGCCACGATTTGCCCTAACGCTATCCGGCGTGAAGACCTCCGATGTATCCGGAATTGAGTGCTTCGACAGGGGAATGCATCGCTTCACGACGATAGCGGCAAGCCAACGGGCAAGGGACCACAAGCTAAGCTAGCAGCCGGCGAGGATCATGCGGCTGGATCAGCTCTCTCGACCGCGGGCCAGGGTGGCAGCTGTACCTGGAGCGGGATGCTGTACGTAAAATCTCGGATTGAAACCGCAATACTCCCCGCACGCAGGTGTTTTCAAACATCAATGCGATTGCAGCAAGTAAGTTTGATCGAGGGCGGAGCCGTCGTGCGAAGTCGCGCCCGCGTTCTCTTCGAATATTTAAAGGTTAGGACGTTCCTCGCGGTCTTGATCGCGTTGGCGTGGTCTGTTTGGCGATTGCTGTCTTGGACAAGCAGGCCGACGCAACTATCGCAGCTACGTTGTCTCAGGTACGATCCGTTACCTACGTCTCCGGTGCGGACACCCGCCGGATGGCGGAAGGGGTGGGATTTCTCCGGACCATAGAAAGCATTCAACAATTTTCGCCCGAGTGGCAAACCTTGGCCCGTATTGTACCGCTGTATTGTTTGAGGTTTTTGCCGCTGGTGGCAAACCGGGAAGGGCGATCACCAAGCTAGTTGAAGTTCAATTCCCTGAGCGTCCTCCGAACCCACGATGCCCCTAGATGAACTCAGAAACGGTCCGCTGGTGCGGTTGCTCCCTCGCGGCTCACCGCGCGCCTGCTTACACGTCCGGCCATCCAGTGACTCGCTAATGGCCTACTAACGGCCTAGGTGAGGCCTGCCGGACCGACCGGCCCGCAAGCTCACGGATCGGACGGTAGCGTCCGATTTTGATTAGATTGACGAAGCCGCCGCCGTTGCTTTCAACCGTCAGCTATGAGGCATCGTAAGCCCGGTCACAGCGCTCGCGTCTCCGGCAATTCCCGCTTACCAAGGGGCCTCAAGGCTACCAGCCGTATCCGTAAGGCCTGTAGAAGCGGGCGACCCCAGGTTCCTGGATTGCTTGCCAAGGACCGTAATCGTAATAGGGGCTATAGCCGACGTCTGCCGGATAGTAGCTGTAGCCGGGGTAATAGCCGTCGTAGTACGGGGCGCCATAATAGCCGTAAGCGCTGCTCGCGATCGCGCCACCGATTACGGCGCCAGCCACCGCGCCCGCTCCCAAGCCCCAGCCTCCGAAACCTCTATGGCCCCAGCCGCCTCCGTGCCAACCACCGCCGCCAATGCCGTGGCCGCCAAAGCCGCCAAAGCCACGCGCCGAGGCGCCGGTGGGCGACAGGCCAATTGAGACAACTGCCAATAGAGCTATCACCGCTTTTCGCAACATCGTCGTAACTCCGCACAATAGGTCGCTCCCAGCATTATGACTCTCGTCGTGCGAGATAGTTTCAAAGCATTTATCGGAATGGCTCGGCCGAACGCAGGCGTGACGCTGGGCCAGGCTGTAGGAAGTTTTACTTCCGAGAAGGTTGGTTATCGGAAGCTATGGACATTGGGAGAATGGCCGCGTCCATCTAAAGCCGGTCACTCTTCACGAGCGCCTCACGTGGAATTTAATGGGGATCGGCGGACCACGAACACACATCAGAATTGTGCCGGCCCCCTCAGACTGGCACTCCCAGAGTGCGGCCCCAGCTTTCCCCCGGGCTGGGGCCGTTTTCTTGAGGCCGGGGCAGCCCGGTCCTACAGCCACAAATCCAACTCAAAAACACGTTTCATGCCCCGCGTGGGGGCAAAGAGCGGGAGAGTTTGGGATGACAACCGATACTATTGCAAACGGCCTTCTGGAGGTTGCTGACCAGACCGGTGCCACCCTTGAGACCGTTGAGCGGGTTTTTAATCTGATAAATGAAGCTGATGAATACGGCGGGATGTTGAGGGTAGTAGATGGCAAGATGAGTCTGTTTGTAGGGGGTACGACCGAGGAAAGGGTTCTTTTGGCTAAAGTCGATGCCTCTGGGGACGCGATAATCGAGTTATGGGAACCAATTGTTCAAGCCTGTCGCTTGGTGTGGGGGTTTGGTTCTGATGGCGGCCTACGGCTTCAACGGTAGCAGGCCCCCGTATTGCAGACTCTTGTGGGCGTTTCTTGTGGCCTCAGCGCTTTCAGCCGCCGCCGTTTTCCGATGCTTCAGATCAAAGTTTATGATGCCGAAGCGAAGCGCAGCGCAGCGAAGAAGTAGATCTAGCCGACGCCTAACATGCCGGCTATTCGGAAAGGGCTTTCAGACGAGAAGGCAGCGCGGATGAGCTTTGTGGACCAGAATCTGTCTCGTTTGCTTTAGGACTCGGCCAGTTGTCGGGCAGCGGTACTTTTCCCACGGCGTTACTAAAGACCGTTGTGCAGCAGCAACCGGAGGCTATGCATTGGCTCCGGGAGAAGCGTGACGAAGAAGAGCGCCATAAGACTCGCGGTGAGATTGTCGAATGGGCCATTTTGATATTCGTCGTGGTCGGAGTTTTCTTTGACGGGCTCATTTATTTTTCTTCTCGTGGACTAGGACACTAGCGATAGCCCCATCGCCGCGCCCGGCGGCTTGTTCCAATGAAAGTCCGACCGGATATTTCGGCTTGGGGCTAAAGCCGCCGGAGTGTCTGCCATCGCCTGACATTTGGGTGTAGGCTGATTGGGACAGGGAGGCGCGGCGATGCCCCGGGAGAACTACGTTGCCAAGCAGCAGCGGATCGGCGAGCGCCTATCGCGCGCTATGGCCAAGGCCCACATGGATCGCCGAGAGCTCGCCGCACTGACGGGTTACAGTGAAGCACAGATCGTACTCTGGGAGCACGGGCGCGCGCCGCTCTACCCGACCGAGCTGATAAAGCTGTGCCATGCGCTCGACGTATTGCCGGAGTGGCTGCTGTGCTGGGAGCGCCGACTCCACTAGTGGACGCGGCGATGCCGTCGATAGCCCGCGGGCTCTCCCGCGCTCGCGAAATATGGATTGATGACGCACTGTGCCGCGCGGCCCGATGCCGACGCGTTGCACTGAGAGCGACGTGTAGCGGCATTCGTAATAGTTGGCCCCCCGGGTGTACACATGCAGGCAAACCGGATAAGCCGGATCGTACGTCTGGGCCGCAGCCGGTAGCGCGCCCGTCGTCGAGGCCGCCGCGCCAGCCATCAGCGCCCAAAATGCCCTCCGCATCGCGGCCTCCGTTCCCGCCTCGGCCGGATCCTCAGATAAAGATGTACTTAAGAATTTGGTTCCATGGCTCAGTGTCCCTGTTTGCTTTTGCGGAGACCTGCAAACGGACCTAAAATGCGGCCTTTGGGCTGGTCAAAATGACCATTCTAGGCATCGCAATGATTGTCTGCGGCCTGACCCTTGTCTGCGGCAGCATAGTCTTCCTCATGTTCACAAGACGCGAGCCTTCCGCCTCTCAGGAGGCTTTCGAAGAAAGACTAGAGCGCGCGGAACATCACCCTGACGAGGAGCGCAGAGAACGTGGCGAGCTTTAGCGCACAGATCAGCGGACCGCCGAGCACGTTCCAGACGATCGCGATCACCGCGATCAGCAGGAGATGACCATCGTGGGTAGTACAAGTTGAATAGCGTCCACCAAGGGGACAAAGAGAAAGAGCCGTCCGGGCGGGCACCGAACGGCTCATTTCCGCAACTGCCGGTTCGCGACCGGTTCCATCGCTGAATTTCGGCGAGGCCGTGAAGCTGCGCCGTCTTCGCTGACCTCTCATCAAGCGGTTCGTCACGCCGCTCAACTGATAGTCATCCTACTCGATAAAATTTTATCGACAATCGAAAGCAATTATTAGGGTTACCGCGGGCGCGCGACCGGCCGGGAATAACCGACCCCGTAGCTGGACAAAGGCGTACCGGGCCGGACGAGGTGAGCTAGTCAATTCACCTTGCGCAACACCAAACGCTTCATTTGGGCGACGTTGCGATAGCACTCCGCCATCTCCAACAAGTTCGCTTTCTCCAGCTCGTCCGGTGAGGCGGCAGCGTCGTGGCGCAGTGCTTCTGCGAGTTCGTCGCACTCGTCGGCGGTCAAATCTCTCCCTCGTTCGATGCTCATGAATTTGTACTCAAGCGCCGCTGAGAACGGTGCCCCGGCACAAAATGGTATTTGAGCCGGTCGCTCTCGCAAGCCCAAGTTACAACCAAATACTTACAAGAAGCTGACGACATGCGATCGTGCGCCCGACCGATGCGGTTCACTCAAGAACCTCGTATTCGAACGCTACACCCTCGGGATCGTTTTGCTCGAACCATGTTTCGGCAGCGTCCGCATTTGCGAACACCACGAGATGATCGGGATCGCCGACCTGCTTGCTCGTGTTGACGTAAATGAAAACGGCCATCGGTCCCTCTTCAGCTTTCGTTTTCCCCAATGCGGGCTTTTCTGTTTTGGGTCGAATTCCACAAGTTTGTGCCGGTTGATCGCCTGCATCATGCCCATCCGGGCGAACATCATAGGGCCGCCATTCTCCGCGGCCTCGGTGACGCAATGCGCGGCGGCTTGAACTTGTTTCATGCTGTGCTCGGATTTCGGAACCTCTTTCGCAATCCTTGAGCGTGACGAGCTTTTTCCCGTCGGGCAGTGTGATCGGCGGGGCGAAGCGGGTCGACCAGGGCACTACCGATAGCTCATCGAGCGAATGGACTTTTCGGTGCAGTCTCTCAGTAGCACGCCTGCCCGCGATTATACGCCCCGCATTTTCGGATCTGATAAGACTTCCCGGTAAATGGGCTCACGAAAACGCCCGTTTTCGCGCAGGTTTGCCCGGCTGCCGAGCATTTCCCTGGCGCATCTGGTTTGCCTGCATTCGCGGTTATGCACCCGCTAACAGCTGCCCCGCAGTCGGCCGCGAACACCGAATAATTTGAAGTCATCAAGAACGCGACGGACAGTGCCGTGATCAGAAAAGCTTTCAAAAGGCTGTGCTGTGAAATGCTCATTTTTAATACTCCCGATCGTCGGAACGTTTGAGATCACGGGTTACATTGAATAGCAGCCTTGCGCCTTCGCCAAGACTTAAAGAGCAAGGCAGGATGCGCCGTGGGATCAACGATAGCCCATCGCTGCGCGAAAATAGCTCGGACTAATCACTTACGTCGTATAATCGCTGCAACCGCTCAGTGATAATCTTACAAAAACTCTGTAGCTCGGCCTTATTGGGTACAGGACCGGCAGCGACGCCGAATGTCAGCATCGAATTCCAAGGATTGAGGCCATAGACGGTCACTGTAACTCCGTGCTCGGGGCAGCCATCCACGTTGCTCAAGTCCTCGCGGATCATCGTTGCCAACTCTTCGGCTGTTTTCCTTTCCTTCATCCGATTCGAGGTTTCCATCGTCAGCCCTTTGGTTTCGCGTTCAGCCGAGCTTCCTCTCGCGCACAATGGCCCCCATTCCGTGTGCGCGCGAGGTTGCCGATCGCTTCGAGGACAAAAGCGGGATCATCAGTCGCGAGCGCATCATTGAGGTACTTCGCAATCAACTTCGGATTGTTCCGATACTTCTCCACGTCGAAAGAACCAGCTTTTTGCATCGATGAATGTCCTTTAAAGGAAGTAGTGAGATCGATCTCGTTCGGATTCCGGACAGCGTCGTCGCACTGCTCATTGTCTAAGTTTGCGCCTCGAATTGCGGCTTGGCCAGCGCGAGGGGCGCGGCTGTGGGAGCGCGCGAAAGCCGCCCGTGAGGGCTTGGCGACTGCATCACCGTCTCCGCGGGAGGTCTGGAATTTTTGCCTTCAATGCCGCTCCGCCTGATGGCGTGATGCAATATGTTTCGCTCGCGTTGGCATCCATTTGCTTCTCGACCCAGCCCTTCGCAATCATGCCGGCAATGGTCCGTGGGCCGACCGGATATAGTTGTCTAGCCGTCAGCCCCCTAGTCGCATGCATCCTCTGCAGGGCGGTGCGCTCAAGGCTGTGAGGAAGGTTGCCAGGCCGCTGCGGCATTATTTCCCCTCCGCCTTCAGCCCTCGGCGTGCCCGCCGCAAGCCGACGCCTTGTAGAGAAATTATTTGCGAACGAAATCTCCCGATCTCCTGAAGTATGTTGATCCGCTCCGGCCCTGGAGGAAGCTTGCGAGCGGTCGCTAGGAGCTTCGCAGCCATTTGCTCCAGCTCTTGCAGTTTCGTCGTCCTCATTTCTTCGCCTTCAGCCCGAGCTCGACCAGGCGGCGGATTGGCTCACACTTTTCAGGACCGATCCCTGAGGCGAATTCATGCCCTGCTTGATGCGGTCGCCCGTACAGCCGACCAGAGCGAGTGTAAGGACTATGATCGTCAAGATGCGCAATGTTGATCTCCCGACCGGCCACCATGCAAGCCCGACCGGCGGTCGACGGCAAGGGAGAACGCGCCAAAGCGCCCCGAAAGGGGATGGATTTCTAGCCCAAATCAACGGCCGTAGGTGACCGAGTAATGGGCTTCCGCCTGATCGATGGGACCAAGGTAGCAGTCTATCAAATATACTGCGCAGATCGAGAGCGCGATCCCGAGCACGATGGCAACAATTGTCGGAACGATAAATTCTATAGTGATCACTTTCTTGGTCATCGCGGAAACTCGCTTTGACCTACCCCGCGCGCTAGATGCCATCTTCCGTTGAGTTGGGGAATTGGAAACTAAGCGCGATAACGTGCTCAGCATAAAAAACCCCGCCCGATGGGAATCATCAAAGGGCGGGGAAGAACTTGAGGTACGGCGCGAGAAACTCCGCCGTGGGCCAAAGGTTATTCAGGCCGACCCATCTCGCAAGATGAAGATTGCGCCAAATCCTGACGGGAAGCTTACGCTACCCAGCCGCACAGTTCGGCGAGCAATAAAAATGGCCGCCGCTGTTGAGTGGGAGCGACGACCAAGGTTTTGGGAGGAAGCCGGGTTGTGCTCTGGACCCTCCCCGGCGTCACGCTGCCATGCAGGTTCTAGGCCAGCGCCCGTGGACAACTGGCGACCGGCCCATAAGCGCTGTGGAGTGAAGCCTGATTGCCCGCCGAACGTTCATAGTACGGCGGGCTTCTCATTTGGTCGCTGTGGGCTTGAGCACCGGAGCAAACCGTTCTGAAAACGTTGCTGGCTTGGCATCTCGAGCTGCAGCAAGTGAGGCCGAGATCAGGCTGTGAAACCCTGCAGCGGCGACTGCGAGTAAAATGGCACCGAAAATCAGAGTACGCATTCCGCACTCCCTTATGGGTGTTAGACACTCAACCAAACCCTAAGACGGCTTTGTTTCAAGAAGGCTTCGCGATCTCAGGCAAAGAGTTTCGTTCACGGCAGAGTGTTGGGCGTTGGGCTGGGGTGGCGGGGCTTCGTTCCCGCGTTCACGCTTCGTCGCTGATCCATTGCTGTCAAATCGGTAGGTTGACCAGACTCGCATCAAATGAGAACACGAACTGAGAACACGCAGCGGATTGTTTCGCACGCGAGACGGTTGAGACGGAACGACCACCGAGGCGCGGGCTCAGGTTCGCGCCCTCGGCTTCGTATCCCGCCACCGTCCGCCTCATGTCCCGGAAGATTATGCTTGAGGCCATCGCAGCAATGGTAGTTGTATTAGGCATCGGCATTCTGGTGGCGAATGCCTTGATGCTTTCAGGTCTTGATCCGGCTCGCATTGGGCGGGGCCGCCGCTGGCAGCGACCCCTAATCGTGAGGAATGCAAGGCCGGATCGCTGGCGGCGCGCCACCGTGTGATCTGCATCACGGTTGGGATCGGAGGCCGCTGTAGTGTTGGGCTGTGAGGGCTGCGGACATTGCCGGCGAGCGGGGACGCGGCGGATTTGCCAGGGTTTCGGGACGTCATTGACGGTCAGGTGGGAGAAGATGTCATGTCAGGGGTAGCAGCGCCTGAAGGCCAGAGGACGACGCAAGACATTGGCCGATCGTCGGCCAAGCCGATCGCGGCTTCTCAGCCGTCCGGCTCGTCGTCGAGATCGACCATCATCGGAGTCGGAATCGTTGGCGCATTGCTGACGGCTCTCGCGGTCGGCGGCGTCATCATGGCGACCGGTCCCGCTCCGACCCCCGTTGCCTCGGCTGCCGCTCCCGTCGCGGCGGTTGCCCCTGCTTCGGTCATTGCTCCCGCGACGGTCCCCGCGCCTGTCGCAGCTCCAGCCACAGTTCCAGCTCCGGCTACCGCTGGCGATATCGCGCAGACCCTTTCACGCGTCCTCGGCCCGGCGCAAACCCCGCAGCGAAGCGCATCGGATCAGTGCGAGGTCGGACAACCTCAGCAATTGGCTGTGGAGCTAAGCGCATCAAACTCGCGTGAGGTCGGCAACGTTGTCCGCTTTTCTGTGGGCTCGTACGTGTCTCCTCCCATCGTCGTAACGCGATCTCCGCAGGTCGTGACATTTCCCGCACCTCCGGGATCGAGGGGCTCGGCGCAAATGGTGACTGAGCAAAGAAATTCCCGAGGTTTCGCTTTGGACGGAATCAACGGCCTGGAAAGCGAGTTTGCAACGACCAGCGGGGACCTTCTCCGATCCGTCGTTAATCTTCACTGGACGCCGCGCTGTTAGGCCGCCGCCACCCGATCTTCCTTATCTTCCCCGCGCGCTACGATTTTCAACGCATCGTCCGCCAATGGCCGTTGCAGCGCCTTCGCCTCATCCCATGGCGCGCGCATCCAGACGTCGCGCTCTTCATCGGTCGTCAAGATCACAGGCATCGCTTTCGCATGGATCGGTTCAACGATCGCATTCGGCGCGGTCGTGAGGAAGCCGTAGACGAGGTGAGGGCCGGGGATCGGCTTGGATTTGGTGCCTCGGTCGCCTTTGTATTCCGTTCAGATGCCCGCGAAGGCGGTCAGCGGGCCGATCGTCGTTGAGTGCGAACCAGACCACGTCTTTCTTCTTGGTCTCGGGGTTCGGCTCCGGCGCGTACTCGGCAAAGCTGTTGAACGGGACCAGGCACCGGTTCTCCGGCTTCAGCCAACCCCGCCAGTGCGGGGATGAGGTGTTGCGGATGTTGGTGACCGGCGGTCCGCCGGCGCGCGGCGGTGGCGGCATGCCCCAGCGCATCATGGATCAGCTCGCGTTCGGCACCGACGTTGCGCACCACGGGAGCCGGATAGTCGGGAAACACGCCCGGCATCGGCGGCAGGTTACCGACGTACCGGTTGATCACGCGGAAGAGGGCGATGATGGCGGCTTGGTTGGTGGTGATCGAGTAGAGATTGCACATTCAGGGAGTATGCTCGTTCCTGCCGCCGCCGATGCTATAGGGCTTGTTCAAAAAGAAATCACGGTTGCCCAGGGCCGCTTCGGCATATTGGTCGATCGCCACGATGATCGCTTGAACGTGGTGGTAGCACCAACCTTCGCGGGTTGCCCTCTGGCGAACTTCGGCCAGCGCTTTGATCCACGGAGGATGGTCATCCTTGGGATCGTACCACTTCAGTTCCGTCACCACTGACGTCCCCCAGGACCTTGCCTTTGGTTGGCCCAGGCTGATCTTTTTTGAGCTTGTCTCGCGCGGCGCAAAGCTCGTCTATTTTGTCCAGCATTCGCTCCAGCAGCGCTTCCGCCGACGCTGTGGGGATGCCTGCCCGTTGCAGCTGCCGGATCTCCCCGCGCTGTCGGTGGACCTGGGTGCGCATCCTCCCGGCCTATCGGCGCAGGCTGATTTGCTGCAACACCCTCCCCGGGCAGTTTTCAAAATAGAGATTTCTGCGACGCCCGCCCTAGAGGTCCCTACGAACGTCCGGTCCTCTGCGCAAACTAGTAACGGGCGCCATAGCTGACACCGCCATAACCGTCATAAGCGCCGCCATAGCCAGCGGCGTAGCCACCGCCATAACTGCCATAATCACCACCGCCATAACCACCACCATAACCGCTGCCGTAACCGCCGCCATAGCCACCGTATGCCGCGCCATAGCCGCCACCATAGCCGCCGCCGCCGTAGCCATTGCCATAGACACAGCACGGCGGCGGAGGTGGCGGAGCATAGACTTGACAGCACGGCGGCGGAGCAACTTGGCAGCACGGCGGCGGAGGCGGCGGAGCATAGACTTGACAGCACGGCGGAGGAGGCGGCGGAGCATACGCGACGGGAGCAAGGGGAATGACCGGACGACGGGGAATAGCGAGGTCGGCTGCTTCGGCCTTGGTGGGAATGGAGGCGGCAGCGAGCGTGAGGGCCGCCGTGGACACGACGGCTATTCTGCCTAATTTCAACATCATGACGCGTCTCCGTTAATTGTTTGTTTACCAATTGAGACGTCAAACAAGGCGCAAGCTGGGATTTCCCGACCGCCATCTCGCGATATCTCGCGATATGGTAAATTTGAGGACCGTCGTGACCCCGATCTACCCGTAGACCACACCACCCTCTGCACCTCCGAAATAGAAGGCGCGCGGCCTCGCTGTCCAACTACCTTGGGCGTTTGCCTTTCGGACTACCTTGGTGTCAGGCGACCCGCTGGAGGACGCTCCTCACCTGGACGGCGGACCATTTGCCACGGCCGCGTGCCGTCGGGATGCCTGCAAGACGGGCACAGACGATGCTTGGCTCGACTTGGGCAACCGTAGAACGACAAACCTCCTCGCCCGATTTTTATTAAGCCGCTCGGATGCATCAGCGCCGGGCGGTTTTGCTTTCAGCAAGAAATTATCGCGATTAGCGCCAACAACGCCGATAGCGCGCGTAGTGGCGTAGGAGCTTTGTACGAACGGCGGCATCATTCAGATGATGCGCAAACTGAATCACAATTTTGTCGATCATGATCGACGCCCCGTCCTGCCGGGGTGTGGAGTTCGCAGAGCTGCGCACCGAATTGGCGGATCATCCAATGCTTAAGACAATCCACCCAATGGCCCAGCGTAACTGGGACTCGCGCAATATTACCGGGATTAGCGCCTCGGTTATCCTGGTGAAGCCATGCGTCCTGGCTCCGGTCCAGCGCTCGCGCAAATACCCAACGGATCGGCGCACCGTATCCCAAAAAACCGATTTCGAAATGAACACACGTAAATGCCCATGACACCAACGGAAGAAATTTCCTACACCGGCACCATGGCCGTGCGGTGTCCTGAATCGTTACCGCTTGCGGTTAAGCAGGCGGCGCAAAGACACATGACCAACTCTTCGAGTTACGTGCGTTCTGCGATTCTGCGTCAGCTCAAGATCGACGGTTGCAGTCCTTCCACCAGCGGGGACGGCGAGTGAATCGTTTTTGCTGGAGTGTTCTGGCCGGCGCTTTGCTGCTTGTCGGCTTGTCCGCACAAGGCACGAGGGCGGCCACTACAATTTTGCCTCCCGGTTTGACTTGCTTCACGGGAAACAGCGGGCCAGCTTCCAATGGCTCGATGAACATGTTCGCGCCCGGCGGAACCTTGCCAAAACCAACGTGGCAGGACACCAACCAGGCTGCAATGAACTCGCAGCCAATCCAGCTTGACGATAATGGATGCGTCGCGCTTTACGGCGTCGGAAGTTACCGACAGCAACTCTTTGATGGTCCTGTCATCGCCGGCGTAACGACCGGCAATTTGATATTCGACAGGCTCACCACAGACACCTCGGCGACCAATAATACATTCTGGGCTGGCCTCGCAGCCGGCACTCCCAACGCCATCACGGTTGTAGATCCAGGCTTTAACGGGACTGATGGATCAATCATTGGGTTTATTCCGGTATCGTCCAACACCGGCCCGACTACTTTAAACCCATCCGGCTTTGGCAACGTCTCGATTGTAAAAGACACGACGACGGGAGCGGTGGCCCCCGAACAGCACCTGAACGAGAAGTGGCAAACCTTCCCCCCGAGAGAGTGGCAACCCCATTGATCTAATTGAGTTCTGGCGGAAGGGGTGGGATTCGAACCCACGGTACCCTTGCAGGCACGCCGGTTTTCAAGACCGGTGCCTTAAACCGCTCGGCCACCCTTCCGTAAGCGTGACATCAATCACTTGGCGGCATGAAGATCAAGCAACGGCTGGATGGCGTGGCGTCGATGCGGCCGTTGTCACCGCCGAAACAACGAGCCCGCGCTCAAAACGAGCAAGCCGGCATAGCCGCAGAAGCGAGCCGTAACTTCCAAAAAAACCAGCGTTGTCAGGACAAGGCGAAAGCGAGCAAGCTTGAGCACAGCAGCACGAGGCCCGCCGCGGTCACCGCCAAGAATCCATCCGATACGAAGTCATGATTGCGCATGGTGCACCTGCCAATTCCAATGCTCGTCCGAATTTATTAAAGTTTTCGAAACGAGCTCGCTGAGGCGGGTGATGCTGCCTCAGTTTGGCTCACGCCCTTGAGCGCACGCCCTCAAATGCATGGGCCAGGAAAACCCCTGCGCTTACCAGACCCATGAATGCCGTGACTGCTTCGAACATCGCAAAATTCCTTTTGCGCCCCGGCACGACCAAACGACGGGCCCCTTGCACAGTCAAAAAGATTCCTGGCGAGGACTTAAAGTCAGCTGCTGACTGAGGATTTGCTGCAACAGATGGGGCCGGGACGGGCGCATAAGCACGCGCATTTGTTCCGTAAAGATACGGATTGCCCGCAACAACCAATGATTTACCACCTCGAACGCCTCCCCATTTCCGCCGTGTTCCAGTTGCGATATCTTTAGGCTCTCGTGCAGAGGTGGGCCGCATCGAGGCAAAGGCTGGTGATCGCCTCGAAGCAGGCAGACGACCGGCGGGAATGGTAATTGGGGCAATGGGGATTCTCAGGCCAGAATGGCTCGTAGTGGCGGCACGTGGCGCCGTGGTCGCGGCCGCCTGCTTGATGCTCGCCAACTGCGCCTCGTCGAACAAGTTTGCGAGCCGCGTCGACCCCAAATACGGCGTTTCCTCAAGTCCCCGCGTGGTCGAGCTCGGTGAGCCCGTGCCAAAGGGCGGCGGAACCTACCGCGTCGGCAAGCCCTATATTGTCGCGGGCCGGGTCTATGTGCCGGAAGAGGACGTCAACTACCGTGAAGAGGGCATGGCGTCCTGGTATGGCGACGATTTCCACGGCCGGCTGACTGCCAATGGCGAGGTGTTCGATATGGGCTCGCTGACCGCCGCCCATCCGACGCTGCCGATGCCGTGCTATGCGCGGGTGACCAATCTTAGTAACAGCAAATCGCTGATCGTCCGCGTCAATGACCGCGGGCCCTATCACGGCAACCGCCTGATCGATGTTTCCAACAAAGCTGCCGAACTGCTTGAGTTCAAAGGTAATGGCGTGGCGCGGGTCCGGGTCGAATATGTCGGCCGCGCGCCGCTGGAAGGTTCCGACGACCGCCAGCTGATCGCGACCTTGCGCACCGGCATGCCGGCGCCTTCGCCGTCCCTGGTCCGGGTTGCGTCCGCCCGTCCGTTTGTTCCGGAGGGCCCGTCCTATGGCCATCCGATTCGCGGCGAGGTGCCGATGCCGGAAGGGCGGCCGTTCAACCTCGGCAACACGCAAGCCGACTACGCTTCCATCAACGCGACCTCGGAAATGTCGGCGTCCAGCCGATCGCGCGGCCGCGTGCTCGATAATCCGCGTGCCGTACCTTACGAAGACGACAGCCGCTATGCGGTGCCGGTCAGTTCGGTCTCGGCCTATGCGCCGATCGATCCCAACGGACCGCGCGAAATCCTGAGCGGGCGCGGGCTCTATTGAGCCGCTCACCCGGCTTCAGTTTTTCCGTCCGGCATGCTCCTTCAGGAACGCAATCAGCGCGGCGTTGACCTCGTTCGGCCGCTCCTGCTGGATCCAATGACCGGCGCCTTCGATGATCAGCTTTCGCTTCAAATGCGGCAGCACCCGCCCCAGCTCCTTGACGCGCTTGGCTCCGATCAATCCGGTAATGACGGCGTCCTTCGATCCCGCGATGAACAGCGACGGCTGATGGATCTGCGCGTCCTGCCAGGGCGCCGTCAATTCCCAGTTGCGGTTGATGTTGCGATACCAGTTGAGCCCGCCGCGGAAGCCGGAATGCCGGT
The DNA here is from genome assembly GCA_963713785.1 of uncultured Alphaproteobacteria bacterium. Taxonomy (GTDB): domain Bacteria; phylum Pseudomonadota; class Alphaproteobacteria; order Rhizobiales; family Xanthobacteraceae; genus Bradyrhizobium. The sequence goes on from CAVQNB010000001.1 coordinate 548,963, forward strand.
AAGCCTCGCTGAAGCAGGCGAGATCGGATTCGCTGATCCAATCCGGTAGCGGACCGTCGACCCGCGCATCGCCAAGAAAACCCTTGCCGTCTTCGACGAACAGCGACGCCGCAGGATCGTAGAATCCGCGCGCCAGAACGGTGCGCATCGTCAAGTCGACATCGCGCTCGAACTCGGCTTCGGCAACGCCGGGCTTTTGAAAATACTGCCAGTAGAAATTGGTGATGCCGTTGTCGCGCAAGGTATCGAGCGGCCGGCCGCGGCCGCGGAACGGCGGCGGGACGCTCAAGCCCGCCACCGCCGAGAACACGTCGGGACGGAACAGCGCGGCATGCCAGGCGACCGGTCCGCCCCAATCATGGCCGACGATCGCCGCGCGCTTCTCGCCGAGCGCCGCCACCAGCGCGACCATGTCGCCGACATTGTCGAAAATCGAGTAGGCGCCGATATCGGCGGGCGCGCTGGTGCGTCCAAACCCGCGCATATCGGGCGCCACGACGTGGAAGCCCGCGGCCGCAATCGCCGGGAGCTGGTGCCGCCAGGAATATGAGAATTCCGGCCAGCCGTGACAAAGCACCACCAGCGGGCCTTCGCCCTGTTCGCGCAGGAAGAACTCGATGCCGTTGGCGGAAATGGTACGGGAGCTCGGCATCGCTATTCCGCCTTTTTTTCGGGGGTTGATTGAGCGCGGTGTAGGCCTGCACGATAAGGTTGTTTGTACGCGCCTGCAATCGTTTCGGTAGCTGCTCCGGCTCGCTCGCAAAACCTGTGTTGTTTGCGATACTTCCACCTGTTAGAACGCCCCTCTCTCAGGGCATCGCCGATGGCACTCGACTTGTCGCGTTTCCGCCGATCCATCCTCACGACCGGACGCTTTTCGCGTGTCCTGGTCGCAGCATTCGTGATCGCCGCGGTCGGCTGGGGCGGCGTGCTTCATGCCGCCAACCAAAGCGTGCAAGGCGCCAAGAAGGAGGAGGGCGGTTTCGATGGCGACGCGCCGACCGCGATCCTGACCGAAGCTTCCAGCGGCGCCGTGCTGTTCGAAAAGAATGCCGACGAGCTGCGCGCGCCCTCCAGCATGATGAAATTGATGACCGCCGAGGTGGTGTTCCATGCGCTCAAGGAGGGTACCGTCAAGCTGACGGACGAATATCGGATCAGCGAAAACGCCTGGCGGCGAGGCGGCGCGCCGGCGGGCGGCTCGACGATGTTTGCGGTCCTCAACAGCAAGATATCGATCGACGATCTGCTGCACGGCGCGATCATCCAGAGTGGCAACGATGCCTGCATTGCGCTCGCCGAAGGCATGGCCGGCAATGAGCGCATCTTTGCGGCCGACTTCATGACCAAACGCGCGCGCGAGCTTGGCTTGCCGAAGTCGACCTTCGGCAATTCCAACGGGCTGCCCGACCCCGGCAACAAGATGACGGTGCGCGAACTGGCAAAACTGGCGCGCTACGTCATGCTGACCTATCCCGAGTTCTACAAATTGTTCGGGGAGAAGGAATTCACCTGGAACAAGATTAGGCAGCAGAATCGCAATCCGCTGTTGAATTCGCTCGAGGGCGCCGATGGCTTGAAGACCGGCTATACCAAGGAGGGCGGCTACGGCATGGTCGGCTCCGCCGTGCAGAACGGCATCCGTCTGATCGTCGTCGTCAACGGCCTGGAAGATCCCGACGATCGCGCCAGCGAAGCCAAGAAAATGCTGGAATGGGGATTTCGCAATTTCGAAGTGCGAACCCTGATCGCGCCGGATCAGACGATCGGCTATGCCAAGGTGTTCGGCGGCGAAAGCCGGTCGGTGAAGTTAACGAGCCCCGAACCGATCAAGGTAATGGTGCCGAAAAGCGGCGGCGGCGACAAACTGATCGCGCGCATTGTCTATAGCGGGCCGGTACGCGCGCCGGTGCAGTCGGGCCAGCCGGTCGGCGTGGTCCGGGTCTGGCGCGGCGCCAACATCGCGGTGGAGCAACCGGTGTATGCAGGGGAATCGATCGGCACGGGATCGACGCTGCGCCGCGCGATCGACGGGGCGAGCGAACTCGTGATCGGCATGTTCCGCGCCGGCGCCGAGAAGCTCTGACGATGGCCGAGACAGCGGAGAAGCGACCATCCGGGCGCGGCCGGTTCATCACCTTCGAAGGGGGTGAGGGCTCCGGGAAATCGACCCAGATCCGGAGACTCGCCGAGAGTTCTCGCGGCCGCCAAGCTCCGCGCCATTGTCACGCGCGAGCCCGGCGGATCGCCGGGGGCCGAAATCATCCGCCACCTCGTATTGTCGGGCATGGGCAAGCTGCTTGGCCCGGAGGCGGAGACACTGTTGTTTGCCGCCGCCCGCGACGATCACGTGCGCTCCGTGATCCAGCCCGCGCTCAGTCGGGGAACCTGGGTGCTGTGCGACCGCTTTTCCGATTCGACCCGCGTCTATCAGGGCCGGCTGGGGCAGGTTTCGCCGGGCATCCTGAACGCGATGCAGCGGGTCACGATCGGTGATCTCAAGCCGGACCTGACATTCATCCTGGATGTGCCGGTCGAGGTTGGGCTCAAGCGCGCGGCCGCCCGCCGCGGTGCTGACGCGCCTGACAGGTTCGAGGCGGAAGACCTCAAATTCCATCAGGATCTGCGTGAGGCCTACCAGCAGATCGCCGCCGAAGACCCGGGGCGCTGCATGCTGATTGACGCAAGTGGCGATTCGGACACGGTCGCGGCGCAGATATGGACGGCGCTGCGCGATCATCTGTTCGCCATGGCCAGCCCGGCCCCATCGGCATGAGCGCCCGCAAGGTCGAACCGGAGAACGCAGCTCCCCATCCGCGCGAGACCGCGGAATTGTTCGGGCATCGCGAGGCCGAGACGGCGCTGCTCAATGCCTATCGCGGCGGGCGCATTCCACACGCCTGGCTGATCGGCGGCGCGCAAGGCATCGGCAAGGCGACCTTGGCCTATCGCATGGCGCGCTTCGTGCTGGCGCATCGCGATCCGCTGTCGCCTTCGGTGCAGCGCGCGGAGACATTAGCCGTCGACCCTTCCGATCATGTCGCGCGCCAAATCGCGGCGGGCTCGCATGGCGGCCTGCTCACGCTGGAACGCAGCCTCAACGAGCGGGGCGTGATGCGCACCGTGATCACCGTCGACGAAACGCGCGAGACGATTTCGTTCTTCGGCTCGACCGCGGCGGTCGAAGGCTGGCGGGTCTGCATCGTCGACACCGTCGACGAGCTCAATCCCAATGCCGCCAATGCGCTGCTGAAGATCCTCGAGGAGCCGCCGCAGCAATCGCTGTTCTTGCTGGTCAGCCACGCGCCGGCGCGGGTGTTGCCGACCATCCAGTCGCGCTGCCGCAAATTGCCGCTGCGTCCGCTTGGGAGGAGCGAAGTGATCCGTGCCGCAGCGCTCGCCACCGGCATGGCGGCCGACGATCCCGCGCTCGCGGAGGCGGCACAGGCTGCGGAGGGGAGCGTCGCCCGCGCACTCACATTGCTCGGCGGCGACGCCCTCAAACTTCACCAGCGCACCGCGGCGCTGCTTGCGAGGTTGCCGCAAGTCGACCCGCGCGAGCTGCATACGCTCGGCGATTCGCTCGGCTTGAGCGACCGGGTGGCGCTTGCGGCCTTTGTCGACAGCGTCGACCGGTGGGTGAGCGATCGCCTGCGGGCCGATCAGGATGCCAACGCCAACCTTCCGCGCCTTGCACGGCTCGCGGAGGTATGGGAAAAGGTCGTCCGCGCCGCGCGCGACACCCAAGACTATAATCTTGAACGAAAACCGCTGGTTTTCTCGGTGTTTTCGATGCTTGCGGAAGCAACGCGGTGAGCGTTCCCAGGATCGCCAATCCCGACACTCACGTTCGAGCAGACATTTAAGGAATTCGTTGTGGCCGTCAGAAAAAAATCTTCGAAGCAAAGGCTTTCGAAGAAGCCAAAAAAGGGTAAGCGCGCCGCCAAGGCCGCGGCGAAGAAGCGCGTCGTGACGAAAGCCAAGAGGGCGAAGAAGCTGAAGAAGCCGGCCGCGAAAAAGGCTGCAAAGAAGCCTGCGGCCAACAAGACAGCAAAGAAATCCGCGAAAAAAGCGACAGCAGCCAAGCCTGTCTCGGCGCTGAAGCCAACGCAGGCCGCCAAGAAACCGACCGCCGCAAAAAAGCCAGCGCCGGTCGCCGCCGCGCCGGCGTCTCGTAAAAATATCTATTACATCACAACCGCGATCGCCTATCCGAACGGCGTACCGCATATCGGTCATGCCTATGAGGCGATCGCGACCGACGCGCTGGCGCGTTTTCAACGGCTCGACGGCAAGGATGTGTTCTTTCTCACCGGCACCGACGAGCACGGGTTGAAGATGGTCCAGACCGCGGAAGCCGAAAAGCTCCCGACCAAGGAGGTCGCGACGCGTAACGCTGCGCGTTTCAAGGACATGGACGAGCGGCTGAACGTCTCGTTCGACCGTTTCATCCGCACCACCGAAGAACAACACCATCGGTCCAGCCAGGAAATCTGGCGGCGGATGGCTGCGAACGGCGACATCTATCTCAACTCTTATGCCGGCTGGTATTCGGTGCGCGACGAGGCCTATTACGCTGAAGATGAAACCGTGATCGGCGACGATGGGGTGCGCGTGGGGTCGCAGGGCACGCCGGTCGAGTGGGTGGAAGAGAAGAGCTATTTCTTCAAGCTCTCGGCCTATCAGGACAGGCTGCTCAAGCTCTACGAATCCCAGCCCGATTTCATCGGACCGGACTCGCGCCGCAACGAAGTCATCAGCTTCGTCAAAGGCGGCCTGCGCGATCTGTCGATCTCGCGCACGACGTTCGATTGGGGCGTCAAGGTGCCCAGTGATCCCGAGCATGTGATGTATGTGTGGGTCGATGCGCTCACCAACTACATCACGGGCGTCGGCTTTCCCGATGAGAATGATGCCAACTGGCGCTATTGGCCAGCCGATGTGCACGTCATCGGCAAGGACATCATCCGCTTCCACGCGGTGTACTGGCCGGCATTTTTGATGTCGGCAGGCATTCCCGTGCAGAAGCGGGTCTACGCTCACGGCTTCCTGTTCAACAGGGGCGAGAAGATGTCGAAATCGGTCGGCAATGTCGTCGATCCCTTCAATCTCGCCGATCAATATGGCGTCGACCAGATGCGCTATTTCTTCCTGCGCGAGGTGCCGTTCGGCCAGGACGGCAACTACAACCATGAAGCCATTGTCGCGCGCATCAATGCCGATCTCGCCAACGACCTCGGCAATCTGGCGCAGCGCTCGCTGTCGATGATTTCAAAGCAACTCGGCGGCGTCCTGCCGGAGCCCGGCGCGCTCACTGGGAACGACAGGGCGATCCTGGCGGAAGCCGATGCCATGATCGGCGCGGCGCGCGCTGCGATGGCGACACAGCAGATTCATCAATGGCTCAATACCGTTTGGGCCACCGTCGCCGAAGCCAACCGCTATTTCGCGGGCGAAGCACCGTGGGCGTTGGCGAAGACCGACCCGGCGCGCCAGAAGACGGTGCTTTATGTCACGGCGGAAGTCGTGCGCCAGATCGCGATCCTGACCCAGCCGGTGATGCCGGCCGCTTCGGCAAAGCTTCTGGACGCGCTTGGCGTCCCGGGGAACGCGCGGCAATTCGCGGCCCTCGGTGGCGCGACGCGTATCGCGCCGGGCACGGTCCTACCGCCGCCGTTGGCGGTGTTTCCGCGCTACATCGAGCCGTCGGCGGCCTGAGGCGATCGACCGATGCTCGTCGACAGCCACTGCCATCTGGATTTTCCCGATTTCGCCGAAGACCTCGACGCGATCGTGGAACGGGCGTCGGCGGCTGGCATCGGCCGCATCGTCACGATCTCGACGCGGGTGCGGCGCCTTGGCGAACTGCTGGCAATCACCGAGCGGTTTCCCAACGTCTATTGCTCGGTCGGCACCCATCCGCATCACGCCGACGAAGAAGACGGCATTGCCGCCGACGAACTGATCGAATTGACAAAACATCCGAAGGTCGTGGCCTTGGGCGAGGCGGGGCTCGACTATTTCTACGACAACGGCTCGCCACAGGCGCAGGAACGCGGTTTCCGCGCCCATATCGCGGCCGCCCGCGCAACGGGGCTGCCGCTCGTCATCCACACGCGCGAGGCGGATACCGATTGCGGCCGCATCCTCGAAGACGAGGCCGCAAAAGGTCCGTTTCGCGCCGTCTTACACTGCTACACCGGCGGTCGCGAGCTTGCGATGAAGGCAATTGCTTTAGGGCTCGCGATCTCGTTCACGGGGATTTTCACCTTCAAGAAATCGCAGGCGTTGCGCGATCTTGCGGCCGAGCTACCCGCCGATCGCATCATGGTCGAAACCGATGCGCCGTATCTGGCGCCCGGCAAGCTCCGGGGAAAACGCAACGAGCCTTCCTACGTGGTGGAAATCGCAAAAGTGCTGGCGGAGACGCGCGGCGTCTCGCTCGAGGAAATTTCGCGGCAGACCAGCGAAAACTTCTTCCGGCTGTTTTCCAAAGTGCCGCGTACGGAAGCGGCCGCATGACGCTGACGCTGACGATCCTCGGCTGCGGCTCCTCGGCCGGCGTCCCGCGTCCCGCGCTCGGCTGGGGCAAATGCGATCCCAACAATCCGAAAAACCGCCGCCGCCGCTGTTCGCTGCTGGTCGAGCGCCGATCGGAGCAGGGCACGACGCGCATCGTGATCGACACCTCACCCGATTTGCGCGAGCAGCTGATCGACGCCGAGGTCGATCACATCGACGCGGTGTTCCTGACCCATGAGCATGCCGACCAGACTCACGGCATCGACGATCTGCGTTCGGTCGTGCTGCACCAGCGCCGGCGGATTCCGGTCTATCTGAACCAGTCGACCGCGAAAGAGATCGTGCTGCGGTTTTCCTATTGCTTCGTGTCGCCGCCGGGCAGCGAGTACCCGCCGATCTGCGATCATCTTTCGATCGAAGGCGGCGAAAGCCGCACGATTGAAGGCACGGGCGGGGCGGTGACGCTGTCCGCGTTCAATACGCAGCACGGCAACATCCCGGCGCTCGGCTATCGCATCGGGGATGCCGCCTACACCCCCGACGTCAGCGACATCCCGCGCGAGAGCTGGCCGCTCTTGCAGAACCTTGATCTGTGGATCATCGACGGGCTGCGCTACACGCCGCACCCCAGTCATTTCAGCATCAGTGACGCGCTCGCCTGGATCGATCGCTTCAAGCCCAAGCGCGCTGTCATCACCAACATGCATTCCGACCTCGACTACGAGGTGCTGCGCCAGAGCCTGCCGGCAGACGTGATCCCGGCCCATGACGGGGTGCGGCTGACGGTAAATCGCTAGAGCGTGATGACTTTTCTTCGAATCGTCATCCCGCTCTAGCTTTTTGTTTGAGCATGATCTCCGCGCAAACGCTTCGCGTTTGTCGCGAGGGAAAACCGGTACCCACTTTTCCGGATCATGCCCTAGCGGCGGGCGGGGCGACGGCGCTGTCCGGCCTCTCTAGCATCAATATCCGCGTCCCCACCAATAGCAGAAGCGCTCCACATTGGCGGCCAGACCGGTCTCATAGTTCGCCCATTTCTCGTATTTCGGCAGCTTGACCTCCTTCATCGCGGTATCGAAACATTTGCCCGCGTCTGCCGCCTTTTTCACTTCCGCCGACAAATCCTCCATATAGGCGATGTCGGCCTCGACATCCTTTTTCGTGCCGAAGCGTCCGCCGGCGTAAGGATGGCCGGGGATCATCCGATCCCAATCGAGCGCGGCAAGCTTCTTCAGCGAAGCGATATATTCCAGCGGCGAGGCATTGTCCGGGATATTGCGAAACTGGATGGTTTCGATCGGCGCGAAGTCGACAACGAACACCAGCTTCTCCTTCGGCAGCCGCATCACAAGCGAATTGTCCGAATGGTTGCGGCCGACATAGACGAGTTCGAGGGTGGTATCACCTAGCTTGATGGTCTTCCTGTCATCGACCACCTGATCGGGCATCACGATATCGGCGAGAAGCGCGTTCTGCTTCTTCAATTCGAGCAGGCGCTCCCTTGCGCGCCGGTGCGCAATGAAGGTCGCGCCAAGATCCTTGAATGGCTGCCCGCCGGCGATGTGGTCGTAATGGTGGTGGCTGTAGATGACATATTTGACCGGCTTGTCGGTGACGGCCTTGATGGCGTCGATATAGGGCTTGGCAGGGCGCTCGTAGGAAATCGGATCGGTGGCAATGACGCCCTGCGATGTCACGATGAACATCGATTGGTGATTGCCGTAACGGAAGACATAGACGTTGTCGGTGCCGTCAACTTTCTTTGTCGAAGCTGGCGGCGGGTTTTGCGCCATGGCAGCGCCGGCGCCAATCACCAGCATCGCCAGGGTTGCAATGGCGTTCAAGATTTTCATCGTTGCCTCCGCTCGCAAAACCACCGGATCGTCAGCGCAAGCGTCGGTGAAAAGCTTGTGGCGCTCAATGAGAAATTTTCGCTTTCGGTACGGGAATAAATGCAAAGCGGCGAGTTGTTCCGTCCGCGGACTGAGCCGCGTGGCGAAGCAATCCGGCGCGCTTACCGCTGGCCGGACCGCCTTACTTCTGCACCGTAATGGTGATCGGCTCGGACATCACCGGCGGCACATGCGGGATGTGTGTCCAATCGCCGAGTACTAGTTGGAGGGTGTGCTTGCCCTCCGGCAGCGTCACCATGGTTTCGGTCTGGCCACCGCCGAAATGCCTGTGATTATCGTCGGCCGGAATAGGCTCCTTCAACTGTTCTTCAGTCAGGGCGGGGGCATCGATCAGGAGATGATGGTGGCCCGTATTCGGTTTTTCCACGCCGGCCGGTGCGACCCCCATACCGGATAGCCCGAACTGCACCAGGAATGGGCTAGTTACGGTGTCGCCGTCCTTCAGATTGATGAAGTAAACCTTGGCCCCCTCGGGCGACGGTGTTTGCGCCGCGACCGACGTGAAACAAGCTGCGGCGAAAATCGCAAGCAGCGCGAGCGCCGCTCCGAACCATTTGGTCATCATCTACTCCTGCAAAACAATCGATCGAGACCGGTCGATGCTATCCGGATTCTGTGAGCAAATTTAGTCCATGCCCGGCATCGCATGATGGCATGCCGCTAATGCGCGGCACGCATGATCGATCTAGAAAGTCAGCCGGCATCGTAGTCGCCGGCTGACCCGTCGGCCGACATCTATCGACGGTCGTCGTGATCCCGATGGTCGTCATCATCGGCAAACCGGTCGTGATCGGTACCCGGTGTGAATGACACGCCACGAAGCACCTCGCCAAAGCCGGCTGTTCGGACCGCGCCAAAACTTTCGCCGGCAGGCGCGCTGGTCGCCGCCAGATCATCCGTAATCGTCACCAGTTGGTTCGGATCGGCTCCCTGATCGCCGTTTCCGCTGACGGTCGAGGTGATGGCCCAGATCGTCGCGGTGCCATCGCGATTGGCACGGCCGATGATGTTGCGAAGGCCGTCGGCGGCGGGCCCCCAGGGCAGGCCGGTCTTGGAATTTTGCCCGGTCGGATAACCGTTGATGTCATACGGCACACCCAGATTCAACCCGGCTTGCAGCGTGTAGGCCAGTTTCCACGCGCCGAGGCCAGTGTCGAACACCCATTTCTGCAGTCCCGCGCCTGTTTGCGCGGCGGCTGCCGAATACTTGCCCGGCACGGGATCAAAGGTGTTGGTGCCGTCGCCTTCGTCGGCGACGTAGAGCGTCTTGGCATCGGCGAACCAAACGCCGAACGGGAACGAGGTCGCGTTCTTGGCGAGATTGGTCGGAAAGCCCTTCAGGACACACATGTTGTAAGGCACGACGCCGAGCGTCTGCAGCTTGGTGGCGTCGTAGAAAATCGGCGTAGTGGGAAGCGCCGCGTTGGCCCCAGGCAGGCCGACACCGTTCGGGCAGGCCAGCGGCTTACCGTTGGCATCGAACCCCGATGTGTCGACGAAATAGACGGTGTTGATGCCGTTGCCGCCGCTGCCCTTGGTCGTATAGATGACGTTGTTGAAGACGGTGAGGCCACGGAAGTTGGTGTCCTTGCCGATCTTGTCGGCCTTCAGTCCGAGTTGCGTAATGTTGAAGCTGCCCACAGGCGTTGGCGAGCCCGGACTTTGCGCGGCGAGGGGCGCCCGTTCGTCGTTGAGAATTTGCGCACCGGCGCCGATGATGATGCCGTTCGGCTGCGGATTGCCGCCGTTGCCGGCATTGCCGACCGTGTAGAGCAGGTTGGCGCCGTTCTTGTCGTTCAGGATCCCGGCGCGGCCGTTGTTGCCGCTATAGGCATTGGTCTTGGTGAAATGAAACCGGCCATGCGCGTCGACATCCGCGACCACGCGGTAGAAGCCGCCGGGGACGGGATTGGTGGGATCGACGACACCAGGCGTGTTCGAATTCGAGACATCGAGCGCGTTCAGCGGCGCAAGATAGGTCATGAAGGTGACGACCTTGCCATCAAGCGACAAATTGAGCGCGATTTCCGATTTGGACGGAAAACTGGTGACGATCTGATTTTCGGCCGGCTCCTCCCGGTGCTCCGGGCGATCGGGCAGTTCGACCTTGAGCGAGCTGATGAACTTGCCTGACGTCTTGAGCTGGTCGAGCACGATTTTGGCGGTGATGCCGAAACTGCCATCGGTGAGAACATTATTAAAGACAAACGGATAGGCGCCGCTATCGGTCGCAGTCACGCAATTGGCGGGCAGGCAATTGGGCGGCAGCACCGTAACGCCGGCGACGACATTGCCCGGATTGTTGTCGTAGACCGAGCGGCTGACCAGCAGATTGCCCGGTTTCAAATCAAAATCGTCATCATCTGCCAAGGCGCCGGTGGCGCCGACGATGCCGGACAGGAAAAGGGTAATGGGCAAACCCGAACGAAAACCCGGCGTCCGGCAAGTCAAGCGTGATCTCGCAGCATTCATTTCAAAAACCTCCCAGTGCTTGGCCTGCAGCAACATGCGATGCGCGGCGAGCGCGGGAGATTTGCCCCCGTTCTGTTACAGACGTAAGAACAGGATGCGACAGCACACTGCGCTGTTGTTCTCATCTGCTCACAGCGTCGTGGCGAGCCGACGGGCGACGCTGCCGATCAAGGCGGTCGATTTTTCAGCGAACGTTGCGAAAGGGTGACAGCCCCGCCCTGGCGGCTGGAGGGGTTGCTGACCTCAGGATCGGCCGTTCACGCCGAGATCGCCTTGGCCGAATCCACCTGGTTGCGCAGCAGGAATTTCTGGATTTTGCCGGTCGAGGTTTTCGGAATAGTGCCGAACACCACTGCCTTCGGCGTCTTGAAGCCCGACATATGGCTGCGGCAGAAGGCGATGATCTCGCCTTCCGTGGTACGCGCGCCGTCCTTCAGCTCGATGAAGGCGCAAGGCACTTCGCCCCATTTCTTGTCCGGCTTTGCCACCACCGCCGCAAACAGCACGGCCGGGTGCTTGTAGAGCACGTCCTCGACCTCGACGGACGAGATGTTCTCGCCGCCGGAAATGATAATGTCCTTGGAGCGGTCCTTGATGATGACATAGCCGTGCTCGTCGAGCACGCCGAGGTCGCCGGTATGGAACCAGCCGCCGGCAAAGGCCTCCTTGGTCGCTTTCTCGTTCTTCAGGTAGCCCTTCATCACGATGTTGCCGCGGAACATCACCTCGCCGATGGTCTCGCCGTCGCGCGGCACAGGCTGCATGGTTTCGGGATCGAGCACCGTGATGGCTTCCTCGAGCGGGTAGGGCACGCCCTGACGGCGCTTCAATTGCGCGCGCTGGTCAGGTGGCAATTGGTCCCAGCCCGGCTGCTCCGCGCAAACCGAAGCCGGGCCGTAGACCTCAGTCAGCCCGTACACATGCGTGAGCTTGATGCCGATGCTTTCGGCGCCCTCGAGCACGGCAACCGGCGGAGCCGCGCCCGCGATCAGTCCGACGACCGGCCGCGCGGCTTTGCCTTTCGGCGCATCCGGTGCGTTGATCAGGGTATTGTAGACGATTGGCGCGCCGCACATGTGGGTGACGCCGTGCTGCTTGATCAATTCGAAGATTTTTGTCGGGTCGACCTTGCGCAGGCAGACATTGACGCCGGCACTGGCTGCGACCGTCCAGGGAAAGCACCAGCCGTTGCAGTGGAACATCGGCAAGGTCCAGAGATAGACCGGGTGCTGGCCAAGTTGGCCCGCGAGGATGTTACTGACGGCATTCAGATACGCGCCGCGATGATGGGTCACGACGCCCTTGGGATTGCCTGTCGTCCCCGACGTATAGCTGAGCGCGATGGCGTCCCATTCGTCGCGGGGCATTTTTGGAGAGAAGCCCGGGTCGCCCTGCGCCAGCGCGGCCTCATACTCGATTTCGCCGATCCGCTTGCCGCCTGCGAACGTCGCATCATCGACGTCGATCACATCAGGTTTTGGCCCCTTCATCAGCGTCAGCGCTTCCGCGATCACGCCGGAAAATTCCGGATCGACCAGGATGATTTTGGCGCCGCCATGGTCGAGCTGGAACGCGATGGAGAGTGCATCGAGCCGGATGTTGAGCGCGTTCAGCACCGCGCCCGCCATCGGCACGGCGAAATGCAGTTCGTTCATCGCGGGGATATTGGGCAGCATCGCCGCGACCGTGTCGTCTTCGCCGATGCCGCGCGCAGCGAGATAGGACGCGAAACGCCGGCAGCGCTGATAGGTCTCCGACCAGGTGAAACGGCGGCCTTCATAGACCGTGCTGACATGATCGGGGTAGACGGCAGCCGAGCGCGCGAGAAAGCTCAAAGGCGTCAGCGGCACGTAATTGGCCGGGGTCTTGTCCAGACCGATATCATATTGGCTTTGGTTGCCGCTCATCGGTCACCTCCCGAGTGAGAACCTTACGTGAGAAGATTACAGGAACCCGATCGAAATCCACGGAAATATCGCGACGATGATCAACCCGACCAACAGCGCCAGCATATAGCCCCAGATCGGCCGGATGCCTTCGGCGGGATCGACGCGTCCGATCGCGCAAGCCGCATAATAGCCTACTCCGAACGGCGGCGCGAACAGTCCGATGCCCATGGCGAGGATGATGATCATGGCATAATGCACCTCATGGACGCCGACGGCGCGGGCGATTGGAAACAGCAGCGGACCGAACAGTACGATCGCCGGAATGCCCTCGAGCACGCTGCCGAGGATCGTAAAGGCCACGATCGATACCGCGATGAAGGCCGCCGAGCCGCCGGGCAGTCCGGTCATGGCGGCTGCGAGCGAGCGCGAGAAACCCGATTGCGTCAGCCCCCAGGCCATGCCGGTCGCAGTCCCGATGATCAGGAGGATGGCGCCCGACAGGCAGGCGGTCTCGATCAGCATCGGCAACAGCCGCCGCCAGTCGAACCGGCGGTAGACGAGAAGCCCGACGAGAAAGCCGTAGACGATGCCGATGGTGGAGACTTCGGTGGCGGTGGCAACGCCCTCGACGACGGCGGCGCGGATCACGAACGGCAGCGCCAGCGCGGGCAGGGCGATGATGAAGGATTTTGCGATCTCGCGCCCGCCGGCCCGCTCGACATGGCCGAGATCTTCGCCGCGGTAGCGCCACCACACCAGCGTCGACAACGTGATCGCCAAGACCACGCCCGGCAACAACCCGCCGGTGAACAGCGCCGCGATCGACACTCCCGTCACCGAGCCGATGGTGATCAGCACTAGGCTCGGCGGGATGGTTTCGGTCTGCGCGCCGGTTGCGGCGAGTAGGGCAACGAGATCGCCGGGCTTTGCGCCGCGCTGCTTCATTTCCGGAAACAGCACCGGCGCGACCGCCGCCATGTCGGCGGCCTTCGATCCCGAGATGCCGGATACGAGGTACATCGCGCCGACCAGCACGTAGTGCAATCCGCCGCGGACATGGCCGAGCAGGCTTGCCAGGAACGCCACCATGGCGCGTGCCATGCCGGTCATCTCGATCAAGAGCCCCAGGAACACGAACAGCGGCACTGACAGCAGGATCAGATGGCTCATGCCCTCGTCCATCCGGCCGACCAGCACCATCAGCGGCGTCCGCGTCGTCAGCGCGAGATAACCAAAGATCGCAAGCCCAAAGCCGAACGCAATCGGCACGCTCGCGAACACGCAAAATCCGGCGACGCCGACAAAGAAGATGATCAGATTGATGTTGCCGAGCGGCCGCAGCCAGGGCTGCGCCAGCCAGAAGATCGCCATCAGCGCGGCAACCGACAACACAGCGACCGCTACCAGCCGAAAATCGCCTGATCGTGCGAGCCGCAGCAACGCGAACAGCGCCATCAGGCAGATCCCGACCGGCAGCGCCGCGGCGCGCCAGATGTTGGGGATTTGCAGCGCCGGCGTGGTGATAAAACTCTCTTCGTAGGCGTAATCATAGGCCGGCCATACGATCAGCAGCAGAAACGCCAGCGCCGCACAGGTCGCGACCATATCCAGATAGGCGCGCATCGCGGGTTTGGTGTTGGCCACAACCGCGGTCATGCGCATGTGTTCGGAACGGCGAAATGCCACCGCGGCACCGAGCATCGCAAGCCACAGGAACAGGATCGAGGCCAATTCATCCGACCAGATCAGCGGCTGGTGCAGGCCGTAGCGCGCCACCACGCCCGCAAACAGGATCACGATCTCGGCCACCACCAGGATCGCCGCCGGGATCTCGACCAGCGTTCCGAGCAAGGCTTCCAGCGAAGCGGCAAGCGAACGGCGGCGAGGGGAGTTTGTCACCTCGCCGGCCGCAAGTTCCGTGAGTCCGGCGTGAGCCATGGCGGCCGCCCCAAACCTTGTCTAGCTAAGACAGCTTGCCGACGGACTTTTCAAGCAGCTCCCATGTCTGCTCACCGTATTTACCTTTCCACTCCGCATAGAAGCCGGCGGAACGAAGTTTTTCACGGAACGGCGCGATGGTCGGTTGGTTGAAGGTCAAGCCTTTGGCGGCCAATTCCTGCTGCAGGCCGGCGTTCAGCTTGGCGACGTCGGCGCGCTCCATGACGCCGGACGCGTTGATATTTTTCGCGACAATTGTACGTACATCCTCCGGCAGCTTCTCCCAGGCGCGGCGGTTGGCGAGGAACCAGAAGCCGTCCCACATGTGGTTGGTCAGCGAGCAGAATTTCTGCACCTCATAGAGTTTTGCGGTCGAGATGATCGCCAGCGGGTTCTCCTGGCCCTCGACGATCTTGGTCTGCAGCGCGGAATAGACCTCGCTGAAATTGATCGACGCGGGCGCCGCATCGAATGCCTTGAACATCGAGGTCCAGAGCGGCGAAACCGGCACGCGAATCTTGAAACCCTTGAGATCGTCCGGACCATTGATCGGCTTGGTAGAGGACGTGGTTTGCCTAAAACCGTTGTCCCAGATCTTGTCCATGACCCCTAGCCCCGCCTTGGTGATCTCGCCACGAATATAGGCGCCGAGATCGCCGTCCATCGCCTTCCAGACCGTGTCGTAATCCGGGAACGCAAAGCCGATGCCATTGATGGAAGCCGCCGGCACCAGCGTCGCCAGGATCAGGCCCGACAGCGTGAAGAATTCGACGCCGCCGGAACGGATCTGGCTCAGCATGTCGGTATCCGAGCCAAGCTGGTTGTTGGGAAAAACCTGCAGATCGAACCGCCCGTTGGTCTCGGACTTGATCGCCGCTGCCATCTCCTTGGCGCGCGCGTTCATCGGATGGGAAGTCCGGGAGGTTGTTGGCATATTTGTAGGTGAATTCGGCTGACTGCGCGCGCGCCACCATCGGCGCACTGACGCCGCCCAGCAGCGCTGACGCCGCCGACGCCTTGAGCAGGGTGCGTCGTGAAAAGCTCATCTCGTCCTCCCGTTTTTCTTGCGGTCTGTTCTTGCTGTGAGACGCAATCCTATACGGATCGGAAGCCGCCGGGTCATCCGCGATCTCGCCGCCGCCGCATATTGCAGCGTCGCTGGGGGCCGGCAATATTCGCTTTCGAGACGAGATGAAACCGCGCGCGGACGACCGCGTTGACCGGTGGTTTTGGCCGCGGCTGCCAGGCTGCAAAAGCCGGCCAAACTGAATGTGCGCCGGCAGCAATTTCGGCTAAATAGCTGATCTTATTATATATATAAATATTCCATAATATACCTTATGCAAATCGGAGATATCCCGGGCGCGGCTTTTCCTCTCGCGCCCGGTACGCCGTTACAGCGCTTCCCCGTCACGTACCGATCGACACAACGGCCTGGTCGTAATTGCCGGAGCCCATGCTTCCCGGTTCGAAAATCCCGTGTTCGGCGATCCAGTCGAACGACTGTGAAAACACTTCGCGGCTATAGGGCTCGAACACGATGCGTTCGCCGGGTCCCCAGCGCCGCGTATCCATCGCGGCGTGGAAGCGTTCCGGAAATTCCATCTTGTAGTAATGCGTGTAGAGCTCCGGTCGCAGATCGATGTCGCGCTGCGCCCGGCGCAACGCCTGGAAATAACGCCGCACGTCCGCCATATCGGGATCGCCGTTGACCATCGCGCCGATCATGAAGGTGGTGTCGATGATCTTGCGGTAGCCGAGCTGCTCGGCGAAATAATAGGGCCCGCCGAACAGGGTCGCCGCCCGTGCCCTGCCGTCGAAGAACGCCTCCATGCGGCTGAACAGCATGCCCTCGTCGAACGACAGCTTGATCTCGTCTTTGTCGAGGTAGCTTTCCAGCGCCTGGATGGTCGCGTAGTGGCTGCCCGACTGGAAACCGACCGAGATGGGCACCCCGGCAAGTTCAGCCGGCGATGTGATTTGCGAGTTGGCAGGCACGAAGATCCCGGACGGCGCCACCGAGTAGGCGTCCGCGAACAGTTTTGTATGGCCGCGCGATGCTGCGACATTCACCGTCCAATGGCAGGCGCAGGTGATGTTGAACTCGCGCCCTTTCTCGATGCTCTGGAATGCGCCGCTATGGCCTGAGGTGACGTGGTGCGCGCCGCCGGTGGACCGGATGAACTCCTTGAACTCGTAGTCGAGGCCTTCGTCGCGAAAATAGCCTTTTTCTTCCGCCACCCATTCTTGCAATCGGAAGTGCGGCTCGATCTTGAATTTTGCCATTGTTCGCTCCCTTGGGTTTTGGCGTCCTTGTGCAGTCACCCGCTATTGACCCGAGCCTATCGCGCCGCCCAAACTCCGGCGATGCCATATCTGGAATAATGGTTATGCCGGATCTGAATTTCATGGATTTGCAGTTACGAGACCTGCACATGCTGCAGGTGATGCTGAGCGAAGGCAGTCTGACCCGAGCAGCCGCCCTGCTCGACACCACGCAGCCGACCCTGAGCAAGGCCTTGGCGCGGTTGCGGCTGCAACTCGGCGATCCCCTGCTGGTGCGCGACGGTCAGATCATGCGGCCGACGCCCAAGGGCTCCGAGGTGCTTACGCCGTTGCGCAACCTGTTGAGCGGCGCCCAGGGGCTCCTGCATCCCGAAAGCATGCCGTTCGACCCGAACTCGTCCAATCATCGCTTCAGGCTGCTCGTGAGCGATGTCGGCATGATCTTGTTCTTGCCGGCACTGACGGCGCGGCTGGCTGCTGCCGGACCCGGACTGAAGCTCGAGGCGCTGCCGCTCAATTCACGCAATTTCGAAGCCAAGCTTGCCACCGGCGAAGCCGACCTCGCGCTTGGAGCCTATGCCAAGGCACCGCGCGACCTGCGCCGCCAGCAGCTTTACACTGACGGCTATACCGGCGTCGCGCGCCATGACCATCCCAGGCGTCAACGCCTCGCGCGGCTTTCTGAATTTCGCGCGGCCCAGCATATTCTCGTGACCGCGTCGGAAACCGGGCATACCGCACATCATATCGCGCAGCGCAGCATCGAAGCCGTGATCCCGGCCGAGCGCGTGCTGTTGCGACTGCCGAGCTTTATCGCGGCCGCACTGGTCGCCGCCGAGAGCGACGGCATCGCCACCATACCAACCAATCTTGCCGAATTGCTCAAGCACCGGCTGAAACTGCTGACGTTTCGACCGCCGGTCTCAATGCCTCCGATCATGGTCGCGCAATATTGGCACGAGCGATATCACCGCGACACCAGCCACCGCTGGCTGCGGCAGGCTTGCTTCGAATTGTTTGGACGCGCGGCGCGAATCTAACGACCCTTGAACCGCGGCTTGCGCCGCTCCAAAAACGCCGCGACGCCTTCCTTGTGATCCTCGCGTCATGCTCGCCAGCGCGAACTGATCGACGTCCATGTGGCTGGCGAGATCGTCGAGCGCGTGCGCCAGCCGGTTGACGGTCGAGTTTCGTCATCGCGACCGACAGCGGCGGCTGCGCTGCGACCTTTGCAGCAAGCGCCATCGCCGCATCGAAGGCCTTGCCGGGATCGGCCACCTCCTCCACCAGACCCCATTCGTAAGCCTCCGCAGCCGAGATGCGTTGATCGGCCAGGATCACCGCCTGCTTGGTCCGGGCAGGACCGATCAAATGCAGCATGCGCGGCACGCTTTGCCAGCTCATGTTCATGCCGAGCCCGATTTCGGGCACGCGCATATGGGCGTCGCGGGCCATGACGCGAAAATCGAGCGCCACCGCCAGCGCGACGCCGCCGCCGATGCAAAAGCCCTCGATGGCGCCGATCGTGATCTGCTCCATGTCCTGCCAGGCGCGCGTCAGCCGCGGCCCGAGTTTCAAGTGCCGGCGCAGCGTGCCGATATCCATGGTCTGGCGCGAGCGGCCTTCGGCATCCCTGAGGTCGAAGCCAGCGGAAAACGCCTTGGCGCTGCCGGTGAGCACCACGACGGAGGTCGCGCCGTCATCCTCGAAGCTGCGGGCGGCATCGGTGAGCTGCCGCAGCGCCTCCGGCGACAACGCGTTGATGCCGTCGCCGCGATCAAAGCGCACCACCGCAATGCGGCCATCGGGCCCGAGACCTTTTTCGACTTTCACAAAATCCGCCAAGTGATCTGTCAAGTGATCCTCCCTGCCCGGCATTTTCCGCTAACGTAGCGCACAAATCCTTGCGCGAACATGTGTCGCGATACGCGCAGGATACGCCTCGACATCGACGGATTGTTTCGCCTATTCTCCGCGCCATGAGCGACCACGATCACGACCATCATCACGGCGATCACGACCATTCGGAACTGTCCGAAACCGAGTTGCGCGTGCGCGCGCTGGAAACCGTGCTGACCGAAAAAGGCTATGTCGAGCCGGCGGCGCTCGATGCCATCGTCCAGGCCTATGAGACCAAGATCGGCCCGCACAACGGCGCGCAGGTTGTCGCCAAGGCCTGGTCCGATCCCGCCTTCAAGCAGGCGCTGCTGGAAGACGCCACCAAGGCCGTGAGCACGCTCGGCCATGTCAGCCGGGTCGGCGATCATCTGGTCGCGGTCGAGAACACGCCGCAACGCCACAACATGGTCGTGTGCACGCTGTGCTCCTGTTACCCCTGGGAAATGCTCGGGCTGCCGCCGATCTGGTACAAGGCCGCGCCCTATCGTTCCCGCGCCGTGAAGGATCCGCGCGGCGTGCTCAAAGATTTCGGCGTGAGCCTGCCGAAGGAAACCGAAATCCGGGTGTGGGATTCGACCGCCGAGACGCGCTTCCTGGTGCTGCCGATGCGGCCCGCAGGGTACCGAGGGCTGGAGCGAGCAGCAGCTCGCCGAACTGGTGACGCGGGACTCGATGATCGGCACCGGATTTCCGAAGACGCCGGGCGCGCCGTCGTGAATGGCGTGCACGACATGGGCGGGATGGATGGTTTCGGCAAGGTCGAGCCCGAACCGAACGAGCCGATGTTCCACACCGAATGGGAAGGCCGCGTGCTGGCGATGGTGCGCGCGATGGGCGCCGCCGGCGCCTTCAACATCGATACCTCGCGCTTCTATCGCGAGACCTTGCCGCCGCACGTTTACCTTTCCAGTTCCTACTACAAGAAATGGCTGCTTGGTCTTGAAGACCTGCTGGTCGACAAGGGCTTTGTCGGCGCCGACGAAATCGCCGCCGGCCACGCGACCAAACCTGCAAAGCCGCTCAAGCGCGGCAAATTCACCGTCGGTGACGTCGAGCGCATCATGGTGCGCGGCAAATTCGGCCGCGCGGCGCCCGCGCCCGCGAAATTCAAGCCGGGCGATCGTGTGCGCGCCAGGAACATTCACCCCATTACCCACACGCGTCTGCCGCGCTATGTGCGCGGCCATGTCGGCGTGATCGAGCGCGACCATGGCTGCCACGTGTTTCCGGATGCGGCCGCGATGGAGGCCGGCGAGAACCCGCAATGGCTCTACACCGTCGTGTTCGACGGCGTCGAATTATGGGGCAAGGACGCCGACCCGACCGTTAAGGTTTCCGTCGATGCGTTCGAGCCCTATCTGGAGGCGGCCTGATGGACGCCGCCGCTGCGTGCGCGCGAGCAGCGTTCCGGGCGTCCCCCGCGACGATGATGGTCCGGTGTTTCGCGAACCCTGGGAAGCGCAAGCCTTCGCCATGGCGCTGGCGCTGCATGGCCGCGGCCTGTTCACCTGGAACGAATGGGCGGCGACGCTGGCCGATGAAATTACGCGCGCGCAGAGAAGCGGCGATCCCGACACCGGCGAGACTTATTATCGGCATTGGCTCGCGACCCTGGAAAGACTGGTGGCCGAGAAGGGTGTCGCCTCTTCCGATACCTTGCACCGTTATCGCGACGCCTGGGACCACGCCGCCGACCGCACGCCGCACGGCGCGCCGATCGAGCTGAGGCCGGAGGATTTTAGGGGCTAGGCGCTGCGCTCCACATATTCGCGCCAGCCTTTTGCGCGTAGCGCGCAGGCCGGGCACTCGCCGCAACCATAACCCCACTCATGCCGCGTGCCGCGTTCGCCGAGGTAGCAGGTGTGGGAGTGTTCGCGGATCAGGTTGACCAGCCCTGCCCCGCCGAGCTCGTTGGCGAGCGTCCATGTGGCTTTCTTGTCGAGCCACATCAGCGGCGTGTGCAATTCGAACTGGGTAGCCATGCCGAGATTGAGCGCTGCCTGCAACGCTTTGATAGTCTCGTCGCGGCAATCCGGATAGCCGGAATAGTCGGTCTCGCACATGCCGCCGATGATATGGCGGATGCCGCGCCGGTAGGCGAGCGCCGCCGCAAAGGTCAAGAACACCAGATTGCGGCCGGGCACGAAGGTGTTGGGCAGGCCGTCTTCCCTGATCGCGATTGCGACATCGCGCGTCAGCGCGGTGTCGGAGATTTCGGCCAGGGTCGGAATAGCCAGCGTGTGGTTCTCGCCGAGCTTTGCGGCCCAGTCCGCGCGCATCGATCTGATCCCATCCAGCAGACGGTCGCGGCATTCAAGCTCGACGGCGTGACGCTGGCCATAGTCGAAGCCGAGCATCTCGACGCGCGCAAAGCGCGCAAGCGCCCATACAAGACAGGTGGTGGAATCCTGCCCGCCGGAAAACAGCACCAGCGCGGTTTCGGAATTTTGCTGCTTGCTCACGGCCTGCGCTTATCACCTCGCGATCCACAGGCCAATCGCCTGAAATGCGCCAGGCGCAGCCCATTCCGCTGGGATCGCAGCGCCTGATGCGGCATAAAGCAAAAAACGCCCTCCTTTCCGGTAGTGACATGACCCCTTCCCGCGATATCTCCGGTCTCCTCGACATCATGGCCAAGCTGCGGACGCCCGGCAGCGGCTGTCCGTGGGACCTCGAGCAGAATTTTTCGACGATTGCGCCCTACACGATCGAGGAAGCCTATGAAGTCGCTGACGCGATTGCGCGCGGCGATCTCGACGATCTGCGTGACGAGCTCGGCGACCTCCTGCTGCAGGTGGTCTACCACGCGCGCATGGCGGAGGAAGAAAACGCGTTCGCGTTCGGTGACGTGGTCGAAGCGATCACCAGGAAGATGATCCGAAGGCATCCGCACGTATTCGCCGACAAGGACGGCAACATCGCGCCCGCCGGTGTCAAGAGTGCCTGGGAACGTATCAAAGGCGAGGAGAAAGCCGAGCGCGCCGCGCGGCGGCCGCCGGAAGAGCGCCCGCACAAGTCGTTGCTGTCGAGCGTCAAGGCTGGTCAGCCCGCGCTGGCGCGCGCGCTTGGATTGCAGCGCAAGGCCTCCACAGTCGGCTTCGACTGGAACGACCCGCGCGCGGTCTTAAAGAAGATCCGCGAGGAGGCCGACGAGATCGAAGCAGCTCTTGATCGCGACAACGCCGACGAACTCGCCGCGGAAACCGGCGATCTCTTGTTTGCGGTGGTCAATCTCGCGCGTCACGCCGGCGCCGATCCGGAAGTAGCGTTGCGCGGCGCCAATGCCAAGTTCGAACGGCGGTTTGGCTACATCGAACGCACGTTAGAAGCGCAGGGGCGCTCGCTCGACGGCGCCTCGCTTGCGGAGATGGATAGGCTCTGGAACGAGGCGAAGGGAAAAGAATAAGTTTCACTGTCGACCCGGCGAAGGCCCGGGTCCCATACGCCGCAGCGATCGTTGTTTCACGAGATCCTCGACGGCTTTGCCAAACAATTGGAATCGGTGGTTATGGGTCCCGGCCTTCGCCGGGACGACATCGGTTATGATGCCAGATGCGGCACGGCGTCGAAGCGTGAGACAACGATATCGCGCTTGGTCTCGTCGACGCGCACGGTCATGTCGAAGCGGCCGCCGTGCAATCGCTTGTTCAGCACCTCGGCGTTGCGATGCAGCCAGCTGATGCCGGCGCCGTCGGACGCATCGATCGTCAGATCGAGCGTCATGCGCGTTTGCGCGAGCCGGTCCTCGATCGCGCGCAATAATTCGTCGATCCCCTCCCCGGTCACGGCGGAGACCAGGAAGCACGGCCGCTCCGGCGGACGGCGGGCCGCGATGTTGCGCAGGTTCGCGCGCTCCTCGGGATCGAAACGATCGATCTTGTTCCAGACTTCGAGGATGCGCGCACCCCCTCCCGCATCCGGATCAATGCCGAGCTGGCGCAGCACAGCCTCGACGTCGCGCTCCTGCGCTTCCGCATCCTCATGCGAGATGTCGCGGACGTGCAAAATCACGTCGGCTTCCAGCACCTCTTCCAAGGTCGCGCGGAACGCCGCCACCAATTGCGTCGGCAAATTGGAGATGAAGCCGACGGTGTCGGACAGCATCGCCTTGCCGCCATGCGGCAGCGCCGAGTGCGCGCAAGGTCGGATCGAGCGTTGCGAACAGCATGTCGGCGGCCTGCACCTCGGCCCGGGTCAGGCGGTTGAACAGCGTCGACTTGCCGGCGTTGGTGTAGCCGACCAGCGCGACCACGCGATACGGAACGCGCTGCCTGCCGGCACGATGCAGCCGCCGCGTCGCCTGAACTTTTTTCAGTTCATTCTCGAGCCGCGCGATGCGGTCGCCGATCAGGCGGCGGTCGGCCTCGATCTGGGTTTCGCCCGGGCCGCCCATGAAGCCGAAACCGCCACGCTGGCGTTCAAGGTGGGTCCAGGATCGCACCAGGCGCGAGCGCTGATAGTTCAGATGCGCCAACTCGACCTGCAGTGCGCCCTCCTTGGTCTTGGCGCGGCGGCCGAAGATTTCCAAAATCAAGCCGGTGCGGTCGAGCACTTTGGTGTTCCAGGCCTTCTCGAGATTGCGCTGCTGGATCGGCGACAGCGCGCAATCCATCACCACCAATTCGATATCCTGTCCGCTGATAAGGCCCGTGATTTCCTCGACCTTGCCCTTGCCGAGATAGGTCGCGGGCTTGATCTGGCTGATCGGCGCGATCAGCGCGTCCGCGACCACAAGGTCGATGGCGCGCGCCAGGCCCGTCGCCTCTTCGAGCCGCGCCTCGGAATCGCGCTGGGCACGAAAATCCGTTTGCGCATCGGGATCACCCCGGCGCATCCGCAAGTAAGGGCCGATGACAATCACCCGCCCAGTCTCTTTAGCCCCTGCCGACCGCGGACGGTCAGCGCCCCCATCCAGATGCCGGGGTTCCAATCAGGTCACTCTCAAGCCGGAGCATCCTCGCCGCCCTCGAACAACTGGATCGGAGCGCCGGGCATGATGGTCGAGATCGCATGCTTGTATACGAGCTGCGAATGACCGTCGCGCCGCAGCAGCAGGCAGAAATTGTCGAACCAGGTGACAATGCCCTGCAGCTTTACCCCATTGACCAGAAAGATCGTCAGTGGCGTCTTGGTCTTGCGAACGTGGTTGAGGAAGGTGTCTTGTAGGTTTTGTGCGCGGTCTGCCGCCATTGTTGTTGTCCCGCCGTCTTGTGCTTATTTTTATTGAACCGGCTTTTGCTCTCTCTATCGGAATATGGGAGCCTCCCCCGGTTGCCCGCCCCCCATGAGATCCCCCTCCGAGTGGCGCGGCGGCTTGATTAGAAGGCAGGCGCGGTTTTTAGGCAAGCCGCTTAAGGCAGCACTTCGTCTGAACGCACGCCCAATTCTCCGGAAAAGTACCGAAATGGGATGACTTTTCCCAAGCAAATGCATGGATAGACCACCGGGCGCGGGACGGTCACCCCACGCCCAGCGCCTTCAGTTTCCGATGCAGCGCCGAGCGCTCCATGCCGACGAATTCCGCTGTGCGAGAGATATTGCCGGAGAAACGGCTGATCTGCGCGATCAGATAATCGCGTTCGAACACTTCCCGCGCCTCGCGCAGCGGCAGCCCCATGATGTGCTCGCCATTGTTGCTGGTCGGCATCGCCGGCACCATCGAGCCGACATCCTGCGGCAGCATGTCGGCGGTGATGATGACCTCCGGACCGCCGCCGGCCAGAATCATGACGCGCTCGACATTGTTGCGGAGCTGCCGGACATTTCCCGGCCAGACATGCGATTGCAGCACCGCCATCGCGTCCTGGCCGATCTGGCGCTTCGGCAGGCCGGTGGTGGCCGATATCTGGTCCATGAAATAATCGATCAGTTCCGGAATATCCTCGCGCCGCTCCGACAGCGGCGGCACCCTGATCGGCACCACCGAGAGCCGGTGATAGAGATCCTCGCGGAACCGCCCCGCGGCGATCTCCTCTTCGAGATTGCGGGCGGTCGAGGAGATGATGCGCACATCGACATGCACCTTGGTGGTGCCGCCGGAACGCTGGAAGGTCTGATCGACCAGAACCCGCAGGATCTTGTTCTGGGTCTCGCGCGGCATGTCGCCGATCTCGTCGATGAACAGCGTGCCGCCATGCGCCTCTTCCAGCGCGCCGGCCTTGCGCTGCTGCTCGCCATTCGACTGCTCGATGCCGAACAATTCGACTTCCATGCGCTCCGGCGTGATCGCGGCGGCGTTGATGACGACGAACGGTCCTTCGGCGCGGCTCGAGGCGATATGCAGCGTGCGCGCCGCCAGTTCCTTGCCGGCGCCGGAAGGACCGACGATCAGGATACGGCTGTTGGCCTTGGCGGCGCGCTCGATGGTCTGGCGCAGCTGGTTCATGCAGGGCGAGCGGCCGGTCAGGACGCTCGCGGTCGGCGCCATCTGCTTGAGTTCCTTGACCTCGCGTTTCAGCCGCGAGGTTTCCAGCGCCCGCGTCGCCACCAGGATCAGCCGGTCGGACTTGAAGGGCTTTTCGATGAAATCATAGGCGCCGCGCTTGATCGCGGCGACCGCGGTTTCGATATTGCCGTGTCCGGAGATCATTACGACAGGCAGATCGGCGTTGTCGCGCTTGATCTGTTCCAATAGCTGCAGGCCGTCGAGCTTTGAGCCCTGCAGCCAGATGTCGAGAAACACCAGATGCGGACGGCGATTGGCGATTTCCGCCAGCGCGGAATCGCTGTCGCGCGCCGTCCGCGTGGCAAAGCCCTCGTCGTCGAGAATGCCCGCAACCAGGTCCCGAATGTCGGCTTCGTCATCGACAATCAAAATATCACTTGCCATGGGTCGCGCCTGCCTTGTCAGTTGCCTGTTGCGGCTTCGATTTTTGCTTCATTGTTGGTCGTCTCGTCCCGCCCGGCGGTTTCAACCGCCGGCTCCTTTATTGCCTGCTCTTTCGTCTCGACGGTCCGCTCCTTCACCTCGACCTTGGGGGCATGTCCTGATACCGCAAACCGCATCCGCATCCATGCGCCGCGCTGACCGGGGCGGAAGTCGGAAGCGTCCTTGAGCTCGATCCGGCCGCCATGGTCTTCCAGCACGCGGCCGACGATCGCTAGCCCCAGCCCGGTGCCCTTGGCCCGCGTCGTCACATAGGGCTCGAGCAGCCGCGCCCGGGCTACTTTCGGCAGCCCGATCCCATTATCGATGACGTCGATCACGATATCGTCGTTCTCGCGCGCGGCGATGACATCGATACGACCCTTGCCGAGCTCGTCCGGCGGAACCTGTTCGATGGCCTCGGTCGCGTTCTTGATGATGTTGGTCACCGCCTGCGAGATCAGCCGGCGGTCGAACTGCGCCTGTAGCGGGTCCTGCTTGATGTCGGCGACGATCTCGAGATCGGGATGCGCCACCTTCATCAGGAACACCGCCTGCCGCACGGTATCGGCGACATCTTCGCCTTCCATCACGGGTTTTGGCATGCGGGCAAAGCGTGAGAATTCGTCGACCATGCGTCTGATGTCGTCGACCTGGCGCACGATGGTATCCGTGCATTGGTCGAACACCGCCTTGTCCTCGGTGATGACCTTGCCGAATTTACGGCGAATGCGTTCGGCCGAGAGCTGTATCGGCGTCAGCGGATTCTTGATCTCATGGGCGATGCGGCGCGCGACGTCGCCCCAGGCCGAGGTGCGCTGCGCGGAAACCAGTTCCGTGATGTCGTCGAGGGTGATGATATAGCTGTCGCGCGACTGGCTGGTCTGTTCGGCGCTGACACGGACCGACAGATTGCGCTCCTGGCCGTCGCGGGTGATCGTGATCTGGCCCTGCACCAGCTTTTGCGTGCCCTCGCGCGCGGTTTTCATCATGTCGTCGAGCTCGGGCAGCACGTCGGACAACGGATGATCGAGCGTTTCCGATTCCGCGTGCCCAATCAGCTTTTCGGCCGAGCGATTGAGGATGCCGACGCTGCCGGACGCATCGACGCCGATGATCCCGGCGCTCGCCGACGACAACACCGCCTCGATGAAGCGGCGGCGGCTGTCGATCAGGTCGCTGGCGCTGACCAGTTCGTCGCGCTGGGTACGCAGTTCCTGCGTCATCTTGTTGAAGGTCTCGCCGAGTTGCGCGAGATCGCCCTCCGATTTGTGGACCGCAACCTGCACATGCAGATTGCCGGTCGAAACCACGTTAGCCGCGCCCATCAGCCGCCGGATCGGCGCCACCAGCCAATTGGCGAAGTTCAATCCGATCAGCACCGAGGCCATCAGGATGGTGAGCGCGATCACCGCAAACATCAGCGCAAACGCGACCTGGATGCCAAGCCGGCGCGACTCGACCTGGGCGTATTCAGCGACGCTGGTCTCGGTCTGCTTGAGCTGCGTCACCACCCGTGGATCGAGCAGACGCGCGACGTAGAGGAAGGTATCGTTGAACGCCCGCAGCCGGATCACGGCCGCGACGTAGTTCGCCTCGGGGAACACCGCGATCTGCGGCTCGGTTTCATTGACGTTGGAGAGAAAATCCTGCGGCGGCGTCGTGAAATTCTGCGAAATGCCGGTCTCCGCCGTCTCCAGCACATTGCGGTCCTTGTCGATCAGCATGGCGGCCGGCAGGTTGCGCGATAGCGCGCTTGAGGTGAGCAGTTGCTTGAACGATCCGCGATCCTGGTCGTAGAGCGGGCGCGCGAGGGCGATATCGTTCGCCATCCCCAGAATGTCGCCGCGGATCAGCTGCGCATGTTCGTAGGTATAGGCGCGGGCAATGATCAGCGAGTTCTGGATCACTTCGCGGGTCGGCCCGGAAAACAGCCGGTCGAGGCCGCGATCGATGGTCACGTTGGCGACGATTGCCACCATCACGGCCGGCAACACCGCGATCACCGAGAACAGGCTGACAATCTGCACGTGCAGCCGCGCCGCGGCCCGACCGCGCCGGCGGGCCTGCACCATCAGCCAGACTTCGCGGACGATGATCCCGACCAACAAGAGGATGGTGGCGGCGTTGATCAGCAGGAACGAGCCGACCACTTCCCGGGTCGGCTCGATCCGCGTCAGCCCCGTCAGCACCACGAAGGTCAGGAACGCCGACAACAGCGCCAGCCCGACCGCGAACGGCGCCAGCACCTTCCGCAGGGACCAGCCCTGGGGTTCGGCGAGCGATGGGTCGAACGATGCGGCCGAGGTGTCTGCGCTGGTCATTTAAGGCAGGTGATGCTGTGAAAGCAAAAGTCCGCCGCTCGCGGACTGATGCATTCATATCACAATGTTGCCGAATTGCGACAATTCCGCGGCGCATTTTTAGGGCGAACTGCCCTCGTCCCCAACCGATTAGCCGATCAAGACCGCGGTGTGGGCGGTCTAGCTGCCGCTCCGGTAGACCTGAATGTCGAGGTCGCGGATCTTCTTGCGCAGCGTGTTGCGGTTCAGCCCGAGCAGATCGGCTGCCCGGATCTGGTTGCCCCGGGTTGCCGCCAGCGCTGCGGTGAGCAGCGGCACCTCGATCTCCTTGAGGATGCGGTGGTAGAGGCCCGGCGGCGGCACGCCGTTCGGGAAGCCGGAGAAATGCGAGGACAAATAGGCCTCCACCGCGCCGCCGAGATTGTCGACCCCGTGCTGCACGCTGCCGCCGGAGGTGACGGCTGGAGGAGCGAGCTCGCCGTCGATCACCGAGCCCGTGATCACGTCCTGCGGATAGAGCGCGGCGAGCCGCCGCGCCAGGTTTTCGAGTTCGCGCACGTTCCCTGGCCAGCGATGCTGTTTCATCCGCTCCAGCGCCAGCGCATCGAGCTTTTTCGGCGGCAATCCGTCCTTTTCGGCCAACGCGAAGAAATGCCGGACCAGGTCGGGCAGATCCTCGATGCGCTCGCGCAAGGGAGGCAGCCGCAGTGGCACGACATTGAGGCGGAAGAACAGATCTTCCCGGAACAGGCCCTGCTGGATCAGGATGCGCAGATCCTTGTTGCTGGCGGCCACGATCCGCACGTCGGTCTTGATCGGCGTGCGGCCGCCGACGGTGGTGTATTCGCCCTGCTGCAGCACCCGCAACAGGCGGGTCTGTGCTTCCATCGGCATGTCGCCGATCTCGTCGAGGAACAGCGTGCCGCCCTCGGCCTGCTCGAAGCGGCCGGAGGCGCGGGTGTTGGCGCCGGTGAAGGCGCCGCGCTCATGGCCGAACAATTCCGATTCAATGAGGTCACGCGGGATCGCCGCCATGTTGACGGCGACGAACGGGCCGTTGCGCCGCTTGCCGTAATCATGCAGCGCGCGCGCCACCAATTCCTTGCCGGTACCGGACTCGCCGGAGATCATCACCGTGAGGTCGGTCTGCATCAGCCGCGCCAGCACCCGGTAGATTTCCTGCATCGCCGGCGAGCGACCGACCAGCGGGATCGAATCGAATTCGGATTCGTCGACCGGGGTTGCGGTCCGCTCCTTCGGCTCGGCCAACGCGCGGCCGACGATTGCGATCAATTCCTTCAGGTCGAACGGTTTTGGAAGATATTCATAGGCGCCGCGTTCGGAGGCGCGGATCGCGGTCATGAAGGTGTTTTGCGCGCTCATCACGATGACCGGCAAATTCGGCCGCATCTTCTTGATCCGCGGCAACAGATCGAACGCGTTCTCGTCCGGCATCACCACGTCGGTGATCACGAGATCGCCCTCGCCCTGCGAGACCCATCGCCACAGCGTCGCCGCGTTCCCGGTCAGCCGCACCTCGTATCCGGCGCGCGAGAGGGCCTGGTTCAGAACCGTGCGAATGGCGGTGTCGTCATCAGCGACGAGTATGCTACTTGCGGGCATCATTTTTCCTCATCTTGCATCCTGTGAGGCATGCGACGGCGTCCCCGAAACGTCCTCGCGATGGCTTTTGTCGAGTTGTTTGGCGTTGCTGAACATCGGCAGCAGCACGCGGAAGGTGGTCCTGCGCGGCTGCGACTCGCACTCGATGATGCCGCCGTGATCGCCGACGATTTTCGCTACCAGCGCTAATCCCAAGCCGGAGCCGGTCTGCTTGGTGGTGACAAAGGGATCGAACAGGTTCGGCAGCAAATCCTCCGGCACGCCCGAGCCGTTGTCCTTGACGCAGAACTCCAGCGGCAGCGAGACCCGCGATTTCTTGCCCGGCACCGAGAGGCGCACGCCCGGGCGGAAGGCGGTGGTGAGCTGGATTTCCGCATCGCTGCCGAGATCGACCACGGCCTCCGCTGCATTCTTCACCAGGTTCAAGAACACCTGGATCAGCTGATCCTGATTGGCGAGCACCGGCGGCAGCGACGGATCGTAGTCTTCGACGAAGCGGATGTTGCGGGCAAAGCCCGATTGCGCGAGCCGCTTGACATGGTCGAGCACGGAATGAATGTTGACCGGGCCGCGCGCTACGGGGCGATCGTCGCCGAACACTTCCATGCGATCGACCAGCGTGACGATGCGATCGGCCTCGTCGCAGATCAACCGGGTCAGCATGCGGTCCTCGGAAGAAGCCTGCTGCTCCAACAGTTGCGCGGCGCCGCGAATGCCGGACAGCGGATTCTTGATTTCGTGCGCCAGCATCGCGGCAAGCGCGATCACGCTTCGCGCGGCGCTCCGGTGCGTCAATTGCCGGTCCATCTTGTCGGCGATGGTGCGCTCCTGCAGCATTACCACGATGTGGCCGGGCCGCTCCGTCAGGGGCGCGACGTGAAGATCGACCTGGCGATCGCCGCCGATCCGCGGCGTGCCGAGATCGACCTTGTATTCGTTGACCGGCGAACCCGCAGAGCGAACCTGATCGATCAGCGCCAATAATGGACTGCCGAACGGCACCAACTCCTTCAACGACTGGCGTTGCAGGAACTGTGTGGAAATCTCGAAGAAGGATTCCGCGGCGATGTTTGCATCGACGATCTTGCCGTCAGGGCCGATCAAGAGCACCGGGTTCGGCAAGGCGTTGAGAATGGCATCGCCATCCGACGGCACGACGCGGCGATGTTCTGCGGTTGACGTCATGCAGCAGCGCTCCATGCGAAATCGTCGAACGCGTCCTGAAGCGATCGATCCACCCGGTGCGGGTCCTCCGAAGTCAGGATCCTACCGCGCCAGGCCTTCAGCTTTTGCGCGGGCGCCCCGCTCAACCGGGCGGCAATCTCGAGCGCCCAGGAAAGATGCTTGCGCGCGTGACGAAGCCCGACGTGCAGTCCGTAATGGCTGCACACCTCGGCATAGAGCGCGCGGATATGGTCGAGCTGCTGAGCGAGCGACGGCGCCGTCTCCGCAATCCCGCTCTCGAGCCGGCGCCCGATCTGGCCCGGCAACCAGGGCTGGCCCTGCGCGCCGCGGCCGATCATGACCGCGTCGGCGCCGGACATTTCGAGCGCGGCGATAGCCGTCTCGAACGAAGTGATGTCGCCGTTGACGACCAGCGGAATCCTGATCGCGTCCTTCACCGCATGCACCGCAGCCCAATCGGCTTCGCCCTTGTAGAACTGGCAACGGGTGCGGCCATGCACCGTGATCATTTGCACGCCGGCGGCTTCCGCGCGGCGCGCCAGTTCCGGCGCATTGTGCGAGCGGTCATCCCAGCCGAGCCGCATCTTTAAGGTCACCGGCACCTTGACGGCGGAAATCGTCGCCTCGATCAATCGCAGCGCGTGATCGAGATCGCGCATCAAGGCCGAGCCGGATTGACCGCCGGTCACATGGCGTGCTGGACAGCCCATATTGATATCGATGATGTCGGCGCCGCCTTGTTCCGCAATTCGCGCGCCCTCCGCCATCCAGGCGGCCTCGCAGCCGGCGAGCTGAACCACATGGGGGCTTATTCCGGTTGCCTCGGCGCGCAGCCGCGACATCGGGCGTCCCTTGGCAAGATCGTCACTTGCCGTCATCTCGGAGACCACGAGCCCCGCGCCCAGTTCCGCGGCCAGACGCCGGAATGGTACGTCGGTAACGCCCGACATCGGCGCGAGAAGAACCCGGTTGGCGAGCGAAATATCGCCTATCTTCAGCGGCTTAGAGCTAGCAATTCCCGAGCCGGTCACAGATGTCTCGTTTTCCTGGCAGACGCCTCATCGCGCATGCCGATATCCATTTTGCGCACAATTCTTGGGCAGTCAAGTTGCATGCCTACACTTTAGACAGTTCTTGGAATCTTGCAAGTGCACTGCAACAAATACTGCTTTTCCCACAACCGGCGAACTGTTCTGTTGGCGACACCTTTAGCGACAGCATGATAAGGGCTACGCGCCACCTGAGCTTTATCCACCGTTTTCACCCGTAACTGAGTCGCATCTCTGTCCCATGGCGAAATCTGAACGGACTGCAGCCATCCTTGTCGCAGCCGGGCGCGGCCTTCGTGCCGGCGCCGGAGAGCCCAAGCAATATCGTTCGATCGGCGGGCAGACGGTGATATTCCGTGCCATGGAACCGTTCTGCCGCCACAGCGAAATCTTCGCGGTACAGCCGGTGCTCAATCCCGACGACACCCAAATGTTCAACGCGGCGACGAGCGGATTGCGCCATCAGCCGCCGGCCAAAGGCGGCGCCACCCGCCAGGCCTCGGTGCATGCCGGACTTGAAGCGCTGGTCCCGCAAAAGCCGGACATCGTTCTAATCCACGATGCGGCGCGGCCGTTCGTCTCGCCTGCGCTCATTTCGCGCGCGATCGAGGCGGCAAGCCGCACCGGCGCTGCGATCCCTGCGATTCCGGTGGCCGACACCATCAAGCTGATCGGCGAGACCGGCAATATCGAAGCAACGCCCGAGCGGGCGCGGCTGCGCATCGCGCAAACGCCGCAGTCGTTCCGCTTTGATGTGATTCTCGACGCCCACCGACGCGCGGCGCGCGAGGCGAGAGCCGATTTCACCGACGATGCGGCGCTTGCGGAATGGGCGGGATTGACGGTGGCGACATTTGAAGGCGATGTTGCCAACATGAAACTGACGACGCCCGAAGACTTTGTCCGCGAGGAAGCGCGCCTGGCAAGCCAGCTCGGCGATATCAGGACCGGCACGGGTTACGACGTCCACGCCTTTGGCGACGGCGATCATCTGATGATCTGTGGCATTCTCGTCCCGCACGCACGCGGCTTCCTGGCCCATTCCGACGGCGATGTCGGCCTGCATGCGCTGGTCGACGCTATCCTTGGCGCGCTCGCCGACGGCGATATCGGCTCGCATTTTCCGCCGAGCGACCCGCAATGGAAGGGTGCGTCCTCCGATCGCTTCCTGAAATATGCGGTGGAACGGGTCACCGCGCGCGGCGGACGCATTGCCAATCTCGAGGTGACGCTGATCTGCGAGCGGCCAAAAATCGGCCCGCTGCGCGATACCATGCGCGCGCGGATCGCCGAGATCACCGGATTGGACATTTCGCGCGTCGCCGTAAAGGCAACCACCAGCGAACGGCTCGGCTTCACCGGCCGCGAGGAAGGCATCGCCGCGACCGCGAGCGCCACCATCCGCCTGCCCTGGAGTGTATGAAGATGAGCGGCAGCGACGCCCGCGCCCTCGCCCGCTCGCTACTCGATCTTTGCCGGAGCCGGAAACTGACGATTGCGACCGCCGAATCCTGCACCGGCGGCCTGGTTGCCGGCGCGCTGACGGATATTCCGGGCTCCTCCGACGTCATCGACCGCGGCTTTGTCACCTATTCCAATGACGCCAAGCGTGCGATGCTGGGCGTCAACGCCTCGACGCTCGCAACCTTCGGCGCGGTCTCCAAGGAGACCGCAACCCAGATGGCGGTCGGCGCGCTGGAGCGGGCCGGCGTCGATCTCGCGGTGTCCATTACCGGCATTGCGGGTCCCGGCGGCGCTACGCCGGGCAAGCCGGTGGGCCTCGTGCATTTCGCCGTTGCCGCCCGCGACGGCCGGATCCTGCACCGCGAGCAGCGCTTCGGCGCGATCGGCCGCAGCGCCGTCCGTCTGCGCTCGGTTGTGGAAGCGCTGCGGATGCTGATGGAATTGGCGCGCGGACCGCAGGCGCCGAAAAAGCCAGGCCGTGAAGCCGTGAGCCGCCTGCATCCGCGCCTGGCGCGCTCGCCGCGGCGCCACGCGGTGAAGCGGAGACGGCCGCCAAGGACGTGATAATCGTTGGGCGCACCGTGAACCCGGTATCCGGTGCTGTGCAGCAATGGCGGTCTGGAGCTACCGCGATCTGATTTTTGCCGGCTTTCAGCGCGATGCCTTGGTCTTGCGCGGCAGACGATGGAACTTTCGGTTCCCTCCGGCGTCATCTATCCGCCGTCATCTGTATGACGCGATGAGGCTTGGCGCGGGAGGGTGCCATGTCGAAGTGGCGCATTGGAATTGCCGTTGTCATTCTGGCAACCCTGCTGTCGAGTGCGGCCCTGGCCAGAGGGATCGGTCCCGTGGGGGTCGTGAGGTTCGCAGTCACCCGCGTATTGTCGGTCGCGGGGTTACATCACGCTCGTGCTTTTGCTCGTCACGGCCACATCCGAACGGCTTCGCTCGGATCGCAGGACGTCCGCAACGCCACGGATTCCGGGATTGGCAACCCGGCGGTGCGCAGGCAAGCCATCGCGGCTGCAGCGCTGGCGGGCTGGCATGGCGGCCGCACCGCGAACGGGTGGTGGCGACATGGCGACGGCGGATATGGATGGGTCGGGCCGCTGTTCTGGCCGTTCGCCATTTACGATATCCACGACTACGCCATCTGGGGTGACGGTATCGGCTTCTGGGACTACGGCTATCCGGACATCTATGCCGCGATCTTTGCGCCCTACGGCCCTGATGACCTCGCCGTCTATACTGGACCGAGCCCGCACGGCCGAAGACATCGCAGAGTCCCGCCGCTGCAGCAGCTCTGCGGCGATGACGGCCGCGAAACGGCCGGCCTCCTCATCGATCAGGTTCAGCAGGCGATACCGCCGAATAATGAGGTGCAGCGCGCCGCGTTGGACGATCTTGCTAATGCATTGATCTCGGCCACTCAGATCATTCGGGCGTCGTGTCCGACGAAGACGGCGTTCACGGCGCCGGAGCGATTGGCCGCCATGCAGCAGCGCATCGGGGCGATGATCCAGGCAGCGTTAGTGGTGCAGCCGTCGCTGGACAAATTCTATGACCTGATGGATGACGAGCAGGAAGTGCGGCTCAATGCACTCGCCGAAGATCGGCGCAAGATGTCCGCCGCAAACGGGGCCACGGAAGCGCCTGCCCAAGGCCCTGTCCAAGGTTGCGGCGCCGCGCAAGCGGCCGCGTTGCAATGGCCGGCGGACAAGATCGAGGCCAGGCTGCACCCGAACGACACGCAACGCGCCGCTCTTAAAGGGTTGCAGGACGCCAGCGCCAGGGCTGTCGACATCCTGAGCGCTGGATGCCAACCGACAGACACGACCACACCACCCGCCCGCCTTGACGCCGTCGACGGGCGGCTCGAGGCCATGCTGCAAGCGGTCAGTCTGGTGAGCGCCGCGCTGGAGGAATTCTATGCGACGCTGAGCGACGGGCAGAAGGCGCAGTTCGAGGCGATCGGACAAAAACGAACGGCGTAATTTCCGATTCCATTGCCGGGCCGCATCATCCCGCGGTCGCCGATTTCCCGTAAATCGCGTCCGCGCGCTTTTCGAACGCCGCCGCAAAGCGCCCGAACGCTGCGTCGAACATCGAGCCCATCAAGAGCGCGAGCATCCGGCTCTTGAATTCGTAAGCGAGGAAGAAGGTAACGTCGCAGGCGCCCTCGCCCTTTGCCTCGAACATCCAGCGGTTTTCGAGACTGGAGAACGGCCCTCTCAAATACCTGACCGCGATCTTCAGATTGGGACGGTCGAGCACCACTTCGCTGGTGAAGGATTCCCGCACCAATTTGAACGACACGGTCATGTCGGCGATCACGATCTCGGTGCCGTTGGGTTTTGGCTTGCGCTGACGGATTTTCAGCGACTGGCACAGCGGCACGAATTCGGGATAACGTTCGACATCGGCGACGAGGTCGAACATTTGTGACGCGCTGTGGTTGACCCGGCGCTTGCTGGAAAATCTCGGCATCGTTCGTCAGCGGGCGTGAGCTGCCCGCGCTGCCTTGAGTCTTGCGAAATCGTCACCTGCGTGATGCGAAGAGCGGGTCAGCGGGCTCGCCGACACCATCAGGAATCCCTTGGTATAGGCGACCTTCTCAAAACCGGCGAACTCATCCGGCGGCACATAGCGCATCACGGCGTGATGCTTGCGCGTCGGCTGCAAATATTGCCCGATGGTCAGGAAGTCGACGTCCGCCGAGCGCAGATCGTCCATCACCTGCAACACCTCATGGCGCTCCTCGCCGAGGCCGACCATGATGCCGGATTTGGTGAAGATGGTGGGATCGATCTCCTTCACCCGCTGCAACAGCCGGATCGAATGAAAATAGCGCGCGCCCGGCCGCACCGTGAGATAGCGGGACGGAACGGTTTCGAGGTTGTGGTTGAAGACGTCGGGCTTCGCCGCCACCACGGCTTCGAGCGCGCCGTCCTTGCGCAAGAAATCCGGTGTCAAGATTTCGATGGTCGTGGCCGGGCAGCGCGCACGGATCGCGCGAATGGTTTTGGCGAAATGCTCAGCGCCGCCGTCATCGAGATCGTCGCGGTCGACGGAGGTGACGACGATGTGACTAAGCCCGAGCTTGAAGGTCGCCTCCGCAACGTGTTCGGGCTCCAGTGCATCCAGCGCGCCGGGCAGCCCGGTCTTGACGTTGCAGAACGCGCAGGCGCGGGTGCAGGTGTCGCCCATGATCATGAAGGTCGCGTGCTTCTTATCCCAGCACTCGCCGATATTCGGGCAGCCCGCCTCCTCGCACACGGTGACGAGGCCGTTTTCCTTGACGATGTTTCTGGTGTCGGCATAGCCGCGCGTGTTCGGCGCTCGCACACGGATCCAGTCCGGCTTCGGCGGCGAGAGGGCATCCGGCCGGTTCGCCTTCTCGGGATGACGAGGGCGCAGCGGCGTGGCTGAAACGGTATCGATGATGACGGCCATAAGGGTCCGCGAGGGGTTCCAAGTCTTAGCTAATCCGTGTCGCCTATGCGTGCAACCCGGCTCGCCTAGCCTAACAGAACATGCCACTCTTGGGCAGCATTCCCGCATATTCCCTGCTGATTCCCGCCTCAAAATGGTTCAAAAGTCGAAGCCATCAGCTCCGATTTCGCCTGCCCTCGGCAAGCCGCTGAAACGTTCATTTTTTGACCGCAGCGTGCATGTGGTTGCGCCCGACCTGATCGGCGCGACGTTTCTGGTCAATGGCGTCGGCGGCATCATCGTCGAGGTCGAGGCCTATCATCACACCGAACCGGCGGCGCATTCATTCCGCGGCCCGACGCCGCGCAACCGGATCATGTTCGGCCCCGCCGGATTTTCCTATGTCTATCGCTCCTACGGCATCCATTGGTGCATGAATTTCGTCTGCGAGCAGGAAGGCTCGGCCGCTGCCGTCTTGATCCGCGCGCTGGAGCCGACCCATGGCCTGGCCGCGATGCGCCGCCGGCGCAGCCTAAATGACCAACGCTCGCTATGCTCGGGTCCCGGCAAATTGTGCGAGGCGCTCGGCATCACGTCCGCGCACAGCGAGCTGCCGCTCGACCGGCCGCCGATCGCACTGCACGCGCGCACAAGCAATGTGGAGGTCGTCTCGGGCGTGCGGATCGGCATCACCAAGGCGGTCGAGCTGCCCTGGCGCTACGGGCTGAAGGGATCGAAATTCCTCAGCAAGCCGTTTCCGGCCTAGCGCTAGTCGTTGATGATCGCTTTGCGCGCGATGTGTTCTCGACATAGATTGCTCACGCGCATCTTTCGGCCGCGCGTGCAAGCACGCATCACATGCTCAACTCTGCACCCCTTCTCATTGTGATTCTGCTGGCGGACTTCGCCATTACGCTGCTGAACTCCTACCAGGAGTGGAGAGGACGGCGCCCCGCTGTGGCGCAATTTCGGTGCGATCGTTGGCCTGGATATTGCGGACCAATGGGGTTTTCCGCTTTTTACCGTCGGGTTGACCCTCGCTCTGTTTGCAATCGGCTTCGTCGGCATCATAGGCCCGCTGAATGCCAATTGGACCGCGGCTGCGCTGGCAGGCTTGATCGGCGCGCGATTGTCCGACACGCTCGTCTCTCACGTCTTGCTGTATAGCCTGGGATATCGTCCCAATCCCGGACTTTCTTCCACGCCGCTCTACGTTCTTGAAGCCGTCTTTATCGCCTTTGCTTTCCAAGCGCGTCTGGCGGCCGACCCGGTCTTTGCAATAGCCGGGATTGCCGTGGGGGCCCTTTCGTTCGTGTGGTCCTGCCGGGATTATCGCTAGCGCGATGGTTATTCCGCACCCTTAGACGACCTGCCTGGGTGCGTTGGCAACCGATGCCGTCGTGGGCGGCCGCAAACTCTAAAGCCGCATGAAGGCCGTTCAGGTCACTCGCGCCCGGACGACGTGACCGCCCGGGCCGATCGGGATGCCTTCTTTCAGCGCGCCGTAGTAGCGATCGCTGAGTTCGGCGAGGCCGAGATCTTCGATCGTCGCAAAACCCTTCTTGCGCAGCAAGTCGGACAATAGCGGCGGGTCAAACAGGCTGAGCCATGGCTCGCCCCGCGCCGCCGCGCTCTCGGCAACGCCCATGATGTGGGCGCGGCGATCGGCGGGGTAATTTTCAAAGGGTTCAGCGTAGTCGAATACGACTTCCGCCTCGGGATGCCGGCCACGAAATCCAGCGTCTGCGAAATCGCCTCGCGCGTCAGATAAGGGACAACGCCGAGCCACTGGAAGAATGCCGGCCGGTCCGCGCGAAACCCTGCTTGCGCCAAGCCATGGCTGAGACTTTGCCGCTCGAAGTCGACGGGCGCGAAGGTGAGTGAGGAAGGCACGGCGAGCGAAGCGCGCGCAAGCTGCTCCCGCTTCCATGCCTGCGTCGCCGGGAAATCGACCTCGAACACCCGGACGCCCTGGCCCTCATAGGGGTTGCGCAGCGAAAATGTATCGAGGCCGGCGCCGAGCACCACGACCTGTCGCACCCCACGCGCGACGCTTGCGCCAAGCGCATCCTCGGAAAACCGACTGCGCGCCGCGATGAACAGCCGCATCGGGCGCAGCGACGGATCGGCGGCCATCTGGTCGAGCGTCAACAGCGTATCAGCGTCGAGGATCCGCACCGCGTAGGGATCGCGGAAGATCACCCCGCCGTCCACCCTCTGGTGGACCGCACGATAGGCCGCCGCCCCACGTGCCATCCGGCTGGGCTTTCCCGCGCGCATCGCGGCTAGACCGTCTCCGCGGCGATATCGGAAAACGTGATGGAGACGTGGTCAAGCATCGCGTTCTTCAGCCGCTCCAGCGCTTCGAGGATCTTGGCCTTCCGCGCCACCGCGGCCTCGCGCTTTTCTTTTTCTTCCTCGACGATTTCTTCCGGCGCGTTGGCGACGAATTTCTCGTTGCCGAGCTTGGCATCGACGCGCTTGATGTCGGCGTCGGCCTTGGCCAGTTCCTTGTCGAGCCGCGCTTTCTCCGCCGAAAGATCGATCACGCCTTTGAGCGGCAAGGCCGCGACCTCGCCGCGCACCAGTAACTGCACCGCGCCTTCCGGCGCGCGATCGGCGAAGGAGATGTCGGCGAGCCGGGCCATCCGCTTGACCACGTCGTTCCAGCGCTGCGCGCGCTCCTTGGTCTCGGCCGACGCGCCGGCCAGCACCAGCGGCGTCAGCGTCGCCGGCGGAATGTTCATTTCCGCGCGCACCGAGCGGATCGCGGTGACGAGATCGACCACCCAG
Source organism: uncultured Alphaproteobacteria bacterium (assembly GCA_963713785.1). Taxonomy (GTDB): domain Bacteria; phylum Pseudomonadota; class Alphaproteobacteria; order Rhizobiales; family Xanthobacteraceae; genus Bradyrhizobium. Next base: position 588,596 of record CAVQNB010000001.1, read on the forward strand.
CCGATCTCGGCTTCGGCGGCGGGGTCGCTGAAATCGGCGGCATCGAGCGCAAGCAGGACCGGCGGAATCGAGCGGATCGTTCGGGCTTGTGGTCGACATCAAGGCCAGTTGCTCCGGCGTCAAGCTCGCCGGCCTTGCGCGACCACGGCGCCAGCGCCAGCAGGCCGTCGCGCTTGGCCGTCACCGCCCACAGCTCTTCGGTGATGAAGGGCATGAACGGATGCAGCAGTTTGAGGATTTCGTCGCGCGCCCACGCCACCATGGCGCGGGTCTCGGTCTTGGCGGCGCCGTCCTCGCCCAGCAGCACCGGCTTGGCGAGTTCGAGATACCAGTCGCAATAGACGTTCCAGACGAAGCGATAGATCGCGTCCGCGGCATCGTTGAAGCGATAGGCTTCGATCGCCTCGGTGACCTCGCGCGTGGCGCGCGCGGTCTCGTGCGCGATCCAGCGGTTCAGCGTCTCCTTCGCCTTGGTCGGGTCGAAACCCGGCGGCAGCACGCAGCCGTTCATCTCGGCGAAGCGGCAGGCATTCCAGAGCTTGGTCGCGAAATTGCGGTAGCCCTCGACGCGTTGCGGCGACGAGCTTGATGTCGTGGCCCTGCGCCGCCTCGCGCGCCAGCGCGAAGCGCAGCGCGTCGGCGCCGTATTCGTCGATGACGCCGAGCGGGATCGATGACGTTGCCTTTCGACTTCGACATCTTCGCGCCCTTCTCGTCGCGAACCAGGCGGTGGATGTAGACCGTCGAGAACGGCACCTCCTTCATGAAATGCAGGCCCATCATCATCATCCGGGCGACCCAGAAGAAGATGATGTCGAAGCCGGTGACGAGCACGTCGGTCGGATAATAGCGCTTCACCTCGGTGTCGTCGTCGGGCCAGCCCAGCGTCGAGAACGGCCACAGCGCCGAGGAGAACCAGGTGTCGAGCACGTCCTCGTCGCGGGTGATGAAGCCTTCGCGCTTGGCCGGATCGAGCGCCATCTCGCGCCCCTGCTCCGGCGTGATGACTTCCTGCTCGACGTAATAGCCGAGCGCGTTGCCGACCGCTTCCTCTTCGGTCTCGGCGACGAACACCTTGCCGTCCGGCCCGTACCAGGCCGGAATCTGATGACCCCACCAGAGCTGGCGCGAGATGCACCAGGGCTGGATGTTCTCCATCCACTCGAAATAGGTCTTTTCCCAGTTCTTCGGCACGAACGCGGTCGCGCCCGAGCGCACCGCCGCGATCGCCGGCTGCGCCATGGTCTTGGCGTCGACGTACCACTGGTCGGTCAGATAGGGCTCGATGACGACGCCGGAGCGATCGCCATGCGGCACCATGTGCGTGTTCGGCTCGATCCGCTCCAGGAAACCGAAATCCTCCAGCCGCGCCACGATCTGCTTGCGCGCGGCGAAGCGGTCGACGCCGTTCAATTCCTCGGCAAGCTGCGCCGCGCCTTCCGGCAGTCCGCGCAGATAGTCCTCGTTGCCGACGAGCGCGAGACGGCCCTCCTGATCGAGCACGCTGATCTGCGGCAGATTGTGCCGCCGGCCGACCTCGAAATCGTTGAAGTCATGCGCCGGCGTGATCTTGACCGCGCCCGAGCCTTTTTCCGGATCGGAATATTCGTCGGCGACGATCGGAATTCGGCGCCCGACCAGCGGCAGGATCACATGCTTGCCGACCAGATGCGCGTAGCGTTCGTCGTCCGGATGCACCGCGACCGCGGTGTCGCCGAGCATGGTCTCCGGCCGCGTGGTGGCGACGACGATGAAGGTCGCGGGATCGTCCGGGATTGAAGGTCTTGCCTTCGAGCGGATAGCGCAGATACCAGAGGCTGCCCTTGACCTCGACCTGCTGCACCTCGAGATCGGAAATCGCGGTCAGCAGCTTCGGATCCCAGTTCACCAGCCGCTTGTCCTTGTAGATCAGCCCCTCGCGGTGCAGTTCGACGAACACCTTGACGACCGCGCGCGACAGGCCCTCGTCCATGGTGAAGCGTTCGCGCGACCAGTCGCAGGAGGCGCCGAGCCGCTTCAGCTGATTGACGATGACGCCGCCGCTCTCGGCCTTCCATTGCCAGACGCGCTCGAGGAATTTGGCGCGGCCCATGTCGCGCCGGCCCGGCTCCTGCCGCTCCATCAATTGCCGCTCGACCACCATCTGGGTCGCGATGCCGGCGTGATCGGTGCCGGGCTGCCACAGCACGTCGCGGCCGCGCATCCGCTCGAAGCGGCAGAGGATGTCCTGCAAGCGTGTTGTTGAGCGCGTGCCCCATATGCAGCGAGCCCGTCACGTTCGGCGGCGGGATCACGATGGTGAACGGCTCTGCGCGTCGCGCCGCTCCGGGCGTCCGGCCTTGAACGCGCCGGCTTTCCTCCCAGAGCCGGGACATGCGGCCTTCGATATCGGCGGGCTGGTAGTTCTTCTCGATCATGGCAATGCAATCGTGGCTATGGAACGCGCTAGAAAGCCGCCGCAGCGCGCCAAGTCAACACGACAGGTCAGGCCGAAAGCAGGATAAAGCCCGATGTGATGGCTGAATCAGGGCCGACAACCGGCCCGAGGCGGACCCGGACGTCTAGCGGCCGCGCGAAACCCGCTCGATTTCCGCCTTGACGATGCGCTCCACCAGTCCGGGCAGATTGTCGTCGAGCCAGGATTTCAGCATCGGCCGCAGCATTTCCTTGACCAGGTCTTCCAGCGTCCGCGCGTTGTTGCTGAGCACGGTATGGGCAAGGCGTGTTGAAGGCGGATTCGACCGCGGACACGGTCGAGCGCGACAGAATCTGCTGCGGCGGCGGAGCCGCGGGACTTTCGAAGGGCGGCGGTTCGAACGCGGGCTGCCGGTGCACCGCCCGGGCCGCCGCGGTCTCGGTGAATTCGAGATCGTCCTCCGGTTCGACCTTGTGGAACGCGGCTGCGGCGGCGGCATCCGGCAGCGCCATCTCGTCGGTCAGTTCGAACACCTCGCCGTCAGGCTGCGGCGGCCGTATCTCGGCCTCGGACGTCGCCTCGTCGAGACCTGCCAGCATCGCGTCGATGTCGTCCTGGCTGTTGGACGCGGCTGGCGCGGCGCGGAGCGCGGCGGCGGCGGTGCAGCGGGCGGCGGCGGCCGCCTTTGCGGCGGCGGCTTGCGCGGCGGGAATGGCCGACGGCGGAATGTCATTCATGACGGGCGCCTTGGCCGCCGGCGCCGCTGCGCGCGGCTTCTCCGGCTTCGCGGGCGCCGCCGGCGGCCGGCGGGCTTTTCGGCGACCGGCGGCTTTGCTTCGTCGTCGGCGATGATGCGCCGGATCGACGCCAGAATCTCCTCCATCGAGGGTTCTTGGACCTTTGCAGGCTGCGTCATCTCCGACTCCACATCATCAACGCCTTCGCATGCGTTTTACACCAAGCCACGACAGGATTTGCCGGTTCCGGATATGCAGGCCGGGATTTTCATCGCACAAGCCTGACTTGTCCCCAGATCAAGCGCCGCTCGACAGATCGCGCGGATCCCGCCCCTGCTCGGAGCACCGAAGCGTCGCGGCCGAAGGATGCCAGACGCGGCGCGAATCGCTCTGCTGCCTCCAGGAAAGGTACGTCAGGGCAACAATTGATTGCAAGCAACGCGCTGGCGCATGATCCGCCAAAGCGGTCATCGGCCTTGACCGAGGCACGATCGGTCGGCGACAAGCGATCGCGCACGTTTCGCCGGTCTGACGACGTCCGCAGCGCGCCGATGACGCACGCTGCGATCAGCGGCCGTCGGGCGTGCGAACGCCGAACCAGCTGTCGCGCACCTGCTGATAATGCACGCTCGGATCGTAGACGGTGGTGGCAAGATTGAGCACCTGCGGCGACAGCCGTCCCACCGCGTTCAAGCACCGCATAGGACGCGACCACGCGATCATGCTGCGCGGTGACCAGCGCGACGCGCGCGTTGACCAGCGCCTGCTGGGCGTTGAGCACGTCGAGCGTGGTTCGCTGTCCGGCCTTGGCTTCTTCGCGCACGCCGTTGAGCGCGATCTCGGACGCGGTCACCTGCGACTGCGCCGAGGCCACCTGCGCCTTGCCCGCCACCAACTGGCCCCATGCCGTGACCGTGTTGGCGCGGGTCTGGTCGCGGGTCTGTTCGAGATTGAGGCGCTGCTGCGCCAGCGTTTCCTTGGATTGGCGGATCAGCGAGTATTCGGCGCCGCCCTGATAGATCGGAACCGAAACCTGCGCGATCGCCGAGGCGCCGAACGACCGGAAGATCGTCATGGTCTGTTCATAGGACTGCTGCACCGAGGCCTGCAGCGTCACGGTCGGCAGCAGCGCGCCTTCGTTCACCTTGACCTGAAGAAAGTTGACGTCGATGCCGAACATCGCCGCCGTCACGTTCGGATTTTCGATCAGGCTGAGTTCGACCGCGCCGGGCAGCGTTGCCGGCAAGAAGCGATCCACCGGCGAGCCCGGCGCGAGCGCTTCCGGTTCGTTGCCGATGATGCGGCGGAAATTCGATCGCGTCGTCGTCAGGTTGGCTTCGGCGGTCAGTTGCTGGGTCTTGCCGGCGGCAAGCTGCGCCTCCGACTGCGCGACGTCGGTGCGCGTCACTTCGCCGACATTGAAGCGATCGCGGGTCTGCTTCAGCGTCTGTTCGAGCACGCGGATGTTGCTGCGCTGAACCTCGACGATGGCGGCATCGCGCAGATAGTCCATGTAGATGGTGGCGGCCGACAGCAGCACCGTCTGTTCGAGCACCCGCAGAGCCTTCGCGCGCGCCCGAGACCTGGCTCTCCGCCGCGCGGGTCTTGTTGGCGGTTTGATTGCCGTTGTAGAGCGTCTGCGTGACCGTGAGGCCGGCGCTGCGCGGCGGGTTGGTGCCGTGAATCTCGGTCCGGACGATAGCGGTCGGCGAGCCGCCGAGGTGGAATTGGTATCGGTATATTGATAGCCGGCGCTGGCGGTGACCGCGACCTTCGGACGATAGCCCGACAGCGCCTGCGGCACGTTTTCGTCGGTGGACCTGACCGGGGCGCGCTGCGCGTTGAGCTGCGGATTGTTCTGATAGGCGCGCACCAGCGCAGCCTCGATCGTATCGGCCAGGGCAGGCGTCGGGCCCACATACGCCATCAGAAGGACCGCAGCCGCAGCTCCGGTAACGACCTTCACCCCATTCATCCCTGGTAATCCATTCATTTTGTCCGCCGGTTCGAGCGCATCGAACCGGGTCTCTGCCTCATTCCGAGTCAGTCCCCGACACACCTTATGCCGCGACAAGCGGGAACGGAACCACCCGGCAGGCAAGCGACGGTGGAAACTCTTTACGTGGGGCATCCGGGCCACACTTCTGATTTAGAACGGGATTTTAAGAGCGGCTTGCATGAGCGAGTGCGGCAAAAGGCTAGAAAACGAACGCGGGAAGCCGTTCAAGCCCCGGCAAGACCGGGACAGCGGCATCGAACAGCGCCCGGTTCCCGAAATCGTCATGGGAGTGCGTCACGATCGTGGCCCGCGGCGGCTGCGTCATGGCGAACACCCCGACCAGCCGGCCGCCCTCCTTGAGCTGCCGGTAAAGCCCGATCGGCGCGATCTCGGTCGCGCCATTGAGGACGATCACGTCATAGGGCGCGTTCGCCGGATCGCCTTCGGCGGCCGCGGCGGCCTTGACCGTGACGTTGCCAAGCCCGAGCTCGGCCAGGACATCCCTTGCCTTCGCGGCCAGCGCCGGATCGCTTTCGGTCGCCGTCACCTGCGCCGCCAAGCTTGGCAACCAGCGCAGCGGTATATCCGGTCGCGCAACCGACCACCAAGACATTGTCGGTGTCCCTGATTTCGGCCGCCTGCAGCATTTTCGCGGTCACCGCCGGCTTGATCAGGAAGCGCTTGGCGGAGCCGCCTTCGCTGACGTCGAGATCGAGGTCGAGATAGGCCAGCGCGCGCTGGCTTTGGCGGAACAAAGGCCTCGCGCGGCACCGCCAGCATCGCATCGATAATCCTGATATCGGTGACGTCGCTGGGACGCACCTGACCATCGACCATTTTCTGGCGCGCGGTCGAAAAACCGGACATTGGCGGACCCTGAAGTCGAGCGGACGCTGCCGCGGGAGGAGCTAGAACCGCGTCATCTTTGGTACAAGGCTTCGCCAAAACGCAACACGCCGATTGCGCAGCGCGGACGCCGCGTTCCGCCGCCGCGCTACGAGGCCCTGCAGTTGCGCGAATGCCGATCTATTCGATCGTCACCGCGAGCCGCCCGATCAGCCTCGCGACCTCGTCCAGATGCGTCGGAATCATGATTCTCGACGGCCTGCGCCAGCCGAACCAGGCATTCGTCGTCGCTCAGCGCGGGGATGTCGCTCGGGAACGATCGAGGGCACCGGCCTGATGAGATCGGTCTGCATGGCGTCTGGCATCGAATCACCTCCGTGAAACCCGGCACCATAGATCCTTCGTCGCGAATGAGTCGATTTGGCGGTCCGCGCTATGCGCAGGCCGTGGCAGGGCTGTGCAAGCTTGCCGGGTGCGCGACCAGCTTTCGCATCAACAAGCGGCGACAAACCGCTGCGCCAAAAGAGTTTCCGCCGCTTGCCGGAGGCAGCCGTCAGTGGCGCATTTCGTCCTTTGCAAGCGCCGGAGGCTTTGTTATACGCTGCCCGCTTGCGAACACCGGTTTCGCCTGTTCCTCGGTAGCTCAGCGGTAGAGCATTCGACTGTTAATCGAATGGTCGCTGGTTCGAATCCAGCCCGGGGAGCCAGTCACCTTCGCCCCCGTTCGCGACTGTTCGCTCCCCTCCTCAAATCCGTCAAAAAGCCCTGTAAAATAGGCATTTCTTGGCACCTGTGCGCTCCGCGCCGGTTCGTCACTGTTCGTCGGCGGCGGCAAGTTTTTAGGGTATCAAAACAGGGTATCGCCGCAAAACAGGGTATCGACCGAGTTAGGTTGATGGGGGGCGGAATGAAGCAGATTCTCACCGATTCAGCGTTGCGCGGCCTCAAGCCGCGCGAGGCGCGTTTTAAGCTGATGGACGGTGGTATTTTGCGCCATTCGGCATCACCAAGATGTAGAGGCGCGCGTGGCACACCAAGCCGCGAAGGAGAAGGTGAAGGCGGGGACATGCGCAAGGGTCTCGACGGACTTGCGACGCCGATCCGGGAACTGCTGCCGTGGGCACGCAAAGCCAGAGATTTCTGTCAAGAGCTGAGCAAAGTGCAGAGACCGAACGCTTACGGACGCCGTCTTAGTCGGTCAGGACTCTTGTGTCGTCTCGCTTCGTTAGCCTGCTCAAATCCATGCTGTCGTTCGCCAAAAAATTGCAACTCAGCACAGGCCGGGATCCTGCAATTTGTCGGCGCTCCAATCGACGCGATCATCTTGCCCATCTCGTGTCACGGGATTGCGACCGCCATTGCGTAAGCGGCTTTCGTTGCCACAATCTCGTTTGTCCCCAAACGTCTAATTTCCTCCAATATCACCTTGATCGTCTGGGCGCAGCGGCCGCATTGCGCCGCGCAGCCGAGAGAGGCGTAGACGTAGCCCATTCGCGGCCGCGGTGCGGCGCTTGTAATAGCGGACCTTACTTCGGCGTCGCTGAGGACGTTGCAGCTGCACACGATCACGACACACTCCTAGCTGAACAAGCGCACTAGGAGCATGATGAGCAGCAAGCCGCCCACCGCTCCGCTCCAAGCCGCCGTCACACAAGGCAGGCTTCCGCCGACATGTCAGCGAACAGTTGACGTTTCCGAACCAACATCTGTGCTCTCCGTAGAACCGCGCGGCTTTTCCTTGGGGCGCGTGGACTATGGGCGGTGGCGTAGCCGATGCTGACCAACGCGGTTTGACGATTCGCGACACGGTTTTTACATTTCGCGGCAGGTTGTGACTTTCGCGATCTGCGCGCGCTTCCTTGGCGATTCCGTAGCGAGCTCCTTGCCGGCGGTGTATTTGGCGAGGACACGGGTTTGACCCGCTCCGGGTAGAGCGGTCCGAAGCTCACCCCGCTTTTTCAAGCACCGATCGATGCTTTGGATCGGTCCGCCACTGTGTGATGCTGCAGCCAAAGCGATCGCGGAACCAGCGCGCGAGCGCACTCTGCGCCGAGAACCCGAGAAATTCAGCAACGGCAGGTAGCGTGCGAGCCTTGTCCTCAATCAAACGAATGACCATTTCGGCCCGCTGCTCGTCCATAAGCTCCGAAAAGCTCTTGCCGTGCTCCGCGAGCCGGCGTTGCACGGTACGGCCGTCGCAGCCGAGATGCTGGGCCACACGATCGAGCGAACACCGGCCCGTCGGCAGCAGAGCCACTACCAACTCTTGTACCTTACCCTCGATGGTTGACGAGCGCGCTGCGATCGTCTCGATATAGCTCTCTGCATATCGCGCCATCGATGCATTCGCCGCGGCCATCGGCCGGTCCATGTCGATCGCGGGGTAGGTGATTGCATCGAACTCCGCCCCGAACGCGACATTGCAATTGAAGAACCGGCGGTAGGTCTCACGGTTGCGCGGCGCCGGATAGGCGAACTGCACATCAAGCGGTCGCCATCCCGCTCCGAGGAACGCGCTGAGGATTCGATAGGTGATGCCTAGCAGCAACTCTGCACCTTGTCGGACCGGCGCTGGGCGGCCGAGCAACAGCATCGGCGCGATGATGACGAGATCGCCGTGCCGCTCTATACGCAGGCGAACCGACTCGTTGTGGACGTGAATGTAGCGGGCCAGAGCTTCCATCGCAGCGCCTACGGTCGGCTGGTCGCGGGCGACGAGCGCGACCGGTCCAAGATTGGACAATCCACCCCGTTCCGCGAGCCGGAGACCAAAATCGTCAATACCAGCCGCGGCGGCGGAGGCTTCAAGGAGCCTGCGGAAGCCGCCGCTCGGGATCTTGATATCGGGATCGGCGAGGCCTCTTGCTGGAAGCCCAACACTTTTCAGCATTCTGGCCGGATCAATCCCGACGCTCCGCGCAACGTCGGCGTAATGCGTGAGGCACGCAGCACGGATCAGATCCGGCATCGCAAAAGTCTCCCTGTCGCAAATTGTAAAAGCTCTGTCAGGAATCGTCAAACGCTGTCTTGGCGGTTCGGGTAGTTGAGGCTGCAACGAGACATCGTCCAGGCGACGACGACGGTTCAAACGGAAACGCACCCAGGGAGACGCACGGCCATGCACGTGACCGGACCAGACCACGGCGAGCACGGCTATCTGGTATCCAGGCCGCAGGCCTGGTTGGCCTTCGCGCTGTCCTTCCTGCTGATGACCTTTGATTTCGTCGACCGTCAGATCGTCGTCTCGATGTTTCCCTATCTCAAGGCGGAGTGGTCGCTCAGCGACCGCGAGCTCGGTGCGCTGATTTCCATCGTCTCCGTCATCATCGCACTCGGCACCCTGCCGTTGTCGCTGCTCGTCGACAGTTGGAGCCGCGTCAAGGGCGTGGTGCTGATGGCCACGGTCTGGAGCCTGGCGACCATCGCCTGCGGTTTCGCCGGGTCATATAGAGCCCTGCTTGTCACACGCGGCTTCATCGGTCTCGGCGAGGCCGGCTATGGCCCGGCCGCGGGTGCGATCCTGTCCAGCGTCTTTCCGACCCGCATGCGCGCCACGATCATCGGCGGATTTTTGGCGGCAGCGTCGTTCGGTTCGGTGCTGGGCGTCGTACTTGGCGGCTTCATCTCGGCGCGTTGGGGCTGGAAGGCCGCGTTCGGTGTGGTTGGCTTCCCCGGACTTTTGCTGGCTCTGCTCTATCTGTTCGTGCGCGATTACAAGGCGCCTGAACTTCCCGTCGCCGCAGCGAGCGGGCTACACAAGGCGCGCGGCATTGCCCTGGAACTGTTTCGCGCGCGCTCGGGCGTCGCGGCCTATTTCGCCGGCGCCCTGCAACTGATCACGACTTCGACCATCCTCGCGTGGTTGCCGAGCTTCTTCAATCGTGCCTACGGCGCGCCGGCCGATCGTGCCGGAATCTGGGCGGCCGGCGTCATCATCTGCGGGACGGCCGGCGTCGTATTCTGGTCGATCGTTGCCGACCGGCTTGCGCAGCGCGACATTCGCTGGCGCATGCTGACGCCGGCTGCATGCTGCCTCGCGACGCTCGCCTGCTTTGCCACCGCATTCGGTGCGCTGACGCCCGGACCACTGCAAATCGGCGTCATCATTTGCGGCGCTTTCCTGATGGGGTGCACCACCGGTCCCATTCCCGCGGTCGCCATCGACGTCGTCCATCCCGCGCTGAGGTCGACGGCCGGATCAATGGTGGCAATCGTCCAGAATCTTTTCGGCCTTGGCGTCGGCCCGCTCATGACCGGCGCACTCTCGGACGCGTTCGGCTTGCAGACGGCGATGGCGATCGTGCCGCTGTCCTGCGGCCTGGCCGCGACCCTGCTCGTGATCGGTTCGCGCTTCTATCGGCAGGACCGCGACGCGGTGGCCGACCTGCAATTGCGCCCTGAACTCACTCACACCGTGCCCGTAGCAGCCTGAGCCATCCGGAGAACAGAAAATGTCCGCTCGTCATCAGAAAAATCCGCCAACACCCGTCACCGACCATCTGCGCGCGACCGGCGGCTGGAACCCGGCCTGGAATGCGTTCGCCGAGCTCGATCCGGTCTGGACCGAGAAATTCGTGGATATGGGTGTCGACGCCGCTCGTCCGCGGTGCGCTCGACCCGAAGACCTGGGAGCTGATCGCGATCGCAGTCGATGCGTCCTGCACGCACCTGTACGCGCCGGGTGTCCGCCGCCACATTCGCGGCGCGCTCGGACGGGCGTCGACCAAAGAGGAAATTCTCGCCGTGCTTCAGGCGGTGAGCGTCCTCGGCATCCATTCAATGTCTCTTGGCGCGCCGATCCTCGTGGAGGAACTGGCCGCCCGGAATACCCCAACCAACCCTAACCAACCCTAACCAACGGAGAACGAAAATGCACTTCCTCGACGATTCCCTTCTACCCGAAAACCAGCAGAAGCTCGTGATTCAGGTCGCACCCTACGGTCCGCAATGGCTGCCGGGCGACTTCCCTGAAGATATTCCGGTCTCCTTCGCCGACCAGGTGCAGAAGGCTGTCGATTGCTACAATGCCGGCGCGACCATGCTGCACGTCCATTGCCGCGAAGCGGACGGCAAGGGCTCCAAGCGCCTCAGCGTCTTCAACGAGATGCTGGATCGCCTGCGCACGGCGGTGCCGAAAATGCTGTTGCAGGTCGGCGGCTCGATCTCGTTTGCGCCGGAAGGCGAAGGCACCGAGGCCAAATGGCTGAGCGACGACACGCGGCACATGCTGGCCGAACTGAAGCCAAAGCCCGATCAGGTGACGATCGCGATCAACAGCAGCACGATGAACGTCACCGAACTGTTGATGGATGGCGACATCGACGGCACCTCGTGGACCAACCCGGCCTATTTCGCAGCTTACCGTGAGATGTATCTGGAAGCCGGTCCGAAATTCTATCTCGAGCATCTCAAGCGGCTGCAGGCGAGCGGCATCCAGCCGCATTTCATGCTTGGGCACATCGCGCAGCTCGAAACCGTCGAGCGGCTGATCCGGCGCGGCGTCTACAAGGGGCCGCTGAACCTCAACTACGTCGGCATCGGAGGCGGCGCCTCCGGCACGCATCCCGCCGATCTTCTGGAGTTCGTTCGCAGAACGCCTGACGGCGCCGTGCTGACGATCGAGGGGATCATGCGCTCGGTCATCCCCATGAACACGATCGCGATCGCGCTCGGCCTGCACGTGCGCGTCGGCATCGAGGACAATATCTGGCGGCGCAAGGGCGAGCGTATGACCTCGGTGCAGCAGATCGAGCAGATGGTGCGTCTCGCTCGCGAAATCGGACGCGACGTCGCGACCGGACCGGAGGCGCGCGAAATCTACCAGATCGGCGTGCAATATAATTCAACCGAGGAAACGCTCGCCAAGCTCGGCATGCCGCCCAACCGCGAGCCGGGACAACGCGGATTCCCAGTGCGGGCGATTGCGGCCTGACGAGAGCGAAAGCGACATCTCCGCCGCGAACTTCCGGCGGAGATGTGCGGATCAATTCGGCTCAAACATAACCTTGCAGGTCCTATATGGAGAGAAACGACCATGACCTACGAAACCATCGAAGTGCGGAAGACGACGCCGATGATCGGCGCCGAGATTTTCGGCGTCGACCTCTCGAAGCAATTGAGCAACCGGCAATTCGACGAAGTTCATCGGGCACTGACGGAAAACCTGGTGGTGTTCTTTCGCGATCAGAAATTGTCGATCGAACAGCACAAGGCTTTTGGTGCGCGCTTCGGCAAGCTTCATGTGCATCCGAATGCGGCCAAGGGCGTGCCCGAGCATCCGGAAATCCTGGTGATCAAGGCTGACGAGACCAGCAAGCGCGTGGCGGGCGAGGCCTGGCACTCCGACGTCATCTTGTGACGAAGAGCCGCCGATGGGCTCGATCCTCTACATCAAGGAGGTCCCGCCCGACGGCGGCGGCGACACCATGTTCGCCAACATGTATGCGGCCTATGAAAGCCTGTCGGAACCGATGCGCAAGATGCTTGACGGACTGACCGCCGTCCACGACAGCTGGAAGGCGCATTCCGACCGGAAACCGGGCGAAGGCAGCGACATGCAGTTTCCCCGCGCCGAGCATCCGGTGGTGCGCCTCCACCCGGTGACGCGCCGCAAGCTGCTGTTCGTCAACCGCGGCTTCACGACACGCATCCCGCAACTGCGCAAGCCGGAAAGCGACGCCCTGCTCGCCTTCCTGTTCCAGCACATCGAAACCCCGACGCTATCGTGCCGGTTCAGATGGCAAAAAAATTCGATCGCATTCTGGGACAATCGTTGCGCGCAACATCAGGCCCTGTTTGATTACTGGCCGCACAAGCGCTACGGCCATCGCGTCACAATCTGCGGCGACAAGCCGTTTGGGCATATTTGAGGTCGTTATGGGACCGGTGTTCGTGTTTCGGCCGTCGGTCGCGTCGGCGGCGGCCGCGACCGTCTCACCGGGCCTTTTGGCGAGCGGCACGATCGCACTCGCCGCGACCTGGCTCGCGCAGCGCTATAATTCGCCGGTCATGCTGTTTGCGCTGCTGCTGGGCATGGCCTTTCACTTTCTGCACGAAGAAGGGCGCTGCATCGCCGGAATCGAGTTCAGCTCGAAAATGCTGCTGCGTGTTGGCGTCGCACTGCTCGGCGTCCGCATTACCGTCGCGCAGATCCTCGATCTTGGGATCGGACCGGTGCTGACGGTGGTGGTAGGCGTCGTCACGACAATGGCGTTCGGCGTGGCAGCCGCTCGTCTGTTGGGATTCGTCCAATGTTCGGACTCCTGAGTGGCAGCGCCGTGGCGATCTGTGGAGCATCCGCCGCGCTTGCCGTCGGTTCGAGCCTGCCGCACCACGAGCACAACGAGAGGGATACGATCCTTACCGTCGTCGTCGTGACAGCGCTCTCCACCATCGCGATGATTCTCTATCCGGCCTTTGTGAAAGCGATGGGCTTCGACGACGGCCAGAGCGGAGTCTTCCTTGGCGGAACAATTCACGATGTCGCGCAGGTGGTCGGCGCGGGCTATACGATTTCTCCGGCGGCAGGCGATATTGCGACCTATGTGAAGCTCTTGAGGGTCGCCCTTCTGCTGCCCATCGTGTTCGCCATTCCGCTCATGTTTTGGCGCCGCACGGCCGAGGGCGCTCGCGGAAAGGCGGATTTTCCTCTCTTTCTGCTCGGCTTCGCGGGGCTGGTAGCTCTAAGAAGTGCAGGTGTTATCTCCGCACTCGCCGTCGATGTCCTGAATGATGTCTCGCGCTGGTGCCTCTGGTTGCTGCGATCGCAGCACTCGGTATGAAGACGTCGTTCAAACAGGTGTTTGCCGTTGGCTGGCAGCCGATTGGGCTCATGGTAGCTGAAACGGTCTGGATTGCGGCGCTGGTTTTCGTTTCCGCTCGATATCTGATCTGAGCGAGCGAGTTTTTATCGTTCGTCACGCCGCACGGATCAATGGCAGCGTGAAGCAAAACATCGCGCCACGCTGACGATTCTCGGCCCAGATGGTGCCCCCGTAGCTTTCGATGATTGTCCGCGCAATCGGCAATCCCAACCCCGTCCCTTGCCGTTTCGTCGTAACGAAGGGATCGAAGATGTGCGTCAAGTTTTCCTGCGGAATGCCGGTTCCGGAATCTGATACTCTCACTTCGGCGACGTCGCGCTCCGCATCTCGGCGGGTCCGAATCGTCAAATTGTTTGGTCGCGGCAACCCCTCCATGGCATCCATACCGTTCATGACGAGGTTGATGATTATACTTGTTGCATGTGGATCGGGTCGGCTCGCACCGACAGCGCTTCAGGCGCAAGTATGGTGCGCAGCGTAATTTCACGCCTGATGACTTCGGGCGTTACAATTTTGACCAGCTCCGGAACTGTGTCGTTCAGATCGAGCGACTGCAACTTGGCCTCTTTTCTGTCGTTCAACAGACTTCGCAGACCGTGAATGATCTCGCTCGCGCGGTGTTCGTCACGGATGATGTCGGAAAGGATTTCGCCGATCTGAGTAAGATCAGGCGGATTGGCCTTGAGCAGCATTTGCGCGGCTTCGGTGTTGCTCAGGATCGCTCCTAGGGGCTGGTTAAGCTCATGGGCGATTGATGATGACAGCACGTTCGCAGTTGTAACCCGATTCAGGCGGACGACCTCGCGGCGGCGGCTGTTGGCTTCAGCTTCGGCAAAGTTTCGCCGGCGGTGCTCGACGACCAACCAGGTAATGATGGCGGCCTGGAGCAGCAGAGCGGCCAGCCCGGCGGTGATTTGCCACCGGTACTGTTGCCACGGGCTGGGGGGACGAAAGTAAATCTCGCTCCCGGCCGGTAGCTGGCTTTCGCTGATGTCCCAGCGTCGCAGTTCCCTCCAATCGTATTTTGGTCTTCCTGGTCCTATCGGAGGCACCTTGATGGAGCCGGGGGGTTCTCCGTCCATAACACGTACCGCAACGCTCGCGGCTTGCTGGCTCAGGTCTGCGACATTGATCAGCGGTCCACCAACGATCCCTTGTCCAAGGAAGACATCGAACGCCGCAAACATGGGTGCGTTGGCGACTGCGTGCAGCGCGGCCAACGCTCTCCCCTCTTCGTGCGTGACACCCGTCGCATCCACCACCAGCAAGCCATAGAAGATAGCCGACTTGGGCGGAAGCGCGGAAGCGCGCTTGAGCATCTCCTCGAACGACAATTCGTTGAACCAGGTAAACGAAACGCGGCTCTCAAACGGCTTGAACTCGGTGCGCATCAGCTCCAGCCAATACTTTTCGATGGGCGAGTTGCCGATCACAACGGCCACGCTTGTTGTCTCTGGAAGGACACGCAAAATATTAGCGATCATGGCACGAGGATCGTTCACGACCGCGACCACGGCTTCCCATGTCCGTTTGCCCCAGACATGCTCACGTCACGCATCACGTCTTCCATTTGATCATCGTCTGCAGGACGCTCATTGCGCGGCCGGCGTAGGGCGGCTGAAATAGCATTTGGATCGGCGAGAGAGGGCCCTGGTAGAAGACCGGGCGCAATTTTGAAAAGGTGTTGAACCCCTCGCGCGCGTGGTAATGGCCCATGCCGCTCGCCCCGACCCCACCGAAAGGCAGGTCGTGCTGGCCGACGTGCAGGAGAGCTTCATTGACCGATACGCCACCCGACATGACCCGCGAGATGTAGAAGTCGCGCAGCTCGGCATTGTGAGTGAATGGATAGATTGCCAACGGGCGGTCGTGACTATTGATATAGTCGGCGACCTCCTGCCGATCTGCATACGTCTTGATCGGCAAGATCGGGCCAAAGATCTCGCGCTGCATGACAATCATGTCTTCCGTCGGATTTAGCACGAGATGCGGTGCAAATTTGCGACGCTCCGCGTCCGGAATTTGCTGTTCCGCAAGATTGACCAGGACCGCGCCCTTTGTACGGGCATCCTCCAGCGTCGCCTGCAGCCGCGTGAAAGACCGTTCATCGATGATCGACGTGTAGTCCGGGCCGTTGATGTCCGGGAAGCGCTCGGCAAACAGTCGCCGGCAATGGCGGACGAACTCGTCCTCACTCCCTTTGGGCAGAAACATGTAGTCGACATTCGTACAGATCTGACCGGCATTGAACATCTTCACCCAGAGAATGCGCTCCGCCGCTGTTTTGACCGGGAAGTCAGGCCCAACGATCGCAGGTGCCTTGCCGCCCAGTTCAAGCGTGACAGGGGTCAGGTTGCGGGCCGCGTTGGCCATGACCGAGCGACCGGTAGCACCGGATCCCGTGAACAGCAGATGGTCGAAGGGCAATGACGAAAATCCCGGTCCTCGTCCGCCGCCATCCTCGAAAAAGGCAAGCTTCTCGATCGGAAAATACTTTGGGGAAACGCGCATCAGAATCTGGGCGAGCGCTTTTGAATTTTCCGACATCTTGACCATCGCTCGATTGCCGGCCGCCAGAATCGCTGCGAGCGGGCAGAAGCTGAGATTGAGCGGAAAATTCCAGGGAACGATGACCCCGACAACGCCGAGCGGCTGCGGGATGACACGATTTCGCGCGAGCGGATAGGTCATGAAGTCGACGTGTCTGCGCTGCGGCTTCATCCACTTCTTCAAATGTTTGACTGCGTCGGCGACGGTCTCCAGGACAACGAAATATTCGGCGAACAGGGTTTCGAATTCAGACCGGTTGCCGTAGTCGGCGTTGATCGCTGCCACCAACTCGTCCTTATTGTCCTTCAGGAGACGCGTCAGCGACTTCAAGTCAGCAATGCGCTGAGCATAGGATGGCTCCGGCGCCGCCAGGTAAGCCGCACGCTGCTTGTCAAAGCAGGACTGAAATTCAGTGGGAATGTCGATCGAACGGGAATTGACAGGCACGTTCATGATGCTCCCTTTCTCTTGGTTTTTCGCGTGTCCTCCAAGCGAAATAACGAGGGCGCGTGTGACCGTGACTGTATCAACTCCAAGTTAGTGCATGCTTGCGTTCGCATGAACGGAGCCGGGCCTTTCATCCATGATCCGCTTGATAGCGTGAGCGCAGCGGCCGCACTGGGCGCTGCATCCGAGGCAGGCATACACCTCGCTCATACGGGGCCGTCGCGCCTCTTTTACGACCACTGACCGCACCTGATGGTCGCTGAACACATTGCAAGAACAGACGATCATCGCCTTCTCCTAACCAATACCAATGAGTTGGATGAAGACCGCCACAAGCGCGGTGCTCCACCCAGCCGCAAGCATGATGGTTTCCATTCGGGTCATCTCGGCGTGGCCAAGAGGCCGCTCGCGGACTAGATGGTTACGCATTTTAGCTCCTTCCGAGGCATCGCGAACGCCTGCTGCTGCGTCTCGATTACGCTACCCACACGGGCGGGGTAACCAGCACGTCGAACCTGGCGCGGTCGTTCATGCGGCCTCCTGTTTAGCTTCGGTCTGTAGGTCGGCTTCGGTGAAGCCATAGCCGCCGGAGCGCAGCGCCGAATGCTCGCGCTTGGAGTGGACCAGCGGGTAGAACATCTGCGTCGTCCAGCGCTCCGGGCCAAACAGGATGTCGTCCTGCAGGCCGATCTTGGCCGGATATTTGCGTGTGATATGCGCGGTGCCGAACAGCACGTCCCAGAAGAACAGCAGGTTGCCGAAGTTGCCCTTGTAGTGGCCGATGCCATCTTCGTTGGTGAGCGCGTGGTGCGCCCAGTGCGTGGCCGGCGTGGAGATGGTGCGCTCCAGCACCCACATCAGCGGATGCAGCGCGCGGATGCGGTACAGCGGCGCGTCCCACGCCCAGGCGCAGTGCGCGCCCAGGATGACCGCCAGCTTGATCACCAGGTACGCCGCGTAGACCGGGCCGAAACCAAGGTACACCGCCACGCCGCCGATCCACAGGCCCGGCATCATCAGGTAGTAGAAGAAGTTGTTGCGGTAGGTAATGCGCACGCTCATGTAGGCCGCGCTGTGGTGCGCGCGGTGCAGCGGCCACAGCAGCGGCGTGTGCGAGGCGCGGTGCCAGAGGTACTGCGTGAGGTCATCGCCGATCAGCAGCAGGCCGGCCATGGCCCACCACGGCAGGTTGGCCCAGGCGTTGTGCTGCGCGGGCATGAGCCAGTTGCACAGCGCGTTGCTGCCCAGCAGTGCGATCGGCTGGGTGATGGCGATCAGGCTGACGAACATCAGCACCTCCAGCCAGGTGTCGTTGGCTGTCGCGTTGCCGCGCACGGCGGCCTGGTAGCGCCGGGTGATAAACTCCATGGCCGCAAAGCCCAGGATGCAGGCGCCGATCAGGAGGTATTGCAGTTGCGAGCTCATGTGGGGCGTCTCCGCTCTCATGTTTTGTATTGTGAGAACGATCTTAGTAGTGCCATCATAATGCGTCCAATGCATAATTCGCATCGTTTTAATGCATGGAGAGCAATGCCATGGATCTGCGCCGCCTGAACCACGTCGTCGCCCTTGCCGACACTCTGCACTTCGCCCGCGCCGCCGAAGCCGCCCACCTGAGCCAGCCGGCCTTCAGCCGCAGCATCCAGGCCATCGAGAGCGACCTGGGTATCCGCCTGTTCGACCGCGACGTTGGTGATGTCCGCCCCACCCCGGCCGGCCAATTCGTTATCGAGCGGGCGCGCAAGCTGCTGTTCGAGGCACGTTGCCTGCAGCGCGACGTGGATCTTTACCGCGACAGCCAGCTCGGCGACACGCCCTTCGGTGTCGGACCGCTGCTGACGGCCACCCTGATGCCACGCGCGCTTGTGGCGCTGCGCCGCCAGCACCCGCAGGTGGCGCTGCGCATGGAGGTCGGCAACTGGGTGCAGTTGCTGGAGAGCCTGCGTACCGAGAACATCGAGTTCTTTGCCGCCGATGTGCGCGACATGCCCAGGGATGCCGCGCTGGACATCCAGCTGATCGGGGGGCAGCCGGCCAACCTCTATGTGCGGGCAGGCCATCCGCTGACCGGGCGCGAGCGCACGCTGCAGGAAGTCTGGGCGTACGGTCTCGCGGTACCGAAGCTGCTGAGCCCCTCAAAGGTGGAACTGGCCGCCCTGCTGGGCCTGCCTGAGGGCCAGGAGGCCACCATTGCGCTCGAGTGCGACAACTATGGCATGCTCAAGACGGTCGCGCTCACCACGGATACCGTTCTGGGTGCGACGAACGCGGCGATACGGGAGGAGCTGGAATCCGGCACGCTCGTCCGGCTTGTCGTGCACGGCTGGCTGTCGCCGCCATCGACCACGGGCATTGTGCGTTTGCGAGGGAGAACCTCGTCGCCGGCAGCCAAGGCAGCCATTGCAGCGATTGTGCGGGCCGCGGGCGAGATCAACGTGTAGGCGCTGGCCGTCGCTCCCTCCGGCAGCGATGGCCATTTTTCGACCTAGGCCGCCCGGCACGAAGCGAGGCGGCCCAGCTCACAGCTGGATTGCGCATCCGGCTGGAGAAATTGTGAGCTACTTCCCGTAGCTTAGGCGCGGGGACCGATGCCCCGCGGCGAGCATCGTCGCCGACGCCGGGTCTATGGAAAGCTTACTGCGAGCTGCGGCTCGCGCGCCACTATGGCGAGGTGCGCGAAGTCGCATCACATACGCAATTTAGTCCCCGGGGCCAGTTTTGCCTCATTAATCCCGAACCCGACAGGCATAGGTCATTGATACGATAGGATCAGCTCCATCGTTGTCGTCACGGGCCCAACATTTCAGGAACCCCTCAGCGCTTTCCCTCTTAAGCCAGCCCTCGTCTTGGGTTGAATTCTTGCCCAAAAGTTTGAATAGGCGTCGCGCTACCTCACCTCTGCAATACCTATCATCGCTCTTTCTTTGTATATCCAAGCAGCTCATTTGATGCTGCTGAAAGTCGCTTGGCGCGAGTTGGCGATCAGGCGGCGGCGGCTTCGCCTCACCCGGGCTATTCTGCGACCATACCGGAGAACTAGTCGCAACGGCACACACGCTTACTATGGCCACGGCAAGATTTCTGAACATACCTTCCTCCCTGCAAGAGAGGGTCCGATTTAACCACCGATTGTTGCGGCATTGCAGCGGCACAACTGAAATCGCACGTGTGATCCGACCGCGACAGTCGCCTTGAAACGATAAAAGCGCGGGACCGAAGCCCCGCGCCCCGCTCTTCTGTTTGATAGGTCTTCAGCCTTCTGGGTGTGGCGCGATAGCTGGAAGACTTAGGGGAGCTCCTCCAACCGAGATAGGCCCGACAGGTTTAGGCTGCCGAGCCATCCTTTTGCGCACCACTCCGGATAGCCGGTTACGAGCGCGCCCTTTTGGAATGGAGGAAGTTACTTCCGGCGTTATTGCATTTTGCAGCGAGTCGACCTTCGCTATAAGCGTGGAAATCTGAGCAGACATCTTCTTCACGTCGACATGTTCATCCGTTATCTGAGCAGATATTTTCTTCACGTCGACTTGTTCATCCGTGATGCTCTCTCTTAGAGAAGCAAGCGTAGTTGAATCCTGCTGAAGCAGAGCTGTGTTTTGTTGCAACGAGGAGCTATTCTCTTGCAGCGATGCAACGTGTTGCTGCTGGGCTGACTGAATGTCCTTCAAAGCGGCGACAACCGGATCCGGTATTGGATCGGAAGCTTTCTGGTGCGGAAGCAGTTCGGCCAAACTGCCGACATCCGGCAGGGCAAAATCGGAAGGCGACAGTGTATAGACGGCCGCAGTAGCGTTTAGGCCAAGAGCGAACACCGACAGCGCCAAGATCGATTTCCGGCTGGATAGTCTGCTCGGTGCTGTGGATTCGGGTTGTTCGGTTTGGCTCTGCGTTTCCGATGTCTTCGTCACGTGCATTGACCTCAAATGAGTGAACAAAAAGAGAGCCGTCGCTGGATCGTCCTCGCGACGGCTCCTTTACGCGGCACCCATCTAAAACTGCCCTTGATTATGGGCTGATGAGATTAATTCCGCGTTATCGCCGCAGCCGCCGGCGATGGCTCGCTAGCCATTGCCGGTTACGCGTCCTATGCGATCGTCGGCGGCGTTTCATCGCAGTCCCCATGGATGACACGTAGCGCCTGATCCAAGCGACTTCGACGCTGCCCAACATCTATCTGGACCTGCGGACCAACTACGCGAAAGTGCCTGCCAATTCGCTTTCGATCGGCTTCAGCAGTCCTTCGCTGTCGACGGCCGTCGCGACGCTTCAGTCGCTCTCGGCACTGACGAATGCCACGACGCTTGCGAACCTTCCGGCGCTGCCGACCAGCCCTACCCTGTCGTCGCCGTCGAGCCAAAGCATCGGGGTCGATGTTCCGCTCACGGTCGATGTCACCGACCGCATCTCGCTATGTGGCGGCTTTACCGCCAGCGCCTCGCAAAGCGGCACGTCCGACTGGTCGACGCTTGCGATCTCGAGCTGGAATGTCGGATTCCAGGCCGATATCTATCAGCAGAACGGTGGATCGATCCCGACGATGACGCTGCAGATGACGGTCACCCGAGCGGTGCCGGACTCTCCGCTTGCCACGACATCGCTCAACAACGTCCTCGAGTTCGACTGTGCGCTGAACCAGGACGAGACCAAGGGGCTGCTCGCGGGGGTCCAGTACACGAGAGTAGACGTCAATTCTCCGCTGGCACGGATCAATCCAAACATCATCGGCTATGTCGGCAGCTACCATCAATGGCCTGACAACTGGAAGTTCACCGGCCGCGTCGGCGTCCAGTCGTTCGGCGGCGCGCAGCTTTTGAACCTGACGCCGATTGGGCCCTTCACCCAGCCGATCGTCAGGTTCGATCTGGACGGGATGGACGACAACGACAACCGCCTGTTCGGCGTGACCGCCGAGATCTCCTGGGTGCCGAAGCCGGCTTACCAGTTGACGATCCGAACGCCGCTGTACTTCGTCAGAAATTGAGTATCACCCTTGTGGCCGCCGGCAGACCAGATCGATCTCGATCAACGCATCGCAGGCGAGCCCGGTGACGCCGACGCAGATAGCTGGCTGACCGGCATCAGATCGCCCCCTTGATGACGTAGTCGCCGGGGACGCACTTGATGCGGCCGATCGCCCATTGCTCGCCGGCATAGATCGAATGCGCCTTCCAGTCGGCGATCGCGGCCTGGGAGAGCATGCAGGCCTGCATGGGCATGTCGTCCTTGACGACGATTTCCTCGCGGCAGACCGGCTGCGGGATGCTGGCCAGCGTGTGGCACATCAGGGCGACGACGGCGATTTGCATGTTGGCTTTTCTCTATTGTGCTGGGCTGAAATGAGGATGCTCGAGCCTGACCGGGGCATAGGATGGGTGGAACACGATCTCAAACCGCGTCTTGCTGAAGCCTTTGTCGAAGCCGGAAAGGATGTAGCAGTCGTCACGTTCGGCGCGGACTTCGTATTCCCAGCCCTCAACCAGAACGTCAGTTTGAAACAAGTTATCGATGCATCGAACTATCATCATGGTCGCCTTCGATTTCGTCTTCCAGCCAGTCAAAGACGACTTCGACCGGCATCAAGGTGAGCGTGACCCAGCAGATAATCCCCGCGCGGGCGGCGATGAGGTATGGCGTCATAGTGCGACTGTCCCCTTCGTTATGCGGACATTGTTTAGATAAGAGCCAACCTCACCTTCACTATTAAAACCTTTGTTAGGCGCGATGGACCGGCGCTCTCAATGCCGTGAAGATGGTTCGAGCGCGGCGCTGGATTCAACAGGCCGTTGCCTCGGTGCAACGTTCCCGAGCCCGTTCTGCGAGGGAGTGCGCCGCTTCCGCAATGAGGTGATTTTGTTGCAGGTCCCGCAACTTTATTTTTAAGCGAGTCGATGACATCGATGCGCAGACGCGCGCACTTCGCACCATCCGCACCATCAACTCCGCCGGCAGACCAGATCGATCTCGATCAGCGCGTCGTAGGCGAGCCCGGTGACGCCGACGCAGGTGCGGGCCGGCAGGCGGTCGGGCGGAAAGTAGCTGCGATAGGTCTCGTTCATCGCGGCGTAGTCGTGCTTGAAACGCGTCAGATAAATTCGCGCCATCACGACATGCTCGAACCCAAGCCCGATGCCGGCCAGCACGATCTTCAGGTTTTCCATCACCGCACGGGTCTGCGCGACGATGCCTTCGGGCAGGACGCCCGGCGCCGCCGGCGCGATCCGGCATCTGACCCGTGACGAAGACGAAACCATCGGTTTCGACGGCATGACTGAATGGCGCGACCGGCTTCGGCCCGCCCGCGATCATGTGGAATTTCATGGAAGTTGATCCCTGCTATCGAGACGCGTCGCAAAACAGCCTCTTGCTCAGGATCGCGTGCACGCCCCAATTGCCGTCGACGACCTGGGTGACGCCGAAATCGACGGCAGCCGACATCAGCGCGATCGCCTCGTCTTCGCTCAGTCCTTTGATGTTCATCAGGAAGCGGCGCATCTTGCGGAACGCGTCCTTCATCGCAAGATCGAGCGAGGATTTTGCGTAGACCTCGCTCTGTCCTTGGCGTCCGAATTCGGCGAGATAATTCGGGTGGCTGAATCCGGTCAGCACCCAGTCGGTTTCGGTCTCGATCAGCGGATAGGTCAGATCGGCGAAGGCGCGGCCGGCAAGATTTCCCTTCTTGTGCAGAACGATCTGGAACGTTCCGGTCATCGAACATTCGATCGCGGTGCCGCTCAGCTCGCCGTCGCCCTGGGCTGCGTGGGGATCGCCGACCGACAACAGCGCGCCCGGCACCGACACCGGCAGATAGATGGTCGAACCCTTGCCGAGCCGCCAGTTATCGAGATTGCCGCCGAAATAGGATGGCGGTATCGAGTTCGACGAAATCAGCTTCGCGTGGCGCAACCGCGATCACGCCGAAATGCGGCCGCAGCGGAATGCGAACGTCATCCAGTACCGCGTGCCGGTGTTTGACCGTCCCTGGCACCACGGGCACGCCCGGATAATCGTAGGTGTTGTGGACCACGCCGAACGGATCGGTTTGCGGTTCCCAGCGATAGGAATAGATCGCGCGCGCGTGCGGCGTCTCGTCGCGGTCGAAAATCTCGTAGATCGTCACCGCTTCACGCGGCTTCGGCTCGGCGAGGAACTCGTTGTAGTGATAGCCCCACCACGCCGCGACGCTGCTGCCGAACACCCGCCCCTCGAAATCGCGGACTGCGGCTCGGCCGCGGCACCATGTCGAGGATGCGAACTTCGAGCACGTCGCCGGGTTGCGCGTCTTTCACCGCGATCGGGCCGGTGCAGATGTGCACACCGAACCCCTCGCCGGCGCCGCGGCCGAAAACGCTGGCGTCCATCGGGCCCGCGCCGCGCCGGTCGACATTCTTGTGATGTTTGGTCCAGCCGAACACACTCTCGGCGCCGGCGTCGCCCACGATCATCCGCTCCGGATCGTCGGAGGCATGCTGGGTCAACGTCTCGATCGTGATGGTGTCGCCTGAACCGATTTCGATCTGCGGCGGCAGCGCGCGGCTGAAAATAGCCCCAGTGCACCCGCGCGGCGTCGACCGCAATGTAGTGGTTGGCCTGGCCGGCCGGACTCTTCAGATCACTTGTTTCAGAGCCGCCGATGACGGCGCTGTTCCTGACGACGGCCGGTGCCTGGTGGGTGCGCAGTTGCGCGAGCGCATCTTGCGGCCAGCCGCGTTGCCCCACCGCCAACGGCGCGGCCATCCGTTCGGCCTCCTGCTGGCGGAATTCGCGCGGCGACAGTCCGAACCGGTGACGGAAGGTGCGGCTGAAATGCGCGGAATCGCCAAAGCCGTAGCGGTAGGCGATCTCGGAGATCGATTGATGGACCTCGGCCGGGTTCGCAAGATCGGCCCATGCCCGCTGCAGCCGCCGCTCTCGCACGTAATGGGTGAAGTTGTCCCCGACCCCTTCGAACAGCTTTTGCAAATAGCGCTCGGAGATCCCCTCGGCCAGCGCGACGCGCGCCGGCGACAGCTCGGGATCGTCGAGCTTGCGTTCGATGGTCTGGCAGATCCGGTGCAGGATCGCCGCTTGGGTGGCGGTGTTGTTGCTGTCCGGCGTCGGCGCCGAGAGCCGGTGCACCAGCGTCAAGCAGAAGCTCGGCCAGGCTTTGTGCGATGGCGGACCATTCCACATCGGACAAGGTTTCCAGCGTTCGCGCGGTTGCCTCCAGCGTGCGCGAGAACACGTCGGCGAGTCCTCCCGGCGCCACGACACGCGCTTCGTTGAATCCGAGCTTGCCGGTGATGCGGCCGTGAAGCGCGTCGGAGGTCACCGACAGCACGATCGCGCGCATGTCCCGCTGGAACACGACACGCCAGTCGCCGCTCCGCGGCAGCAACAGCAGATGGCCGACCGGAACGATCTGATGGCTCGCGCCCTGCCGAGCACGACGCCGTCCTCGGTCGGCAACAGCACGATCGGCAAATCCTCGTTCGGTTGCGATAGCGGCGAGACGCCCTGCGATCCCGCCGCAATCCTGGTCAGCGCCACGCCGACGGTGTTGCGACGGGATGCGGTCGCATGTCCGTCGTGAATGCGCTTGCCGACGCCGGCTGCAGGCCGACCGCGCCCAGCACGTCCCGCCAGGCTTCGGGCCGGTCATCCTGTGCGTAGGATTCGCTGGTGAACGGACGGAAACTCATCGCATCGACCCACCTCGGCCGATCGAAGCAACCCCCGTGCCAGACAAGCGTGCTTGCTCGCCGCAATGACGGCGACAACGCCAGTTCCACTTCCCAAATGACGGCTAAAAGCCGCTTCTGTTCAAGGCATTAGTCGCACCTGAAGACGTTCTTCCGGATCGATCCGTGCACGCCCCAATTGGCGTCGACCACCTGGGTCACGCCGAAATCGGCCGCGACCGACATCAGCGAAATCGCCTCGTCCTCGCTCAATTGGTGCACGGTCATCAGGAAGCGGCGCAGCTTGCGGAACGCATCGCGCATCGCCTTGTCGAGGCTCGAATGGTTGGCGATGTCGGTCTGCGCGTTCGCGCCGAGTTCGGCGAGATAGTTCGGAAAGGTAAAGCCGTACATCGACCAGGGCTGCTCGGTCTCCAGCATCGGATGGGTCAAGACCTTCCAGCACCGTGCCGCCGAGATCGCGGTGCTTGTGCAGGATGAATTCGAAGTCGCCGGTCAGCGAGGTCTCGATCGCGGTGCCGCCGAGTTCGCTGTCGCCCTGCGCCGCATGCGGATCGCCGACCGAGAAGAACGCGCCGGGCACCGCGACCGGATAATACATCCGCGCGCCCTTGCCGATGCGCCAGTCGTCGATATTGCCGCCGGTATAGCTCGGCGGAATCGAACTGACGAAATCTGACTTCCGACGGCGCCAGCCCCATGGTGCCGAAGTGCAGCCGCGCCGGCACCTTGACGTTGGGCAGGATGTTCTCGCGCTTGCGAATGGTTGCGTGATCGACCCGCACGCCGGGATAATCGATGGTCGGATGCACGATGCCGTCGGGATCGGTCTGCGGGGTCCAGACGTAATTATAGACCGCCTTGGCGAACGGCTCGCCCGAGGTATCGAGTTCGAAGATCGTGATCACTTCGCGCGGCTTCGGCTCCTCGATCAGGTCGTGATAGTGAAAGCCCCAATTGGCCGCGGCGTTGGAGCCGAAGCAGCGGCCGGCATGGCAGGCGTTGCAGCTCGGGCGCGGCCGGACGTCGAGGATGCGGACTTCCAGGATATCGCCGGGCTCGGCATTCTCGATCGCGACCGGACCGGTCAGCAGATGAACGCCAACGCCTTCGCCGGAGCCGCGGCTGGAACGGACCTTCGGTCGGGCCGGCGCCGCGGCGGACCACCGCCTTGTGTTCGCGGTCCAGTGAAACACGCTCTCGGCGCCGGGATCGTTGGCGATCATGCGCTCATAGTCGTCGTTGGCATGATGCGTCAGCGTTTCGATGGTGGCGCGGTCGCCCGAACTTCAGCGTCAGGGCCGGCGGCGACCTTCTTGCTGAAGTAGCCCCAGTGGACGTTGGCCGGCGAAACCGGAAGGAGATGGTGCTTCATGCAATGGCCTCGGCTGACGCTTGCGGACGCAAGTTGTCGGGAAATCGACGGCATCTGAGATGCGAGCGGCGGCATGCCGTCGCGTCATGCAGGCGCCTCCGGTCGGTTTGTCGGCCTCCATCACGCTGAGAAAACGCGCGGTGAGCGGGTTGCGCGGATTGGTGAGCACCTCGTGGGCCGGTCCCTCCTCGATGATCGAGCCGCCGCTCAGAAACACGACGCGATCGGCGACTTCGTCGGCAAAGCGCAATTGATGCGTCGAGATGATCATGGTCAGGCCGTCCTCGACCGCCAGCCGCCGGATCACTTCCAGCACTTCGTTGACGAGTTCCGGATCGAGCGCCGAGGTCGGCTCGTCGAGCAGCAGCACGCTGGGATTGGGCGCGATGCGCGCGGGCGATCGCGACGCGCTGCTGCTGGCCGCCGGACAGATGCCGCGGCAAGGCGTCGGCGCGCTGGCTGAGCCCGACGCGGTCGAGCAGCTCGCGGGCGCGGCGATCGGCATCGATCCGGGACACGCCATGCACCCAGCGCAGCGGGCCCGCGACGTTCTCCAGCGCGGTCAGATGACCGAACAGGTTGAATTGCTGGAACACCATGCCGACGCCGACGCTGGCGCGTTCTTCGGCGATGGCGCGCGGCGACAGCGGCTTGCCGTCGTCGCGAAAACCGAGGCGGCGGCCGCCGACCTTGACGATGCCGGCATCCCAGCCTTCGAGATGGTTGATGCAGCGCAGCAGCGTGCTCTTGCCCGAACCGCTCGGACCGAGCAGCGCCACGACCTCGCCGACGCGCACCGTCAGATCGACGCCGTCGAGACACCGTCTGGCTGGCGTAGGCCTTGTAGAGACCGCTGACCTCGACCGCGACATTGTTGCGGGTCAAGCGTGGCGGACGCGCTTGGCGCGATCCAAGCCGTGAGCATCTTCGACGGCGGCACCGGAATCTCCGGCTGGACAGCGGCATCGGCCGCAACGGTTGGCGCGGCTTTCTCCGCAAGCTCAACCGGCTTCAGTCACGGAGATCGACGCGACACCAGGGCAGCAGGCGCGAGCCAGCGACTTTCGCGGCGAGGGCGGTCGAGATCGAGCGCCCGTTCGACGAACAACTGGATCAGGCTGACCGCGGTGGTGAGCACCAGATAGATCAGGCCGGAGGCAAAGAAGATCGAAAAGAAGTCGAAGGTCGAGGAGGCAAGCTGCGTGCTTCGCAGCGTCAGTTCCTGCACCGAGATCACGCTCGCCAGCGAGGAATTCTTCAGCGCGCTGACGGTTTCATTGCCGAACGCCGGAATCATGGTGCGGATGGCCTGCGGCGCGATGATGCGTCGCATCAGCAACGCCGGCGTCATGCCGAGCGCCTGGCCGGCCAGCACCTGGCCGCGGTCGACGCCGAGCACGCCGGCGCGAAGCATTTCGGCGATGAACGGCGCCTCGTTGGCGGCGAGCGCCAGACCTGCAGCGCCGATCGCGCTGGAAGCTTGATGCCGATCTGCGGCAAGGCGTCGTAGGCGAACACCATCTGCAGGATCAGCGGCGTGCCGCGAAAGATCACGGTGTAGCCCCGGGCGAACGCAGCCAGCAGCCAGAAGCGGCTGAGCTGCATCGCCGCGAGGACCAGACCGAGGATCAGTCCGCCGACCAGCCCGAGGGCGGTCACCGACAGGGTGAACCAGATGCCCTCGATCAGATACGGCAGACTGAGGTAGTGGAGGAACAGCGACATCACAGTGACTCGATCAGCCGAGAGAATGTCCGGTTCCTTGAAGTTGTTGACGTCGAGCTCCCACTTCTTGAGCAGCGTCCATGTGAATGCCGGCCTTCTGGATTTCGATCAGCGCGGCCATGCACCGCGTCGCGGAATTCAGGCTTGTCCTTGGGCACGGCGATGCCGACCGAATAGGGGATCGTCACCGCGATCGCCTTTTCCAGCTTGTCGGGATTGGCCTTCACCGCCTGGTCGACGGTGTTGACGTCGTTGACATAGGTGTCGGCGCGGCCGGCCAGGATCGCCTGGATGCAGTTGGCGTTGTTGTCGTAGAGCTGCAGCGTCGGCTCGGGCTTGCCTTCGGCCTTGCACTTCGGAATCAGGTCCTGAACCAGCGGGACTTCGACAAAGCCGGTGTTCTCGGCCGCGGCGGCGCCGCACATCGAGGTATTGATGCCGGTGATCTTCTTCGGGTTGCCCTTGGCGACCAGAACGCCGTCGAACACCTTCGAATAGGTGATGAAGTCGGCGGCCTTGGCGCGCTCTTCGGTGGCATAGATATCGGAGATCACGATATCGGCCTGGCCGCTCGACAAGCGTCGTCAGCAGGGCTGCGAAGGTGACCGCCTTGTAGGTCAGCGTGAAGCCGAGGCATTCGCCGATCTGCTCGCCGAGATCGATGTCGAAGCCGACATATTTGTTGGGATCCTTCGGATCGATCGCTTCATAGCCCGGCGTGTGCGGGTTGATGGCGTTGACCAGCGTCTTGCCCTTCCAGGCCGGATATTTTGCCTGCAACGCCGCGCAGCCGGCCGGTGCTGCCTGCGCGCCCGCGGGCAACAGGAATGCCGCGGCGACGATCGCGGCTAGCGCAGCCTTGCCTTGTACAGCCTTGCGCCACGGAAGTGACGCCTGCCGTGCTTCCTTGAAAAGCCATTTACGCATCTTGCCAGCTCCTTCGACGTTGTCATGGCGCCTGCCATGTTCCAAAGCTTGAAGGAAAACCTAGGGGGAACGCCTGCGAAAAAGCTTGTCTAGGGGCGCACAAAATATTGGATCGGGCGGGCCTGCGATTTGGGCAGCCCTGCCAAAAAAATGCTCTGCCGTTTGCGGATGATCGATTTTCCAGAGAACGAGGATCGCAGCCAGCGGGTCTGCCGCTCAGGCGCAATTGTGGCCGCCGATGCACCGTCCAATAATTGTCCGCAGCATTTCCACAGCCTCACCAGAGGAAAATCCGGCTGGCTGACAACGACTTGCTGCGCACAAATTCACAGGTTTTGATGATGTCAATTCTGTGCAACTGAGATGACATCGCGTGTCTTTCAGTGCGCCCGCGTCAGTTGCCCGACTGCTCGAACGCTGCCCGGCAGGCATCGCTCAGGCTCGCCTTGTTTCGCCGCAGGCAGGCGGTAATGGCGCGCACATTCGGGATTTCGCCTGCGCAAAGGCGATAGACGTCCGGGGTGCAGGCCTTTCGCTGTTCGGGGGTGCCGAGCGCAAACGCGGAGCCCGCCGAAAACAATGTTATCACCAGGCCAAGCGCCGCAGCTGCGCGGGTGATCGGCTTGGAGGATTGTGCAGGTCTCGCGTCCATGGCAGTGTCCCTGATGTTGCGACGCTGTCGTCAGCGCCCTCGTCTGCACGGCCAATACGCGAACTATTTCCAGGCAAATGTGATTCTTCTCACACTGACTTCGGTGTGCAACCGCCTACCGTTTCGGCGGCAAAATGAAAGAGATCGTTAACCAGTTAAGCCGCGATCGCCGGATCGATAAAATTCGAGTGATCCGAGCAATCGGGAAACAAAGGAGTTTTGCGAGCGTGCTCTTCCGAAGCTGGGAGAGCGCGATGAGCGAAGCTGAATACGACCGATTGCTGGAAGCCGTGCGAACGGCCGTCGCGCCCATTCCGGAGGAAGATCTCATGGCCATTATGGCCCACAATCCGATGTTCGCCGGCGTGCCGCCCAGAGCCGCCAACGACAACGGGACGGCTTGGCCGCTGATCCCGTTCCCTGACGGCTGGTACGCCGCCTGCTGATTTGGTTGGAACTTTCGAGGGTCTCTCAAAATCAGGCGCTAAGCTTGAGCCTCCAACGCCAGCTGCTGGCAGGTGTAGCCCTGATAGACGACCGGCGAGACATAGGCCGGCGCAATATCGGCCGAACTCGACGCGCAGCCGGCCAGCGGCGCCTAGCGCCACGATTCCCGGAATACGCATTTGCTGAAATATCTGACCACTCCGATCAATACAAAAATCGCAACTACGATGGGTAAGCTAATCCAGCTTCGCAACGCAGTGCCCTTGTTTTGAATCCGATCATAACCTCATGGCGAACTCGTGAGGGAAGTTTATTGCGTAAATAGAAAGGCGATGGCGAGCATCGCGATCAAGCCGGCGATCGACAATAACGAGATTGTCGCCGCAATCCTCTTCGCTTTGGGACTATCTTTCCACGATCGGCGGCCATGACTTGTGGCGGTCATTTATTCACCTTCAGCCCGAGTTCGACCAGGCGGCGGATGGTTTCGGCGCGACTAGGCCTATTCCGATATGGAGCCCGACGTTTGCGACTGCCAACGCTGGACCCATCTCGCGGAGGGTTGTGCGCCACGCCGCGAAACAGATAGGGCCAGATGCTCACCTCCGCCTTCGCAAACCTCCTCCTGGCCGCGGCCAAGGAGCCACCGACGTCATTGCGCCGTCGGCGGGCGCATCATCATCTGCAACATCAGGCGAGAGCCGCTCGCGAATGACGTCGGTCGCGAGCAAACGCTCAATATCAGCAAAGCCGGCCAGGTCGCGCAGAAAGTAGCGCCCTCTCCGAGCTCTCCGCTCTCTTCCGTTACGAGCGCGCATGACGTCACCCGCTAAGGATCACGCCCCAACCCGTACTTATTATTTTAAGCTTAAAAATATGACGTGCAAAATACAAAGCAGCGGCTCGCCTGCCTCATTCTGCGCCATTACAAAGCCGATTGGAGAGCACCTGCCGGCTCCTCGGCCGGTGCTGCCGGGGCTTGCGACCGCCTTACCGGCTTGCGACGCTAGGAGGCTGAAGCGGTGACCATCAAACGGGCCTTCGGTCCCGCGCTTTGCCCTAGAGAGAATCTTCTCCGCGCCTTCCTGAACCTTGGTAAACCGCCGCTCGAGCAGGGCGATGGTGGCCCTCAGATTATCCCGGCGCGCCGCCAACGTTCTGGCGAGGACAGGGTATGCAGCGTCTGTGGAAGTTAACACCTGCGCGCGCTCCTCCTCTGCAGCAATGTCGCAATCGAGGAGTTGGGCCAGTCGATCGAGATCTCCAATGAGCGCACCAATCCGAGACGTTTCCCTTAACGCGATGATCTTCCCATTCCCAAAGTGATGCTGATGTTTCGTCACCGGTACTCCGAATGCTCCGATTTGGAACGGGGCCATAGGCCCCCATTTCGAGCATCGCAAGAACCGGGCCGCCTCGCTTCGTGCCGGGCGGCCCGAGTTCTCTTGGGCAATTAGTTAGCAGGCGCCGCAGAGCCAGCGGTGCGAACCAACCTATCCGCCTTTTTCAGAACGTAGGTATTTGCCGGCTGTTCTCTCGCAAAAAAGCTGATCACCACGAACGCCGCGCAAAAAAGCAAGCCTACCAGCATAACTCTCCGATAGGTGCGTCTGTCTGCACTGTGAAAAGAGCTCGACATAAATCACCACTCACGCTACGCGGACCCGCGGCAATGGTAGCTGGTGATCATTTCCGGACGGCTTCGCAGCGATTGGAAAATGGTTTCGTCGGAACCCCCGCCGCCTGACTCACAATCGGGCGGTCCTGCGTTTTTTTCGCATTGTCCCGCCTTACAGCCCGCAAACCAAACCCGCACCAGCGGCCCTCCTAAAGTCGCGCAGGGGCATTCGGGGCTCACATCACCGATAATGGCCTGTCGGGCTACGCCGGCGCGTCGGTCATGCTCGGAAGCGGTAATGTCGCAGGCGGCGCAAACCCGGGCCGCGGACGACCCAGCTAAACAACTTAGCCCGCCGCTTGGGGTTAGGACGCCTGAAATAGAGGGCCGCAAAGATCGCCGCGTTTAACGCAAGCCAACAGCCGAAGAGGGTACTCAGGACTGACATCACACACCTGAAAATTCGCCCCCCAGGATGATCCAACTAACCGACCATCTAAGCCCTTTCCGGTCCAAAACGAGCCCGTTCGTCGATCACAAAGCCGCAATTTTCAGGCGTCGGCGAGCTTTCCCAGCCCCTCCCCATGGTTTTATCTGCAGCCCGACACAACCGCATTGGGAGAGGCACGCCCGCTGCGCTCTGAGCGCGCGGTTCGCCTCGCTTTGTGCCGAACGCCGAGGCGGTCGAACCGCCAAAAAAAGGAAGGGCCGCCACACCGCCGAGTGGAGGCGGCCCAAGGTTGTAGGGAGGAAGCCGGGTGAGCTCTGGACCCTCCCGGCGCACTCGGCAATGCAGGAGGGCGGTTTGCCGCGGCGCGTTGGCCCGCCCATGCGTTCGCCGGGCGTGGGTGGCTAACGCGAGTCGCACCAAAGCCGCCCCGCGGGCCTCTGTATGGGTTCCTATTGGGGGTCCTGCGACGGAAAAGCGCCCTCGTGTCGCGCTTCCACAATTCGTCCTAAGCCATTGATCTTAAAAATGGAGGCCACGACCAGAATTGAACTGGTGTAAACGGTTTTGCAGACCGCTGCGTAACCACTCCGCCACGTGGCCCCACCGGGGCGCACTCATATACGCCATCCCGGAGATAGGCAACCAAGCTCCAAATCAGCGTTTCCGCCGGCGGAAATCTCGCTTCTTGGGCTTCGGCGCCAGTTCCGGCATGGCGCGCTGGACCTCGCGATAGCGCGCCAGCATCCGCTCAAAGCTGCCATTCAGCGTCGCTGCGATTTCGGGCCGCTTTTCCAGGGCGGCGAGCAGCATCGCGGCCGCTTCGATGGTCGAAAGGCCATCGCGGCGCGGCTCACGGCGCAACTGCCCGTAAGCCGACGGGCGTTTGGGCCCGAGAATCACGCGCTGGCATTTCAGCATCCACGGATTGC
Source organism: uncultured Alphaproteobacteria bacterium (assembly GCA_963713785.1). Taxonomy (GTDB): domain Bacteria; phylum Pseudomonadota; class Alphaproteobacteria; order Rhizobiales; family Xanthobacteraceae; genus Bradyrhizobium. Next base: position 622,216 of record CAVQNB010000001.1, read on the forward strand.
GCCACCACAGCGCCTTGGCCTGGCTCCAGGTGCCGTCGAGCAAGACAATGCCTTCGATGGCCTTGAGGATCGCGCGCTGATTGTCCTCCATTTCCCCCTTGCGGTTGATGGCGACGATCTCGCTTTCGGTGTCGAGGTCGCCAGCCTTTGCCGAGCCGAGATAAAGCACCGCCCAGCGCGAGGGATCGGCGACCGGCCGTCCCAGCGCCTTCGCCAGGCTCGGCCACGACAATCCGATCTTCAACACCGCATTTGCAAAATGCCGCGCGGTTAGCCGCGCGGTGCCGAGCGAGCGATCCTGCTCCTGCGGATGCTGCAGGATCAGGAGCGAGATCCGGCTCTCGATCGGCGTGACGCTGTCGCAAATGCACAGCGGCAGCGGCTTGCCGCAATGCGGACAATCCGCGATCGCCTCGAGTGCTTCGGCTGGTTCTGACATCCGCCCGCTATACGCTTTGCGGCTGGCAATTCAACCGCCGCCCTCCCTCCCCGCGCCTCGATCGCACGCCGCGGCGCTGTCGACGCCGCGACCGGCCGGACAGGCCGGCGCCCGCGACCGCCTGCCGCAGGCCGAAGGGCGGCTGAAACCTGCCTTCGCAGTGCGCCGTATCTGTGCCCGTCAATGGCGGGGGCTTTACGAATGCGCATCGCGGTGATCGGAACGGGAATTGCCGGCAATGCCGCGGCCTGGACCCTCTCGAAACGCTATCCGGTCACCGTCTACGACCGCGAATTCCGGCCGGGCGGACACAGCCACACCGTCACCATCGACTATGACGGCGACGCCGCTCGCGGTCGACATCGGCTTCATCGTCTATAACGAGCTGAACTATCCCGACCTGACGGCGCTGTTCGACCATCTCGGCGTCGAGACCGTGGAAAGCTGCATGAGCTTTGCGGTCACTGCGGACGCCGGCCGCTTCGAGTGGAAGGGCGGCGGCGACAACTGGCTGCGAGACCGCCAGAGGCCTGTTCGCGCAACGGCGCAACCTGCTGTCGCCGTCCTATCTCTGGATGCTGCGCGATATCCTGACCTTCAATCAGCAGAGCGTCGCGGATTACGCGGCAGGCAGACTGGCCGGGCTGACGCTCGGCGATTATTTTCGCAGGCGCCATTTCGCGCCGCGTCTGCTGACCGACTATCTCGCGCCGATGGGCGCCGCGATCTGGTCGGCGCCGGCTCGAGCGAAATGCTGGATTTCCCCGCCGAGAATTTTGTCGCATTCTTCAACAACCATCGCCTGCTGCAATATGACCGTCCGGTCTGGCGCACCGTGAAAGGCGGCAGCCGGCGCTATGTCGAGAAGCTGACCGCGGCCTTTCGCGACCGGCTTCGGCTCGGCTGCGCGGTGACGTCGATCGAGCGGACGCCGCATGGCGTCGTCGTCCATGACAGCCACGGCAGGAACGACATCTACGATCATGTCGTGATCGCCTCTCATAGCGATCAGGCGCTCGCGATGCTGTCGGATGCCGACGCACGCGAGCGCGCCGTTCTCGGCGCCATCGGCTATTCGCCGAACACGGTCTATCTGCATCGCGACGCCAGATTGATGCCGAAGCGCAAGCGCGCCTGGGCATCCTGGAATTTCCTGCGCTGGCAGCGCGAGGGTACGGTCGAGAACGACGTCGCCGTGACCTACTGGATGAACAATCTGCAGGGCATCGACGCCGACAAGCCGCTGTTCGTCAGCCTCAATCCGCCGTTCGAGCCGGCAAGCGAGCTCACCTTCGGCAAATACATCTGCGAGCACCCGCAATATAATGCGGCCGCCTTTGCCGCGCAGAAACGCCTTGGCGAGATTCAGGGACGGCGGCATACCTGGTTCTGCGGCGCCTGGACCGGATATGGTTTTCATGAGGACGGATTGCGCTCGGGGCTGGCCGTGGCGGAGGCGCTCGGCGCCGTCGCGCCTTGGCGCGAGCCGCCGCCCGAACTCGCGCAGGCCGCGGAGTAGCGATGCACGGACCAACGCGCCAGAGCCGTGATGCCGGCCGACGCGCCTGAGGCGGCCGCGCTCTACCTTGGCGAGGTGATGCATGCCCGGCTGAAGCCGATCGGCCATCGCTTCAGCTATCGCGTCATGAGCCTCCTGATCGATCTCGACCGGCTCGACGAGGCGGACCGGCAATCACGCCTGTTCGGCGTCAACCGCGCGGCGCTCTATAGCTTCCACGAGACCGACCATGGCGATGCGCGACGGCTCACCCTTGCGCGCCTACGCGCAACGCTGCGCGAGCGAGCATGACATCGACCTGACCGGCGGGCGTGTGCTCTTGCTGTGCTATCCGCGGCTCCTCGGCTACACCTTCAATCCGTTGTCGGTCTATTTCTGCCATCGCGCCGACGGCGCGCTTGCGCTCATGATCTACGAGGTCCGCAACACCTTTGGCGACTTCCACGCCTATGTGCTGCCGGTCAAGCCCGGCGAGATCAGCGACGCGGGCGATACGGCAGCAGCAGGAAAAACTGTTCTACGTCTCGCCCTTTGTCGAAATGGCGATGCGCTATCATTTCCGCGTTTCGCCGCCGGGCGAGAACGTCAAGCTGCGCATCCTGGAAACCGACCGCGAAGTCACCCTTGCTCGCGGCAACCTTCCATGGCCGGCGCCGCGCGCTGACCACATCGGAGCTGCTGCGCTCGTTCTTCGCACTGCCGCTGGTCACGCTGAAGATCGTCGCCGCGATCCACTGGGAAGCGCTGCGACTATGGCTCAAAGGTGTTCGGCTAGTGCCGCGATCAAATCCCGCAACTGCGAATGCCGCAAGTCCTGCCGTCAATACCGCCACCCATACGGTCTTGGCGAGCGGCAAAAGTCGCGCTTATATTGGATCAGGGCTAACCGCCCGTGCAAGGCGCGCTCTGGTCCAGTGAAGGTCGAGGACGATCGACCGTTACGCGGTGCTTGCATGGATCTGCCCATGATGGATCTAAAATGGCGGACTTGATTTCGGTAACCCCTGACAACCTCGAGACGGTGCTTGCCGACTTGCCGCGCGTCGTCCGGCTGGCGCTCGGATTCGGTTCGAGCCTCGAGCGCGGCACCCTCGACGTCACCCTGCCCGACGGCCGCGCGATTCGTCTCGGCGGGCTCGAGCCCGGCCCTGCGGCGGCGATGAAGCTCTACAACTTCGGATTTGCGTCGCGGCTTCTCAAGGGCGGCGATATCGGCATCGCGGAAGCCTATCTGCGCGGCGAGTGGGACACGCCGGATCTGACGCAGTTCCTCTATCTGTTCTGCGTCAATCACGATCTCGATTCAGGCGATGCTCGGCGACAAGCCGTTGATGCGCTTCATCCAGGTCGTCCGGCACTGGTTCAATCGCAACACCAGGCGCCAGGCGCGCCGCAACATCTATGCGCATTACGACATCGGCAACGCCTTCTATTCGGCGTGGCTCGATCCGAGCATGACCTATTCCTCGGCCTGTTCGAGGACGACACGGCCGATCTGACAGCGGCGCAAAACAACAAGTACCGCAGGCTTGCCGAAGCGATCGACCTCAAGCCCGGCCAGAAAATGCTGGAGATCGGCTGCGGCTGGGGCGGCTTTGCCGAATATGTCGCCAAAACCTTCGGCGCCAAGGTCGTCGGTCTCACCATCAGCAGGGAGCAGCGCGATTTCGCGCAAAAGCGCATCCAGGACGCCGGCCTCAACGACAAGGTCGAGATCCGCCTGCAGGACTATCGCGACGAGCGCGACCACTACGATCGCATCGCCTCGATCGAGATGATCGAGGCGGTCGGCGAGCAGTTCTGGCCGAGATATTTTTCCCAATTGCGTGATCGGCTGTTGCCCGGCGGGCTTGCCGGCATCCAGGCCATCACCATTCAGGACAGCATGTTCCAGACTTACCGGCGCGAGGTCGACTTCATCCAGCGCTACGTTTTTCCAGGCGGCATGCTGCCGTCGCCGCAGGTGCTGAAGTCGCTCGGCGAGCGCTTCGGCGTTCCCGTCATTCGCGAGCGCATTTTCGGGCAAGATTATGCCAAGACGCTCGCGACCTGGCGAAATAACTTCCGCGCGGCCTGGCCGAACCTGACGCCACTCGGCTTCGACGACCGCTTCCGGCGGCTGTGGGAGTATTATCTCGCTTATTGCGAGGCCGGATTCCTGTCCGGAAATATCGACGTGCGGCAGGTTGTCTTCGCGAAATCGAGCTAGATTTCGCCGCACTGCAAAAGCCTTTCCCTTTCGCCAATCACGCTCTAGGGTCGCGCCCGATCTAGCAAAAAGACTGGCGAAGATTTCCTGACATGACCATCAACAAAGACGTCGTCGAAGCAATCGGCAACACGCCGCTGATCAAGTTGATGCGCGCCTCGGAAGAAACCGGCTGCACCATTCTCGGCAAGGCCGAGTTCATGAATCCCGGCCAGTCGGTGAAGGACCGCGCCGGCAAATGGATGATCCTGGAGGCCGAGAAGCGCGGCGACCTCAAGCCCGGCGGCCTCGTGGTGGAAGCGACCGCGGGCAATACCGGGATCGGTCTTGCGGTGGTGGCGAGCGCGCGCGGTTACCGGACCTTGATCGTGATTCCGGAAACCCAGAGCCAGGAAAAGAAGGACATGCTGCGGCTGTGCGGCGCCGAATTGGTCGAGGTGCCGGCGCTGCCCTACGCCAATCCGAACAATTATCAGCATGTCGGCAAGACGGCTCGCCGAGCAGCTCCGGAAAAAGCGAGCCGAACGGCGTGTTGTTCGCCGACCAGTGGAACAACCTCGACAACGCCAAGGCGCATTATGACTCCACCGGCCCCGAAATCTGGGAGCAGACGAACGGCAAGATCGACGGCTTCATCTGCTCGGTCGGCACCGGCGGCACGCTCGCCGGCACCAGCCGTGCCCTGAAGGAAAAGAACAAGGACATCTTCGTTGCCTGCGCCGATCCGCATGGCTTTGCGATGTATGAATTGTTCAAGAACGGCAACGCCAAGTCGACGCCGGGCGATTCGATCACCGAGGGCATCGGGCTCGGGCGCGTCACGCCCGTCGTCGAGACCGCTGTTGTCGACGACGCCTTCCTGATCTCCGACGAGGAAGCCGTGACCGTGATCTATGAGCTGCTCGAGCACGAAGGCCTGTGCCTCGGCGGCTCGACCGGCATCAACGTCGCCGGCGCGATCCGGCTTGCCAAGCAGCTCGGTCCCGGCAAGACCATCGTCACGATCCTCTGCCGATTCCGGCAATCGCTATCAGTCAAAGCTGTTCAATCCGGATTTCATGCGCTCGAAGAAGCTGCCGGTGCCGGAATGGCTCGAGAAGCGCAGCAACATCAGCGTGCCGTTCGAGAAGGTGTAACCGGCTGGATCGGGATTTCCGCTCACCGACGGCCGAAGCCTGCTCCAGTCGCTCGCACGATGCGTTCGGAGGCCACTGACGTTGCGCGCGGCTTGGTCGATAGCTCATCCGGCCTTCGTCGAGTTTCTCCAAATGCCGCGTCCGGGCCTTCGTAGTCGCCACTCGGCCAAAACATCAGTGCTAAAATCAGTGCGAAATTGATCAGCCCGCCGATGATCGTGCCATGATGCTCGGGCCCGAGCGCCCAAAACGGGAATTTGCCCGCAACGACCTTGTCGACCATGAGGATTGCGACCCACGCCGGAATAACGCAGACAGGGTCCCATCCTATATCCCTGATGCGCATGCATTGCAGGGTGAAGGTCATCCAGCCGAAAGCAGCGATGGCCAGCATTGTCGGCCATATCATCAGGTCCGCGGATGAATGCACCCTTGGGCCGTGCTGAGAAACGTACATCGCAATGGCGAAACAGACGGCGGTCGTAATGACGGCCAAGGCAATCGTGCCCAGGAAATAGTGCATGCGGCCGAGACGGGCGTTGAAACCGAACAGGAAACCCAACATTGCCGCAATCCTTTTGGGCAAATGACCACAAACAGATTTCCTGGCGATGAACGGGCCGCGGCGTTGCGCGGTCTATGGTTTCCAAACGTCTTCGGGGATTTCTACAATTGGTTCCAACGCAATGTCTGAGCGGCGTCCCCAGAGCGCGGGGTCAGGCGATGGCCCATGTGCCTTGCTCCCGTTAGGGAGCTCAACGCAAGATCTGGCTCAAAAATAACCTGGTCCGCGCATGTTGCGGATTGGCAAAAAACTCCGTCGGCGTATTCGCCTCAATGATCTGTCCGGCGTCCATGAACACGACGCGGTCGGCCACTTCGCGGGCAAATCCCATCTCATGGGTGACAACCAGCATGGTCATGCCTTCTTTGGCGAGGTCGACCATGGTGTCGAGCACTTCCTTGACCATTTCAGGGTCGAGCGCCGAGGTCGGCTCGTCGAACAGCATAACCTTGGGATTCATGGTGAGCGCGCGCGCGATCGCGACCCGTTGCTGCTGGCCGCCCGACATCTGCCCCGGATATTTGTTGGCCTGATGCGGGATTTTCACCCGCTCCAGAAATTTCATCGCGGTCGCCTCGGCATCCTTCTTCGGGACATTACGCACCCAGATCGGCGCCAGCGTGCAGTTGTCGAGCACGCTCAGATGCGGAAACAAATTAAAACTCTGGAACACCATGCCGACTTCGCGGCGGACCTCATCGACGCGCCGTAAGTTTGGACCGAGCTCGATGCCGTCGACGACGATCCGGCCCTCCTGGAATTCCTCCAGCGCATTGATGCAGCGGATCAAGGTCGATTTGCCGGAGCCCGACGGGCCGCAGATCACAATGCGCTCGCCCTTGGCGACTTCAAGATTGATGTCGCGCAACACGTGAAAGTCGCCGAACCATTTGTTGAGGCCGGAAATGCTGACGATCGAATTCTCGCTCATGGTTCTCTCAATCGGCTCTCTCAATTGCGCCGGTGCGCGTTCAGCCTGTTCTCGACGAACAGCGAGTAACGCGACATGCCAAAACAGAAGATGAAATAGATGATCCCGGTAAAGGCAAAGCCGGTGAACAGCGTGGTCGGCGTTGCCCAGACCGGGTCGGAGAACGAGGCCCGCAACTGACCGAGCAGGTCGAACAGGGCCACGATCGAGACCAGGGAAGTATCCTTGAACAGAGCGATGAAGCTGTTGACGAGGCCGGGAATGACGTGGCGCAGCGCCTGCGGCATCACGATTAGCGCCGTGGTCTTCCACCAGGATAGCCCGAGCGCACTCGCAGCCTCGCCCTGCCCGCGCGGGATCGCCTGCAGTCCGCCCCTGATCACTTCGGCCTGGTAGGCGCCGGCGAATAACGCGATGCCGATCAGGGCACGCACCAGCCCGTCGACGGTGAAATTTCCCGGCAGAAACAAGGGCAGCATGTAGGTTGCGAAAAACAGCACGGTGATCAGCGGGACCCCGCGCCAGAATTCGATAAAGACGATCGAGAAAATCCGGATCAGCGGGATCGTTGCGCGCCGCCCGAGCGCGAGCGCAATCCCGATCGGCATCGAGGCGACAATGCCGGTGACGGAGACGACGAGCGTTACCAGCAGGCCGCCCCACAGCCTTGTGTCGACGATGGGCAATCCGCCGCGGTCGAGACCCATCACGGCGATCACGATAGCGATGCCGCCGAAGATCGCGAGGCTGACGATCAGGGCGCGCCATCCCCTGCTGATACCGCCGCTCAGCCAGAACAGCAGGAGTGAGACGACCACAGCCGTGATCGCGAAATCGATCCAGACCGGCCGGCTCGACGCCTGAATCTGGTCGCGAAGCCAGATTAGCGGCCAGATCAGCCAGGAAATGGCGGAGCTGACCAGCATCAGCCCTTTCCCGAGCACGAGCAACAACGGTCCGATCACCGCCGAATTCTGGCTGGCGTTGCCCAGTGCGCGGCCCGCATTGCCGATACTGTCGTCGAATCCCTCGAGAATGCCTGCGGTCCAGCTCACGCCGAAACCGCTCAAGCCGCCGCCATGCAGCAGGAAGAACGCAACGACGGGAAAGGCGAAGAAGAACAGGCCGGCATTGAGACCCTTGGCCGGCAGGCGCGGGATCAAGAGCGGCAATAGCAGCAACGCGCCGAGCAAGAACGTCAGATTGACCCGCCAGCGCTCGGGCTCCGGATAGAAGCCGTAGATGAACTGGGTGAATTTCGCCTCGATGAAGGGCCAGCACGCGCCGACCGCGTGCCCGGCATTTTCGGCCAGACAGGCGTTGCGATCGTTGCCGTGCCAGACCGCGTCGACCAGCAGAAATTTGAGCGCGGGAACGACGATGAACCACAACAGCAGCGCGCTCACGATCGTGATCAGGATGTTGGTCGGCGAATTGAACAGCCGGGTGCGCAGGAAGCCAATGAACCCCGTGGTCTTCACCGGAGCGGGGCGTTCCGGAACAAGGTCCTGGCGGACGAAGGCGGAGGCGGTGATATCGGTCATCCCCATGCTCCGGCCTATCCGCCATCCGTAAAAGCTCATGATCGCGCTGGTGACGAGCGAGATCAGGAGATAGACGCCCATGGTGATGCCGATGATCTCGATCGCCTGCCCGGTCTGGCTTAGCGTCGTTCCCGCAAATACCGAGACCAGGTCGGGATAGCCGATCGCGACCGCCAGCGAGGAGTTTTTGGTGAGGTTGAGATATTGATTGGTGAGCGGCGGCAGGATTACGCGCAGCGCCTGCGGGATCACGATCAGCCGCAGCACCGAACCGCGCTGCAACCCCAGCGACGAGCCCGCCTCCATCTGCCCCTTGTGCACCGACAGAATGCCGGCGCGCACGATCTCGGCGATGAACGCCGCCGTATAGGTCGACAACGCCAACGTCAGCGCCACGAACTCCGGAATGACGCGCGAGCCGCCGGCGAAGTTAAAACCCCTTAGTTCCGGTATTTCAAACCCGACTGGCGCGCCAAACACCAGCGCGGCGACAAGCGGCAGACCGATCAGCAAACCCAGCACATAGGGCCAGATCGTGATCAGCTTGCCGCGCTGATAGAGCTGCCAGCGGGTATAGCGCCACAGCACCAGCACCGCGACGATCGCGATCGCAAGCGCAATGACGAAAGGCTCGAAGCCGGGATTGCCGATCGGCTTTGGGATGATCAGCCCGCGGTTGGAGAGAAAGAAGCTGGAAAACAGCGAGATGCTCTGCCGCGGTCCGGGCAATGCGGCAAGCACCGCGAGATACCAGAACAGGATCTGGAACAGGAGTGGCAGGTTGCGCACACCCTCGACGTAACCGCCGGAGATCCGCGACAACAGCCAATTCGGCGACAGCCGGCCCAGCGCGACGAGGAATCCGATTAGGGTGGCGAAGAAAACGCCGATCAGCGAGACCAAGAGCGTGTTGAGCAGCCCGACCAGGAAAACGCGGGCGTAACTATCGGATCCCGAATAGGGAATGAGGCTCTGGCTGACGTCAAAGCCCGCGGTATTTTTCAGAAATCCGAAACCAGCGGTGATGTGCTGGTTCTCGAGATTGGCGCGGGCATTGGTGACGATCTCATAGCCGATCCAGGCCAGTACAGCGATGAAGACAATCTGAGCGGCGAAACCGCTCCACCCGGCCCGGCCGCCGAGCGCGCGCTTCAGCCGGAAGACGAATTGCGGCGGTGGCGGCCGGGCCTCGATGGTCATCGCACGCTAGCCCTCCGGCTTGCCGATCAGCGGATCGGCGGCGCGTACTGGATTCCGCCCTTGTTCCAGAGCTGGTTGAGCCCGCGGGCGATCCCGAGCTTGGAGCCCGAGCCGACGTTGCGATCGAAGGATTTGCCGTAATTGCCGACAGCCTTTACGATGCGCGAGACCCAGTCCTTGGTAAGCCCCAGCTGCTCGCCGAGATTGCCGTCGGTGCCGAAGGCGCGTTTGAGCTCCGGCTTGTCGGATTTCGCCATTTCGTCGACGTTCTTCTGGGTGACGCCGAGTTCCTCGGCATCGACCATCGCAAACAGCACCCATTTCACGATGTCGAACCACTGGTCGTCGCCATGACGCACCATCGGACCGAGCGGCTCCTTGGAGATCACTTCGGGGAGCACGGCGTGCTCGGCGGGGTTTGAGAGCTTCAGTCGCTCGGCGTAGAGCTGCGAAACGTCCGAGGTAAAGACGTCACAGCGGCCGGACTCGTAGGCCTTGACGGTTTCGTCGGCGGTGCCGAATGCAATCACCTCATACTTCATGTTGTTGCCCTTGAAGTAGTCGGCGAGGTTCTGCTCCGTCGTGGTTCCGGTTTGCACGCAGACCGAAGCGCTGTTGAGTTCCAGCGCGGAATTCACCTTCAGCGACTTCTTCACCAGAAAACCCTGGCCGTCATAATAAGTCACGCCGGTAAAGTTGGCGCCGAGCGAGGTGTCGCGGGAAAGCGTCCAGGTTGTGTTGCGCGAAAGTACGTCGATTTCGCCCGATTGCAGCGCCGTGAAGCGGTCCTTGGCCGACAGCGGCACGTATTTGACCTTGGTCGGATCGTCAAAAATCGCGGCCGCTATCGCGCGGCAGACGTCGACGTCGAGTCCGGTCCAATTGCCCTTGTCGTCAGGTGCGGAAAATCCCGGCAGGCCCTGGCTCACACCGCAAGATAACATGCCCCGGTCCTTGACCGTCTTGAGCGTTTGCGCCGATGCGGCGTTGGCCAGAAAACCGGCAGCGAAAGCAAGGGTGAAGACCAGGGATACGCGTTTCATGGCTAAGCCTTTCAAGGATCGTCCGGGACACATTCCGCTTACCGTCGCGCAACCTCGATTGGCCAAACCCGTGATCCACCGCCGCAAACGTCAGCCCGAAAGGCAGTCGAATGTGCTGATACCGTCAAAACGCTGGATCGAAGGTCGCGGCAAGCCCCTCAACGTGCGGCGACTGAATAGCTTGGCGGCATCACAGAACGGCTGGCGGGCCGGGTCAAGGGGTTGACGCGGCTCTTCCTGGTCCTGTTATTAACAATCCCCGCCACACCGCCGTGCGGCGGCCATTGTGACGTGCGGCAAAAAGTCTTTTGATCGGCGAACGCATGGATTCCTCGACCGGCTCCGGACCAACCAACCCGCAACGGCCCGAAACCAGGCTGGTGACCGCGGGCCGCGACACCAAGGCCCAGAAGGGCTTCGTCAATCCCCCTGTGGTCCACGGTTCCACCGTGCTCTATCCGAGCGCGGAGGACCTGCACGCCCATCGCGGCGAATTCACCTATGGCCGCCACGGCACGCCGACCACCCGGGCGCTGCAGGAAACGCTGATGGCGCTCGAGGGTCCGCAATGTGTCGGTGTCGGCATCGCGCCGTCAGGGCTTGCGGCGATCACCACCACCCTGCTCGCTGTGCTGAAGGCCGGCGATCACCTTCTGGTCTGCGACAACGTCTATCGTCCATCGCGCAATTTTTGCAATGGCGTGCTGGCGCGCTATGGCGTCGAGACCACCTATTTCGATCCGCTCATCGGTGGTGCGATCGAAAAGCTGTTCAAAACGAACAGCAGGGCCGTGTTGCTCGAAGCGCCGGGCTCGCAATCCTTCGAAATGCCTGACATTCCGGCGGTTGCCGCCGTCGCGCAGGCACATGGCGCGCTCGTGATCGACGACAACACCTGGGCGACGCCGCTGTTTCACCGCTCGCTCGATCAGGGCGTCGACATCAGCATCCAGGCCGCGACCAAATATATCGGCGGCCATTCCGACATCATGTTCGGCACGATCTCGGCAAACGCCAGGGCGTGGCCGACGATTGCCGAGAATATCCGGCTGCTCGGCGTTTGCGCCGGGCCTGACGACGTGTTCCTGGCGCTGCGCGGCATGCGTACGCTCGCGGTGCGGCTCAACCAGCATTATTGCTCCGGGCTCGAGATGGCGCGCTGGCTTGCGACACGCCCCGAAGTGCAGCGGGTACTGCACCCGGCGCTCGAGAGCGATCCCGGTCACGCCATCTGGAAACGGGATTTCACCGGCGCATCCGGGCTGTTCAGTGTGGTGCTCAAGCCGGCGCCGCAAAAGGCCGTCGATGCCCTGCTCGACACCGTGAAATTGTTCGGCATGGGCTACTCCTGGGGCGGCTTCGAAAGCCTGGTCATTCCCTTCGACTGCGATGGCTATCGCACCGCGACCAAATGGGCGCCCGGCGGCCCGACCTTGCGGCTCCATATCGGGCTTGAGAATGTCGATGATCTCAAGGCCGATCTTGACCGTGGATTTGCGGCCTTCAACGCGGCTTAGGACCCCGGTCACGCCGGACCGCTGTTGCCCCGCGGTCAGGACGCGATCGATCGGCCAACTCGCTGAACATCAGGATTTGGCGGGCTCATTTCCGATAACAATCTGTTCACCATGAGACCAGTTCTCCGCGTTCCTTTCGGCAAACTCAGCCGCCCGCAAGTTCCCTTATACCTTTGCTGGTTAGTCCTGCCTGAGGGAACAGTTTGTCGCCACCATGCGGTCCAAACATCCCGGCGTAAGAGTGACAGTAAAGCGTATGAGTACCGCCCCCATTGTGGTCCTGAGCATCGCCCCCGGCGCTGGCGGTATTGCCGCCTCTCTCGCCAGTGGGTTCGCCAAACAGGCAGAGACGCTCACTGAGGGGTGCCAGACTGGCACGCCGGCATGGGCACTGCGTGGAATCTCCGAAGACCAAGCTTCCAGGCCCAGTGAAAGCGTCAACGGCGCGCGCCCGCGCGTCGCTATCCTGACGACGGCACAGAAGTGACCGAAAGGATACCCGAAATGAAGTGCAGGGCAATCAAGCCGGCGATGCGTACCTTCCTGGTGCGCGCCCTGTCGTTCTCGGCGGCCGCTGCGCTGATGATCAATCCGGCTTTGGCGCCCGTGGTGGCGGCCGAGGCCACGGAAACGCCGGTTGCCGTCACCGGATCGGCGAAAACCCGCTTTCTTCCACTCGGCATCGGCAAATCGGTGATCATCGATTTGCCGCGCGAGGTCAAGGACGTGCTGGTCGCCGACCCGAAGATCGCGAACGCCGTTATTCGCTCGGCGCAGCGGGCCTATATCATCGGTGCTGCGGTGGGCCAGACCAACATCGTGTTCTTCGACGCCGACGGCCAGCAGGTCGCCGCCTATGACATCGCGGTCAAGCGCGATCTCAACGGCGTGCGCGCGGCGTTGCGACAGGCGTTTCCGGGAATCCAGATCGAGGGCATCGGCGACAGCGTGATGCTGACCGGCTCGGTATCCAGTCCGATCGAGGCGCAGCAAGCGGGCGACGTCGCGGCGCGACTGGCGGGAGGCGCCGACAAGGTCGTCAACGGCGTCGTCGTCCGCGGCCGCGATCAGGTAATGTTGAAGGTCTCGGTCGCGGAAGTGCGGCGGGACATTGTCAAGCAGATGGGCATCGATCTCAGCGCCAGCATGAACTATGGCACCGCGGTCGTGAACTTCAACAACACCAACCCGTTCACCGCAAACAGCGGCGCGCTCGTCCCCGACAACGGCTTTAGCGCCGGCAGCATCGTCAAGGGTCTGCCCTCGGTCACCGCCACCATGCGCGCGATGGAAAGCGCCGGCGTGGTGCGGACATTGGCCGAACCCAATCTGACGGCGATCTCCGGCGAGTCCGCGACATTCATCTCAGGCGGCGAATTTCCCATTCCGACCGGCGTGACCTGCCAAACGACGACGCAGGGCGCTATCGGAAATTGCGTCCAGACGGTCACCTACAAGAAATTCGGCATCTCGCTCAACTTCACGCCGGTGGTGCTGACGGAGGGGCGGATCAGCCTGCGGGTGATGACCGAAGTGTCGGAAGTCTCGACCGAAAACTCTCTGACTGGCGGTGCCGGTGGAACAACGATTCCCTCGATCAAGACCCGGCGTGCCGAAACTACGCTGGAGATCCCATCGGGCGGCTCGATGGCGATGGCCGGCCTGATCCAGGAACAGACCAAGCAGGCCGTCAACGGAATGCCGGGTCTCGACCAGTTGCCCATCCTTGGCCAGCTTTTCCGCAGCCAGGACTACGTCAATCACCAGACCGAATTGATGGTCCTGGTGACGCCCTATGTTGTCCGGGCGGTTGCCCAGAAAGAATTGTCACGTCCCGATGACGGGTTTGCGCCCGCATCGGATTCGCAATCGGCACTGCTGGCCCAGATCAGCCGGATCTACGGCGTCGCCGCACGCGTCGATCCGGTCGGAAACTACCAGGCCAACTTTGGCTTCATCATTGATTGACACGGGGCCGCCCGACCAATGCGGGACGAGGACAGGACGATGACAAACAGAACACCGGCCGATTGCTACAAAACCCTGCGGCTGCTGGGTACACTTGCAAGTCTTTCAGTCGTAGTGGGCGCTTGCAACTACACCACCACCGAAAGCGTGACGGCGAGTGTTCCGGACGACTACCGCCTGCGTCATCCGATCGCGGTCCAGGAAGCCGACCGTTCCATCGTTGTTTTCGTCGGTCATGCCCGAGCCGATCTGTCCGCTCCACAACGCGCCGACGTCATCGGACTGGCGCAGGCATGGGCTCGCGAAGGGACCGGAGCCATTGTTGCCGATGTGCCGATCGACACCCCGAACGCACGGGCTGCGGCCGCCGTATACCGGGATATTCAAGCGGTGCTCGCCGCGGGCGGCGTGCCGTCACGCGCCGTTATTCTGCATCACTATCATCCGGACGACCCTCGCCTGTTGCCGCCGATCCGCCTGAGCTACCCGAAAATCTCCGCGGTGGCCGGGCCCTGCGGTCTGTGGCCGGAGGATGTTGGCCCCTCGATCCTCGACAACGGCTACAACCAAAACAAGCCATACTACAATTTCGGTTGCGCCTATCAGCGCAACATGGCGGCGATGATCGACAATCCGTCCGACCTCGTGCAGCCGCGGCCTGAAACGCCCCCGTATACGGCGCGGCGCACCGAAGGATTCGAGAAGTATCGCAAGGGCGATTCGACCACGACGACATATCCCGAAGCAGACAAGGCCAAACTCAGCGACGCAGGCAAATGATCAAACACCAGAATTCCGAGGAACAGCCGGACGACGCCGCGCCTCTTACAGGCGAATACATCGCGCCCGCGCCCCGCGTATCTGTGCAGGCCTTCTGCGAGACCGCGGAAACCGCGGCCGCCGTACAATCGGCGGCCAAGGATCGCCGTCTTGCCAAGGTCCACCTCACCGCAAAAATGGGCGGCATGGCGGCTGCCGTCGAAACCTACGGCTCGCAGCCCACCCCCAACGTGATCCTCCTGGAATCCAAGGCCGACAACGACATCCTCGCCCTGCTCGATGAACTTGCATCGGTGTGCGATCCCGGAACCAGAGTTGTCGTGATCGGCAGCGAGGAGGACAACGTTCCCTACCGCGAACTGGTGCGTCGCGGCGTCAACGACTACGTCGTCGGGCCGGTCGACGCCCTTGATGTGGTTCGCTCGATCTGCAGTCTGTTCTCGGCTTCGGAGGCGGTGGTCACCGGCCGCGTCATCGCCGTCGTCGGCGCCAAAGGCGGCGTCGGCGCATCGACCGTTGCGCATAATGTCGCATGGATGATCGCCCGCGATCTCGCGCTGGACTTCGTCGTGATCGACCTTGACCTCGCCTTCGGCACGGCCAGTCTCGACTACAATCAGGATCCGATGCAGGGCATCGCCAATGCGGTGTTCCAGCCCGACCGGCCCGACACCGCGCTGGTGGAGCGCTTGCTCGCCAAATGTACCGATCGCCTCAGCCTGCTGGCCGCGCCTGCGACGCTCGATCGGGTCTATGATTTCGGCGCGGAAGCCTTCGACGCGATCCTCGATACGTTGCGCATGACAACGCCCTGCATCGTGCTGGACATTCCGCACCAATGGTCGGGCTGGACCAAGCGCGCGCTGGTCGGCGCGGATGATATTCTGATCGTTGCCGAGCCGGACCTGCCTAATCTGCGCAACGCCAAGAACATGCTGAGCGTGCTGAAAGCGGCGCGCCCCAATGACCACCCGCCGCTCTATTGTCTCAACCAGGTCGGCATGCCCAGGCGACCGGAGATCGAAATCGGCGAGTTCGCCAAGGCAATCGAGTCCCGGCCGATCGCGGCCATTCCATTCGATTCGAAGTTGTTCGGCACCGCATCGAACAACGGTCAGATGATCGCGGAGATCTCCGCGAGCCATCGCACCACCCTGTTGTTTCAGCAAATCGCGCAGCAGCTAACCGGCCGCGGCGAAGCCAAGAAGCCGCGGCGCTCGTTGCTGTCGCCGATCATCAATAGATTGCAGGGGAGAAGTAAGTCGCACGCCAGTCTCGGAGCTGCCCGCAAGGTGTCGTAACCGGCCTTCGAGGCCGAAGTTCGGTTCTTTGGAGACACTCACTCGGGGCGATCGTTGGCTCCCGGCGGCTTGGCGAGATCCGCCCGTTGCTTCTGTTTCCGTGACAGTAACTGCTTGAGATGGGCAACGTTGGCCGCGGCTTGCTCGGCCGGCAGGCCGGCCTTCACGATGCTCTCGGCCTCGGCGAGACGGCCTTGCAGGCCGACAATCAATGCCAGATTTGTTCGCATGCGCGGATCCACACCCGCCTTGCCATAGGCGCGGCGCAGCGTCTCCTCCGCCTTGGGCAGATCCTTCGAAAGCGCGTATGAAAGGCCGAGATTGGACAGCACCGAAGGTTCTTCGGGCGCGATTTTCAGTGCGCTCGCGTAATACTGCCGCGCTTCTTCGTGCCGGCCGAGTTGATCGAGGGCTGCGCCCTGGGCCGAGATGATTCGCCAATCGGGGTCTTCCGGCGTATGGGCGCGGCTCAGTACGTCGAATGCTTGCTGGAAATTGCCGTTGTCCCCGAGCGCGCGCCCGTAGCCGGCGAGAAGCGCCTTGTTGCCGGGATGAGCGACGGTAGCCTGCTCGAGCACCGCAACCGCCTGGGATCGCTGGCCGGTATCGCGCAGCGCCTTTCCGTATTGTAGCGCGATCTCCGGGTCGTTGGGGTTGGTGCGAAACCGCTCGCGATAGGTCTCCAGGTCGCGCCTGGCTTCGCTGGCGGGCCTTGTGCCGGATTTCTCACCCAGCGACCCCGTGATATCACCGGTGCCATCGGTCTGGCAGCCGCACAGCACCAATAGCAGAAAGACAGACGAGACCGCGGACGCTAGAGATCTCGCCGGGCTGAGCTTGAAATGCAACGGCAGCGACATGCGCTCTGATCTAAGCTCGGCGACAGCTCAGAAACGCTCACATATTAATCCTTAATTCCGGTTAACGGGCGGTAATAGCCACTTCCCGCGACGCTCGGCCGGCGTGCAACTTGCCGGTTCGAGTTCGAAAAGCGGCAACCAAGCCCGATCCTTTTGCGACGAATTTTCGATCTAATCGATAAATTCGGCGCCGAATTCGCAACCGATCCGCCATGCCAGACGGCATTGGCGCGAATGGTCGGGCGCGAAGATGAGGGTGAACTGAGGCGGGATTTCCAGATACTCGGCGACCACCTTCACGCCGCCAGCCGATACGTCGGTGATAGTGCAGTCGCGCGGCAACGAACCTGCACCGCACTGGATTTTTGCGATTCTTCGGCACAGACGACGTTCGCTTCTGCGTCGATTAGCAAGCATGACGACTCCACTTATGGCGCGGATAGTTCATCCGGCCCATCCGGCATTCCTTCTACTTAGCTGAACAGTCGTTGGAATCGGCTTAGCGGAACTCGTCGCAATATAGCTGTGCCTTTCGCCTCCCGTTTACCGTGTTGGCTGGGCCGGTGAACCATCATCACCGCGTGGAAGCCTGCCGTCCCGTGAGAACGATGAAATAGAGGTTGCGGACATAGACGATGAGGCCGAGCGCCTGGCCTGCGATGAACACGGGGTCGCGGCGGTACAGCGCATAGACCAGGAGCAACAAGCCGCCGCCGATCGAGAAGAACCAGAACGCCACCGGGATCACGCTCTTGCGCGCGCGTTCGGAAGCGATCCATTGCACCACGAAGCGCATGGTGAAAAGACCCTGCGCCACGAACCCGAGAACGACCCAGGCATCGAATTTGATCGACGAAGACGTCGTGCAGATAGTTGACGAGCTCACTGCATGAGACGTCACCTCGGTCGCAACAGGGGTCGGCTTCTTGCGGCGGATCAGCCACCAGACGCCGGCAAGATCCATGATCCCGATCCATAGCCGATCGAAGAAGCCGTAATTCGATACGCCGGAGCGGCGCGGCCGGTCGGTCACATCGACATAGGCGATCTCGTACCCTTCGCGGCGCATCAGCGCCGGCAGGAAGCGATGCAGCCCGTCGAAATACGGCATCATCAGAAACACCTCGCGCCGGAACGCCTTCAGGCCGCAGCCGGTGTCGCGGGTGCCGTCGCGCAGAATGGAATTGCGGATACCGTTGGCGATGCGCGACTGCAGTTTCTTGAAGCCGGTGTCCTTGCGCCCGACCCGTTGGCCTGCGGCAAGGCCGACGCGTTCGCCGCCGTTTTCGATGGCCAAAATCAGATCCGGCAGGAAAGCCGGATTGTTCTGCCCGTCGCCGTCGAGCGTCGCCACGATAGCGCCGCGTGCGGCGCGCACCCCGCTGCGCACCGCGGCTGATTGGCCCGAGGAAGTCGCATGGCGAAGCTGGCGCAAATTGCGCCGCTCTTTCATTATAGCCGCAACGCGCTCGGCGGTCGCATCCGTCGAACCATCATTGACGTAGATGATCTCGTAGGCAAAGCGGCCGTCGAGCGCGGTCGAGATTTCCTCGATCAATGGCGCAATGTTGTCAGCCTCGTTACGCACGGGGACGACAATGGAAACGGCGACTTCTGGTGCGGAAACCGGCAAAATTGGAGCTCATTGAACGGCACTTATGGCGTCCGCTTCTTATGGGGCCGGAACGCCCCGGGCAACCCTCCAGGCTGGCTTAAAGCGGGACAATTTTGCCGTCGCCGTGAATGGCAAAGCCGAGCTGGCGCGCGGCAAACCAGTATCGCGCCGCCATCCCGCCGAGCACACCGATCAACGCACCGGCGACGACGTCGCTTGGGTGATGCGCCAGCAACACGAGGCGGCTTGCCGCGATCGATAGCGCGTAGACCAGCATCCAAGGCCGCGCCCGCGGCCACACCGCGCCGACGGCAAAGGCAAGCGCGAAGCCGGTGACGGCATGGGCCGAGGGAAAGCTGAAATAGGCCTCGGTTCCGGTGAAGGGAGCGAAGTTGAACGGGTTCGCCTTGCCACCGACGAAAGGCCGGCCGCGGCCCGCCGCCCATTTGACGATCTCGGCAAACAGGATGGGGACAAGCACGGCGAAAAACAGATACTGCATTTGCGTGCCGAAGCGCAGCAATCGGGCGCGCGCCGTTCCCTGCATGAGGGGGCTTGCAAACGCAATGACGATCAGCGCGGTTGCCAGCATCCACAGCACGTAAGCGTCCTTGCCAAAATCGGTGAGGATGCGAACCGGCCAGAGGCTCGGCGCGCCGCGCCCCGGCATCAGCGCGATCTCGCGCGCATCAAGAAAGATCATCAGCGCGATCACGCATGCGCTCAGGATGGCCGTCAACAGCAATGCGTGGCGTGCCAATCGTCGCGCGGCCTCGGCGCGCTGCGAATGCGACGGCGGGCGCACGAGCTGGATTGCTGAATGCCGCAGCAGCGCGAAAAGCTGCACAAAATAGTTTTGAGATTCGACAGCACCCACGGACATCTTATTCGGTGCCTTCGGAGCGGAAGATCGCGATCGAAATCGCCTTGCCCTGCGATATGTTGTAGCCGTCGATACGGCGCGCCACGTTGTAGCGCAGCCCGATTGCTTCGGCGCGCTGGACAAAGCTGCGCTCGGAGCGCTGTTCCACCAGCGCGAATCTGCAAGTTCCCTGATTGAGGAAATCAGCCGCGCCGGAACCGTCCGTCAGCAGGGTCGAGGTGTCGGTCATGAAGACGAGGCTCGGCTCGTGGAAGCCGGCCGCCGCCGCCTTCGGTCCGACGCAAACCACATTGCGCAGCGCGCGGGCAATCTCGGCGCTCGGAAACAGCGTCGTCAGCGACGGCACCACCACGCCGTAGACCGCGACCGCCAGCAGCATCGCGGCGACCACGGCGTTCAACAGCGAGCGCTCGGCGCGGTTGTCGTCATAGAGCCACCATGCGAACAGGCCGAAGATCATCGCCGCCGCGGCGAACGGCCACGCCAGGAACGCCGGTTGGCGGGTCAAGGCGATGGCGCCGACCACCGCAATCATCGAAGCCAGCGCCGGGATGGCAAACCACCAGGCCGAGCCGTGCCGCAGCCACGAGCGCGACAGCACGCGCCGCTCCAGCGCCCCGGCGGTGAGGATGGCGATCGCCGGATAGAGCGGCAGCACGTAATGCGGCAGCTTGGTCAGCACCAGCTCGAACACGATCCAGGACGGTACCAGCCACGCCAGCAGGAACTGCGCGCCGGGCTCCCGCCGCGCCCGCCAGACCGCGGGCGCTGCCATGCCCGCGAGCGGCGCGCCCGGCCAGAAGGTGATCCAGAACAGCAGCAGATAGAGGCCGGGCGGCGCGCCATGGGATTCCTGCGCCGCCAGTTTGCTCAACATGTCGCCGCCGATGGAATCGGTGAAAAAGGTCTCGCCCGCGCGCCAGAAGATCGCGACGAACCACGGCAGCACCAGCACCAGCGTCCACATCAGGCCCCATACCGGGCGCAGCCGCCACAGCCATGTCGCCGACCGGTCGAGGATCGCAAGTGTCACGATCGTGAGCGCGACGAACATCAGGATCAGCGGTCCCTTGAGCAGGATGCCGCCGGCCAGCGCGGTCCAGAAGATGGCCGGCCAGCTCCAGGACGGATGTTCCGGATCCTCGCCGCGTTGCCAGGACAAATAGACCCGCGCCAGCGCGCCCATCGCGGCGACCACCGTGAGCAGCAGCATCGCATCGGTCTTCGCCAGCCGCGCCTCGACGCCGAGCAACACCGAACTGCACATCATCAGCGCTGCGAATACCGCGCCGCGCCGCGTCACGAACGCCAGCGCCGTCCAGTAGGTCAGCAGCACCGCGCCGATAGCGCCTACCAGCGAAGGGATGCGATAGATCCAGATACGCAGTTCGGCGCGTGGCAGGCCTAGCACTGATGCGGTTTCGACCGCGGCGGATTGCAGCCAGTAGATGCCGACCGGCTTCTTGTAGCGGACGTCATCCTGGAAACGGATGTCGACAAAATCAGCAAGTCTCGACCATTTGTTTGGTCGCCTGCGCGAACCGCGCCTCGTCGCGGTCGATTGGCGGGATGTTGAAAAATCCGGGCAGGAACAAGAGCAGGCCGCACAGCAACAGGAATGCGGTGGCGCGGACGTGGCTCGCTGTGACGACGTCGATCACGCGGACGAGCCGGCTACCCGGATTTACCAGGTTTTTCGGCTCGCGCGGCTCTCCAAATCGGGGGCGGGCATAGGTCTCGGCCATCGGTTCCGCATACGCCGAAACCGCTATCCCGACAACCGCTTAGCGCATCTCTACTGGATTCTCACAACAACTGTGTCCGCAGCGCCCGTGGCGTCGATCACGGTCAGCCTGGCAAAGCCCGGCCCGGGCGGGTCGATCAGGCGCTGCCGGCGGCCGTCGATTTCGCCCACCGACCTGCCGTTCACCAGCATGGTCATCGGCAGCACGCCGCCGGCGATCTTGACCGGCATGACGGCGGACGAAGCGTCAATCGTGCGGTCGACGTCAATCCGCGAGCCATTGAGCGGGAACTGGATGTGCAGCGCCTGCTCGCCGCCGGTTCGCACCAGTTCGCCCATGGGACGGAACCGGCGCAGCGGCAGCGGAAGTTTGGCATTGCTCGCGAGCAGCACGCCCTTGGGCGGCTTGGGCAGCGGCACCGGAAGCTTGCCGGTCCGCGCGAAGGCATCGAACAGGATCGGCGCCGCGGCGGCCCGCCCGATCAGGCCCGGTACCGGCGCACCATCGGGACGTCCGACCCAGACGCCGATGGTCATGCGGCCGTCGAAGCCGACCGACCAGGCGTCACGATAGCCGTAGCTGGTGCCGGTCTTGAAGGCGATCCGTCCGTGCACGCCGTTCTCCGGCGGCGGCGTGCCCATCAGCACGTTACCGACCTGCCAGGCCGCCACCTGATCCATCAGCCGCAGGGAATCGCGCTGGTCATCATGCGCGGTCACGATCTCGCGGAGCGGCCTGGTGTTTCCGAGCCGCGCCAGCCCGGCATAGAGCTGCGCCAGATCCTGCAAGGTGACGCCGACGCCGCCTAAGCCCATTGCGAGGCCCGGCGCTTCCTCTTTCGGCAGCACCAGATTGACGCCGGCCTGCCGCAGGCGCGACGACAGCCGGCTCGACGCCGACGCGGTCGAGCAAGGCAATCGCCGGCACGTTCAGCGACAATTGCAGCGCGCGCTTGACCGGCACCGTGCCCTGATAGGTCATGTCGAAATTTTCCGGCGCGTAAGAGCCGAAGCGGATCGGACGATCGTCGATCAGGCTCTCGGGGTGAACGAAGCCATCCTCGAAGGCGAGCCCGTAGATGAACGGTTTTAGCGTCGAGCCCGGCGATCGCACCGCGCGGGTCATGTCGACCTGCCCGGCGCGGCCAGTATCGAAATAATCGGCCGAGCCGACGCGCGCGAGCACGTCGCCGCTCTCATTGTCGACGACGATGATGCCGACCGAGATGTTGGGGCCAAGTGCAATGGCGCGATCGCGCGCCAGCGGCTCGAGCACCTTCTGCAGGTTCGAATCAAGCGTCAGCTTGATGACGGGTGCGTCCTTCACGATCGCGATCGCCTGGTCGGACGAATGCGGCGCCAGGATCGGCATCGGCTTGCGTAATCCCTGCACCGGCTGGGCCTTCGCCTGCGCTGCGTCCTCCTTCGAAACGCGGCCCTCTTCCACCATCCGATCGAGCACGCGGTCGCGCGCGGCGCGCGCGGCTAGCGGATAGCGGTCGAGCCTGCGGGTTTCCGGCGATTGCGGCAGCGCTACCAGCAGCGCCGATTCCGCAAGCGACAGGCGCTTCGGCTCCTTGCCGAAATAGGCGATCGACGCAGCGCGGATGCCCTCGAGATTGCCGCCGAACGGCGCCAGCGCCAGATACAGATCGAGAATCTGGTCCTTATTCATTTGCCGCTCGATTTCGAGCGCCCGCACGATCTGCCGCAACTTGGCATAAACCGAGCGCTGGCGGCGCGGCTCCATCAGGCGCGCCAGTTGCATCGTGATCGTCGAGCCGCCGGAGACGATGTGGCCCCGCGTCGCGAGCTGGAACGCGGCGCGCGTCAGCGCCAGCGGATCGACGCCGGCATGGCTCTTGAAGCGCCGGTCCTCCGACGCCAGCAGCAATCTGAGATAGCCGGGATCGACGCCGGTTTTGGCATCGACCGGCAACCGCCAGCGGCCGTCCGCCATCGCGTAGGCGCGCAACAGCTTGCCGTTGCGGTCGACGATGGAAGTGGAGACCTCGCTTGCCTGCGTCAGCGGCAATGGTCCGAGCGAAATGACCCAGGCCGCGAAGGCGCCGATCAGGATCAAGCCGGCGGCGGCCGATGCGGCCGCCGCCTTCTTGATCCGTCGCCAGCGGCGCAGGTCGCGCTCCTCCGGTGCTATCGCCATCGCTTCACTCATTTGGCGGCGCGCACCTCGACCGTGCCGGTGCCGGTGCGGCCGTAACGCGAGGGATTGTACATGTCCTCGACATAGGCTTGCGGCAGAACGTATTTGCCGGGCGATACCGCACGTACGACATAGGCGACGGTGAACACCGCCTTGCTGTCGGTGGCGCGGTCGACTGCGGCGGTGAAGCGGTCATCGCGGAATTCGGTGTTTTGAGGCTCCTCGCCGTCCTCGATCCAGTCGAGCGTGCCGGTGTCGCCCGATGAGACCAGATGCGGATTGTCGATCTCGAGACCGCCGGGGAGATAATCCGACACCATGATGTGACCGAATTCCGGCTTGGCCTCGGTGACCTTCAGCACCACCGCGAAGCGATCGTTCTGCTTGGCCTTGGAGATATCTACCGGCTTGCCGTCGAGCGTGAAGTAATTGCGCTCGATCTTGAAGCCGTTCGAGGCTGCCGGCTCCGGTGTGATCGGCGAGCCGGAAACCGAGACCACCGCCTGCACCGGCGCATCACCGGTGTTGGTGATCTTGATCGGCTTGTTCGCCATCTCGGTCGCCTTGTAGCTGCGGTAGAGCGCGGTCTTGACCGGTTGCCCGTCGAGATCGAGCGTCAAGGTCTCCTTGGCCAGCGCGCGGGCGGCCAACACCATCCAGGCATTCTCCTGGGTCGAGGTGTAAGGCGTGAGCCCGCGCGCGGCTTCAACCCGCATCACTGCCTGGGTCAGCGTCGCCCGTGGTGCGTTGCCTTCGCCGGCCAACGACACCAGTGCGGCGGCATCGCGCAGCGCCGAGCCGTAATCGGTGCGGCCGAACTCCAGCACCGGTTTGGGCGCGAGGCTGTCGAGCGCGGCGGCATAGACCCGCTCCGCCCGGTTGCGATCGCCGACCAGCGCCAGCGCGGCCGCCAGTTGCGATTTCGCAATTGGAGTCGCCAGATCGTTCAGCTTGGTATCGGCGAGATAGCGCAGATCGCCGATCGGCGCCGCGCCATTGCGGGCCAGCACGTAAAGGCCGTAGGCCAGATTGCGTCCGCCGTCCTTTTCCGGCTCGTTGGCGTTGACCACCGAATTGCGGATACGGTCGAGCGCGTTCTTGAACAGAACATCAGGCACCGCAAATCCCTTTTCGCGGGCGCGGGTCAGGAAATCCGTGACGTAGGCATCCAGCCAGGCATCATCGCCGCCCGCCGACCACAGCCCAAACGAACCGTTCGAGCCCTGCCGCGCCAACAACCGGTCGATCGAATCCTTGATGCGCTGATCGACCTCGGTGTCCATCGCGAGATGGGCGCCGGCTGCGAGATCATTGACGTACAGCAGCGGCATCGCCCGGCTCGTGATCTGCTCCGAACATCCGTGCGGATAGCGGTCGAGGGCTTTCAGGATAGTCGCCGCATCGAGCGCGGTGGAAAGGCCTGCCGACAGCGAAACGCTTCCCGTACCCGGCACAAGATCGGAGAACATGTCTGCGGTCAGCGTCAGGCTCTCGCCCTTGGCAAGGGTGCGGATCGAGCGCCGCGCCAGGATTTGGGTTGCGGCCTTGACGTCGAGCGCATAGTGCCGCGCCAGCGTCAACCCTTCCGGCCCCTTGATGTCGACATCAAGCTGCGCGGTGCCGGCGCCGCTGGCGTCGAGCGAAAGCGACATCGAAGAGCGCTGCTTGGCGGCGAGTTTTACGATGGTTGCGGGATTGCCCGAGACCGTCACCGGCCCCGACGCCTTGACGTTGATGGTGTAATCGCCAGCCACGCCCTCGACGTTATCGATGTCAAAGCTAATGGTGCCGCGATCGCCGTTGAGCAGGAAGCGCGGCAAGGTCGCGGTCAGCACCACGGGATCGCGCACCGTGACATCCGTGGTGGCACGCCCGAGTTTGGTCGCGGTCCAGGCCACCGCCATGACGCGCGCGGTGCCGGCGAATTCCGGAACGTCGAAAGTGATCTCGGCGGTGCCGTCGGCTGCGACCGTGACGATGCCGGAATAGAGCGCGAGCGGCTTTTGCGTCGGCGGGCTGCCTTGCAGCTCGGCGCCTGCATCGCCGCCCGACTTGATCTGGCCGCTTGTGCCCTGCATGCCGTCGATCAACTGACCGTAGAGATCGCGGATCTCGGCGCTCATCCGGCGCTGGCCGAGATAGTAATCGTCGGGCGCCGGCGGCTTGTAGTTGGTGAGGTTGAGAATCCCGACATCGACGGCGGCGACCACCACCTTGGCGTCCTCGCCGGGGTTGAGGCCGCCAAGCTTGACCGGAATCTTCAAGCTAGAATTTGGACGCACCAGGGCCGGCGGCGATAGCTTGACCTCAAGGGTGCGCGCCCTCTTGTCGATGCCAAACCATTTCAGGCCGATCGCCCTTCCCGGCATCCGCAAGGCGGCCGCATCGAGCGGGCGGCGCAAGGTCGCCACCACATAGGCACCGGTGCCCCAATCCTTGCCGACGGGAATCTTGACCTGGGCGGTGCCTTGCTTGACGTCGATCGTCTGCGTCGTCAGCAGCCGGTCGCCCAACACGTTGACGGTCAGCTTGCCGGCAGTGCGCGCGTTGACCGACACCACCATGATGTCGCCGGACTGATATTCCGGCTTGTCGATCGACGTCTCCAGCAAGTCGGGCGTGTCGGCGCTGCCGTCGGAATACCAGCCGACATCGAACTGCACCGAGGTTATAGGACCGTCCGCCTCGGTCGACTTCACGTCGAGGCGATAGCGGCCCGGCTGCGGCGACAGCGCGATCCGCGACGGCTTGTCGGCGGCGATGGCAAGGTCGCCGTCGGCCACGCGCGTCGTCGATTTGACCGGCTCGTATTCCCAGTACGAATTCTGCCGATACCATTGATAGCGGGATTCAAGCTTCAGAAGCTCGTAGCGCAGCCCGTCGCGGGCCAGCGTCTTGCCGTCGGGGCCTGCGAAGATCACGTCGAAATCGGCTTTATCGCCTTCGGGAACGCTCTTGTCACCGAACAGCGGCTTGATGCCGATCATCGCCGCAGCAGGCGCCACCGGCAGCACCAGCTTGCGCTCGACCGCGCGGCCGCCGGCTTCGGCCATGCGGATGAAGATCTGGGCTTCCTGCGGACGCGTCGATGTGGGCTGCTTGGCGAGACCGACCGGGAAAGTTGCAACCCCATTAGCATTGGCTTCGGGGAGATTCTCGATCGGCGTGCGTTCGTTGCTGGTGGTCTCCTCGTCCGCGACGCCGAACTGGTAGCCGGCAAAGCCCGGCCGCTCGGCGGCCGGCGCAACCAGCATGTCGCCTTCAAGCTGCAGGCCGGATGCGGGCGCGCCATAGAGGAAACGGCCGTCCACCTTCAGCTCCACAGGAGCATCAGCCTTGATCAGCTTGTCCTTGGAAGTTAAGTCGAATTCGATGCGGTCCGGGACGTAATCCTCGACCATGAAGGTGGTTTCGCCAACTGAGGCGCCCTTGGGGTCGGTGAACGCCCGCACCCGCCAGGTGCCGGTCGGGACCGCCGAGTTGAGCGGGACTGCCAGCGACCTTCCGCCTGCGCCCTGATCGGCCAGCACCGCGCGGCGGAATTCGACGCCGTCCGGCCGCTCGATCACCAGCGTCAGCGGCCCGCCGGTCACGGCATTGCCCTGGCCGTCACGCAGCAGCGCCGTGAGGTAGACGGTCTCGTTGGAGCGATAGACGCCGCGCTCGGCATAGACAAAGGCGTCGGCGCCCTCCGGCACCTCGCGGCCCTTGACGCCGCGATCGCTGAGGTCGAACGCGCTCGATTTCAGGCTGAGGAAGGCGTAGTCGGTCTTCTCTCCTGACACCGTCAGCATGGCCGGCGACAGGCCGCCCTCGCCGCGCGCCAGCCCCGTCTCGAACAGCACGTGACCGGACTCGTCGGTCTTGCGGGTCGCAAGGATTTCATTGTTGCGCGCGATCAGCCGCACCTCGGCTTTCGCGATCGGCATCGGTCGAGGCGAGCGAATTGACGAAGACATGAATGCCGTCATGGCCCGAAAATGCCGTGATGCCGAGGTCCGACACGATGAACCATTGCGTGGCGAGCTGGCTGTCGTCGTCGCTGCCCGGCATCTTCGGCGCCGCCGTCATGACATAGACTCCCGGCTGCAGGTCGCCGAGCGCCTGATCGACGGGAAATGCCGTCGTCACTTCCTGATTGAGCGTGGTGGCGGTGGTAAGCTCGCCCGTCCAGACCTTGACGCCGCGCTCGTCGCCGAGGCTGGAAAGCTCGTACCGGCTCAGGCTGCGCTGAAAATCGCTGTCGATCACGGTGTTGATCAAATTGCGATCGCCGATCCGGAACACGTTCACGGTCACCGCGGGCGTGTTGACGCTGACCACCGGAATGCCGCGCTGGCCGGTGCGCGGCAGCACATAGGCGCGCCCGGTGAAGCGCACGAACGGCTTGCGATCGCGCACATAGATGTTGAACTCGGCCGATTTCGGCAGGCCCTCCCTGACCGTCGACGGCAGGCCGGCGCGCAGATTGATGTTGTAGCGCTCGCCATGCTTGAGCCCGTCGACACAGAGCTGCTTGCCTTCCGATGTCAGCGCCGGCTTGTCGGTGCCGGCGAGCGCGAGATACGGCGCAAAGTCGGTTCGCTTGGCGAGCTCCTCGGAGAACTGGAAGCAGGCGCGCGGCGATGCCGAGTCCGAATCAACCGTGTAGTCCATGAGCCGGAAGCCGTGCTCGTCGCGCATCTTCTCGTATTGCCCGCGAACATCGGCGACCTCGCGCATGTCGAGCGACAGCCGCAAGCTATCCAGCGCCGGCCGCCACAGCTTGCGTTCGGATAGCGCACGGCCGAGTACGGCGAGCGCATCCGCCTCATCGCCGGCATTGCCGGCGCGCTGGTAGGCGATGTAGGCCGCCGTCGAGGCGCGCTCCAGGAAGAAGGTCTGTTCGCTGGTGGTCGCGGGACGGATCTGGAAGATGGTGCGGGCAAGCCGCAGCCAGTTGCTGCTGTCCTCGGGCGTGGTGGCAGCGATCTGTCCCAGGATTTGCAGGCCGGCGCGGAAGTCGTTGCGCTTGAAGGCGGTGTCGGCGTCACTTCGCAAGGTCGCGCCGGATTTGGCGACCGGGCCGGCCTCGCTCTTGATCTGGGCCTCAAGCTTGATCGCTGAATCCGCAAGATCGTCCCGCTTGAAGGCTTTGTCCGCCGCCTGCGCCGTCACCAAGCCAAGCGCCAGCGTTGCGCAAACCGTTGCGGCGCGAACCAGACCGATCATGATGGAACTCCATGGGCCGCGGACCAGCACCCGCGTTTGGATTTGAGGAAGTGCGCGAAAAGGTGACGGACTCAAGGCATACGTTAGGGGCAGCGAAAACGTCGCATGCGACATGGCCGTGACACGCCTTTGGGCAGCGCCGGCAAGTGACTGCGGCGAAGCATTGCGTTACCGGCGAACCGAAGGCGGTCCACCGCTTGGCGTTAGTCGATGGTTTGCGGAAATCGGTTCGGGACAGGCTTCCCCCGAAAGCGGATTTTTCATATTGGCAGTGCTATGTAGGCGGAAAGCGATCCGGTCGGTAAGACGGTCCCATAGCTCAACTGGATAGAGTAGCGGATTTCTACTCCGCGGGTTGCAGGTTCGAGTCCTGCTGGGACCGCCAGTAAAATCAAGGGTTTCTGCGATTTCTGCGCTCCAGTTCTATGTCGCACCGTGTCGCAACTGTTCCCATCTTGTTTCAATGAGTTACAGAGATCACCGGCCGTTCCGTGCGACATCAGTGCGACATAGGGGCATGAAACCGGCCGCGTTGTACGGGGCAACCGCCCGACGAGAAAATCCGCCTGACCGCTCCTCCGGATCACAGCCCGTGAAGGCCCTATACGATTGAAGCCTCGATCCCGCCCGATGACCACCTCATTCCTGCCGACCTGGATCGTAGTATGACAAGCGTCGCCCGACGCTGACGGCGCCGCTGGCCGCAGCGGACCGCGGCGAGATCGAGGTGTCCGCCCTCGATCGCGAGGCCGCAGCAGCCGCCTTCCGGCAGCGGTTCCCGGCCGACCATATGATCGGGTCGATCTCGCCCGGATCAGCGACCGGCTTTGCATGACGCGCCGCACCAACCAGCAAAGGAATCCCGCCCGATGTCGAGCTTTCCAACTGACCAGGTCGCCGTGACCTTAACCGGCGAGGAATGGACCACGATCACTGGCGGGCTGTCGCGGCACGGCTCGCGCTTCTATCGGCAGGCGACGGCGAAGCTGCGCGAGCAGCTGCTGGCCGCATCTGACGCGGCACAGAGCGCGCCGCCGGCAACTGTTTCCCGGAAAAATCCCCGGAACGAACAATTTTCGACACCATCCCGGCCAAGGCAAAACGGACTTTCAAGGACGTGAACATGGGCTTCATCAACAGTCAGTCCGCCAAGGCCGGTTGGCCTTTCAAGATATTCAAGATAACTCGCATTGACGGGCACTTCCGTCCTTCGCCTCGTGAGAAACAGCGGTTTCATCGGTCTTTCTATTCAAGTTGAAGCTCTGCGCTCTGCGTTCCCATGGCCTTGGAGCGCCGGGGGCTTGGGCCGACAGTGATGTCAGCTTTGCTGCTCATAACGGGTAGTAGAGGTGTGACGCGGCAGCTTTAGGTTCGGACATATCTGTTGCCGCCTCTTTCGTTTGGCGGTGCCTTACTGGTTCGACCATGTCCCCGTTTTCACACCCCGCTCATCGGTAGGATCGAGGACTGGCGCGCCGGCAGGCCGCTCGACCGTGCCACGTTTCCAGTCCCCTCCACGTCGCACGCAGCATGCGGATTTCCCGCACTGCGCGCCCCCATTTGCTTCACGCCAAAGCTTATGGGACCTATCCTGCTGGGGCGACTTTCGGGCCCATCGCGTCGCACTCGATAGGCGTTGAACAGCCCTAGAGTGTCGTACAGCCACAGCCTCGTCACGACGTCCTGTCGCGCCGCAATCCAGCTTTGTTGTGCGCGAATGCCGGTCCGCAGGCGATTGACCCTGTAACGCGTCTTTCAAGCCGAGTTGAATTCGCTGAAGCGGAATTTAATCGGACGGGCGCGCGGTCTCCCTACATCGAGCACCAGGCATTTCCAAAACTTGAGGAGCTCGACATGAGCAGGACCCGCACTCTTGCACGCAGCAAAATGAGCCGCTTCAGTCTGTCTTTCTTTCTGGCCTTCGGCATGCTGTCGGTCCTTCCGGAAGTTTCCCGGGCAGAGCCGAGCCAATCGATTGCCGAACAGATCGCCAAGACTTACGGCGTCGATTCGTTCGGCCAAATCGAAGCAATCCGTTTCACCTGGAACAGGGAACTTGCTGGTACCAAGATTTCTCACAAGTGGGAATGGAGCCCGAAGACCGACACGGTCTCTTACGAGGGGAAAGACAAGCACGGCCAACCGGTCAAGGTTACGTATAAGCGATCGCAGCTCGACAGCCAAAGCGAGGTCGTCAAAAAGGAAATCGATCCAGCATTCGCCAACGATCAGTATTGGTTGCTGCTCCCGCTCCACGTCTTGTGGGACGGCGCGGCCGTGACCGATGAGGGCAAGGACAAGCTGCCCATCGGTGAAGGGTCCGCTGATCAGGTTGTGGTGAAATACCCTTCAGAAGGTGGGTACGAGCCCGGCGACACCTGGGACCTCTACGTTGGCGCCGACAAACGAATAGAGGAAATCGCCTATCACCGGGGCGCTGCCAACCCGCCGCACCTCGTGATAGCGAAATATACGGGCTACAAGAAGGCCGGCCCGCTCCTGATCTCGACAGATCACCCCGGGACGTTGGACGGAAAGCCCGACCGGATTACGTTGACGGGTGTGTCGGTGAAGTTGAGGGGATCTGACAAGTGGCTCGACGCGCAATGACCGTCGGAGCCAGTGATGATGAAGGCCAGGGCGCACGGCGGTGCGCCTGGTCATTTAATTAACCGATACCCAGAGTAACGATTCAATCAACTGATGCGTAGAGTAACTGTTCGATTCTGGAGCACGCGCCTTGCCCGCCAATCCCTTCACCGACGTCTGGCATTTCTTGACCGCGACGACGAATGATTATCTCCATCAGGGAAACTGGCGCTATCTGATCCTGGCGCTGTTCTGGGCGCTACTGCTCGCGGGCACTGCGATTGCCTTCCAGAATTGGCGGGAGGATTCGGAGCAACGCAGCGGCCGACATCTTGGTATCTGGCTGGTCCGGGTCCTGATCGGTTGCCTGTGGTTCCAGGGCATGTTGTGGAAACTCCCGCTGCCGGTATCCGACGGCTTGCAGTACTGGACCGAACAGGAATCGACCAACGCAGCGTTCGAGTTTCACCGCACCTTCCTGAAGGATGTGGTGTTGCCTCACATGAGCGTATTTGGACCGATTGTCTTTCTCGCCGAGTTGGTCTTCGCCGGTTCGATGCTGCTCGGGCTCGCAGTGCGCTTCGTGGGCGTGCTGGCCCTCGTCTATACGCTGCAACTCTGGCTCGGCCTCTATGACAATCCGTCCGAATGGCCGTGGACATACATTTGCCTCGCCATGCTGATGTTCCTGTTCGCGCTCGAGGGCGCCGGCCGCAGTCTCGGCCTTGACGCCTGGTTGCGTCGTAACATCCCTGCCGTGCGCGATGGGAAGGGCCTTGTGGTTCTTCAACATCGCGGGCTAATCCAGCTTTGTTGTGCGCGAATGCCGGTCCGCAGGCGATTGACTCTGTAACGCGCCTTTCAAGCCGAGTTGAATTCCCTGAAGCGGAATTTAAATAGAACGGCTCCGATCTCTCCCTACATCGAGGCAGAAGGCATCCGCATCGGATGCTGCAAGCCGATAGCTCGCGTTTAGACAGCACGCTCGCCTCACGAAGCGTGACCGCCTTGTCTTGGCTGCTGCGCGCGGATCTGCGACCGATCGATACAGGAGAAAAACGACAATGGTTTCATTCAAAGCTCTTGCAGCGGCCGTGCTGCTAGCGACCGCAGCGACGCCGGCATTCGCGCAAGCTCCGGGCGCCCTGTACATCAAAAATCTACACGACTCCGGATATAATCCGAAGAACGACTTCAATCCGAACGGGACCATAAGGGCCGCCATCCAGGAGCCGGGCCTGTTCGCGTTCTATTATCCGAATCTGGACGTTCTGAATGGTGGGGCTCCAACTCCTGCTGCCAGAATGTCTCCCAACTGGCCCGCGTTGAAGGGCGCGTGTGCGTCGGCCGGTGGCGGCATCTCTTACTGCGGCGACCGCTGAACATGCAGACCCAGTACGCGGTGCTCCCGCTGTCGGCCATCAAGGTCTGGCGGCGCAAGTAGAAATCAATCGGGCCCACCGCGATCCTGCAACAGGAACTTCGCCTCGAAGGCGCGCGTCTGCCGCCCTACCTTGATCGTCTAATTGATCAATTGCGCAAGCGGGACAAAATGACTGCCTGGGCCTGTGCGCATCGGCGTCATGCGGGCGTTGAACCGCGACCACGTCGTACGCGCTGACATTTAGTAGACACGGCGATGCCGCCGATAATGTGGACCCGCTGGCACATGCGCGCCCGCAAAATATGGATTGATGATGCACTGGGCGGCGAGGCCCGATGCCGACTGAGCGCACTGCGCCAGCGAGGTATAGCCGCATGCGATGTAGCCCCCATTGATGTCGTAGACCTGCAGACAAACCGGATAATCCGGATTATAGGTCTGGGCCCGAGCGGGCGCCGCTGTCAAAACCATCCCGATCGTCAAAATCGCCAGCGCCGGAACACGCATCAGAGCCTCCTACGGAATAGACGCCCTCCTACGGAATAGACGCGGCGCAGCAATAGCGCATGCCCTAACCCGCCGCCGCTGTCCTGGTGCCCGCGAAGAATGCCGGCACGTCTACCACGGCGAAATGCACGGCACGAAGATGCATCGGCGCGCGTCGCGCTATCCGCAGCCCTCGCAGGAGGTGGCGCTATCCAGCCAATACCGGGTCTGTTCGTCGGTCCAACCCGGGACGGCCAAGCGCGTGGGCGCCGTCACTCCTGGGCTGGGACGAAAGATGACGTGTTGGCGCGTGCGCAAGTGTACCGCCGGCGGTTTGAAGCGATGCACCGTGGCGGCGTCCGCAGGAGCACACAGGGCGATCAACAGGCCTAAGGCAAAAGCAGAACGCATCGCAACTGCTCCAATCGACCTACCGCCGTTCTGCGCAGGTCGCGCCGCCCGCCTAACGCGACGCGAACGGTCCCAGCATCGCACGGCTGGAGGCGCGAGGGCGAGCTGGGACCGTTTCAGCGGGCGGCTCTGGGGGCTGGAAGAGAAATTGCCCGCTATTGATCATGTGGTTCGCTCGGCCATAACCCCAAGCTGTTAACGGCTTCACGATCGGTCAAATCGGCGGGATCATGCACATGCACCATCTGATGCGCCGCCGCGATCCCGATGCACGCCAGAAATGCTGGCACATCTATTTCGGCGACATGGACGTCGGCATGATCGCGATCCAGTCAGGTATTCCGCATAACTAACGGCCATGAGTCTCATCGACGCCCGCCCTCGCCCGCCCTGACCGAGCAGCCGTTTCCCGCACCCCTGATTTACTTAAAATCCATCCCCTTTCGGGGAGGCGCGCCACACCTGCGCCGCGACTCAGGATTATTGGCTTTCGCTTGGGCTTGGGGGCTTGTCGAGTGGAGGCGGGCCCATGAGTGGAACGGCCATGCAGTTCGTCCGCGTCATCAGTCGCGTCGAGCAAATGGAAATATGGCACGCGAATAGAAACGGCTCTTCGTTCGTGATCAGTTATGAGAGTCGCAGCGGTCCCGGCCTTCAGGGACGAACCGGCTTCGTGGCGTCGTGGCGTCCGGTCGATCGGAACAGGTCCGCCATCAGGGTTGGCGGCTCGCCCTTCAAAACACTCGCTGAGGCCGAAGAAGCCTGCGATGCCATGCTTGGCCACCTGACAATCGGTGCTCTCGCGCTGGCCGGTCTCCGGATTGAATCAAAGTCGAGAACCGGAAGCATCCCGCGATAAGTCGGGTGGCGGATTCATTCGCGTGAATCTGCGGCCACCCTTGCAGACAGGCCCAGCCAAGCACAACATCCGCTGAGCCCATACCGGGGGAAAAGCAATGAGGGTCCTTGCCGCGACACTTACCTTGCTTGTTTCAAGTGCTGCCCACACCCAAGAGTGCAAAACGTGCTCAATGGCCGACGCCTGCATGAAGACGTACGTTAAGGCGGCGGCGCAGGCCCAAACGGCCACTAAACAGGCAATCCGGGATTGGAAGCAGAATCTGGACAGAACGGCCTCCGCAGAATTGTCCGACAGGGGCACGCGCGCATTACAAGACACCATGGAAACGCAAGTCCGTTCGGAGCTTGAGCGCCTGAAGGAGTGCTTGGCTAATATCAAGTAGCTGAGCCCGGAGCGGGAACCTAAGGGAACCCAGATTTTCCTTCCTGGATGGCGCGGGTGACGGCCTCACCTCGCACGTCGCCATCGCTGACGGCCCCTGCAACGCTTTTCAAAACAGATAAAAGCTCCCGATTAGTAGGCCCGCAGCAAAGGACCAAAGCCCCAAGGTGCAGGCTGAAACGACGCGGGCGAGGTTGCGAAGCCGCTCCTGGTGCTCCTCGTCTGTTGTCTCACGAAACTGGGTCGTCATTGGCGCTGCCCTGCCCAGCACGCGTAGGGCGTCTACGCCCGAATCATGGTGAAGGCGGGGCATTTCTGCCCCGCAGTGCTATGGCGGCGATTGGGCTTGAGGGCTGGCGCCTTCGCTGATCGGCACGATCTTGGCGGAGCTCGTGCGTCCGCGTCCCCAATAGAAAACGGCGCTGTTACCAGCGCCGCTTCTGATGCACCAAACGCGTGGAACCGGCCCACTTCGACTGGCGCTGGCGGGAGCGACCCGCTCGGGCTCTGCTGGCGTGGGAGACCTCTCTCGCGGCCCGCTGGCGAGGCTACGCCGCACCCAAATGGAGTCAATTGGAACCTTTCGCCGCCATCGCCGTTTGGAGACTGCCGGATGGGAGCGCGCGATGGACAAGCAAACGAAACACGAAATCTTGCTGCTGACGATCGGCACCATGATCATCGAGGTGCCCGCCGCGATCGCCGCCTTTGTCATCCTGAGCCACTAGGCGCTCGCACGATCGCGCGGGCGTCGCGCACGAGGAGGTGTTGCCATGCGCCTTCAGACATATCGGGACGAAAGCCGCTCCAGACACTTCGATTTGGTCGGCGGCCACCACTGGTCAATTGACCTGGTCACCGTAGCAGCTTCCACCATCCTGGTGGCGGGCTTCGCCTGTGCCGTCGTAGCCCTTTGGATCCACTAGAGCCTTTTCCGTTTCGATTGAATCGAAACGGGGCTCTCGGACACAAGGGGCGTACGCGTCGTCACGAACGTTGGGTGCGGGATGCGGTGGACGCGAAGGCGCTGTCGACGAACAGCATCCAAGCGGACGGAGAAGTCGTGTGGTCCTGGCGCCCCGACGCTGGCGCTAAGTTTTGTGGATGATGATCCGCAAAACGACGGTGGCAAAAGAGCCCGGTCACCGGGGAGAGCACGAAGTAAACCGTTAAAACCATTGCGCAGGGAAAGACCGGGTGATCTCGGCGAACCTGTGGTGACTACGCTCGTGTGCTTTTCAACTTTCGCACGCGAGGCTGCGGGTGCAGCGGGCACCCGGCTTTCCCTGCGCCCTTTCGAGGGTGTTATTTTCGGACAACTCGGACGCAACGCGCCGCGAGAAGGCGGAACTGCATCCTTTTGGCTGTTTGACATTCAAAAAAAGACATGCGGCCGCGGATCCCCGGCGGCGCCCGCGGTCAGCAAGCGGCGCGCGCGCCGCGTACAACGATTTGTTACTGCGAGACACCGGGGCAAGACCTACCTCTCGCCTAACGAACTAGAGGAGTCTCGCGGCATGAAAAAGCTTTCCGTTCTTTGCGTCGCCCTTTGCGTTGGCCTTTCGGGCTCCGCGGCGTTTGCCCGCGGCGGCATGGGATCGCATCATTCGTCGTTGACGGGAGGCGCCTTCGGTACCAGTGCCGCTGCGCCTGGCACTAACTCGCTGGGCACAGCGCTTTCGTCATCCGGCATCGGCGAAGGCCCGATGAAGGGGCCTTTGCTTGGCACCAATGCCGCGATCGATCGTGAAGAAGCGAAGGTCGACAAGATGATAGGGTCGATCTGCCGGGGCTGCTGACGGTTACGATGATTTCGGGGTGTGCGGCCGTCCAGTGGCTTCACTAAAAGCCCCGCCCGATCGCCGGCCGAAACCGGCACGCAGAAAAAAATCGAAGCGCGGAGCTGAGCCGCGCTTCGATCCGAAGACCTCGAAATTTTCAGTTCAGTAGCAGGCGCGCGGATCCGCCTGGACGTACTGCCCCGACGGATAGCGATAGTAGCAGTTGCCTTGCGCCCAATAATAACCCGGCTGCGCCGCGGCGGTTGCACCGGCGATCGCGCCGGTCGCGCCGCCAATCACCGCGCCGGCCGCAGCACCACTCGCCCGGCCGGTCAAGAGGCCGCCGAGCAAGCCGCCGACAACCGCACCGCCAATGGCGCTCCCTGCCGGATCAGGCGGCGGGGGCGGCGGCGGTGGCGCGTAGGCTCCCGGAGGCGGTGCATATTGCGCATCCACCGGCGGGGCGCCGTAGGGAACGTCGTCCGCGTAATCCTCGGAGATGTAGGTAGGCGGGCCGTCCATCGGTTGCGGGTAGTAGTACCAAACGCCTCCGACGTCCCACCAATAGCCGTCGCGTCCATTGTGCACTTCGTGGTGCCAGCGCCCACCCTCCCAGGCGAGATGGCCGCGATAGGCATGGCCGCCGTAATCGCGGGTCGGCAGTGCGCCGCGTGCGTAACGCGCATTGGGTCCCCCGCCCTGCCCGGTGCCCGGCGGACGCCCTTGAACTTGAACCGCCCTGGGAGCTTGAACCGCCTTGGGAGTCTGAACTATGGCCTTGGACGGCATCTGCTTGCCCGGGGGCGGCTGGCCATTTCCCTTGGGCTGATCTTCCGCGTGGGCTGATAGCGCAAACAATGCGATCGCCGACACCAGCGGAACGGCGATCTTGAAGCGGCTGGACGCGTTCATGCTCGGATACCCCCTCTTGAGCCGGACCGTGAAAGGCGTGACGCGCATATTCGCGTCAACCGGCGCCGGCTGCAACATTGCTGACGGGCTTGATGCGCGTTGTCTTGTTACAAATCAGTAAGATCGGGGCAATTTATGTCATTCCTCAGGCGGGCGGATGGCACGCTCCGGCCATCAGGAGCCTAGCCAAAATCGCGCCCGTCACGCCTGCTTGCCGCTCGGCCTGACCGGCTTGACGTGAGCGATCCTGTGACAGGTCGCAAACAATAGCGACGGCTTGCATTGCCATTCGACGCCAAGCGTCGCGTGCGCAAGCGGCTTGGGCCGCATCAGCTTGATCGACAGGAAAGCCGCGACGCAGGCCAGCGCCACGATCATTGCGACGAAGGCGAGATCTTTGTAGTTCCAAAGACGGGAGATCATGGCCGCAACTCCTGTTCTCAGCGAGTGAGCATAGGAGCAAGGCGCCTTGATTTATGTGATTGGAATCACCATGCCGCGGGCTTAATCATCGTGCCGCGGGCCTGGTCATCGGGCCGGCTCGATGACGTTGCAGTTGGTTCGGCCCGACATCACGCAATCCTGCATCCTGCTAGCGGCGGTCAGATCATGCGCCAGCCACACCCCGACCGCCAGCAGGACGACCGCGATGATGAGCCCGGCGATGGCGCCGCGGCGATTGTCGCCCCCTTCGGGTTCGCTCATTGTTTGCAACGGCCGATTGCGAAAGCATTGGACCTCAGATCATGATCCGATTTGAACAAATCGGATCACGATCTCGTTTTTGTTTGAGCAATATCTCCGCGCAAACGCGTTCCGCGTTTGTCGCGAGGGAAAACCGGTTCCCACCACGCTATCCAAGTGCGGGGCAGGCCTTTTCCGGATCAATGCTCCAGCCCGCTTCTATCACGCCGACTTAGCCGTTCAACCCCCGGCGCGGCGGGCATGGCGTATCCTTGCGCGCACTCTGCACCACGGCCCCAGTGCTCTCGGTACGACCTATCCTGCTGCAGGACGTCCAGACAAACGTCCTGGTACATTGCCATTCCGCGCCGAGCGCC
The DNA here is from genome assembly GCA_963713785.1 of uncultured Alphaproteobacteria bacterium. Lineage (GTDB taxonomy): Bacteria > Pseudomonadota > Alphaproteobacteria > Rhizobiales > Xanthobacteraceae > Bradyrhizobium. The sequence continues at coordinate 660,712 of CAVQNB010000001.1, forward strand.
GCGCTCGATATCGGCTGTGGATGCGCCAGCGCGAACCAGAGCAAAGCTGCCGCGCCGGTCAGGGTCACAGCGGCGGCGATAAACGTGAACTTCCTGATCGTCCACCATATGCCGGTCATTTTCCCGTCCTCTCCGCTGAGTTGCGCGGACCATAGGGGCAAGCCATGCGTTCTTTTGTGAGTGAGATCACAATATGGCATGGATATTTGGTGGCGCCAGAGCACGGTCGGCGCTACACCGCTCCCGATTGCGCCAATCACGCGGCGGTCGCAGACCGGTGATATGAAAACCAGCGAATAAACACAGACGAAAGCGACAAGGCCCGTTCAATGAGTGGATTCAAGGAACCTAGCTTCGCGGACCGGCAAAAGGCGGCGCAGCGAGGCGAGGCAAAACATCCTGAACAAGTTTCGCGCCCAGCCCGGTCCCGACGATCCCGCGGTCGATGCAGCGGCAGGCCGAGCGCGAGGCGCAGGCCGCCGCCCGCGCCAAGGCCAAGGAGGCGCGCGAGGCCGCCAAGGCCGAGCAGAAGCGCCGCGAGGAAGAGGCAGCAGCCGAAGCCGCAGCCCAGCTCGCCCGCGAAAAGGAAGAGGCAGCCGCGCGAGAAGCCGCGCTCGAGGCCGAGCGCAAGGCAGCGCGCGACGCGCGCTATGCCGCCCGCAAGGGAAAGGCAAGAAAAAATAGCCGGACGCTCTTGAGCGTCTCTGGCGCGTCGCGACGCTGCAGGCCCGCCCCGAGTCGGGGCGAGCCTGCAGGGGAAGCGAAGCCGCGACGCTTACTTCTTCATTTCGTCCTTCTTCATGCCGTCGTCCTTCTTCATGGCATCCTTGGACATCGCTGTCCTTCTTCATGCCGTCGTCCTTTTTCATGGTGTCCTTGGACATGGTGTCCTTCTTCATGCCGTCGTCCTTGCCCATCTTGTCCTGGGCGAAGGCGGCGGGCGCGAGCGCCAGGCTGAGCGAGAGAGCGGCGGCAGAAACGCCGAGCGCGATGCGGGTGCGAATGGTCATTGGTTGGTCATCCTTTTGAAAGCCGGTTTTGAAAGCGACTGATGCCGCTCTGATTCAGGGACGCACCCGCGGCGGCCTTTGTTACGAGGCGATTTGAAAAATTTTTGCTCTGACGGCTTTTGCCGCGCTTCCCGGGGTTTGAAGGCAAGAGTCCGACACAATTTCGCCTGCGAAGCGCGTGTTAGTGCCGACCCGTGCGCTTGCGGGATTCGGCCAAGTGTGCGCCGCAGCAAGTCTCGGCCAATGGTCGAGATCCGTCTCGAACTATCAGACTAGAGCAAATTCCGAGCGAAGACCGGCTAGAATGCGCCGAAGGCCGGCTCAAACGACCCAATCCAAGATTGTCCAGGGGAGATATCATGCTTACACGCCGCCACGTCCTCGCATCCACGCTTGCCGCGCCCGCCATCCTGCGTTTCGGGACCGGAACGGCACACGCCGCCACCACGCTGAAAATCTCGCATCAGTTTCCCGGCGGCACCATCGACAAGGGCGATTTCCGCGACCGGCTGTGCCGGATGTTCGCCGCCGAAGTCGCCAAACGCAGCGGCGGCGAGATCATCGGCCGAGATCTATCCGAACTCGTCGCTGATCAAGACCAACGCGCAATTCTCGGCGATGCGCAAAGGCGCGCTCGATATCAGCCTGTATCCGATGCCCTATGCCGGCGGCGAGTTGCCGGAGACCAATATCGGCCTGATGCCCGGCCTGGTCGCGACCTACGATCAGGGCCTGCGCTGGAAGAAAGAGCCGGTCGGCAAGGCGCTGACCGATTTCCTGGCCGACAAGGGCATCATCCTGCTGACCTGGGTCTGGCAGGCCGGCGGCGTCGCCAGCCGCTCGCAGGCCGATCGTCGCCCCGGAAGACGCCAAGGGGCTGAAGGTTCGCGGCGGCTCGCGCGAGATGGACATGGTGCTGCAGACCGCGGGCGCCACGGTGCTGTCGGTGCCGTCGAACGAAATCTATGCGGCGATGCAGACCGGCGCCTGCGACGCCGGCATCACCTCCTCCACCAGCCTGATCTCGTTCCGGCTCGAGGAAGTCGCGAAATCGCTGACCTCGGGCGCCGGCGCCTCCTACTGGTTCATGCTGGAGCCGCTGATGATGTCGAAGTCGATCTTCGACGGCCTGCCGAAGAAGCAGCAGGACATCATTCTGGCGGTCGGCACCGAGCTCGAAGCGTTCGGCAGGAAGGGCGCGCAGGACGACGATGTCGAAGTCGCCAAGGTCTATGAAAAGGCCGGCGCCAAGGTCAGCGCGCTCGACGTCGCGACCGTCGGCAAATGGCGCGACATCGCCCGCGACACCGCGTGGAAGGACTATGGCGCCAAGACCGCGACCGCGGCCAACCTGCTGAAGCTCGCGTCCGACGTCTCCGCATGATGCATGGTCCGCTTCCGGATCAAGATGACCGTCTCCAACGCCGCCGCGGGCAACGCGCTCGTGGCGGCGTTCGAACGCGCGCTCGCGTTCATGCAACAGCGTCATCGTCGTCCTCGCGGCCATCGCGCTGATCGCGGCCTGCGCGATCCTCAGCTACAGCGTGCTGGGCCGCGCCTTGTTCCACAGCGCCGAACTACTGGCAGGACGAGGCGGCGGTGTTCCTGCTGGTCGGCGCGACCTTCATGACGTCGGCCTATGTGCAGGGACAACGCGGCCATATCGGCATCGAGGCGTTCGTCGGCCTGCTGTCGCCGACGGCCAACCGCATCCGGCTGTGGCTGGTCGATGTCGCGAGCCTGCTGTTCTGCGCCTTCTTCGCCTGGAAATCCTGGACGCTGGCGCATGAGGCCTGGGTCGACGGCCAGGTCTCGAATTCGATGTGGTCGCCGCCGCTGGCGATCCCCTACGGCCTGATGGCGGCCGGCATGACGCTGCTTGTGCGTGCAGATCCTGCTGCAGGTCATCATTCCGCTTGAGCGGGCGGCGCGCCGATGACCGTGCTTCGGAATTGGCATCAGCTACGGCGCTCGCGACCCTGTTTGCGATGTTCTCGGGCATGCCGATCGCGTTCGCGCTCGGCGCGGTCGCGGTCGTGTTCATGGGCATCTACATGCCGGCGGCCTCGCTCGATACCGTGACGCAGAACGTCTACGAGGAAATGGCCTCGATCACGCTGTTGTCGATCCCGCTGTTCATCCTCAAGGGCGCCGCGATCGGCAGATCGCGCGCCGGCCAGGATCTCTATTCGGCGCTGCACGCCTGGCTGCATCGCGTGCCCGGCGGGCTCGGCGTCGCCAACGTGTTCGCCTGCGCGCTGTTCGCGGCGATGGCCGGCTCCTCGCCCGCCACCTGCTCGGCGATCGGCTCGGCCGGCATCCCGGAGATGCGCAAGCGCGGCTATTCCGGCGGCTTCGCCGCCGGCATCATCGCCGCCGGCGGCACGCTCGGCATCCTGCTGCCGCCCTCGATCACCATGATCCTGTTCGCGGTCGCGGCGGAGAAATCGCTGGGCCGGCTGTTCCTCGCCGGCATCGGCCCGGCCTGCTGCTGGTCGACGCTGTTCGGCGCCTATGCGGTGATCCGCTTCCGCAAGGAATACGCCGCCGCCAGCGCCGCTCTATGCCGAGACCGGCGCGACCTCGGCCATCCTGCACGCGCGACGATTTCACCATGGCCGAGCGCTTCAACGTGCTGCCGCGGGTGCTGCCGTTCGTGCTGCTGCTGACCGGCGTGATGATCGCGCTCTACGGCGGCTATGCGACGCCGTCGGAAACCGCCGGCCTCGGCGGCCTGCTGGCGCTGGTGCTGATCGCCGCTGATCTACAGCGTGTGGCGGCCGCGCGATCTGGCGCCGATCCTGAAATCGACGCATCCGCGAATCCACCATGCTGATGATGATCATCGGCATGTCGCTGCTCTATTCCTATGTCATGAGCTATCTGCACATCTCGCAATCGGCCGCGGAATCGATCGTCGCGATGCACCTGCCGCGCTGGGAATTGCTGGCGGCGATCCTGGTCATGGTGGTCGTGCTCGGCTTCTTCCTGCCGCCGGTGTCGATCATCCTGATGACCGCGCCGATCATCCTGCCGCCGCTGCGCGCGGCCGAATTTCGACATCATCTGGTTCGGCGTCGTCATGACCATCGTGATGGAGATGGGCCTGATCCACCCGCCGGTCGGCCTGAATATTTTCGTCATCCGCAACGTCGCGCCGGATATTCCGCTGAGCGAGGTGATCTGGGGCACGCTGCCGTTCGTGCTGCTGATGATGGTGGCGGTGCTGGTGCTGTGCTTCGTGCCGGGGATTTCGACCTGCGCTGCCCGATCTGGTGATGGGACCGGACGGGGGACGGTGAGGAAAAGGCGAATAGGGAGTAGCGAATAGCGAATAGAAAGTTTTCCTATTCGCTACTCGCTATTCGCTATTCGCCTCTTCTTCGCATTCAGCGCCGACGCGACCCGGCTCACCGGCGGCCGGCCGATCAGTCCGGCTGATCTCGTTGGTCGCCGCCACCAGTTTTGCCATGTCGACGCCGGTCGCAATGCCCATGCCCTCCAGCATGTAGACCACGTCCTCGGTCGCGACATTGCCGGTGGCGCCGGGCGCGTAGGGGCAGCCGCCGAGGCCGCCGGCGGCGGAATCGATCACGCGGGCGCCCTCCTCCATCCCGGCATAGAGATTGGCCAGCGCCTGGCCGTAGGTGTCGTGGAAATGCATCGCGAGATGGGCCATCGGCACGACGCCGGCCACCGCGCGCAGCAGCTGCCTGGCCTTCAGCGGCGTGCCGACGCCGATGGTGTCGCCGAGCGAGATTTCGTAGCAGCCGAGCTCCCACAGCGTCTTCGCCACATCGACCACCGCCTTGCGGCTTGACCTCGCCGTCGAAGGGGCAGCCGAGCACGCAGGAGATATAGCCGCGCACCCTGATGCCGTCGGCCTTGGCGCGCGCCACGACCGGCTTGAAGCGCTCGATCGATTCGGCGATCGAGCAATTGATGTTGGCGCGCGAAAAGCCTTCGGAGGCCGCGGCGAACACCGCGATCACCCTGGCGCCGGCCGCGCGCGCGGCCTCATAGCCCTTTTCGTTCGGCACCAGCACATGGAATTCGCCGTCGGGATGATGACTGACGCCGCGCAGCACCTGGTCCGAATTCACCATCTGCGGGATCGCTTTCGGCGACACGAAGGCGCCGACCTCGACGGTGTGCAGCCCGGCACCGACCAGCGCCTCGATGAAGGCAATGCGGTCGGCGACGCCGACCGGCGTCTTTTCGTTCTGCAGGCCGTCGCGCGGGCCGACTTCGACGATGCGCACGGTATCGCTCATGCCGACCTCACGCGGCTGCCGGCTCGACCTCGGCGAGTTCGACGCCTTCGCCGACGATATCGCCGACCTTGCATTTGATCACCTTCAGCACGCCCGCAACGGCGCGCGCAGGGTCTGCTCCATCTTCATCACTTCAAGCGTGAGGATCGGCGCGCCCTTTTCCAGCGTCGCGCCCACTTCGGCCAGCAGCGCCACCACGGTGCCCGGCAAGCGGCGCCACGATCTTGTCCTCGCCGACCTGCTCCTCGTCGTCGCCGCCGAACGGATCGACCCAGTGCAGCTCGAAGCGGCCGTTGCGGGTGCGCAGATAGAGTTCGTGGCCTTCGATCGACGGCCACGATGTGCGATTTCATGCCGTCGAGCGTCAGATCGATCCCGCCCTCGCCGATTGACGAATAGGCGAAGGCAAGTTCGCGCTCGCCGATCGGTCAGGGTCGCCGGCCCGTTGCCATAGTGCAGGGTGACCTTCTGTTCGGCCCCCTGCCCCTGCCGGAACGAAAACACCCGCTGCCGCCGGCCGACCGGCATCCAGCCGAAGGTTCGCCACGGCGAATGCGCTTCGCCGCGCGCGGCCTTCTGTTCTTCGGCGAGGATGGCGGCCACGGCCGCGCCAAGCTCGAGATCGCCCGGCGCCGCGGCCGCGGCCGTCAGGTTCTTCAATTCGCGTTCGATGAAGCCGGTGTCGATGGCGTTGGCGCGCACGTCCGGATGCGTCACCAGCGCCGACAGGAACGGAATGTTGGTGACGATGCCGCGAACGTCGGTCTCTTCCAGCCCGCGATTGAGCCGGTCGATCGCGGCATCGCGGGTCGGCGCCCACGCGATCACCTTGGCCAGCATGGCGTCGTAATGCGGCGAGACCGCATCGCCCTCGCGGTAGCCGGCATCGATGCGCAGGCCGTCGACGGCCTCCGGCATGCGCCAGGTCCTGATCCGGCCGACCGACGGCATGAAATTCTTGTGCGGATTTTCCGCATAGACCCGCGCCTCGATGGCGTGACCGTTGAGCCCGATCTCGTCCTGCGTCAGCGGCAGCTTTTCGCCGAACGCCACCCGCAACTGCCATTCCACGAGATCGATGCCGGTGATCAGTTCGGTCACGGGATGCTCGACCTGCAGGCGCGTGTTCATCTCGATGAAGAACACGTCCTTGCCGTTGGAGACGAATTCGATGGTGCCGGCGCCGACATAATTGACCGCGGCGGCCGCCTTGCGCGCGGCGGCGCAGACCGCCTCGCGCTGCCGTGCATCGAGCGTCGGCGACGGCGCTTCCTCGATCACCTTCTGATGCCGCCGCTGCAGCGTGCATTCGCGCTCGAACAGCGACAGCAGATTGCCGTGGCTGTCGCCGATCACCTGCACCTCGATATGGCGCGGATTTTCGACGAATTTCTCGATCAGCATGCGATCGTCGCCGAACGCGGCCTTGGCCTCGCGCTTGGCGCTGACGATCGCCGGGCCAAGCTCGGCCGCCGAACGCACGATGCGCATGCCGCGGCCGCCGCCGCCGGCGGAGGCCTTGACCAGCACCGGAAAGCCGATCTTGTCGGCGGCCTTCGCCAGCGTCGCCTCGTCCTGGGCCTCGCCGTGATAGCCCGGCACCAGCGGCACGCCGGCCTTCTCCATCAGCGTCTTGGAGCCGGATTTCGAGCCCATCGCCGATCATCATCGCGGCGGTCGGGCCGACGAACACCAGGCCCGGCATCGGCGCAGGCCTGCGCGAATTCGGCGTTCTCCGACAGGAAGCCGTAGCCGGGATGCACCGCCTCGGCGCCGCTCTTGCGCGCGGCTTCGATCACGCGCTCGATGTTGAGATAGCTGTCGCGCGCCCGCGCCGGCCCGAGCAGCACGGCCTCGTCGGCCATCGGCGACATGCATCGCGCTCGCGGTCGGCTTCGGAATAGACCGCGACCGTGCGCAGGCCCATCGCCTTCGCGGTGCGGATCACGCGGCAGGCGATCTCGCCGCGGTTGGCGATCAGGAGCGTGCGAAATCGCCGGTACATGTTTGGAGCGATCCATCGTCACATCCTGAACAGGCCGAAGCGCGTCGGCTCGATCGGCGCATTCGCCGCCGCCGACAGCCCGAGCCCCAGCACCAGCCGGGTATCGGCGGGATCGATCACGCCGTCGTCCCACAGCCGCGCGGTGGCGTAATAGGGATTGCCCTGGCTTTCATACTGCGCGCGGATGGGGCGCGAAACTTGTCTTCCTCCTCCGCCGACCAGCTATCGCCCTTGGCCTCGATATTGTCGCGACGCAACTGGCTCAGCACCATCGCCGCCTGTTCGCCGCCCATCACCGAGATGCGGGCGTTCGGCCACATCCAGAGGAAGCGCGGGCTGTAGGCGCGGCCGCACATGCCGTAATTGCCGGCGCCGTAGGAGCCGCCGATCACCACGGTGAATTTCGGCACGCCGGCGGTCGCGACCGCCGTCACCAGCTTGGCGCCGTCGCGCGCGATGCCGCCGGCCTCGTATTTCTTGCCGACCATGAAGCCGGTGATGTTCTGCAGGAACACCAGCGGGATATTGCGCTGGCAGCACAGCTCGATGAAATGCGCGCCCTTCAGCGAGCTCTCGCTGAACAGGATGCCGTTGTTGGCGATGATGCCGACCGGATAGCCCCAGATATGGGCGAAACCGCAGATCAGGGTCTGGCCGTAGAGCTTCTTGAATTCGTCGAACTCGGAGCCGTCGACCAGCGCGCGCGATGATGTCATGGACGTCGAACGGCTTGCGGCCGTCGGCGGAGACCACGCCGTAGATCTCCTCCGGCGCAAACAGCGGCTCGCGCGGCTCGCGCATGTTCAGGCACGTTCGGGCGGGGCGGCTTCAGCGTGGCGACGATGCGCCGCGCGATGCCGATCGCATGCGCGTCGTTCTGGGCATAGTGATCGGTGACGCCGGATTGCCGCGAATGCACGTCGGCGCCGCCGAGTTCTTCCGCGGTGACCACCTCGCCGGTCGCGGCCTTCACCAGCGGCGGTCCGCCGAGAAAGATCGTGCCCTGATTGCGCACGATGATGCTCTCGTCCGACATCGCCGGCACATAGGCGCCGCCGGCGGTGCAGGAGCCCATCACGATCGCGATCTGCGGAATGCCCTGCGCCGACATCTGCGCCTGATTGTAGAAGATGCGGCCGAAATGCCGTTCGTCGGGAAAAATCTCGTCCTGCTGCGGCAGGAAGGCGCCGCCGGAATCGACCATGTAGACGCAGGGCAGATTGTTCTGCCGCGCGATATCCTGCGCGCGAAGATGCTTCTTCACGGTCATCGGATAATAGGTGCCGCCCTTGATGGTCGCATCGTTGGCGACGACGACGCATTCGCGGCCCGATATCCGCCCGACGCCGGTGATGATGCTGGCCGAATGCACGTCGCCGCCATAGAGGCCGTAGGCCGCCAGCGGCGACAATTCGAGAAACGCGGTGCCGGGATCGATCAGCAGATCGACGCGCTGGCGCGCCAGCATCTTGCCGCGCGAGGTGTGTCTCGCCCGCGAGGCCTCGCCGCCGCCGCCGGCGACCTGATCGAGCTTGTCGCGGAGTTCCGCGACCAGCGCGCGCATGGCTTCGGCGTTGCGGGCAAAATCGGACGAGGCGGGATCGATGCTGGAATGAAGCGGCATGGCCTTCCGCGGTTTATGGTGCGCCGCAATTGCGCATCGGCTGGCGCCATGGTGTCACTGCGCCCGCCTTAGGCAACCCGGAACTTGGTCGGCACCTGGAATGCCGGGATGGCCGGCAGCTTCAGGCCACCTAATGGGTCCAGGGCTCGCCGCGCCGGAACGCAAAATTGTCGGCATAGGCGGCCTGCCGGCGGGCCGGCGTCCTTCGGCTCGATCACCTGATAGGGAATGCCCTCGCGCTCGCAATAGGCCACCGCCTCTTCCTTGGTGTCGAAGCGAAGGTGAGCTGCTGCTTCATGTCGCCGGAGGAGGTCCAGCCCATCAACGGCTCGATCGCGCGCGGCTGCTCCGGCTCGTAATCGAGCTGCCATTCCTTGGTCTTGGCGGTCCCCGATTGCATCGCGTTTTTGGCGGGCTTAAAGATGCGTGCGGTCATGGATGGTCGGGCCCCGTAAGAAATGCGGCATGGAAGCGCGTGGTGGAAACGGCCGGGATAGTATAGAGACACCTTTCAGGAATTTGATCGGTGATTCCCAGCCCCGGATGTTACATTTTCCGACTGGTATAGTCATTATGCCGCGCTGTGACAATCTTGGCCGATGGCCGCGGCTGCCCTGCCCTGCGGCCGATCTCTCGAAAGCATCACTTCGAAACGGCGCCCATGAAAATCAACGCAACCCTGCCCGAAAAAGGACGCGATCTCCGGCTCGACCTGTTTCGCGGGGTCGCCAACTGGGCGATTTTCCTGGATCATATTCCCGACAACGTCGTGAACTGGATCACCACGCGGAATTACGGTTTCAGCGACGCCGCCGATCTGTTCGTTTTCATTTCGGGCTATACCGCCTCCTTCGTCTACGCCCGGATGATGATCGAACGCGGCTTCATCGTCGGCGCCACCCGCCTGACCAAGCGGGTCTGGCAGCTCTACGTCGCCCACATCATCCTGTTCGTGATTTATATCGTCTCGATCAGCTATCTCGCGCTGCGCTTCGGCGATTCCGAGATCATCAACGAGTTCAATGTCGCGGGTCTGGTCGACAATGCGACCGAAACACTGCGGCAGGGATTGCTGCTGAAGTTCAAGCCGGTCAATCTCGACGTGCTGCCGCTCTACATCGTGCTGATGGGACTGTTCCCGCCGGTGCTGTGGATGATGCTGCGCCAGCCCAACTGGACGATGCTGGCGTCGATCGCGCTGTGGCTGACGGCCCGGCATTTCGGCTGGAATTTCACCGCCTATCCCGCCGGCACCTGGTACTTCAATCCGTATCTGCTGGCAGGTGCTGTTCGTGTTCGGCTCGTGGTGCGCGCTCGGCGGCGCGCGGAAATCGATGGCGATCATCAATGCGCCGATCACGCTTTATTTCTGCATCGCCTATCTCATCTTCGCGCTGGTCATGACCATGGCCGGCAAGTTTCCGGACTTTCGGCGCGATGTTCCCGCACTGGCTCTATTCGACCTTCAACCCCAACGACAAGACCAATCTCGCGCCCTATCGCTTCCTGCATTTCGTGGTGATCGTGATCATGGTCATCCGGTTCGTGCCGAAGGACTGGCCGGCCTGGAATGGAAGGTGTTCGATCCCGCTGATCGTCTGCGGTCAGCAGTCGCTCGCGGTGTTCTGCGTCGGCGTGTTCCTGTCCTTTGTCGGACATTTCGAACTGATGATGAGCTCGGGCTCGCTGTTCGCGCAGATCTTCGTCAGCGTGACCGGCATCGCGATCATGACCATCGTCGCCTATTACATCTCCTGGTCGAAGCGGCAGGACAAGCCGCTGCCCAAGGCGCGCGGCGCCAAGGCCAAGGCGGCCTGACGAGGCTGGCTGAGCGAGGAAACGCGTGAGGCCTCGGATCGCAATCGCGCCCTCAGGCTCGCGGGGCTTGGTGCCACCAATCTGCCTCTGCGATGAAATACCCGCCCCATTCGGTGGACCAGCCGACTGTCGGGGTCAGGCGCCGCCGATGCGCGTCCTGGCTTCGCTTGCCCTGCAGCGCGAACGCCGCGCCCTGAGGGTCGATGCATCGGGCGATCCAGCTGCCGCCGGGCAATTCGAGCGGGCCCTCGAAAACCCGGCCGCCGCCGTCTTCACGCCGCCGCAGCGCCACGTCGATGTCGTCGACATTGAAGTAGTAGAGCCAGAACGGAACCGGCTCGCTCGCGCGCTTGGTCGAACATGCCGCCGATCGTCTGCCCGCCGGCCGCGAGACAGCTGATAGGACGGCGACGGGCCGATCTCGGCGTCCGCCTTCTGCCAGCCGAAAAGCTCGCCGTAGAAGGCAAACGCCTTGCTCCGGTCGGCGGCGAGCAACTCGTGCCAGCCGACGCGTCCCGGCTCGCCCAGCTCGGCCGGCTTCGGTCTGGCCGGCTCTCAATCCCTCGACCAGCGCGAGCGTCGCGGTTTGCGGATCGGCGACGACCGCGATGCGGCCGATGTTGCTGTCTGTCGGCGGCACATAGACGCGTTCCGCCAAGACGCTTGATCCGCTCGGCAGTCGCGTCCACGTCGTCGACGCCGACATATCCCATCCACCTCGGCGTCGCGCCCCTGCTTCGCGCGTCCTGCGGCAGTTCCATGAGCCCGCTGACCGGAGCCTTTCCGGCGGTGAACAAGGTGTAGGCCAAATCGGGCGTCGATGCGTCCTGCGCGCCCCAGCCGACGACTTGGCGTAAAACGCCTTCGCGGCCGCCATGTCCGTCGTCATCAGTTCGTACCAGACGAAACGTCCGTGATGATCGACCACGCCGATTCTCCGTTCGACGCTAGAGATGCTCGTAGCGGCCATCGGAAGCGGCGCTCGCTGAGGTTGTCGTGAATATCTTGCATCATGCGAAACGCCGATAAACGTTCATAAACATGAATGGAAACTGAACGTTGCATCGCGTCGATCGTCGTATGTGAGCAGCCTTGCACGGCAGATTTGCCAAGCGTACAATCGCGTTGCTCTGGACTCAAAACTCTTATTACCAGGTATGGAGGATGCGACTATGCCACGGGTGAAGCAAACTTCGAAGAAGAAGCGTGTGACCAAAGCCGCCGTACCGGCGTTAGGGGCCGCCGGTTTGACTTTTTCGCTAGTGGGGGGCGCATCGGCAGCGGCCGTGCCGACAGCGGACGTACAGCAGACGCCGAATCTCGCGCCGACTCAGGCACTCACGCTCGGTGAAGAAGAAATCGCCGACGTCAGCCTGGCGACGTTCTATGTGTTCGACAAGGAAAACACAGCGCAGGCCCAGGGCGGCGTCCAGGTCGCCTGGGCGCGGCTGCGGCGGCTGCCGCGGCTGCGGTGGCTGCTGCGGTGGCTGCCGAGCCTGCCGAGGCTGCGGCGGCGGCTGCGGCTGCGGCGCTGGCTGCGGCTTGCTGCGCTCCTGGGGCGCCTGCCGCCTCTGCTGAGCGGTCGGCGCTTGCCGACACGATCGACAAACGCAATATCGATCATGGCCGGGTTCGACAAGGTCGACCCGGCCAATCCATGTTTGCTTTCGGTGGCGTCAGCTTTTGGCGGCCGAAGGCTGTGCATCCAGCGCAAGCAGGTGCGGCGATGACGGCTTCCCGGGTTTCCAATCTTTTCGAAAAATGCCAGCGCGCGAACTGGGCCTGGATGTTCTCGCCGCCATAGGCTTGGCTCGCGCCGGCGCTCCGGAGTGATTTGTAAAAGATGCGCAATGGCCAACACAACAAGACCAGGAAGAGCCGCGCGACGCCGCGCCCCGACAAGGACATTCTGCAGTTCGCGCCGAATTTCACCGTCTATGTGCTGCCTCCCGATGTCGTTTGCCTCTATTCCGAGGACCGGAAATTTTTCCTTCACGGCGAGCTCTATTGTGCGCTCGCCTCCGCAATCGGCAAAGGCGGCAAGAGCCCTCCGAGCTCGTTCGCGAGCTCAGACGGAAATTTCCGTCCGACAAGATCGAGGAAGCCCTCAAGCGGCTGATCGAGCGCCGCTACGTCGTGCCGGCGACCGCGATCCTCCGATGGCGACCGTCGCCGGCTATTGGGCGAGCCTCGGCCTGCCGCCCGCAATCGCGGAACAAAATCTCGAAAATTGCCGTGTGCGCGTCGAATCGATCGACGTGAAAGGTGCGGCGCAACTGAGCTCGGCGCTGAGCGAGCTCGGCGTTCACGTCGTCGAAGCGCTCGCCCGATCTGACGGTCACGCTGGTGAACGATTATCTCGAGCGGCAGCTCGCGGAATTGAACCAGCAGCGCGTGGCGGACAAGGCGCCCTGGCTGCTGGTGCAGCCCTCCGGCGCTCTTTCCGCTGGTCGGACCCGTGTTCAACCCCGGCGAGAGCGCCTGCTGGACCTGCCTGTTCGATCGCATGATCCGGAATCGCGAGATCAAGGGATTTCTCGAGCGCGGGCCGGCGCGGCCCGTCGCCGTTTCACCGCTCGCCCGCAACACGTTCGGACAAAGCGCCATCCAGTTTGCCGCCGTCGAAATCGCCAAAGCGATCGCCACCGGCTTTCGCACCGATTTGCGCGATCATATCGCCAGCTTCGATCTGTTGGGCGCGACCATCGCGAAGCACTACGTGGCGCGCCGCCCGCAATGCCCGACCTGCGGCAGCAAGAAACTGCAGAACCCGCGCCGCGCGCCGCAGCCGATCGAGAACGGCCCCGGCGCCAAGCTGGTCATGACCAGCGGCGGATATCGCACGGTGTCGTCGCGCACCACGGTTGCGCGCTTCCGAAAGCATGTCAGCCCCCTCACCGGCGTGGTGACGCGGCTTGAGCGGATCGAAGCCGATCTGCCGATGAACACCAATTTTTTTGCGCAGCATAATTTTTCGGCGCCGGCCCTGAGCGTCGACCAACTCAGAGCGGGACTGAGCGGCGGCAGCTTCGGCAAAGGCTCGACCTCCGAGCAGGCCGAAGCCAGCGCGCTGATGGAAGCGATCGAGCGCTATTCGGGAATTTTCCAGGGCGACGAGATCAGGATGAAGCGCCGGTTCACCGATTTCGCGCCGGGCGATGCCATCCTTCCCAACGACGTCCAGCTCTTCAGCGAGGCGCAATTTGCGGCGCGGCACCAACCTGTAGCAGGACGATTCACATCCGATTCCCGGACCCGATCGATCCGACGGCGAAGATCGAGTGGTCGCCGGCCTGGTCGTTGCGCGACCAGCGCTTCAGATATTTTCCGACCGGCCTGATGTATTTCTTCTATCGGGCCTTCCATACCGATTCCAACGGCTGCGCCGCCGGCAACACGCTCGAGGAGGCCATCGTCCAGGGCTTCCTCGAACTGGTGGAGCGCGATGCCTACGCGATCTGGTGGTACAACCGGTCGCAGCGATCGGAAGTCGATCTCAGCCAGTTCGACGATTCTCTACATCCGCGACCTCAAGACCCAGCTCGCCGATGCCGGACGCAGGCTGTGGGTGCTCGACGTCACCAGCGATCTCGGCGTTCCCACCTATGTCGCGATCATGCACTGGATGAAGGACGGCCAGGAGAATATCGAGTTCGGCTCCGGCGCGCATTTCGATCGCCGCATTGCCTTGCTGCGCTCGCTGACCGAGCTGAGCCAGTTCCTGTCGATCGGCATGATGGGCGGCGCAAGCGGCGACAAGTCGAGCCTCGACGGCGTCACGCCGTTGCGTCTGGAGAATTATCCGTTCCTGATCCCGTCGGGCCGTCCGACGATTGCGCCCGCGCTCGGCATCAACGTCCCGCTCGACAGCACACGCGAGCAGGTCGAAGCCTGCGTCGAGATCGCCCGGCGCGCGGGCTACGATTTCCTCGTGCTCGATCAGACGCGGCCCGACGTCGAGGTCCCGGTGGCGCGGGTGATCGTTCCGGGCTTGCGGCATTTCTATCGCCGCTTTGGGCCCGGCCGGCTTTACGACGTTCCGGTCAAACTGGGTTTGCTCGATCGCCCGTTGCCGGAAAGCGAACTCACGCCGTTCCTTCCGCACACTTGACGGGTGATCCGGCTTGCGCGCTCCGGCAAAGAAGCGAGGGCGAAAGGCCGCAGCCATCCTTGCCGCCCGGCTGAACGAGCACGTCACGCTCGAAGCGCAGGCGGACGGAACTGTCGCCGCCTGCTTCGATGGTTACGCGGTCGGCTTGGGAAAGTTCAGCGCCGCGGCGATGGATCGCGCGCAGGGGCTGCGCACCGGCCTGCCGCTCGACCGCTTTGTGGCCGGCGGCCGCAACCCCGACCAGGAGATCGATCTCCTGGTCCGGCGCTTGGCCCAACGCGGTCTTCTGGAATACCGGTTCGGGAGACCGCAGCGGCAACAAGGACCAGGTCGTCATCGAGCCGCAACTTGCCGACTACTGGCCGCAAACGCCAAAGCTTCTCGACTCCGAGACGATCGTGCTGTCGCGGTTCGCTTATCTGCGCCGGCGCGGCAACGACATGATCCTGGAATCGCCGCGCGCCGGCGCCTTGTTCAGGATTTGCGATCCAAAAGTGGCCAGCGCGATCGCCTCGCTGTCGACACCGCAAAAGATCGGCCGGCTGCGGCGGCAGGCAGGCTTTCCCGGGCTCGAGCTTCTTGCATTGCTGATGGATTGCAAAATCCTGTTCAAGATCGACGCCCGCGGCGGCGATGGCCTCCGGGCGAACGAGGGCGACGAACACCTCGTGCTCTGGGATTTTCACGATCTTCTGTTTCACACCCACAGCACCGAAGGCCGGCAGGCCAATCCGCTGGGCGGCCTCTATCCATATGCCGGTCTCATCGCGCCGCCACCGGCGGTGCGGCCGCGCTGGCCCGGCAAGAAAATCGATCTGAGCCAGCTTTCTGCCCCGGCCGCGGAAGCAAACTCGCCTTTCGCAAAGCTGTTGCGCGAACGTCATTCGACCCGTGACTTCGACGACCAGCAGCCGATCACGCTCGCCGAGCTTGCGCAATTTCTCGAAAACAGCGCGCGCGTTCAATCGACATGGACCAGCAAGCTCGATCTCAGACGGTAGCGGTCCCGATGTCGCCTTCACCACGCGGCCATATCCGTCCGCCGGCAGCGCCTACGAACTCGAACTCTATCTAGCCGTTGCCAATTGCAAAGGGCTGGAGCGCGGATTCTATCACTATGACGCCGATCGACACGCGCTGGTGCCGATCGCGGTTCGCGCGCAGGAGCTGGATGCGCTGTTTGCAAGGCGCTGCGTATGCCATGGACGCCCCCGCTCCGCCGCAGGTCCTGATCACGATCGCGGCGCGCTTTAACCGGATATCCTGGAAGTACGCTCAATCGCCTACGCGCTCATCCTGAAGGATGTCGGCGTATTGATCCAGACGCTTTACATGATGGCGACCGACATGGGGCTCGGCGGGTGCGCGATCGGCACCTGCAACATCGATCTGTTCGCGAAGATGACGGGGATCGATTTCCACGTCGAAGGCCCCGTCGGTCAGTTCGCGCTGGGCCGCGGCGTCAAGCCCGACTGATTTTTTTAGGATCGAGCGTGATGGCTCTTCTTCGAAGCGTCATCCCGCTCTATCTTTTGTTTGAGCATGATCTTTTCGGAAAACCGGTCCCCACTTTTCCGGATCATGCTCTAGTTTGTCTTGACGGGATCCGTTTCGAGGCACTGTAGCAGATAGGCCGTACGATCTCGCGGCATTACCTTTTCGACGTCCGCCTTTTTCGCGCATTCGCGCTGCTTGATCTGCTCGGCCCGGCGTTTTTCCGCGGCCTCCCGATATTCCGGAGCGACCGAAGCTGGATCGATGAGCTTTTGTGCGGAGACGGATGTCGTAAGAAACAATGAAATCAGCGCAAGACGAATGAAAAGGTTCAATCGGTCCTCCTAGTATCTGGCTCCGTTGAAAAGGTACGCGTCAGGAAATGCAAGGAGTGTGCCGCTAACGGGCCGTTTCGTCAACTGCCGGAACCAGTATGATCATCCCTGACAGCAGGCCGTTCGACCCCCCAAGCTCGCAAAACTCCCGAGTGTTTAGTCTTCGGGGCGCACGAGCAGAGCGGTCACTTGCCTCAAGGCCCCCGGCACACCCAAGAGAGAAGACTGGACGGCAAACTCGAATCGAGCGAATCTAATCAGGGGCGTGCTCCTGTTTATAAAGGCGATACAACCTTTATCATCACTAAAGCAAATTGCCGCCCATCCTTTTTTGAGGATGGCTGGCAAGGGTGTATCCGGAGGATCCCACGCTCGTTTGTATTCGGGATGGTCTGGGCTGTAGAAGGCCACGGCAAATGTCAGCGCCTCGTCGCCGCTGATCAGCGGTAGCGGATCGTCGGATAGCTTATGCCATTGTCGCGCGAGCTCCATGGCCGATGATCTATAAAAATTGCGTCCTTCGTTGAATGGATGAGAGTTCCGATAGATCGCGTGAAGTGGAGCCGCGACGAAAACAGCGAGCGCGGCTAGGCCCAAAACCATCACGATCAGATTGACCGAATAAAATCTCTCGACCGAAAAACTGGCGCCGCAGACCATCGGCACGACAAACAGAAACAATCCCTGGAAGGCCCAGAGCGATGGCAGATCGGAACCTAGGCATGCCGTAACGACGATTGGAAGGATGACGGTCCCGGCACCGATCAGGAAAAGAAGCCACAATTCGGGGGTTAGAGCCCTGAAGTCAGCCGGAAATTGTTTAAGCCGGTGACCCGCGATCATCGCCCAGGTCGCTGCCGGCAGAGCCAGCGAAGCAGCGAGACCCAATAGGAACCACGCAGCTTCTACCATCGATTCCCCAAAGCTCGCCCCTCTATGCACCTCCAAGGCCTATGTCAGGGGCGGCGCCCCGGTTGTGACCAACCAATGCAAATGCGGCGCAAGCACCAAAAGGCCGGCGGCGGTGGAAATCCAGGGCGCCAAGGATGCGAAATAAATCCGCCGCCAAGGATGAATGATCGCCGCAAAAGCGAAACCGCCGATCAAAAATACTGAATAGTACTTACCCAGCACGGCAAGCGCCGTCGCAAGGCCAGCGATCGTCGCCCAAAGCGGCGAGCGGCTCTCAAACGAACGCAGAAAGCCATAGGTGGCGATCGGCCAGGATGCCAGCAGAACCGTGTTGGCATTGAAACGTTGTGCATGAAATTGGTAGGCCGGCGACAGCATCAGAAGCAGCAGCACGACTATTCGTTTGTCACCGCGCACGAAGCGGCGGGAGATCAGATCGACACACCAAAGCGCCAAGGCCGAGTTGACCATCGCCAACAGCTGCATCGACCAGTTGGTGATCGGGAAGATTGCGGTCCACAGATGGGTCACCCATCCCATCAGCGGCGGATGTTTGGCATGCCCCCACGCCCATGTCCGGCCAACCGACCACGCTTCGAGTACATCCGGGTGAGGTTCGCCAGACAGATAGGCAATGATCAGGAACGTCATCCAGATCGCCACGAAGCCGGCAAGCAGCAACGGGATCGCCCACCCTGCTTCAATCCCGTCCAGCCATTTCAGAAACGGTTGCCGCCAAGGTGCGGGAGCGAGGTCGGAGCGCGCGGCCATAGCCGAAAACGAAAAATCGATCGGCGCAACAATCCCAAAGCGGTTTGCCTTCATGTCTTTTTTTGGCAGCAGACCGCGAACAAGTAGTGCGCCATGGGTGCGAACCCGGTGTGAACAATCTCGTCGTTCATCGAAAACAAAAAAACGTTCTCGAAATAGTTCTTGAGAAGTGCCTTGAGTTCTTCACCGCTTTTGCAGTTGATGTGCCCCTCCTTGCCGAGCGGCGATGCATAGGGCTGCGATTCCAGCGATGGCGATCCGATAATCAGAACGCCTTCGTCGGTGAGAGAATTCCGCAAGTTATCGAGGTAGAGATGTTCGGACGTACGCGGGATATGCTCGATCACGTCAAGACTATAGATTCCATCGTGCCTGTTCGGGAGCGGCGCATCCAGAATATCGTGAGACACAACCTCGACGGGCCAGCGGTCCGATCGCCGCTGTCTGACATCGGCGACGAACAGCGGTTCGAAATCGTAAGCCACCACCTTTTCGGTCGACTGCATGACGATCCGGGTTCCAAACGCATCGCCGCAGCCAAGTTCGCCAACGAATTTCTTGCCACTCAGCATCTTTGAGACAAATTTGTAGCGAGCCAGCAAGAACGCGAGCCTCCGCGGATCGTCTTCCCACACCTGGTTGGTCATGAGGCCGAGGGAGGTCAGACCCTGTCTGTCCCTGAGATCGACGCATCGACTGTACTGCGGTTCGCGCGCAGTTTCGGGCAGGTCATCGACCTTGTCCTTATCGGACAGGCGCGGAGGCGGTTGGTTGCTATGGGAGTATGCGCCGAGGCCGATGCCATCGTGGCCGCCGAGCAACTGGTCCAGCTTCGGCGCCCGTCCGACGTCGTCCCTGATCGGAAGCCTGTGATCGCCCGGTAGACCCACGGTGGCCAGTTTGCGGCCTCTCAGAATGCGATTTTTGGAGTATTGATAGGCTTCGCGGGCAAGCTCGGCGTCGATAGTCATGCGGACCAGCGCGCTCGAGACATAGGACGAAGGGTAAGCGCTCACTTCGATCTTCGCCATCTTGTTGGCGAAACCGCATAGCGCGGCAAGTGGTGTACCAAAGCCAACGAGCGCCGGGATGCCCATGACGGGATTATCGTACGCCAATCGCACAGCCGTATCATCTTTGTGAGGGCGAATTCCCGAGCCCATGTCGAGGTGACGAATGTGAAGACCGGCGAGCACACGTAGGGCCGCAGCATCCGGCTGGCGTTGGAACTAATCGCTTTCTGAAATTGCCGACCCGGGTCGCCGTCATGCCGGTTGGTCAAAGAAACCAGCACCGCGCCGCCATCACGCATCATCGGCGCAACACGGTCGAGGACTTCATCCACTTTGGGGAGATCAAGCTCCCCGATTTCCACTAAACACACCTCGAAGCGGCCGTGAAGTGGTTCGTAAACCTCATAAGGCTGCTTCAGCATATGAGAGACGTTCATTCGAACCGCGCGATAACCGCCATCCGCGAACGTGGCGGTAAAGATCGTCGGCCTGTCGGCAACCATAAGCAAGCTGCGCTGTTCGTCGAAGACAAAATCGGCGAGGTTTTCCCTCACCAAGGAATAGTCGGGAAAGCGCGGATGCCATAACCTCACATGTGGAGGCCTGCCAAAGAAAGCGAAACGTATGTTCTCGGTAATCGAGCGCGCAAGCCAGTCGTTGTCGATGTCGGGGCTCGGCAAACCAAGCGCGCGGCGCCATTCGTCCCGTCGTCCGCTTCACCGAGCTTCTTGGCGCCGACGCAGCGCCGGCGCAAAACCCGCTCTGACCCAAACGCTACAAGGATGAGGCTCCCATGTTGTACCTCACAGGCAGCGAACTCGAATTTCTCTCAAGCCTGATGACCGGCTGGAGACGGCCCTATTGGAACGAGGTCGCGCGGCTCCTGAAAGAGGATGAGGATCGATCCGACGACCTGCCGGATGCTCCATTCGCCGCCCCGCAATCTGGACCCTGGAGCGGCTGCGTTCCGAGCTAGCCAGCCGCCGTCCGGTCGCGCAGGCGCGATCCGCGGCTATTTCTTCTCGCGCTGGAAGAAACTCTGGAACGCCGCGATCGCTTCGGGCGAACGCATCCGCTCGCCGAAGAAATGATCTTCCTGGCCGATCCTGCGGACGATATCCTCGGCCGGCAGCTTCAGCAATTTGCGCGAGATCGCGACTGCGTCCGCCGGCAGCGCAGAAATTTCCCGCGCCACCTTTTGAGCCTCAACCAGCGCATGCCCGGTCGGCACGACCTGATTGACAAACCCTGCCTCGCGGGCATCCTCGGCACTCATCGACCTGCCCATGATGAGCATCGCAAATGCGCGCTGGTGACCGATCACCTGCGGCACAAGCAGGCTGGTAGCCCCCTCCGGAACCAGGCCATATTGAAGAAACGGCGAAGAAAATGACGCACTCGTGCTTGCGATCACGAAGTCGCAGTGGAACACCATCGTGGTACCGATGCCGACGGCAATGCCGTCGACCGCAGCGACGATCGGCTTCTTGTTGTTCACCAGCGCCTGCAGAAACATGACCGAGCTTCTCGGCCGCACCACGTCGTCCTTCGTCGTCGCCGCCTGCAAAAAATCCCCGATATCGGCGCCCGCCGTGAATACCCCGGAACGCCCGGTCAGAATGAGACAGCGAATGGCGGGGTTGGTTTGCGCCGAGTCAATCGCATCGCTCATCGCAAGGTACATTTCCTGCGTCAGGGTGTTCTTCTTTTCCGGACGCCGCATCGTGATGGTGCGGGTGGCACCTTCGTCGGTAACGATGATGTGCTCAGTCATGGCATTTCCCGCGAAACGATCCGCTGACGATTCCCTGCCTGCTCAACCACGGCGATCCGGCAGGAATTTGGAGATCGCACCGCTGCCTTTGAGTGCTGACAATTGCGCCGGACACGTAAGCGAAAAGACGATTGCCGTGGCAATCATGATAGTCTCTATCCCTCTGGTGCCGCCAACCGTTTTTCCTTGTTCGCCCGCGTCTTATTGACCGGAAGGTGTGCGAAGGCCATGCCACGCATCTCGCACCTGATGGTAATGGACCTCCGGCAGATAGTCCGGAGTAGCCAGATTTAGGACGTGAACGTCCAGGCGGCCAACGGCACTCAAGAGCGTGTAGGAGGCGATCACCCGATCCCGCTGAGCCAGAATCAGCCTGGAGCGGGCGTTGGTCAGATCCTGCTGCGCGTTGAGGACATCGATCGTTGTGCGTTGTCCTCCTTGAGCCTCCCGACGAACCCCCCGAAGCGCTACTTCAGCCGCATGCACCTCGGATTCGGTGGCCGACAACGCGACCTTGGTTCCCTCATTGGATACCCAGGCGCTGACCACGGCAGTTCGCGACTGGTTCCTGACCTGTTCGAGCACCATGCGGCTTTGCGACGCCAATTCCTTGGCCTGACGGGTTTGCGAGGCCGCGGTACCGCCGTCATAGATCGGCACATTGATCTGGCCCAAGACCGAAGCCTGGTCGGTCGAGGTCGTGGTCAAGCTGGAATCTGTCTGGACAGATCGGCTGGCACTGGCCTGCACCCCTACCGTTGGCAGCAGACTGCTCTCCGCCACTCTGATCGTGGTCTGGGCCATGTCGACGTCATATCCGGCGCCAAGGACGGCCGGATGTTCGTGATTGGCGGTCTCAATCGACGCGACAAGGGTGATCGGTGACAGGCGGTCAACCGGCGTAGCCGCAACCAGTTGCGAGGGAGGTTCGCCGATCACCTGCGCGTAGATCGCCTTGCTGATGGCGAACGCGACTTCCGCGGCGTTGAGATCGGCGAGCCCCCGGCTCAGCCGCGCCTCGGCCTGAGCGGTGTCTGTCGGCGTCACGTCGCCGGCATCCAGTCGCCTCTTGGTGGTCGCCTGGATCTCGCGCAGCACCGCCACGTTGGTACGTTGCGACTCGACCAGCGCCTGATTGGCGAGCACGTTCATATAGGCCGTGACGGCATCCAGCAGCACGCCTTGTCCGGTGTTTCGCAACGCTTCGCGTCCGGACAGCACCTGAAATTCGGCGACGCGAACGCTGTTGGCGGTCTTGAAACCGTTGAACAGCACCTGGCTGACCGTCACGCCGATGGTCCACGGGCGCAATGTCGCCCCTTGGATCGTATTGTCTGGCAACCCATTGCGGACCGCCTGCAGCCCGGCGCTCAGGCTCGCGATGATCTGCGGCCGGTAGCCCGCGAGCGCCTGCGGCACATTTTCGTCTGCGCCGCGCTGCCGCGCACGATCGGCATTGAGTTGCGGGTTTGACTGATACGCCTTTACCAGCGCTTCCGGCAGATTCTCGGCCCCGGCCGGATCAATGACCGCCATTGCCGCGATCGCCGCAAGGCAAAACAACGCCCACGCCGACCAGTTTCCCGTCCGGCGGAGCCTCCCGGCGTATTCAAGCCCCCTATCACTCACAGCTCACCTCACTCCGCCGGTGCGAACTGGGATTGGCCAGCCAAACCAGGTCGGGTTCGCCGCGAAAACATCGAAATCAGCGCTGGCAATGTAACCAGAATGACGATGGGCGCGAGCGTCATGCCGGCCACCACCACGATTGCCAAGGGCTTCTGAACCTGCGACCCAATTCCGGAAGAAAGCGCTGCCGGCAGCAACCCGACGCCCGCGACGACGCAGGTCATCAGCACCGGGCGCAGCTGGAGTTCGCCGGTGCGCAGGATAGCGGCGCCGCGCTCCATGCCCTCGTCGATGAGCTGGTTGTATTGCGAGAGGATGATGATGCCGTCCATCACCGAGATGCCGAACAGCGCGATGAATCCGATGGCCGCAGACACGCTGAAGGGAATTCCGGTCAAGACCAGCCCGACGATGCCGCCGAACACGGCCATCGGGATCACGCTCATGGTCAAAATGGTGTCGACGACGGATCCGAAATTGAACCAGATCAGCATCGCGATCAGCGCGAGGCTGATCGGGACCACGATCGAAAGCCGCTTGATCGCGTCCTGCAGATTGCCGAACTCGCCGACCCACTCAAGGCGCGAGCCGGGAGGCAATTGCACATTGGCAGCGACTTTGTCCTGCGCTTCCTGAATGGCGCTGCCAAGATCGCGCTCGCGCACCGAGAACTTGATCGGGAGATAGCGCTCCTGCTGCTCGCGATAGATGTAGGCCGCGCCGGAAACCAGCTTCATCGACGCCACCTCGCTGAGCGGCACCTGCGTGATGCCGTTCGGGCCCTGCGCGCCGATCCGCAAATTCTGGATCGCTTCCGCGCTTCGCCGGTATTGCGGCGCCAGACGCACGATGATCGGAAAATGCCGATCGCTGCCGGGCTCGTAGAGGTCGCCGGCGCTATCGCCGCCGATCGCGGTGCGTATCGTCGTATTGATGTCTCCGGGCGAAAGCCCGTAGCGCGCCGCCCGCGCACGGTCGATATCGATCTGGATGGTCGGCTGTCCAAGCGAGGTGAACACCGCAAGATCGGTGATCCCCTGCACCGTCGCCAGCTGCGCCTTGATCTTGTTGGCGGTATCGGTAAGCGCCTGAAGATCGTTGCCGTACAGCTTGATCGAGTTCTCCCCCTTCACGCCGGAGACCGCCTCCGAGACGTTGTCCTGGAGATACTGCGAGAAATTGAATTCGACACCGGGAAACTTGTCCTGCAGTTGGGCTAGCAGCTTTGCCGTCAGTTCATCCTTGTTCTCATGGGCCGGCCATTCTCTCGCGGGCTTGAGCGGCGCGAAAAACTCCGCATTGAAGAAGCCGGCGGCATCGGTGCCGTCATCGGGCCGGCCGTGCTGCGACACCACCGACTCGACTTCCGGCTGTGCAGCGATCAGCTTGCGCATCTCGTTGACGTAGGAATTGCCCTCCTGCAGCGAAATCGTCGGCGGCATCGTCGCCCGGATCCACAGATTGCCCTCCTCCAGCTTGGGCAGGAATTCCAATCCCAGCAGACGCACGGCAAAGACGGTCATCAGGATCAGCGCCGCACCGCCCGCCAATACCAGTCGACGGTTCGCAAGCGAGCGCGCCAGCACCGGCATGTACAACCGGTGCAGGATGCGCATGACGAACGTCTCGGTCTCCTCGACATGCGCCGGCAGAATGATCGCGCTCAGCGCGGGTGTGACCGTGAACGTGGCCAAAAGACCCCCGGCCAGCGCGTAGGCGTAAGTGCGGGCCATTGGGCCGAAAATATTGCCTTCGACGCCGCTCAGCGTGAACAGCGGGATGAACGCCGCTATGATGATGGCCGCGGCAAAGAAGATCGATCGCGATACGTCGGCGGCGGCCGTGAGAATGGCATGATGCTTCATGTCCATGATGGTGTTGTCGGAAATCGTGGCCCGCTCGGCCTCCGAAAGATGTTCGGTGTGCGACAGGCGCCGGAAGATCGCTTCCACCATGATCACGGTGGCGTCGACGATCAGGCCGAAATCGATCGCACCAACGGACAACAGATTGGCCAACTCGCCGCGCAGCACCAGAATGCTGACGGCGAAGAACAGCGCGAACGGAATGGTCGCGCCAACGATGATGGCACTGCGCAGGTCGCCGAGGAATATCCACTGCAGAATCACGATCAGCACGATGCCGAGGACCATGTTCTCGAGCACCGTCTTGGTCGTGGTCTCGATCAGGTCCTTGCGATCGTAGATCCGTTCGATCCGCACGCCCGGCGGCAGAATGGTGGAATTGTTGATCGTGGCAACCAGCTCCTCGACCCTGGCGATGGTTGGCGAGCTCTGCTCGCCGCGGCGCATCAGCACGATGCCCTGGACGATATCGTCGTCCTGGTTCTCGCCGGCGATGCCGAGCCGCGGCTGCTCGCCGACCGTGACTGTGGCAACGTCGCTGACCAGGACCGGCGTTCCGTTGTTCGAGGAAATCATGGTGTTGGCGAGGCTGTCGATCGAACGGATCAGCCCGACGCCGCGCACGACCGCGGACTGCGAGCCGATGTTGACGGTGTTGCCGCCGACGTTGATGTTCGAGTTGCTCACTGCCTGCAACAATTGCGGCAGTGTCAGTCCGTTGGCGACCAGCTTGTTGAAATCGACCTGAAGCTCATAGGTCTTGGTCCTGCCGCCCCAGCCGGTGACGTCGATAACCCCCGGCACGGTACGGAAGCGGCGTTGCAGCACCCAGTCCTGCAGCGTCTTGAGATCGAGCACTGAGTAGTTGGGCGGGCCGACGAGCCGGTACCGGTAGATTTCGCCGATCGGACTGAGCGGCGAAATCTGCGGCTGGGCGTTGTTCAGGAGCGGCGGGAGCTGAGACAGCCGGTTCAGGACCTGCTGCAGCGCCTGATCGTAGGTGTAATCGAACGAGAACTGCAGCTTGACGTCGGACAGGCCGTACAGCGAAATCGTCCTGATGACCTTGAGGTTCTTGACGCCGGCGACCTGGGTCTCCAGCGGAATCGTGATGTAGCGCTCGATCTCCTCGGCGGACAGTCCGGGACTCTGGGTGACGACGTCGACCATCGGCGGGGTCGGATCGGGATACGCCTCGATATTCAGTTGCTGAAACGCGATCAGGCCGCCGATAAAGACGGCGGCAAAAAGCCCGACCATCAGGAACCGGCGACTGACAGCAAAGGCGACGAGACGATCCATTCGATTCCGTTTTCGTGAAAGATCCCTTGGATAGCGGGTTAGCTGCCGGAATTCGCTGCACGATCGATGAACAGGCTGCCGCGGGTGACGATTTTCTCCCCTGCCCTCAGGTTGCTCCTCACTTCGACCAGATCGCCATTCGTCAGCCCGGTTTCGATTTCGCGGAGCTCGATCGAATTGTCGTCGTGGGCGACCCACAGCCGAACGTGCTCGACCCTCGTAGATCAGCGCCTGCTTCGGCACGCCGACCGCCGGACGGTCTCCGCCCGAATAGATCGTCACGTTGGCGTACATCTCCGGCTTGAACATGCCATCCTTGTTGTCGATCGTGGCGCGCACCAAGAGCCGGCGAGTAGTCGGATCGATCGCGGCCGAAACGTAGTCGAGACGCGCCTTGAACTCTCGGCCGGGCAGCGCGAGCAGCGAGAACGCGATCTCCTGGCCGACAGCCACGCCGGACGCTTCCGTTTCCCGGACAAAGGCCGTCAGCCACACCTTTGAGAGATCGCCGATCACGAATACCGGGTCACTGGCGCCGCTATTGACAAACTGGCCCGGCCCGATCTTGCGCTGCACGACGGTGCCGGCGATCGGAGAATAGATCGGGGTATCGGCGCTGATCTGGCGGGTCTGCTCAAAACTCGCGATCTGCTCCTCCGTGCGGCCGAGGATCCTGCAGCCGGTTGCGCACCGCTTCCAGCGCCGTCTCCGCCGAACGCATGTCGTTCTGAGCTGTCGTCAAATCATTCTGGGACTGCTGCCAGTCCTTGAGCGGCACTGCCTTTCCCGCATAGAGATCGTTCTGCCGCTTCTCGACGATCTGCGCCAGATTGAGCTTGGAGCGCGCGCTGTTGAGCGCACTCAATGCCGCGACAAAATCGTTCAATCCCTGCACCGTGTCGGCGGCTTCGACGATGAACAGCAGTTGCCCGCGCTCGACGGTGTCGCTCGGTTTCACCAGAAGCTTGATGACGCGGCCGGCAAAGGGCGAGAAGATCGGCGTCGAAATGTCCTCGTCGACCGCTATCTTGCCCTCGGTGAGGTGTTCGGCGCGAAACACCCGCTCCGAAACGGGCTCGATCGACAGGCTCGCCCACTCGGCCGCGCTCGGCACGTAAAACGGAAGCTTGGCCTTGGTCTGGCTCGAGGTCTCCGTGGATTTGGCATGCGGGACAAAGATCCGCGTGGCGCCAAGGACGCCCAAGCCAACCAGGACCGTCATCGCAAGAGCAATGGCAAGCCTTCGGAAATTTCCGCCGATTGTCATTTTGGAAACGTGAACATTAGCGTTTCGCGACCCTCGTCCGTGGCGATTATCTTATGGTTCGTAGGCCCGTAAGCTGTTCTATCGGCCAAGCTTTTCTGTCCGTCTTCGCAGGGTGGCGTTCGGCGCAGGGTCAAATCCGCCAGCCTTTGGCGGGAGCTTTGGGATACGCGAAAACATTCAGGTTTGCTACTCCGATGCCACCACCGTCTCCGCAAACCTTACACAAACCTTACACCAACCTTACGCTCAATTCGCGAAACAAATGCCGCAGCGCGTTTGGGCTGGGAGAAGCAGGCGCTCCGACACCTCCACACCCTGAATCCCAGTCGAATTCGTCGGGCGCAAGCCGTCGAATCGTTCTGTGTTGCAAGCAGCGCTGAACTCACATCAGACTTGCGTGGCCTCGATAGCGTATATGAGTCGGTAATGATCTTCACGGAACGCCCTAGTTAGAACTACTCGCATGCACAGACCAAGACGCATTGCAAAGCGTTTCAAATATCCAGACTGCGCAATCGTGGGAATGCGAGACGGATGTGCGCTCCCTCCCACGAAGCAGACGTAAATTGTGAGCGGCAAGGTGGTGGCGCTCGCGCACGGCGCTCCACGTTTATACTTTCTTGATGAAAGGCAGCCCCCGCTCACCTCGATTTTCTATGCGGACAAGGGCATTTCCGTTAGCGATGCAATTGTGAGGCAAGGCTCCGTTCGGCCTTGAATGTGAATGTCCCGGAAAACACCTTGGTTCAACGGAAGTTGGTGCTCGCCCGAGGCCAATAGCCCCTATTCGCCGCTATTTTCCATCGCATTGCTCCTGGTGGCGGGGTTGATCATTGGGTTCGGCCAATAACCGCGCTCCCGGCCATGGCGGCTCCACTTGCGGCAGCACACGCGCGCGCGAAAAGCCGCTGCCGACTGCCGATTTGGCTCACTTCGTGCATTGCGATTGAAAGGCAATCGGGGAACAAGCCGTGCCGTTACGCTATTGGCTTTTTATCGCCGCTGCAGGGGCGCTCGCCCACTTGATCCTCTCCATTGCGGACCGAGAAATCAGCGCAGGTGTGGACCGGCTCTCCGAGCTGCGGACGACGCACCACTACGTGCTGGATGCGGACCCGGATTAGAAGCTCGTGAGCGAGCGCAGCCCGGACATGCGCAACCAGGCCACACCACGAGTTTTGCGGCGGCCGAATTTCACACCGTCAGCCTCAGCCCTCGCCCCGATGCCATCTTCCCATGCGCGCAATTCGTCGCGGAAGCTTCTTCTCGCAGCGATGGCCGTGTCTCGGTGTCGAATTTGGCCAGGTCCTCAAACATCCCTGCGAGAATCACTCGATAAATATCTGAAATATTTGGAGTTTTGGTCGGGGCAGCTGGATTCGAACCAACGACCTGCAGTACCCAAAACTGCCGCGCTACCAGGCTGCGCTATACCCCGATCATCTGGGAAACGACGTCGATACACGCTTAAGTCAGCACCAGCAAGGCGGGCTGCAGGCGGCCGCATCTTCAATGGCCGTTGAACAGCGGATGCGCGACGCGGTCGCCGGGCTCGATGCCGTATTTTTGCGCCGTGCCGGCGATCACCTCCAGCACGCCCTTCGCCAGCCCGCCGCGACGGGATGATCTTGGTCGACAGCGGCTCGGTGTTTTCGGCGATCCGCAGGATGCGGCCGTCGGCGCGGATGAAGATCATGTCGAGCGAGATGTAGGTATTCTTCATCCACATCGACACCTCCTGTTCCGGCGAGAAATCGAACAGCATGCCTTTCCCGTCCGCCAGTTCCTTGCGGTACATCAGGCCGGTGGTCTTTCTCCTCCTCGGTGGTCGCCATCTCGACCGAGAAAACCTGCACGCCCGATTTGGTGACGATCTCGAGCGGCTGGAAGCTCGCCGCCGCGCGCCGCGCCGGTCGAGAGCGCAACAGACGCGACGACACAGCAACGGCCGTCAGCCAGACCGCGCCGCATGCGACGCCAAACAGCATCTCGATCGGAATTCATGGACTACGCTCACGCCTGCAGCCGATGAAGGAGATTGCGGAGCCGACCCTAGCCCGACGATCGTGGCAAATACCAGACCCGCGGCACGCGCGACCCGCTGCATTCTGACGTCAGGCTGATTCCTGGTCGGAGGCGCGAATGGTCGCGCGCTTAGTGCGACGACAGCCCCGGCGAGCCGGTTTCCGGCTGGATCTCGGCGGCCATCATGCCCTTGGAGCCGGGCCCGAACCGCACCAGCACATACTGGCCGGGACGCAGCTCGGTCATGCCGAAGCGGCGCAAGGTTTCCATGTGGACAAAAATGTCCGGCGTCCCCTCGCCGCAGGTCAGGAAGCCGAATCCGCGCAGCCGGTTGAACCATTTGACCTGCGCCCGCTCCAGCCCGCTGGTCGGGGTGACGCTGACATGGGTCCGCGGCGGCAGCATCTGCGCCGGATGGATCGCGGTCGATTCGTCCATCGAGAGGATGCGGAACGCCTGATAGCCCTTGGCGCGCTGCACGCATTCGCAGACCAGCCGCGCGCCCTCATAAGCGGTCTGATAGCCGTCGCGCCTAAGCACCGTGACGTGCAGCAGCACATCCGGCCAACCATTGTCGGGCACGATGAAGCCGTAGCCCTTTGATGCATCGAACCATTTGATGACGCCGGAGATTTCGACGAGGTTGGCGGCTGCATCGCCGAGTCCGGACAACGCATCGATCGCCGGATCGCGCTCGCCGCGCCCGAGAATTCGCCAGTCCCAAGCCGGTTCGGTCCGGTCCCGCTTGCCGGGAACCCCGCCGAGCTTCTTGGACTCAAATCCGTCCGACCCCATGACCCCGGACCCCACACATTATCTCTTGCGACCCCGTCATTTCGCGACGGCACCGGGACACGCGCCCATCCATGACTAGTTCACGATGACGCCACGCGAATCTCTCGAATCAAAAGATAACACTCCCGCATTGCGGCGCATAGATAAAAAACAAATTCGCGGGAACCTATGAACAGGCTTGCACAGGCCGCGAATCAATCGGACATCAATTGCCTACAAACGGTCCGAGGGTCTCTCCGATGTCGTGGCGGATGACCAGATCGGCGATGTCGTCCTGTTCGGTCGGCTCGTTGTTGATGATGACGAGCTTGGCGCCGCAATTCTTTGCCATCAACGGAAAACCCGCGGCCGGCCAGACCACCAGCGAGGATCCGATCGCAATGAAGAGGTCGCAATGCCGGGAAAGCTCGGTGGCGCGTTGCATCGCGTCTTCCGGCATCGCTTGTCCGAACGAGATCGTGGCGGTCTTCACCGGCTCATCGCACGCGGTGCAGTCCGGCGCGCCGGCTTCATCGAAGCGCTGCTTGACCCATGGCAGCTCGTAGGCCCGGCCGCAGCCGATGCAGCGCGCATAGGTGGTGTTGCCGTGCAGTTCGACGACATGCTCGGCCGCGAAACCGGAAGCCTGATGCAGATTGTCGATGTTCTGGGTGATGATGGCGGGAATTTTGCCGGCGCGGTACAGCGAAGCGAGCGCGCGGTGGCCGCGCCCCGGCTTGGCCGCGGCAAAGGTCGCCTCCATCGCAAAGCGCCGCCGCCATGCCTCGTCGCGCGCGTCGCGGCTCGCGACAAATTCGTCGAACGGTATCGGGCGATTGCGCGTCCACAATCCGCCGGGTGAGCGGAAATCGGGAATCCCGCATTCGGTCGAAATGCCGGCGCCGGTGAAGGGCACGATGGTGGACGCCACGGCGATCATGTCGCCGAGCCGTTCAACGCCGCTGCCGAGGGTAGAGGCAATCATCTGCGATCATCCGATTAATTGGCGGCGCCAATCATAGCACAGCCAATCGGATGTCCGCCTCTCCGCCGCCAAGACGCGAAGCGGGCGCACCGATGCCGGACGCCCGCTTCACGTCATCATGTGTTCAGGCAGCCTCGTTCAGGCAGCCTCGTTCAGGGAAGCCTCTGTGGCCGGCGGTTCTGTGATCTCGCCGCCCTTCTTCTCGCCCTTCTTCACTTTCACGGGCGGTGGTGCTGCGACCGATTTCTTCGCTGGCTTGCCGAGATTGGACAGTCGTTCCATCTCGGCTTCGAGCTCGACCTGCCGCGCGGCAACTTTCTCCAACAGCTTGGCGTTCACGTTCTCGCGCAGGTTTGCGAGATCTTCGATGCTCATCGAGTCCAGATCAATCTTTGCCATTTTAGTCCCCTCTTTTTTCGAAGTTCGTCAAACCCGCGGTACCCTCTTGCACGAACTTCGAGAAAGCAAAGAACTGGCCGCTTACGGCGAAGGAACTCGAACCGACGGCACAAGCCCTCCCCTTTTTCTTTTCGCTACCGGGAAGCCGCGCGCACGACAAGACGTTGTGCGCCTTATCCACCGAGCAGCATGTGTGACTTCCAAAATTTTTCCCGCGTGTGTGCATATCACAATCCTGCAACGCGGATTCCCCATTGGCGCCTCAATCCAGAACCGAGATGGGGGGAACACGAATCAAGCAAAGGATGCGCCATGACCAAACAAGAAGAACGTCGCGCGCAAGAGCGGCAAGAAATCGCAACGCGCATCGCGAACTTCAAAGCGACCCAGCAGAAGTTCGAGCGCGAGCGCGAGGAATATTTCCTGACCACGATGCAGAACGCACGCAAGACGGATCGGCCGACATTCTGGTCGTGAGGCTTAAAGTCGGGGGAGCAAGCAAAAAGCCCGGAGCGATGCTCTGGGCTTTTCTCGTCACCAGTAGTGGCGATAGTAGTAATGGTGCCGATAATACGGACCACCGTAATAGGCGTAAGGTCCGCCGCCGTAATAGTAGGTCGGACCATAGTAGCCATAGCCGGGTCCCCAGTAATACGGTTCGGACGCCGCTATCGCTCCGGCGGTCAGCGCGCCCGCTGCCAGGCCGAACGCCAATCCGGGTCCAATACCGAAACCGCGGTGGCCCCAACCGCGCGCCTCAGCCGGCGCGGTCATCGTGGTTGCCGCAACCGTGGCAACCGTCGCCATGATGGCCAATGCCTTTTTCATGCGCATCTCCTCCATCCGAATGCCCAGCTGATAACGCAGGCGGCTCTCGATGGTTGCGGGGAACCGGGGCGCAGGGCCGTAAGCTAGCTGTGATTGGTCCGGGGTCCATTATCCGTGCATGATGGAACCAATACGAGCCCTGAGGATTGTGTCACCTCACTGGGGGTCTGTTTGATGCCGCTGTGGTTGGAAATCCTGATCAATGTGATCGGCTACGCCGGCTTCATCGCGATTGCGATGTATCACAAGCCAGACAAGGACGAGCGGTCGGACCGAATCTAGCTCCGGCTACCCTTCAGTCGTCGGCGAGCTTCTTCAAGGTCGCGTGAAAACTCAGGCTGCGGTTGCCGACCAGCGTCGTGCCGAAAACCTCGGCCTCGTCATCGGCAAAGGTTCCGGTAAAGCCGCTGGTGACCTCCTGTCCCGCAAACAGCGACCGAGCGAGCGGATCCGGAAACGGCGAGTGCTGGTTGGTGGAAAGCTGCCCCTTCCAGGTTCCGTCGCCGACCGTATAGGAGCCCTCGGACCAGAAGTAAGGGCCGCCGCCGATCAGCAAGCCGTCGCGCAGAATAAGGATCCCGCTGTCGCGGCCCTTCACGCCGTCGAGCATCCGGACGTGGATCGAATAAAGCCCGTTCTTCATAGCAACGCCGCAACTGCACTCGTGCTGGAACATGACGAACAATCACCGCAAGCGTCTCGAAGTCCAGTGATCTGGCTCACAATTGGACCAGCAAATCGGCCGACCACTGCTAATTGGCGGGGCGTGCCTCGCCGGCCGTTTTGACCAGCCTGTCGGCCTTTACCAGCGCGGGCGTATCCTGTGGGTGAGACCGGAGCGAAAAGCTGATCACGACAAAGGCCGCGCACAACAGCAAGCCGGCGACCATCACGCGCCGGTAGGTTTGCTTGTCGGCTTGGTAGAATGAAGGGGCCATGGGCTTGTCCAGCAAAGCCGCACCCCACCGGCAATCGGCCACAACCGCAACGCGATTTGGTTCTTAACCTAACTGATTAGCGTTAGCGGCAGTCCGGAAAGCCGTCGTGAGGGACGGCGCCGCTTGGGAACGTGGCCCGACCTAGCTCTTCAATGTGAAGGCGAGCACGATCGTGTCGGGCGTTCGCTTGAAGTCCCTGGCAACGACCTCGCGCACCGTGCGCGCCAGCTCCTCGAGCGGCTTGCCCGCATAGAGCTGCGGAAAAGTTACTGTCACCGTCTCAAAACTGCCGTTGTGCCAGTTGAAGCCGACTTCCGGCTTCATGCCGGTTGTGTGCTCGAGATCGGCTTCGACAGCCTTCGAATACGACAGACCATTTGAAACAAGGTCTACCACGCCACAGCCGGCAAGGCTGCCGGCGAGGACGGCGATCGCGATGGCCGTTCGAATCTTCATGCGGCACCTATCAAGCCCAATTCCGGACCTGTTTGTCGCCCCTGGCCCCGTTTCCGTTCAGGCGGGCTGCTCGCGGCTCACCGCGGGACTTACAGAACGAAAGCAGCCAGCTGGTATAGCGCGTAGGCAACCTCGAGGCCCACAACGACGAGTGCTGCGATCATCAGATAGAAGCTAAAATGCATGACGGCCTTGAAACAATTTTCTCTTGCGGCCTGCGCGTTCTGCGGAGGACCGGGAGTCAAACTCAAAACTCATGGATGATTACTCGTTCGAACATTGAGCCGTGTTCGATTCGCCGTCAATGATTTTTCGATAGTTCTTGTTTTCGTCGCGATGCCGTGAATTTTTCTGCAACGCTCTTCGAGATTGCGAGAGCCTTGCTGGACTCTTTTCTCGTGGCGCTGAGCTGGAACACCTCCAAATCGGCGAAGAAGGCGACCGAGCGTCCGACAATTGTTCCGCTGTTCCTTCGAAGTCCGAGCGCTTGGCGAACTCCTCGCCGGGCAACAGGAACAACAGGCTTCCGCCGCCGCGGAATGGATGCCCCTGCCGTGAACCCCTTGACGTGGGAGTTTCTTGTTCCGACGCGACTTCCTGCCTGTTCACATGCTGTAGAAGATTTTGAATCCCCACAGCACGACGACAATGGCCGATACCAGCGTGGCCACCGCCAATACACTCTCTAAGGAAGCGACTCTCATGTTACTCTCCGCTTCCCAGCCCCATTTTCGGTCTAGTTGATTCGCGGATTCCGCCGCAATCGCGCGGTCACAATCGGTTCAACGAAATTGGCCTGTTGTGGTTTGCGGGGCACAGGTGTCCGCTCACCCCCCGCGTATACCCCTGCCCCTTGCTCAATTTTGCTGCTATTTTGTCCTTTCCGACCCAACCAGAACAATCCAGCCCCCCAGCCGCTCAAGGGAGACCAATATGCGCTACCTTCACACCATGCTGCGCGTCCGCAATCTCGATACCGCGCTGAAATTCTATCGGGATGCGCTCGGCCTGAAGGAGGTCCGCCGCATCGACAATGACAAAGCCAAGTTCACCCTGGTGTTCTTGT
This sequence comes from uncultured Alphaproteobacteria bacterium, assembly GCA_963713785.1. Lineage (GTDB taxonomy): Bacteria > Pseudomonadota > Alphaproteobacteria > Rhizobiales > Xanthobacteraceae > Bradyrhizobium. The sequence goes on from CAVQNB010000001.1 coordinate 695,387, forward strand.
GCGCGGCGGAGGACGAGGAACTGCTCAAGAAGCTGCCGAAGACCCGCGGCGCACCGCTGGTCGAACTCACCTATAATTGGGACGAGGAGAAATACGGCGAAGACCGCTATTTCGGCCATCTCGCCTACGAGGTCGACGACATCTACGCGACCTGCGACCGCCTGATGAAGATGGGCATCACCATCAACCGGCCGCCGCGCGACGGCAACATGGCCTTTGTCCGCTCGCCGGATCTGCACTCGATCGAGCTATTGCAGAAGGGCGAACCAAAGCCGCCGGCGGAGCCGTGGAGCTCGATGCCGAACACCGGCCATTGGTAAGCAAAGAGCAATCAAGATTCCGCGCAGGAACGTCTCTCGCCATCCTGCGTTTCCTCTTCGGCAGGTTTGAGGAGGAGACGATGGGCAAAGGAATATTGCTCTGGCTGTTGGGCGTGCCGATACCGGTGATCATTCTGTTATGGCTGGTCTTCGGTCATTGATCCAAGGCATGCCTTGCCAGGGCCAAATCGGGCCCCGCCATCAGCGGGGCCTTTTTTGCGGGGCTAGCCTATTTGCATGGCTCTTCTTGTTCGGATGCCGTGCGCGTTTGCAGAAATTCCGATATGAGTTTTCCCGAAACGAACCATCGGGAGCGAAACGTGCCGGACAACGGGCAACTGACGATCTGGGGCCGGGCCAACTCGGTCAATGTGCAAAAAGTGCTGTGGTGCCTCTCCGAACTCGATCTCGCTTACCAGCGCATCGATGCCGGCATGCAGTTCGGCAAGAACGACCAGCCCGACTATCTCGCGATCAATCCGAACGGCCGCGTGCCGACGCTGGTCGACGGTGATTTCGTGCTCTGGGAATCCAATTCGGTGATGCGCTATCTCTGCCTCGCCTACGGCAAGGGATCGCCGATCTACCCTGACGCGCCGAAGCGACGCGCCGCGGTCGACCGCTGGCTCGACTGGACGTTGTCGACCGTGCAGCCGGTCGATCGACCGGTGTTCTGGGCGCTGGTGCGCACGCCGGCCGAGAAGCGCGACATGGTGGCGATCCAGAAAGACGTCGACGCCGAAGCCAAGGTGTGGCGGATCATGGAAGATCAGCTCGCCACCCGGCGCTTCATCGAGGGCGACGACTTCACCGTCGCCGATATCGCGGTTGGAGCCTATGCCCGCCGCTGGCTCGGCGTCGAGGGAGTCACCAAGCCAAAACTGCCACAGCTCGAGCGCTGGTTCGCGCAATTGGCGAGCCGGCCCGGATTTGCGAAATTCGTCGCGCCGCCGATGTCGTGATGGCTCTTGTTGGCTAGAAGCCGCCGCGCTCGACCAGCAGCACGCAGATGATCAGGACGAGCGTGATCGCGGTCACCACAAGCCGCGTGCTCCAGCTGAAGCGGCGGCCGACCCACCACAGCATCGCGCAGCACATCAGGACCGGAACGATGATGTTGAGTTGCAATGGTTCGCGCCATCCGCACTGTTAAGCGGGTGGTTGTACCACCTTTTACCGGATGAACCTGACGCCGATCGTATTTCCGCGGCGCCAGACCACCTGACAGTTTCGCCCGGTCCTCGCGTCGCGCGCAAAGGCGAGCCGCAGCGTGCCGGGCAAGGTGCCGGCGCCGTCGGCCGTGATTTTGGCCCCCGCGCTCGAGATGTCCTGCACCACGCAGGGGCGCGCCGCGAATCCGCCCTCAAGCGTGATCCAGCCGGGCTGGCTCAGCGATTTGCGGGCTTCGCGCTTCTTGGTGACGGCCATTCCACTTGCTCCTCAAGACGGCCGATAGCTACTCCATTGGGGCTTTAAAAACCATTGCAAGGGGCACGGAATCATGGGGCTATTTTCAAGGCCGGGACCGCACCAAGAGGCCAAAAAAGCCGGTTTCTGGCGACTTGCCCGCCCCGGCAAAGGCCACTATACGTTTCGCGGCCGCGCCAGGCGGCCAGGTTTGCTCCCTTCGTCTATCGGTTAGGACGCCACCCTTTCACGGTGGAGAGAGCGGTTCGATTCCGCTAGGGAGCGCCAGAAATCCGAAACCATCTTTAATCTGATTTCGCTTTTCGTGCGATTTGGCAAGTCGGAAGCTGACGGGAATTCGGTCGCCACAAGCTCCCGATCAATATTTGCCGGGGCTCGTGTCGCGGCTGAAGAGGCCACGCGTCAGCTATCCCCCCTGGGAAGACACCAGCTGCGAAGCCTTTTGGGAGAATTCCTATCCAGTCGATGCGGAACGCAGCTGCACCTTCACACCGCTCACCGCCGCAGATATCTGTAGCCACCGTCGAAGTACAGAACGGGATCGGGTGCCTCATCGCTGATTGCAATGTTCTTGATTATTCCAATTATGATCGAGTGGGAGCCGTACGATATTGTCTTGTCCAGAACACATTCGAACGAAGCGAGTGATCCGAGAAGGACAGGCGCCATTGAGCCAGCCCAGCAGCCCTCGGAAAACCTTTCGTTCCGCCGGCTTGATTTAGCAAATAGCTCGGCGATCCCACGCTGTTTTGACGATAGGACATTCACGCAGAACACGCCGCGACGGATTAAAGGATCGTGGCTGCTCGCCGACTGATTGGTGCCAAAAATCAAACTCGGCGGATCTCCACTCAGCGATGTTACAGAACTGACCAGCAAACCGTGCCGCGTGCCTGCTTCTTGAGTTGCCACCAAGCTCAGGGCACCGGCGAGCCTTCGCATGCCGGCGCGGAAGCTGTCGATAGAAACGTTTTCGGCAGCCCAGGGCTCCAACCGTTCAGGCAAGAGCGAAGTCACGTTCAATTCCTTTCAAACACCCGCCCAAAGTGCGATGAGATCAAGCCGTGTCAGCAACAACAGCGATGTCGTGTGCTCCCTGGTCAGGCAGCGGGCTTTGCTGGTCCACCATTTGAAGGAACCGTCGGGTGCGCTCATGACGTGGCCGATCCAGAACGTCCGATGGCGGCCCCTGTTCGACCACCACGCCTTCGTCCATGAACACGACGCGATCTGCCACGTCACGCGCGAAGCGAACCTCGTGGGTAACGATCAGCATCGTCATTCCGGACCCCGCGAGACCTCGGATCACTGAAAGAACCTCTCCGACCAGTTCCGGGTCCAAGGCCGAGGTCGGCTCATCGAACAGCATGACCCTTGGCGAAATCGCAAGCGCTCTGGCGATAGCGACCCGCTGCTGCTGGCCGCCTGAGAGGCGGTGAGGCAGATGATTGGCAAATTCGCCGAGCCCGACCCCCTCCAGAAGTCGCAGACCGCGTGCGCGAGCCTCAATCGGGTCCTCGCGGTAAACGTGGATCGGTGCCTCAATGACGTTTTCGAGAGCGGTGAAATGATCAAACAGGTTGAAGTGTTGAAACACCATGCCGATCCGGGCCTCTGCCCTCGCCTTTGCGAGATGCCTTGTGGGACGTAGGCCGCCGGAAATGCGCTCATATCCAACGTGTCGGCCCTCGACCAGGATCTCGCCCCAGTCAACCACCTCCAGGTGATTGACCAGCTTAAGAAATGTGCTCTTGCCGGACCCGCTGGGCCCCATCAGGACGATCACCTCTCCGCGCTGAACCTCGAGGTCGAAGCTCCGCAGCACCTGCCGGTCGCCATAGGATTTCTGCACGTTGAAACTGACAATGGCGGGCCTGGCGCTTTCCGCGGCAGCGTGCGGCTGGTTAATGTCCGCGATAAGCTCGGCAAGCCGCTGTCGTTCTCTCCGCCGTGGCGGAACGGTCGTCGAGACGGGTCGCTCCCGCGTGTAATCAAAGCGACGCTCGAGTGCGGCCTCGACCAGCGCAACCAGGCTGGTCATGAAGAGGTATATCAGCCCGGCCGCGGCGAAAACCGTGAAGAATTTGAAATTCTGGCCAACGATCTGCTCCGCCCGGAAAGTCAACTCATTCACAAATATGACTGACGCAACCGAGGTGCCTTTGATCATGCTGATCGCCTGGTTACCAAGCCCGGGCAAGATCACACGCATGGCTTGCGGAAGCACGATCCGGCGCAACGTGCGCAGAGGCCCAATCCCCAATGACGCGGCGGCCACCATCTGATTTTGATTTACGGCGAGGATTCCCCCTCGGATGATTTCGGCGCTGAAGGCCGCCTCGTTCAGCGCGAAACCAATTACTGCGGTTGGAAAGGTATCGAGCGTGATTCCCACCATAGGCAACGCATCGTAAAGGAAGACGAGCTGCAAAAGGAGCGGCGTGCCGCGAACGAACCAGATGTAGCTCCAGGCCACACTGCTCAGCGCGACCCTTCCGGACAAACGCATGACGGCGAGCACGAGGCCGAGCGCCAGCCCGAAGACCATCGCCAAGGCAGCGATCTCAACCGAGACAATCGCGCCCTGGAGCAAAAACGTCGAGAACAGATATTCAAGCACGACGTTTCCCGGTGCGGAGATTTTGGAGCGGTACGCTACTTCGTGAAACTTTCGACGGGCAGCATCAGGTCGGGATCCACCCCATTCTTCGTCATGAGCGTCTGGATTGTGCCATCGGCCTGCAATTGGGCCAACGCGTCAGCGATCGCCTGCCGCAGCTCGGGGATTGTTCGTGTGATGCCGGGCCCAACCTTGAAGTTGGACTTGATCGCGAACGCCTGGGCGAATTCGCCGCCGTTGTTTTTCACCATGTTGCCGACGAAGCCGCCGTCGGACAGCATGAGATCTGCCCGGCCGCTCTGAACGAGGCGCGTGCCGCTGGGCTTGTCGGGATAGGTAGCGATCTCGAGCGCTGGCTTGCTGGCCGCGACGCATTCGTCGCTCGTCTTTCTCAGCAGCGTTTCTTCCACCGTACCGAGCCCCGCAGCTGCCCGCATGCCGCAGGTGTCGCTCAGCGCCGAGATTTTTTTTGGATTGCCGGCTCTCACGAGACCGCCAGTGGAGGCCACCAGATAAGTGACGAAGTCGACCTGCTGTGCGCGGACTGGCGTATAGTATAGATTGTTCCACATCACGTCCGCCTGGCCGGCGATGACAGCTGGCAGCAAGCCCGACCACTTGCCTATCTTGATCTCTGTCTTCATTCCAAGACAGGCGAACGTTGCCGTAGCCAACTCATAATCCAAACCCTTCATTACTTCGAGATTGGCCGGATCCCGAAAGGTGTATGGCGGGCTTTCTCCGTCCTGGGCGAGCCGGACCGTGCGACCGACAAGAGAGGGGTATTTCGCCGCCAGGCCAGTGCTGTCGCATGTCGCGAAAGCCGGCTGGAATGACGTCAGTACCCACCCGACCAAGCCGATCGTGGTGATCTTGCCTACACACGGCATGGAAAACTCCTCGAGGTTCATGAACAGTGCAACCCACCGGCGCAGGGTACGTCGTCCCTGCAGTCGATCGGTGCATCAGAAGGCAAGCAAATTGTCTCGGAATAGCTCGTGAGAATACCGGGGCTGCAACAGGCCCCGGCTGCGAAGCGCAGGTGCAAGCCCCTCCGTGATTTCCGCTATCGTTCTGCGTGTCAGGGGCTCGGTGATGAGATAACCATCCCCCCCCACGAAGCGCATGATCTCTTCCATCTCCGCAGCCACGGACTTGGGCGTGCCGACGAAGTCGATTCCTCCACTTCGCGTATCGGACGCCATCTCTCTGAGTGTCTTCTTGCCCGTGCCGGTCGTCAGGTTTTTGGTCAGCGACCGTGATGCATTGGTTTCAACTTCAGGCAGTGGCGCATCCAGATCGAACTGCGAAAAATCGATGCCGCTCAGGAAGGACATGTAGGCCAGCCTCGCATCCAGATTTCCGATCGTCTTCTCATCGAGACGCCGCTTCTTCTCTTGCGCCTCGTCTTGTGTCTCACCCAGGACGATAGAGGTCGAAAACAGTATCTTGCATCTGTCCGAAGAACGTCCGTGCAACGCCATGGAGCGATGGACGTCGTCGCGGTAAGCCTTGGCGCCTTCGGGCCCGCGAGAACGTGCGATTACCGTGTCAGCGTGACGAGCTCCGAAGGCCTTTCCGGCGGAGGACCCCCCGGCTTGGCAGATGACCACGCCGCCTTGAGGACCGGCCGGCATATTGAGCGGTCCACGGCAGTGGAAATATTCGCCGTGAAAATCGATCGGCCGGATATTGGCGCCGTCCGTGAAAGTCCCGGTCTCGACGTCAGCCTTGATGGCGTCCGTCGGCCAGGATTGCCAGAGCTGGCGGACAATATCGATCCACTCGTCCGCCATTTTGTAACGCAGGTCGTGCTCGTGGTGCTGCGGCAAGCCAAAGTTTTGGGCAGATCTGTCATTGTGGGCGGTGACGAGATTGAGTCCAACACGACCGTGCGTAAGATGGTCCAGCGTAGCGCCCAGGCGGGCTGCTAGATAGGGCGGATAGAACGCTGTCGTTATGGTAGCGACAATGCCGAGGCCCCTGGTGGCCTGTCCGAGCAGCGGAACGAGCGGCATTGGATCCGCCTTGGGCACCGCAAATGCGTTGCGGAGATACCAATCCGAGGATCCCTGAAATGCGTCCGGAACGAACGAGCCGTCCTCGATAATCACGTAATCAAAACATGCCCGGTCCAGTGCCCGCACCAGATCGATGTAAATGGCGGGATCGAGCCAGTCCGTTCCGGACAAGCTCGACCATTGCTGACCCCAGCCGTGAACGGATGTCCCCTTCCCGACGAACCAGGCAAAGTGCATCATAGGGAAGCTCCTCAAACATGGCTTTCGGCAAAAGCCATCGAAGTAAAAACTAAGTATTTCTCCATCACATGATATGTATCTATCAGCATTGTTGCCGAGTCATAGAGCTTCATGGAGCGCACTACTATCTACACTAGCGAGATGTACTCGTTTTGTTGGCTAGAGTTATTGGCTAGAGCGCGGAGCAAAACAAATGAAAGTTTGGCATCGATGTGTATGCGGATTTGGCATGAAACTTGATTGTCTCGACCTATGGAGTTCCGCAACCTTGAAACTCTTCTGTGGGTCGTGCGTCTCGGCAGCATAAGCGCCGCGGCAGAGCAGCTCCACCTATCGCAGCCGGCAATCACACGTCGCATTCAGGAGCTGGAGCGTGATCTGCAGGCGAGGCTCTTCGAGCGAAAAGGCGTCCGTGTTGCGCCGACTGCGATCGCTCAGGCACTGGTGCAGAACGCCGAACGTGTCCTCGCCGAAATCGCTGCGATGCGATCCACAGCCTCGGATCGGACGACTGTCCGAGGCAGGTTGCGGATCGGCATCGCCGAACTCATCGGCCTGACGTGGTTTGATCGCCTTCTTGCACGGATAGAAGATGAATATCCGGAATTGACCACGGAAATTGACGTCGATTTGTCCTCCTCATTGGTCAATCGAGTTCTACGGCGTGAGCTCGACGTAGCGTTCTTCCCTGGGTCAGCTCCGGCCGAGAGCGTATGTCAAACCAAAATCGGCTCCTGTGAGCATCGATGGGTTGCGAAAGCCGACATCGTTCAAGGCAATGGTGACGTATCGCCTCATGATCTGGCGGAAATGCCGATCATCGTAATGCCCAAGGGCGCGGCATCGCATAACATCGTCATGCACTGGTTCATGCAGGCGGGCGCCCGGCCAACTCGCGTTCGCACCTGCAACAACCTGAGTGTGAACATGTCATTGGTGCGAAAAGGCTTGGGCCTAAGCGCCATGCCGGTTGACTTGATCAGCGACGAGCTGGCGAGCGGAGAGCTGATTGCCTTGCGAGAGCGGCCTCCCCTGCCCAAGGTTGGTTATTCCGCCGCCTACATGCCCTCCAACAATTTCAAGATTGTCCCGGTAATAGTGGCCTATGCAAAAGAGGAAAGCCGCTTCTCCGGTACCTGGTAGATCCCTACCACCCCCCAAAATAGCGACTGATTTCACGAATGTTTTGGCGGGAAATGGCAAACTGCCCATTCCGGCTTGCCACTTTACGTTCCCAACTTGTCCACAGGGATAGCCGCGCTGCCTGCCGGAAAGCGCCGTTGGAAGACAAGTTCGTTGCAGCTTTGGGTGCACGCGTTACGTTCGGGCGCCGGGCTTTTGCAGCGTTAAATTCTGCCCCGCAAGCGCGGTAGGATGGCCATGCAGTTCACCCGTGTGAGTCCCGTCGAGGACATGGAAATTTGGAACGCGAGCAGCAATCGCTTTTCGTTCGTGATCAGTTATGAGAGCCACAGCGGTCCCGGCTTTCACGGACGAAACGGGTTCGTGGCGTCGTGGCGTCCGCTCCATCAGAACACGAATGCCATCAGAATTGCCGGTTCGCCCTTTAAAACGCTCGCCGAGGCCGAAGAAGCCTGCAAGGCGATGCTAGGCCTCCTGCCGAAAGCTGGACGGATGGCCGGTAACGAGGCTCACGTCAATTTCGATGCCCCGGCTGTTCTCCGCAAATGGCCTTCACTCCGTAACGAACGTCGTACCGAAAGCTCCGGCCCCTATCTACTGGTCGACGGCACCCTTGATGAGTGTTTGCGGGAGTTCATGGCCAAGCCGACCTCCGTGCGTCACTTGTATGAAATTCATGCAGCGCCAAAGCCGCCGTTAGTGACTGCTGTCTTGCCTGAAGGGCTCATCGTTGAACTCGCGCGACTGCGGGATTTTCTTTGATCCGGATACGAAAAAAGCGCGAGGCCGCCAGGCCAGGTGAGCGTCCGAATCTGCTATATGCGACGAATGCATCTCACCGCTGGCAATCCGCTGTTGCCGATCGCTTCCCTGATCGCGGGAGTGTTTCTGATGGTCGCACCCCGGATCGTGAGCCTCGCAGTGGCAGTCTACCTGATCTTTGTCGGCCTTCTCGGACTCAACGGGATCTATCACATCGTCAACTAAACCCGACTAACGCGTCTGGCGAACCCCTGGAAAAAATTCCCGTCCGTGCGGGGAGCAGCGGACGCGAAAGAGGTTACGAGAAGCTTTGACGAAGTTCGTTGCCAAAGCCGGAGCGTTATTGCCCGAGGCCTACGAACCGCTCTGTTCACAAGTGGACCCTATGGCGCTTTTTGCAGGCTTGCCAATCCGGTTCGTTGGGAATGGAATGGGTTGATGCCTGCCAATCGCTTGCCATTCGATGGCGCCCGGGTTCTTGCGGATCTCAACGCGCTGCGCGCCATCGGCGCCTACAAGACCGGCGTTCACAAGCCGACTTTCTCCGAAGCTCATATGCGCTCGCTGGAATGGCTTGCGCAGCGTCTGCCCGAGGCGGGGCTCGCCGCTGAAATCGACGGCATCGGCAATGTGCTCGGCACCAGCACAAAATCCGGACCGAAATTGTTGGCGGGTTCACATCTCGAGAGCCAGAATTACGCCGGCTGGCTCGATGGGCCGCTGGGCGTCGTCTATGCGCTCGAAGCCGCCCGCGTGATCAATTCCGACGCGGGCGCAAACGGCGCCGTTGAAGTCGCGGCATGGTGCGATGAGGAGGGACATTTCGGCAGCTTCCTCGGCAGCCGGTCCTATGTCGGCGGCCTCACCGAGGCCGATATCGACGCCGCGCGCGACCGCAGCAGCGGCCAAATCCATGCGCGATGCGCTGCGCGACGTCGGTCTTGCCGGCCGCCCGCGCACGCGGGCCGAACGCGGGCGGCATATCGGATATCTCGAGGCGCATATCGAGCAAGGCCAGACGCTCGAAAGCGGCGGGCTCTGCGATCGGCGTCGTCACCTCCATCGTCGGCATCTGGCAATACCGGATCAGCTTTGATCGGCGAGCAAAATCACGCCGGCACGACCCGGATGGACGTTCGCAGGGATGCTGGTCTGGCGCTGGCGAGGTTTTGCGTCGCCATCGACGATCAATTCCCAAAACAGTGCGGACCGCGCACGGTGTGGACCACCGGCCGCATCACGCTTGATCCCGGCGCGCCGAGCATCATCCCCGGACACGCGGAAATGCTGTTCCAGATTCGCGACGATGACCCCGGCATGATCGACCGCCTGGAGAATCTGTTGCGGAGCATGGCCGCGGAGGTCACCGCGCAAGGCCGTTGCAGCGTCGCGGTGGAGCGCATCCGGACCGGCGCCCCCGCCATGATGGATGCCGCCTTCCAGCAGGCGATCGAAGCGGCGAGCCTGGCCGTTGCCGGCGGCAGGTCGATCCGCATGCCCAGCGGCGCCGGTCATGACGCGCAAATTCTGGCGACCATCATGCCCGCGGGAATGCTGTTCGTGCCCTCGATCGGTGGCATTAGCCATCATTGGAGCGAAAACACTGACGATGCCGACATCGTCACAGGTGCGCAGGTGTTTGTGGAAGCCTGCCGGCGCCTGCTGGCGAAATGACCAATGCGGCAGCAGCCTTACTTACCGAGAGAAGCTTTGATCTCCGAGACCGCCCGGCTGAAATACTCGTCCAGTTGCTGAAATCGCTCGTTCAACGCCTTGAACTCGCTGGCACGGGCTTCGTGATTTCTGCCATCCGGACCTGTACGATCGACGTCGAACTTTTCCTTAGGCGAGGTTCTGAAAAGGGCATCGTCAACGGCGGCCAAGGCACCTTGAACCCGTTTTTCGCGGTCGGAGGAATTACCCATACGCCTACAACTCGGTACATTTGCCGACTGCCAACGTTGCGGGTCAGTTTGTTGATCGATTGCTCCAGTGTGGGCCATTCGATGGCAAAAGCAGGGAGAAACGGAGCGGCAGGCCGGGCCAAATGCGACACGCCCGTGTTCGCTCAATCCATGGCATCCAGGCGTGCCATGGCGGCGCCGGCCTATCCGCGGAACCCGGGCCGTTGCGGGGTGCTGCAAAGCCCGGAGCTGAAGTCCCTTATCCGCGGACCCCGGATGACGGTGATATCGCGACGGGGGCATTGTTGTCGCCGGAATCTTGCGGCGCGCCGGCGCATCGGGTTGTCGAGCTGGTTCAAAAGGTCGAGCCAGGCATCAAGCAGGGCGTGGCGCCGCTGATGCGCTCGCACCGCTGACTTTCCAGCATGGCCATCCTGAGTCCCCATGGACGCCAGAATAACTCGGGATGGTTGAAAAGTAGTTGAAATCCCGCGAGGAGCCCCGGGGTACCCGTTCTCCGGAGCCCGATTTGGCGCCCGGACTGCGCCGACGAGCGAAAAAGTCCAGCGCTAACCGCCTCAACATCCCCGGCAAATCGATTTGACCATCCGGCCGACCGCCTTGTCCTCGCGGTCGACGGCGGGATCGCCGGTGCCGAGCGCGGGTCCTTTGATGGCCGCGCCGCTGCCGCCTGACGACGAAAGCGCGGTTCCGGCCGAGTTGGTGCCGGGCGCAGTGGGGCTCGCGCCGAACGCTCCCCCCGTCACGGAGGAATGGTGCGATCCCATGCCGCCGCCGCGGCTATGGGCTGCGGGTGCAACGCCCAGTGCGAGGAAAAGCCCAAGGCATAGCGCGGCGCAAAGGACGGGTAATTTTTTCTTCATTCCTTTCATGGCGAAACTCCCCTTGGTTGCCAGTCAACAACGACCGACCTGCGCCCAAGGTTTCACCGCACACGCCTTTCTGAGCGTTCTCGAAAATGCTAGAATTGCGCCCGGCGGGTGTTTTCACGAGATCGAGGAGAAACAAGGATGCGAGTGTTCCGTGCCGCTGTGGTCATCGCGTTCTTCGTCGCGTCCTTGGCCGGGCCGGCCCACGCGCAGCAGCAAAAACCGATGCCGAGATACGGGGAAGTGGACAAGGACAAAACCGCACAAGAAAAAGAGGCGGATAAGGCCGCTGAACAGGCCTATAAGCGGTCGCTCGGCAACATTCCCGACGCGGGCCCGACCGATCCGTGGGGCGCCGTACGCGGCAACAACGACGCTCCGAAGGCGTCAGGAGCGAAGGCGAAGAAGACAAAAACCGGCAGCACCGCCAATTAGAACCGGCTTTGCTGAAAGCTCGCGCAGATCAAACCGCTCGCCGTCCCCAGGGCACGGCAGCCCAGATTCGCTCATGCAGATAGTACCACGCGATCTTGGTGATGATCTCGAATGCCGCGATCGAGCCCGCGATATGAACCTGGCCGGTAAAAAACCAACTGATCGCGAATGTGTCGAGTGTCCCCAGGGTGCGCCAGCTGATGGCCTTAAGGACTGATCTCGTATGGGTTTCCGCCCCGCGAAACAAAGTCACCCGGCCTGCCTCCCCTGCTTGACGATGTCAGGACGTATCACGCGCGAGACCCTCACCCGGTTCCCCTGTCACATATTCGCCGATGGACAGGGCGCGGGAATACGTGCATTTTGTCCCAAGAAATTCAGAAAACTCGTTGAATTGACTGACTAATCGCGGCGCACCATCGGCGCCAATGCGCTTGGTCGATGTAGATCGATAAGCCGGGGAAAGGGCTGAAATGAGATTCATCGCCGCGCTGATTGCGATGGCTGCACGGCGCCGGAGCGCGGACGCCCAGACGGCAAGGCGCAAAATCGATCACGGACCCGGCCTTAAGCTCGCCGGCTGTGACAAAGGAAAATCCGCGCAGCTCTGAAATATCCGCCGGCTGCCAGGAGATTGGCGTGAAACTTGGTCGCGCCCAAAACTGTAGACAACAACGGAAACTGGCCTATCTGCGGTCTTGATGAACCTTCTTGAATCCCTCCCCACCGTGATCGGGACAGCAGCCGTGGCGCCGGCGCTGTTGATCCTGTGGCTCGTGATCGCCGCCGACGAGCGGCCCGGTCCGCCGCTGAAGGTCTGGACCGCGTTCCTGCTTGGCGCCGCCAGCATCTCGCTATTGGGCGTGGCGCGCGCGCCGTTTGTCAAACTGCTGGCCGCGCCTGAGCAACCATGGGTCGCCGAGGTCATCTATTCGGTGTTCGGCGTCGCCCTGCCCGAGGAGACCGTCAAGATCCTCGTCATCGTCGCGGTCGCCCTGCTGGCGCGGCGCCGGACGTTCGCCGATCCGATGGACACCGTGGTCTACGGCGCTGCCGCCGGGCTCGGATTTGCCGCTTACGAGAACCTGGCTTATCTCGTGCAGCACGCTGAGATGTGGCGATCGCTCGCAGCCTTGCGTAGCGTGCTGACGGTGCCGTTCCACGGCGCGCTTGGCGTCATCGCCGGCGCTTATTTCGCCATCGCGCGATCCGGCACGGCGCTCGGCGCTAACCGGCATCACCGCGACTGGGCGCGCATCTCAAGCTGGATCTTGATGCTGGTGGGCCCCGTGGCGCTGCATGCGGCGTTCGATTTCCCGCTGCTGACGCTGCAAAAGAACCCGGATTGGGATTCATCGACCCGGCTGTGGCTTGGCGCCACCAGCGTGCTGATCGGATTTAGCTCGATGGCCTTTGCCGCACGCCTGGTGCGGCGGGTCGGCCGCCACCACGCCCCGCGCACGGAACTGGCGCGCGAGCGCCTAAGCCAGCTGCGGCGGATGTGGGCGCTGCTGGTTGCCGGCAGCGGCGCCGGCTTCGCCGGTCTTGCCTTCGTGCTGACATCGCTGCACCACTGGCTGCTCAATCCCGACCGCAACGTGGCGCTGGTTCTGATTCCGATCGGGCTCGCCTCGATCCTGCTCGGCTGCGCGCTGTTGGTTGCAACCACGGCGGTCTATTTTCTCGGCCGGAACCGGCTTCGCGCAACGTCGGAGGGCTTTTCGTCCGCGCCCGGACGGAGCTAAGATAGCGTCACTTTCTCGGGCTATCGTCCCTCGAGCATGATCCGGAAAAGTAGGTACCGGTTTTCCGAAAAGATCATGCTCAAACGAAAAGATAGAGCGGGATGACGATTCGAAGAAAAGTCGTCACGCTCGCCGGTATCGGGAGATCTGCCATGACCCAAGACACCCTTCCCCACGACCTCGCCAATCTGCAATCGAAAATGGCCGCCGCGGTGCGCGAGCATTGGAAGGCCTTCCTGGCCGAGGGCATCCTGCTCGCCATTCTGGGGCTCGCCGCCATGATCGTGCCGCCGCTGGCCAGTCTTGCGGTTACGATCTTCCTGGGCTGGATGTTCCTGATCTCGGGCATCGGCGGGCTGATCATCACGTTTTGGGCGCGGCAGATGCCGGGCTTCTGGTGGTCGCTGATCTCCGCTGCGCTGGCGGTCGCCGCCGGCCTGATCCTGCTAGCGCGCCCGGTCCAGGGTGTCCTCACCCTCACCATTGTGGTCGGCGCGTATTTCCTCGCCGAAGGTGTCGCCACCATCATGTATGCGCTCGAACACCGCCGCGAATTGTCGGGGCGTTGGTCCTGGCTATTGGTCGCGGGTCTGATGGACATCTTCATCGCGTTCATCATCATTGCCGGACTGCCGGGTTCGGCGGAATGGGCGATCGGACTGTTGGCCGGCGTCAATCTGTTGTTCGGCGGCGCGACGCTGATCGGGATGGCGCTCGCCGCGCGCAATGCCTGAACGATATCAATCGGGCATCCGGCCGATTTCGGGATGACAGGACGCAATACCTGCGCTATAGAGCGCCCATGATCACGATCGCCGCCAGCAACTTTTGGTATTTTAGCTACGACAGCTCGCTGGCGGTGGAAGGATCGCGCTCAATCTGAAGAATTGCAGCAGAAGTCCGAACAGCCGCCAGACCTGGCGGCTTTTTTGTTGGGCCGGCAGGTCTCCTACAACAAAGGAGCCATAGCCGTGTTGAGCACGACAGACGATCTTCGCATCAGGGAAATCAAGGAGCTATCCACGCCGGAAGAGGTCATGCGCGAAATACCGCGCACCTTGACCGCGACGCGAATTGTGACGGCCGCGCGCAACGCCATCCACGCCATCCTCAACGGAAGCGATGATCGCCTGCTGGTCGTCGTCGGTCCCTGCTCGGTTCACGATCCCGCAGCAGCCGTGGACTACGCCGAGCGCCTCGTTGCCTGGCGCGAGCGGCTTGCCGACCGCCTCGAGATCGTCATGCGCGTCTATTTCGAGAAGCCGCGCACCACGGTGGGCTGGAAGGGACTGATCAATGATCCCGACCTTGATGGCAGCTTCAACATCAACAAGGGCCTGCGCCTCGCCCGCAACGTGCTTTCAGCGGTGAACAATCTCGGCCTGCCGGCGGGAACAGAATTCCTCGACATGACGACACCGCAATACATCGCCGATCTGGTGGCGTGGGCGGCGATCGGCGCACGCACTACGGAAAGCCAGATCCATCGCGAGCTTGCCTCGGGACTGTCTTGCCCGGTCGGCTTCAAGAACGGAACCGACGGCAATGTGCGCATCGCCGCCGACGCGGCCAAGTCGGCATCGCATGCCCACCATTTCATGGCGGTCACGAAGGGCGGACGTTCGGCGATAGCGGCGACCACCGGCAATTGCGATTGCCACATCATTCTGCGCGGCGGCAACAGGCCGAATTACGACGCGGCAAGCATCGATGCCGCCTCCGCCGAACTCGCACGTTCAGGCGTGGCCCAGCGGATGATGATCGACGCCAGTCACGCCAACAGCGGCAAGAAGCCGGAGAACCAGCCGCTGGTCGTTGCCGATATCGCCGGTCAGATATCGCGCGGCGAGCGGCGCATCGTCGGCGCCATGATCGAG
This sequence comes from uncultured Alphaproteobacteria bacterium, assembly GCA_963713785.1. GTDB lineage: Bacteria > Pseudomonadota > Alphaproteobacteria > Rhizobiales > Xanthobacteraceae > Bradyrhizobium. The sequence continues at coordinate 710,772 of CAVQNB010000001.1, forward strand.
AGCAATCTGGTCGCGGGCCGCCAGGATGTGCTGCCGGGCAGCCCGCTCACCTACGGACAGAGCATTACCGATGGCTGCATCGACTGGAACACGACGGTGCCGGCGTTGACGCTCTTGGCCGACGCCGTTTCTGCGCGACGGGATGTGCAGCGCCGAGAATTCCGGGAGCGCTCGGCCTAGCCCTACAGTTGCCGTTTTTTGAAGTGGGCACGTTGTGCGGCAGCCTGGTGAGCTCTACGCCAGAGTGACCATGCGATGATGTGTGCGGGTTGGATCCGCTTTCGGGCGAGCCTGATAGCGATGCGGCGGACTTCCTGGATCGACCAACGGATCAACAGCGGCGTGGCTATTCTTTGATTTTTGCTGTGATTCGGCGTGTCGTTTTTTTTGGCGGCGGCGAATTGGCCCGATGGCGGATCACCGCCATCATGGCGAAGGCGAGCATTACCAGGGAAACGTGGCGATGCCACCCATGCCAAGATCTGCTCTCGTTGTGATCGAGCCCGAACTCGTTTTTCGCGGTCTCAAAGCTGTCCTCGATCGCCCATCGATGGCCTTCGATCACCACCAGCGTTTCGATGGATGTTCCCGCCGGACACCAGGTGCTGAAGAAGGCGAGATCACCATCAGCGATATTTCGACGGATCAGCAGACCTCGCGTCCAAAGACCATGATTTGCGCTGTAAAATTCGTCAACCTCGAGATCTGCTAATTCGAGATAGCACCAATCGTACAGCCGCGGTCCTTTGGTTCCGGCTCCTGCCGATAGGCGTTTCCAATCGGAGGCGCGCCGTGTCCGAGCGATGTCTACGGCCTTGCCAGCAACCGATTGCCGCTTGCCCCAGGATTGAAATACATGAGCGCTACTGACCCCAAGGACATAGCCTTTGCCTTCCTGGCGTAGCTGCTGTTCGATATCGCCAACACCGTAGACAGTATCGCCAGTAACCCACTTGAATGGGACAGACGCAGCTATGGCGTATGCAATCATTCTCGTCGCAAGCTTCGGTTTGGTGGCAAAGCCGGCATCGGGGGGCACGTATGCGACTTTGAGGCGGGCTGGATCGTCAGTCCATTCCTTCGGAAGATATAGCGCGCGATCGATGAACGCATGACCGTGGCGCGACACGTAGGCGGCGAAGACGCCGATCTGGCAGTTCGTGATCTTGCCAGCAGAACCAGTGTATTGTCGCGCCACCCCGCACGACGCCTTGCCCTGCTTAAGAAAGCCAGTCTCGTCGATCACTAGCACCGCTTCGTCATCCGCCAAATGCTCGATGACATAATCGCGGACGATATCGCGCAGGCCATCCGCATCCCAATCCCTGCGCCCCAGGATCGCCTGTTGCCGCCAAGGGCCAGGATCGCCAGCTGCCTCCGCGCGCATCCAACCGGTTTTGCGTTGCTCATCTCCGAGCAGACTTTCCAGAAACAAGCCAGCATTCGTCGCAACACGATCTTGATTGAACAACGGACGTATCCGTTTCTTGATCTCACGGAGCGACGCCGCCCACAGCGCAAGCGTCTCTTCAATCGACGCTGGCCGCGTCCACGATCTTCGAATCATGGTTGCCCATGGATTCAGAAACCTGCAGAAAAGGCAACTGTAGTGCTAGAGCGGGATGACTTTTCTTCGAATTGTCACTCCGCTCTAACTTTCTGTTTGAGCATGATCTTTTCGGAAAACCGGTGTCCACTTTTCCGGATCATGCTCTAAACAACAGCCGGCCTAACAGCCGCGGCAGATGCTCTTGATCTTGCGATCGAGGGCTGCGTCTTCCTTGTTCATCGCGCTGTTCGGGTCGCTGAGATTCTTCTCGTTCGGCACGTCGCCCGCGCGCGGCTGACGGTGGCCGACCGGCGCCGGAAGCACTCCTGAACCTGAACCGGCCGTCGTGCTCTTTGGATAGCTGGATGTTCCGCCGCTTTGCGCCAACGCGGCCGGACCGCCGATAAGGATTGTCAGCGCCATCGACATGATCAGTCTTTGCATCTTGTTCCTCCCGTGTTGGCGCTCTATCCGGGGCGCTTTTCCTCTGGAAGCGGCGGGTAGAGATGAGTGTCACCGCAATAGTCGACTATACGATAGCGCGTTTCGCGGGCTTTTGAATGATCGGCGGTCAAATAATTCGGCCCGACCGGCGACTTGCCGTGGCCGCCGGGGATATCAAGAACATATTCCGGCTGGCACAGGCCGGACACCCGTCCGCGCAGGTGTCGCATCAGTTCCTGGCCATGCGCAAGCGTCGTGCGCAGATGCGCAGTACCGGGCGCGAGATCGCCGTGGTGCAGGTAATAGGGCTTTATGCGGCATTCGACGAAGGCGCGCATCAAGGCCTCCAGCGCTTCTGTGTTGTCGTTGACCCCGCGCAGCAGCACCGACTGGCTCACCATGGGAATGCCGGCGTCGACCAGGCGGGCGCAGGCGGCGCGCGCGCTTTCCGGTCAATTCGCTCGCGTGATTGGCGTGCAGCGCGACCCAGGTCGCGGCCCCCTTAACCTTGAGCGCCGCCACCATCTCATCGCTGACGCGCGCCGGATCGGCCACCGGCACGCGGGTGTGAAGGCGGATGATCTGGACGTGATCGATTGACGCCAGATCCGCCATGATTTCGGCGAGCCGCCGCGGCGACAGCATCAACGGATCGCCGCCGGTCAGGATGACTTCCCAGACTTCCCGGTGGGCGCGGATATAGTCGAGCGCCCTTTGGTAGGCTCCTTCCGAAAGCGCGTTGTCCTTGCCCGGTCCGACCATCTCGCGGCGAAAACAGAAGCGGCAATAGACCGCACAGACGTGAACGAGCTTGAACAGCACCCGGTCGGGATAGCGATGCACGATGCCGGCGACCGGCGAATGCGCGTGGTCGCCGATCGGATCGGCATTCTCGCCGCCCTGCACCACCAACTCGCTGGCGCTCGGGATGAATTGCCGCGCGATTGGATCGGCGGGATCGCTGGGGTCGATCAGGCCGGCGATATCGGGCGTCACCGCAATGGCATAACGCGCCGCGACCTTCTCCAGCTCGCCAAGCGCTGAAGCCGGCGCAAGGCCGTGGGCGATAAGCTCGGCCGGCTGGCGCAAGGTCGTCGCGAGATGGAGACGGGATTTGCTCATGCTTCACCTGACGGCGGCGTCCAGACCACCTGATCGATCCTGCGCGCGCCGCTCGCCAGCATTACCAGCCGGTCGAAACCAAGCGCGACGCCGCTGGACTCCGGCATCTGCGCGACCGCATCCAGAAAATCCTGATCCAGCGGATAGCGCTCGGCGTAGCGGCGCTGCTTTTCGTCCATGGCTTGCATGAAACGCAAGCGCTGCTCCCGCGCGTCCGTCAATTCGCCAAATCCGTTCGCTAGCTCGACGCCGCAGGCATAGATTTCAAAACGTTCGGCAACCCGCGGATCGGAGGCTTTCACGCGTGCCAGCGCCGCCTCCACCACCGGGTATTCGAACAACACGGTCAAACGCCTCTGCCCCAGATGAGGTTCGACATGCTCGACCAATATCTTGCTGAAGATATCGGACCAGGTGTCGTCGTCGCTGATCCGGACCTTGTTCGCGGCCATCGATGCCAGGATATCGCGATCGCCGTTGCCGTCCGCGATGGTCGAAAGCAGGTCGATGCCGGCGAAGCGGTCGAACGCAGCCGCCACCGTCAGCTGTTCCGGCTCGGCAAAGGGATCGGCAATCCGGCCCCGAAACGAAAATCGGCCGATCCCGGTCGCCTGCGCGGCATGGGCAATCACGACGATGCTATCGGCCATCACGGCATCATAGGCAGCATGGGCGCGATACCATTCCAGCATGGTGAATTCGGGCAGATGCAGATCGCCGCGCTCGCGATCGCGAAACACCCGCGCCAGCTCGAATATCCTGGTCTCGCCCGCCGCCAGCAATTTCTTGCAGGAAAATTCCGGCGAGGTCCGCAGGTACCGTGTCGCGCGCTCGCCGCCGCTGCCCAAAAGCTCGGTCCGCGGCGCATGCAGATGGGTCTCATTGCCGGGTGAAACCTGCAAAATCCCGGTCTCGACCTCGACAAAGCCTTGCTCGTCGAACCACGCCCGGACCGCCCGCGTAATGGCGGTCCGCGCGCTCAGAAAAGGCCTGACATCGGCGTGACGCTCAGGCGTCCACCATGGCGATCGTGAAACAGGGTCGCCAGCAGGTTTTTCAGTCATTTGGTCCATTTGCGTCGATATTTCATGTGCTCCGAACCCCAGGTGCCCGTTCGGCGACTAAGCGAGAAACCTGGAATACAGATATGTTCGACCGCAGAATACTGGGAACATGGATACTGCTGCTTGGCATCGCCGCCGCAGCGCCGGCTTGGGCCGATGGCCCCGGGGCCGGTTTCAAACTGGACCAGCAGGCCCCCGTCTTCAAATCCCCCGACGGGAAGGTGGTGTTGGAGCAGTATGCCAAGGAAAACAAAGACGGCGATCTGTTTTACCAATTCTGGACCTTCGACGCCGATCACCGGCATCCTTTCCTGCTCAATCCCGGTGAGGACGATCCGACAGCTTATGCGGCCGGATTTCGATTCAGCCCGGACAGCCAGTGGCTGGTGCGAATGCAAAAGCTGGGATCTGGCTCTCAAACGCTGTTTCTGTATCGGAGGAACGGCCATCAATTTCCACCTGCGACGAAAAAGCCCCTTGGTGACCTGGCCTGGGATTATTTCTTCACGACGCCGACTTCGAAGGGGATGCATCGGGACCCAAAGAACCCGTACGGGCTCGATCACGCATTTGTGGCGCTGATCAAGGGGATGGAGGAAAACTACGCCTGGATGGGAGAGCATTGGCCGGACAGCCGTTACGTCGTGATCAGCCTGTCGTTTGACATGCAGGGCGAAGACGTAAAGGCCCCATGGATCGAAGACTGGCACTGCGTCTATGACCTGAAGACAGGGAAATTTTCGGTGCCTGCCGACTTCGCCGAGAACAACGCAAAAGCGATCACGACCCCCGACCGCGCTTCAAAATGACCGGCGGGCGCGCCGGCGTTCCCGTGGCGAAGCTGGTCGTTTTCGGCCCTCAGCGCGCCACCCCTTGAGGGGCGCAAAACGCTGGCATAGATCGGCAAAATCAGTATGTTGCAGCCCGAAACCGCTTCGCTGGCCCGAAGGACGCCCATGTCCGGATTGGTCCCCGGGCAAGAATATCAGGAAAATCAGCTTTGAAAGTCATCGCCAGTTCTATTCGCAAGGGCAACGTCATCGAGCAAGACGGCAAGCTTTACGTGGTTGTGACCGCCGAGAACATCCACCCCGGCAAGGGGACTCCGGTCAGCCAGATCGAAATGCGCCGAATCAGCGACGGGGTAAAAATTTCGGAGCGCTACAAGACCACCGATCAGGTCGAGAAGGCGACCATCGAGGAGCGCAATTTCAACTATCTCTACGAAGATGGCGACGGCTTCCACTTCATGAACAGCGAGACCTACGATCAGGTCCAGGTGCCCAAGGACGTCGTGGGCTCTTCCGCGCCGTATTTGCAGGAAAACATGACGGTGAAGCTGTCGATGCACGACGCTACGCCGGTGGCACTCCAATTGCCGCAGCGTGCGACGCTGGAAGTGGTCGAAACCGAGCCGGTGACCAAGGGCCAGACCGCGTCGTCATCCTACAAGCCGGCCGTGCTGTCGAACGGCGTGCGCACCGCGGTACCGCCGCACATCAGCGCGGGCACGCGGATCGTGGTCATGACGGAAGACGGCTCCTACGTTGAGCGCGCCAAGGACTAAGCGGTCCGATCCTCATATCCGGTAGCGAAAGCCAGGTCCGCTTTACCAACGGTTGAAGTGTGACATCGGCACACTGTTGCAGCCTGCCGTTTTGCGACTAGACTAAACAGTTGGGGATTCCGGCCGTCGGGGGCGACGCTTTGGCTCGAGGAGTTACAAGGTTCGTTTCGCGTTTGCTGGCGGCCTTCTCTCTGTTCTCCGCCGGCACGGCAGATCTTATCGCCGAAGAATTCCGCACGCCCTCGGTTTCCGCTGTTCGCGTCGAATGGCGCGCGGTGCTGGACCAACTCAGGTCCGAGATCAACACGCAGGCTTCGATTGCACCCGACTTCACCTTTGCGCGGCGCTGGCGGTTGCCCGCATCCGATCCGCGTTCGATGCCGGCTTTGGTGCAATTGAACGCGGTCACCTCGAATATCTTCACCGGTATCTCCCGGAGCCCGGTGCCGGTGCTGCTGCCATTTGACACCGCGGCCTATCTCGACGCCCGCCAAAACAGCACGCCGGCCAATGTTGCGCTGTCTCACTTCCAGGCCGACTTCCGTCCCGTGGATCTGTTCGATGCAGGCCCCGCCGGCTACGACGCGATCTTCTCGCTTGAGTCCGGTGCCGGTGAGGGCATGCCGTCGCGAACTTTTGCAAAGCCGGTCGAGGTCCAGATCACCGGCTCGCTCCTGACCTACGACATCTCCGATCCCTTGGGCGGCAAGGGCGATCCGGTCAAGGCGCTGGCAGCGCAATATCCCGACATGCGCCGCTTCATCCGCGAGGGCTATGTCCGCTACGCATTCACGCGTTTCGGCGTGCCCTATGTGGTGTCGATCCAGTGCCTCGACTCCGCCCCGCGGGCGCGGCGGCTGGCCTGCCGCGAGGCCTATCCCGTCGCCGAACGTTTCCTGAAGGCCTTGCGCGTCGCCGGCGGCCAACCAGCCCGGCCGCGCACGGATATTCCCTCCGAGACCGCCGAACGGCCGATCGAGCGATCGCCTGACTTCAGCTACCGGCCGAGCGGCGATCTCATCGCCAACAGCGGCTATCACCGGCAGACCGGCCGTGCCGATTTCAACGCCTATTCGCAGCTGCGATTCCCGCTGGAAAAAGCCCCGGCCTTCGTTCGCTCGCAATCCTTCGCGCGGCGCGACAAGACCGAGCAATCCCAAGGCGGCGCTCCGGGCTATCCCTGGCGCGATAATTTCTGCGAGTCCCGCAGCTTCGGCGTCGGGCAATGCCCTACCGGTTTTGGTCACCAGGGTGAGGACATTCGTCCCCGGCCCTGCCCGCCCAGCGGCCAGGCCCAAATGCAAGGACAGGAAGGCCAGGAAAGTGTCCAAGAAAGAGTTCAAGAGCGTTGCGATCCCAAGCAGCAGGCGGTGGTCGCGGCGCGCGACGCGGTCGTGATCCGCTCGCCCAAACAGCAGGCGGCGACACTGCAGATCAACACAAGCAACGAACACATCCGCTTTCGCTACATGCACATGAACCCTTCCGCGATGGATGCCGACGGCGTCCTCAACGGACGCGTCGTTGCCGAAGGCGAGAAGATCGGCGTGGTCTCGAACTATCTCGACCACCCCAACGGCACCACCCGCCACCTGCATTTCGACGTCCAGGTGTTCACACGCGACGGCTGGCTCTGGGTCAATCCCTACGTGACGCTGATCTCGGCCTATGAACGGCTGATCGGCGGCCGCGGCCGCGAGATCGGACCGGAAATTGCGGCCTCTCCCGCGGTCGCCCATGCGCTGCCGCAGGACGTCAGCCACCCCGATCCGCAAGAAGGCAGCGAGAACTAGCGCCGGCGCGCGTCGCGCGGTGCGCGGTGATCCAGGTCACATTCGGCGCCGGCGGATGCGGGTTACTCTGGGTTTGACGACTTGAGCCTGAAGACTTGAGCCTGAACTTGGGGAGAACCGGCATGGAACAGGCATCGGCACCCGCGGCAGCGAGATCGGCATCTCAAGCACAAACCCGCAAATCCGGCTCCGGGATCGGCGCCAAACTGATCGGCGGCCTCGGTGCCGTTGTGACGGTTGCAACCGTCGCCGCGTTCATGATGTCTTCCAGTCCGCAACCGGCCAACGAAGTGGCACTGCAAGCTGCGACGACCTCAGCAGCCATTTCCTCACCCGCGCCGGTTAGTGTCCCCGCGCCGGTTACGACGGCGGCTGTGACGCCGCCACCGGCTTTAGCTGCGGCGCCCGCGCAAGCGGCGCCGAAGGAATGCCAGCTGATCAAGACGCGGCGGTTCTTCGTGACCGGTGAAGGCTCGGTTCGGGTGCGCGCCGACAGTTACGTCTCGCCATCGATTTCGCTCAGCAATACCCCGCAACTGGTCGAGCTTCCGATGCTTCGCCCGTCGGAGGGCGAGGTCAAGCAGCACATCGTGGTGGAAGGCAAAGCCCCCTTCGTGATCCTGACGACCGACTTTGACTTCACGCAGGGCTTGCAGGTCGACGGCAAATCCGACTTCGACATCTGGTGGGGGACGCCGCTCAAGAACTGCTGACGCCGCGTCGCAGGCCTTCGCCTCGTCAGGACGCCGCTGCCGGTGCGCTCTTTTGTCGGACCGGCGGGGTCCAGCGATAGCCGGCGCCGAACCGGTTCCAGACATTGATCGATGCGATGGCTGAGGTGAGGTGGACGAGCTCTTGCTCGGAAAATTCCGCGGCTGCCTGCGCGTAGACCTCGTCGCCGACCCCGCTTGGCAGCAATGTGAGGGCTTCCGTCCACGCCAGCGCGGTACGCTCGCGCGCTGAAAATTGCGGCGCCTCGCGCCAGACCACCACGAGATTGAGCTTGTCTGTGGGTACCCCGAGGCTTTCGCCTTGCAGGATATGATACTGCACGCAGAACGCGCAGCCGTTGATCTGCGAGGCGCGCAGCTTGATCAGCTCAAGCAACTGCTTGTCGAGGCCGGCCTTGGCGGCGAGCTTGCCGAGCGTTTGCACGGTTTCGAAGGCATCGGGCGCAAGCCTCTGGAAATCCTTGTACTCGCTGCGAGCATGGGACATTTTTGCCTCGTGTTATCTGTTGCACGATATTATAAGGGCTCTGATTTATTATAAGAGCCCTTATATGATGCGCAAGATTGAAGCCGACACGAAATCGCGACGGCTCCGGAAAACAACAGAGCGGCAAGAATCCGACTCCGCCGGCAACCGCCCGCCGCCGCCGGGCCAGGGCAAGCGCGGCGAGCACGGCCATCTCGGCTACCTGTTGCGGCAGGCCCAGGCCGCGACGCGGCTGACGATCGAGCGGGCGCTCGCCGATCTCGGCGTGACCCCGCCGCAATTCGTGGTGCTGACCATGCTGAAGGCCTATCCGGGCCTGTCGGGCGCCGAACTCGCCCGGGTGGCGCTTTTGACCCCGCAAACGGTCGGCGTCATCATCCGCAATCTCGAACGCGGCGGTGCGATCGAGAAATCGCCGCATCCGGTGCATGGCCGGATGCTGCAATGGAGGTTGACCCGCCGTGGCCTCGCCCTGCTCGGCAAATGCCGCCGGCGCGTCATGGCGGTGGAGCGGCGGCTGGCGCGCGGGCTCTCGCCCGCGGCGCAGGCGGCCATCCGCCGCTGGCTGTCCCAAATCGCCTTGAGTTTGCAGCGGGACGGCTAGAGTTCCGGCGGACGATCATTTTGCCGCGCCGCTCGCCTCGCCGGTAGAATGCCGGCATGGACCAGCCTGATTCCCTCAAGCGACCGACGCGCCGTTTGTTCCTGCAATGCGGACTTGGCGTCGGCGCCCTGCTCGCCCATCCGATGGCGGCGGCTGCGGCACCGCCGGGCTTCGATCGATGGCGCGAGCATTTTCGCGCCCGTGCCCTCGCCAAAGGCATTTCGGCGGCGACCTGGATGCGGGTGATGGGCCGCATCGAGCCGGACATGTCGGTGTTCCCGCAGATGCAGGACCAGCCGGAGTTCAGCGAGGAGATCTGGCAATATATCAATCGCCGCGTCTCGGACTGGCGCATCATCGCCGGCAAGGAGGCGCTGCGGAAGAACGAAGCGCTGTTTGCGCGGATCGAAAGGGATTTTGGCGTCGAGCGCGGCACGCTGCTGGCGCTATGGGGCGTCGAGTTCGGCTTACGGCGATCCGCAGGTGCAGCAGAACCATATGCGGCCGGTATTTCCCTCGCTCGCGGCGCTTGCCTGGAACGCGCCGAGGCGCAAGGCCTATTGGGAAGGCGAACTGATCAATGCGCTGAAAATCGTCGATCGCGGCTGGAGCACGCCGGAACAGATGCGCGGTTCGTGGGCGGGCGCGATGGGCCATACCCAGTGGATGCCGGAAGTCTGGCTCAATGTTGGATTCGACTATGACGGCGACGGCAGGGTGTCACCATTCGGCAGGCCCGACGACGCGCTGGGTTCGACCGCGAAATTTCTGATCAACCGCGGCAGATATCATCGCGGCGAGCACTGGGGCTATGAGGTCCGCGGCCCCGCTGGCGGACGCGGCAGCCGCAGCTACGCGGCGTGGTCGAGCGCCGGCGTCACCCGCGCCGACGGTCAGCCGTTTTCGCAGCCGAATGCCTCGGCGCAATTATGGGTGCCGGTGCCGGGCGGTCCGGCGTTCCTGCTGGGTCCAAACTTTTATGCGGTGCGCAGCTACAACCCGTCGATGAACTATGCGCTCGCTATCTGTCATCTCGGCGACCGCATCCTGGGCGCCTCGCCCTTCATCCAGCCGTTCCCCGGCTCCGAGCGCGCGCTGACGCTCGCCGAAGTGCAGGAAATGCAGGTGCGTCTGACCAAAGCGGGCTTCGATACCGGCGGCACCGACGGCCGCGTCGGCAACGACACCATGAAGGCGATCCGCGGCTATCAGGTGAGGATGGGACTGGAGCCCGCCGACGGCTATGGCGGGTTGAAGGTGCTGGCGCGGTTGCGGCAGGGCGGATAGCAGTTCCACAAATCGTGGATATAGAATTCCGGGCTCGTTCGCTTCGCTCGCGCCCCGGAATGACGATATCAAATTACCGGATCACCGCCGGTCCCTGATCGGGCACCGCGATATCGAGCACGCGCAGCTGCACGCGCTCGGTGCCCTGGTAGCGATCGACGCGCGAGCGATCCCGCCACATGCAAGGGCTGGCCGCGATGCGCAGTCAGCGCGTTGCCGAGCTTTTGCCCGATCGAGCGGAACGCAATGCCGTTGACGATTGCACCGTCGCCGGACTTGAAGCGCAGCCGCAGATGCGTTTGCCCCACCTCGTCGGCATAAACCAGTTGATGCGACGGCAGCGCCACCACTGGCTCCGGATTGCCGCTGCCGAACGGCCCAGCGCGATTAAGGGTCGCCGCCAGTTCCGGCGTCACCGCGCGGGCAGCGACCGCGCCGTCGATGAAGAGCTCGTTGGCATGGCGCGACTGCGCCACGTCATGGGCGAGCCGGCTGTCCATATAGGCGCGAAATTCGGCGAGCTTTTCCTTGCGCAGCGTCACGCCCGCGGCCATGGCGTGGCCGCCGCCCTTCAGCAACAGCCCGTCGCGAACCGCCTGACGCACGGCCTTGCCGAGATCGACCCCGCCGATCGAACGGCCCGAGCCGGTGCCGATGCCGCCCGGCTCCAGCGCGATCACAAAGGTCGGCCGTAAGAATTTGTCCTTCAGGCGCGACGCCACGAGGCCGACCACGCCGGGATGCCAGCCTTCCGACGCCGTCACGATCACAGCACCCTTGTCCTCGAGCCCGAGCGAAGCCAGCGCCTCGGCTTCGGCCTGTGCCTCGGCCGCCTGCTCGATGACGCGGCGTTCGCTGTTGAGCCGGTCAAGCTCGGCGGCGATCCGCGCGGCCTCCGACGGGTCGCCTTCCAACAGCAGCCGCACGCCGAGGTCGGCGCGGCCGATGCGGCCGCCGGCATTGATGCGCGGCCCCAGCATGAAGCCGAGATGCCAGGCTTCCGGCGGGCCGTTGAGCCGCGACACATCCATCAGCGCGGTGTGGCCGACATGATCGCGCCGGCGCATCGCGATCAGGCCTTTCGCGACAAAGGCTCTATTCAATCCGACCAGGGGAGCGACATCGGCAACCGTGCCAAGCGCCACATGATGCAGCATGCCGAGCAGATCCGGCTCCGGCATTTCGCTGGTCCAGAATCCCCGCGCCCGCAATTCCCGGTTGACGGCAACCAGCGTGATCAGCACAAGCCCGACCGCGGCGAGATGGCCGAGGCCGGACAGATCGTCGGGCCGGTTCGGATTGACCAGCGCATCCACGATCGGCAGTTCGTCGCCGCATTGATGGTGGTCGATGACGACCACCGACATCCCGAGACGTCCTGCTTCCGCGAGCGGCTCGATACTGGTGGTGCCGCAATCGACCGCCACCAGCAGCGTCGCGCCCTTCTCCGCCAGCATGCGGATCGCCTCGATGTTCGGGCCATAGCCTTCGAAGATGCGGTCGGGGATGTGGATCAGCGGATCGAGCCCGCAGTGGCGCAGGTGCCAGGCAAGCAGCGCCGCCGAGGTCGCGCCGTCGACGTCGTAGTCGCCGAAGATCGCGACCTGCTCGCCCCGCATCGCCGCGTCCGCGATGCGCTTGGCCGCGGTTTCCATCTGCGTCACGGTGAAAGGATCGGGCATCAATTTGCGGATGGTCGGATCAAGGAAATCCTCAACCGCATCGATCTCGACATCGCGTCCGGCGAGCACCCGCGCCAGCATTTCCGGCAATTGATGGCGCTGCGCAATCGCCAGCGCACGCGCCGCACCACGGGCATCGAGCCGGTCACGCCACAATTTTCCGGTTGCCGAATGCGCGACGCCGAGAAACGCCGGCGGCGTCTCGGTGGGCAAGGCGGATACGGGAAGCGTCATGATGCCTTCGAGAGATAGGGGTGAGTCGCGCCTTCGGCAAATGGAAGCCGCCGAAAAAAGCGGCTGATTGCAAAAACAAGATGCAACCTCAAGCCGCCTTTGAACATCCGAGACCTCGAAAATTAAGTCCGCGTTAGGCCAAATCTTCGACAAGGGAAACAGGAGATTTGCGACCGAAAGGCCGCAACGTACGGGAAGTCAGTCAATGTCCACCGCGCTTGAGCAAATTCGAGCGAGACCAACCGCAAGCGAAGCGCCCAGTCCGGAAAGTGCCGAGGACCAAGCCGACATTTCCGCATTGATCGCGCGGCTGACCGCAGAGGTCAATCAGATCGCCTGCGAGAAGACCAAATCGATCCAGCAAATCACCAACCAGATGAAGATGCTGGCACTGAACGCGTTGATCGAAAGCTCGCGCGCGGGCGCGCAAGGCGCGGGGTTTGCGGTGGTCGCCCAAGAGGTGCGCAGCGTCGGCCAGCAGGTCGAGGTGATCGCAAAGGAGCTCGAAACTCAGCTGACAAGGCGGACCGGGAACCTGATGAGTTCGATCGAGCGGATGACCGAGCGATCGCGCGGCGAGCGCATGATCGACCTGTCGCTGAACGCCATCGAGCTGATCGACCGCAATCTTTACGAGCGAACCTGCGACGTACGCTGGTGGGCGACCGATTCCGCCGTCGTCAATTGCGCCGCCATTCCGGATACAGGCAGCGTTGCACACGCCTCGGAGCGCCTGGCGGTGATCCTCAACGCCTACACCGTCTACCTCGATCTTTGGCTCTGCGATCTCGACGGCAATGTGCTCGCCAACGGCCGCCCGGAGCGTTTCGATGTCGTCGGCCAGAACGTCGGTGCGACCAAATGGTTTCGCGAGGCGCGTGACTTGCGCTCCGGCGATGACTACATCGCCGGCGACGTCGAGTGCCAGCCGTTGCTGGGCAATGCGCAGGTCGCGACCTATTGCGCGAGCGTCCGCGCCGACGGCAAGGCCAGCGGCAAGCCGATCGGCGTCCTGGCCATCCATTTCGACTGGGAACCGCAGGCCCGCGCCATCGTCCAGGGCGTGCGCGTCGGCACGGCCGACCGCGCAAGGGTGCTGCTGGTCGATTCGAATTTTCGGGTGATCGCAGCCTCCGACGGCCAGGGCCTGCTCAGCGAACGCTTGACGCTCTCGCTACAAGGACGGCGCAGCGGCTTCTATCATGACCGCTCGGGCACTCTGGTCGCCTTCCACGCCACGCCCGGTTATGAGACCTACAAGGGCCTTGGCTGGTTTGGCGTGATCCTTGCCGCGCAGGCATAGCGGACCGCAATAGCGACGCACCCGCGCCGAAAACAGCGCGGAACCGCTAACACCCCATTCTGTCGGCGATGCCGCCAAAATCCTTGGCGACGATGTCCCAGTCGCCCTTGGCTTCGAAATCGTATTTCTGCAACGGGCCGTATTCGGTCGGCCGCGCGACGAACGCGGTTTTCAGTCCGAGCTTCTGCGCGGCTTTCAGATCGTGATTATGCGCGGCCACCATCATCACCTGCTGCGGCGGCAGGCACAAAAGTTTAGCAGCCCCAAGATAGGTTTCAGGGTCGGGCTTGTAATGCTCGAACAGTTCGGCCGACATGATCAGGTCCCACGGTAGCCCCGCAAACTTCGCCATGTTGGTGAGCAGCGCGACATTGCCGTTCGACAGCGGCGAGATGATGTATTTCGTCTTCAGCCGCATTAGACCCGCGACGCTGTCGGCCCAGGGATACAGCCGGTGCCAGCCCAGCATCAGGTAATTCAGGTCCGCATCGGTCAGGCCCGTGATCGAGAGCTGCGCGACCAGCTTTTCCAGCGAGCGGCGGTGCAGCAGGTCGAGGATCACATAGCCGTTTTGCGGATTCTTGCGAACCTCGTCCATCGAGGCGGCATAGACCGCGCGCCAGCCGTCGACCAGTGCGGTCCAGTCGGCCTTGATGCCGCGCTTCTCGGACCATTTGGTGAAATCATCGATCAGGCTGGTGCGCCAGTCGACCACGGTGCCGAACACGTCGAACACCAGGGCCTTCACCGCGGAAAGATCGGACATGCTCACTCCCCTTCTTATTGTTGTCATTCTCCGATGTGCAATTGCACATCGGAGGCGATGCGCAGCATCGAACCCGGAATCTCGAGCTTCCGGGCTCGCGTCTTCGACGCGCCCCGGAATGACGGCCTTAATCGAGGTGGAATTTCTCGAGCTGGCGGTGCTCGCCCTTGATGTAGCGCACGGTGCCGGTGACCGAACGCATCACAACGGTCTCGGTCTCGATCACGTCCTTGCGGAACTTGACGCCCGACAACAGCGAGCCGGTGGTGACGCCGGTCGCGGCGAACAGGCAGTCGCCGCGCGCCATGTCCTCGATGCCGTAGATCATGCGCGGGTCGGTGACGCCCATCTTGCGGGCGCGCTCGCGCTTCTCTTCGGTATCGAGGATGAGGCGGCATTGCATCTGGCCGCCGATGCAGCGCAGCGCCACCGCCGCGAGCACGCCCTCGGGCGCACCGCCGGTGCCGATATACATGTCGACGCCGGTGTTGTCGGGATCGGCGCAATGGATCACGCCGGCCACGTCGCCATCGGTGATCAGGCGCACCGCGGCGCCGGTCGCGCGCACGCCTGAAATGATGTCGGCGTGGCGCGGACGATCGAGCACCAGAACCGTGATCGCGGAAGGATCGACGCCCTTTGCCTTGGCGAGCCGCTGCACATTGTCGGCGGGCGAGGCATCGAGCTCGACCACGCCCTTGTTGTAGCCCGGGCCGACCGCGATCTTCTGCATGTAGACGTCGGGCGCGTGCAACAGCGTGCCGCCATCGGCCATCGCCATGGTCGCGATCGCGCCCGGCATGTCCTTGGCGCACAGCGTGGTGCCTTCGAGCGGATCGACGGCGATATCGACTTGCGGGCCGGTATTCAGTCCGACCTTCTCGCCGATGAACAGCATCGGCGCCTCGTCGCGCTCGCCTTCGCCGATCACGACGGTGCCCTGGATCGGCAATTTGTTGAGCTCGCGCCGCATCGCGTCGACCGCGGCCTGGTCGGCCGCCTTTTCATTGCCATGGCCGCGCAGCCGCGCGGCCGACACTGCCGCGCGCTCCGTCACCCGCACGATCTCGAGCGTCAGGATGCGCTCCAGCAATAGCTGCGGCGGAACGGAAATATGGGTCGACATCAGCGCACTCCTTACAACTTTACTGCGGGCCTTTCTGCCCGCAACCAATCATTCAACGCGCGACCGGTTCGAATCACGCGCTAATTTTTCTCTATCCGTATCACCTGCGGCCGGCCGGAGATCACCTTGTCGCGCTGCACCGCCTCAAGCGCGCGGTACACCGCGTCCTCGCTGGTCGCGTAGGTAATCAGAATGACCGGAACCGGCGAGGCCTTGTTGGCACTTCCTGTCGCGTCGACGCCGTCGGGATGGCGCTGCACGATCGATTCGATGGAAATCTTCTGCTGCGCGAGCCGGGTGGCGATGGTCGCGGCGGTGCCGGCAAGGTCGCGCGCCATCAAGCGGATATAATAGCCGCCCTCGTGACGCTCCATCGGCGCCTTGGTGGTGGCGCGCAAGCGCTCCACCGGACGGCCGAACGGCTTGGCGCGGATGCCGCGGGCGACATCGACGATGTCGGCAACGACGGCGGAGGCGGTGGCAGCTCCACCGGCGCCCGGACCGATCAGGGTGATCGGCGGAATGCCCTCGCCATCGATAGTGACCGCGTTGGTCACGCCCATCACCTGCGCAATCGAAGATGATTTCGGCACCATGGTCGGATGCACGCGCTGTTCGATGCCCTTGGCGGTACGCACCGCGACGCCCAATAGCTTGACCCGATAGCCGAGTTCGGCGGCGGCGCGCAGATCTTCCGGCGCGATAGACGAAATGCCTTCGACATAGACCGCGCTTTGCGCGACCTTGGTGCCGAACGCAAGGCTCGCCAGGATCGCAAGCTTCTGTGCGGTGTCGTGGCCGTCGACATCGAAGGACGGATTGGCCTCGGCGTAACCGAGCCGCTGGGCGTCCTTCAGGCATTCGGCGAACGACAGCCCCTCCTCTTCCATCCGCGTCAGGATGTAATTGCAGGTGCCGTTGAGGATGCCATAGACGCGATTGATGCTGGTTCCGGAAAGACCCTCGCGCAGGGTCTTGATGACCGGGATCGCGGCGCCGACGGCGGCCTCGAAATTCAGCGCGCCGCCATGTTTCTCGGCCGCGTGCGCCAGCCGCAGACCGTGCTTGGCGATCAACGCCTTGTTGGCCGTCACCACCGACTTGCCCGACTTTAGCGCCGTCTCGATCGCCGACAGCGCGGGGTCACCGGAACCGCCCATCAATTCGACCAGGCAATCGATATTGGGATCGCTCGCGAGCTCCAGCGGATTCTTGGCCCATTCAACGCCGTTGAGACTGACGGCGCGCTTCTTCGCCTTCGAGCGCGCGGTGACCGCAACCAAGCGAACGCCACGCCCCGAGCGCGCCGACAGCGCGCGGCCCTGCTCCTCGATGAGGCGGACGACCTCGGCGCCAACGGTGCCGAGCCCCGCGATACCCACTTTCAGGGGTGCGACCATGGCGAGAGAAACCTGCCGGAAAGACATCTAATAGGCATGAGTTGAAAACCGTCTCCATCCTCGGGTCAAGCCCGAGGACATGCTTTTCGAGATCATGCCTAACGCCGATTGGCGAGAGGAACCACGTTGTGCAACGTTTCAAGGCCGCTTTCAAGGAAACGGCGCACACCGCGGGCGGCCTGGCGGATTCGTTGCTCGTTTTCCACCATGGCGATCCGGACATAGCCCTCGCCATGCTCGCCGAAGGCGACGCCGGGCGAAACCACCACGCCGGATTTCTCCACCATCAGGGTCGCAAACTGCATGCTGCCGACGTCCCGGAACGCCTTGGGCAGTGGCGCCCATGCGAACATCGAGGCTTCCGGCGGTGGGATTTCCCAGCCCGCGCGCCCGAAACTTTCCACCAGCGCATCGCGACGCTTGCGATAGGTGTCGCGCATCTCGCGAATGCAATCCTCCGGACCGTTCAGCGCGGCGGTCGCCGCGACCTGAATGGGCGTGAACGCACCATAATCGAGATAGGATTTGACCCGCGCCAATGCTGCGATGATTTGATCATTGCCGACGGCAAATCCCATGCGCCAGCCGGCCATCGAGAACGTCTTCGACATCGAGGTGAATTCGACGGTGACATCGATCGCGCCGGGAACCTGCAGCACCGAAGGCGGCGGGTTCTTGTCGTTGAAATACACCTCCGCATAAGCGAGGTCCGACAGGATGAAAATCTCGTGCTTCTTCGCGAACGCCACCAGATCCTTGTAGAAATCGAGGTCGGCGACGTAAGCCGTCGGATTGGAGGGATAGCAGACCACGAGCGCCAGGGGTTTTGGGATCGAATGGATGATGGCGCGCTCTACAGCTTCGAAGAATTGCGGCGTCGGCTCTGATGGCACCGAGCGGATCACGCCGCCCGCCATCAGGAAGCCGAAGGCGTGGATCGGATAGCTCGGGTTCGGACAGAGCACGACATCGCCGGGCGCGGTAATCGCCTGCGCCACGTTGGCAAAGCCTTCTTTTGAGCCCAGCGTTGCGACGACCTGGGTCTCCGGATTGAGCTTCACGCCAAAACGCCGGGCATAGTAAGCCGCCTGCGCTTTCCGCAGTCCGGCAATGCCGCGCGAAGCGGAGTAGCGGTCGGTCCGCGGCTTGCCCAGCGTCTCCTTCAGCTTTTCGATCACATGGGGCGGCGTCGACAGGTCCGGATTGCCCATGCCGAGATCGATGATGTCGGCGCCGGCATTCCGCGCGGCCGCCTTGGCCCGGTTGACCTGTTCGAAGACGTAAGGCGGCAGACGGCGGATGCGGTAAAAATCTTCCATTGGTCCTTGGCTCCGGCAACCGGATAAGAGGCAGAATTGCCCCCACTGAGAGGGCGAAACGGAATTCAGTTTTGTCCGAAAATCGCGCTAAATCAGTGACTTAGGGCGAAGTCAGGCGCAAAACTTTAATCCTCGCCCGGATCTAGCGTTAAATTGGCTTCTTTGTACCACGGACGCGGGCCCGCGCCAGCCTCAACTCACTTCGCGGCAGAGTTCTGGGCGTTGGCCGTTGAGGCCTGAGGGTTCGCGGTGGCCTGACGGTCGCGGGCCGCAATCAGCTCGGCCTCGATCTTGGCCCGCTCCTTCGGCGGGATCACCTGCTCATCGCGATCCGGAGGCAAATCATGCACCGGG
The DNA here is from genome assembly GCA_963713785.1 of uncultured Alphaproteobacteria bacterium. Taxonomy (GTDB): domain Bacteria; phylum Pseudomonadota; class Alphaproteobacteria; order Rhizobiales; family Xanthobacteraceae; genus Bradyrhizobium. The sequence goes on from CAVQNB010000001.1 coordinate 729,604, forward strand.
AGGTAAGCGCCTGGCATCCTTGGGACGCGCCGGCGCGTCCGCAGGCGTGCCGACCAGCGGCAGATCGGCGATCGAACTCGAGCAACCACCCAGGGCAAGCGCGGCTATCAGCAGCACACCCCAAGCGACCACCTTGTGTTGCCGGCTCCCCGACATCTTTAAGAACGTCCCCGCTTCGCTGTCCCGTACGCGCTGATCTATATTTGGTCCGCAATGGCACCCAACCAAACCATTGTCGTCCGAAACGATTAAAGGCTGAAGAGCAAATCGTACCGTTGGGACTGTAATGTGTCAGAACCAAGATACTTTGACGCAGTGCAACACGTCCAGGGCCCGATCCAGGGTCCAGGATTAACCTCAAACCCGCCGACCGCGACGGTGCGGTGACGAACCCGAAATGAAGCGTTAGTGTCTGCCATCATGAGTGACGTCATCGCCGAGACCAAGGATACCAAAAAGTTCGACCCGGAAGCGTTCGCGTTGAATATCGCGAAGGCCATGGAGAACAGCGGCCGTGCGCTCGCAGCCTATCTGAAGCCGCGCGAGGGCGGCGAAGTCATCGACAAGCCGCCGAACGAGATCGCCGAGGTGGTCAAGACCTTCAGCGCGGTCGCGGAATACTGGATGACCGACAACGCACGTTCGTCGGATCTGCAGACCAAGATCGCCAAGGACTATCTGGACCTCTGGGGCTCGTCGGTGCGCCGCCTTGCCGGCGAGGAAGTCAAGCCGGCGATCGAGCCCTCGCCGCGCGACAAGCGCTTCAAGGATCCCGAGTGGAAGTCGAACCAGTTCTTCGATTTCGTGATGCAGCTCTATCTGCTGACGACGCGGTGGGCGCAGGATCTGGTGCGCGACGCCGAAGGCATTGATCCGCACACCCGCAAGAAGGCCGAGTTCTACGTCCAGCAGATCACCAATGCGATCGCGCCGTCCAATTTCGTCTTCACCAATCCGGAAGTGCTGCGCGAGACGCTGTCGTCCAATGGCGACAATCTGGTGCGCGGCATGACGATGCTGGCGGAGGATATCGAGGCCGGACACGGCACGCTGCGCATCCGCCAGTCCGATCCGTCCAATCTCGCAGTCGGCGTCAACATGGCGACCACGCCCGGCAAGGTGATCTACCAGAACGAGCTGATGCAGCTCATCCAGTATGAACCGACCACCGAGAACGTGCTGCGCACGCCACTTCTGATCGTGCCGCCCTGGATCAACAAGTTCTACATCCTCGATCTCAAGCCTGAGAAATCCTACATCAAATGGTGCGTCGATCAGGGCATCACCGTGTTCGTGATCTCCTGGGTCAACCCGGACAAAGAGCTCGGCAAGAAGACCTTCGAAGACTACATGAAGCAAGGTCCGCTGACGGCAATGGACGTCATCGAACAAGTCACCGGCGAAATGAAGGTCCACACCATCGGCTATTGCGTCGGCGGCACGCTGCTCGCGACCACGCTGGCCTGGCTTGCCGAAAAGCGCCGGGTGCGCGTCACCTCGGCCACGTTCTTCGCAGCGCAGGTCGATTTCACCCATGCCGGCGATCTGTTGGTGTTCGTCGACGAGGACCAGATCTCGGCGCTCGAGCGCGACATGCAGGCCTCGGGCGTGCTCGAAGGCAGCAAGATGGCGATGGCCTTCAACATGCTGCGCTCCAACGATCTGATCTGGTCCTATGTCGTCAGCAACTATCTGAAGGGGCAGCCGCCCTCCTCGTTCGACCTGCTGCACTGGAATTCGGACGCGACGCGGATGCCGGCGGCGAACCATTCCTATTACTTGCGCAACTGCTATCTGGAAAACCGGCTGTCCACCGGCAGCATGGTGCTGGACAACACGCTGCTCGACCTGTCGAAGGTGAAGGTGCCGGTTTACAATCTGGCGACGCGCGAGGACCATATCGCGCCGGCGGAATCCGTGCTCTACGGTTCGCAATTCTTCGGCGGCCCGGTGAAATACGTGCTGTCCGGCTCGGGCCATATCGCCGGTGTCGTCAACCCGCCGTCGGGAGGCAAGTACCAGTTCTGGACCAACGACAACATCAAGGACATCACGCTTTCCGACTGGATCAAGGGCGCGCAGGAACACAAGGGCTCGTGGTGGCCGCACTGGCGCGAATGGCTGGAGAGCATCGATGCGGAGCAGGTGCCGGCGCGTGCGGTCGGCAGCGAGACCGTGCCGCCGATCGAGGATGCGCCCGGCAGCTACGTGCGGGTCCGCGCGTAGCGCAAGCCTTGCGCGCTTGGGTATAAACAGCCGTCTCGCCGCAACGGGACTGCAAATGAATTGAGGGGAATGCCTATGACGCGCGAATTGTTCTGGCTGTCGCTGACGGTGATTCTGACCGGGCTGTTGTGGATCCCCTACATCATCAATCGCTGCCAGGTGCGCGGCCTGTCGGCGCCATGGACAATCCATCACGCAACGCCAAGCCGCATGCGGAATGGGCCACCCGCCTGATGTTCGCGCATGACAACGCGGTCGAAAACCTCGTCGTCTTTGCGCCGCTGGTCCTGATCCTCAATGAGATCGACTATTCCACCAAATGGACTGTGCTCGCCTGCGCGGTCTATTTCTGGGCCCGCCTCGCGCATCTGGTCGTCTACACGCTCGGCCTGCCGGTGTTCCGGACGCTCGCCTTCACCGTCGGCTTCCTGGCCCAGGCGGTGCTGGCGCTGGCGATCTTCAAGATTCTGTGAGAGGTCAGGCCGCGACCTTCCGGACGACGAGATGCAGCATCTTGGCGGGCGTCTCGTCGAAACTCTGGATCAGGCTGGTGTCCGATCTCAGCTGATCCCACTTCCCTGCGGCGGCGTAGGTGGCGTGAAGCCATTCCGGCGAGGGATAATTGTAATAGCGGCCGAGATTGTCCCGGCCGTCGCCTTCGCCGATCTTGAAGCTTGCATAGAATACGCCGGACGGTTTCAGCGCGCGGCGGATTCGACTGAGGATACCGGCGAGTTCGTCCCTCGGCACATGCAACAGACAGGCGCTGGCCCAGACCCCGTCATAGGCTTCCTGCGCGTTGAGTTGATCGAACAGCATCGCTTCGACGGGATGGCCGAGACGGCGCGAGGCGATCTCGGCCATTTCGGGTGAGCCGTCGGTCGCGCGCACCTGAAAGCCCGCCGCCAGCATGACAGCCGAATGATTGCCGGCGCCGCAGCCGAGTTCGAGGATCGAACCGCCCGGCGGCAGCAACGCGAGAAAACCACGCAGCCGTGTCGACGGCGCTTTCGCCCAGTCCGCATAGGCCTGGGCGTTGCTCCGGTAGAATTGCAGAGTTTTCGTCCACGACGGCCTTCCGTCGCAACGAGTACATCTGCTCAAGCAGAAGGATGAGCGGGATGACGATTCGAAGAAGTCATCTCGCTTTAGCTCTCGGCAAAGCCCAGCATCAGCCGCATGTTCTGCACCGCCGCGCCCGAGGCGCCCTTGCCCAGATTGTCGAGCCGCGCGACCAGAACCGCCTGACGGTATTTGTCGCTGGCAAAGACATAGAGCTCGAGCCTGTTGGTCTCGTTGAGCGCCTCGGGTTCGAGCTTCCCGCTCTTGATGGCCGCGTCGTCGAACGGCATCACCGAGACGTAGGCTGCTGCCGGCGTAACGCTTCGCCAGCGCGGCGTGCAGGTCGGCCCCATCGGGCTTGCCCGGAAGCGTGTCGAGATGCAGCGGCACGGACACCAGCATGCCCTGCCGGTAGTTGCCGACCGACGGCACGAAGATCGGCCGGCGCATGAGATGTGAGTAAAGCTGCGTCTCCGGCAGATGCTTGTGCTCGAAGCCGAGGCCATAGAGTTCGAAGGCCGGCGCGGTGCCGTCTTCGAAACTTTCGATCATCGACTTGCCGCCGCCCGAATAGCCGCTCACCGCATTGATGGTGACGGGATAGTCCGCCGGCACGCAGCCCGGCATCGACGAGCGGCCGCAGCAGCGCGATCGCACCGGTCGGATAGCAGCCCGGATTCGAGACTTTCCGCGCGGCCCGGATCTTGTCGGCCTGATCCGGCGCGAGTTCCGGAAAGCCATAGGTCCAGTCGGGGGCGACGCGAAACGCCGTCGATGCGTCCAGCACCTTGGGTGCCGCAGCGCCCATGCCGTCAATCAGCGCGACGGTCTCCCTCGCGGCTTCATCCGGCAGGCAGAGGATGACGAGGTCCACTTCCTCCATCAGCGCGCGCTTGGCGCCGGCATCCTTGCGCTTTTCCTCGGCAATGCTTTTCACCACGACGTCGCTCTGCGGGCCAAGGCGCTCGCGAATGCCGAGGCCCGTCGTTCCGGCTGCACCATCGACAAAGACGGAGGGCCTCGTGGCGTCGCGCCGATCGGCCTTTCGGCTGCTTGGTGTCGGCCAGGGTCATGGCATGTTCCTTCGATCCGCGTACGCTGGCAGGCTGCGATGACTTGTAATCCAACTGCGGCCGCAGCGCGACCATCTGCTGTCCGATCTGTCTGCGCAGCCGTCGTCCGGCTGCGACGCCAGCGCCGTCGCAACCGCCACATGATCGACGTCGGATTTGTGCTGGTTGAGCTTGAAGCTGCCCTCGATCTCCTCGACCGTCATCACCAGACCCACGATCGCCTTCTTCATCGCCTCCAGACGCCCGGCCGTCATCTTCGACGACGTCCAGGGCGGTTTCGGCGCCAGCCAGTTTTCGAATTTGGCGCTGAGCGCGTCGAGCTGCGCGACCGAGTTCGTCGTCGGACAATTTCCGCACCGTGCCGGTCAGATGCACGGCCTGATACAGCCAGGTCGGCACCTGATCCGGCGAGACGTACCAGTCGGCCGAGACATAGGCATCCGCGCCGTTCACGGCCAGCAGCCAGGACGATGTCCCGTCCGCCAGCTCTGACCAGCGGATTGTGACGCGCGACATGAAACACGGCCCGCGGCGTGCCGTCGTCGGCATAGTCGAGGTAAAACGGCAGCGAGCGACGCGATCGGCTTGTTGCCGTCCCAGGCGCAGACCGTGCCGAATCCGCGCGCTTCCGCAAACGCCAGGCTGGCGGCGCGATCGGGCTTGAACATCGGAGGCGTATACATTTCAAACTCCTGCTTGACGTAGGAGCCGCCGGATCAGATCGCGCTGTTTTGGAAGGAAAATGCCGCGGACCGGATCCGGCGGCAGAGGCGATGATCTTAAACGCAGACGATCCGCCCATACCGCGATGAGTGCGGCGGCGGCGGGCAATCAGGATGGTCGCGGCGTTGATCATGGGCGCGGCTATAAGGCCGCGCCCGCGTTTCGTCAAGATGCCACAGTCATTCCGGGATGGTCCGAAGGACCAGACCCGGAATCTGCGCACAGATTCCGGGTTCGATCGCTTCGCACGCCCCGGAATGACCGACGGTCAGATCGTCGGATTCCACGGCGCCGGAACGACCCGGTAGCCGTCGCCGTCCTTTTCGACATTGCCGAGCCCGGGGAACGGATAGTGGAAGCCCTGCACCTGCAGCTTCTCGGCAACCACCATGTCGTAGACCCGGCGGCGGGTCTTCTCCGCCACATCGCCGTCCTGGTCGAAGAACGCGTGCCAGCCCGGATTGGTCGCGAACGGATTGGGATTGTTGGTCACATCCGACTGGATGAACACCTTGCCCGAACCCGACGACAGCACATAGGAGGTGTGGCCCGGCGTATGGCCGACGCTCTCGACCGCGAGCAGGCCCGGCGCGACTTCCTTGCCCCATTCGTACGGCGTGACCTTCTTCTTCAGGCCGGCCTCGAAGATGTTGCGGTTGTTCTTGAACAGGCCCTGCATGCGGCCCGCCGGCGCGCGGCTCATCTCGCCGTCGTCCATCCAGAACTTCCACTCGGTCGCCGGCACCAGCACTTCGGCGTTCGGAAACGCCGGCGTGCCGTCGGCCGTCAAGCAGGCCGTTCACGTGGTCGGTGTGGAAGTGCGAGATCACCACCATGTCGACCGCCTTGGGATCGAAGCCGGCGGCGGCCATGTTGTCGGCGAACAGGCCGTTGGCGCCCTTGCTGTTGACCTTCGCCACCGGCGCCGTTGCCGGTATCGATCACGACCAGCTTGCCGCCGGTGTTGATCACCAGCGGCGCGAAGTAGATCGTGAAGATATCGCGCGGCAAGAACGCCTTCTCGAGCGCGGCGTTGACTTCTTCCTTCTTCGCGTTGGTGATGAAGCTATCCTCGCAGCGGGAACGTAGTTCTGCCGTCGGACACCACGGTGACCTGGATGTCGCCGACCTTGTAGCGATAGAAGCTCGGCGCCTGCTTGTCGGCCACCGGTGCCGCGGCGCTGCGCGTGGCAGTCGACGTGAAGCAAGAGCGGCGCGGCCGCGACTCGCGGCGGCTCCAGCCAGTGCGTGACGTCGTGTCAGTTCCATGCTGATGTCCTCCCAGTGAGACGATGAGTTTCGAGCGGGATTTCCCGCTTGCTGGTATCTATCGCGGCGTCTTTTAGCAGCGTTTTCGCCGCGACGCGACGACAAGCGAGCGAATGCAGCGAAGCGGTTCGCGGGGTAACACCCGCTCTCCGGCTTATTCCGATTGCGCGCGCTCAGACCGTGCGCCACAGCCATTCGACGATCTGCGCGATCACGTCGCCGAACAGCAGCAGCGCCGCCGACCAGACCAGCGCCGATACGAAATTGGCGATCTGAAAGCTCCAATACGGCATCTCGAATATCCCGGCAGCGAGCGGCACCGAGGCCCGCAGCGGTCCGAAGAATCGCCCGATGAAGATGCTCGGCACGCCCCATTTCTTCACGAAGGCCTCGCCGCGCGGCAGGATCTCCGGATAGCGCGACAGCGGCCACATCTGCGCGACGTGTTCCTTGTATTTGAAGCCGAACCAGTAGGAGACCCAGTCGCCGAGCGCAGCCCCAATGCCGCCGGCGATCCAGACCGGCCAGAAGCTGATGCCGCTGGCGCCGATCAGCGCGCCGATCGCGACCAGCGCCCCCCAGGCCGGGATCAGCAGCGAAATGAAGGCAAGCGATTCACCGAACGCCAGCACCAGGACGATCGGTGCGGCCCAGGCCTGATGGTCGCGCACGAAATCGGCCAGCGCGTGCGCAAAATCTTCCATTTCCGAAACGCCCTTCCCGCGCCGCTTGTCTTGGCCCTGAACCTTTCTTACAGGTTCGATGCCCAAGAACAGGTAAGCCAGCCCGCTCGCGTGACATCAAGTCACAAAGGCGGAGACAAGGCGTGAGCCCGCCTTCGTCCCACCCGGCTTTCAATCCCCTCTCAACCCGTAGGAAATCTGGATGATCGGATCGTTGATGATGTGCGTGAGCGTGGTAATTCTGATGGCCGGAATGCTGGCCGGCATCGCGATGGGCATCAAGCAGGACTTCGCGCTCGCACCCGCGCACGCGCACCTCAACCTGGTCGGCGGCGTGTCTGTTGTTCCTGTTCGGGCTGTATTACCGGCTCATTCCGGCCGCCGGGACCAGCACGCTGGCGAAGGTGCAGGGCTGGCTGCATATCATCGGCGCGATCGCTGTTCCCGGTTGGCGTCGCCATCGTCATTGTGAAGGGCGAGGCGTTCGTCGCGATACCGATTGTGGGCTCCCTGATCGTAGCGGCGGCGATGGCGCTGTTTGCCGTGATCGTGTTCCGGACCGCGCATCCTTAAGCATCGGCCGTCACTTTTTAAGCCCATCCGTGGCATAGTCAGAGCAACCGATTCGCTGCGCGCACAGCCGCGCGCAACACATGAAAACACTATGCCCAAACCATTGAAATCACCTGCTAAAAACAAAGCAACCAACGACCTGTTCGGCGCCGCGCGAACCGAAGGGACGAGCCAGCCGCTCAAGGTCGCCTCGCGCGGCTCCGGCGCCGAGGCCGGCTATACCGCGCGCGACATCGAGGTGCTCGAAGGGCTCGAGCCGGTGCGGCGCCGGCCCGGCATGTATATCGGCGGCACCGACGAAAAGGCGCTGCATCATCTGTTCGCCGAAGTCATCGACAACTCCATGGACGAGGCGCTGGCGGGGCACGCCACCTTCATCGAGGTGGAACTGGGCGCCGACGGATTCCTGACCGTCACCGACAATGGCCGCGGCATTCCGGTCGATCCGCATCCGAAATTTCCGAAGAAGTCGGCGCTCGAAGTCATCATGTGCACGCTGCATTCCGGCGGCAAATTCGACTCCAAGGTCTACGAGACCTCCGGCGGCCTGCACGGCGTCGGCGTGTCCGTCGTGAATGCGCTGTCCTCGCGGCTCGAGGTCGAAGTCGCCCGCAGCCAAAAGCTCTATCGCATGGCGTTCGAGCGCGGCCATCCCAAGGGCAAGCTCGAAGACCTCGGCAAGATCAACAACCGCCGCGGCACCAAGATTCGCTTCAAGCCGGACACCGAGATTTTCGGCGCCAAGGCCGACCTTCAAGCCGCAGCGCCTGTTCAAGATGGCGCGCTCCAAGGCCTATCTGTTCGGCGGCGTCGAGATCCGCTGGCGCTGCGACGCCGGAGCTGTTGAAGGGTCTCGAAGATGTCCCCGCCGAGGACAGTTTCCACTTCCCGGGCGGGTTGAAGGATTATCTCGCCGCAGCGATCCACACCGACACGCTGGTGCATCCGGATATCTTCTCCGGCAAATCCGGCCGCAACGGCGCGCACGGCGCCTGCGAATGGGCGGTGGCATGGACCGCGGACGCCGACGGCTTTCTTTCGTCCTACTGCAACACGGTGCCGACGCCGGACGGCGGCACCCACGAATCGGGCATGCGCAGCGCGCTGCTGCGCGGCTTGAAGGATCACGCCGAGCGCGTCGGCCAGGGCAAGCGCGCCGCCTCCGTCGACCTCGGAAGACGTCATGGTGGGCGCCGCCGTGATGCTGTCGGTGTTCGTGCGCGAGCCGGAGTTCCAGGGCCAGACCAAGGACCGGCTCGCCACCGCCGAAGCCCAGCGCATCGTCGAGCAGGCCATCAAGGACCCGTTCGACCACTGGCTGTCGGGCAATCCGTTGCAGGCCAACAGGCTGCTCGATTTCGTGATCGAGCGCGCCGACGAACGGCTGCGCCGCCGCGCCGAGAAGGAAATCTCGCGCAAGACCGCGGTGAAGAAAGCTGCGACTGCCCGGCAAGCTCTCCGACTGCACCAATACTGCAGCCGAAGGCTCCGAGCTGTTCATCGTCGAGGGCGATTCGCGCCGGCGGCAGCGCCAAGCAGGCGCGCGACCGCAAGACCCAGGCGATCCTCCCCTTGCGCGGCAAAATCCTCAACGTCGCCTCCGCCGGCAAGGACAAGCTCACCGCCAACGCCCAGCTCGCCGACCTGATGCAGGCGATCGGCTGCGGCACGGGTGCGCATTACCGCGAAGAGGATTTGCGCTATTCGCGTATCATCATCATGACCGACGCCGACGTCGACGGCGCGCATATCGCCTCGCTGCTGATCACGTTCTTCTACCGGCAGATGCCGCGGCTGATCGACGAAGGTCACCTCTATCTCGCCGTGCCGCCGCTCTACAAGCTGACCCATGGCAGCAAGACGGTCTACGCCCGCGACGACGCCCACAGGGACGCGCTTCTGAAGAGCGAATTCAACGCCAACGCCAAGGTCGAGATCGGCCGCTTCAAGGGGCTTGGCGAGATGATGCCGGCGCAGCTCAAGGAGACCACGATGGACCCGGCCAAGCGCACCCTGCTGCGCGTGGTGCTGTTGGCCGACGACCGCGAGGGCACCGCCGATTCGGTCGAGCGGCTGATGGGCACCAAGGCCGAGGCCCGCTTCGCCTTCATCTCCGACAAGGCCGAGTTCGCCAGCGAGGATTTGCTGGACGTCTAGGGAACCGAATCCGGGATTCTGATCGTGCGAAGGCGATTTTGGCCATTCGAGAGGCGATTTGGCCTGATTTTCAGGCCATTGCAGCTTTTGTCGGCAAATTCCAAGGCTCGTTTTCCGGCAAGTGTGTTCGCCCGGCAACAGCATTTTAGCTCGAACCGACTATAGTGGCGGTCAATGGGCTTGAGGAATCGGTGCCCTTGCCCTTCCACACGGCTAGGTCCGAACACCTGAATACTGAGGAATTGAAAATGAAAAAGTTCTTGCTCGCTCTGACCGCGCTGGCGGCTTTCACCGGATCAGCGATGGCCGCCGACATGGCGCCCCACGTACACCAAGGCTCCGCCTCCGATGGTGCCGGTATATTCGAGCTGGACCGGCTTCTACATTTTCGGCGGCGTCGGCGGCGGCATCTGGGATGCCAGCACCAACACCCGGCTCACGGGGGTGGGCACCGCGCCTCAGCATCAATCAGACGCAGGGCGGTGACGGCTGGTTCGGGACAGTGGGTGCCGGCTACGATTGGCAGTTCAACCCGAGTTGGGTGTTCGGTATCTTCGGCGATGGCCAGTTCGGCAGCCTGAAGGGCACCATCCAGGATCCGACCTTATTCTGGACCGCAACTATCAAGATGCAGGACGCTTGGGCGGGCGGTGCGCGGATCGGCTATCTGGTGGCCCCGAATGTCCTCTCTTACGTCAATGGCGGTTATAGCGGTTCGCATTGGTCGGGCACGACCTTCCTGAACACGTTCAGCGGCTTTCCGGTGGGTGCCCACACCAATTCGTTCAACCGCAATGGTGTCTTCGTCGGCGGCGGCGTCGAGAACAACCTGAACATCTTCGGCATCACCGCGCCGGGCTGGTTCATGAAGACCGAATATCGCGCGGCCTATTACGGCAACAAGAACATCAACGAGCTGTTCGACGGCACCAACTTGCCTCGTCGGTCACGACATCGCCTTCAAGCCCTGGACCCAGACCATCAGCACCTCGCTGGTCTACCGCTTCAACTGGGGCGGCCCGGTGGTCGCCAAGTACTGATCTCCTGCCTGCGTTCGGACAACTAAAAGCCCCGGCATCGTCCGGGGCTTTTTTGTTGTCCGGAATTTGTTGTCCCAAACTTTGATCTTGGACGCGCAGGGCGGTGCAGCGTAGCTCGCTTCGCGCGCGCGCCGATCCCGGGACCAAGCCGTCCGGCTGGCATTGCATGCGATCGAAAGCTACGGTCGCCCATCCGAGCAGGTTTCCGAAGCCCGTCTGTGGCCTGTAGCATGGACAAAGCATCGGGCGATGGGAGGAAATGCCATGCGCAAATTGCTTCTGATCGTTGGGCTGCTCGCGCTCGCCATCGGCCTGCTCTGGATCGGCCAGGGCTTGGGCGTGATCAACTGGCCGCAATCGAGCTTCATGATCCGCCAGATCCAGTGGGCCGGATATGGAGCAGCGCTGGCCGCGCTCGGCTTGATCCTGATCTGGCAGAGCAAGGGTTAAAGCGAAGCCGACGCATGGTTGACTCGTGATGGCCCGGCTTGTCCCGGCCATCCACGTCTCGTAACACCAGCGTCCAGAAAGCATGACGACGGGAACGCTCACCATGACAACATCGACTGTTCGATCTCAGCGGCAAGGTCGCGATCGTCACCGGCGGCAATGGCGGTATCGGGCTCGGCATGGCGCGCGGCCTGGCGGAGGCAGGCGCTGGCATCGCCGTCGTCGGACGCAACGAGACGAAGTCGAATGCGGCGGTCGCCGATCTGCGCAACCGAGGCGTCAAGGCGATATCCGTCATCGCCGACGTCACCGACAAGGTCGCCGTCGCCAGTATGGTCGAGCGCGTCAGCCGCGAGCTCGGCCGGATCGACATCCTCGTCAACAATGCCGGCATCAATATCCGCAAGCCGCCGCACGCGCTCGATCCCGAGGAGTGGGACAGCGTCATCAAGACCAACCTGACCAGCGCGTTCCTGTGCTCGCAAGCGGCCTACCCGGCGATGAAGAAAACCGGCGGCGGCAAGATCATCAATATCGGCTCGATGATGTCGATCTTCGGCGCAAGCTTCGCACCGGCCTATGCAGCGAGCAAAGGCGGCATCGTGCAGTTCACCCGCTCCTGCGCGGTCGCCTGGGCGCGCCGACAATATCCAGGTCAATGCGCTGCTGCCGGGCTGGATCGACACGGACCTGACCAAGCGCGCCCGCGAACAGATCGACGGCCTGCACGACAAGGTTCTGGCGCGCACGCCGGCGGCGCGATGGGGCGCGATCGCCGACTTCGCCGGCATTGCGGTGTTTCTCAGCGCGTCGGCTTCCGACTTCGTCACCGGGACCGCGATCCCCGTCGACGGCGGGTTTTCGATCATGGGCTGATCGCTCGAACGCGTGACCAACAGCAATCAATTGTTGCTGCGATTAGCCGTCCGAAAGGTCTTGATCTCCGATACGCTGCCGTCACGATAGGTCAATTCAACCGACATGAATTGGGTCGACGGCGCGAGCTTCATATAAAGCGGCGCACCATAGGGAATCACGCTGGGGTCCCTCATATCGCAAGGCGGCATCTGCAACACCTTGTCCGGTACCGCCGTGTCGATGCCGATCTTCACTTGGCGGATCGCGCATCGGTAGGACACCAGGTGGGTGTAGTAGACGAGTAGGCCGTTGAACTCGCGAAACGACAGCCAGCTGGTGGCGGTCATATCGAGGATCTTGCGTTGATCGTGGAACAGCGCCGCCTCCGGATCGAACTTGATCGGAAACGGTCCCTGCATCTCGCCTGAGGCGTCGACATAGCGGACCTGGATCGTTACCGCCGGCGCGTCGGGGGCAAGCTCGATCGAGGGATTGGGCATGCGCTTGCGGGTGCGCGGATCGAGCGTGTCCAAAAATCCGGTTTCGCGGAAGTCGCCACTATCGCCCATCCGCCATGAAATCCCAAGCGTCGGGTCGACGATCGAGAACACCACGGTCCAGCCGCCATTGTGGCGCGAGAACATTGCGATCGGCGCGTTGACGGAATTGTTCGAGGGCGCCGTGCGCGGCACCGACACCGGCGGCAGCGCCGCGACTTTCTGCGGCGGCGGCTCGTCTGGTTTTGGCGCGTTGGCCTGCCCCCTCGCCTCGCCGTTCAAGAAAACATTGTCGACCATCTGGTCGGAATAGGCCGGGATCTGCTTGTGGCCGATGGTCTCGGCCATCTCGCTGACCAGCCGCCGCGTATGCTGGGCGACCTCGACGAGGTTCTCGCCGGGTTGCAGCAGCTCCTTGGCAAAGGTGCGCGTGAACACGGAATTGGGGCTGTTGTCGTCGCTCGACAGCCGGTCGAGCGCGGTCTGCTTGTAGCCCGCCGAAAACACCGAAAACACGCCTTCCGGCAGTTGCGCCATCGGCGCGAGCCCGCCGCCGCCGGAAACCGCACGCGTGCCCGATCGCTCGAACGGATTGTTGCGGCAGGCGTCGAATACCAGGATCGAGGTGCGCACCTTCCGGTTCTGCAACCGCTCGACGATGCGGTCGGCCAGCACCGAAGCGTCGCGCACCAGTTCTTCCTGGCCTTCGGTCGCCGCCGGCACGTCGGTCGGCAGCAGATAGTTCTGCCCGGCGATCTCAAAACCGTGGCCGGCATAGAAGAAGAACGCGGTGTCGCCAGGTCCTACCGCGTTGTCGAAGGCGAGCAGCGTCTGGCTGAATTGCTGCCGGTTCTGGTTCTCCGCGACCATGACCGAAAAGCCGAGTTGCTTTAGCGTATCGCCCATGGTGCGGGCGTCGTTGACGGCCTTCTGCAATTTGGGGACGTTCTTGTAGTCGTTGTTGCCGATCACGAGCGCGACGCGTTTTTCAGCGTGGGCCGCCTCGGTGAACACGAGCAGCGACGCCGCAAGGCTAAAGGCCCATGCAGCCTTGAACAACCAGGTCTTCATCCGCAGTCCCCACCTTGCACGATCGACCGCGGCTCGTGCGCACCGCCTCATGCCATAGTCGGTATTGCTGCGCCGCCGGTTCAACCAGGCGGCACCGGGTTACGCAATCATGCGCACCCTATACGCGTGCGTCGAGAACAAGCCACGTATGGCGACGCCGAAGACTCCATCGTTGAGCATGTTCAGACGCTTTCTTGAAAACATGGCGGTTCCTGTATGCTTGGGTGTCATTGATGCAAAAACATTAAGCTTTTTCAACACTTCCCGCCCATGCTCCATTGACTTCTGCCAATTCGACCCTATGTTCCCGCCCAACGCGGCCTTGGATCGAAACGCGATTCCCAAAGGTTTGCCGCTGGTCAGCGTCAGTCAGAGCCCTAGAGCTTCAAAAAGCACGCCGTTTCAGGGCCAAACGCGACAGCCTTTTTACCCTCGATTCCGAACGGCGGTGTCGACTAGAGGCTCAATGTCTTTTTCCCATCTCGGTCTTGTCCGAAAAGGTGCTCGCCGCAGTTGCGGCCACCGGTTACACCACCCCCACCCCCATTCAGGAACAGGCGATCCCCCACGTTCTGGCCCGCCGGGACGTCCTCGGCATCGCCCAGACCGGCACCGGCAAGACCGCTGCCTTCGTCCTTCCGATGCTCACCTTGCTGGAAAAGGGCCGCGCCCGCGCCCGAATGCCCCGCACCCTGATCCTGGAGCCGACCCGCGAGCTCGCCGCCCAGGTAAAGGAAAGCTTCGACAAATACGGCGCAGGCCAGAAACTCAACGTAGCACTTCTGATCGGCGGCGTGTCGTTCGGCGATCAGGACACAAAATTGACGCGCGGCGTCGACGTCTTGATCGCAACCCCGGGCCGGCTGCTCGACCATACCGAGCGCGGCGGACTGCTGCTCACCGGCGTCGAACTGCTGGTCATCGACGAAGCCGACCGCATGCTGGACATGGGCTTCATTCCCGATATCGAGCGCATCTGCAAGCTCGTTCCCTTCACCCGGCAGACGCTGTTCTTCACCGCGACGATGCCGCCTGAAATCGCGCGCATCACTGAAACCTTCCTGCACAACCCGCAAAAGATCGAAGTCTCCAGGCCGGCGACCACAGCGACCGGCGTGGCGCAATTCCAGGTCAGCGTCGGCCGCGAGGCGCACGACAAGCGCGAGACGCTGCGCCGCCTGCTGCGCGACGCCAAGGACTTGCAGAACGCGATTATCTTCTGCAATCGCAAGCGCGAAGTGGCGCTGCTCTACAAATCGCTGCAGAAGCACGGCTTCAGCGTCGGCGCACTGCATGGCGACATGGATCAGTCGGCCCGCACCGCAGCTCTCGATCAATTCCGCAAGGGCGAAATACCGCTATTGGTCGCGTCCGACGTCGCCGCCCGCGGCCTCGATATTCCTGCCGTGAGCCACATCTTCAATTTCGACGTGCCGCATCATGCCGACGACTACGTCCATCGCATCGGCCGCACCGGCCGCGCCGGCCGCACCGGCACCGCGATCTCCATCGTCACCCCGCTCGACACCAAATCCATCGTCGCGATCGAAAAGCTGATCGGACAGACCATTCCCCGCGTGGAAGGCCAAGGCGAATCCCGTGCCGAAGCCCACGCGGATGAAAGCGATCAGCCACGCGAGCATCGCTCCCGCGAAGGTTCGCGCGGCGGCCGCAAGCCGCGCCGCGAACGCGAGCCGCGGCATGGCAAGCGGGACAAGCGCGGCCACAGGGCGGTCCCATCATGGCAGTCCGAAGCCGCAAGCGCCGGCCCCGCGCCCGCCTTCGATCGGCCGCGCCGAGCCGCAGCGCGTTGCGCGCGAAACCGAATCCGAGGCTGCGGATCATTCGCACCTTCCGGCATTCCTGCTGCGCCCTGTTCGCGCCCGCGTCTGAGCGTGTGCACCGCGGCGACAGGTTCCATGTTTACCGGTCATTCATTCTCCTCCGTTAGCTTGACGAGATAATTTAGTCATTGCTGCGGAGCGGGCGGCTTGCCCGGCTATGGGGATACGATCCGTGGTCAAGGTGCTCGACGAACACGAACGCACGATGGCCTTTGCCGAAGTCGCGCTCGGCCAGATCAGATCGCTGCGGCAGACCGCTATCCCTCGCAACTATGAGATCTGGTACGTCTACGCCACCGGATATAACGCGCCGCTCAACAAGGTCATCAACGAGACGCTGGCGCGCAACGGCAGGCTGACCGAAGCCGACCTCGAGCAAATCTACGAGACCTATCTTTCGCATCTGAAGACCACCGACCGTATCGACAAGGTCGGCGCGCGCGTGATCGGCGAAATCGACGACGTGATGGGCCTGATCAACGATGCGTTGGGAATGTCGGCAAGTTACGACGCCAGCCTGTCCAGCGCGAGCCAAAAACTCGCGGCCGCCAAGGATCGTGGTCAGGTGAAGGCCATTGTCGATTCGCTTTCGAAATCCACCCGCGAGATGCGCGAGACCAACAAGGCGCTCGAGGAACGGCTGACGCTGTCAAAGTCCGAGATCAGCGATCTGCAGCAGAGCCTGGAAGCGATCCGGGCCGAGAGCCTGACCGATCCGCTCACCGGGCTCGGCAACCGCAAATATTTCGACCGCATGATCGAGATGGCGGTGCAGACCGCGCTCGCCGACGGCGAGCCGCTGTCGCTTTTGATGTTCGACATCGACCATTTCAAATCGTTCAACGACAGCTACGGCCATCTCACCGGCGACCAGGTGCTGCGCCTGGTTGGCATGTCCCTGAAGCAGACCATCAAGGGCCAGGACATCACCGCCCGCTATGGCGGCGAGGAATTCGCGGTGGTGCTGCCCAATACCGCGCTTCGCCAGGCGCTGACGGTGGCCGATCACATCCGCCGCGCGGTGATGGCCAAGGAACTGAAGAAGAAATCGACCGGCGAAATTCTCGGCCGCGTCACTATCTCGGTCGGCGTGTCGATGCTCAAGCCCGGCGACGATACCGATTCGCTGATCGAGCGCGCGGATGCCTGCCTCTATGCCGCCAAGCGCAACGGCCGCAATCGCGTGATCTGCGAAGTCGATCCGGAATACGCCGCCGAAACCCAGAGCGCGGTGGCTTAAGCCAACGTCATCCCTGCGTGAGCGCGACTGCGCTCATCGCTGGAGGTGCGAGCTCTTGCGAACCTCGAAGGATGAGCAACGGTGGTGTGCGTGGCCATCCTTCGAGACGCGCGCAACGGCGCGTTCCTCAGGATGACGATCTCCTCTTCTTCGCAGCCTTCTTTTTAACTGCGGGCTTCCCTTTAGCCGCCTTCTTCGCCACCTTCCGCTTTTTCGGCCGCTTCCGCAACGCCGCGCGCTGCGCCGCGGCCAACGCCGCCCTCGCCCATCCGCTCAGTTCTTCGGAATCGTCGAACAGCCGCGCCGGCAACTCCCAATACGAGTTCACCGTCACGGTCTTCACTCGGGTCTGATACTGGAACGGCCTTGAGCCTTCGGCTTCGAATTGCGGGATCGTCTCTTCGTCGGCGCGGAAATAGAGCCCGGCGCGCAACGCCAGCGCGAAATTGGTTCCGTCGGCGGAAATGCCGTAACCGGAAAACATCCGGCGGATCGTCACCGGGCCGAAATCGGAAAACAGATCGATCAGGAAATCGCGGTCCATGGGAGGCCGCGGCGATCAGACCTTCGCCGGCACGAGCTGTACCGACTCGCCGCAGCCGCAGGCCGAGACCTGGTTCGGGTTGTTGAAGATGAACTGGGCCTGCATCCGGTCGGCCTTGTAGTCCATCTCGGTGCCGAGCAGGAACAGCACGGCCTTCGGATCGACCAGGATCTTGACGCCCTTGTCCTCGACCACCTCGTCGGTCGGGCGCACATCATGGGCATATTCGACCGTATAGGACTGCCCGGCGCAGCCACCGTTCTTGACACCGACACGAAGGCCGACGATCGCCGAATCGGCGCGCTTGGTCAGCTCGCTAATGCGCTGCGCAGCCGCGTCCGTCAGCCGCATGACTTGCGGACGGGGCCGCAGCTTCGGCTTCGATGAGGGCGTTGGTGATGCAGGCGTCATGTCAGTCATCTAATCATTCCTCGCGAGACCATCAATGCTGCCGTTCACCACATATTGAGGACGAGGCGCGCCTCGTCGCTCATCCGATCCGGCGACCACGCGGGCTCCCAGACCAGGTTGACGTTGACGATTCCGACGCCGGGCACGCTGGCAACAGCGTTTTCGACCATGGTCGGCAATTCGCCGGCCGCCGGGCAATTCGGCGTGGTCAGGGTCATCAGCACGTCGACACCGCGGTCGTCCTTGAGGTCGACCTTGTAGATCAGGCCGAGCTCGTAGATGTCGGCCGGAATTTCCGGATCGAACACGGTCTTCAGCGCCGCGACGATGTCGCCGGTCAGCCGCTCGGTCTCCTCGGGCGGCAGCGCCGAATGGGTCTCCATATTGCCGGTCTTGACGTCCAGATTCTTGACTTCTGCGGTGTCGGTCATGCGAACAGTTCCCGCGCCTTGATCAGCGCCCGTGCCAGATGGTCGACTTCTTCCTTCGTATTATACATTCCAAACGAGGCGCGGCAGGTGGCCGTGACGTTGAACCGCTCTAAAAGCGGCATCACGCAGTGGGTCCCGGCGCGCACCGCGATGCCCTGGCGGTCGATCACGGTCGCGACATCGTGGGGATGGGCGCCCTTCATCTCGAACGAGATCACCGGCCCCTTATTCTTGGCGGTGCCGATCAGCCGCAGCGAATTGATTTCGCGCAACCTCTCCTGGGCGTAGGTCACGAGATCGTGCTCGTGCGCGGCAATGCGCTCCTTGCCGATCGAATTGACGTAGTCGATGGCAGCGCCCAGCCCCACCGCCTCGACGATCGGCGGCGTACCGGCCTCGAATTTGTGCGGGGGATCGCCATAGGTGACCCAGTCCTTGGCAACCTCGCGTATCATCTCGCCGCCGCCATTATAGGGCCGCATCGCCACGAGGTGCTGGTGCTTGGCATAGAGCGCGCCGATGCCGGTCGGACCGTAGAGCTTGTGGCCGGTAAAGGCGTAGAAATCGCAATCGATGTCCTGCACGTCGATCGTGAGATGCACGGCACCTTGCGCGCCGTCGACCAGCACGAGAATGCCGCGGGCATGCGCGAGCTTTACGACCTCCTTCACCGGCACGAGGGTGCCGAGCGCATTCGACATCTGCGTGATCGCGACCAGCTTGGTGCGCGGCGTCAGGAGCTTCTCGAACTCCTCGATCAGGAAATTGCCCTCGTCGTCGACCGGCGCCCATTTGATCACCGCGCCATGGCGTTCCCTGAGGAAGTGCCAGGGCACGATGTTGGAATGGTGCTCCATGATCGAGAGAACGATCTCATCGCCCGGGCCGATATTCGGTTCGCCCCACGAGGATGCAACCAGGTTGATCGCCTCGGTGACGTTGCGGGTGAAGATGATCTCTTCGTTGCGCCGGGCGTTGACGAATTTTGCCACCTTGCCGCGGGCGCCCTCATAGGCCTCCGTCGCCGCATTGGCGAGATAATGCAGCCCGCGATGCACGTTGGCGTATTCGGTCTTGTAGGCTTCGGTCATGCGGTCGAGCACCGCATTGGGCTTCTGCGCGGACGCGGCGTTGTCGAGATAGACCAGCGGCTTGCCGTAGATTTTCAGCGCCAGCGCCGGAAAATCCTCGCGCACGCGGGCAACGTCATAGGAGCCGTTGGCGACTGCCGGATGCTTGGTCATGCCCTCGCCTCCAGCCAACGCTGCGCCGCAGAAATCGCGAGATCGCGCAAGGTGTCATTGGCGATGGACTTGATCGCCTCGCCGACGAACGCCTGAATCAGCAATGCCTGCGCGTCCTTTTCGGAAAGACCGCGGGCGCGCAGGTAAAACAGCAGGCTCTCGTCGAGCGCGCCGGTGGTCGCGCCATGCCCGCAGGTCACGTCGTCGGCAAAGATTTCCAGCTCCGGCTTGTTGTCGGCCTCGGCCTCGTCGGACAGCAAGAGCGCCCGCGTCATCATCTTGGCGTCGGTCTTCTGCGCGTGCGGACGCACGATGATACGGCCCTGGAACACCGAATGGGCGCGGTCGTCGACGACGGCGCGGAAGATTTCGCGGCTGGTGCAGTTCGGCACCGCATGATCCAGCAGTAGCGTGGAATTGGCGTGCTGCCGGCCATTGAGCAGGTTGACGCCGTTGGTGGTGACCTGGGCGCCCTCGCCGGCGCAGCTGACATATCCCTGATAGCGGCTGACATTGCCGCCGCTCGTCATATTGAAGGTGTTGAGACGCGCGCGCGCGCCGACCGTGAAAACGGCGGTGGAAATGTTGATCGCGTCGGCTGCGTCGACCATCAGGCGGACATGCTCGAGTTCGGCGCCTTCGCCGATCCAGACGATGACGGCGTCATTGGCCTGATAGGCCTTGGCAGCCTCGGCGCCAGCGAAGTTTTCCACTAGCGTGGCGCGGGCGCCCTTGCCCAGTTTCAGGAACGAGCGGGTATAGGTCGCCGCAGCCGAGCGCGTTGCGACATGCACGATCTGGATCGGCTTGGTGACGACCGTCTGCTCGGCGATCGTGACCAGCACGCCATCGGTCATCATCGCCGCATTCAGCGAGACCATCGCATTGTCAGCGATGTTGACGTTGAAGAGATCGGTGCGGGCCTCGTTGCCGGCATCCTCCAGCACATCGCGCACGGTCTGGATGCGGACAGCTGCACCGAGGCCAGCGGTATCCGACAGTTCGGGCGAATAGACCCCGTCCACCAGGACCAACCGGGTGGCGCCGGCCATCGCATGCCCGCCGAGGGCGGCCTTGGCCCGCCTCAGCGCGTCCTGATCCGGCGCGTCCGCCAGCGGCAACACCTCGCGCATCAGCATGCGCAAGTCGGTATATTTCCATTCCTCGATCCGCCGGTGCGGCAGGCCCAGACGCTCATAGGCCTCGAAAGCCTGCTTGCGTGCGTCGGCGACCCTGCCCGCACCCGGCAGCCGGCCTCGCGCGACCGCGAAGGCATCGCTCAGCGCGCGTCCAGTTTCGGTCTTTGCCACAACAACGTTCATCACAAGATCCGTCCGTCAGGCCGCGTCTTCGAACTGCGTATAGCCGGAGGCCTCGAGCTCCAGCGCCAGTTCCTTGTCGCCGCTTTTGACGACCCGGCCCTTCGACATCACGTGCACGAAATCAGGCACGATGTAGTTCAGGAGCCGTTGGTAGTGCGTGATCACCACCATGGCGCGGTCCGGCGAGCGCAGCGCATTGACGCCGTCGGCAGCGACCCGCAACGCGTCGATGTCGAGCCCGGAATCCATCTCGTCGAGGATGCAAAGGCTCGGCTCGAACAGCGCCATCTGCAAAATTTCGTTGCGCTTCTTCTCGCCGCCGGAGAAGCCCACATTGACGCCGCGGCGAAGCATGTCCTGCGGGATGTTGAGCGATTTTGCCACTTCGCGGACCTTCTTCAGGAAGTCCGGGGTGGAATATTCGCTTTCGCCGCGCGCCTTGCGCTGAGCGTTGAGCGCGGTGCGCAGGAAAGTCATGGTGGCGACGCCGGGAATTTCCACCGGATACTGGAACGCCAGGAACACGCCCTTGGCGGCGCGCTCGTCGGGCGACATCGCCAGCAAATCCTCGCCCCGGAACAGGATCTCGCCGCCGGTCACCTCGTAGCCCGGCTTGCCGGCGATGACATGGGACAGCGTCGATTTGCCCGAGCCGTTCGGGCCCATGATCGCATGGACCTCGCCCTGGTTCACGGTCAGAGAAAGCCCATGGAGAATCTCACGTTCCTCGACACGGACTTGCAGATTTTTGACTTCAAGCAGTGGCATTCTTTCTTTCCTAGCTCGTCATCCCGAGGTGCGAGCCGTCTTCGGCGAGCCTCGAAGGATGATCTCTCAATTTCCCAAACCATCCTTCGAGGCTTGCTTCGCAAGCACCTCAGGATGACGACCTTTATCCGACCGAACCTTCCAGCGAGATCGAGATCAGTTTCTGCGCCTCGACCGCGAATTCCATCGGCAACTGCTGCAGCACGTCCTTGACAAAGCCATTGACCACGAGACCGACGGCTTCTTCCTGGCTCAGCCCGCGCTGCACGCAGTAGAACAGCACGTCCTCGGAAATCTTTGAGGTGGTGGCTTCGTGCTCGAAGGTCGCGGAAGCATTCTTGGCTTCCACATACGGCACGGTGTGCGCTCCGCATTTGTCGCCGATCAGGAGCAAATCGCAGGCGGTGAAGTTGCGTGCGCCGGCCGCCTTGCGGTGCGCGGTGACGAGGCCGCGATAGGTGTTCTGCGAACGACCGGCCGCGATGCCCTTGGAGATGATCCGGCTCGTGGTGTTCTTGCCGAGATGCAGCATCTTGGTGCCGCTATCGACCTGCTGGAAACCGTTCGAGATCGCGATCGAATAAAACTCGCCGCGCGAATTGTCGCCGCGCAGGATGCAGCTCGGATATTTCCAGGTGATCGCTGAACCGGTCTCGACCTGGGTCCAGGAAATCTTGGCGTTCTTGCCGCGGCAGTCGCCCCGTTTGGTGACGAAATTGTAGATGCCGCCCTTGCCTTCCGAATTGCCGGGATACCAGTTCTGTACCGTCGAATATTTGATCTCGGCATCGTCCAGTGCCACCAGTTCGACGACGGCGGCATGCAGCTGGTTCTCGTCACGCTGCGGCGCGGTGCAGCCTTCGAGATAGCTGACGTAAGCGCCCTTGTCGGCGATGATCAGCGTGCGCTCGAATTGCCCGGTGTTGCGTTCGTTGATGCGGAAATAGGTCGACAGTTCCATCGGGCAGCGCACGCCCGGCGGCACGTAGACGAACGAGCCGTCGGAGAACACCGCCGAGTTCAACGTCGCGAAGAAATTGTCCGAGGTCGGCACCACGCTGCCGAGATACTTCTTCACCAGGTCCGGATGCTCGCGGATCGCTTCCGAGATCGGCATGAAGATCACGCCGGCCTTCTTCAATTCTTCCTTGAAGGTGGTGGCAACCGAAACCGAATCGAAGACAGCATCGACCGCGATCTTGCGCTCGCCTTCGGGCCGCACCACGCCCTCCAGCACTTCCACCTCACGGAGCGGAATGCCGAGCTTCTCATAGGTTTTGAGGATTTCCGGATCGATCTCGTCGAGCGAGCCGACTTGTTTCTTGGGTTTGGGAGCTGAGTAGTAATACAGATCCTGGTAATCGATCTTGGGATAGTTGACGCGCGCCCAGGTCGGCTCGGTCATGGTCAGCCAGCGGCGGAAGGCTTCCAGCCGCCATTCCAGCATCCAGGCCGGTTCGTTCTTTTTTGCGGAAATGAAGCGGACGGTGTCTTCCGACAGCCCCTTCGGGGCCTTGTCGGACTCGATCAGCGTCTCGAATCCATATCGATACTGGTCGACGTCGATGCGCCTGACGCGCTCGACCGTCTCTCGTACGGCTGGCATTCTATCCTCCGCTCGCGATTTCAAGGACCGCGGTGGATCGGTTCCAAAAGTCGACTACGCTGCTCCGAAGAAACACGCTTAGAACCGTTCAAGCAGTGTTTCGTCGCTCCTAGTAAGTAGGGTATTGGAGAGCTTTCGCCAAGCCTTAAGACAGCAATCAATGTCTGTCTCTGACGTGGACCAGCCCAGACTGAGCCGCACCGCTCCCTGAGCAAGTTTAGGGCCAAATCCCATGGCTTCCAGCACATGGGAGGGCTGGACCTTGCCCGAAGAACAGGCGGAACCGGAGGAAACTGCAATCCCCTCAAGATCGAAGCCGATCACGGCCGTCTCGGCCTTGAGGCCGGGAGCCGTGAACAGGGTGGTATTCGGCAACCGCGGGGCATCGGCCGAGAACACGATAAGGCCCGGGGTCTTTCGAAGCCCGCTTTCGAGCTGGTTCCGCAACGCCTCTAGCCTGACGGCATCGCTCTCCCGCGCCGTAAGCGCAGCCTTTACGGCGGCGCCAAAGCCCGCAATTCCCGCGACATTCTCGGTCCCCGCGCGGCGCCCGTGCTCCTGGCCGCCGCCGCGCAGCAGCGGCTCAAGCCGTGTGCGACCACCGGCCAAAACCAGCGCACCCACCCCCTTGGGACCGCCGATCTTGTGCGCGGACAGTGTGACAATGTCAGCACTCAATGCATTGATATCGAAAGGTATTTTTCCAAACGACTGGATCGCGTCGACATGCAAAAGGCCGCCCGCCGCGTGGACAATTTCGGCGGCTTCGGAAACCGGCTGCACTGCGCCGGTTTCGTTATTTGCCGCCATGATCGACACCAGCGCCGGCAGGCCTGAAGCGAGCAGACTGCGAAGATGATCGAGATCGACGACGCCGGATTTGGTGACCCCGGCCTTGCTGATGGCTTCGGCGGCAAATCTTCCGCCCGCGAGCACAGAGGTGTGTTCGATCGCCGACACCACCAACCTCTCGACCGGCTTTCCGGAAGCGGCGCGAAGGCTTGGCGCGAGCGCCAGCGCGTTGGCTTCGGTTCCTCCCGAGGTGAAGACGACGTTGCGGGTCAGCGCGCCGATCGCGGCCGCGACCGCGGAGCGCGCGTCCTCCACCAGACGGCGGACGTGACGCCCCTCGGCATGGACCGAAGAAGGATTGCCGAGCAGATCCCACGCGGCCGCCATCGCAGCCCGCGCCTCGGGGCGTAGCGGTGTCGTCGCATTCCAGTCGAGATAGACCCTGTCAGGCATTGAGTATGATAGTACCTTAGCGAACAGGCCTGCAGCCCGAACCGACGGGCGTATCCCGCCCACTGCCTCAACGCAATTGGCGATCCAAGGGGCGATCGGCAATCGCGCGAAGCTAACGCCTTGAACGCATTGTCGGATGTTCAAGAAGCTTGCTTTTTGCCCCTCGCCTCATGCTAGAAGGCGGCCTCAAATTCACCCAGCGCCGTTCGCGCAACTCGCCCAACGACGCCGATCACCCTTTCGTCTCGCAAGCTCGACTGAGACAGTCAGGTCAACCCGGCACCCATCGGTTGATGATCTAGGAATTCTCTATGCCTGAAGTCATTTTCACCGGCCCCGCTGGCCGCCTTGAAGGCCGTTATCATCCGGCCAAGCAGAAGAACGCGCCGATTGCGATGATCCTGCATCCGCATCCGCAGTTTCATGGCACGATGAATCACCAGATCGTCTACCAGTGCTACTATGCGTTCGCGCATCGCGGATTTTCCGTGCTGCAATTCAATTTCCGCGGCGTCGGGCGCAGCCAGGGATCGTTCGATCACGGCACCGGCGAGCTCTCCGATGCGGCTTCCGCGCTCGACTGGGCGCAGACCATCAATCCGGAAGCGCGGGCGTGTTGGGTCGCCGGCTTTTCGTTCGGCGCCTGGATCGGCATGCAACTCTTGATGCGCCGGCCGGAAGTCGAAGGCTTTATCTCGATCGCGCCGCCCGCCAATCTCTATGACTTCTCGTTCCTCGCGCCCTGCCCGTCCTCCGGGCTGATCGTGCATGGCGAAAAGGACGCGGTGGTGCCGCCGAAGGACGTCAACACTCTCGTCGAGAAATTGAAGACCCAGAAGGGCATCGTGATCGATCAGCAGATCATCCCCGGCGCCAATCACTTCTTCGACGGCAAGCTCGAGCCCTTGATGCAGACGGTGACGGCCTATCTCGACATGCGCCTCGCCAACGTGCGGTGAGCTTAAGCCGCCGCTCGCGCCTGCAGGCCTGACAGCCAGGATTTCCGCCGCTCGATAAAGTCGCGCAATAGCACCGGATAATCCGCGCCCACGGCTGACTTGACTGACGGCCGCGCAGCGAGGCTTTGGCGCCAGCGCGCCAAGTTCGGCCTGCCCTCCAAGATCCCGAAGTCCGCAATGCCGTCGAACACATCGAAATAGCGGAACACCGGGCCGAAGACCGCATCGACCAGCGAAAAGTGCTCGCCGTCAAACCACGGCGCGGCCACCACGCGTGTCTCCAGCCGCGCAAAGCGTTGCTCGAGCTGCGTTACCTTGGCTTTGAAGGTGGCTTCGTCCGCCGCCGCGTAGAGGCCCGCGATATCGTTGAGCACGGTCGAGCCGAACTCAATCCAGGCGCGGTGCTCGGCGCGACGCAACGCATTGCCCGGATGCAGCGGCTTTGCCTGCGTCTCCTCGAGATATTCGAGGATGACAGCGGATTCGAAAATCGCGTGATCGCCGACCAGCAGCACGGGTGTCTTGCCGAGCGGCGAGATTTTCAGAAACCAGTCCGGCTTGTTGGAAAGATCGATATCGATCCGCTCGAACGGCACACCCTTTTCGGAGAGCGCGATCACGGCGCGTTGCACATAGGGGCAGAGCTTGTGGCTGATCAGTTTTAACGGGGCGGCCATGGCGCAACTCGCGTGTTCATGCAGATGCATCTAATTAAATGCGTCTGCATGGAAAATCAAGCGCGCTCACGGCCTTGCGATGATCCCCCCGGTCATCGGGATCGGAACGCCCGTGGTGGCGGGATAGCTCAGCGGCAGGCCTTTGAGGCCCCGCGCCGCCAAAAAGCCGAACGCCTGCGCCTCGATCGACGTCGGCCGCCCAGCCCAGCGCCTCGGCGGCCTCGACGGTCGATGGGTCCAGCCGCTCACGCAGCATTCGCAGCATGGTGAGGTTGCGGGCGCCGCCGCCGGCCACGATCCAGCTCTTCGGCGGCTTTGGCAGCAGCGGAACAATTCTGGCGATGGCCTCTGCCGTGAACGCCGTCAGCGTCGCCGCGCCATCGGCCGGCGGCATGTCGCGCAGCTTGAGGGAGGCAAAATCGTTGCGGTCCAGCGATTTTGGCGGCGGCAGCGCAAAGAACGGCAATTCCAGCGCGCGGTCGACCCAGCCGACATCGACGATGCCCTGAGCGGCCATGCGGCCTTCGCAGTCATATTGCTGGCCGGTGAGGCGGAACATGTAATCGTCGAGCAGCGCGTTGCCGGGGCCGGTATCGCAAGCGATCAGGGTGTCGTTGCCGTCGATATAGGTGATGTTGGAGACCCCGCCGATATTAACCACGACGATCGGCCCTTCCCGCTCCAGCGACTGCGCCAGTGCGCGGTGATAGACCGGCACGAACGGCGCGCCCTGCCCGCCGGCGGCGACGTCGGCAGCCCGAAAATCATGCATCACCGGAATATGGATGGCCTTCGCGAGCGCCGCAGCATCGCCGATCTGCACCGTCAGCCTCCGCTCGGGGCGGTGCAGCACGGTCTGGCCGTGAAAACCGACGATATCGATGTCCTCGCAGGTAATGCGATTCTGCGCGGTAAAGGCGGCTACCGCCTCCGCATGAGCGACGGTAACGGCGCGTTCGGCTTCGCGCAGGATGCCCGGTCGCGCGTCACGGTCGGCCAAGTCTACCGCCTCGTTCAGGGCCTGGCGCAGCAGGCCGCGCTCTTTTTCGGTGTAGGGCCGGTATCCGGACGGCCCGAAGGCTTTGACGCGCTTGCCGTCGGTTTCGATCATGGCAACGTCGACCCCGTCGAGCGAGGTCCCGCTCATCAGACCGATCGTCGTCAACATCATTTTGAATAGCGCCTTCTAAGCCGCGCCCTTCCTTATCCGGCTTGTGCCAAACAAGCACATCTTATAATGCCACAACGCGCCGGCCGGCGGCAGCCCATTCCGCTATGGTTCCACAAAATGCTGCAAATACCGTAAAACAAGAATGATCAGAGTCACCGACAAATGACTGCATTTAAGTCTGATTTTCTCAACGTGCTGCAGGAACGCGGCTTTATTCATCAGATTTCGGACCCCGACTCGCTGGATGCGGTGGCGCAAAAGCGCGAGCTTGTCGCCTATATCGGCTTCGATTGCACCGCGCCCTCGCTGCATGTCGGCTCGATGGTGCAGATCATGTGCCTGTACTGGCTGCAGCAGACCGGCAACAAGCCGATCGCGCTGATGGGCGGCGGCACCACCCGGGTCGGCGACCCCTCCGGCAAGGACGAGACCCGCAAGATCCTTTCGATCGAGGACATCGAACGCAACAAGGACGGCATCAAGCAGGTGTTCTCCCAGTTCCTCCGCTTCGGCGAGGGCAAGGCCGACGCCGTCATGCCCGACAATGCCGAGTGGCTGACCAAACTGAACTGGATCGAGATGCTACGCGATATCGGCCGGCATTTTTCGGTCAATCGCATGCTGGCGATGGATTCGGTCAAACTTCGCCTCGAGCGCGACCAGGAGATGAGCTTTATCGAATTCAACTACATGATCCTGCAGGCTTACGATTACTTCGTGCTCAACCAGCGTTACGACTGCCGCCTGCAAATGGGCGGTTCCGATCAATGGGGCAATATCGTCAACGGCATCGACCTCGGCCGGCGCATGGGCGCGCCGCAATTGCACGCTCTGACGACGCCACTGATCACGACGTCCTCCGGCGAGAAGATGGGCAAGACCGCGAGCGGCGCGGTCTGGCTCAACGCCGACATGAAGAGCCCCTACGAGTACTGGCAATTCTGGCGCAACACCGAAGACGCCGACGTGCCGCGCTTTCTGAAATTGTTCACCACGCTGCCGGTTGCCGAGATCGGCAAGCTCGCGGTGCTGAAGGGTTCTGAAATCAACGAGGCCAAGAAGGCGCTGGCGGATGCCGCCACCACGCTGTTGCATGGCGCCGATGCCGCCCGCCAGGCCGCCGACACCGCCCGGCAAACTTTTGAGGAAGGCGCGATCGCGGAAAACCTGCCGACGGTCGATGTTTCGCAAAGCGAACTTGGCGCCGGAATTGGCGTGCTGGCCGCCTTCGTCAAGGCCGGCCTCGTCGCCTCGAACGGCGAGGCGCGACGGCAGATCAAGGGCGGCGGGCTTCGTGTCAATGATGTCGCCGTGTCGGACGAGAAGATGATGCTGGCGCCTGCGAACCTCACGCCGGAAGGCGTGATAAAATTGTCGCTCGGCAAAAAGCGCCACGTCCTGCTCAAGCCTGCATAGGCGGTAGCCCCAATGATTGAGCCTATCGGCGCGAAGCGCTCAGAAACAGCGGGCTGAAGATATCCAGGAAGCCGCTTGCCGCCGGAGTAAGGGCGCGATTTTTGAGGCGCAAGATCCCGACGCTCCGCACGATCGAAGGAGAAACAAGGCGCTTCACCACGACATCATATTGACGCCGCCTTGGTAAGGCCGACGCAGGAACAATCGCTACACCCACATCGGCGGCGACGAAATCGAACAGCGTCCCGAATTGCCCGACCACGGTCATGTGCTTGAGAGCGATGCCGTGGGTGGCCGCAATACCATCGATCTGTCGGCGCAATCCCGCGGCTGTCGGCAAGGATACAAACTCCTCGTCTTCGAGGTCATTCAGCGTGACGGATTTGCTGTTACGCAATCGGTGCTTTGAGGGAAGAATGGCAAAGCATGACTCCCGGGCAATCTCGTCCGCAACGACTTCCTGATTCAGCCCCGTCATATTCCCCACTCCAAAATCGGCGAGACCACTGCGTACATCTTCGTGCACTGCGCTGCCGAGCCCCTCGAGCAGGTGAACCTCTACCCCGGGGTGCGCCTTGCGATACTTCAGCACGGCGTCCGGGACGACGTGATGGGTGATGGAAAGCAGACACGAAATGATCAGCCGGCCGCGGATCTGCCCTCCCAATGCCCGCGCGTTCTCGACCTGGATATTGAGGTCTTCGATAAATCGTTTGGTCGATGCGGTGAATTCGCGACCCGGCGCGGTCAGGACCACGTTGCGCGTGGATCTCAGGAAAAGCGAAACGCCGAGTTGCCTTTCGAGTTGAAGAACTAGCCGGCTCACCGCGGACTGGGTGATCCCAAGATCGGCTGCCGCAGCCGTAAAGCTCCCGTACTGCGCGACCGAGTTCACCGCCCGGATATGTTTGATGGCAACGTCAAATCCTCGTGGAGTACGCAACTGCCTCGCCATGATTTATTCCATATCCGCATTAATTAAGGAGATAGGAAAAGAATTGACCTGTATCGGCGAAAAGATCAACCATGATTGCGCGTTGAAAACGGGTTGGAAGCGCGGGTCATGGACATCAAGGTCATAGACATCAAGAGAGGCTGCTTTCCGTGACCAGCACCGCTTCAAATGCAGATCTTCTCAAAAACGAAGGCCCTCTCCAAGGTGTGAGAGTCCTCGATATCACCAGATTCTACTCGGGCCCGTTTTCCACGCTGATGCTCGCGGGGTTTGGCGCCGAAGTTATCCGGATCGACGAACCGGGGCGTGGCGACCCGACCATGACGGGTCCGCCGTATCTCGGCATCAACGGCGTTTCCCTGGAGCGACAAAACGACAGCGATCTCGGCATTGCCTATTTAAAAAGGTGCCGCGGCAAAAAGTCGATCACGCTCAACATGCGCAGCAGAGAAGGAATGGAAATATACAGGGAGTTGCTGCGGCGCTCCGATATCCTGGTTGAGAATTTGCGGCCCGGCGCGGCTGAGAGGCTCGGCATCGATTACGAGGCCAATCGGGTCGTCAATCCGAAGATCGTCCACTGCGCGCTGACCGGATACGGCTCGACCGGCGTAGACCGCAAGCTGAAGGCCTACGACCTCATGGTCCAGGCCGGCGCCGGCTTGATGAGCATCACCGGCGAACCGGACAGGCCTCCTAGCAAGGCGGGAACGGCACTTGCGGATGGCATTACCGGTGCCTTTGCCGTGTCAGGCATCCTGGCTGCTTTGCTGGAGCAACGCTCGTCCGGCGAGGGACAGTTTGTGGATGTCTCGATGACGGACTGTCTATTGTCTCTCGTTCTCGACGAGCCGCTCGATTGCTATGAGCGGCTCAACCAGTCGCCGCGGCAGGGAAATCGCATCATGCGGTTCTCGCCGTTCAATACCTATCCGACCCGCGACGGCACGGTTGCCATCGGTGCCGCGACCAACGAGGACTGGGTTGCTCTGCTGCACGCGATGGGACGATCCGATCTGGCCCAAAGTGAAAAGTTCATGAGCACGGGATGGCGGGTTGCCAATAACGAAAAGATCGACGCGATCGTGACCGAATGGACGCGGGAGCTGACAACTGCTCAAGCCATCGAAGCGCTCAATCGCAGTGATGTCGCAGCGAGCCCGATCCGCAATTTCAGCGACATCATGGCGTGGAAGCATTTGCGCGAGCGCGACATGTTGCAGCCGCTTCGCCATCCCACGGAACAGCTGGCCACAGATGTGGTCGGCGCGGGCTTTCCGATCAAGCTCGGGCGCACCCACAAGGGCTACACGGATCCCGCACCCAGCCTCGGGCAAAACAACGCTGAAATCTACGGGGGGCTGCTTGGACTATCGGCCGACCAGATCACCGAGCTTAGCGATCGTCAGATCATTTAGACAGGCAGAAAACCTTGAAACGGCCGCCATCAAGAGCCGCAAGAGCCGGGAGAAACCTCATGACCAAGAACTCAATTCGACTTTCGACGGCTTTTTGCATGTGGCTGCTCATCGGCGGGCCGCTGGCATCGCCTGGTCTTGCCGAAGAAAATCAACAGCCGGTGAAGATCGGCGTTCTGACCGACATGGCCGGGATGTACAAAGACATCATGGGGCCGGGATCGGTGCTGGCGGCCCAGATGGCGGTCGATGATTTTGGCGGCAAGGTCCTGGGCCGCCCGATCGAGGTTGTTTCCGGAGATCATCAGACCAAGCCCGACATCGGCGCGGCGATCGCGCGGAACTGGTTCGACAATAGCGGCGTCGGCGTCGTCGTGGACGTCGCGCAGTCGGCCGTTGCACTGGCCGTGCAGGAGGTCGCACGTTCCCGAAACATGGTCGTCATGCATGGTGTCACCGGGACACCGGCGATTACGCAGGAGGCCTGCATCCCAACTGCGTTTTCCTGGTCTTTGAATGCATACGCCATATCGGCGCCGCTGCCCCGTCCCTTGATCGAAAAGGGTCTCGATACGTTCTTTTTCCTGGCGGCGGATTATTCGTTCGGCAAGGCGATGCAGGACGCCGCCACCGACGCGATCAAAGCCGCGGGGGGCAAGGTCCTGGGATCGGTTCGCTTCCCGCAGAACAACCCGGACTTTAGCTCGTTTATCCTGCAAGCGATGTCGTCGAAGGCGAAAGTCTTGTGGCTGATCTCGGCCGCGGAAGACACCACGAATGCGCTGAAGCAGGCAAAGGAATTTGGCGTCATACAAGGCGGGCAACATATCGTCGTTCCCCTGACCTACATCACCAATGTCCACGCTTCGGGAATCAAAGCGGCTCAAGGCCTGACATTTGCCACGCCGTTCTACTGGAATCGGACACCGGAAACGCGGGCGTGGTCGACCCGGTTTTTTGCGCGACAGAAGAAGATGCCGACGATGGATCAGGCCGCGGTCTATTCGGCGACGCTGCATTATTTGAAGGCCGTCGCCGCCGCGAACAGCACGGATGGTCTGAAGGTCGCCGACCAGATCAGGAATCTGCCGGTCAACGACTTCTATGTCGAGAACGGCAGCGTCCGCAAAGATGGCTGGCTGATGCATGACTTCTACATCGCCACCATCAAGTCGCCCGGCGAAGTGAAAGAGCCCTGGGATTATTACAACATCCTACAAACCATACCGGCAAAAGATGCGGCGCAACCATTATCGGAAAGCCGCTGCCCGCTGGTTGCGCAATCCAATTGATTGAAACAAACGTCAACGGAGAATGTAAATGACGAAGCCTGAAGAATTGAAAATGTACTCCGATTACAAGAGCCCCTATGCGTGGCTGGCGTTCGATCCAGCCTTCGCGCTTGAGGAAAAATTTGCCGTGAAGGTGAAGTGGAAGCCATTTCAACTGAGGATCAAGGGCTCCGGACAAAGGAGCGTCTATTCGGAATACAAGGTAAAATACTCCTACATGGATGCGCGGCGCACCGCCAACGAACGCGGCGACAAGAAGATCATTCGCGGCCCGCTCAAGATCTACGACACGGCGCCGGCGCTGATCGGCGGCCTGTTCGCGGAGAAACATGGAAAAATCGTCGAATACAGCCGCCGCGTCTTCGAATTGTTTTTCAAGCGGGAGTTGGCGGTCGACGAGGTCGAGGCCATGACAAAATTCATGGATGAATTCGGTCTCTCCGGCGCGGACTATCGGGCGTATTTCGACAGCGATGGTCAGCGCGACTACGAGAATGCGCAGCAAGAGGCCTCAGTCGACCAGATTTTCGGCGTGCCGATCTGCATTTTCCGCGGCGAGCAGTTCTGGGGCAATGACCGCATTCCGATGCTGGAGCGGCGATTGGAGCAGGCCGGGCTGTCGCTTTCCCGGGTCAAACAGTCCGCCTGATGGTCGCAGCGCGCACGGGTGCATTCATGATCGAACTGTATTTCGCGCCCACCCCCAACGGCTGGAAAATATCTGTCATGCTCGAAGAATGCGGGCTGCCCTATACCGTGCTTCCGGTCCGCATCACGCGCGGCGAACAGTTCAAGCCCGAATTTTTGAAGCTGAGCCCCAATGGGCGGATTCCGGCGATGATTGACCGGGATCCGCCCGGCGGAGGTGAACCGATTTCGATGTTCGAGTCCGGCGCCATCCTGCGCTATCTGGCCGAAAAGGCCGGCCGGTTTTATCCGGCCGATCTGCGTGCGCGCCACAACGTCGAACAATGGCTGATGTGGCAGATGGGCGGCCTTGGGCCGATGCTCGGTCAAAACGGCCATTTCCTGCTCTACGCGCCTGAAAAAATCCCATACGCGATCGACCGCTACGGACGCGAAGCCAGGCGCCTGTACGGCGTGCTCGATACGCAGCTTGAAAAAACCGGGGCGTTCGTCGCCGGCGAATACTCGATCGCCGACATTGCCTGTTTTCCCTGGATCATGACGCACAAGGCGCAGGGGCTGTCTCTGGACGAGTACCCGCACGCAAAACGCTGGTTCGCCGAGGTCAGGGCCCGGCCGTCGGTCCAGAAGGGCGTCGCCGTCGGGAAGAGCGGGAAAGGTACTGGGCTGGATTCGAAAGCGCAGCAAAGCCTTTTCGGGATTTCTGCCGCGTCCGTGCAGCACCAGGACAACAATCAAACAGTCGCAACGAGCAGGGAATGAACATGAGCTTGGCTCCAAAAATGCTCACCGGTTATCGTGTGTTGGATATCACGCAGTTTGTTGCCGGGCCGACCTGTACTCGGCTCTTGGCCGAAGCCGGCGCGGACGTCATCAAGATCGAGCTTGCTCCCACTGGGGATAGATCCAGATTTCAGGGCCTGAAGCCGCGATCACCGCAACACAAGAACACCTCCCAGAGCACTTATTTTTTTCAGCAAAACCATTCGAAAAGAAGTCTGGCGCTGGACTTCAAACATCCGAAGAGCCGGGAATTGCTGCGAAAGCTCGCGGCGAAGTGTGACGTGCTGGTGGAGAATTTCACACCGGGGGTCATGAGCAGGGCTGGTTTGGGGTACGACGATCTCCGAAAGATCAATCCGAAGCTCATCATGTGCTCGATCTCGTTCGCGGGACAATCAGGTCCGCTGAGCGATAAGCCCGGATATGATTATATCGCCCAGGCGCTGGCCGGAATTACCGGCGTGATCGGCGAACCGGACGGCAGGCCGGCGCAAGTTCCCGTCGCCATAGGCGACGCATCTACCGGGGTCGCAGCGGCGATGGCGATCGGGTTTGCCTTGCTGCATCGCGAACGGACCGGCGAAGGTCAGTTCATCGAGGCGACGCTTGTCGATACATATTTTCACATGCACGAAGCGAATGTCCCCAAGGTCGCCATTCGCGGCGATGCATTCGTTCCAAGGCGCGAGGGTTCGCTGCATCCGAACGGTGGCCCGGTCGGCATCTTCGATTGCGGCGGGGGCGAGTTCATCGTCATTTGCGCGCTGGCGCATCAATGGCCGCAGATGGTCAAGGCCCTTGGCATGCCGGAGCTTGAGAACGACCCTCGATTCGTTTCCGCGCGCGCCAGAAGCGATAACAACAAGCTGGTCGCCGAGATTCTTGAAAGATGGCTGAAAACGTTCCCTTCCCGGGACGCCGCCGTCGCGGCTCTGGAAAGGGAGCGGATACCCTGCGCTCCCGTGCTCACGTTGAACGAGGCCATGGCGCAACCCCATCTGGTCCAACGCGGAACCGTTCGGCCGGTCAGCGACCCCCAGATCGGTCGGTTCGCTATCCCGGGTAACCCGGTGAGATTCTCCGCGTGGTCGGATCAGTCCGAATTGAAGGCTGACCTTTTGGGCGAGCACAACGAACAAATCCTGCACGAGCTCGGTCTATCCGGCGACGATATCGCTCAGCTCTATTCCGAAAAAGTCATCGTTCAGGATCCGTCCTTGAAATCCCAGGAACAATTGACGCACACACAAGCTTCTTAGTGCCTCCCCTTGCTCACCTGTCTAAGCAAGACAAAATTTTCGCTTGGCAAAGAGCGCTACCTCCTGCTTGCCTGCATAGCCTTATTCGTTTTTGACCCTTGCTAGGGCCGCGGAAACGCGCTCCCTCCTCTCCATGGATCAAAATACGCCGCGGGAGGATATTCTCACCAAGCCGCTGAAACCCGCGCGCACGGCGATCAACGTTCTGGCGCTGTGCTTTGCGCTGTCAGTGATGGGCCGCGGGCTCGGTGAAAGCTTTACGGTATTCCTCAAGCCGATCTCGGAAAACTTCGGCTGGGACCGCGCCCAGGTGGTCTCGGTCTATTCGCTCACCGCGCTTGCTGGTGGCCTCGCCGCGCCGCTGGTTGGCCGGCTGTTCGACCGCTCGGGTCCGCGAACCGTCTATTCGCTCGGAATGTTCCTGCTCGGCGCGGCCTTCCTGATCGCGGCCCACGCCCAATATCTCTGGCAATTCCAGTTGAGCATCGGGCTCTGCGTCGGCATCGGCATCGCCTTCATCGGCAACGTGCCGAACTCGATCCTGCTCGGCCGCTGGTTCGGCCCGCGGCTGCCGACCGCGATGGCCGTGGTCTTTTCCGCAACCGGCGGCGGCGTCCTGCTGCTGCTGCCGGCCTCCCAGATCCTGATCGATCATTTCGGCTGGCGCAGCGCTTATCAGATTTTTGGCATCAGTGCGCTCTGCCTGATGGTGCCGCTGTTGCTACTGCCCTGGCGGTTGTTTTCGGGCGGCTCGCCGCATGTCCTCAAAAAGGCCGATCCTCACTTCATCGATCAGGGCTGGACGCCCCTGAGCGCAATGCGCCACCACGCCTTTTGGGCCTTGTTCTCGACCTTCTTCTTCACCTCGGTCGGCATGTTCGCGATCGCGGCGCAGATTGTGGCCTATCTGATCGATGCTGGATTTCCGCCGTTGCAGGCGGCGACCGCCTGGGGCTTTTCCGGCGTCGTCGTCTTGTTCGGCATGCTCGGCGTTACCTCGCTCGACGCCGTGATCGGCCGCCGGCCGTCGGTCCTGATCAGCTACGCGATCTCGATCGTCGGCATCATCCTGCTGTGGTTGCTGCAATGGTATCCGAACTTCTGGGTTTTGACCGGTTTCGTAGTCTGCTTCGGCAGCATGATCGGCTCGCGCGGGCCGTTGCTGACGGCGACCGCAATGAAGATCTTTCGCGGGAACAGCGTCGGCACCATCTTCGGCACGATCTCGATCGGCGCCGGATTAGGATCGGCGCTCGGCTCCTGGAGCGGCGGCCTGATCCACGACCTCACTCACAGCTATAATCCGTTGATCGCGTTTTCGCTTGTCAGCGTGGTGCTCGGGATGATCCCGTTCCTGGTGGTGCCTGCGCTGCGGCGCTGATCGTGAAAGCTCGCCCGCTCAATTGTTCGGCGTCGGAAACTCGACCGGATTGCTCTGCTTGCCGGTGTTGAACTCAAAGATCTTGCGCAGCACGCCGGGCGCCATCGCCGAGATTGGATTGACGCGCATCACCGGCTGGCCGGGCGTGCCGACCACTTCGTAGGTGACGCCGATCAGGCCCTCATTGCTGCCGCCGCCCAGGAACAGGCCGAGCACCGGAAGCTGGCCGAACATGTTGTTCAGTCCGTACATCGGAACAAAGGTGCCGCTCATGCGCACCTGATTGCCGGGATAATCGATGCTTCCTTCGATGGTCGCGCCGATCGTCGGTCCCTTGACGACGCCTTCGCGGATCGTGAGCTGGCCGTTCTGCCGGGTGAATTCCGCGCGCAACGCCGAGAACGAAATACCGTTCTGAACGCCGACCGGGCCGCCCGCGGCCACGCGATCAAGCGCGGCTCTCGCCCTTGACGGAGAAATCGCGGACGTTGAGCAGGCCTTCCCTGGCGCTGGGTTCGACGGTCGGCGGCTCCATCGCCAGCGCCAGTTGGCCGCCGACCATCTTCGAGTAGGTGTCGGTGAAGCGGAAGAACGCGCCGGCATCGTTGGTTTCCAGGTAGATCACGTCGCGCCCCTGCCCCTGCGCGCGATTGCGCATCTCGGCGGTGACGCGGCGTATCGCGTCCGAGCTTGCCGTTCAGCGTGAAGGCTTTGATGACGCCGCTGCGCCGCGAAATCTTGACGTCGACGCTGCGCAGCGCCTCGCCGTCAAAGCCTGCGACCGCGCCGATCTTCAGGTCGACATCGAAATCGATGTTCTTGGTTTTGCTCTTGGCGTCGGCCTCCTTGCCGGAGATCGCCGATTTGAGGAAGCCGCGGCCGTCGAACACGTCGCCGCGCATCGTCACCTTCACCACGCCATCCTGGCCGCGCTCGGCCTTCAGCGTGCTCTTGTCGCCTTCGGACGGCGAATAGGTCGGGAAGTTCGCGTTCATCAGGTCGCCGTTCTGGTCGACCTCGAGCGATCCCTTGATCGAGACGCCGCCGCCGTCGATGACGATGTCTTCGAAGCGGGTCGATTGGGTCTTCGACACCACGTTAAAGGTAGCGTGGCTCGACTTGCCGGGCAACTTGACCCAGCCCGGCAGGATGTTGTCGAGCTTCAGCGCGGTGAGGTCGGCCTCGATGCCGATGCGGCTGTCGGATCACCGCCGCCGATCTTGCCGGTCAGCTTGATCGGGATCGCGCCGCTGACGGCCGGACCAAGATCGAGCCCGAGGCGAGCGCGGCTCGCGTCATCGAGCGTCGCCTGCAATTTGACGTCGGCGTCGCCCTCGGCCGGCTTGCGATAATCGAGCGTGCGCCGCTGGCCGTTGATCTTGACGTCGCCCTTGACCTGGTAGCCCTGATTGTTGGCGACCACTTTCAGAGTGTTCGCCTCGAGCTTCTGGTTCATGACGAGCTTGTCGGCGGCAAATCCGTTGAGGTCGACGGTCGCAGCGTACGTGGTGTCCGCTTTGGTCAGCCCACCCGTGACCGGCATGCCCAGATTGACGATGGCGGTGAACGTCCCCTTGCTTGAATTGGGATCGACCAGGGCTCCCGAGAGATCGCTGAGCCGATCGGAGGCGAGAATTTCGGCCGCCGCCGGCACCGCGCCGTCGATCTTCATCTTTACCTTCGAGGGCGCCGGCTTCAAATGCGTGTCCGGCACCTCGAAAACAAATTCCGAGAAATTGAGCTTGCGACCGGCCGGCGTGTCGGCCACCGCCTGCCCGATCGTCACGGTCGCGGTGCGGCCGGTGACATGCGCCCTCAAATCCGCATCGCGCACCGGCGGCAGGCCATCCACCGGACGCACCGTTACGCCTGAGGCGACGATGTTCACGGCAAGGCCGTCATCCGGGATCGGCGGGCCCTTGCGCGGAAGATTCTTGCACCGCGGTGTTGACGCCGACCTCGATACGCTGCAGCGAGCCGCGCTCGATGCGCTCGATCACCCATTCGCGAACTTCCGGCACGATCAGGGTCGGCCATATCCGCTTCAGCGCCGACGCCGTCATCGGCGTGCCGGCGAAGCCGAGCTGCAGCCGCGGCTTCGCCTGAATAATCGACATTGCCGGTGCCGGCGATGCCGATCTCGCCATTGCTGATGTCGGCCTGCGTCAGCAGCACGCGCTTCTTGTCGGTATCGAAGCGCACGCCGATGGCGATGCGGTTGAAGATCAAAGGCGGTTCGTTGTCGATGCCGGCCAGCACGATGGTGCCGCCGGAAAAGCCGAGCTGCCAGTCGGTGACGTTGTCGTTCGGCGGCTCCAGATGCGCGAGCAGCGTGATGCGGTTGGCGCCGGAAATGATCTTGAACGGCGCCACCAGCACCCGCCGCCCGGAATCCCATTCG
This sequence comes from uncultured Alphaproteobacteria bacterium, assembly GCA_963713785.1. Taxonomy (GTDB): domain Bacteria; phylum Pseudomonadota; class Alphaproteobacteria; order Rhizobiales; family Xanthobacteraceae; genus Bradyrhizobium. The sequence continues at coordinate 768,301 of CAVQNB010000001.1, forward strand.
ACGTTCACCTCGGCCGAATCGATCGCCATCGGATAATCGGGCGTGTCGGTATCGATGATGGTTGCCGGCACCCGCGACGACCTTGCCGCGGAAATAGGTCGGCAGGCCGTCGCGGCCGAGTTCGCCCTTCAACTCGCCCGACAGCGGCAATTCGGCGCTGTAGGTCAGATCCTTCAGCCGCATTGCCAGCAGGATGTTGGCCGTCGAAACCTTGTCGGCGCGGATATCGACCGATCGCACGCCGTTTTCCGGCGGCCCGACCGTCACCCGCAGCGACCACGGATGAGCGCCGTCCTCGCCGACGCTGAGCGCCACCCCGCCGCCGCTCGGCCGGCGCAGACTGAGGCTGATGTTATCGAACGTCCATTTGTTGCCGCGCTGCTGATCGTCGACGATCAGGTTGCCGTTCTTCAAACCGATTTCGTTGAGGTTTTGCCCGTCCAGCCCGGTCAGGCTCAGGCTGTCGAGCCAATCGAGGCCGGCCAGCAATCCGGTCTGCGCGCTGGCGGCATCGTCGCGGCCGCGCGCAGGGTCAGCGGAAGGCTGCGATGGCGCACCAGCGCCGGGCGGCGCCAGTTGACCTGGCCGGGGAAATGTCGGCGGATGCGCCTGCGTCTCTCTTTGAGGTGACGCCGGTCGCGAGCGGCTTTGCGGTGTCGCCCGCGGAAACCGTCACATAGCCGTCCGGGCGTGATCCGCACCGCAAGCTCGGCATCGACCAGATTGAGGCTCTCGGCGCGAAGCCGGCCCATCAAGAGCGCGGTGCCCGACAGTCTCACTTCGGCTTTCGGCGCGCTCGCGACGATGGCGTGGTCGCGGTCCCTGACGACGATGTCGCGGATGCGCACGGCGATACGGATCCGCCCGGCCCGCTCGATCTGCGTGCCGCCGACCTCGACGGTATTGCCGTGACCGATATTTTCCTCGATCGCCGCGGCGAGCCAGGGCGTCGCCATCTCGAGATTGATCGGACCGGCGCCGAGCCGCCACCACAGCCCGCCGAAACAGCCGGCGAAGATCACCATCAAGGCTGCGATGACGATGGCGAGGCGCTTTACCCAGCGCTCGCCGCGTGATCCACCTTCGCAGCGCCGCGCAGCGGTCGCCGAACCGATGTAGGCTCGAATTCGGAACTGGAGAGCAGCCGTCGTGCGCGATGGCCCGCCGCCTCGTCATGGTCCTGATCCCAATCGGCATCATCCCACTGCGAGGGCTGGACGTCAGCGCGCGGATTGGACCTTGTTAGATCCCTGGGGCGACGTATTCCTAGCCATTGCCTCTCGGTGCTGGCGCTCATGGTAGGATTGATCGCCGCCATGGCTTCGCCCGTCGACACGCAACGAGCGCTCCTGTGCCGGCATCGCTGCCAATCCTCGATTAATACCGTTGCTCGTCGTTCGAACCCAAGGAGCACATTCAACGAGCGGACGGGTGGTGCGTCGAATTCCTTGTAACCATACTCCGAGGCCATCAGATTTGCCCAGCCGTCGGCTCGATTCCAGGTTGCCGGGACGAGACTGCAATAGCCTAATGATTGATCCGCCGAAAGCGACGAAAGGAAGGCGTATGTCCAAGAAAACGCGCAAGAAATCCCCCAAAACGCCGCCCCGGCAAGCCGGCCCGCGGGCCGTCCACAGTCCAAGCCGAAGCGAAAACACGCGAAAACGCAGCCGCTCGGCAACGGCAAGTCAGGCAAGAACGCAACGGGCAAGCCAAGCGCGTCGCACAAGGCCGCATGCGAAAACGGTTAAGACCGGTCCAAAATCGCCCTCAGGCGGCGCCGACCTCGGCAACCGGTAAAGTCCTCCGGCGAGGCGTCAGACCGGCAAATCATCCGTGCTGATCGCGAGGGCGCCAAGGCGCCCGCCTTCCGCCTGCCGCGCGATGGCGGCAGCACCGTCTCGCTTGCCGACTACGCCGGCAAAAAGCTCGTGCTGTTTTTCTATCCGCGCGCGGATACGCCCGGGCTGCACCAGGGAGGCCATCGACTTCACGCGGCTGTCGGGCGCCTTCGCCGAAAGCGGCACCGCGGTGCTCGGCGTTTCGGCCGACCCGCTGAAGGCGCAGGAAGCCTTTCGCGACAAGCACGAGCTCGCGGTTCCTCTGATTTCGGATGAGACAGCACGAGATGCTGGAGGCCTACGGCGCCTGGGGCGAAAAATCGATGTATGGCAGGACCTTCCAGGGCATTCTTCGCACCACGGTTCTGATCGGCGCGATGGCCGGATCATCAGAATCTGGCGCAATGTCAGGGTCGACGGCCATGCCGACGAGGTGCTGGCGGCGGCCCGGGCGGCTGTAATTCGGTCGGCTCCGTTCGCTAAAAATTAACCATGACAGGGTCAAATCACTCCCGCAAATTTGGCCGTACGGAACTCTTCTCCGACCGGCGCGGGAGTGCCGATGTCGTACCGTTCCGGTCATTATTCCGAGTACCCCCAGCACCATCCCCATGACCATGGCCGGGCATCCGCCCGCCGCCCGGCCGCCGAGCCAGCCACGGCCGCTGCCGCCCACGCCGCGCGACCGCAGGACGGCTACACCCTGCGTCCATGCCGGCAAGCAGGTCCGGTTCGGTCCGGTCGTGTTCTGGATCGTGGTCGGCACCGTGACCGTGCTCGGCATGTGGTCGGCGGCGACCGCGACCTATTTCGCCTTCCGCGACGACGTCCTGACCCGACTGATCGCCCGCCAGGCCGAGATGCAATACGCCTATGAGGACCGCATCGCGGAGCTGCGCGCCAAGGTCGATCGCACCACCAGCCGCCAGTTGCTCGACCAGGAACAGTTCGACCAGAAGCTCGAACAGATCATGCGCCGCCAGACCACGCTGGAATCGCGCGCCACCGCGCTCGGCGCCATTCCCGATCGTCACCGGATCGATCAGGCGCCCTCGCGCGGCGCAGCGCGGCAACCGAGCCGATGCAGTCGGGCACGCCGAAACCGTCGCCGATCAGCGATACCGTGATCTTCGTGGCGCCACCGGATCGCGAGGCGCGGCTGGAATCGCGCGCGCCGATCGCCGTCAGCGCCGCCGCCGAATCAATTCGCCAAGATCCAGGGCGTCGACAACGTGCTGGTCCGCCTGCAGAACTCGCTCGACCAGGTCGAGGGCCGCCAGATGGCGGCGCTCAGCTCGGTCGAAGACGGCATGGAATCGCGGGTGCGCCGGATGCGCGGCGTCTTCACCGATCTCGGCCTCGACATGGCGCAACTGGAAGCCGCGACCCCGCGCGCCGGCATGGGCGGTCCGTTCGTTCCGGTCAAGCTTGCCGCCGACGCCGGCGCCTTCGAGCGCCAGCTCTATCGCATCAACATCACCCGCGCCCAGGTCGACCGGCTGAACCGGACGCTGGCGCTGGTGCCCTATCGCAAGCCGGTGATCGGCGAAGTCGAATTCACCAGCGGCTTCGGGGTGCGCAGCGATCCGTTCCTCGGCCGGCCGGCCATGCACACCGGTCTCGATTTCCGCGCGCAGACCGGCGATCCCGTGCGCGCGACCGCGAACGGCAAGGTGGTGTCGGCGGGATGGGCCGGCGGCTATGGCCGCATGGTGGAGATCGATCACGGCAACGGGCTGTCGACCCGCTACGGCCATCTGTCGGAGATCAACGTCAAGGTCGGCGATCCGATCAAGATCGGACAGGTGATCGGCGCCGTCGGCTCGACCGGCCGCTCGACCGGACCGCATCTGCATTACGAAACCAGGATCGACGGCGAAGCCGTCGACCCGCAGAAATTCCTGCGCGCCGGCGTCCGGCTGAGCGCGGGCTGAAACCTGCGACCGCAGCGAATCAGCCCACTCAATTACCCATCTGGTGGCCGACTTCACCGGTGATGACGTCGCCGAACAACTCCCAGCTGTCGCCGTTGAACTTCATCAACTGCATCTGCTCGATCGGGAAGAAGTCATCCGGGACGGTGTTGATCTTGATGCCGGCAGCAGCACGTCGCTGCTGAAATTCTTCAGGTTGGCGGCCTGCTTCATGACGTTCTCGCGCGTCAGGTCATCACCGCACTGCTTGAGAACCTGAACCATCGTCTGCGCGACCGCATAGCCATAGACATTGTTGGTGTTGGTCTGGTCGCCGTCCGGATAATATTTGTCCATGAAGGCCCGCCATGTCTTCACGCCCGGATCGTCCTTCCAGGCCGGGTCGGTCGGATCCTTCAGGTAAGCCGTCGAGATAATATCCTTGGCGTATTCCAGACCCGCCGGCTTCAGCACGGAGGCCACCGAGGTCGAGACGTTGGCGAGAAAGAAGTTCGGCTTCCAGCCGAGTTCGCCGACCTTCCGGATCGCCTGCGCCGATCCCTTCGGTGCGGCCCAGGAGAAGAAGATATCGGCGCCGAAATCGTGCAGCGCGACGATCTGGGAATCGATCGAGGGATCGCTGACCTCATAGGATTTGTCGGCGATGATCATGCTGGCCTTGTCGCCGAGCCGTCCGCAGCCCCTTGACCTGATCCCTGCCGGCGTCGTCGTTCTGCCAGAACACCGCGATCTTGCTGTTGGGGAAATGCTCCAGGATGTATTTCGCGTAGATGCGCCCCTCGCTCTGGTAGTTGGGCTGCCAGCCCATGGTCCACGGAAAGTTCTTCGGATCGCCCCATTTGGTGGCGCCGGAGGCGACGAACAGCTGCGGCACCTTCTTGGCGTTCATGTATTTCTGGATCGCCGAATTGGACGGCGTGCCGAGCGACTGGAAGATCAGCAGCACCTCGTCGCTTTCTACCAGCTTGCGCGCCTGTTCGATCGCCTTCGGCGGGCTGTAGGCATCGTCATAGGAGATGAAGTTGATCTTGCGGCCGTTGATGCCGCCTTCGGCGTTGATCTTGTTGAAATAGGCAGCCTCGGTCTTGCCGATCACGCCGTAGGAGGAGGCAGGCCCGCTATAGGGCATGATATTGCCGATCTTGATTTCGGTATCGCTCGCGCCCGGATCGTATTTCTTTTGCGCGCTCGCGGGGTTGCTGAGTGCTGCTGCAACCGCAAACACCGTGAAAGCCGCAAAACCGCGTGTGCGAACCGGCATCGTTCCCTCCCGCTTGACGAATTATTTTTCGCAAGTCTGGCAAGTGGCGTGCGCACGCTGGCAAGCACCGTTATTCCGCGGCACGAAACGATCGAGGGTGTGACGACTATTTGCCGGCCCCTTTCGGCCGCGACACGATCTCGATCATCTTGCCCTCGTCATCGTCGGGCGCATGGGCCATGGCCCGTTCATACGCTGCAACCGCGGCGCGCCCGACCAGAGGTGGGCCTGCGAGCAGGCTTTCGGCAAGCGTGACGGCATAGGCGGCATCCTTGTGCCGCAGCGCAGAGGTAAACGTCGCGCCGGCGAAATTGCGCGTCGCCATCCGTCTGGAGTGACGGATCACCTGCGGACTGGCGGCAACTCCGGTCTCGACCGCCTCCAATACCAATTTCATGTCGAGGCCGGCCTGTTCGGCGATCGCAAGCCCCTCGGCAATGCCGGCAATCTGGATCGCGCCCATCAGATTGTTGATCAGCTTGTAGACCGTACCGGTGCCGACGCGCGCCGAAATGCCGGATCGTGGTTGCGAGCGGCACCAGATACGGCCGCGCGTTTTCGAGCTCGGCCGGATCGGCGCCGACCAGTAGCGTCAACTTTCCGCTCTCCGCCGCATCCGGCAGGCCGGTCACGGGACTATCGATATAGATCAGACCACGGCTGCGCAGCTCGCGCGCCAGGTCGAGCACATGCTGGTAGGACACGGTCGAACATTCGATCGCGAACGCGCCGGCTTTCATCGTGGTCGCGGCGCCGTCCTGGCCGAGCCACACCGTGCGCGACGCCTCGTCGTCGGCGACCATGGTGACGACGGCGTCGGCACCGTCGGCCGCTCCCGCAGGGCGACCACGCCCATCGCGCGCCGCGCGCGATCAGGTCGGCCGCCTTCGCCTTGCTGCGATTCCAGACCGCGACGCTAAAGCCGGCATCGAGATAGCGGCCGGCCATGCCATGGCCCATGCGCCCGAAGCCGATGAAAGCGACCTGCTGTCATCGCTTAGTCCACATCCTCGACCGCGCCGGGCGTGGTGCCGAAGGCGCGCTGCGCCAGCGTCGCCGCCATGAATTCGTCGAGATCGCCGTCGAGCACGCCTGAGGTGTCCGAGGTCTGCACGCCGGTGCGCAGGTCCTTCACCATCTGATAGGGCTGCAGCACATAGGAGCGGATCTGATGGCCCCAGCCGATATCGGTCTTGGCGGCCTGATCGGCGGCGGCCTTCTCCTCGCGCTTCTTCAACTCGATCTCGTAGAGCCGCGCGCGCAGCATGTCCCAGGCCTGCGCCCGGTTCTTGTGCTGCGAGCGGCCGGCCTGACAGACCACCGCAACGCCGGTCGGAATGTGGGTGAGCCGCACGGCGGATTCGGTCTTGTTGACGTGCTGGCCGCCGGCGCCGCCCGAGCGCATGGTGTCGGTGCGCACGTCGGATTCCTTGATGTCGATCTTGATGCTGTCGTCGATCACCGGAAAGATCTGCGACGACTGGAAAACGACGTGTGCCGGCGCGCGTTGGAATCGAACGGCGATATCCGCACCAGCCGATGCACGCCGGCTTCGGTCTTCAGCCAGCCATAGGCGTTGTGGCCGCTGATCTGGATGGTGGCGGATTTGATGCCGGCCTCTTCGCCCTGCGTCTCTTCCAGATATTCGATCTTGAAGCCGTGCTTCTCGGCCCAGCGCGTGTACATGCGCAGCAGCATCTCGGCCCAGTCCTGGCTTTCGGTGCCGCCGGCGCCGGCATGGACCTCGAGATAGGAATCGAAGCGGTCGGCTTCGCCCGACGAGCAGCGCTTCGAGCTCGCGGCGCGCGACTTCCTTCTTCAGGGCTTTGAGCGCGGTCTCGGCTTCGGTGACGACGCCGGCATCGTTCTCGGCCTCGCCGAGCTCGATCATGCCGATATTGTCTTCGAGCTCGCGCTCGACCTTGCCGATGCCGGACGAGCGCGTCCTCCAGCGAGGTGCGCTCCTGCATCAGCTTCTGCGCCTTCTGCGGATCGTTCCAGAGATTGGGATCTTCGGCGAGCTTGTTCAGCTCGGCAAGCCGCGCCGTCGATTGCTCGACGTCAAAGATGCCTCCTCAGCAGCCCGACCGACTGCTTGATCTCTTCGACTAGACGTTCGACTTCGGCGCGCATGGTGTTCTCTGATCTCGCGGCGCTTGCCGCCAGCCCGATGTTGTCAGGGGATGTAGCGGCGGGCGCGCGCAAAGCGCAATCGGCTAGTACAGCCCGCCGGTGCCCGGACGCATGATGCTGCGGTCGATCGTCCGGCGCCACCGTAAGGGTGCGGCCGTCGGCATCGGCAACGCCGATGACCGAGTAATTGTCCGGCGGCGCGGTGCCCGGCTTGAAGGCCTCCAGGATCGTGCCGCCGCTTTCGCCCGGACCGGCGCGCATGCCGGTCTTGGCAGACGACACGGATCAGCTTGATGCCGGCCGGCACCTTGAACGGGATCGCCGGCTTGTCGGCCAGCGCGAGCTTCAGGAAGTCGCGCGCGATCGGCGCGGCCAGATGACCGCCGGTGGCATGCCGCGGCCGAGGTTGCGCGGCTTGTCGTAGCCGACATAGATGCCGACCACGATATCCGGCGAGAAGCCGATGAACCACGCGTCCTTTTCGTCGTTGGTGGTGCCGGTCTTGCCGGCGATCGGCTTGCCGACTTCCTTGACGACGGTGGCGGTACCGGCCTGCACCACGCCTTCCATCATCGAGGTGATCTGGTAGGCGGTCATCGCGTCCAGCACCTGCTCGCGGCGGTCGACGAGCTGCGGCTCGGGCTGGTTCTTCCAGCCGCCCGGCGCGTCGCAACCACGGCATTCGCGCGCGTCGTGCTTGAAGATGGTGTGGCCGTAGCGATCCTGGATACGGTCGATCAAGGTCGCCTTCACGCGGCGGCCGCCATTGGCGAACATCGAATAGGCCGTGACCATCCGCATCACCGTGGTTTCGCCGGCGCCAAGCGCGTAGGAGAGATAGTTCGGCAATTCATCGTAGACGCCGAAGCGTCTTGGCGTATTCGCCGATCAGGGGCATGCCGATGTCCTGCGCCAGCCGCACCGTCACCGTATTGAGCGACAGCCTGAGTGCGTTGCGCAGCGTCATCGGTCCGTTGTATTTGCCGGCCGAGTAGTTTTCCGGGTGCCAGACGCCGCCGCCCTGCCCCATGATCGATTTCGATCGGCGCGTCGACCACGACCGTCGAGGGCGTATAGCCATTATCGAGCGCCGATGAATAGACGATCGGCTTGAACGACGAGCCGGGCTGCCGGTAGGCCTGGGTCGCGCGGTTGAACTGGCTCTGATCGAACGAGAAGCCGCCGACCATCGCCAGCACGCGGCCGGTCCACGGATCCATCACCACCATCGCGCCGGAAATTTCCGGCAACTGGCGCAGGCGGAACTGGCCCTCGACCGGATTGCCGTCTTTTCCAAACAACGGATCGGCGTAGATCACATCGCCTGCCGCCAGCACCTGCGACACTGCGGTCGGTGTCCTTGCCCCTTGCCGGCCCAGAGGCGGCCTTGGCCCATTTGACGCCGTCGAGCGTGATGATGCCGGTCTGGCGTTCCTTACTGACGGCGCCGCCCAATTCACGGCTGGGCTGGAAGCCGATCCGCGCCGACTGGTCACTGGTCTCCAGCACCACGGCCATCCGCCAGGGCGAGATATCCGACAGCGATTTGACGTCGGCAAGTTTCACGCCCCAGTCGCCGGAAATATCGAGCTTCGAGAGAGGGCCGCGCCAGCCCTGCGCTTCGTCATAATTGACAAGGCCGGCCACCATGGTCTTGCGCGCCATCACCTGGATCTTCGGATCGAGCGTGGTGCGCACCGACAGGCCGCCTTCATAGAGCTTCTTTTCGCCATAGCGCTCGAAGATGTCGCGGCGAACTTCCTCGGCAAAATATTCGCCGGCGAAAATATGCGCGGCGTTGGTGCGGTTGGTGACGATCAGGGGATCCTTGCGCGCCTTGTCGGCATCGGTCTGCTTGATCCAGCCGTTTTCCAGCAACCGATCGATCACATAGTTGCGCCGCTCGATCGCGCGGTCGCGGTTGCGCACCGGATGCAGCGCTGCGGGGGCCTTCGGCAGCGAGGCCAGATAGGAGGCCTCGGCAATCGTGAGCTCGTTCACCGATTTGTCGAAATAAACCAGCGAGGCGGCGGCGATACCGTAGGCGCCGAGGCCGAGATAGATTTCGTTCAGATAGAGCTCGAGGATCTTGTCCTTGGAATAGGCGCGCTCGATCCGCATCGCCAGCAACGCTTCCTTGATCTTGCGGGCGAACGACACCTCATTGGTCAAGAGAAAGTTCTTGGCGACCTGCTGGGTGATGGTGGAAGCGCCCTGCGGACGGCGGTTGGAACCGTAATTCTGCGCGTAAAGGATCGCCGCGCGCGCCATGCCCGAATAGTCGATGCCGCCATGCTCGTAGAAATTCTTGTCCTCGGCCGCGAGGAAGGCGTTGATGACGAGTTTTGGAACCGCCTGGATCGGCAGATAGAGCCGCCGCTCCTTGGAATATTCGCCGAGCAGCGCGCCGTCGGAAGCATGCACGCGCGTCATCACCGGCGGCTCGTAATCCTGAAGCTGTGAATAGTCCGGCAAATCCTTGGAGAAATGCCAGATCAGCCCGGCGGCTGCGGCCACGCCCACCAGGAACACGACGGTTCCGGCGGCAAACAGGAATCCCAAGAACCGCACCAGCAAGCGCATTACCGAAGTTCCGTTCCAACCCGTATGCGCCTCAAGAGCCGGCGCTTTCCTCAATGCGAACATCCGACGGAACAGATGAGCGTTCCCCGACCGGACCTATAATAGCGTGGCTGAGGGCAGAATCCTCAGCGATTCCGAATACCTCGTGCTCGTTTTATAAAGCTGCCGCCTGTGGCCAAACTAGGGCTTCCTTTTAATTCGCCGCTCCCGCATTTGCCAGTCGCTTGGCCAGGAAGACGTCGATGGCCTTGGCCATCGATCCCACCGTTTTAGAACGCCAATTCTCCGAAACAAGGTGTTCGAGGTCGCCTTTGTTCGAGACATAGCCGAGTTCGACCAGCACCGACGGGACGTCGGGCGCTTTCAACACCCGAAATCCGGCCGACTTCAGGGGATGTTTGTGCATCCGCACGGTATTCTTCATCTCACCCATCAACAGCCGCGCGAAGCGGTTTGAGAATGTGCGGGTTTCGCGCTGCGCGAGGTCGATCAGGATGTCGGCGACATCGGTCGGCTCTTCGGTCAGATTGACGCCGCCAATGGCGTCCGCCTTGTTTTCGTCCTCTGCCAGCCGCTCGGCCTCGGCGTCGGAGGCCTTGTCGGACAGCGTATAGATCGTCGCCCCCTGCGCATCGCCCTCGCGGCGCGGCAGCGCGTCGGCATGGATCGAGACGAACAGCGCGGCCGATTGATTGCGGGCGATCTTCACGCGATCGTTGAGTGGGATGAAAGTGTCATCGGATCGGGTCATGACGACGCGATACTTGCCGCTCTTCTCGACGCGATCGCGCAACGCGAGGCCAAAGCCCAGCACCAGGTCTTTCTCCATGACATCGCCGCCCGACCGCGTGCCATTGTCGAGGCCGCCATGGCCGGGATCGATCACCACCACGGGCCGCAAATCCGGCGGCGAGGCCGGTTTTGGCGGGGCCGATGTAGATGTATCTGTCGGCGCTGCGGTATTGACGCCCGCGATGGCAGGCCTGAGGTCGGGCTTGTTCTCCGCCGCGGCCGCTTGACTGAAGGCCGCGCGGTCGACTTCCTCGATCTCCAGCACCAGCCGCGACGGCTGGCCATTGGCCGCATCGAGCACATAGGAATTGGCGATCTTGGCCGGTCCGGTCAGGTCAAACACAATTCGCGAACCGCCCGGCATGACGAGGCCATAGCGGAACGCCTTGACCAGTCCGCGGCCGGCGGTGCCGGCCCCAACCGGCAGCCGGAAATCGACCTGGGGAATATCGACCACCACCCGGTAGGGATCGCCCAGGGTGAAGGCCCGATATTGGATGGTCTTGTCGAGATCAAGAACGAAGCGGGTCTGTTTGGCGTCCCCGGCGAGCCGGGCGTCGGTGGCGATGGCCGGCACTGTGGCGGCAATGGCCATCGTTGCCGGCGATTGGGCTTGTGCGGTGCCGACGAGGCCTAAGACCGAGCACGACAATGCTGCGGCGCACACGAGCGCTAATCCCAGCAAAATCAAATGGTTTGCGCGGCTCGCCAACGAATCCTTAGCCTCCGAGCGGCCCTTTTACCGCAATAGAACCACAGGGTTAATCGCGGCTTAAAGGCGTTTCGGTGAATAACGGTGACTGTTGTAGCACGGCGACGCTTCCCTTGCGCCGCCGGGGCATTCCACGTATGTACGGAGGGCTGACGGCTAATACTCCCGGTTGTGTCGCGTTCAGCCTCCCGGTGCAGCGCCGGAACCTTCGATTTCTAGGAGATTCCAGCGTCTTTCCGCCATCCCCCTCAGCCAGCGCGGTGCGCGGCTACCAGGGAGAGGCGGTTTCGAGCCCGAGCGGTATCCGGCCCCATCTCGTTTTAGGGGCGGTTTCGGAGAGGCGGCATAGCCCTATCAGGCTCGGAACGAGCCCGATATGCACTTTCCAGGCGGGCGCTCAAGGCGCCACACCTTGCCTTCAGCGATAGACAAGGCGGCCGTTTCCGCCGCCAACGTGTTCCAGACGGGCCGACGCTTGATGCGCCAGACTGTGTTGCCGACCAATACCTCCGGACAATTCGCGACAAAGCGGAGCCAAAGCTCCGCGCGCCGCTTTGCGCCAGTGGGATGTGGTTCGGCGCGGCGCCCCGGGTTGCGTTTTGGCCTTCCCCTCACCCCCGAATCAGGTGGACCGTCGCGTCACCCGGCGGCGCGATACGCGCTCAAGGTAAACCGCGCCCACCGCCGCCAAGAGTTACAAAATGCCCAACAAAATGTTGATCGATGCCACCCACCCGGAAGAGACCCGGGTCGTCGTGGTCCGCGGCAATCGCGTCGAAGAGTTTGATTTCGAGACCGCCCAGCGCAAGCAACTGCGCGGCAACATCTACCTCGCCAAAGTCACGCGCGTAGAGCCGTCACTGCAGGCCGCGTTCATCGAATATGGCGGCAACCGTCACGGCTTCCTGGCCTTCAGCGAAATCCATCCCGACTATTACCAAATTCCGGTCGCTGACCGTCAGGCTCTGATCGAAGCCGACGAACGCGCCCATCGCGAGGCTGAGGAAGAGAGCGAAAACCGTTCCAACCGCAGGCGGCCGCGCCACCGCAACTCACGCCGCCGCGGTCATGGCGACCGCGTCCAGAGCGAGATCGTCGAGAACGCCAGCGCCGATCCGTCGCAGGCGGCGCAGCCTTTCGGGAATCAAGCAGCCGAATACCACACCGATGCGGAGCATCATGAGGCCCGCGATCATGACGCGCATGAGCACGGCGCGCATGAACATGACGGGCATTCGCACGATCATGATCACGACGATCACCATCACGAACATGATCATGACGAAGACAGCCACGAGCATGCACCCGTAGCCGAAGCGCAGGCCGAGACGCCGGTTACGGCCGCGATCGAGGCATCCGTTGCCGCCGCCGTCGATGAGCCGGCCGCACCCGAATTCAATGAAGATCCTGGCCAGGACGAGCGGCATCCTGACGAGCAGACCCACGCGGAGCAGGCGCAGGAAAACGCCGCGCACGCTGACGACGTGCGCCATGCCGAACATGCCGGCGAGGAACACGCCGCCTCGACCGACGCCGAGCGTGTCGCAGCGCCGATCGGCGACGAGCTGCATGAGGATGACGATGAAGGCGAGGACGCCGAGGACGAAGTCGTCGAATCCGTCGGTGGCGACGACGTGCTGGAAGAGGTGCCGGAGCGCGCCTTCCGCCCCCGCCGTCAGTACAAGATCCAGGAAGTCATCAAGCGCCGTCAGGTGATGCTGGTGCAGGTTGTGAAGGAAGAGCGCGGCAACAAGGGCGCGGCGCTGACGACCTACCTCTCGCTGGCCGGCCGCTATGCGGTGTTGATGCCCAACACCGCGCGCGGCGGCGGCATCAGCCGCAAGATCACCAGCGCGCAGGACCGTTCACGCCTGAAGGAAGTGGTGCAGGATCTCGATGTGCCCGAAGGCATGGGCATCATCCTGCGCACCGCCGGCGCCTCGCGCACCAAGCCCGAGATCAAGCGCGACTTCGAATATCTGATCCGGATGTGGGAAACCGTGCGCGACATGACCTTGAAGTCGCAGGCCCCGACCCTGGTCTACGAGGAAGGTTCGCTGATCAAGCGCTCGCTGCGCGACCTCTACAACAAGGAAATCGACGACATCATGGTCGCGGGCGAAGCCGGCTATCACGAAGCGCGCGATTTCATGAAGATGCTGATGCCCTCCAACGTCCGCGCGGTGAAGCAATATCGCGACGGCCAGCCGCTGTTCTCGCGGATGGGGGTCGAAAGCCAGTTGGACGCGATGTTCTCGCCGACCGTGCAGTTGCGCTCCGGCGGCTATGTCGTGATCAACCAGACCGAGGCGCTGGTTTCGATCGACGTCAACTCCGGCCGCTCGACCCGCGAGCATCACATCGAGGACACCGCGCTCAAGACCAATCTCGAAGCGGCCGAGGAAGTCGCGCGGCAGCTGCGATTGCGCGACCTTGCCGGGCTGATCGTCATCGACTTCATCGACATGGACGAGAAGCGCAACAACCGCGCGGTCGAACGAAAACTTTCCGATTGCCTGCGGCAGGATCGCGCAAGGATCCAGGTCGGACGCATCTCGCATTTCGGGCTACTGGAAATGTCGCGCCAGCGCATCCGCGCCAGCGTGCTGGAGAGTTCGACCGAGCCCTGTCCGCAATGCGGCGGCACCGGGCACGTGCGTTCGGTCTCCTCGGTGGCACTGCAATTGCTGCGCGGCATCGAGGAAATCCTGATGAAGGGCGCCACCCATAATCTCGTGGTGCGGACCCGGACCGACGTTGCGCTCTACGTGCTGAACCACAAGCGCGGCCATCTGCGCGACCTCGAAAACAGTTTCAAGGTAACGCTGTCGGTGGTCGCCGACGCCACGGTCAGCGGTCAGCAATCGTTCATCATCGATCGCGGCGAGCAGGTGCATACGCTGGAAGCCGCCAAGGCGCTGCTGGCGGCGCAAGCCGCGGCCGCTCCGCCCCCGCAGGAGGAAGCGTTCGACGACGATGAGGCGTTCGACCTTGAAGCCGAATCCGAAGTCGAGACCGAGGAGACCGAGGGGCTTGCCGGCGACCCGGTGGCCGGCGAAGCGGGCGAAGGCGAAGGCACGTCCGACGACGGCCATCGCCGCAAGCGCAGGCGGCGCCGGCGCGGCCGCGGTGAAGCGCGCGAGAGCGGCTCGCCGCGTGAGGAAGGCGAGGCCATCCACGCCGAGCCGGGCGTGGTTGCCGACACACAAGGAGATGAAGGCGACGCCGAGGAGGATGAGGCCGAGGAGCAGCCGAGCTTCGCACGCAACGATCAGCAGGGCGGCGGCGAACGCCGGCCGCGCCGTCGTGGACGCCGCGGTGGACGCCGCCGGCGCGGCAACGGTGCGGAAGACGGTCTTGCCGTATCGATCACCGACGAGTTCGGGCCGCGAGCGGAACCGGAAGCTTCAAGCGCGGTGGCGGATTTTGACGGCGGTCCATCCGAGCAATCCTTGCCGGTGATCCAGCCCGAACCGATTGCATCGCAGCCGGAGCAGCAGCCGGCCTATCACCATCAGGTGGAAGCGGCACCGGCTCCGACGGAAGCCGAGACCGCGCAAGAGGCCGAGCGAGCCGCGGCGCGGCGGCGTTCGACCGTGCGCGAGAAGGTGAGTTTCCTGGCCGAGGCCCAGCCCGCCGCGTCGCCGCCGATCAGCCATAGCCAACCTGTGCCGGCCCCTGCCCCGGCCGAGCCCGCTCCCGAGGCATCAGGCGACAACCAGCCCCGCAAGGCCGGTTGGTGGTCACGGCGTTTTGGCAACGGCGAATAAGACATCCGAGACGAAAAACCGCCCGGCAAAACCGGGCGGTTTTTACTTTCGCCGAGTTCCTGCTGAAGGCGCGAGCGCGCCGAGCCTTGACGGATGCGATGTTTGATTTGCGCCCGTGCTGGAGGCAAGCCCTCAATGCCGCAGCAGTGACACCACGAGCGCCAGCGCGAGCAGCGCGGCCACACCTTGCCAGAATCGAACGGGGTTACGCTCAAGCAGCGTCTGCGGCCGGTTCGAATTTCCGGCGCGGCGCGCGCCGGTCCCGCCTCCATCTCCACGGCGAATTCGGTCATGTCGCGAAAACGCTCGGCGGGATCTTTTGCGATCGCACGGGCGAGCGCGGCCTGCAGCCAGGCCGGCAGGTCGGGGCGCAAGGCGGAAAGCGGCGTCGGCCGGTCCCGGCGCGGCGGGCTGATGGCGTCGGCATTGCCGTAAGGGTATTCGCCGGTGAAGGCGCGGAACATGGTGACGCCGAGCGCATAGATGTCGGTCGCCTCGTTGCCGGCTTCGCCGTCAAACATTTCCGGCGCCATGTAGGCGGGCGTGCCGGGAATGTCCTGCGGCGGGGCATCCTCCAGTCCGGGAATGCGCACCACCCCGAGATCGATCAGCTTCAGCGATCCTTCGCGCTCGAGGATCACGTTGTCCGGCTTGATGTCGCGATGGATGATGCCGGCGCGGTGCAGCGCCGCTGCCGCGCGCGCCAGCTTGATCGCGATGTTGCGTCCTTCCTCCAGACCCAAGCGCGGGAGCGGCGCGAGAGCCGGGTCTCCAGCAGTTCGCCCTGGTAGAGCGGCATCACCGTGTAGAGGCAGGTCTGCCGCCCCGGCGGCAGCTCGATGGTGTGGCCGAGCCAGGGGCTTGTCACGCGCGCGCCGACCCACGCCTCGCGGATGAAGGCTGCGCGATAGGTATCGACAGTGGCGACCAGCGGCTTTGGGAATTTCAGCGCCACCTCACCGCCCTCGACCTCGTCCTCCGCGCCGAACAGGCGGGTGTATCGGCCGTCGGACAACAGCACCTTGAGCACAAAACCATCGATCGTCTCGCCGTCCTGCGGCACCGGGATCACCGGCAGTTCGGTGATGTTGGCGCCGATATCGGCGGCTTCAGCCGTTTCCAGGCCAACCACGTCGAGCACCAGCGCGGTTGCAGTTATCGGTGCTGCCGGCATCGAGCGCCGCCGCCACCAGCGCACGCGCGGTATCCTCGGAAGAGACGCGCTCGCGCAGGATGTCGGCGATGGTCTCCGCCGGCAGGTAAGCCGTGCACGCCGTCGCTGCAAAGCAGGAAGCGGTCGTGCTGCGCCACGACCTGGCTGGTGTAGTCGAGCCGCACCTCGGTCTCGACGCCGAGCGCGCGGATCAGGATGTTGGAACGGCCGTTGTCGCCGGCCGGCCGCACGTGATCGGTGGTCAACAAGGTCAGGCGGTCGCGGCTGAAGCCGGTAGGCGCGGGTGTCGCCGACATGCAGCACATGGGCGATGCGCCCGCGCAGCACCAGCGCCGTGAAGGTGCATCCCATCCCCATCAATTCGGGGTCGCGCTGGCCTTGCGAGTGGATCCAGCCATTGAGCGAATTCAGCACGATGGCCGCGGCGCGACGCACTTCCATCGTCTCGGGCAGGTCGCAGAAGCCATCGAGGAAACCGCGCACCGCGATCTCGGCCGCCTCGCGGCCGCCCTTGGCGCCGCCAATTCCGTCCGATATCGCCGCCACCACATCGCGCCGCGGCGCGGGCAGCTCCGGGCCGAAAACGGCGCCGGCAAAATCTTCATTGCGCTTGCGCGGTCCGGTCTCGGAGACGAACCCGACACTTATCTTAATGCCGGAAACCCGCTGAGCCATCCGCGCCGCTCCAATTTCCGCGAGTGCATGTTCCGGAAGGCCGCGGTGTCAATTCTCCAGCTTGCAGCGATGAAACAGGAAATAGCCGCCGGTGCTCGAGGCGACGATAGCCGTAAGCTTCGCGGATTTGCGGTCAAGCGTGTAGTTGCCGCCGTCGCTCGGATCATGCCAGGAAATCTCCGCGTCGCTGATGCGGGCCGGATTGGAATCCACGGTGCCCTTGTCGTAGTCGATCTTGATCTGCCAGCTCGTGCCGCTTGCGACGTTGGTGCAGGTGATCGCGCTCTGGCCGTGCTGCGCGTCGCCGGCGCTGGCGGGAGCCGCCATGACGAGCACCAACGCACCAATTGCCACTGCTAATCGCATCACAATCATGGGCCTCCCCTTCGCAAGTCTACTGCCTGTTTTATATGCAAATGATGATTTATTAGCCAATGCAACTTAAACGACACACACCGGTTTTTTATAGAAAACTCATACCAGTCAACGCGGAGGTTTACTTCAGGCGGGTGGTACAGTCCTTGCGTTTTTTCTGATGCTGGTCTGTGCGGGCGCTGCACGGGCTGAGCTAGTTCAAACGTATTGGGGAACGCTCATGGCACTCGTACCTTCACCACAATGGCTGGATACTGGAAATAATGCGTGGCAGCTCGCGGCTGCGACGTTCGTCGGTCTGCAAAGCATTCCGGGACTGACGGTTCTCTACGGTGGCATCGTCAAGAAGAAATGGGCGATCAATTCCGCCTTCATGTCGATGTACGCTTTCGCTTCCGTCTTGGTCGTCTGGATCCTGTTCGACTACAACATGGCGTTCGGGGAGCAATGGTTCCCGTTCCTCGGTAAACCGGGGCTGGCGACCTCGGCTTCCTTTACCACCGGCCAGGCAATCATACCGGCGGCGGCAGCGGGCATGCCGGCGCTCACCTTCCCGATGGCGACGCTGATTTTCTTCCAGTTCGTGTTCGCCGCCATCACCGTCATCATCCTTGCCGGCTCCGTGCTGGGCCGCATGAACTTCACGGCGTGGATGATCTTCTGCCCGGTATGGATGACGCTGGTCTATACGGTCGGCGCTTTTAGCCTGTGGGGCGGCGGCTGGCTCGCGGCCATGGGTGTTGCGGACTTCTCGGGCGGCTATGTCATCCATCTGGCCGCCGGCACATCCGGTTTCGTTGTTGCCTGGATGGTCGGTCCACGGCTACAGGCCGATCGCGACCATTTCCCGCCCAACAGTCTGTTGATGACGCTGGTCGGTGCCGGAATCCTGTGGCTCGGCTGGAACGGTTTCAACGGCGGCGACCCCTACTTCGCCAACGCCGATGCCGGTGCTGCCGTGCTCAACACCAACACCTGCACCGCTGTGGCGCTGTTGGTCTGGACGCTCATGGACAAGATGGCTTATGGCAAGCCGTCCGTGTTAGGTGCCGTCAACGGCATGATCGCAGGCCTCGTCGCCATCACTCCCGCCGCCGGCTATGTCGACGGTTTGGGCGCGATCGCGATCGGTGTCATCGCCGGCATCATTCCGTGGCTCGCGATGAACAAGCTGCAAAAGATGAACTTCATGAAGAAGGTGGACGATACGCTCAGTGTGCTGTCGACCCACGGCGTAGCCGGCCTCACCGGCGGCTTGCTCACCGGGATCTTCGCCAATCCGGACATGCTGATGTACATCGGCACCGACAAGGAGGCGCCCGGCGTCAACATCACCGGCTTGCTGTACGGCAATCCCGGTCAGCTCCTGCTGCAGGCGGAGGGCGCGGCGTTCATCATCGTCTACAACATCATCGCGACCTACATCATCTGCAAGGTCATCTCGTTCATCGTGCCGCTGCGAATGGATGAGGCGACGTTGAAGGTCGGTGACGACGCGGTTCACGGCGAAACCGCCTACGCGATCGGCGTCGAGGGCGAATAGTCGGCACTCTTCGACTGATTGGATTTTGCGAAACCAAACCGCCCGGTCAGACCGGGCGGTTTTTGTTTTGCGCTTTTGCGGCGGCTACCCCGTCGTCACCGCCGTCTCGAGATCGGAGGTATCGATCTGCTTGTTGAGATTGGCGTGCAGCCTCTCCTGGTCAAGCTCGCCCTCCCACCACGACACGAACACGGCCGCAATCCCGTTGCCGATGATGTTGGTGAGCGCGCGCACCTCGCTCATGAATTTGTCGATCGAGAACACGATCGCCATGCCCGGCACCAGCACCGGATTGACCACGGAAAGTGTCGCGGCAAGCGTGATGAAGCCCGCGCCGGTGACGCCGCTTGCGCCTTTCGACGTCAACATCGCCACGATCAGGATGGTCAATTGCTGGCTGAAGGAGAGATCAACGCCGAGCGCCTGCGCGATGAACAGCGTCGCCAGCGTCATGTAGATATTGGTGCCGTCGAGGTTGAACGAGTAGCCGGTCGGCACCACGAGGCCGACCACCGGCTTGGAACAGCCGAGCCGCTCGAGCTTCTCCATCAATTGCGGCAGCGCGCTTTCCGATGAAGAGGTGCCGAGCACGATCAGGAGCTCATCCTTGATGTAAGCTGAGGAACTTGAAGATATTGAACCCGACGAAGCGGGCGATCGCCCCGAGCACGATCACCACGAACAGCCCGGCGGTGGCATAGAACAGCGCGATCAGGCCGATGAGATTGCCGAGCGCGGCGGGCCCGAACTTGCCGATGGTAAAGGCCATGGCGCCAAACGCGCCGAGCGGCGCCGCCTTCATGACGATGCCGATGACGCCGAACACCGCATGCGCGGTATCGTCGATGATATCGCGCAGCCGCGCGGCGCGCTCGCCCATCGCCATCAGCGCGAATCCGAACAGGATCGCAAACAGCAGCACCTGCAGAATGTCGCCCGCGCGCCAGCGCCCCGACCACGCTGTCCGGGATGATGTTGAGGACGAAATCGACCGATTTTTGCGCTTCCGCCTGCTTGACGAAACTGGCGACCGCCGCCGCATCGGGCTTGGCGGCAAGCCCGTGCCCGATCTGGAACAGATTGCCCATGACGAGGCCGAGCACCAGCGCGAACGACGACACAACCTCGAAATAGACCAGCGCCTTGACGCCGACGCGGCCGACCTTGCTGGCATCCTGGATGTGTGAAATGCCCGACACCACCGTGCAGAAGATGATCGGCGCGATCACCATCTTGATCAGCTTGATGAAGCCGTCGCCGAGCGCCTTGATCCAGTCGTTCTTGGCAAGCTCCGGCCAAAGCCAGCCGACCACGACGCCGAGCAGAATCGCGATCAAGACCTGGACATAGAGAATCTTGTACCAGGGCTTTGCCGCGCGCACCGGCGCAGCAGCTATGGTTGTTGGCGCCATGACGTTCCTCCCCCATCGACTTCTTTAGGCCCGCCGTCGATGCAGCTGGCCGCAGTCTTTCCGATATAGCCAAGATCAATTGCGTCCGCAGAGTCAATGACGCCTGTGGTCGCCGGACGGTGCCAACCCACAAATTATTCAGGCCAATTATCCAAGCCAGCGCGTGATGCGCGCGACCGCCTCGCGCATCTCGTCGGCCGACCGCGCATAGGAAAAGCGGATGAAGGTGCGGCCGTGAATCGGATCGAAATCGATGCCGGGGGTCGCTGCGACATTGGCGCGTTCCAGCATTTGCTTGGCGAATTCAAAACTGTCGGCGGTGAAGTCCGAAACATCGGCATAGAGGTAGAACGCGCCGTCTGCCGGGAGGAATTTCTTCAAGCCCGCCTTCGGCAAGCCCTCGATCAGGATACGGCGGTTCTCCAGATAGCCGCGCTTGATCGCCTCCATCTCCTCGTAGCCGTCGAATGCCGCCTCTGCCGCGATTTGCGACAAGGCCGGCACCGAAATGGAGAGATTCTGCTGCAGCCGCTCGATTGGGCGCACCAGCGGCTCCGGCACTACCATCCAGCCCACCCGCCAGCCGGTCATGCAGAAATATTTCGAGAACGAGTTGATGACGAACGCATGGGGCGAAAGTTCCGCCGCGGTCACCGCCGGAAAGGCATAGTCGAGGCCGTGGTAGATTTCGTCGGAAATGAAGCGGATGCCTGCGCCTTCCGCCGCGGCAATCAGGTTGGTGAGCGCCTCCCGTGACATCATGGTGCCGGTCGGATTGGCCGGACTTCCGACGAGGACGCCCTTCAACGGCGTCTTGCGATGGGCGGATAGCAGGGCCTCACCGGTCAGGGCGTGGCGGGTATCATTCGAGGTCTCGATCAGCACCGGCTCGCAGCCGAGCGCGGTTAGAATGTGCCGGTACGGCGGGTAGCCGGGGACGGTCACCGCGACGCGGTCGCCCGGCTCGAACATGGCAAGGAAGGCCAGGATAAAGGCGCCCGAGGAGCCGGTCGTGACCACAATCCGCTCGGCATCGACCGCGCAGCCACAAGTATCGCGGTAATGGCGGGATATGCGCTCGCGCAAGCGAAGGGATGCCGAGCGCCGAGGTATAGTCGATTCGTCCGCCATCGAGTGCCGCATGGGCGGCGGCAATGGCCGTTTTCGGCGCCGAGGCCGAAGGCTGCCCGACTTCCATGTGAATGACATGACCGCCGGCCGCCTCGATCCGCGCCGCCGCCGCCATCACGTCCATCACCATGAACGGCGGAACATCGCTCCGGGCGGATGCCGTCAAAAGCCGCTCCACGCGGTCTCTCCGTGTCGCTTCAAGCATCGATATCTGCTATTTCCTCGCCCGCTGCCTCTGTGACCTCGGAACCGCGGCGCCGGTACCCAAAGACCCCGTGCCCAACGACCCGTGCCCAAGGACTCGTGCCAAAGACTAGCCGTATTCCGCAGTTTGTTAGGACATATCCCTTAATCCGGCCCGCCGCCAATCGATAAAGACCGCCCGATGTTGCTTCGCATAGCGCTCGCCAGGAAAACCACCGTTCTGACCGCCGTCACCGTCGCGACAGCGCTCGCCTTGGCGCCGATCGCCCCTGCGCTGGCGCAGGAGAAGGAGAACAGGGGTCCGCCGGTGCTGCGCGACACCGAGTCCGAAGCAATTGCTGCGCGAATATACGCGGCCGATCCTGCGCGCCGCCGGTCTGGAAAAGCAGAACATCCAGATGGTCATCATCAACGATTCCGCTTTCAACGCTTTCGTCGCCGACGGCCGCCGCATCTTCGTGAACTACGGCGCGATCATGCAGTCGGAGACCCCGAACCAGCTGATCGGCGTGCTGGCGCACGAAACCGGCCACCTTGGCCGGCGGCCATCTCGCCAAGATGCGCGAGCAATTGGCGCAGGCGCAGACCCAGATGATCATCGCCATGCTGCTCGGCGTCGGCGCCATCGTGGCGGGTGCGCGGGGCGGCAACGCCAATAGCGGCCTCGCCAATGCCGGCGCCGCCGCGATCGCAGGTCCCCAGGAAATGATCCGCCGCAACCTGATCTCCTATGTGCGCGCAGCAGGAGGAAAACGCCGACCGCGCCGGGGTGAAGTTTCTGAACGCTACCGGCCAATCCGCGAAGGGGATGTACGAGACCTTCAAGCGCTTCACCAATGACAGCCTGTTCGCCGCGCACGGCGCTGATCCCTACCTGCAATCGCACCCGATGCCGGTCGAGCGTGTCGCCGCGCTCGAGGAGCTCGCGCGTTCGACTCCCTATTGGGACAAGAAGGACGATCCCGCCCTGCAACTGCGCCACGACATGATGCGCGCCAAGATCTCGGCCTTCATGGAGCGGCAGGACACCGTCTACCGGCGCTATCCGATGTCGAACGACAGCCTGCCCGCGCGCTACGCGCACGCGATCACGACCTATCTGCACGGCGATCTGCGCAACGCGCTCGCCCAGATCGACGGGCTGATCCAGGTGCAGCCCAGCTAACCCCTATTTCTATGAGTTGCGCGGCCAGGCGCTGCTCGAGGGCGGCAGAGCCCACTGAGGCGATCGCGCCGCTGCGCAAGGCGGTGCAGTTATCCAACAGCTCGCCGCTCATCGAGATGTTACTTGGGCAAGCGCTCGTCGCGACGGATAATAAGGCCTACGCCGACGAGGCGATCACGATCCTGCGTGCCGCGGTGGCGCGCGAGACCGAGGCGCCGCTGGGCTATCACCCAACTCGCGATGGCCTACGGCAGAAAGGGAGATTATGCGGAAGCCGATCTGGCGTCGGCGCAAGCCGCCTTCCTGCGCGGCGACAACAAGACCGCACGCGATCTCGCCTCACGCGCCAAGACCCGTTTCGCGATCGGCACGCCCGGTTGGGTCAAGGCTGACGATATCGTGACCGCGAAAATGCCGCCCGGTCAAAAGAGCAACTAGAAATCAATATTAGCTAGCGTAGAGAACTAAACGAATTTCCAAAACCGGCTTCAGCCAGAGGATTTGCCAATGCCGTCGTTCCGCCTCTTCGCCCCCGCACTGTTCGCGCTCGTCTTGTGTGGCGCGCCGGCTGTCCAGGCGCAAAGCTTCACCGATACCCAGCGCGGCGATATCGAGATCATCGTCAAGAACTATCTGATCGCCCATCCCGAGGTGCTGGAAGAGGCGATGAACGAGCTCACCAAGCGGCAGGCCGCCGCGGAAGCCGAGAAGCACGAAGCCAGCATCACCGAGAATGCCGACGCGATCTTCAATTCGCCGCGCGGCGTCACGCTCGGCAACAAGGACGGCGACGTCACCTTCGTCGAGTTCTTCGACTACAATTGCGGCTATTGCAAACGCGCGATGGCCGACATGCTCGATCTCCTGAAGACCGATCCCAAGCTGAAGGTCGTGCTGAAGGAATTCCCGGTGCTGAGCGAGGGTTCGGTCGAAGCCGCAAAGGTCGCGGTCGCCGTGCGCATGCAGGATCCGACCGGCAAGAAATATCTCGACTTCCACCAGAAGCTGCTCGGCGGCCGCGGTGTGGCCGACAAGGCCCGCGCGATGGCCGCGGCCAAGGACGCCGGCTTTGACATGGCAAGGCTCGAGAAGGACATGGCAAGCCCGGAAGCGAAAGCCACCATCGAGGAGAACTTCAAGCTCGCCGAAGGCATGGGCATGAACGGCACGCCGAGCTATGTGATCGGCAAGCAGGTGGTGATCGGCGCGGTCGGCCTCGAGGGATTGAAGGAAAAGATCAGCACCGCCCGCTGCGGCAAGGCGACGTGCTGATCGGCGCGACCAACCGTCGCAGCGATTGAATGAAAGGCCGGCGGTTCGCCGGCCTTTTTGTTTGCAGATCGTTTGTCGAGTTTCCAAGTTCATCACGCATTCAGAAAACATATCGGCGGAACTGCACATCGCGGCGGAACATCTCACATCGCGCTTCGTTGTCGGCCACGGGCAATGCAAACACGTGAGGAGATATTCGATGAATAATCGCTTTCTGATTTCGGCGGCCGCGATCGCGCTGATCGCCGGCGCCGGTTTCGCCAACGCACAGGGAACAGGGATGGGCCGCGAACAGGGCGGAGCTGCGGCGCAGCAGAGTGCGCCGTCCACTGGTAATTCCGCTGCGCCTTCGAACCGCAACGCTATGGAACCGTCCGGATCTTCGTCCGGCATGAAGTCGACGCAGTCCGATGAAAAGTCGCCGGCAGGTACTGCCAAGAGCAAGAGCGCCGAAGAAGCTGCGCCAGGTCAGAAGTCGAAGGGCATGAGCTCCGAGAACGAGACCAAGAGCGGCAAGGATCTGAAGAGCGGCAAGGACATGAAGGCCGAGGGTCGTGAAGACCGCAAGGACAACATGAAGGCCGAGGGCAAGGAGGGTCGCGACCGCGATCAGAATGCCCAGATTCGCGAAGGCCGCGACAAAGATCAGAACGCCCAGACCCGCGACCGCAACGACAACATGAACGCGCAAACCAAGTCGCAGACGACGACGGGTCAGGCCGGCGCCGCTGCCAAGCTCTCCACCGAGCAGCGCACCAAGATCACGACCGTGATCAAGAATGAGCGCGTCGAGCCGCTCAACAGTGTGAACTTCTCGATCGCGGTCGGCACCCGCGTGCCGCGCGAGGGCGTGTCGTTCCGTCCGCTTCCCGCTGAGGTCGTGACCATCTATCCGGAGTGGCGCGGTTACGAGTTCATTCGGGTCCGCGACCAGATCCTGGTGATCGACCCCGCGACCTATGAGATCGTGGCTATTCTGGACGTCTGATACCGGCACTCAAGGCAAGCGTTCGGGGCGGGCAGCAATGCCCGCCCCTTTTCTGTCTCCGCCCGCCTGCTGTCTCCGTCCGTCTTCTGTTTCTCTGGGCCAGCGATCCCTAACCTTGGTTAACACCATGGTTTCCGCAGGTTCTGCACAGCTTTTTGTAAGCTGGATGAGGCGTTTGAAGGCCTTTCTGAAGGGCTTAAAGGCTTCCCCTATCGACCGATGTTACCTATAACGCGGCCTCCGCCAGGGTTTCCGAACCACCCCTAGACGCTTGCCGGGATTTGGATGGCCAGAACAGCTGCCGATACGATTTACGTGCTCAACGGGCCGAACCTCAATCTGTTGGGAACGCGCGAGCCTGCGACCTACGGCCATGCCTCGCTCGCCGAGGTCGAGAAGCTTTGCACCGATTCGGCAGCCCGGTTCGGCCTCAAGGCCGATTGCCGACAGTCCAACCGCGAGGGCGAATTGATCGATTTCATCCACGAAGCGCATGCCGCCAAGGCCGTGGGGATCATCATCAATGCGGGGGGCTATTCGCACACCTCGATCGCGCTGCACGATGCGCTGGTCGCGGCGAAAATCCCCACCGTCGAAGTGCACATCAGCAACATTCACGCCCGCGAGAGTTTCCGTCATCACTCCTTCACCGCCATGGCCGCGTTCGCTTCGCTTTGCGGCTTTGGCATTGACGGCTACAGGCTCGCGATATCAGGTCTTGCCGCCAGGATCGGCGTCAAGGCAAAAGCCTGACACATCCGCCCGCCACTGAGCTTCGGACAAGAGTCGTCGGATTCACGAGTTTTCGGATTTAGATCATGGCGCGCCAGCCTGAAGACAAAGCAGACGCAAAAATCTCAAAGGACGACAGCACGCTTATTCGCGAGCTCGCGCTGCTGCTCGACGAGACGAGCCTGACCGAGATCGAGATCGAGCGCGCAGGCCTTCGCGTGCGCGTCGCGCGCAATGTCAGTATCGCAGCATCGATACCGGCCAATTTTGCGCCGGTGCCGACCGGCGCATCTGCGGCGGTTACCGCTGCGTCAGCATCGGCGGATCTCTCCAAACATCCGGGCGTGGTGCCCTCGCCCATGGTCGGCACCGCCTATTGGGCTCCGGAGCCCGGCGCAAAGCCGTTCATCGAGGTCGGCGCCAAGGTTTCGGTCGGACAGACGCTTCTGATTATCGAAGCCATGAAGACGATGAATCAGATTCCATCGCCGCACGCCGGCACTGTGACGCAGATTCTTGTCGAGGACGGCCAGCCGGTCGAATTCGGCGAACCGCTGGTGATTATTGAGTAGTAGCGCATGGCGAGTGGTTGACGAGATGAACTCCCTCTATTCGCCGCGCGCCATTCGCTACTCGCCTCTTGAGACAACATGTTCGACAAAATCCTCATAGCCAACCGCGGCGAGATTGCTTTGCGCGTGCTGCGGGCGTGCAAGGAGCTCGGCATTGCGACCGTTGCGGTGCATTCGACCGCCGATGCCGATGCCATGCATGTGCGGCTTGCCGACGAGAGCGTCTGCATCGGGCCGCCGCCGTCGAAGGACTCTTATCTCAACGTACCCGCGCTGCTCGCGGCCTGCGAGATCACCGGCGCCGACGCGGTGCATCCCGGCTACGGCTTTCTGTCGGAGAACGCGCGCTTTGCCGAGATCCTCGCCGACCACAATCTGCAATTCATAGGGCCCAAGGCCGAACACATCCGTCTGATGGGCGACAAGATCGAGGCCAAGAAGACCGCGAGGA
The DNA here is from genome assembly GCA_963713785.1 of uncultured Alphaproteobacteria bacterium. GTDB lineage: Bacteria > Pseudomonadota > Alphaproteobacteria > Rhizobiales > Xanthobacteraceae > Bradyrhizobium. The sequence goes on from CAVQNB010000001.1 coordinate 795,021, forward strand.
AACTCGGCATCCCCGTGGTGCCCGGCTCCGATGGCGCGGTCGCGCCCGACGACAACGCGATGGCGATTGCAAAAAAAATCGGCTTTCCCGTGCTGGTCAAGGCTGCCGCCGGCGGCGGCGGTCGCGGCATGAAAGTCGCGCAAACGCCGGAAGATCTGGCGCTGGCGCTGTCGACCGCGGCCAACGAGGCCAAGTCGGCGTTCGGCGATGCCTCGGTCTATCTCGAAAAATATCTGCAGAAGCCGCGCCACATCGAAATCCAGGTGCTCGGCGACGGCCGCGGCGACGCGATCCATCTCGGCGAGCGCGATTGCTCGCTGCAGCGGCGTCACCAAAAGGTCTGGGAAGAAGGCCCCTCGCCCGCGCTTGATGCGGCCGCGCGCAACAAGATCGGACTTACGGTCGCGAAAGCGATGCAGCAGATGAAATATCTCGGCGTCGGCACGGTCGAGTTTCTCTACGAGGACGGCGAATTCTATTTCATCGAGATGAACACCCGCATCCAGGTCGAACATCCCGTCACCGAGATGATCACCGATATCGATCTCGTGCTCGAACAGATCCGCATCGCCGCCGGCGGCGACCTGCCGGTGACGCAAGACGAAGTAGTGATCAACGGTCACTCGATCGAGTGCCGGGTCAACGCCGAAAATCCCGTGACCTTCCGTCCCTCGCCCGGAAAAATCCAGCAATACCACCCGCCGGGCGGGCTTGGCGTGCGGATCGATTCCGCAGTCTACCAGGGCTATGTCATCCCGCCCTATTACGACTCGCTCGTCGGCAAGCTGATCGTCCACGGCAAGACCCGCGCCGAATGCCTGATGCGGCTGCGCCGGGCGCTGGACGAAATGGTGGTGGACGGCATCGAGACCACGCTGCCGCTGTTCCGCGCGCTGGTGCGGGAGCCCGCCATCATCGATGGCGACTATCACATCCACTGGCTCGAGCAGTACCTGGCCGGCTAGAATCTTCGAATTCCGGGAACCAGTTCGCCCGTTCGGGCGTTTTGGTGGGCGTTCAGATTTTCCATCCGGGGGAGCCGAAATTCCTTTACGCGAGAGGCGATTTCGCGGTGCCGCTTGACGCCACGCGCCGGCGGGCCATGGGGCAAATCCTGCTGCTCGCGGCGGGGTTTCTGGTGCTGGTGGCCATCAGCACCGCATCCGTGATCCTCGTCAACAAGTCCCGCGAAGACAATGCCTGGGTAGTGCACACCGTCGAGGTGGAAAACCAGACCAATGCGTTGCTACTCGAAATCCGCCGGGCCGAGAGCGGGGCGCGCGGCTATCTCCTGACCTCGGGGCCGGAGTTTCTTTCCGACCATAAGGAAGCCGTTGCCGCTATTGTCCCGGAGCTCGACAAACTCGCCCATCTGGTCAGCGACAACCCGGTTCAGGCCCAATATGTCGCGAAGCTGCGCGCTGCCGTCGAATTGCGGCTTTCCCAATTCGCGAGGGAGATAGCTCTCATCGAGCGAGGCAACCGCGCGGGCGCCACTGCGCTCGTGCGCGAAGCGGCAGGAGGCAGCACGACGGCCGCGATCCGTGCAATTGCGGACGAGATGCACGTCGAGGAAGACCGGCTGTTCGCGCTGCGCACGGCGAACGCCGATCGCAGCCAGCGGCTGGCCTCGGTCGTGACGCTTGCCGGCTCGGGCCTTGTCGTCGCGCTTGCCGGCGTTTCCGTATTCCTGGTGCGGCGTTCGACCCGCGCACGTGACGAGGCAGAAGCGAAATTGCGCGACACCAATCTCAATCTCGAAACCACCGTCGACGAGCGCACCGCCGACCTGCGCGAGGCCAATAACGAAATCCAGCGCTTTGCCTATATCGTCAGTCACGATCTCCGCTCGCCGCTGGTCAACATCATGGGATTCACCAGCGAGCTCGAGGAACTGCGCGGCAACATTTTCAAGCGGATCGCAAGCCTCAGCCGCGCCGCGGCGCAGGCTCCGCCGTTACCGGAGCGCACCAACGACACCACTGAGCCCGAGCTCGAAGCCAGCGACCAGGAGCTTGCCCAGGACTTTTCGGAGGCGCTCGGATTCATCAAGTCGTCGATCGGCAAAATGGACCGGCTGATCTCGGCGATCCTCAATCTGACGCGCGAGGGCCGGCGAGAGTTCGAGCCGGTCAAGATCGACATGCGCGAGTTGATCGAAACCGTCGTCGCGACCATGGCCCATCAGGCTGCGGAGGCCAATGCCAGCATACGCATCGAGCCGCTGCCGCACATCACCAGCGACCGTCTCGCGCTCGAACAGATTTTCTCAAACTTGATCGACAATGCGCTGAAATATCTCAAACCCGGCGTTGCCGGCGACATCTCGATCAAAGGGCGGACCAAGCTCGGCTTTGCGATTTTCGACGTCACCGACAATGGCAGGGGTATCGACCCCAAGGACCATCAGCGTATCTTCGACCTGTTCCGCCGCGCCGGAGCCCAGGACAGACCGGGACAGGGCATCGGCCTTGCCCACGTTCGCGCCCTGGTGCGCCGGCTCGGTGGAACCATGTCGGTGGCCTCGGAACTCAACAATGGCAGTACATTCACGATCACGCTGCCGATAAATTGGACCATCAATCATCGAGACGAACGTTCATGAATAAGCCAGTTACCATCATCATGATCGAGGACGACGAAGGGCACGCCCGCCTGATTGAGCGCAATATCCGCCGATCCGGTGTCAACAATGAGATCATGCCGTTCACGAACGGTACAGCGGCGGTCAACTATTTGTTCGGCAAGGATGGCAGCGGCCTCGACCACAAGGGCGAGGCGCTTCTGATCCTGCTCGATCTCAACTTGCCGGATATGACCGGCATCGAGATCTTGCGGCAGGTCAAGGCGAATAAATATCTGAAATGCGCGCCGGTCGTGGTGCTCACGACCACCGACGATTCCCAGGAGATCAAGCGCTGCTACGAACTCGGCTGCAACGTCTACATCACCAAACCGGTCAACTACGAGAGCTTCGCCAACGCCATTCGCCAACTGGGGCTGTTCTTCTCCGTCATTCAGGTACCGGCGGCCGCCACATGAAACCTGCGATGCCCACGCTGCTCTATATCGACGATGACGTGGCGCTCGCTCGCCTGGTCGATCGCGGCTTGACCCGGGCCGGCTTCACGGTGATGCATGCCGCAAGCGGCGCGCAGGGGCTCGAGCGGATCCGGCAAGGCGGCATCGATGTCGTCGCGCTCGACCAGTACATGCCCGGCCTCGACGGCCTCGAAACGCTCGAGCAGATCCTGGCAATTCCGGGGGCGCCGCCGGTCGTGTTCGTGACGGCGTCGCAGGATTCCAGCATCGCCGTGACCGCGCTGAAGGCCGGCGCCGCCGACTATCTGGTCAAGGATGCCCAGGGCGACTTCATTCCGCTGCTGCAAGTGGCCGTCGACAACGCGCTGCGCCAGGCCGAGCTGCAAAAGGCCCGCGACGAGGCCGAGGCCGAGATCCACGCTTCGCGCGACCGCTATGCGGCGCTCGCCGCCGAACGCGAAGTCCTGCTGCGCGAGGTCAACCATCGCGTCGGCAACTCCCTGCAGATCATCGCCTCGCTGTTGCACCTGCAGGCCAATTCGGCGACCCAGGACGACGTCAAGGCCGCGCTGACCAATGCGATGGGAAGGGTCGCAGCCGTAGCGCAGGTTCACCGCAGGCTCTACACCTCGCACGACCTGAAGAGCGTGATGCTGAACCAGTATCTCGACGCGCTGCTCGAGGACTTGCGGCGCTCGGCCGAAGGCAATCGTATGTCGCGGCTGACATTGCAGGCCGAACCGGTCGAGATCGATCCCGACCGCGCCGTTGCCATCGGCATCATCGTCAACGAACTCGTGATGAACGCGGTGAAATACGCCTATCCCGACTGTGCCGGGCCGATCCATGTCGAGCTCAGCGCGCAGGGCGACGACCTTGAGCTTGTGATCGCCGATGACGGCGTCGGCCTCAACGCCAAATCCGATCCGCGTTCCACCGGCATGGGGCAGCGCATCGTCTCCGCCATGGCCGCCAAGCTCGACGCCAGCGTCGAACGCGATCCGGATCACGCGGGAACCCGGATCGTGCTGCGGTTTCGCCGGGCCAACGAGCGGGCGGCAAAACCGGGCTGCGCGGCCGCGAGCTAATCTCGCGCGCGGCGCCCTATCCTGCTATCCTCACCGCCGATGACCTCGCGCGATTCCGCCTCTTCCGAAATCACGCCCGAAGTGCTGCTGCGCGCCTATGCCTGCGGCATCTTCCCGATGGCCGAAAGCGTCGACGACCCAACCCTGTTCTGGGTCGAGCCGGAAATGCGCGGCGTGATCCCGCTCGACGGCTTCCGCATCGCCTCGCGCCTTGCCCGCACCGTGCGCTCGGATCAATTCACCGTCACCGTCAATAAAGCCTTCAAGGCCGTGATATCCGGTTGCGCCGCGCCGCAGGAGGGCCGCGAGGACACCTGGATCAACAAGCGCATCCGCGATCTCTATTGCAGGCTGCATGAACTTGGGCATTGCCACAGCGTCGAGGTCTGGCGCGATGACGATTTGGTCGGCGGCCTCTATGGGGTGAGCCTCGGCCGCGCCTTCTTCGGCGAGAGCATGTTCCACCACGTCCGCGACGCCTCGAAGGTGGCGCTGGTGCACCTGGTGGCGCGGCTGATTGCGGGCGGCTTCGAATTGCTCGACACCCAATATGTCACCGAGCATTTGAAAAGTTTCGGCGCGGTCGAAATCTCGCGGCGGCGTTACACGACGCTGCTCGACAAGGCGATCAAGGGCGAGCCGGCTGATTTCGCAAGGCTGCCGTCCGGTCGGCCTGTCTCAGGCGCGGACGCACTCAGGATTATCGCGGAACACGGCTAGGTCCGGGACATTAGTTCCCAAACAGCCCGCCGAACAATCCACCGGGCCGCTGTTGCGGCGGCGGGGGGGAGGAGGCTGTTGCGCCTGCTGCACCTGCGGCGGCGGACGCGGCGCCGCCTGCTTTGGCGGGGCGGTGCGTTTCTGCTGCACCGCAGGCGGGGTCGGAGCCTTTGGCGGATCGGGCGCTGCGGTCACGACCGTCTGGTCGGGGCCTTTGCAGTCGGTCAGCCAGATATCGTAGATCGGATGCTCGACACCGTGCAGGCCGGGGCTTGCCGCATACATCCAGCCCGAGAAAATCCGCTTCACCTCGCCCTGCAGCGTGATCTCGTCGACCTCGACAAAGGCGTCGGTGTTGGCGGCCTCGGTTGCCGGACGCGTGTAGCAGGCGTCGGTCTTGACCCGCAGCGCGCCGAACTGGACGGTCTCGCCGATGTCTTCGTCGAAATTGATGATGCGGCCGGTGATCTTGTCGAGCCCCGAGAAGCTCGCCTTCTTGTTGATGATCTTCTGCGCCGGCGGCTCGGTGACGATCTCATCGCCAGGCTGCAACGTGGCCGGCGCTTGCGGCCCGCCCTTGGGCTGCCGCTGTCCCGGCGGCAATCCCGGCAACAGCGTATTGGTGCCTGGCGGTGGCGACTGACTGGGCTCTGGCGGCGCTATCGCGACCGTCGGCGGTGTGTTCTGCGGAATGACCGTGGTGCCCGGCGGCGGGGCCAAGGGCTGCGACGTCACCGCGCCGGGGGCCGGCACGCCCTGCCCCGGCAGCGGCCGGTTCGGCGTCGGCAGCAGCCGGCCCTGCGGCAGCGCCGGCACTTCTTCCTCGTCGTCGGAAGGCGCCTGTTGCTGATTGCCACGCGGAATGTTCCCGGGCGGCCGCGGCGCGGGTTCGGAAAAGATATTGCCGATCTGCGCTCGCGCCGGTGGCGCAAACGCAACTGATGTGGCGGAAACAAGCGCCACAAGACCGGTCAGGGCAATGGCTCGAAACATGTGGTGCGGCATCTAATAGGCGAATCGGGCTTTGACCATTGTACAGGGGTACATTGTTATCCGCCGCTCGCGGCCAACCCGTTAACACGCCGAATACGGCGGGGAAAGGGCGGTTTCCGACCCCTTCCCGGCCAGCGCGACAAATGAAATAGTCCACCCTCGGAAACTCCGCGCGGCCACGCGCCTAAAGCACCTCCGGAACAACCGGAGCCAAGGGGAAACACCTCATGCCCGATCGTATTCGTCTGGACGGCAAGGTCGCCGTCGTCACAGGTGCTGCCGGCGTCATTGGAACCGCAACGATCAGGCTACTCGCCGAACGCGGGGCGAAGATTGTCGCCGTCGACCGCAGGGAGCAGGACCTCAAAGCCGCTATCCGGGAGTTGCCGGCGTCCGCCGAGGCGCTTGTCGTGGCGGCCGACGTCACCCAGGAAGACGAGGTTGCGGGCTACGTCAGCGCCGCGACCAAAAAGTTCGGCACCATCGACGTGTTCTATAACAATGCCGGCGTCGAAGGTGAGGTCAAACCAATCACCGAATATTCGCTTGAAGCATTTCGCCGCGTACTCGACGTCAACGTGGTCGGCGTATTCCTTGGGTTGAAGCACGTGCTGCCGGTGATGCTCAAGAAGAACAAGGGCTCTATCATCAACACCGCGTCAATCGCGGGCCTCCTGGGATCGCCACATATCGCCGTCTACAGCGCGAGCAAGCATGCTGTCGTCGGGCTGACCAAGAGTGTGGCATGGGAGTGCACCGGGACCGGCGTGCGGATCAATTGCGTCTGTCCCGGCCTGATCGACAGCCGCATGCTGAGCGCGATCTTCCAGGGCCGCTTTGGCGGCAACGCGCCGCCGCCGATGGACAAGATCGTCGAACGAATCCCGGCGCGGCGGCTCGGGCAAGCTTCCGAAGTCGCCTCCATTGTGGCGTTCCTGGCGTCCGACGAGGCAAGCTATGTCTCGGGCTCCGCCTACACCGTCGACGGCGGACGGACCGCGGCTTAAGCATTCATCCAATACTTGAGGATTTCCCAGCATGCACGTTGTTCTCGATGCCGATGCCGCCTTCGTCTACAAGGCGTTCCAGGAAGCCGGCCGTCCCGCCTATGAAACGTTGACGGCGCCGGAAGCCCGCGAGTTCTATCTGCAGGCCCGCGTCGTCTCTAACCCGGAACCGCCGGAGCTGGAAAAGGTCGAGCCGCTGTCGATCCCGGCGTCGCACGGCACGATCCCGGCGCGGATCTACACGCCAAAGACGGTTCGAAGAAAAAGCGGGCTCGCGCCTTGCCTGGTGTTTTTCCACGGCGGCGGCTGGGTGATCGGCAATCTCGAGACCCATGACGTGGTGTGCCGCAAGCTCGCCGACGAAGGCGAGCTAGTCGTCGTTTCCGTCGATTATCGGCTGGCGCCGGAACACCAATTCCCGGCCGCCGTCGATGATGCGATTACCGCGACGAAATGGATCGCCGCCAATGCGATCAAGCTCGGTATCGACTCGTCGCGATTGATGGTCGGCGGCGACAGCGCCGGCGGCAACCTCGCCGCGGTGGTTGCACTGGCCGCGCGCGACGGCAATGGACCTGAGATCGCGGGCCAGGTGCTGATCTATCCCGCCACCGATTTTTCGCGAACGCATCCGTCGCACCGCGAGCCCGAGACCTCCATCCTGCTCACGCATTCGGTGATCGGCTGGTTCATGAACCACTATATGGGAAGTGCCGACATCAACGACTGGCGCGCGTCGCCGGCGCGCGCCAAGACACTGGCCGGATTGCCGCCCGCCTATGTGCTGACCGCGGGCGCCGATCCCTTGCGCGATGAAGGCGACGAATACGCAAAACGCCTGAAAGAGGCCGGCGTCGACGTGACCTACCGCCACTTCGGAGGTCAATTCCACGGCTTCTTCACCATGGGCAAGCTGTTGCAACAGGCCAATGTCGCGGCAAGCGAGATCGGCGTCTGGCTGAAGGCATTGGATTAGATGGGGCCAGCCGAAACCGACGGTAACGAGATGTGACTTGGTGCGGCGGCGTCGCCACCGCATGGTGGCGCTTTCGCGATGCCTCCTCGATTTTTGGCAAATTCCTGATCGACGCGGCTCCCCTCCATTCGGAAGCCAGATGTTTTACATTTTGCAAAGGGGCGTTGCCATTCCGGTGCGAGCGCTGGCGTGGCTCGGCGGCCAGGGCACCCGCGCGATCGCCGCGCTGGTGTTGTTGGGCATCGCCATTCCGCCGCTCGGCGAGCTCCTGAGGCCGTTTGTCACCGAGGCAGTCTTTCTTCTGCTTTGCATCTCCTTCATGCGGGTCGATATCGGCGCACTGCGTGATCACCTGCGGCGGCCGGGCATCGTGCTCGCTGCAACGGCGTGGACCACGCTCGGGGTGCCGCTTGATTATCGGCGCAAGCGGTCTTGCGACCGGCCTCGATGCGCGTTCGCCGGATCTTTTTCTCGCGCTGATGCTGCAGGCGGTGGCCTCTCCGATGATGGCCTCGCCCGCGCTTGCGGCGGTGATGGGGCTGGATTCCACGCTGGTGCTCATTACGCTCGTGACCAGCACGGCGCTGGTCCCGTTCTCGGCGCCGCTGTTCGCCTACTTCTTTTTCGGCACGGCATTGACGCTCTCGCCGCTCGGGCTCGGACTGAAGCTGGTCGCGATCCTGGCAGGATCGTTGCTGGTTGCGGCCGCGATCCGATGGACGCTCGGCGCTTCCGCCATCACGCGGCACAAAGGCCTGATCGACGGATTCAATATCCTGATCCTGTTCGTCTTTGTCTCCGCCGTCATGGGCAGCGTAGCCGGCAGTTTTTTGGCCGATCCTTCAGAGTCGTCGAATTGACGTTGCTTGCCTTCGCGGTGTTTTTCGCGTTGCTTGGCGTCACAGCCCTGATTTTCCGAAAGCCGGTCGCGAACGCGCGCTCGCGCTCGGCTTGATGGTCTCCCAGCGCAACATGGGACTGATGCTGGCCGCGACCGACGGCGTGCTGCCGGGGACGACGTGGCTGTATTTCGCGCTCTGCCAGTTTCCGATCTATCTGTCGCCGCAACTGCTCAAGCCGATCGTCATAAGGTTGAACGCGCAAAAGGTCGCACCGGCCGTCACGGAAGCGCTGAATTGATGCGAGATTTTGCTACCATTGCATGATCGCGTTCCGTATGCATGATGGAACCGCAGCCATTTCGGGCTATGGTCGCCTCAATCGAATCAGGGAGATTTCAATGCTGGGCAAGATTGTCGCCGTGGCGCTGACCGTCGGCGGCGCCGTGACGTCGAATGCTGCGATGGCGCAAAGCGACGCGGCGGTGGCTGCCGGAGTCGTGACCGGGATCGCCGTCGGCGCGGCGATTGCGACCGGCGCCGTGCCGATCGAGCAGCGCGAGCCGCTGCGCGGATACGTCTATCGCGAACCCCGCCCCTACTACCGGTATGACGATGAAGTCGCGGTCGGCCGGGAGTTGCCGCCGGGAGCTTACGAATCCTATCCGGTGCCCGATCAATATGGCGTGCCAGGGCATCACTACGCGATCATCAATAATCGCGCGGTGATCTACCATCCGACCACACGCCGGATCATCCACGTCTACGACTGATTAAGTGTGGAAGCATCGGCCTCGATCGAGATCGCCAGGCACACGCTCTTGTCGTGTGGCATTGTTCTGGCGATCGGCACGCTCGGCGCATTCCTCGCGCAGAGGATCAGGATCCCCGACGTCGCGGTGTTCCTGATCGCGGGTATCGCGATCGGTCCGCAAGCACTCGGCCTTGTCCATGTCGCCGGCCGATTCAGCGCTCAACGAAATCATCGTGCTGTTCGGCGCGAGCTACATCCTGTTCGATGGCGGCGCGGCGCTGCGACTGCCGATCCTGAAACAGGTCTGGATCACCATCTGTCGTGATCGCGACCGCGGCGTCGTCATCACCGCAGCCATCACGGCCATCGCCGCCCATTTCATCCTCGGCATTCCCTTGATCATTGCGCTGCTCCTCGGCACGACGCTCGCCTCGACCGATCCGGCCACGCTGATCCCGATTTTTCGCCAGATCCAGATTCGCGAGCGCGTGGCGCAGACCGTGATGAGCGAATCCGCCTTCAACGACCCGATGAGCGCGATCGTGACGTTTACCGTGGTAACGGTTGCGACCGGCGCCGGTGAATTCTCGCTCGTGCATTCCGTTATCGCGCTCGTCGAGCAATCCGTGATCGGCATTGTCGCCGGGATTGCGTTCGGATATCTGGCGGCGCTTTTGATCGCCCATGAAAGATGGGCCTTCCTCACCGAATACGCGCCTGTGGTGACGCTGGTCGCGGTGATCTCCGCCTATTTCGCGGCCGACGGCCTGCACGCCTCGCGGCTTCATGGCGGTGTTCGTGTTCGGCATCGTCATCGGCAACAAGGAGACGTTCGGGTTCAAGATGGAGCCCGGCGAAACGCAAAAGCTCGCCGAGTTCGTGCTGACCACGGCCTTCATCATGCGCCTGTTCATTTTCATCCTGCTCGGCGCCCAGGTCGATTTTCACCTGATGCGGCAATACTGGCTCGGCGGCGTCGCTGTTGTCGCCGTGCTGATGCTGGTGGCGCGACCGATCACGGTGTTTCTATGCGCGTGGCCGGATCGCCGGGCGCGATGGAGTTTTTCCGAAATGCTGTTCATGTGCTGGACCCGGGAGACCGGCGTCATTCCGGCGGCGCTCGCTGGCCTCCTGCTCGGCATCAAGGCGCCCAACGCGCACCTGATCGCCTCCGTCACCTTCGTCGCCATCCTGATGACGATCCTGATCCAGGCGCCGACCACGGAGTGGTGCGCCAAGCGGCTGGGGCTGTTGCGAGCGGCGGATGGCGGACCATTCTAGATCGTTGAGTTGTAGCACCCACGCTGCTCGCGCGCAGACGGGGTGATCGAACAGGCCGCCATGCGCTGCGGTAAAGGAGTTTGTTAGTGGCAGATATTGTTGCAAAAGTCTTTTTGGGGTGGCTAACCAAAATTCTTAGAGCCGCTGATGCGTCTTACGCGCGGCGACGTGAGGGACCTTATCGTTTCACCCAAAATCGATCACCGATCTCCGTAGTGGCGTTGAAAAGCGACGCAGCAGCAGAGAAGTCCAATGATCAGCTGTCGCGAGATTTTTAGGGTTGTTCGATTTTCGACTTTTGCAACAATATCGGCACTTTTAAGACATGCCGAGCGGCATTGAGAGTGTCGGGTTATCGGGGAAGACCGGAAGTGACTAGCCGATCGTCAAAAACGGCGCTAGTGACCCTTAGCGGAAATTCCTGCGCCTTGTCTGCGCCATAGAGCCTCCCTTTCAGAAATCGCCATCTAAACGCTAGGATGGCAGCCTCGCTGCGCGCATCGACGTGAGAATTTCCATCGTTTTCAGAGCGTTTCAGCGGTCACAGGAGCAACCTTGGACATTGTTCTGACGTTTCAGTTGGTCGTGGCGATCGTCATCGCGTTGTTCGTGGCATACAACGTTTTTCATTACGTACTTTTTCTGTTGGTGACTCAACCAAGGGACGCGAGCAAGATCGGCCACGAGTTGAATCAATTCGAGCAGCGCCAACTGATCGAGTGGACACCGCAACCCAGCGACTTTCTCAAGCACGACGACGAGAAGCGTACATATGATGACGTGTTCGGTACGTACCGCGACGAGCAAGCAAACTACAGCACGTGCGTTTTCCCTCGCGTCGCATTTTCGCGTCCCTACGAAGCCGAATACGTTCTTCTGAAGCCGAAGGACGGGATGCGGCTGTTGGATCTCGGGTGCGGATCCGGCGCGGCGGCCGACTACCTCGCCAGCCGGCGAGATATCGAAATTGTGTGCGTGACCAATTCATCCGTGCAAGCGGACATCTGCCGGCGGAAATTTGCAAAACTGGGTGGGCGTGGACAGGTGATCGTCACCGACTTCGACAGCCTCGATCTCCCGAGTGAAAGTTTTGACGCCATCTATGCGCTCGAATCGATCGGCTACACCAAAAACCTGGACGCTTGGCTGGCGCGCTGCTGGCGGATGCTCAAGCCGGGAGGAAGCCTGTTAATCCGCTCGCCGGGGTCGTTGGATCATTGTCGGCGTAAGGAGGATTACCTGAGCGTCACCGCCTTCTTCGACAACTGGCGCTACAATTTTGTCGGCGCCAATCTACTCGTCTACAAGATGCGCCGGCTCGGCTTCAACCCGATCCGTTATCGGCGACTGCCATTCTGGGCCTGGGGCCTCACGTGGAACTTCATTCAGCACCTGGTGTTGTGGAAGTATCGCTTAAAGATGCGCACATTCGTGGAATTGGAACGGATCATTTGGCGCACGTCGAAGGTATTTGTCTTCGGCAACCCGTACAACACGGTGCTGGCTACCAAGCCCGAAGCAGCATCTTGCTCCCGCCAGACTCTTGCATCCTCAGAAGCATTAGGTGGCGTTGCCGAGACTGATCGCTGAAGCGACCCTCCTTTCATTTCAGCCGAGCACCAACATCACAAAAGAAGCTCGATGCCTCTCCGATCGTTCAGCCATGTCGGGTTGGCAGCATTGGGAAAATCCGATCTCGGCCAGCAACGCTTGCGCCCGCGCGCATCGCCCGGTCCTTGACTCACGCGCAGGGCGAATGCCATTGTCGTGAATGGTAGTGCCCGCAAGGGCTAATCAAGGGAATGCGGTGCGTCTGTTTCGACAGGCAATGCCGCGGCTGCCCCCGCAACTGTAAGCGACGAGCCGACGACCATTAATGCCACTGGGATCGAAAGGTCCTGGGAAGGTGGTCCGAGGTGATGACCCGCGAGCCAGGAAACCTGCTGCCAGTCATGGTCATGCGCGAACGCGTCGGGCGGGGTGCTCCGAAGCGTAGTGAGAGCCGATGGGATCTGCCGCACCAGGGGCGAAAGGCAGATATTCGCGGCCTGCGTGCGTGACGGTCTGGCTTTTCGCCGTTGGGCACAACCGTGTCGATTTCAAACATCTCTGGGCGTTTTACGCCGTCGCGCGTCCGCGTGCGTTCCCTTCATTTGTCGCTCGGACTGACCGTCCTGGCTGCCTTCGATGCGCCAGCCGCATCGGCGCAAAACTCGCAAACCCTGAACCCGGTCGTGGTCTCGCCGCCTCCGCCGCAGGGCGTCCCGAACCGGGCTGAGAACGAAGCTCAAGGCCTGCCGAAGCGGGCCAAGCGCACGGCGCGGCAGACCGCTCCGAAACCGCTGCCGACCACGCAGCCAACCGTTGGCCCGGAAGCCGTGTCGACGCCGCCGGGCAGTGCCACATTCGTCGTACCAACGCCGCTCAACGGCAACCTGGTTGCGACCAGCGCCAGCCGGCTCGGCCTCACCGTGCACGAGACGCCGGCGAGTGTGGACATCGTTACCCAGCAACAGATGCGCGAGCAGGGTTACCGCACCACCACGGAAACCGCGCAAGGCGCGGTCGGCGTACTCTCGGCCGATGTGGGCGGTGCGCCGGCAACATTTCGAAATGCGCGGCTTCACCTTTGGCGAGGTCAACATACTTTACAACGGCATCTCGATCGGGCCCTCCAATATCACCTCGCGCGTGATGGAAACGGCCAGTCTCGCGCAGGTCGAATTCCTCAAGGGCCCGTCTGCGATCATGACCGGCCTCGACGCGATCGGCGGCTCCGTCAATTTCGTGTCGCGACAGCCGACCACAGGGCCGATCAAGAGCGAACTGGATACGTCGATCGATACGCTCGGCACCTACCGCGCGCATTTCGGCTCGGGCGGTAGCACCAACATCTCGGGGCTGGATTATCGTTTCGATATCTCTTCGTCCAAGATCAACAGTTTCATCGACGGCGACTACGACAACCTCAACAACGTCTCGGGGCAGCTCAATTACCGCGTCAACGATGCCTTCAAGGTGTTCGCTGCCGTCGACTACAAGCGCGACGACGGCCACGCCTATTGGGGCACGCCGTTAACGACGACCGCGTTCTCCGGGCCGTTCTCCACGCACGGCGTCGTGGCGGGATCAGCGAACAACATCTTCTTCGGCACGCCTGAGACCTTTCTTTCTTCCGTGACGGTGGACTCCCGGACAACCACGACCAACTACAACGTCGCCGACAACTCCGTCGGCGCGCATGAACTGTGGCTGCGCGGCGGCTTCGAGTTGAAGGTCACCGAGGATGTCACGATCAAGAACCAGGCTTACGAATACGGCGCCAAGCGCCATTGGTTTGACAGTGAGACCTACGCGTTCAATCCCACGACCTCGCTGGTCGACCGCGACCGCTTCTTTGTCACCCACAAGCAGCAGGTGATCGGCAACAACACCGACGTCGCCTGGGACTCGTCGTTCTTTGGCATGGAGAACCGGCTTGCCGGGCAAATTCAGGTGAGCCGCAACGACATCACGTTCGCCGAGGAAGGCAACCCCAACGCCTTTCCCTTCGATTCGGTCGACCCTGATCACTCCGATTCCCGGATTTTACGGCGTGCCGCAGCCGAATATCCGCAACAGCACGCTGGAAAATCTTGCGGGCTCGGTCGAGGATCGCTTGAAGATCACGCCGTGGTTTGCCTTGATCGGCGGCATCCGCGTCGAAGATATCAGGCTGTCGCGCGACGGCATCAATTTCGACGGCACGATTCCCGTGGGCCAGCCCTTCACCAAGAACTGGCAGCCGGTATCTTATCGCGCGGCCGCCACTTTCGAGCCGACCAAGGGACTGATGTTCTACGGCATGTACGCCACCGCCTACGATCCGGCGATAGCCGACATTTTTTCGCTGTCGCCGGGAAACTCGGTGGACCTGACCAGCGCACGCATCTACGAGACCGGAGTCAAGGCTGATCTCCGACGACAAGAGGGCGGAAGCCACGATCGCGGCCTATGACATCGTGCGTCATAACGTCTATGTGGCAGCTCACCAATGCGATCGCAACGGAGGCCGGCGAGGTCCACACCAAGGGCGTCGAGCTCGCCGGCGCGGTGCGCCCGATCGAAAATCTGAAGCTTTGGGGCAATGTCGCATTCACGCAATCGCAATTTGGCGAGTTCGACGTCTGGACCGGCAACACCGTCCCAATGTCGCGCCCGTGATCATCAATGCCGGCGCGTCCTACCGGTTCGACAATTGGCGCTGGCCGGTCGAGATCGGCGGCTCACTGCGGCATGTCGGACAACGCTTTCTGTTCGAGGACAATCTCACCGTCATGCTGCCCTACACGACCGGCGATCTCTACGCCTTTGTCGACATCCCCGGCAGGGACTTGTGGTGGCAAGGCCTAGAGAAGATGCGGGTCACATTCCGCGTGCGCAACCTGACCAATGCGCTCTATGCCCAGTACGCCGATCCTGGCCTAAACGATTCGGTGCTGCTCGGCGCGCCCAGGACCTACGAGATTGTCGGCCTCGGCGAAGTGGTGACCCGCGAAGAGGACGCATGCGCCTCCTGATCACGCTGCATCGCTGGTGGGGCGTCCTGTTCTGCCTGCTGTTCGCAGGGTGGTTCGCCTCCGGCATCGTGATGCACTTCGTGCCATTTCCGGCGCCAAGCGAGACGGACCGATTTGCCGGCCTTGTCGCGATCGATCGCGGCAAGGTCGCGCGCGGGCCGGCGGAAGCCATCGCCGCGAGCGGCCTGCAGGACGCATCGCGCGTGCGCCTCGTTGGGCGCAGCGACAGACCGGTCTATCGGGTCTCGGGATCGTCGGGTTACCGCGCACTTCGCGCCGACAACCTCCGGGATGCCAGGCTTGGCTTCGACCAAACGCCGCTGGATATTGCGAAAACCTACGCGCGGTCGCGCGGGCTCGATGCGCCGGACGCTCGCATTGCCGAACTTCTGTCGTACGATCAATGGACAGTCTCGGGCGACTATGATGCCGACCGCCCGCTCTATCGGGTCGCGCTCGGCGATACCGCCGGCACCGAGCTCTATGTGTCCTCAACGAGCGGCGCCGTCGTTCTCGTCACCACACGGCAAGCCCGCGCGCTGAATTATTTCGGCAGCATCCTGCACTGGATCTATCCGGCCGCCTTGCGCCATCACCGGCCAATCTGGAGCGCGCTATTGTGGTGGCTCTCGCTATCAGGGACCATCGGCGCCGGTGCCGGAATCATCATCGGTCTTGTCAGGCTCGCCACCACGCATCGCCGCAACGCGCCGGCCTATCGTGGCCTGCAAGCCTGGCACTACCGCCTCGGCCTTGCTTTCGCGCCGTTTATCCTGGGGTGGATTTTCAGCGGATTCCTATCGATGGACAATGGCCTGCTGTTTTCGCAGGGCACGTCGCGCGCCGAGTCGCAGGCGATCGCTGGTGCGGCGGCATGGGACCGCTTGCCCTCGGATGAGGTGCAGCATGTGGCGAAAGGCGCGAAGGAAGTCGAATGGTTCGCGCTGGCCGGAAAAATCTATCGCCGTGAACGCGACACCGTTGAGACACAGCGGCTGGTGCTGGCCGCGTCCGAAGCGAGCGCCACCTCTGGTGCCGAAATCTTCCTCGCGAAAGACGACATCGATTCCGCCACCAAAAACCTCGGCGGCGATTGCGGCCCTGCGTCGGTCATCGGCGTCGACGATTTCTATCGCGCCAAACCCGCGATGCCGGACGCGCCGATGTTTCGCATCGCCTGCGGCGAAGTCTGGTTCGACATCGACGGCGCCACCGGTGTGCTAACAGACCGGCTCGATCCGTCGCGCCGCGCCTATCGCTGGCTTTTCGGCGGACTGCACACGCTCGACTTCTCGGCGCTGACCTCGCGGCCGCGGCTGCGCACGAGCCTGATCGTCGCGCTCTGCCTATGCGGCTTCGCGTTCGGCCTGCTCGGCGCCTTGCTCGCCTGGCGAAGGCTGCGAACGACTGTTGGGGAGCTTCTCGAGGAAAAGGGTGCCGCAAGAGGACGAGCACCGTGAAAACTTGGACTAATCGCTCAATTGCTGTCAAACAGTGTCACAGGGCCGCCTGCGCAGAGATCGTGTATTGGGTCTCAATGATATTCTCAGGAGGGCAGATTGTACTCATTCACTTCAAAGGGCTTTCTATAATGAGAAGAGCCGGGTTTGCCTTGTTGCTGTTCTTGCTTTCGCTTTCCGCCCATGCGGAAACCCCGGACGAATGGGTTGCGCTCGGCGCTCGCGTGCATGGAGCGTTCGGCGCTTTCATACCACTCGGCATCAAGATTGGCCTCGATGCGGTGGAACGGCTCGACGTCAAGCCGCGCGAACTTGCCGTCCTCTATTATGACAGTGACGCTTCGCCTTGTGCTTGTTTTGCAGACGGCATCGCCATTGCGACCTTCGCATCGGTTGGCCAGCGCACGTTGACAATCGCATCTGAGAAGGCGCCGGCCGGAACAGTGGCGGTTGTCGTGATCCGCCCGAGAAAAGGCGGCGCTGGTTTCAAATATTCAATTCCAGCGACGGCTCTCGCCAAGCTCGGCCCGATGAACAAGGACCTCACTCCGCGCGAGCGCTACGACGCCGTTATGGCCACAGACGGATTATTTCAGGTCGAGCCGATTCAGTAGCCGTCATCAGCCTTATTCTTGAGCTGGCAACGCAACCGAGCACGGGGGCTCGCGAAGCGTCCGAATGACTAGCGCCCTTGGCAGTCGCTCTCAAGCACCAGGCCACACCCGATCGCACGTCTGCTTTCGGGGGTGCAGCGGAAGACGTACGATCTTATTGAGCCTGGCGGCCTTGACCCGGACCAGACACATTAACCCGGTTGAAGTTCGAACCAATTCTGGGGTTTTTCACTGACCGTCTGACATTCGGAAGTGCTAGGCTTCGAAATCAGGGGCAGACGCATGCAGCGGCGGCATTTGATTGCGCTTCTCGGTGGCGTGGCAGCAACATGGCCGCTGAGGGCGCGTGCGCAACAGAGGATGAGGCGCGTCGGCGTGCTGATGACTGTCGGCGAGAATGACGCGGAAGGGCAGGCGCGCCTCGACGCCCTGCGGCGAGGTCTGAACCAACTCGGCTGGGCGGAAGGAAAGAATCTGGCGATCGAATACCGCTGGGCGGGCGGCGATATCGGCCGCCTTCGGTCCTACGCGGCTGAGCTAGTCGGGCTCGCACCAGATATCATCATCGCCAACAGTACGCCGGCGCTTGCTACCCTCCACGCGGCGACAACCACTATCCCCGTCGTGTTCGTGATGGTGGTCGATCCGGTCGGTCTCGGCTATATCGCGAGCCTTTCGCATCCGGGCGGCAATATCACCGGCTTCACCTACATGGAGGTCTCGCTGATCGGAAAATGGCTGGATCTGCTCAAAGCGATCGCGCCAGCCATCACCCGCACGGCCTTTCTTTTCAACCCGGATACCGCGCCCTATTTCACGAGCTTTCTGCGCTCGTTTGAATCCTCCGCCCACCCGGAGGTAATGGAAATCACAGCGGCCCCCGTGCCCACCAGCGGTGAGCTTGAAGCAACGATTGCATCGCTCGCGCGTGTGCCCGGCGCCAGCCTGATCGTTGGCGCCGACGCATCCAATATCGTGCGCCGCGAGGCGATCCTGCGGCTGGTTAGCCAATACAAGCTGCCCACACTTTCGGTCTATCGGCAATTTGCCGAGGAAGGAGCCTTGATGTCGTATGGACCTGACTCGGAGGAAATTTTTCGGCAGTCCGCATCCTATGTCGATCGCATCCTGAAGGGAGAAACCCCGGCCAGCCTTCCGGCCCAGGCCCCAACCAAGTTCGAGTTCGTCATCAATCTCAAGACTGCCAGATCGCTCGGCCTCAGCGTGCCCGCAAACCTGCTCGCACTCTCCGACCGTGTGATCGAATGAGTGCGGTCACTGCCGATCGGTCCAAGGCGGATCTGAAACGATGTCCGCTTTTGGTTCGGCCGTCGGATGATCGGCGGACACCAGGCGGCTGCCTTATGTACTTCGAATTCGTGAGCGTACCGCCTACCCTGCCCTTGCCGCGCGGCGCAGCGATTGCGGCGGCTGGCCGAAGGCGCGGATGAAGGCGCGGCGCATCCGTTCGGGATCGCGAAAACCGGTTGATTGCGCGACGCGCTCGATCGCCTCGCTGGAGGATTGCACGCGCTGCCGCGCCACCTCGATCCGCAGCCGCTCGACCGCCTTCGACGGCGTGGTGCCGGTCTCCGCAATGAAGGCGCGCGCAAAATGCCGCGAGCTCATGCCGGCCTGCTCGGCCAGATCTTCCACCGTCAGCGGCGCATCGAGATGCTCGCGCGCCCAGGTCAGCAGCGGTCCGAAGCGTCCGGTCGGCGCCTTCAATTCCAGCAGCGACGAAAATTGCGACTGGCCGCCGCTGCGGCGATGATAGAGCACGAGCTGGCGCGCGGTCTGCTGCGCGATCTCCTCGCCAAAATCCTCCGCGGCCATCGCCAGCGCCAGATCGATGCCGGCGCTGATCCCGGCCGAACTCCAGATGTTGCCGTCGCGGACGAAGATCTGGTCGGGCTCCAGCTTCACCTTGGGATAGGCAGCGAGGAAATGCCGGGTGCGCTGCCAATGCGTGGTGGCGCGGCGGCCGTCGAGCAGGCCGGCTTCGGCGAGGATGTAGGCGCCGGAGCAGACGCTGGCGACGCGGACGCCGCGCCTGGCCATCGCGCGCACGAAGGCAAGCGTCTTGTCGCATTTCGCTGCCGTCGCGCACCCCCTCGCCGCCGGCCACGATCAGGGTGGTGATCGCGCCTGACGGCCGCAAGCCGCGCGCCAGCATCTCGACACCGGATGAGCTGCGCACCGGCCCCGGCGTCACCGCCAGCACCTGATCGCAGGTGCGGCGTCGCCGGCAAAGCGGCCGCGATCTCGAACACCGAGATCGGACCGGCGGCGTCGAGCAGCTGGAAATCGGGAAAGACCAGAATGCCGATCATGGCCGGTCCTTATCCTGAGATGGATGCTCGAGACGGTTGTCCTGAAATGAGGGAAATATGGCATTTCAGACAGGAGGCCGATCATGGCAGGATGCTCGATCCGGTCAAGTCCAAATCTTGGAGAAGCACTGCCATGTCGGCGCCGCTTCAGATCGGTCTTGTGATTTTCCCAAGGTGACCCAGCTCGACTTCACCGGACCGCTGCAGGTGTTTTCCAGCGTGCCCGGCGCGAAGGTGCATCTGATCTGGAAACGGATCGAGCCGGTGCCGAGCGACTCCGTGCTGACGCTGACGCCGACCATCACCTTCGCGGATTGCCCGCAGCTCGACGTGATCTGCGTGCCCGGCGGCGCTCGGCACCGACGACATGATCAACGACGAGGAGATGCTGGACTTCCTGCGCCGGCAGGCGGCGGGCGCGAAATACATCACCTCGGTCTGCACGGGATCGCTGGTGCTGGGCGCGGCCGGCCTGCTCCAAGGTTATCGCGCGGCGACGCACTGGACGGCGATGGAATTTCTGGGCGCGTTCGGCGCGATACCGACCGAACAGCCGCGTCTGCGTCGACCGCAACCGCATCACCGGCGGCGGCGTCACCGCGGGCATCGATTTCGCGCTGACGCTGGTGTCGATCATGGTCGACCGGCAGGACCGCGGAAGCGATCCAGCTCCGGCTCGAATACAATCCGGCGCCGCCGTTCAACGCCGGCTCGCCCGATACCGCGCCGCCGGAAATTCTTGCGCTAATGAAGGAGAGGATCGCGCCTTCGCAGGCGCGCCGCGGCGAGGCGATCAAGCGCGCCGCCGCACGGCTCACGTCATAGCGGCCGGCGCGGCCGGCGTAGCGCCAACAGAAAAAGGCCGCCTGGTTTCCCAGACGACCTTTCCTGTCTCACGGCAGCTCCACATTGACGGGCGATTTCAGAACCTCTGCACCGGGGGCCTATCTCCCGGCCGTGTCCTAATCGGTAGCCGCTGCATATCGGGGCAGTCGCGAACTGGAGCCCGAACCGACGCGATGGTGTCCCATCTCCGTAAGATGGAAATCATTAGCTCCGACCCCGCGGAAAGCACAAGGATGCTGCGGCCGATATCCCCGCTGTTCCCGTTGTTCACAGCGGCTCGCTTCGTCATTCCGGGGCGCGCATCAGCGCGAACCCGGAATCTCGTGCGACGACCTCCAGATTCCGGGTTCGCACTTCGTGCGCCCCGGAATGACGGCCTCGCCGTCAGCTGCCCGGCGTCCAGGGCTGGTAGTCGCCGGTGGCCTCGGGCCGGCGGCCGCTCGCAAGCGTCGAGCCGGACGGCCGATAGGCGTGCGGCGTGCCGGTCATGTTCGGCACGTGCGGCTTTTCCCATTCGCGCGGCGTGTAGTTCTCTTCGGTCGGCGCCACGTCGACGGTGTGATGCATCCAGCCGTGCCACGCCGGCGGAATACGGCTCGCCTCGGCCAAGCCGTTATAGATCACCCAGCGCCGCTCAAAAGCGAGCGTCGGATCGATCTTGCCGCCGCTGGTGCGATAGTAGCGATTGCCCTGCTCGTCGGTTCCGACCAGCTCGCCGAACCGCCAGGTCCACAATTGGGTGCCAAAGGTCTCGCTGTTCCACCATGTAAAAAGCTTGAGGAAGAACTGTTTCATGTGGCCAAAACCTTGTTGCTATCGGCCCTGATGCCATCCGCGGGGTGAATTGTCCAGTAACGAACACCGCTTTGGGCGACGGAATGTCGCGGTTTCGGCGCCATCCGCTCACGCTGCGTTCATTTCCGTTGCCGCAGTCTGCGCGCAAAGCCGTGTCGGCAAGGAACATCCGCCTCCTCCGACGGTTAGCCGATATCCCGAGAGATGGAGATCACGACAATGTTGAGTACGAGGATTTTGAGTACGGCTGCCGCGCTTGCCTTGCTGGTGCCGGTAGTGACGCCGAGCGCAAGCTTCGCGGAAGGAAAATTCGGACGCGGTGGCGGAGTAGCTTTCCACGGCAATGCCGGCGGCATGCGCACTGTCGGCGCGCCCACGGTTCGCATGGGCGGTGGCGCGCCAGCAGCAAGCTTTGCAGGCGGCGCCCCGGCCATGCGCCCCAGCGGCGGCGTGGCCTGGAACGGCGGTCGCACCGCGTGGAACGGCGGCGGTGGCGGTGCCTGGAACGGCGGCTATCGCCATCGTGACCATGACGGACGCTGGTGGCCCGGCGCGGTTGCCGCTGGTGCCGTGATCGGCGGCGCGATCGCTGCCAACGATGCCTACGCCTATTATGGCGGTCCGGCCTATTACGATCAGCCTGCCTATTACGACGACCAGTATGTCGACGACGGCGCGGTTGCAGTTGTCCCGGTTCCGGCTGGCGAGGACTCCGCGGCCTACTGCGCGCAGCGCTATCGTTCCTACGATCCGGCGTCTGGAACCTATCTCGGCTTTGACGGGCTGCGGCATTCCTGCCCGTAGGCGCTGCTGAGATATTGGGTGAAAAAGCGGCGCATCTGGCGTTCACCGCGGCAGATGCGCCGTTGTTGTGCGGCTAATCCTTATTCCGCGCCAAGGATGAGACAGGAAGCGGGAACTCAAATGGACAAAAGGGGCTGTCGCCATAAGCGGCCCTATACTTTCCATCATACAGCCTTGCTTTGGTCAAACCGGCATGGAGTGTCGGACAGAATGTCGACGAATTCCCGCGCGGGCCGCACTGACGCGGATGACATTGGACCAGGCACGGAGCGCTCATGCATTCCACGCTGAACCCGAAACAAGACGATCCGCAACATGTCCTGGCTTCGCGCGTGGACGAAAAGCTCGCGCAAACTCTTGAACAGATCGCGCGCACGGATGAACAGATCGCGCGCGCGGAGGAACAGCTTTCCAAGCTGGAGCACGATGCCCCGCACTATCCCTCGGATCATCCGCGGACCGGCATGAACACGCCACGCCCTGCTCTCCTGAGCGACCGGCCATCGCCCGGCGGGCGGGCGGTACGCGGCTTCACCGGTTTAGTTTTGACGGCGTGCATCTGTGCCGCTGCCTTCGTCTGGCAGTCCCCCTACGGTGATGCGGCCAGACAGATTATCGCGAGGTGGGCGCCGCAGCTTGTCTCGGCTTCGTCGCTGTCGTTCGATAACGCGGGGCTCCCCGTGCGGCCGAGCCCACCCAGCCTGGTCGCGGCCCAGGCAGCACCTTCACAAGCAGCACCTCTGGCTCCGACCGCATCGCAAGATGTCGCGCCGGCAATCGCACCGGCGCCTTCCGAGGTGGCGCAGTTGCTCCAGACGATGGCACGCGATCTCGCAAACGTGGAGCAACGGATTGAGCAGCTGAAGGCGAGCCAGGAGCAAATGGCCAGCGACAATGCAAAGGCCGTTGAGCAGCTCAAGGCGAGCCAGGAACAAATGACGCGCCTTGTCGCCAAGTCTTCCGAGGCCAAGTCTTCCGAGGCCAAGTCTTCCGAGGCCAAGTCTTCCGTGGCCAAGCCTTCCGAGGCCAAGTCTTCCGAGCAGAACCTGCGGCCCAAGACATCAGCGACGCCTCCGCCGCGGCCGATTGCTGCGTCGACGCGCAAGCCCGTGCCGAAGCTTTCGTCGCAGCAAGCCAGAGGGCGGGCGCAGGCGCCAGTGCAGTTGCAGCCCGACGAAGAGTAGTTTGCATCGGCGTCACACGATCGCCGGGAGCCGCCAGGCTGACTTGATCGAGCGCAGCACTGGGAAAGATGAAAAGCACGGCCCCGCCATTGTGTCAGTTCAGTGGGGGGTGACGGGGCCGTGCACGGGCCGCCTTTCCTTGGGGGGTGGCGCGGCCCGATTCAAACCGCTGGCGCGGCAAAACCAGTCAGTCGATCGGCACCAGCCGTTCGTCCCACTGCGCCGCAATATTCTTGATCTGCTCGAAATTCAGGATCGCCGGATCGCCCTCGCGGACGATGGTCGCCCACTTGCGTTCATCTGGCAGCAACGTCATCGCGCGCAGCACTGCCGCGCGCAATTTCATCGAGCCGTGATCTATCAGGGTGACGAACTGTTCAGGGTCCAGGAGGGCCATGGTCCACGCCTACGCCAAAGGCTGGCTCGCAAGCCAGCACACGCGCCCCCAACTGCCCAACGCTGAAGATAAACCAACTTGGTTAATAGATGGTTGATCCGTCGCTTCCCTCAGCTCTGAATTGGCGCGCTTCAACAACAAGCCGGGCCGGCTAGTCTTTGAAATCGGCGGCTTCCTGCGGCTTGAGATCGCCGGCTTCCTGCGTGCTGGCCGCTTTCTTTTGCATTAAGTGCACCAATGTGTCCTTCATCTCTTCCATTTCGGGAGAGATCTTGGTGGCGTTGCGAAGCTCGACGATGGCATCGTCGGTCTTGCCCTGGGCGTCCCAGATCAATCCCAGACCATAGTGCGCCCAATAATTGTCATGATCGTACCCGATCGCACGCTGGTATTCCGCAATGGCGCGGTCGATATTGCCGTCATTGCTATCGGCGCCGGCCATTTTACTGAGAACGTTGCCAACGCTCGTGTGCAGGATGGCAAGTTGGTGCCAATCCTTCGTGCAATCGATCGCGTGTCGATATTCGACAAGAGCCTCGTCGTATTTGGCCTGATGCTCCAGCGCATAAGCCAGGTTCCAGTGCGCATATAGATAATTCGGATCGACCCGAATAGCCTCGCCGTAATGAACGATCGCTTCGTCGATATTGCCGTGGTTGTACAGCACGAGACCGAGATTGTTGTACGAACGCGAGTAGCTCGGATCGACCTCGATAGCGCGGCGATAGGCGGCGACGGCCTTGTCCGGCGGCGCCTTGGTCAGCTCGGCCTTTCCGATCCAGGCCTCGCCGATATTGTTGTAGGCTTTCGCAGACTTCGGATCGATGCCGAGAACCCGTTGAAATTGCTTGATGGCTTCATCGAAATTGCCTTGATGTTCCAGCGCCAGTCCTAACTGGATATGCGGCTGCGGGTTGCTCCAGTTCAGGCTGATGGCCTTGCGGAACATTCTCTCCGCTTCGGGGTAATCGTGTCGCTCGAGCGCATCATTGCCTTTGAGCACATATGCCCACTGCACGTTGACATCGGACTCCTTGAGACCGGCAATGATTTCGTCGGCCTTCAAAAGGCTCTCATCCCGCTTCTCTTTCTCGCCATAGAGCACGATCGCGTTGAGAGAGGGCTTTATCTTCGCTATGACGGCGGCCGCCGCATCCGTCATCAGGGCGTCGGGATTGGCGGCGTCGAACCCGTTGTAGACCTGCCCGCCATCAATCCGGATTCGCAACGCGAATTTATCTTGACCGATGATTTCGCCCGATATCGTCGGCCCGCTCCTTGAGTGCAGCACGCTGCGGATCGATGACACGATCGCGTTGAGCGACAGCCCGAGCTGCGGGACGACAAAATCCGGCAGTTCACCGCGATCCGCGAGGTTCAAATCCAAATTCGCCAAATTCGCCAAATTCGGATTCAAACTGGTGGGGAATAGACCCGTTGGGCGGCGGCTGGCGTAGCTGTTGAGCGCGTCGCGCAGGCGATGACCGGCCACTTCGGGCGTATAGCCGCTCTCGGACAGCTTGGTGGGCACCGAGATCGGTTCGATGGTGACGACGTCGCGCATCAGATCCTGCACGATCAGCCAGATGATCAGACCCGCAAGCCCGACCGAGCCCAGCCTGACGACGTTGCCGATGGTCGCAGTGTTGGCGATCCAGCGGATCGTCGCCTGAAAATAGGTTCTAAAATTGAGCCATAAGGAAAGTACCTGTGCCACGGCCGAACTCCGCCGGTTGTCACGTACCCCGTAGGCAACCGTAGCACGATGCGGCTACCGCCATAAGTGAGCTGTTTCACACCTCGCGAGGCCGGGATCGCTTCCGTCATTGGGGGCTAGCGGCCAGGTATCCGGCAAGAATCACAAGCCGCCCTTTTTGCCGCTTATCCCGCCACGCGAGCACCTCGCACCCGGCCTGGACGGTGGCCCCTTTCCGTAGCGTGACGTGAGTCGCTCAAGCGCAATCCGCATCGGCGAAAAAATAGTTGCCCTGTGAACAGCGGGGCGAAGGTTCCATCCACACGGCAAGAGCTTTTTTTCGCTTGGGAATCCCTGAGGACTCACTGATACTTGGACCCATCACGGGCGCGGCACTGACCCCTGTTTTCCTCCGTTTTCCACCATATTTAGTATTTGATTCAGGAACTCGTACTAATCCTTGACGGGCGCAATGGAGTTGTCCTAGCCTTCTACCTGTTCGGCGCGAGTGTGTTTGGGTCCCGCCGGTCGCTCCCAAAAGGGTCCAAAATGACCACTCCGTCGGCCGGTCGAGGCAGCGGGTGCAG
Organism: uncultured Alphaproteobacteria bacterium; assembly: GCA_963713785.1. Classification (GTDB taxonomy): domain Bacteria; phylum Pseudomonadota; class Alphaproteobacteria; order Rhizobiales; family Xanthobacteraceae; genus Bradyrhizobium. Next base: position 820,996 of record CAVQNB010000001.1, read on the forward strand.
GGCTTTTGCGCCTGAAATCTGGATCCTTCGGGGCGCTGAAAACGGGCTACTTCACGCTGGTGCGCAAAGGCACCCGGGGGAAGTGCAAGAGAGCCGAACAAGAGAGCCGGAACAGGCTCAGGTGACGTAACGGGGTGTGTTGGGGCGTTGAATGCATGGCGAACGGCGGAACGGCGGTTCCGTCCAGGTCGTGCCGGGCCAGAATCGATGCGCGCATCGGTTTTGTACCCCCGAGAGAAACAGGGCCGGATCCACCGGTTGAGCGTGCGAACAATCGACCCCGCGGCTGACACTGCGGTCCAGAGGTTCGCTCAAGGAAAAACATCCGGCGCCGCCGCCAGCGGTCCGGTCAAAAAGAACGGGGCACGACCATGCGAATCGAACGACGCAACACCACTGAAGGCCAGTCACCCTACGCAGGAATTGATTTCAGATTGACGACATCTGAGATCCGCAATCCTGACGGCTCGGTGGTGTTTCGCCTCGAAAACGTCGAGGTGCCGGAATTCTGGTCGCAGGTCGCCTCCGACGTGCTGGCCCAGAAGTATTTCCGCAAAGCCGGCGTCGCCGCGCGCCTGAAGAAGGTCGAGGAAGAGACCGTGCCGTCCTGGCTGTGGCGCTCGGTGCCGGACACCGAGGCGCTGGCCGACCTGCCGGAGACCGAGCGCTATGTCAGCGAGCTCTCCGCCAAGCAGGTGTTCGATCGCCTCGCCGGCTGCTGGACCTATTGGGGCTGGAAGGGCGGCTACTTCTCGTCGCGAAGAAGACGCGCGCGCCTTCTTCGACGAGCTGCGCTACATGCTGGCCAAGCAGATGGTGGCGCCGAATTCGCCGCAATGGTTCAACACCGGGCTGCACTGGGCCTACGGCGTCGATGGACCCGGCCAGGGCCACTATTATGTCGACTGGAACACCGGCAAGCTGACCAAGTCGAAATCGTCCTACGAGCATCCGCAGCCGCACGCCTGCTTCATCCAGGGCGTCGAGGACGACCTCGTCAACGAGGGCGGCATCATGGACCTGTGGGTGCGCGAAGCGCGGCTGTTCAAATACGGCTCCGGCACCGGCTCGAACTTCTCGCGGCTGCGCGGCGAAGGCGAACGGCTGTCCGGCGGCGGCCGCTCGTCCGGCCTGATGAGCTTCCTCAAGATCGGCGACCGCGCCGCGGGCGCGATCAAGTCCGGCGGCACCACGCGCCGCGCCGCCAAGATGGTGGTGGTCGACGCCGACCATCCCGATATCGAGACCTATATCGACTGGAAGGTGAAGGAGGAGCAGAAGGTCGCCGCTCTCGTCACCGGCTCCAAGCTCAACCAGCGGCATCTCAAGGCGGTGCTGAAAGCCTGCGTCAATTGCGAAGGCAGCGGCGACGACTGCTTCGATCCCGAGAAGAACCCTGCGCTGCGCCGCGAGATCAAGCTCGCGCGCCGCGCCATGGTCGCCGACGGCATGATCAAGCGCGTCATCCAGTTCGCCAAGCAAGGCTACAAGGAGATCGATTTCCCGATCTACGACACCGACTGGGATTCGGAAGCCTATCTCACGGTCTCCGGCCAGAACTCCAACAATTCGGTCTCGCTGAAGGACGACTTCCTGCGCGCGGTGGAGACCGACGGCGACTGGAATCTGATCGGCCGCACCAACAAGAAGGTGACCAAGACCCTGAAGGCGCGCGACCTCTGGGAAAAGATCGGCCACGCCGCCTGGGCCTCGGCCGATCCCGGCCTGCACTTCAACACCACCATGAACGACTGGCACACCTGCAAGGCGTCCGGCGACATCCGCGCCTCCAATCCGTGCTCGGAATACATGTTCCTGGACGACACCGCCTGCAATCTGGCCTCCGCCAACCTGATCACCTTCTACAACACCACGACCAAGCAGTTCGACGTCGACGCCTACGAGCATCTCTGCCGCCTGTGGACCATCGTGCTCGAAATCTCCGTGATGATGGCGCAGTTCCCGTCGAAGGCGATCGCGGAACTGTCCTACGAATTCCGCACGCTGGGCCTCGGCTTCGCCAATATCGGCGGCCTGCTGATGACCATGGGTCTTTCCTACGACTCAAAGGAAGGCCGCGCGCTGTGCGGCGCGCTGACCGCCGTCATGACCGGCATCAGCTACGCCACCTCGGCCGAGATGGCCAAGGAGCTCGGCCCCTTCCCCGGCTACAAGAAGAACGCCGCGCACATGCTGCGGGTGATCCGCAACCACCGCCGCGCCGCGCATGGCGAATCCCGCGGCTATGAGGCGCTGGCCGTCAATCCGGTGCCGCTCGATCACGCCTCCTGCACGCAGGCCGACATCGTCGAGCACGCCAAGGCCGCCTGGGACAAGGCGCTCGAGCTCGGCGAGCTCCACGGCTACCGCAACGCGCAGACCACCGTGGTGGCGCCGACCGGCACCATTGGCCTCGTGATGGATTGCGACACCACCGGCATCGAGCCGGATTTCGCGCTGGTGAAATTCAAGAAGCTCGCCGGCGGCGGCTACTGGAAGATCATCAACCGCGCCGTGCCCGAGGCGCTGCGCGCGCTCGGCTACCGCGAAAGCGATATCGCGGAGATCGAGGCCTATGCCGTCGGCCACGGCTCGCTCTCCAACGCGCCCGGCGATCAACGTCTCCACCCTGAAGGCCAAGGGCTTCACCGACGAAGCCCTGGCCAAGGTGGAAGCGGCGCTGCCGACCGCGTTCGACATCAAGTTCGCCTTCAACAAATGGACCTTTGGCGAGGACTTCCTGCGCGACACGCTCGAGCATCGGGCCGGAAGCCATCGCCGCGCCGAATTTCGACCTGCTCACCGCGGTCGGATTCACCAAGCGCGAGATCGAGGCCGCCAACGTGCACATCTGCGGCGCGATGACGGTGGAAGGCGCGCCGCATCTGAAGGCCGAGCACTACAGCGTGTTCGACTGCGCCAACCCCTGCGGCAAGATCGGCAAGCGCTATCTGTCGGTGGAAAGCCACATCCGCATGATGGCGGCGTCGCAGCCGTTCATCTCGGGCGCGATCTCCAAGACCATCAACATGCCGAACGACGCCACGGTGGAGGATTGCAAGTCCGCCTATCTGCTGTCCTGGAAGCTCGCGCTGAAGGCCAACGCGCTCTACCGCGACGGCTCGAAGCTGTCGCAGCCGCTGAACTCGCAGCTGATCAGCGACGACGACGAGGAAGAGGATGCGGTCGAGGCGTTCTACGACAAGCCGATGGCCGCGCGCACCGCGCAGCTTTCGGAAAAGGTCGTGGAGCGGCTGGTCGAGCGCATCGTGGTGATGCGCGAGCGCGAGAAGATGCCGGATCGCCGCAAGGGCTACACCCAGAAGGCCGTGGTCGGCGGGCACAAGGTTTATCTGCGCACCGGCGAATATGACGACGGCCGGATCGGCGAGATCTTCATCGACATGCACAAGGAAGGCGCGGCGTTGCGCTCCTTCATCAACAACTTCGCCATCGCGGTCTCGCTCGGCCTGCAATACGGCGTGCCGCTGGAGGAATATGTCGACGCCTTCACCTTCACCCGCTTCGAGCCCGCCGGGCCCGGTGCAGGGCAACGACTCGATCAAGTACGCGACCTCGATCCTCGACTATGTGTTCCGCGAACTCGCGGTCAGCTACATGTCGCGCTTCGATCTCGCCCATGTCGACCCCACCGAATCCAACTTCGACGCCATGGGCAAGGGCGTCGAGGAAGGCCGCGCGCCGGAGCAGCCCAGCAACAAGTATCTGTCGAAGGGCCTGACCCGCTCGCGCACCGACAATCTCGTCGTCATGCGCGGCGGCAGCGAGCCGCAGCCCGACGCGCGCGGCACCGGCAACGTCACCTCGATGGCCTCGCACGGCGCGACCGCCCGCGCCTCCGACACCGTCGAAGGCGCGGTCGCGCTGAAGCAGGAAGCCCAGCACGATCTGTCGCCGACCGAAAAGCTGGAAGCCCTGCAATGGAGCAAGGCCGGCGCCGCCCGCGAGCAGGCCGCGCCCGTCAAAGGCCGAACGCCGCGCCGAAGCCAAGGCCAAAGGCTACGAAGGCGAGATGTGCGGCGAGTGCGGGAATTTCACGCTGGTGCGGAATGGCACCTGCATGAAGTGCGATACGTGTGGATCACGACGGGGTGTTCGTGAACTCGCGCTGATCGTCATGCCCAGGCTTGACCCGGGCATCCACGACCAAAAAAGGGCGGCCGCGAGGCCGCCTTTTTCGTTTACAACCAAAGAGAGATATCTAGACTTAAAGGAAACTGGAGGGCGCGAAATGATCGATGGCCCAGAACTGATGGGCGAAGAGACGGCAAAAGCAGTCCAAGAGGTCGCCAAAGCTGCAGATAACGCCGTTGACGCAGCTCGGGAGGCCGCCCGTTTTTTCCATCGCGTCCTTGGAAATCCGATTACAGACTTTGTAGGAATAACAATTTCAGATCCCCTACGGTTTGTAAGAACGATTTCCCTTGATTGGTACGCGCGGCGCGTTGAAGAGATCCTCGAAAATCGAGACCGCAAAAACCAAAGTGGGGTACCCCCAAGGCTAGCGCTTGAGATACTCGATGCTGCGCAGGACGAAACGCGCGACGAACTCCGTGAATTGTGGGCACGCCTCATAGCAAATGCGATGGACGAAACAACTCGCGGCAACGTTCGCATCGAGTTCGTTACGGTCCTAAAGCAATTGAATCCTTTAGATGCACTCGTGCTTCAGCGACTATCCTCTGTTGGCAACTTTATTAATCCGCACAACTTCGCTCAAGGACAACATCTCGATACCAATGATGCCGCCACGTCCTTGCTCTATCTCTTCGATCTGAAATGCTTACAGCAGGCAGCAGATGGCTCGTATGCCTTCAAACTATCTCCGCGGGGGGGGCGCTTTATTAAAAGCAATTAGCTAGTTGGCTGCATGAAGAGACGCAGCCGCACTGCGGTCTCGCTTAGAGGTCTTTGTCACGGCACTCTTACGTGGATGGGATTTATAACTGATGTCCTCAATAAGCCCCGAAGAGCGGGTGCCAGCAGCCGCCGCCAATGTCGAGTACCACAGATTTGCATTTTTGTATCTTGAGGAGACACTACGGCCTCAGCTTGAAGAAGCACTGCTCACAAAGCCCGTAGGATGGGTGGAGCGAAGCGATACCCGTCAATTGCGGTTTGCCAAGATGATGGGTTTCGCGAAGGGCTCAACCCATCCTACGGGCTGCCCATTAGAAATCGATCGGTTTCACGAGGCGATCGCGTGACTGACTATGATCTCGTCGACACTTTTTATCGCCACCTCGTCCGCCCTCTGGGCAATCTCGTCATTCTTTGTGCGCAAGCCGAGGCCTCACTTCTCGATCTGATTGCGGTTCTCCAGTCCAGCGATGAACTGCAGGCGCAAGCGGTGCTCAAATCCAAGGATACGAAGCAGGAAGTGCTGGCGCTGATCCGCACTTCGACGCTGCAGGACTGTAGCCGCTCAGAGCTTCTTGAGGCGATCGAGTCTTATTGGAACGATCGCCTGCGTCGAAACCGTTACTATCACGACGAATGGTTTGTGGCACCCAGCGAAGGCGGCTTCGTTTCGATCCGTGGCCTTCCCTGGAAGAAGGGCTCCGGCGTGGTGTTTGACGATCCAACTGCCGATGAAATTTGGGCGCTCGCGGCAAGGTTCCGCGAACATGATCACCTATTCTCACATACCGCGTGGGCACTCAGACGTTCGCACGGTGACCATGAGAATTAAGCCCGTAGGATGGGTGGAGCGAAGCGATACCCGACCATTGCATTGTGCGAAGATGATGGGTTTCGCGAAGGGCTCAACCCATCCTACAGCGTGCTGTGCCGTCGCTTGCAGCACTGCTCGGCGATGGAATATGACTGCAACGGATTTGACAGGGAACTGCCGGCATGAACGCATGGTCCATACGCGCGATCATTTTCGCCGGGCTCATAAGTCTTGGTGCTGCCGGTGTCGCGGCGGCGCAGACGACGCCGCGGCCCCCGGTCGGCGGCTTCGGTTCGCCGCCCGATGCCATGATCTTTTATGTCGCGCATGCCGCGGCTGGCGCATGCGGGCAAGGCTGTTCCGATTGGATTGCAGCCGAAGGCACCGTGCAGTGGGACACCCACAAGCGGCTGATCGCGATCCTCGACCGGCAAGCCGGGCGCAAGCTTCCGGTCGTCATCCACTCCTGGGGTGAGTCCAATCTCAATGTTGCGACCAGCCTCGGCCGGATCCTGCGTGACCGGAGCATCGACACGACGGAGGGGTCGACCGAAGTCGAAGCCTGCAATGGAAAGTCCGATGCGGACTGTTTCGCGCTCAAGCGCCCGGGCGGTCCGTTTGAGGCCAGGATGAACCTCTCGGACACGCGCTGCGATCTCGCCTGCGTCCTGATGCTGGCCGGTGGTGTTCATCGCAGCCTGCCGCCGGGTACCCGGATGATCTTGACCGGCATGTTTATCCGCAACCGTCTGGCACCCAACGTATCCGACGAACACCGCGAAAGTTTGACTGCGCGATTTGGCGAACAGTTCCGCCTTTACCTGCGAGAGATGGGCGTCGAAACCGAACTGCTCGACATTGTCGACCGGAATTCCGAATCTCGGCGTCCAACGGAATTGCCTCCATCCGAATGGGCCAGGCTGCGGATCGTCACGGCGCCGCCGTGACTGCCCGGCGGCTGCCGGCACGGACGCGCCGCTTCCTGACAGCCCGTAGGATGGGTGGAGCGAAGCGATACCCATCAAATGCCGTTTACGCCAAGGCCGCCTCCACAGCCGCAAAATCGGCCGCGGTCCCCGTAGCTTTCCTTACCCGTGTTTATCCGGATACTCCGCCGACATTCCTGCTGCTATGAGCCTGCGCTTCGTCAGCAGGAGGCGGAACATGGCCGAGGTTTATTTTCGTTGCTCTGACCCTGAAGGGGTTCTGCTCGACCAATGCGCCGCCGCCGTGCGTGACCTGGTCGAGGCGCGCGAGCACGCCGCCATTGTTGTGCAGTCACTGATCAAGATACCCAATCTGCAAGATTGGCGCGGCTGGTCCCTGCACGTCAGCGATGATCTCGGTGAAGAGATTTTTGTCGTGCCCTTCGCCTCCCTGCTCGGCAAGCTGCATTGAGAGGGGCGCCATGCTGGTCACGCAATCGCCATCGATGCCGCGTCTCCGTTGCCTGAGCGTGATCAGGACGCGATGGCACAGACTGCTCAGCATTGCCCGCAATCCCTATCGGCCCGAGCTTCATTACATGCGGGGGCCAGGCCCAAAGTCGCACGCGAAGCATCAAAGCCGCCTGGCGCCGACCTCCGGCTCTGCTCAAGATATCTCGTAGCGCGTGGAGCGGATTAGCGAAGCGTAATCCGCCAATCACCGTCGATGAAGGTGGGTTAAGCCGGAGCCTGTCATCGGGCGCATTCGCGCGACCCGCTGGGCTAACCCACCCTGTGCGCTCGTCTTTGCTGTAAAGAGCTCGTAGGCGAAAACGCCGGAGTGATTTGCCCGACGGGCAGTTTGGCGATTTTTGTGTCTAGTGGTCTTTGCAAAAATATTTTGCTTGTCCCGTCGGGCAAATCACCTCCACTACTTAGTTTCAGCCATTCCGTCCCGGGAGAGGGGCGTTGGCCATCGTCACGAACGTTGGGACGGAATGCGATGGACGCGATAGCGGCGCAAGACGAGCGGCGCTTTTGCGGACGGCAAAGCCGTGTGGTCCTGACGCCCCGACGCTGGCGTCAAGTTTCGCGGGAGGTATTTCCGCGCAGGCGACGGTGGCAAAAGAGCCCGGTCACCGGGGGAGAGCACGAAGTAAGCCGTTAAAACCATTCGCGTGCGGGAAGGCCGGGTGATCCCGGTGGACCTGTGGTGACTACGCTCGTGTGCTTTATTTACTTCGCACGCGAGGCTTCTGTAACGGGCCGCGATGAGTCAATTCCTATTTGGGTGATCCACTCGCCGGGGACTTGCTTCTGTCCGGGATCGGCACAAGGCCGTCGCCTGATGGGGTTCGTGGAGGATAGGTCGGCCAATCTGTGGTGGGCGTGATCGCATCTTGAGATGGCGTCGAGGACTCGCGTGGCGGCCTGACCTGATCCATCGTCCCGGCGAAGGGACCTCGCTTCGGGGAGGCCTGGTGTCGTGACCCGCCCGAAAACTGTGTTGCGCCTCCCGATTAGGCTGCCGCGGCAGCGTCGTTGAATGGTGTAGCGGTGACGAGCATACGATGCAGGATCACCGCGAGCTTGCGCTCGTCACTACATTTCGTCGGAGAGGTAGGGTTCAGGCGGTGAGCTGCGAGGCGTCGGCAGGCTCGTGTTCGGCGAGGCGCATGCGCTTGGGCAGGACGATGCCGAGGCGGTCGAGGAGCGCGGCCTGGGCGGCGTCGGGCTGGGTGACGCAGCGCAGGCGGATCTCGGCCGTGCGGTGGCGGTCGGCAAGACGACGTCGTGCGACTGGATGCGCGCAAGTTCTTCGAGGATGGTGCGCGGCGAGTTGCCGAGGCCGCGCGCTCTGCCACATCTCGAGGCTCTTCCACAGCACGAAGGCGAGAAAGCAGACGAGGATGTGGGCCTGAACGCGATCCTCGCGCTGATGCCAGATCGGACGCAGGTTCAGCTGATCTTTCTGGATGCGAAACGCGGCTTCGGCCTGGGTGAGTTGGATGTAGGCCTTCCAGAGCTGTTGATCGCTCCAATCGCTGATGTTCGAGCGCAGCAGATAGGCGCCCTCCGAGAGCGCGGCCCAGTCGTCGAACGCGGCGTCGTGAGCGACGCGGAGGCGAAAGCCCGCCGGGACAGGCGTCCGGCTCCAGCGCGATGGCGAAGCGGGCGGCGGCGCGCTGGTTTTGCTGCAGGATGCGGCCGATCTGCCGGTTCACCGCCGCCGGATCGAGCGGTTTCTTTGAGCGTGCGATGCGCGCGGCGAGGCGTTCGAGCGCCTGCCTCGATCCGCCGGCTGAACTTGTCGTGCATCGCCTGCTCTTTGCTGCGCCGGTCGGCGGAGCGGCACAGGATCACGGTCTCGTCGGTCTCGGGATGGCGGGCAAGCTTGACCTCGACGCCTTCTTGCACCGTGCGCCAGCCGTCCGAGGCGGCGAGCGTCGGAGGCGAACTTCTTCAGCTCCGACTTCGGCGCGCCGATGATGTAGCGCCGGCCGGTCTCGCGCAGCCACGCCAGATTCTCGGCGCTGGCCATGCCGCGGTCGGCGATCCAGACGCGTCCCAGCACGCCATGCCGCGCCTCCATCGTGGCCACGATCGTCTGCAAGGTCCGCGAGTCGTGGGTGTTGCCGGCGAACACCTCGTAGCCCAGGGGAAAGCCGTCGAAGGTCACGACCAGGGCGATGCAGACCTGCTTGCAGTCGGGGCGATGATCGCGGGAATAGCCGCGCTGCGCCTGCGGGTTCGCTTCCGCCTGGCCCTCGAAATACGTGCTGGTGACGTCGTAGAGCAGCACTTCGTTCTCGACCGCAAACAGCTCTCCGCAGCGCTCCGACAAATGCGCCTCAAGGGCCGCCTTGTGCGCGAGCAGATGATCGAGCGCGCGATAGAGCCGATCCTTGTTGACCTCCTCATCGCCAAGCTGCAGCAGATCGCAAAGCGCCGTGCGGCGATACCAGTCCTCGGCAATGTGCAGCTCGCTCGACGGCTCGCAGAACCGCGCCGTCACCAGCACGGCCGCCATCTTCGCCCAGGCGACGCGTTCCTGGCCCACCGGCAGCAGTCGCTCGCACAACTCCTCAAGCCCCACCCCGCGCCACAACGCCAGCGCCAGATACACATCGCCAAACTGACGCGAGCGCTCGATGCGGATGCCCTTCAGGCGAACCGGCACCGTCAAATGGTCGCTGCCGTCGTCGAACAGCGCGCTTGCTCAGGGGCGCCGATCAGCCGGCGCGCCAGCGCACGCGCCTCGATCCGCCCGCGCTCGTCGAGCTCGCCGAGATGCGCCACCGTCTGCTGGATGACCCGCCGCCCGACCCGAACGCTGCGCACCAAGCGACCAATAGCGGTGAACCTTCCCGTCCTTCTTGCGAATCGTATGGCGCAGGTACATGCGCCATCTGAACCCACCAACGGCCGCGACAGAAAATACCCAAGGTGCTAGCGCGACCTTCGCCTTGTTCATGCCGGCGCGCCTGGCGATCCGCATCGCCCAGCTCTTGAGCCGCGAGCATCCCTTGATTGGCTTGGTCAGTATGATGTGGGCGGCTTCATAGAGCGCTGCCCGAACCGCGGCATCACCGATCTTGCTGATCCGCCCGGAGCGGTCGGTCTCGCCGGATTGATGCTTCTTTGGCGTCAGCCCGAACAGCGGTCCCGCCCGCTTTGACGATCGAAACCGCGCCGGGTCGTCGATGGCAGAAGCATAGGTCAACGCCACCATCGGTCCCACCGCCGGTGTCGACATCAACAACCTGGTGTTTGCATTCAAACGCGACATCGCGCGCACCTGCTTCTCAAACGCCTTGAACTCGCCCAGCAATACGGCGCGCACCGAGAGCAGGCTCTCGCCGATCGTCTCGAGGTTCGGTTGATCCTTGACCAGCTCTTTAATCCGCTCAGCAAAGTTCGTCCGTGTTGTCTTGCCGACCTTCAAACCAAAGCCACGCAAGATCCCGCGCAGGCTGTTCTCGACGTCGAGAAGCTTGCTCTGCACCAGCTTGCGCGCCGTCAGTATGGCCCGCACCTCTTGTGCAGCCATCGACTTGCAGTGCACCGGCCGGAACCAGCCAAGCCGCATCAATTGCGCGATCCCCCGCGCGTCATTACGGTCCGACTTCACCGGCCTCGCCTTGAAGGCATCGCGCACGTGCCGCGTCTCTAAAAGTTCGACCGCAAGCCCGGCCTGCTTCATTGCCGCATAAAGCCATTGCGACAGCGGTCCCGCTTCCAGCCCGATCCTGGCCAGCCCAAAGCCCAGGGAACCGAACCAGCCGATCAACGCCGCCGGCTCGCTTTTGACCTTCACCTCGCGAACGATCTTGCCACTCCCGTCCACAACACACACACTCGACCATTCCAATGACACGTCGATCCGGCATAATGCTCCATGGTCGTCTCTCCTCGATGCTTGGAGCGAGGCTTCTTCCTCGACTGCGTAACACCATCAATGTGAGGGACGACCGCCAGTCTTCCAAGCAAGCCGCGCGACGCGCGCAAACCAACTGCGCCGTAGCTAGCGCGGCTTGCTTGCAGGGTCCCGAGCCCCGTTACCCCATCTGCGGGTGCAATGGGCACCCGGCTTTCCCTGCGCCCTTGTTTTGAGGGACATGCTTCGCGCACAGCTCGGGCGTTTGTCGCCAGCGAGCACGCGGACCCATGCCCTCGCCGGCTGTTTGAAAATCGAATCTGAATATCGGCGCAATACGCGGAGTTTATCCTCGGGCGCGCGAAGCGCGGACCCGGGGGCCATTGCGCCCCCGAGGCGGCATAAAATTGCGCCAAATCGGACCCTCGCACGGTGGTTGCAGTCAACGCGCCGCGATCCGGCTTGACAGTCCGAGGCAAGCGGAGGAGCATTGCAATCTGTCGCCACCGGCGACAAATCGCGAGCAAAGGAGGTTTTGAATGACACCACCTCCGCAGAGAAAGCCGCTGAGTGCGATGGAACACGTTCGGATCATCGCATAGCGGCCAAGCACACGAACGGGACGCCGGGAGAGGATTAAGCGGGCCGCATCAGTGAGGCATGGCCCCTTACCTTCCCGGCGCTGTAAGTGATATACGGCAGCAGGCCGCGCCGTTGCTGCCGTCGTCCGCGATCAAGTGCTCACGAGATCTCGTAGACCGACACCTTGTCGGCGATGCCGGTCAGCGCCACGCTTCTGCGCGTTGGCTTCAGCCCGTTGCTCTCGAGCAGGGCCCGGGCACGCGCGTTCTCCACCACCGATTCCGTCACCATGATCGCGCGTGAGGCCGCGAGGCCCTGGACGCGCGAGGCAATGTTGACGGTCTGGCCAAAGTAATCCTGCTGTTCATTGAGGATGACCGCGAGGCATGATCCTTCGTGGATGCCCATCTTCAGGCGCAGGCTCTGATGCTGGCGCTCGGCGCCAAGATCGCTCATCGCCTCGCGCATGCGGATCGCAGCGGCGATGGCGCGGTCAGGCGTCTCGAAGGTCGCCATCACGGCATCGCCGATGGTCTTCACGACCGCCCCTCTTTCGGAGGCGATGATCTCCTGCAGCAGCCTGAAATGCTCGTTGACGAGATCGAACGCGACGAGGTCACCGACGCGATCATAGAGCCCGGTGGAGTCCTTGAGATCGCTGAAGAGGAAAGTCAGGCTCAGGATCTTGAGGCGCTGGCCGATCGCAAGCGTCTGGGTCCGGTAGATGTCGCGAAAAGTCTGATTGGTGAGGAGACGCGTTGCGTTCAGAACGGGCTTGCGTTGCCCAAGCAGGTCGTCCAGCGCCTGGTTTGCCAGCCATACCGCCGGCAACACGCGGCCCTCGGTGCGGTTTTCCAAAGCGAGCCGCAGCGGCCCGGGGCGCAAGGCAACGGTGTCGACCGGAGCCTGGACCTTGTTGAAGATCACGGACAGATTCTGTCGCTCACTCGCCTCCTCGCCGCCGACATCAAGGAACTGGGCGGTATGGGTCACGGGATCGAACACGATCAACGTGCCCTTCGGCACTTGCAGCGAAAGGATCGCCCTTTCTCCTGCCGGCAAGTCGACGCTTTCGAGCGTGACCTCCCGCAACAGCTTTTCCAGATCGGCTGGAAGATCGATCGCCGAACTCCAGAAGACCTGGCGATAATATTCGGCCGCGGACAATTCGTCGGGGCTGTGGGCCGCGATCTTGCGCAGGCGCGGGCTCACCGTGAAGGTCACCTCGACCAGATTGTCGAGCGTCGTCTCATAGCCCACGGCGCAGAAAGCGCAATTATACTGCGCCTTGTCCAGGGTCTTCAGGCTTTTATTGGCGGAGAGAACGCCGGCGCAGCTCGGGCACATGACGCTCCACGTCATCTCGAACATGCCGAGCCCCACCGCATTCAGAAGCGCCGCGATCACCTGCTCCTCGTCGAGGCCCTCCTTGGCCGCGAGATCAAGCGCGTTCATCTTGTTCAAGGCATGATCCGGGGCATCCCGCACCATGCGCTCGAGCACGTCCACGACCTTTTCGTCGGCGGACTGACGCAGGGCCGCAAACAATGTCTCGGTTTCGCTCATGCGACAATGCTACAGGAAAGGAGGTAAAGCGGAAACCCGTTAACCGATCCGTTGAGCGCTGCCTCAGGAGGCCAAAGGTACATGGCAACAGTGCGTAGGATGGGTGGAGCGAAGCGATACCCATCAATTGCAATTGGCGAATATGATGGGTTTCGCGAAGGGCTCAACCCATCCTACGGGCCATAAATTCTTGGCCAAGCGAACGGCCATTCCCGACTGAAAGGTAGATGACGATGTCAACAGACTTCAAGCCAACGGCAGTCAAGCCAACGGTCTCGCTTGAAGACCTGGACAAGCTCGATATCCGGGTGGGCACCATCGAACTGGTCGAAGACATCAAACGTTCCGAGAAGCTAGTTCGGTTGCTGGTTGATTTCGGAGATCACAAGCGCACCATCCTGGTTGGAATGAAAAAGGAACGTTCGAACCCGAAAGCCGAAATAGAAGGAAAGCAGGCGCTGTTCGTCATCAACCTGCCTGCGCGCACCATGGCAGGCGAGAAATCGGAGGGAATGCTCTTTGACATCGGATTCGCCGATGGAATCTTGCCGCGGTTGGCCATTCCTGAATCAGCCATTCCGAACGGGGCTCGCGCGGGTTAGTTGTCGCTGTTGCGCCGCAGCTGTTGCCCTGCAACACGCCGTGAAAGATTGATCTGGAACATGATGCGTGTCATATGCGGTCTCGCATAAGAGACAGACCGCGGAGGAATCCCGATGTACCAACGTGCCCTCCCGGTGCGGCACCCGCACATCGCGCTTGGTCAGACGCTAGGGGCTCGCGAGCCGTTAAAAGTGCGCACGCTGTTTCGTGCCTTCATCGACCATTCGCTGCGGCTATTGCGATTGCTGGGCGATTACGCTGCCGCCGGCGGTCCTCTTTCGTAGACCGCCACACCCGGAACGAAATGCCGAGCGCCCCCAGGTGGTCAAATGAATGGAAATCGTTTCTACGGCGTTCGGGTCGAGGGAGCAAAATACGGCGTGGGCTTTGGCTCCGCCCTTGCCATCGCAATCTCCTATACCGCCAACCACTCGATACTCTGGGCGATCATCCACGGCATTCTGGGCTGGCTCTACGTGATCTATTTCGCACTGTTTCGGTCGTAGCCCGCCCTGTTCGCTGCCCGGCTATCCCGGGTCCCCGTTGCCCGACAGGATCTGCGCGGCGCCGCCGATGGCGCGGCGGAAGGCTTCGTCGAAGGTCACGCCGCGAAGCTGCCATCGATGCGGCCGGCCCTGCCACTCCATCTGCCACTCGGTGGCCCATCCGAGATCGGAATCGTCCCACTTAAGACGCCCGACCAGACTAACTTCCCCGCCCTGCTCGGCCGCGCGCGCGGCCGATGCCGAGGACGGCAGCTTGGCAAGCGCGGCACCATCGATACCCGACTTCGCCAGTGCCGCATCGCTCGGCAACACAATGCTGATCCCGCGCTTTTGGGCCGCGGCGAGCAGCGCTTCACGCGGCGCTACCGCCGATAGCCCGGCATCCGCCGTGACGATGTAGTTCCTTGCGCCCTGCTCCATCGCGACAAAGACGGCAACGACCGGACGGTGCGAAACCCACGGCTTGAGGCCGAGCGTCCCAAGAAGATCGTCGATCTTCTTTTGGTCGAAGTCGACGATCAGGTCGTAGGGCCGGTCGCGGGTGCCCTGCTCGTCCCGAATAGGCGTGCCGGACATCTGGTCGTGATAGCTGTACGTCCTTACGAAATCTCCCGCGCGCGATTGGTAGGCGGCGAGCTGAGGATCGCCCGCAAGCTTCACCGCGCCGGAAACCTTGATGAGCACATCCTCGAGGCAGGCGGCGAAGCCGATGGTGCGGTTGGCTTCGCCCTGGCCGGTGACGACGGTCTGCGCCCGATAGAGATCATCCGCGACCGCCATGGTCGCGGTGCAAAACATCAACGCAGCCAGAACCGAAATCCTGATCATGACAGCCCGCAGGCTGGGTGGTTAACCCTCGCTTCGCGCGCTAGTGACGATCGGTGATCAAGACGATCGGCGCCGGTTCGTCGACGGGCTTGCGAGCGCTCTCCTCGACGGCGACGCTCGTCGCCTGGGGCGAAGCTGGTGTCGCCTGGGGCGTCTGTTCGGTGGTCGCGGCAGTGGCGGCAACAACCGGGTCTTTGGCGCTGGCCTCACGATTCCAGTCGCAAGCAGCGGCCGGATAGGCAGCAAAAGCAGCGAAGGACGTGACAACAAGAAGCTTCTTCATGGCCAGGCTCCTTTTGATATCTCTCACCCTACCATGCCCGGGATCGGCCCGAACGCCCCGCCGTGATCACGAAACCGTAAACTCGCCGGGTAGATTAGCGAGGCGTCCACCAAAAAACGTTCGGGTCGCGCGAATGCGCGCCTGATGATAAACTCCGCGATATCCGGGTCAGGTGTCTGAATTGACCGGCCCCGCATATCGCGTTCGCTCAGGCGGGCTACCTGCTCCAGTTTTCGAAAGCCGTCATGACGGAAATTGCAAAGCTATCGCCCACACTGATCGTCTTGTCCGGGCTGCCCGCTTCCGGAAAGAGCGTGCTGGCTGAAAGCCTCTCCCGCGCCCTGTCAATCCCGATCTTCTCGATCGACCCGATCGAGGCGGCAATGTGGCGCGCTGGCCTCGCCAAAACCGAAACCGGCGTCGCGGCCTATGAGGTCGCGCAGGCGCTGGCGGACGAACATCTCCGTCTTCGGCTTGCCGTCATCGCCGATGCGGTCAACCCGGTCGAGGCGCCGCGCGCCGCCTGGCGCAATCTGGCAGCGAAACATCGCGTCAGCCTCAAAATCATCGAATGCGTCTGCTCCGATGAAACGATGCTCCGACAGCGGATCGAATCGCGGGTGCGCAGCGTCGCCGGCACGCACGAGCTCACCTGGGCGCGCCTGCTGCAGCGGCGTGCCGAATACGAAGCATGGACCGATCCCCGGCTGGTCCTGGATACGTCGCGCACATCTCCCGCGCAGTTGCTTGCGCAAGCGCTGAATTACGTGCGATAGGCAAGCTCGTTGGGTGGATTAGCGAAGCGTAATCCACCGCTCGCCGAAAATAGAAGGCGGGTTGCGCCTTCCGCCCTCGCTGTTAGAGCTACGGCGGACAAGTCGGCTAACCTATGGGCTGACACAGGGCGTCGGCCGGCCGTTCCGCCCGCGATCCCAAAACGACAGGTTTAATCTGATGCCGCCGCGACAAGGCGTTAACGTTTTCTTAACCATAAAGATTTACCCTTGGATCGTTCTGGTTCGGGCAAGTGCCTGCATTTGATAGTCGTGACGACCTTGCTCTGACGTGTGTTTTTTTATCGTTCATCCTTGGGCGACGAGCGATGCTCGTGGGGGCTCGATGGAGTAACGGTATGTCCAGGCGCGTGGTCCAGGCCGAGGCAAATTTGCTTTTGGCATTGGCAATGACGGTTGCTGGCACCTTGGGAATCGGCCTTCCGATGGCGATATTTATAATTTGGATCTGTTCCTGACTTCCTCGGGTGCCATGGTGCCGTCCGGGCAGATGTCGCCCGGCGGGTTGCGCACCTCGGAATCGTGCAGCGTATTCCGCCAATTGACACGTACAGGCCGGCCCAATCCGCGTCGCTAGCGCGCCGCGGACGCGCCCTCGCCTCCGTCGATCTGGCGGCCCATCAGCGCGATGGCGCGCTGATAGACCGAAGCCGCATTCCAGGCCTCGATGGCCGCAAAATTGGGTTCTCCGGGCTGGTATCCCGCGCCGGCCCGCCAGCCATGCGCCCTCAAGAAGTTCGCCGTCGAGCTCAGCGCGTTGGCCGCGACGTCGAGATTGCCGGTGCCATAGGCCAGGATGTTCTTGGGCATGAACTGCGTCTGGCCGACCTCGCCGTGCATGGAGCCGCGCGTAGCGGGCGAAAGCGCGCCCCGATCGATCAGCTGCAGCGTCGCGTAGAGCTGCTCGGTGAAGAATTCCGGCCGCCGGCAGTCGTAGGCGAGCGTGGCGATCGATGACAGCATGTTCTGATTGCCGCGCTGGCTACCGAAACCGGTCTCCATGCCCCAGATGGCGATCAGCGGTCCCGGCGGGACGCCGTAGCGTTGCTGGATCGATGCGAACAGCGCCGCCTGCGATTGCTTCAGGGAACGTCCGCGCGCGACAATGGTCGAGGCGCCTCGTTTGGCGAGAAACTGTTCGAGCGACAGGCCAAAACTTCGCTGGCCGCGATCGGCGGCGATCGTCGCCGACGCATAGTTCGCCTGCATCAGGGCTGCAACCGTCGAGGCGCTGATCCCTTTTGCCCTTGCCTCCTCGGCAAACTGTCCTTTCCAGGCTTCGAAGCCGCCAGGCCCGCTGCCGCACTGCGCGGCATCCGCCTTCGTACCGAGACACACGAGCACTGCAAGGCTCGCGAAAGTAACCGTCGTAAGCTTCCTGCCCTTGGTCATTCCAGCACTCCTTATCCGGCGTACGAAGACGCCATCCTGACACGTAGGATGGGTGGAGCGAAGCGATACCCATCAATTGCGTTTTATCGAGACAAAGGTGATGGGTTTCGCAGGGCTCAACCCATCCTACTTGCTGGCTTTCCGGCCATCCACTTCGCCAGGAAGTTCAACGGCTTCTACACCAACTACGACCGCCGCGCGAAGATGACAGGTTCGCGCGGCGGTTGAGTGGTCCGATTCTTCGCCGTGACGCAACATCGCAAGCCCGCGCGCGATCGGAAGCCAGAATTGGAAAGCAGAGCAGCATCTCGCGAAAAAAACGCGACGTGACCGCGTGTCGCGCGCCGGTCTGCTTGACTCCAAAACAACTTTTGATAGCATCATCTTTTCAGTACACTATGAGGTTTTCTCGCCTTAAATTGCACTCGCCGGCCAGGATCGAGCGAGAATGGGCGGACGTGATCGGCACCTGTTGAGACTGTGCAGTGGGAGCCTTTCCGCCGAAGGTTGTGCCGGCGGCTTGAGGAATCCACACCGGCAACCGGTCAACAGCACTGATGTCGAAACCTCCGAGGAAACGGCGCACCGCATCAAGCGTTCGCCAGGGAGACACGTCAGGGGGGAGCAACGCCATGCCGGACTCTGTACCCATCTGGCTCGAGACCATGCGCGGGCTCGACAACACGAAATGGGCGCCCAGCGACGGGCAGCCCAATCCGAAAATTCAGGATTGGCTGCGCTTCATCAGCACAAGCTATCCAAACATGGCGTCGTACTGCAACGCGGTCATCAACGACGAGTATTTCTCCTGGTGCGGATTGACCGTCGGCTATTGCATGGCCAAGGCAGGGATCCCTCCCGTATTCGGCGACGGCGAAACCAGTCGCTTCCTGTATGCCGCTGCCTGGCTTGGATGGGGTACCCCCGTGACCGCCGCGCCCCAGCAGGGCGACGTCCTCGTGTTTGATTTCGGTGGCGGCGATCATCATGTGTCGCTGTTTGAAAAAGACAATGGCGACGGCACCTATAGCTGCCACGGCGGTAACCAGTCGCATGAAGTCAACCAGACCAATTTTCGCAAAGGCAGATTGATGGGAGTTCGTCGCCCAAGCGTGGGCGCCGCCGTGCAACGGGTGGCGGCCGACACGCTCGCGCCGGGCTCGGTGGGGCGCGCGGTCACCGCGCTGCAGTCGGCGCTGGCGGCGAAAGGTTTTGATCCCGGCGGCATCGACGGAGAATACGGGCCGCTCACCAGCGCCGCCGTTTCCAGCTTCCAGCAAGCGCAGAAATTGCCGGTGACCGGGATCGCCGATCCGGCGATGCTCAAGATCTTGGGGCTGTCCACGGACGGCGGACCACCGACCGACGTTGTAACAGGAGAGCCGACGATGCAGCTGCAACATCTCCTCAAGACTCTCGTCGACGCCTTGATCACGAAACAACAGGGCGCGATGCCGACCCCAACTCCGTCGATTACGCCGGCCCAGGGACCAGTCGACATCACGCAGGTGTTGCAGATCGCGATCGCAGCACTTGCGGGAAAACCGCTGCCGGCAGGGGTTTCGACCGGCACGACCACCGGGACTACAACGGTGACCTCCCCGCCGGTGCTTTCCACCATCGACCAGCTTCTTGGCGGCCAGGCGCTGGCGGGCAAGAAGACGATGCTGGCGGTGATCGCCTACGTCATCCTTGCCATCCTGCAAGCGGCCGGCGTCGCCGGAACCGCGACCGGACCGACCGCAACGCCCGCCGGCGAAATTCTGACTACCCTGATCGGCTCCTTCGGCGCGCTTGGCGGTCTCGCCAAAATCGACCGCCTGACCCAGATGCTTGGCCTGATCGCAAATCAGGCCACGCCGCCGCAGAAGTAGCTCGAATGCCGGAGCGCGCGCCATGCCGAACTACCGAAGTCTGATCGGCGGATTCTTCTCATCCACCCCGATGGACAAATCCACCGGGCCGGTGACGGTCCGGATGAACAATCCCGGCGCCATCAACGGCGCGCCCTGGGAGAAGACCTACCCGGGCTATGTCGATACGGTCGAGACGACACCCGGCAATCGCTCAACGATTTTCGAGGCGCCCGAATACGGCGTCGGCGCGTGGTGGGACCTGCTGCGACGCTACCGTACCGGCAACACCACCACCGTTGGCGGCATCATCAATCGTTACGGCGGCGGACAGGACTATTCGGCCTACATTCAGTTCGTGGTGAAGAAGACCGGTTTCACCCCCGATACCCCCGTCGATCTCGGCAACGATCAGCAGGTGCTGCAATTCGGTCGCGCCATGTTCCAGTACGAGGCGGGGCGCACCCCGCCATGGAGCGACGACCAGATCGTCTGTGGCATCAGAGGCGGCCGGGCATTTGCGAGCACCGCGGCATGGCCGGCTTCGCCGCAAGTCGGACCACAAGTCGGCCCACAACAGCAGGTGCCGGTGGGGCCGGTGGCGAACGGGCAAATCAGCAGCGGCGATCTGTTGGCGCTGCTGCAAAAACTGCTGGTCGCGCTCGCGGCCAATGCGGCAGGCCCGGCGGCCGCGCCAACGGCAGGCGGCGCCGTCTCGATCCCGGTGGCCGCCGGCAACACGCCCCTGCCTGTAATCCTTTCTCCGATCGACAAGCTCTTCGGCGGCGAAGCGCTGGTTGGCAGCAAGACGATGATCGGCGTGCTTGGCTATGGGCTGGTAACCATCCTGAAGGCAGCCGGCGTCCTCGGCGTCGCCACACCCCCCGGTCAAATACTCACCATTCTGTCGATTGCGTTCACCGTGCTGGGGGGCCTCGCCAAGGTCGACCGCATGACGCAGTCGATCGGCGCGATTGCCGCAAATTCGAAATGACATCGTCCCTGTTCGACGGCACGCTAGAACTCACCGCCCCCGAAACGCCGCCTTCCTGCGCTCATTGAACGCGAGCACGCCTTCCCTTCGGTCTTCGGTTCCGACCAGCCGGTTGTAGGCCTCGATCTCGAATGCGAGGCCGTCCCACACCGACATCTGCAGGCCGCGATGAATGGCCTGCTTGGCCTGACGCACGGCCAGTGGCCCGTTGGCGGCGATGCGGCGGGCAATGCCGAGCGTGGTTTCCAGGAGGTCCGCAGGCTCGACCACTCGATTGACGAGCCCCCATGCTTCGGCCTCCGCGGCCGTGAACGGAAGGCCGGAGAGGATCAACTCCTTGGCGCGGCGCTCGCCGACGGCGCGGGTAAGATTTTGCGTGCCTCCCGCCCCCGGCATGATTCCAAGCGTGACCTCGGTGAGTGCAAAGCGCGCATTGGTCGCGGCATAGACGAAGTCCGAGGCCGCCGCGATCTCGCAGCCGCCGCCATAGGCCGCGCCGTTGACGGCCGCCACAAGCGGGATCGGGCACGCCATCATCGCCCGTATCATGCGTTCGAAGATCAGGTGCTGCGCCCGCCAGGCTTCGTCGGTCATGCCGTTGCGCTCCTTGAGATCGCCGCCGGCGCAGAACGCCTTGTCGCCGTGACCGGTGATAATCACAACGCGCGCCTCTTCCGGATCGATCGAAAACTGTTCAAAAAACTCCATGAGATCGAGCCCCATGCGCGTGTTCAACGCGTTGGACACCTCGGGCCGGTTGAGCGTGACTTGCAGGACGTGGTCGTCGTGGCGGGAAACCACGATCGTCTCGAAATCGGCGCGCATCCAATTCTCTCCTCTCGACGAGAAGCGCATCTTCTGTCGGCGTCCGCCACGAGGCAACAGCCCAAAGCACCGATTTGGATAAGGATTCGTCGGCTTGGACGGACGCCGGATCAGCGCTCATCAATCGAGCGGCGCACCAGCACCTCGATCGTCGCGAGCGTCAGCGCGAAGGCGAACAGCACTAACAGCACGCTCCGCAGCGTGATGAACGACTCAACTTTGCGTTCAATATTGGGCCGTGGGTTGACCTGGGCGATATCGACCCAGCGCGCGACAACGGGGGATTGCTCGATATCCACCCAGCGATCCTTCCATGGCGTGCCGGAGGCGACATCGCCGTTGCCATCCCGCGACGCCCGAAGCGACGGCACCAGCGCGTCATCGGGCAACATCGCCGACATCGTGTCGCGCCACTTCGGCTGATCGATGTTGGGCGGGTCGCCTTCTCGCTGAGCTTCACGGCTCGGCGTGGTTCGCCGGACTTGACGAATCTGATGCCGTCCAGCCGTCGCGTCCCAGCAATGATCCGGGCCATGCCAATAGATGTGAACAGCCCCGAAATGCTGGCGCGCTTCGGTCTGGCTCATGCAGGACTGTGAAGCTTCCGATGGCACGGTTGCCACCAACATCGTCACAACGATCACCGCGACACGCATGGGGTCGCCCCAATCTAGATCATCGGATACGGACGTTGCCTCCGCGAGAATTCACCCGTGGTAAGGTCCAAACCCTGACAATTTGCAAATGATGATTGGTTTAAAAGGACAACATGCTTGTCCGATCGACCATGGTCGGTTGGTCTGGCCCAACTTGGCGGATGCTCTACTCGCACGACTGGTAGTCCAAGTATCCGAACGCGCCCCCAGCCAGCCTGTCCGCCCGCAATGTGCATAGAGTCGGCAGGCGAATTTGAGACCAAATTGGCAACGCTTTGAGGCGCGAATCTGGCGCGCTATTGCACGACGTCGAGCTTGACCTTCGCAACGCCCTTGCCAACCATGCCCAGTGCATCGGCGGCGGAATATGAGACGTCCACCACGCGCCCGGGAACGTAGGGGCCGCGGTCATTGACGCGAACCGTCACCGACCGCCCGGTCGCGACATTGGTCACGCGTAACCTCGTGCCGAACGGCAGCGTTGGATGCGCTGCGGTCAATTCATGTGCATCGAACTTTTCGCCGCTCGCGGTCCGTCCTCCCTCGCTGTAGAAGCTGGCAAGTCCCTGCAAGGCAGTCTGTGTCTGGGCTGCATCCTTGTCGGGCTTGAACGGGGTATGCCTTCTCACTGCCGCCACACGCCTCGTAAACGACGCCGTTCGATCGTGCTCCACCGACGCCTGTCGGCTGGTGCCGACAAATCCAGCGTTCCTGGTGACGGAAGACTGCGCGCAGGCCGCAAGCGAGGCCGCCGCGAGAGCGACGGCAAACATTCGAACGATTTTTTGGACACGAGCGGCCCCGACCGGAGAGGTGTCAGGAATATGGTTTGCGCTGATGTCGACGCACGAAATCCTGGTACAGTAGAAAGTCTTCGCAATTAATGTCTCGGCACCAACAATCGAATGCATATCGCATCCCCGATCTGCGCCCCCAACCAAGCCCAAATTCCACCCGCCATCAGGGCGGAACTCAATCAAGGCGGATCCGTGGCCGGACGCGGCATTAAGCTTGCGATTTCAGAAGGGGTGTGATCATTGCGCCACAGCGGCCGACGCGCCCAAATCCCGCTTTTCCGGTTCGCGCCTGTTGGAACGAAATCTATAATTCGCGCCGTCCCGTCCCCGTGAGGGCTTATCGCGAGGCTCTCGAAAATGCCTTCGGATCCGAACTCGAAAACGCGCGTCGCACTCGCCTTCCTGTTCTTGTTCGTTGTTCTGATCGTCGGGGGCTATTTCGTCAGGGATCTCGGCAAACTGCAGGAGAGTGTTGCCGATCATGAGCGCCAGACGGCATTGCAGGGCGTCATCGATCCCGAGCAACTCAGCGAGGCACTGAAGCAATATCCCTCGAATAAATTCCTGCAGCTGATGGCCATGGCAACCAAGGCGGCGAACGACAGCAACGTGGCAATCGAAAAGCTGTCGAATGAAGTCGAGCCAGCTTCGATTTCAAAAAGCGGCAATCTTGGCGGGGCGAGCCGCAGCGATCTCGAGGCGCTTCGCCGCGACCTGAAGACGGCGGAAGCCAACGCGACGACATTCTTGCCGCGCTACACCGCGCTGTTGAAAGCCGAACGCGACAGTGTCGAAAAATACGCCCGCTCGCTCGGCGTGGGACCAGATACCACGAGCAAGCTCTTGGACAATATCGACAAGCGGCACGCGGAAATTGCGGCCCTCACGTCGAAAATGCTGTCGGCGCGCGCCGAGTCGTATCGCGCCTACGACAGCCTTGTCGCGTTGATCATCGCGGAATTCGGCACCTACAAGGTCGTCAATGGCCAGCTGATATTCCCGTTCCAGCGCACGGTGGACCGTTACAACGTCGCAGCCAATGCCGTGACGGTCACAGCAAAGCGCGTCGCTGCATTGGGAGAAGAAAGAAAAACCATGCTGAAGTCGCAGCGGGAGAGATGGGCACAGTTCGTCAAGAGCATGCGAAGTTGATCATGGTGTGGGCACGTGCCCGCGATTTTCCCGTCGCGCCATGCCGCGCTGGCATTGCAACCAAACTTTCTCGCCACCGATGCAAGTGGTAGGCTGAACGTCCTGCCACAAGAAAAAACCAAGGGAGGATTTCGATGAAGACAGCCGTGCGCGACGTCAAAATGACGATCGCGGCCGCCGCCTTGTTTGTTGCAATGGCGCAGCCGAGCTTTGGAGAGGACTTGAAGTACAAGCCGATCACCGTGAAGACGCCCGATGGCCTGACCATCTCCGCACAGGAGTGGGGCAACCCGGCCGGGCCGGAAATCCTGTTCATCCACGGCTTCTCGCAGAGCCATCTGTCGTGGATGCGCCAGGTCAATAGCGATCTCGCCAAGGAGTTTCGCATCGTCACCTACGATTTGCGTGGACACGGCAATTCCGACAAGCCGCTCGATCCCGCGAGCTACAAGAATTCCAAGGCCTGGGGCGACGAGGTGCAGGCCGTGATCGACACCGCGGGACTCAAGCACCCGGTGCTGGTCGGCTGGTCCTATGCCGGCCGGGTGATATCGGATTATCTTTCGACCCATGGCGCGGGCCAGATCGCCGGCATCAACTTCGTCGATGCCTCAATCAAGGCCGATCCCGCCTTCGCCGGCGACAATCTCAAGAACCTGCCGCTGATGGCCTCGGAAGATCTCGTCACCAACATCACGGCGACGCGAAGCTTCCTGCATGGCTGCTTCTCGAAGCAACCCAGCGCCGACGATTATGAGACCATGCTCGCCTTCAACATGATGGTGCTGCCCAAGGTACGCGCCGGGCTTGCCGGCCGGCCGCTCGACGCCACCGAAATGATGTCGAAACTGAAGCTGCCCGTGCTGGTGACCCATGGCGCGGAGGACCGCAACGCCAAGCTCGTCACCGCCCAGTATACCGCTTCCGTCATCCCGGGGGCCAAGCTCTCGGTCTATGACGGGATCGGTCATTCCCCGTTCTACGAAGACGCGCCGCGCTTCAACACCGAACTCGCCGCCTTCGTGCGCGCCGCCGCCAAGGCTGACTGACAAGACTGACTGAAAGGACAGACTGACAAGACCGATTGCTTGGTTCCGCAAAGCCAGCGGCCCGCGCTTCGCGCAGACCGTTGGCACGGATCGCAACAATTTGATTTAACACCAGCGCCCTCACCCGCTCCCGCCTTGAATTATCACGCGGATTACGCTTCAACTTGGTCGATTCCGTAAAATGTTTCGCATTTCCCGTAATTTCCCTTACGGGGATCATCCGGATTTTCCGCCGCGATGACCGCCGCTACCTTTCAGCCTGCGCTTTGCGATTCGCAGGAGGCGGAACATGGCCCAGCTCTATTTCCAGTACTCCAACTCCGAAGGTGTGTTCAGCGATCGAAGCGGCGGTGCGGCCGGCGACCTGATCGAGGTGCATGACCACGCGGCCCGCGTGATGCGCTCGCTGATTGCGTCGCCCAGCGCGGAAGATTGGCGCGGCTGGGTCCTGCATGTCAGCGATGATCTCGGCGAGGAGGTCTTCGCGATGCCGTTTGCGTCCATGCTCGGCAAACCGCACTGAGAGGGCACCATGTTGACAGCGCAACCGCCATCGATGCTGCTTCGCCAATGCCTGAACGTGATCATGACGCGATGGCAGAGACTGATGCGAATTGCCGCCTATCGGCCCGAGCTTCATTACATGCGGGGGCCCGGCCCGAAATGGCACGCCAAGCACCCGACCCACGCCGAATGCAGCCCGCTTTGAGGCGCGGACCCGGCTGGGGCATTCTCGGTTAGATACCGGCCATCCCTGCGGCGCGCCGGGCGTCAGCTTTGATGCGGTCCCCGCATCGACTTCATGGCGTCCTCGATGTGACGCCACTCTTTCGCTTCGTCGGCGTTACCTTGATTCTCGCACTCAATCGCATTCTGCGCGGCTTGCGCGATCGCCCGGAGGCCGTGCTTCTCGAACATCTGCCGCGCGATGGTGTGAATTTGAATCTCGGATATCATTTCGCACTCCCCGATGTTGCGCCCCCGGGAGCCGCAGCGACCGACTAATTTCGGTCGCTGAGCCCCTTTCAAACGGTTCAACCCGAGGTATCGTTCCGCCTCCCCCTTCAGAGATCGTCAAGAACAGACGGCTCGAACCAGTTCGTCAGCGACAGGCCGCCGTCGACGACGATCGCAGCTCCCGTGACATAGGCCGACACCCGGTTCGACAGCACCGCCAGCGCCATCGGCGCGAGGTCTTCGGCCTGCGGCCGAGGCGGCCGAGCGGGATGTGTCTCGCCAGCGCCGGATCGGCGACGAAACCGCCGGCGGCGATGGCGCCGGGCACCAGCGCGTTGACGCGGATGCCGAAGCGGCCGAAGGTTTTTGCCAATTCCTTCACCAGCATCGCCATCGCCGCCTTCGCCGTCGAGTAGTGCGGCAGGTTGCGCGGCGTGCCGGCGTGCAGCGAGGTCAGGAACAGGAACGAGCCGGGCTCTTGCGCCGCGATGAGTTTTCGCGCCAGTTCGCGCGCGAGATGAAAGCCGGCATCGACATTGACCGCGCGCATCTGCTCCCAGGTCTCGCTCGCTGACGGCCAACGCGTGATCGGCCTCGCGCCGCGGCGGCGACGCGCTGTGCACGAAATGCGTCACCTGCCCGACCGCCGACCTGCGCATCCGCCAGCAGCGCATCGCAGGCGGCGCGCTGCGCGAGATCGCCGACCCACGGCACCGCCAGTTCCGGCCGCGGCGAGCTCTTGACCGCGGCGGCGACCGTATCCTCGTTCACATCGGCGAACACGGTGCGCACGCCCTCGCCGACCAGCGCTTGCGCGATCGCGCGTCCAATGCCGTTTCCGGCACCGGTGACCAGCGCCGCCTCGCGCGCGGGATCGAATGGATTGTTCAGCAGACTCATGTCGGTCCGGTCTCCCTGCGATCAAGTCTAAAAAATGGCTTAGGCCGGGGCAGCTCGCCAGGAATGCCAAGCTTAACACGCAATACGGCCGCCTCCATTGCCCGGTTGTGTGCTAACCATTGTGAAGAGCTCCGCCGGAACCAATCCGCCCCACGGCGGCTTATCGCGCATATTCACCCGGGAGACTGCCATGAACATCGCAAAGATCATGTTGGCTGGTACGACCGTGCTCACCATCGCCAGCTCAGCGGCGCTGGCCGAACAACCGCTGACGGGAAGGATTACCAAACTCGACCAAATCAACGGCACGGTCGCGATCCAGCAGACGCAAAGCGGCACCGTCGGAGCCAATGCCGGCGGCGCTGCCGAAGAGTTCAAAGTCCAGGACGGCGTGTCGCTCGAGCCCTGGCACGCCGGCGACCGGGTCAGCTTTTCCGCGAGCGAAACAGGCGGGGTAAAGATGATCACTAAGCTTCAGAAGCCGTAGACGTTGGAAGGTGAAGATTGCCCTGAAACTGGCTATCGCCGGCGTGGCCACAACGATTGCAAGTGCGGCTTCGAGCGAAGCCGCACTTGCGCGCGGCGGCGCGCCAAGCATCATGGATTCGCCGGGTTACCAGCGTCGGCTTCAGGAATCGAGGCAGCAATTGCCGCAAGCCAGCGCTGGTCTGTCATCCGTTCACCGACACAAGTCGAGACACAGACATCACTGAATCGGTGCCCGCCCCGCTTCCCAGCTGCGAGCGGGCTCTCGCGTGAGCGCCAGGCTCGACGTCAGTTTGTCAGGCTATGCCGCAGGCTTGCGATCGATGGAATATCATCGGTCGGATTCAAGTAGTGGTTCAACTCGTATGCGGCAATGAACGAGAGCAAGACGCCCAGCATCAATGCCAATCCTGTTGCGACGAGAAACTCCCGCTTGCCGGATGATCCACTCGACATGACAACTCACTCGTTTGGCCCCCCGCGCGGCCATCAAAGATGATTCGAGGGTTGGCTGATATAAACTCTTTGGTTGCAGCATTGTTCGTCTGCAATACTTTAGTGCGGCACGCGCGAACGGTAAGCCGATGCTTCTCGCCCCGGAAAGCACAGGGCAAGCGCGACTTCCGCGATGAAAGCGCCTTTTTGGGCTAAAGCGACTTGACAGTTAAAGCGATTTGGCACCGTGCGGCAGCGTTTCGGCCAGCGGCGCATTCCGCTGCAGGTCAAGATCGACATAGCCATTGCTGTCGATCCATTCGTGCGGGCAGAAGTTCAGCGATATCGGATTGATGCTGTAGCCGTCGCGCTGGATCGCCTCGCGGGTGCCGGTGAGGCCGACCCAGACGTTCTCTCCCATCTCGGCATCGAAAACCATGGCCGCAAACACGGCAGTATCGTTTTTCATGATGAAATCCGTTGTTGCTTGGTACCAACAATGGATTGGCGATACACAAGATGACCTAGGCGCGACCAAGGCTGCTGTCCGGCTCACATGAGGCGGAAGTTGGTGTCCATTGTGCCATCGCCAATTCATTGGCGCCTGGCCGACTTCGCTGCCACGGCGCAAGGGGGCTTTGCGTGGCCCGCCGCCGCCGCCTTTTTGACGTTGTTCGACCATAACCCTGCTTGAAGGGTTAAGGGTTGGGAGGCGGGATTTGTTCAACTTCGCGCGCGGTCTATTCGCACTCGGCGTCCTTTCGCTGCTGACTTCAGGTGCGGCATACGCGCAAAATCTCGATCAGGGCAAATCGGGCACCAAGCTGTTTGCCGATAGTTGCACGACCTGCCATCGCAGCGCCCGTGGTCTTGCGAAGGGCCGCTTCAGCCTTACGCTCTATTTGTTCCTGCAAAATCACTATGCCAGCAATTCGAGCTCAGCCTGGGCGCTCACCTCCTATCTGGAGTCCGTCGATGACGCGCCGCGCGGCAAGTCACGGACCGCCGCGTCGAAGCCGCAGCCCTCCGCCGTCCGCACCTCGCGCTCGTCGCCGCGCCCGCCGATGCCGGTGCCGGAACGGTAATCGAAGGGGGACGAATCGAATGATTCGGCAGGAGGCATTGGACAACTCAGGCCGCATTGTCATCCAAATTTCCGAATAGCTTGCGCGCACATTAATATTGGCAAGTGATTCGGCGGATGATCGCGGTCCGCGAAGGGTATCGTGATGGCATTCTTCAAGCGTGAGTTGAGCCCGATCGAGCGCTTCGAGAGTGCGCTGAAGGACAAGCAGACGGCGCGGCAGAAACTGGCCGAGCGCTCCAGCGCAACCGAAAACGAACTTGTTGAAAAGCGCACTGTGGCCGAACGGCTGGCGGTGGCGGGTGCTGCGAACGCCAAGCTTGAGCGGGCCGAGGCCAAGTTGCGCGCCGTCGACGAGCTAGCCAAGGCACTGCGCACCGAATTGGCAGAACTCGACGAGCAGATCGTCTCGACCGAGCGCGCGCTCGCCGACGCCAACGCGCAGCGCGACCGCGACGTTACCGCTGACGGCATCGAGGCGATGGCGGCGGCGATCGAGCAGGCGGCACCGGGATTTGGTGCCGGCGCCGCCGCGCTGGTGACCGCCGTCACCAAGGGCGCGGCGTCGGTGCCGGAAGCGACCAGGTTCTCGGCCAATGTCGATGCGGTGCGCCGCGAGGTGCTCTCTGCTGCGGAATTGATCTGCTGGGAGCTGCGATCCGCCGCGGTGCGCACGCGCGCCGGCAACGCCAACATCACCTTCGGCGCTGCACCCGAGCCGGAGCGGCCGCCATCTCCGGAAATCGAGCGGCAAATGATCTACACGCTCAATCCGCTGCTTTGGCGCGAGGGCAGCGAGGTGCGCCGGGTTGCCGCCTTCGCCAAGGTCGGGCTGCCAAAGGGGTTGCTGCCGGTCGCGCTGCGGCATCAGCATGTCGATTATCTCAATGCCCGCCGTGTGCAGACGCTGATGCATGTGCACGGCAGCGAAGGGATAAGTCAGGATCCCGCTGCCGACGATCCGCAGCTCGTCGATCTCGATGCGCTTGCGGCCGAGGAGAAGACGAGCCCGAAAGCCGACGTCGCCTGACGCGCGACGTACTGAAAATCTCGCTGCCCGGTTGACCGTTGCCGATCGTCGGAGCCGCCCTACATTAATCCGAACTAGCGGCTGGGAAACGGCAGGTTGCGTGGTGGACGTCTATACGGTTCGAGAGGCCAAGCGCGAGGAGCAACGTGAACTGACGCGCCTCTGTGTGCGCGCTACCATGCACGCCGGATACGACGAAGCGTTCATCGACCGCTCGATGCCGGCACTTACGATCACTCTGCCCTTGATCAGTGCGGGTTGCGTTCACGTGGCGCAAGGACCTTCCGGCGAGGTCGCCGGCGTCGTTGCGGTCACGACAACGATGCTGCAAGGAGTAGCGCTGCTCTACGGCATTTTTGTCGATCCGGGGCGCTGGAAACGCGGCATCGGTCGGGTGCTTTTCGCCGCGGCAACAGCTCGCGCAAGAGAGATCAAAGCAGGCGCTCTCATGATCTATGCCGAGCCTTCGGCGGAAGGGTTTTATCGGCGGATGGGAACCATCAGGATCGGTGAAGGGCCATTCGTCTATTCGCCGGACGTCATCCTGCCTCAGCTGTTGTACATCATTCCTCGCGAGGCCTGACGCGCCTCATATCGGCCTGGCGAATTGCCCAGAATTGTACCCTTCTCGCCGCATTTTTCGGGTAGTTCGGCTCCGAGAGACCTATTTTGAGCATGATCTTTTCGGAGAACCGGCTCACCCCGATGTGCGGGACAGGCTATTCCGGATCATGCCGAGAGGGAAACCCGCATGAAAAAGACAATCGCGTTCGCCGCGTTGGCACTCTCGCTGATCTCTTCGACGGCGATGGCGGATGAACGTCGTGGCGGCGACGCTGCGCTCGGAGCGCTCTCCGGTGCGGTGGTGTTCGGGCCCATCGGCGCCGTAGCGGGTGC
This sequence comes from uncultured Alphaproteobacteria bacterium, assembly GCA_963713785.1. Classification (GTDB taxonomy): domain Bacteria; phylum Pseudomonadota; class Alphaproteobacteria; order Rhizobiales; family Xanthobacteraceae; genus Bradyrhizobium. The sequence continues at coordinate 851,664 of CAVQNB010000001.1, forward strand.
GGTCGTGGGTTACACCGCCGGACCATCGATTGCGCATTCGTGGGGTTTTAGGCGATCAAGCTACGCTCGCGAGCGACGAAGATCCGCAAGGCAGGAGGCGGCCACCGCAGCCCCTGTTGAAACTCAGCCTGTGCCGAACAGGCCGGCCACGCCGCCGCCGCCGGCACCGACCTCGCAAGCGGCGCCGCCGCCCGTTCCCAAAACAGCGTCTACCGCTCCGCCGGTTCAGGGCCTGGAATGAAAAGGCTCACTCCTGGTTTTTCACGTGACAACAAGATGTGCGGTCGATTTGTGGCACTGCCTGCCGCAGCACAATGAGCGAAGCCAGGATTGATTTGCGCGAAGACTGATTTGCTAGACTAATTTGCTAGACTGATTTGCCCGACCGGGCAATTCTTCGAATTTCATGTCCAGCCCTTTCAGCAAAAATATTTCGCTTGTCCCGGACGGGCAAATCAGCGGCACTGAGTCCGGCCGTCTCGCCTCGATAAGAGGGACGTACGCGTCGTCACGAACGTTGACGTGGGATGCGGTGGACGCGAAAGTGCTGCGCGACGAGCAGCATTATCGCGGACGGCAAAGCCGTGTGGTCCTGACGCCCCGACGCTAGCGTCAAGTTCGCGGGAATACTCGCAGGCGACGGTGGCAAAAGAGCCCGGTCACCGGGGAGAGCACGGAGTAAGCGTTAAAGTCATCGCGCAGGGAATGCCGGTTGATACGGCTCTACCTGTGGTGACTACGCTCATGTGCTTTTTTCATTTCGCACGTGAGGCTATGGGTGCGAGCCAAAGAACCCGGCATTCCCTGCGCCATTGTTTTCGAGGGGCGCGCTTTCCGCACAGCTCGGGCGCCATCGCCGCGAGAATGCGCAAGTGTATCTGCTGTTTGACAATTAAATCAACTCCGTCATCCCGGCCAAGCAAAGAAGATCGTAGATTCCATGGGGTGGGCAAAGCGCAAGCGTGCCCACCATCTTCACGCGGCAAGAAAGGTGGGCACGGCGCAAACGCGCCTTTGCCCACCCTGCGAACTCAATACGGCGGCGGCTTCCTCGCCCGCTGCGCCTTCGCCGCCTCCACCCACCACGCGAGATCATCGGCAAATCGTGGAAAGGCCTGCGCCAGCGCTTTGCCGCCCTCGCCGATCGGCTTGCCGTCCGCCGACAGGGTTTGTGCAATCGGCCCGGCCCCGATCGTGCTTGAAATCACCACCATGCCCATCTCGGAAAGCGTGCCGTGCCAGGCGGTGCAGGCACGCGCCCCGGCGAACCTCCCGGCCGAATAGCTCGCAATCGCCGCGGGACGCCAGAACCACTCCTCGAGAAAATGATCGGTGAGGTTTTTCAGCCCCGGTTGGACGCCCCAATTATATTCACCGGTGATAAAGACAAAGCCGTCGGCGCCACGGATCTGGTCTGCGAGTTTTTCCAATGCGGCGGGCGCCGCGCCTTTCGGATGTTCCTTGTACATCCGGTCCAGCATCGGCAGGCCGACCGCCTTGGCGTCGATCAGCTCGACATCGTCGCCGCGACCGCGCAAGCCGTCGACGACGAACTGGGCGAGCCGAATCCCCAAGCGGTCGGAGCGATAGGAGCCGTAGAAGACGAGAATGCGGTAAGCCATGGCATCCGCACCCTATCACGCCCGGACACCATCGCCGAACAGACGGTTCCGGCATTTGCCGAAAATTAAGCAAGGCCTGCGCGCAATCTCCCGCGGCAAAAAAATCGCCACAATCTTTTTTAGGAAATCAGGTTCGTTTCGAAAAGGAGAGCCCAAGATGCGGATCAGAAACGCAATCTTCTTTGGTTCGATTGTCATGGCGGCTGTTCTGGCAACGCCGCTGCTGGCAAAAAATTCCGATGCCCAGAAAACCGAAGAGAGCCCGGCTTCACCGCCCTGCCATGCCTATCAGCAGGCGCCCGATGGATCATGGACGCCGCTGCCATGCCGGGGGGCAGGCGCGACAGCGCAAACGCCGCACAAGCCCTCGGCACGAAGCGGGACCGACGAGAACTCGCCGACCAAGACCCGATGAGGTGGCCGCGGCGCCAATCAGTTGGGGTCGTCAGCTCCGCAAGCCCGGCGCCTCGTGGCCGGTGCGCGCGACATATTCGGTGTAGCCGCCGCCATATTGGTGGATGCCCTCGGGCGTCAGCTCCAGCACCCGGTTGGACAGCGCGGCCAGGAAATGCCGGTCATGCGAGACGAACAGCATGGTGCCCTCGATATTCCGACAGCGCCGCGATCAGCATCTCCTTGGTCGCCATGTCCAGATGGTTGGTCGGCTCGTCCAGCACCAGAAAGTTCGGCGGATCGAACAGCATCTTCGCCATCACCAGCCGCGCCTTCTCGCCGCCCGACAGCACCCGGCACTTCTTCTCGACGTCGTCGCCGGAGAAGCCGAAGCAGCCGGCGAGCGCGCGCAGCGAGCCCTGGCCGGCCTGCGGAAACGCATCCTCCAGCGACTGGAACACGGTGCGCTCGCCGTCGAGCAGGTCCATCGCGTGCTGGGCGAAGTAGCCCATCTTGACGCTGCCGCCGAGCGCCACCGTGCCATCGTCCGGCTCGGTCGAGCCGGCCACCAGCTTCAGCAGCGTCGACTTGCCGGCGCCGTTGACGCCCATCACGCACCAGCGCTCGCGGCGGCGCACCATGGAAATCGAGCCCGTCATAGATGACGCGCGCTGCCGTAGCCCTTGTGCACGCGCTTCAGGCTCACCACGTCCTCGCCCGAGCGCGGCGCCGGCAGAAACTCGAACGCCACGGTCTGGCGGCGCTTGGGCGGCTCGACGCGCTCGATCTTCTCGAGCTTCTTGACCCGGCTCTGCACCTGCGCGGCGTGCGAGGCGCGCGCCTTGAAGCGCTCGATGAACTTGATCTCCTTGGCCAGCATCGCCTGCTGGCGCTCGAACTGGGCCTGCTGCTGCTTCTCGTTCAGCGCGCGCTGCTGCCTCGTAGAATTCGTAGTTGCCGGAATAGGTCGTCAGCTGCCCGCCGTCGATCTCGACCATCTTGTTGACGATGCGGTTCATGAACTCGCGATCGTGCGAGGTCATCAGCAGCGCGCCTTCGTAGCCCTTCAGGAATTGCTCGAGCCAGATCAGGCTTTCGAGATCGAGATGGTTGCTCGGCTCGTCCAGCAGCATGGCGTCGGGGCGCATCAGCAGAATGCGCGCCAGCGCCACGCGCATCTTCCAGCCGCCCGACAGCGCGCCGACGTCGCCGTCCATCATCTCCTGGCTGAAGCCCAGACCGGCGAGCACTTCGCGCGCCCGCGCCCTCCAGCGCGTAGCCGTCGAGCTCCTCGAAGCGCGCCTGCACCTCGCCGTAGCGGGCGATGATCTCGTCCATGTCGTCGGCGCGCGCCGGATCGGCCATCGCGGCCTCGAGCTCCTTCAGCTCGGCCGCGACCGCGCTGACCGGGCCCGCGCCGTCCATCACCTCGGCCACCGCGCTGCGGCCCGACATCTCGCCGACGTCCTGGCTGAAGTAGCCGATGGTGACGCCGCGATCGACCGCGACCTGGCCCTCGTCGGGCTGTTCCTCGCCGGTGATCATCCGGAACAGCGTGGTCTTGCCGGCGCCGTTGGGGCCGACGAGGCCGACCTTCTCGCCCTTTTGGAGCGCCGCGGAGGCCTCGATGAAGAGAATCTGGTGGCCGATCTTGCTTGCTGACATTGTCGAGACGGATCATTGCGACCTGAACGGAAGGAGCGTTGGAAGAATTTGCGCCGTCTCTAGGCCATGTTGCCGGCTTACGGAAGCCCGCGCAGCGCGGGATGGCCTGCGGAGCGCGCAAAGCGCGCGCCCGATGACAGATCGGCGACACTCTAGGAACTGAAGCGGGCGCGGTAGTCCTGCGGCGTGGCGGCGAGCACGCGCAGGAAGCTGCGGCGCATGGTCTCTTCCGAGCCGAAGCCGCAACGCTGCGAGATCCGCTTCACCGGCAGGCGCGACTCCGACAACAGCCGCCGCGCCGCCTCCACCCGCAGCCGCTCGACCGCGCGCGCCGGCGTCAGCCCGGTCGCCTCCAGCATAGTGCCGGCTGAAACTGCGCTCACTCATCCCGGCCTGATCGGCGAGCATCGGCAGCGAAATATCGTCGGCGAGATGCTTGTTGATCCAGTCGTGCAGCGCGCCGAATTGGTCCTCGGCCGATTGCAGCGACAGCGCCGCGCTGAATTGCGCCTGCCCGCCCGGACGCTTGAGGAAGACCACGAGATAGCGCGCCACCGCCAGCGCCACGGTGCGGCCGAGATCCTGCTCCACCAGCGCCAGCGCCAGATCGATGCCGGCGGTCACGCCGGCCGAGGTCCAGACCGAGCCGTCGCGCACGAAGATCGGATCGGGCTCGACCCGCACGGCGGGAAAGCGCCGGGCAAGCTCGGCGCAGACCGACCAATGGGTCGCCGCTCGCCGTCCATCCAGCACGCCTGAGGCCGCCAGCAGGAATGCGCCGGTGCAGACCGACGCGACCCGGCGCGCCTGCTTCGCTCGCTGCCGCACCCAATCGACCAGCACCGGATCGGCGGCGGCCGCCTCGACGCCCGGACCACCGGCGATCATCAGCGTATCCAGGCGGCGCCGATGCGCGGACAGCGGACGGGTCGCGATCCCGAGCCCCGCCGAGGCCGTCACGCCCTGCCCGCCTTTGGCCACCACGCGGAGCACGATAAGGCGGCGCTCCTCCGGCCTGCGCGACGTGATCGTTGGCGGATGCGAACACCTGAAGCGGCCCGGTGACGTCGAGCAGTTGCACCGACGGGATAGGCCAGCACTTCGACGATGCGAGCCGGCAGCGGCTCGCAGAGGTTTGGCGGAGAACGAGGGGACTTTGGCATTTCCGCCAAAGCGTACCCGGTTAGATTGGGCTTGTCCATCCCAAACACCACGGAGCTGCCCATGATCCCGCATGACACCCATTTGCAAATCGGCTCGCTGCTGTTCGAGGGCGTCGACCAGATCGACCTGACCGGACCGTTCGAGGTGCTGTCGCGCATCCCGAACTCGACCTACCGCATCTACGGCAAGACCGCGCGAACCGGTTCGCGACCTCAAGGGGTTGCGGCTGACGCCGGATGCGGCGCTTGCCGGACGCGCCGCAACTCGATGTGCTCCATGTGCCCGGCGGCTTCGGCCAGGAAGCGCTGATGGAGGACGAGGAAGTGCTCGGCTGGATCGCGCAGCAGGCCGCCGGCGCGCGCAGCGTCTTCTCGGTGTGCACGGGCGCACTGCTCTGCGGCGCGGCCGGGCTGTTGAGGGGACGCCGGGCGACGACGCATTGGGCGTCGTTTCATCTGCTGCCGTTGTTCGGCGCCATCCCCGTCAACGAACGCGTGGTCGTGGACGGCAACTGGGTGTTCGCCGCCGGCGTCACCGCCGGAATCGACGGCGCCCTGCGTCTTGCGGCCGAGTTGCGCGGCGACGACGCCGCGCGAGACGATCCAGCTTTACATGGTGTACGCGCCGGAGCCGCCGTTCAACAGCGGCACGCCGGAGACCGCGCCGGCCGCGATCCTCGCGCAAGCGCGGCAGTCGGTGGCCGGCATCACGGCGCAGCGCGAGGCGACCGCGCGGCGCGTGGCCGCGAGGCTCGGCATCGCTGTTGCCCTCGACGGCGGCGCGTAACTCCGCCTGGGCAACGGCCCGCGAGCTCCAACGCCCGCACATAGTGTCAATCACGACAATCTTGAGGAGAATATAATGACCACGATGACGTTTACGAAAACCGCGCCGCCGCAATGGTTGCTCGACATGTGGAAGGAAATCGACGACAAGACCTTCGGCAACGGCTTTGACTGTTTCGCTGAGGATGCCGATCTGCAATCTCGGCGTCGCCGACTGGCACGGACGCGAGGCGATCCGCAACAATCTGCGCGCAGTTCATCGACAAGGGATTTACCGCGCTTCACGATGTCGTCGAATACTGGGACAGCCCGTCCGCTCAAAATCTTCCACGGCAGCGTCGCCATGAAGTTCGACGATCCGAAGCTGCCGACGGTCAAGCCGACGATGACGCATTTCTTCTACATGGACAAAGCCGATCCCACCAAGGTCAAGCACTGGTACGGCTCGGTCGGCCCGACCGGCTTTTGATGCACCGCTGTTCAGGATCAACGGTTGCGCAAAGCGCGACCGTTGATCACGCCGCATCAGTACCGGCAAATGGTCGAACCGCCCGCCACTGGCCTGCGACCAAGGAACCATGACATCAGAAGAACGAGCCGCCGAGGTCGCGGACACCATCGCCGAGGCCGCAAAACTGCCGCTGAAAGACGCGGCTTTTTCGCTTTGGCGGCAACACCTGCGTCTCGATACGCTGGAGGGTCGGCCGACGGATGAAGAGGTGCGGATCTACCGCGCGATGTCGCCAGCGGAGCAGTCAGCCAAGTACCGATATGACCGCGATCACGCCCAGGACGGACCGAGCTTCACGCATGTGAAAAGGGCGCACCCCAGGGCGAGCGACACCGAGATCAAGCTCGCGATCATGGCCGCGGTGAAATTCGACGACGCCTGTGCCAAATACTTCTCGACTGACTACACGATCGATTTTTGGCAACGATGCGTGGACGCCGTGGCGCGGGCGGAAAAGGAAAACCCCGGCTTTCTCGAAAGCACATACCAATACGCGCGCAATCAAGTCGCCTACGACAACAAATAGTTCGCGCGGGCTGTTCGGTTATTTGGATCGATGCCGGCCCGCTCCTCACCGCATGGTTTCTGGACCATCATCCGCCTAAAAGCACAGGTTGGTCACCAGATTCCCGCGCTTGTCCTTGATCACATAGGGGCATCGCAGGCGCTCCAGCGCCTTCTTGGCGTCCTCGTCGCCGAGCGCCGCGGCTCGTTCGTAATAGGCTTTGGCGGCCGCCTGGATCCTTCGGCCCGCCGCGGCCTTCTTGCGTGAACGCGCCCATCCGCTCCAGCGCGCCGGGATGATTTTGCGCCGCCGCCTTCTCGAACAGGCTCGCGCGCCGGACGTCGTCCTTTTCGCCGCCGGTGCCGTCTGCCAGCATCAGGCCGAGCTGATATTGCGCTTCGGCATTGGTCTCGGCGGCCTTTGCGAGCAGCTCCCGCGCCCGCGCCGGATCGGCAGCTGCACCCCCGCTGCCGCCAAGTGCCGCAAGATTGCTGACGCCGCGCGGATTGCCGGCTTGCGCCGCGCGCTCGAACAATTTGCGCGCCTGCGCTTCGTCCCGCGCGACGCCGGCGCCGGTGCCGTAGAGCACGCCGAGTTCGACCATCGCCGAGGTCGAGCCCTTGTCGGCCGCCTTGCGCCAGGCGGCGATCGCTTCCGGCATTTGCCGGTTGGCGGCGTAGGCGCGGCCGAGCTGGTACATCGCGCGCGCGCGACGAGCTGCCGGCCGCCTTCTTGCAGATATTTGATCGCGGTCGCGATATCGGCTGGCGCGACCTCGGCCACGCCCTTGACGTCGGCCGGCTTGTCCGGATCGGCGGGATCGGCCGCGAGCCGGTCGCACAGCACGAGATCGGCGGATTGCGCCGTGACGCGGACGCCGGCAGCGCAGCGCGATCGATCATCGCGCAACGAGTCGTCAAACGCGCGAGAGCCGTCTCATCATGATCGGGCGGAGGTTAGCTTCGAAGGTCCGGCGAATTCAAGGCTCCAGCCCGGATCTCGCGCAGCACCGGCGCGACCTCGGGCGAGGCAAGATATTTCAACAGCCGGTCGGACTGGATCAATCTTGCTCGACGCCGCCATGCGTCCGGCGGAAAACACCGCCGGGCGTTTGCAGCTGCGAGCGGGATCGGACCGACCACTTCGATGCCCGCGACCTGCTTCAACTCGCTGATCTGCTGCACCGCGAGATCGGCTTCGCCGGTGACCAGCCGCTCGGCGGTAAAGCCCGGTCGGGGTGATCGTCGGCGCGCGCGTTGATCTCGGCCGCAATCCCCATTCGCTCGATCAGTCGCGCAAAGAAAATGCCGCTGGCGCCGATGCGCGAATAGGCCACCGAGCGGGCGCCGAGCAGCGTGGCGCGCAGCGCGGCCTCGGTCGCGATATCGGGATGCGGAGCGCCGGCCTTGACCGCGATGCCGACATAGGAACGCGCGAGATCGACGCAGCTTGCCGGCACCACGCGCCCCTCGTCGCGAGATCGTCAAGCGCCTTCGCGGGTGAGGATGACGACGTCGGCGCTCTCGCCGCCGCGCAGGCGATCCAGCAACGCCAGCGTCGGCGCGAAATCGGCATCGATCCGCGTCGCCGGTCGACGCCTCATAGTTGTCGGCGAGACGATGCACCGCTCCCATCAAAGCCAGCGTCGAGAGCACGCGAATGGTGTCGGCCATCGTGGCTTTAGCCCCGGCGCATCAGCTTGAGCACCGCGGTCAATCGCAGGCTGCGCTTGCCGGCAAGCGCGGTGGCTTCCAGCACCGCACCCTCCTCGTCGCAGGTGCCCGAAAAGCCAATGCCGACCTCACGGCCGCCGAACACGGGATTTTCGCCCTTGGCCGGCGTGTGTTCCTGGTTGAGGATCTGGCCCTTCCAGCGGCCGTTCTCGGACGTGTAGGTGCCGAGATAATAGAACGACGCATCGCCACCGAGGATGCGGCCGTTGTTGAGCAGCATGACGCCCGTCAAGCCGCCGTCGACACCGTCGAGCATGCGCAGGTGAATGGAATAGAGCCCATTGACGATGCCGCCCTCGCCGACCGCGCCGGCGATCGGAATCGGCTGCTCCTCGACCGGGGTCATGACGGATCGGAACACGGCATCCGGCACTTCATTCAGCCGGCCTTCGAAGCGATAGAGGTCGCCGTCCGGCTTGCCGCGCGCCAGCAGCGTCGCGTCGTCGGTGCCGGCCATCGCCGGAAAATTCGGGTCAGGATTGTGACGAACGGTCTTGATCTCAATGGCGATCTCGTCGCCGTCGAGGTCTTCATAGGTGCCGATATGGGCAAAGGCGGAATTGCCGCCGAGCATCTTGCCGCCGCGCGCGTACATCACGCTGCGACCAAGCGCCTCGTCGAACTGAAACCTGACGGTGTAGAAACCGCCGAACAATGCGCGTCCCCGGCATTCCAATGCACCCGCTATCTAGCGTGGTTCACAACGCAGGGAAACGGATTTGAAGCGTGTCACAAAACGCAATGATCCGCCAAAGCGGTGACGCTTTGGCGGATCAGATTGCAACCAGGGCCCCCAGCCCGCTGTGTTGGCTTAGGCCGCAGCCTTGGCGGCGGTCGGAACCGAGGCGATCGTCTTCAGGATCTGCGAAGCGATCTGGTAGGGGTCGCCTTGCGAGTTCGGACGGCGATCTTCCAGATAGCCCTTGTAGCCGTTATTGGCGAAGCAGTGCGGCACGCGGATCGAGGCGCCGCGGTCCGCGATACCGTAGCTGAACTTGTCGATCGACAGCGGTCTCGTGCTTGCCGGTCAGGCGCAGATGGTTGTCCGGGCCGTAGACCGCGATGTGATCGGCGCGGTTCGCCTCGAACGCCTCCATCAGCTTCTCGAAATATTCCTTGCCGCCGACTTCGCGCATGATAGGTGGTGGAGAAGTTGGCGTGCATGCCGGAGCCGTTCCAGTCGGTGTCGCCGAGCGGCTTGCAGTGGATATTCGATGTCGATGCCGTACTTCTCGGTCAGGCGCTGCATCAGATAGCGGGCCATCCACATTTCGTCGGCGGCCTTCTTGGAGCCCTTGCCGAAGATCTGGAATTCCCACTGGCCCTTCGCCACTTCGGCGTTGATGCCTTCGTGGTTGATGCCGGCGGCGAGGCAGAGGTCGAGATGCTTCTCGACGATCTTGCGGGCGACCTCGCCGACATTCGTGTAGCCGACGCCGGTGTAATACGGGCCCTGCGGCGCCGGATAGCCGGTGGCCGGGAAGCCGAGCGGACGGCCGTCCTTGTAGAAGAAATATTCCTGCTCGAAGCCGAACCAGGCGCCGTCGTCGTCGAGAATGGTGGCGCGCTTGTTGGAGGCATGCGGGGTCTTGCCGTCGGGCATCATGACTTCGCACATCACCAGCGCGCCGTTGGTGCGCGCGGCGTCCGGATAGACCGCGACCGGCTTCAGCACGCAATCGGAACTGTGGCCCTCGGCCTGCATGGTCGAGCTTCCGTCGAAGCCCCACAGCGGAAGCTGTTCCAGCGTCGGAAACGAATCGAATTCCTTGATCTGCGTTTTGCCGCGCAAATTCGGCATCGGCGTGTATCCGTCGAGCCAGATATACTCGAGCTTATACTTTGTCATTGAGCTCTCTCATGAGTTGATGATGCGAAAGGTGGGAAACCGAAGCCTATTGGTCACCACAGATGTACCCGGCCACCATCGGCCGTCTCTTACCAAGCAATTAAAGTGCCAGATCGCTGCAGTGCGGGACTGGCTCCGCACACGGGAAATCGATCCGGCGCCCCGACGCATGCGGCCGCATTTGGGGTGCGGCAAAGGCGCGCGGGTCGCGCTGTCGGCGAGCCGGCGAAAATGCGGCTCAGGCCAGAATCACGCCTGATTCCGCGGCAGTCCGCGGCCGTGTCTCGGCGCTTCCGATTAAAGCCGCGCCAATCGCCGGCAACATTCGTCAAGAAAGCCGGCGCGCTCCGGCAACCTTGGCGATGGCCCAAGCGTTAGCCAGCTGCCGATTGCTTCCCAGGAGGCAAAACCAGAAATGCCTACAAATTATACAGCAAATGATTTTGTTTTGATCAGGTTGCACCGGCGGCGTGCACGGACGATATCGATTTCAGTAACCACTCGAGAACGAGTCGGGCGCAGCATGAGTTCAATGCGCTTCGGCGACCAAGGAGAATCAGAGATGAATACGAGTTTGAATCACGGGTCCGCCAAGATCTACCAATTCCCGGCCGGGGGCCGCGCGGCTCTCGGCGGACGTCGCCACGACGAGACCAAGACCGCCGACCGACCTGGCTCTCGCGCGTCAACGAAGCCGCCTGCAGCGAGCAGCTGGTATCACGAGGCGGCCATCCAGGAAGAATCCAAGCCGGTGCGTGGGAGCGCTGATGCCAGGCGCAGGTCGCGACTGCCGATGCGCCGCCGGTCTTGGTGCGATATCAAGATGCTGAAAAAGGGTCGAAACGAAATCGTTTCGGCCCTTTTGCTTTACGTCAGCTCGCACGCCGTCACCGGCCGTCTGGCGTGCCTGACCGTGGTGCCGGCCTTGGTGATCTTCAGCGTGACGCCGCCGCCCGAATAGCGCGAGCCGGACAGCGCCAGACGCCTGGCAAGCGTCACCGCCCTGCCGTCGATCTGCAGATAGGCGCGCGTATCGTAGTCGATAAAATGCCGACGATGAACCGGGTGCCGTCGGCGCAGCGATAGCTCTGGAAGCGTCTGCGCCAAGGCCGCGGCGATGCACCGGTCGCAAGGTTCCGCCAGCCGACAATGCCGCGCCGAAAATGATGCGTCTTGCGCCAATTCATATTTGCCCCCGTAGAAGCTCAGTATAGACCAGACGCAAAGCAAGCGATACGCCTGCCAGTCATTTCTCCGCCGCAGAGGATGGCTTAAGCTCGTCCGATGTCAAACTCCCCTGCCCGCCATTTCAATCTCGCCGGCGCCAGCAATTTCCGCGATCTCGGCGGCTATCCCGGCCAGGATGGCCGCACGGTGCGCTGGCGGCAGATCTTCCGCTCCAACCATCTCGGCCATCTCACCGAAGCCGATATCGAGATGCTGCGCGGCCTCGGCCTGAAGAGCGCGTTCGATTTTCGCGGCACCGAGGAGCGCGCGGCGGCGATCTGCGGCCTCGCGGAGATCGCGGTTCATTCGCTGCCGATCGAGCCGACCGTGGTTGCCGCGCTGCGCGCGCGCCTCGCCGCCGGCGCGCGCGCTGTCATCGGCCGACGCGCTGGAGGTGATGCGCAATTCCTACCGCAGCTATGTGCGCCACAACACGCAGAGCTTCCGCGCGCTGTTCGCGCATCTGCTCGAGGACCGCGCGCCGCTGGTGATCCATTGCACCGCCGGCAAGGATCGCACCGGCTTTGCCTGCGCGCTGATCCTGCATGCGCTCGGCGTGCCGGACGATGTGATCGCGGAGGATTATCTGCTCACCAACCGCTTCTACCGGCGCGACCCCTCCTCCAGCACCGATCTGCCCGACGATGTCAGGCAGGTGCTCGGGTCGGTGGAAACATCGTTCCTCGCCGCCGCATTCGACGCCATCGACGCCGATTACGGCGATCTCGAAAGCTATTTCAGCGACGGGCTGGGCCTCGGCGCGCGAGAGCGCGCGCAGCTGGAAGCGCGCTATCTGGAGCCTGAGCTCTCCGGCCAGGCGACGAATGGCAAACTGCCTTACGCCGCCGCTTCCATTTCCGCATCGAGGTCGGCGATGACGTCCTCGAACGCCGAGATCGCCTGCTGAACCGCGGCGATCTGCATCAATTCCCAGCCGCTGACCGGGCCGTTGCGGTTTTGCAGCGCGACAACCAAATCCCGCCGCTGCTCCTTGAGCTGAACCAGCGGCAAACCGTGGTCAGGCAGATGTCTCATCATGGTGTTTCCAGCCCCCTCGATTGGAACAGCGGCAGACTATAGCCGGATGTTTCTGCGATCCGCTTACAGAACTCCGGCAAATTTTAACGATTGGCGGGCTGTCCGTAATTCTACGAGGCGACCGCCGCAAGGGCCCCCGCGATGGCGCCGGCAAGCGCCTGGGTGACACAATTAGTGGCCCAATCACTCATATGGAGTTGATCCTTGTCGGTCGGATCGATCAGCTCCGCGATCGGGATGCCGCCGTCGCAACACCAGCGCCGCATCAGCGCGAAGCGTCGGAACAGGTTGACGTCCGCGTTCTCGGCGGCGGCTGCTATCCGCGACACCATGTCTTCAGCAGATTTGATCTTGTCCGGCCCCACGATGGCTGTCGTATATTGCAGGTCCATCAGCACCACATCCATCGCTAGACCCGCGAGCCGCTCCAGTCCCGTCGCGATCGCGGCTGCAACGTCGTCGAAATTGTATTGCCCCAAACGAAACACCGCATTGGTGCCGACCTGCCAGATCACCAGCGCAGGCGTTTCGCCAATCACGTCTGGATCGAAGCGCGACAGCTCGTCCAGCGCCTCCTGCCCACCGACCCCCCGGTTGAGCACGTCGATCATTCGGCCGTGAAATTGGTCCCGCAAGGCCAACTCGAGCCGGCGCGGAAAAGGCACGATTTTGCCCTCGCCCGCTGTCGACGACGAGCCGATCGCCACGATCTTGATCTTGCGCTTGCTGCTTGAGACCTTCCGACAGGTGCGGAAGCGGATATTTGAACTTGACGAGATCGGGGTGCGGATCGCAAGGCCGCGGCGTTTCGGGCATGTCAACATCCTCTGCGGGACCAATCTGGCGGACGCCCGCATTGGGAGGCGAAATTTCGCCGCATTGCAAATGAAATTTCGCCTGACGATAGTGTGAACTTCCCACCCTCGGCGCCGGAGACGCAATCATGGACGGAAAAGTCGTTGTCGTGACCGGCGCCTCGGCGCGCTCGGCAAGGTGGTCGCCGAACAGGCGCTGGCGCGCGGCGCGCGGGTGGCCGGCGTCGATCACGCGCCGTCGCAGATCGCAGGCGACGCCGAACCGGATCGAACTCGGCGGCGTCGATCTGTCCGATGCGGCGCAGGCCAAAAAGGCGATCGACGCCGTCGCCACGCATTTCGGCAGGCTCGATGCGCTGATCAATATCGCCGGCGGCTTTGCGTTCGAGACGGTCGCCGACGGCGACCCCAAAACCTGGCAGCGCATGTATGCGCTCAACGTGCTGACCGCGCTGAATGCCTCGCGATCGGCGATCCCGCATCTTGGCGGCCTCCGGCGCCGGCCGGATCGTCAATGTCGGCGCGATGGGCGCGCTGCAGGCCGGCACCGGCATGGGCGCCTACGCCGCGTCCAAAGCCGGCGTGCATCGCCTCACCGAGGCGCTCGCCGCCGAGTGGAAGGGCAAGATCACCGTCAACGCGGTGCTGCCGTCGACCATCGACACCGCAGCCAACCGCGCCAGCATGCCGAAGGCGGATTTCTCAAAATGGGTGACGCCGAAGGAACTCGCCGACGTGATCCTGTTTCTCGCCAGCGATGCCGCCAGCGCCGTCACCGGCGCGCTGCTGCCGGTGAGCGGACGGGTTTGAAGCAGCCCAAGTTTCACCCATGCTTAGATCGGGCAGCGCGCAATCAACCGCTTGGCCGAAATTCGGGCTAGAATCCGGACATTGAGTCGCGGCTTCCGCGACACCGGAGTTCTGGCTTGGAAACCGCGCTTTATCTGCCCGTCAAACGCTTCCTCGAAAACCTCGGCTTCACGGTCAAGGGCGAGAGTCGGCGGCTGCGACCTCGTCGCGCTGAGCGGCGACGATCCGCCCGATCGTGGTGATCGGCGAATTGAAGCTTTCCTTCAATCTCGAACTGATCCTGCAGGCGGTCGATCGCGCCGGCGCCTGCGACGAGGTCTGGCTCGCCGCCAGGATGTCCGCACGCGGCAAGGGACGCGAGAGCGACGCGCGCTATCGCAATCTCTGCCGCCGGCTCGGCTTTGGCATGCTCGCGGTCACCAAGCACGGCGACTGTCGAGGTGATCGTCAAGCCGCCGACGACCGAGCCCGCGCCGCAATCCGAAGAAGCGCTCGCGCCTCGTCGCCGAGCATCGGCGGCGCAAGGGCGACCCGGCGCTGGGCGGCAGCACCCGCGCACCGATCATGACGGCCTATCGCCAGCAGGCGCTGGCCTGCGCCTCGGCGCTGTCGCGGGGACCGCGGCGGGTGCGCGATCTCAAGCCGGAAATTCCCGACGCACCGAAAATCCTGCTGCACAATGTCTATGGCTGGTTCGATCGCGCCGAGCGCGGCATCTATGTCCTGACCGATGCCGGACACGCCGCGCTGAAGCGCTGGCCGCAACAGCCGATCGATTTTGCCGACGCGGCCGACGCGGCGCCATGACGGCAACAATCCGCGATCAGAATCGCAGAAGCGAATCGAAGTGAGGGCAGGAAATGATCGTGGTGACCGGCAGCGTGACGGCGCGGCAGGATTCCTTCAACGAGGTCCGCAGATTGAGCCTCGAGCACGTGCATCGCTCGCGCGCGGAGCCGGGATGCATCTCGCACGCCGTGCATGTCGATTGCGAGAATCCGCTGCGGCTGGTGTTCATCGAGCAATGGGCCGATCGCGCGGCGCTTGCTGGCGCATTTCGCGGTGCCGGCCTCGCGCGATTTCGTCCGCGCGCTGCAACCGCTCGCCGCGGCCGCGACGACCATCGAGATTTACGACGCGACCAGGCTGGAAAAACTCTGAATGGCGCATGGCTGGATTGCCATACCAATTTCATATTGCAATGCAACATGAGGCCGCCTAGGTATCCCGGATCAAACGAGAGGCCCCGATGAGCGAAGACTGGAATACCAAATATGGAACGCGGCGCGTCCGGCGCGATCCGCCGACGCTGGATGAAGCGATTTTCGCCGCGATCGGCATCACCGACGATCAGGAGCGAGCAGGCGGAAATCGCCGCGTCGCTGATGGGGCTGCCGCTCGAATCCGTGCAGGCCGAAGTGAGGAAGCTCGGCCGCGCCTCTGCGCGCGTCGCCTCGACGCGCGTGATCGCCGGCGAACAGGGCGCGCAGCGCTCGGTCGTGGTCGAACGCCGGGTGGTCCGGAAATTCGGCAACGACAAGCGCACCGGGACCTGATCCGGACGATCGCCTGAGCCATTTTCGCTTGATCCGGGATCAGCTGATGGCTTAGGCCGGAATCGTCTCCGCTCAGGCCGCCCCGCCCCAGCCATACATCCGCAGCAGCATCCTCCAATAGGCGCGGTTGAAATTCGCCATCGCGCGCGCGGCGTCGAGCGGCGTCTGCGATCGCCGGCAGGTGCAAGTTCCGGCTGCGTCTTGCTGGCTTCAGATCGATGGTGCCGGTGGATTCGCCGTGGCGGAACGTCAGATGCGCGCCGAACTTGTTGGCGAGCGCCCGCATCGCCTCGTTCTGCGCGCCGGTGGTGATCCGCAGGCAGCGATAGCCCTTCGCGCGCGCTTCCGCGATCAGCTTCCTGAACAGGATGCTGCCGACGCCCCGCCGCCGCACCGACGCTTCCACGCTGAAGGCGATCTCCGGCAGCAGATCCGGGGATTGCTCCGGCGGATGCAGTTCCGCCGCGCCGCGCACCACGCCGTCCTCGATATAGGCGATGATGACGGTGCCGTCGTCGGCGCATTTCGCGGCGTAGCGTTCGATGAAGCTGTCGTCCATGAAGCCGTGGAAGCGATCATGGCGGCTCTCGCGGTCGAGCCGCAACAGATGATCGCGCAGCAGCGGCAGTTCTTCCTGCTGGCGCAGCGTCCGAACGTGGCCCCTGGCACGCGTCCGGCCCACAAGTATCTCGTGGCTCATGTCAAAACTCCTCTTGGATAGCCCTCGAGGAGGCGTCGAATCCCTAGACCATGAATATTGTGCATCGCAACATGAAATTCAAGGCCGCAGATCCGTATTCGCGCAGGCGCTCACAACATGTTGGTTAATGGTCACACCCGACATTGAGCTCGTCAGAGCACCATCTGGGTCTGGGTCACGATCGCGACCAGCTTGCCGTCCTCGGTCTCCAGCCGGGTCTGCCAGACCTGGGTGCGCCGTCCGCGATGCACCGGCGTCGCGGTGGCGATCAGGGTCGTCCCCTCCTTGGCGCCGCCGATGAAATTGGTCTTGCTCTCGATCGTCGTGGTGCCCTTGGCATCCTCCGGCAAATTGATCACGGTCGCGGCGGCGCCGACCGAATCCGCCAACGCCATGATCGCGCCGCCATGAATCGTATGGTTGAGCGTGCAGAGATCCGGCCGCACCAGCATCCGCGCCACCACGCGATCCTTTTCGGCTTCGGTGAATGTGACGCCCTTCAACTCCGCAAAAGGCATCTTCATCGAATTGACTTTTTCAAGCGGCGTCATCAGCCCTCCGGTGTTTGCCTCAAGCAATTCCCTGGGGATCATGGATCGGCTGGGTAAACCAGGCAATGACGTCCCAGGTAATAGCCGCCGTGACGGCTGCGCCGCTATAGCTTCTCCACCCCGCACCATTCCGCGATGAACAGCGCGGTCGCCTTGGTCGATTTGCGCAGCGAATCCAGATCGACATATTCGTTGAAGCCATGCATCGCCGCGCCGCTGGCGCCGAAGCACAGGCTCGGGATGTTGTAGTTCAGCCCGTAGAACCGGGTGTCGGTGAGCGCGGTGAACACGAGGTCCTGCACCGCGCCGCCATAGACCGCGCTGATAAGGCCTTGCCGAACGCGGCTTCCGCTTCGGCGGAATCCTTCAGTTCATAGCCTTCCGACAGGAATCCGGACCATTCCACATCGGGCGGATTGTTGGAGAGGAAGCGATGGTCGCGCGCCGCGGCCGAGACGCAGGCCAGAATCTCGGCCTGGCAGTCGGCGACCGACCAGCCCGGCAGGATCGCGATCCGGCAATCGACGTCGCACCAGGCCGGCACGCTGGAGGCCCAGTCGCCGCCCTTGATGATGCCGGGATTGAAATTGATCGGATGCGTCACCGCCTTGAAATGGCGATCGCTCTTGGCGCGCTCGTTCCATTCGGCCTCGAGCTTTTGCCAGCGCACTGAATCAGATGATAGGCCGCGGTGATCGCGTTGGAGCCGGCGCCGGCCTCGAACACATGCACGGGATGGCCGCGCACCTTCAGGCGAAACCAGATCACGCCGACCTGCGAGCGCACCATCTTGCCGGAGGTCGGCTCGGGAATGAAACAGGCATCGGCGCGATAGCCGCGCTGCAAGGTCGAGAGCGCGCCGACGCCGGTGCTTTCCTCCTCGATCACGGATTGAAAGTGAATCCGCGCCGGTCGGCTTGCAGGCCGGCGGCCTTGATCGCGTCGAGCGCATAGAGCGCGCCGATGGTGCCGGACTTCATGTCGCAGGCGCCGCGGCCGTACATCCTGCCGTCCTTCACGACAGGCGAAAACGGCGGCGTCTCCCACATCTCGAGCGGCCCGGTCGGCACCACGTCGCAATGGCCCTGCAGGATCAGCGATTTTCCGGCATTGTTGCCTGGCCGGTAGGTGCCGACCACGGTGCGCGCCTTGGAAAAATCATGCTCGATCGGGCCGAAGCCGCGCAGATCCTTGAGATCGTCGACATCGATGTGCCAGTCGTCGACCTCGTAGCCGCGCTGGCGCAGGAGATCGCCGATCATGTCCTGGCACGGCCCTTCGGCGCCGCGGGTCGAGGGAATCGCGACAAAATCCTGCGTGGTCGCAAGCTGCGCGTCGAAACCGGCATCGACGGCATCGAGGATTTTTTGACTGGTATCGCTGGCATTCATCGCGTTGCTGTTTCCGTTGTCGCTTCGGCGCCCACCGAACAGATCAAAGCACATTTTGCCAGTTCTTGCCGAGGCCGGATCACTTTGCAGAATCGCAGCCGTACCCATAAGACTCCACGGCTCGAAATTCGCGACCGGCGTGGAGATTTGAGCATGGTCGGACACAATTCCGCGTATCTGTCTGATCCTGCTGTCCGGCTCTCGCGCTGTCCGGGTCGGCCGCGTCTGCGACTGCATGGAACAGGTGGCGCGCGAACAGGACATCGTCGATTTGCGGCTGGGCCAGCGCATCCAGGTCGATGACGGAACCTGCCCCGCCGGCCAGATCAAGGAAGTCTCCGGCGCCAGGATGAGCCCGAACGGGGTCGAGCGCGCGCGCACAATGCATCCCGCGCAAGAAGAAATAGCGCGCGATCAGCGCAGCGATGAAATCAGACGATCGGCGAGATTGCGAGCCTAGTGCGCCGGCTCGAACATGCATTGCAGCGTCGGCTTGGCAATCTTCGTGAAGGTCGCGCCGATTTCGGATTGTTTCGACGCCGGCACCCAATCGGTCTCGATGGTCGGCACGCCGGTCTCGCTGATGCCGCGCAGCAACGCCTCGCGAAGATCGTTGTCTTCGACAGCGGCGGCGGCATGATCGTGCAGGCAACCGCAGACGGCTTCCGGATGCGCCCAGCGTCCCAGCATATGGGGCGCGCACAGGCGCACGAATTCATCGCGCGGATCGGGCACCTTCATCAGCGATCGCACCTGGGCTTGGGCGCGAGCCTGCGCAGCAACCGAACAGAACGACGAACGATCGCCGACAGAACAGATACGAAAAAACATGACTGGCCTTACCGGCAGTCTTTTTGGGCTATCGGTCGTGCGCTCAGCGGGCCGCAACAACGATCGACTGCGGCGCCGAGGTGACGATCGGCGAACCGTTATAGGCGAAGGTACCGACGCCGGGCAGACCGTTGTCCGACGAACCAGCCATCGAGGGGCCGACCAGCACGAAGGCGAAGGCGAGGATGAAGCTGAGGGTTCGCATTTGACTGTCTCCGGGTTTCGGTCGCCGGCGCTGTCCGCCGTTTCGTTGCGGCCTTGATAACCATCTCGCTGTTTCCGGAGTTCTGCGCGAAAAGCGGAAAATGGTTTCGTCGCGCGCAGAATTGTTTCGTCGCCGCTGCGCCGACGACACAATTCTGTGAAAGCATCAATAATTTCAGCTGCTACAGGTCTTGCAAACAGCGACCTGTCGGCCATTGGCCCAGCACGACTGGTTCGTTGGCCTAGTCCGCAGCCATCGACATCGGCGCAAGCTCACGATGGGTGATCCGCAATAGGTGAACGTCCGATCTCCGGCAGGTCGCGATCGACGCGCCCGCCAGCGATCGGCCGGTCAGAACTGAACCAACGGCGATCACGTACTGAGCGCCGCATCTCAATCTCCACACCATCTGGACGTCAGACGCTCTATTGCCAGCGGTTCGAGCTGGCCGCGTTTTAACCTTTGTCTGTGGAGAAGCCCGCCGCAGCAAAGGCATCGTGAACCAAGCTCATCGGCCGACGCAGTCGAACAACATGCAACCTTTCTGGGTTGCGCGATCGTAAACCAGATCCAACAAGGATACAGTCGTGGGCAATGACAACATCGACGTCGAGCAAACCGACCGTCGGCCCGCGAAGCCGCCGCAGATTTGCGGCGCGATGTCGCAGCAGTGCGGCGACGGCCGCGGCAACCAATCAGTCGCCGCAGAAATTCGTGCATCTGGTGGGGTGCCGCGACCCAAAGCCCGTCCGACATGGGTCCGCGCCGAGTTCCGGTCCAGCGCAATCGGTAAGCCTCGGTCAGACTCCCGTCACTGAATGAACTCGCCGCATTTCTGGACCGCGGTATCGCTGGCGCCCCACGGCATGATCGGCACCGAGGAGGTCGAATTCTTCGGCGAGCCTTCGATCAGCTTGTCCGAATAGACCATGTAGACCAGCACGTTCCGCTTGGCGTCGCAGCCGCGGACGATCTGCATCTTCTTGAAGAACAGCGAGCGGCGCTGCCGGAACATGTCGTCGCCCTGCTCCATCTTGTCCTTGAAATGGATCGGACCGATCTGGCGGCAGGCCAGCGAAATATCCGAGACCTGCTCGGCAAGCCCGAGCCAGCCCTTGAAGCCGCCCTTCTCCGGCACCGTGAAGTGGCAGGCCACCCCCTCGACCTCGGGGTCGTCGACGCCATAGGTCGCGAGCTTGTCGTTCGGGCTGAGCCATTTGAACACGGTCGAGCGGCGGAAGATCAGGTCCGGCTCGTCGGCCGCGAATGCCGGGCGAGCCGGCCACAGCGCCAAGCCAGCACCAGCAAAGCCAGGGTCTCCACCTGCATGTCACATTGGCGTTAAGGCTTTGGATGTCATGGATATCTCCGTCGGCGGGTCTACGCCCATGTAGGTGCGGAAGAGCCCCGCAGGAAGGCTGCCGGTAACGGGTGCGTCGGCCGTTTAACGCAATGTGAGGCTTTTTTGCTACGCTTGGGGCGAAAATCGCGGGCTGATTGGAGCCGTTACGCTGGTGAACGCGTATCTCGTCTGCAACACTAAATATCAACGACTGAGGATTCGAGGATGATGCGCGTGAGCGGGCGTCGGAGGTCATTACGGCCATTGCGACCGAACGGCTTTGGCGAATTGCCGATTTTGACGGCGGCCGGCGCGATCGGCGCCGCCTCGCAGGCGGAAGCCGCGCTCTATTACTGGTCGGATTCCGATCCCGGCTATTTCGCAGCCCGCACCGACGGCTCCGCAGCGGCGGCAAAAGACCCGCCGCCAACGGGCAAGAAGATCGTGGCGCCGGAGAAGGAAACCGGCGCCAAGCCGCAGGGACCGCTGATCATCTCGATCTCGATCGACAAGCAAAAGGTGCAGGATCTACGACGCCAACGGATTCTTCGCGGAAACGCCCGATTTCCACGGGCATGCCCGGCCACCCGACGCCGATGGGCGTCTTCAGCGTCATCCAGAAACACAAGCTGCACCATTCCAACATCTATAGCGGCGCGCCGATGCCCTACATGCAGCGGATCACCTGGTCGGGCGTCGCCATGCATGCCGGCGTGCTGCCGGGCTATCCGGCTTCGCATGGCTGCATCCGCATGCCGATGGCGTTTGCCGTGAAGATGTGGAACTGGACCAAGATGGGCGCGCGGGTCGTCGTCACCCCCGGCGAGATCGACGCCGGCCAGCTTCTCGCATCCGCTGCTGGCGACGCAGAAGGTCGTGCCGCAGCCGGTTGCCGCCGACGAGCCGCAGGCGGACACGCCGCTTGCCGCCAAAGCCGACAAGGCGCGGCTGCCGCGAAGCCAAGCCGGCGAACTGCGGAGGCGAGCCTCGAGCTGAGATCGACCGTCGGCCACATCGAGGCGCGAAGCCGGTCATGGACGAAGCCACGGCTTCCGCCTCGCGGCGCGAACAGACCCATACCGCCGATGCCAGCGGCGATGCGCGCGACCCGAAAGCCCGGTCACGATGTCCGATGCATCGCCAGGCAGCAACGCGCCGCCGCGCGACGAGGTTGCCGCCAAGCGGAGCGAAACGGTCGCCGTCGACAACAAGCCGGTCGACGCGAAGCCAGGCCCAAACAACGACCAGCGAAACGAAAGCTGCGGAGACCGCCGTCGCCGATACGGCCGCGAAAAAGCCGACGAGGCTGCGGCCGCATCGACGGTGACGAACGATACGCCGAAGGTCGAAGCGAAGCCCGATCAGCAGGCCGCGGCCGGCGTTAAGCCGGAAGCGAAAGCAGACCAAAGCGCCGAAGAACGAGCAGGCTGAGACCAAGATCGAGGCGGCAAAGGTCGAACCTGAAGCAGCGAAGGCGGAACCGGCGAAAACCGAAGCCGCTAAGTCCGAGGCAAAACCCGCCGAAGCCAAATCTGAAGACAAGATCAAGTCTGACGACAAGGCCAAGCCGGCCGCCGTTGCGGCCGATGCGAACAAGGATCAGTCGCGCTTGGCAGGCAAACCGGCCGCCGCGAAGCCCGAGCCGCCGAAGCGCACCGGCCAGATCGCGGTGTTCATCAGCCGCAAGGATTCAAAGCTCTATGTGCGGCAGAATTTCGCGCCGCTGTTCGACATGCCCGTGACGATCGCGCCGAGCGACCGGCCGCTCGGAACGCATGTGTTCACGGCGCAGATCGACAAGGACGACGCCAATGTCCTGCACTGGTCGGTGGTCTCGCTCCCGGTGTCGGCCAAGGCCCGCAACGCAGCGCCGACGAGGAACGCGTCTCGCACCGCCGCGACAAGGTCGCGGCCGCGGGCCCCATCGAGATGAAGCCGTTGCCGCTGCCGGACAGCCCCGCCGAGGCGCTGGATCGCATCACCATCCCAGCGGATGCGATGGCGCGTATTACCGAAGCGCTTTCGACCGGCGGCTCGATCATCGTTTCCGATCAGGGCATCAACGCGGGCGAAACCGGCGAAGGCACGGATTTCATCGTTTCGCTGCGCTAGCGCTCAGCCAGCCGTTCGGTCGCCGTCGCTTTGCCGGCGGCTGGGCTAAAAGACCGCCGGCATGAACCAGGGCTTTCCACCTCGGCCTCTATGACTGCGCGGCCATCGCCGCGGCCAAGGACGCCTTCGACCGGCTGACCTTCCTCGGCTGGCGCTGGGGACTGGCCGCGATCGTCGCCGGCCTGGCGGCTATCGTTCTTCCTGTTCGGCTACGCGCTGATCTACTGGCGCAACGCCGACATGGATTTCATGGTGATCTACAACGCGCTCGCCCTCAACGACGGCAAGCCGCAGCTGTTCTTCGATCACACCGCCTACCTCACCATCCTGTCGGTGAAATCCTGGTTTCAGCTGCTGCATGGGCTCGGCCTGCTCGACGCCTATTCGCTGTCCGCCATTCCATCCGGCCTCCGACGCCGCCGCTTTCGATGCCGCCATGACCAGCGCGGTTCGCGCCGGGCGCCTGCTCGCCTTCCTGATCGCGACCGGCTGCGTGCTGATTTTTGCGGCGCTTGCCCGCCGCATCGTGCGCGACTGGCGCGTCGCGCTGATCGCGACCTTTGCGTTCGCCTTCTCCGGCGGCATCGCCGTGCATTCGCGCATCTTGCGCAGCGAACTTGTCGCGGCGCTGTCCGGTGATCTTTGCGCTGATGATCCTGATCGCGGTCGGCCGCCGCGCCAGCGTCGCGCGCCCGCTCGCGCATGGCGCTCGCGGCCGGCATTGTGCGTGCTCGGCCTCGAGAACAAGGTGCAGGCGATCCTGCTGATCGGCGCTTTGCCGCTGCTGGTGCTGCCGTTCGGAAGCGCGACAGCGCAAGCGTCGCGTTCTGGCGCAACACGCGCTCAGGCTGGCTGGCCGCCGCCATCGCGGCCGTCGCGGCGATCGCTGCGGCATGGGCGGCATGGCCGCTGCTCGCCACCGGCTTCGACCGCAGCCCTGCTCGACGCCGCGCATTTCCATCCGCTGGTGCTCGGCCGCTTCGGCATCTATCAGGTCGCGCTGCTGCTCCTGATCGGCGGCTGCATGATCGCCTATGCTGCGATCTGGCGCGTCAGCGCGGCCGAGACGCTGGCGTCGATGTTGGCGATCGCCGCCGGCGCATCGATCGCGCTGCTCGCGCTCGATCTCGACTACAACGCCGGCAATGTGATCGCGGTGTTCAATCCGCTGGAGAAGATGCTGACCTTTGCCGATGCCACCACGACCGATGCCGCGAGCGGATCGAGCCTGCCGGCGAATTCTGCTGGCTGCTGCTCGATGGGGTCGGATCGGTGTTGGCGCGCTACAGCTTCGTGCTGCACTCCTCGCCGCGCCCGACCGTGTTTCTCGACCTGGCTGATCGTGCCCGGCATCGTCTACGCGTGGCGGCGCGGCGAAAGGCAAGCCGCGACTCCAGGCGCTCGTGCTGCTGCTGGCAGCGATCGGGATCGACGCGCTCGGCGTGCGGCGCGGGTTGAAATCCGAATATTTCATCTTCACCGATCCCCTGATCATCCTCGCCGGCGCGATCCTGCTCGATTGCCATGACCGATCTGCGCTTTCGCAAATGGACCTATCCGGTCGCCGTGGTTCTGTTCGGACTGCATATCGCGGTCGGCCAGGCCGAGCCGATCAAATACGCCTTCATGCGCAGGGGGCCGGAATCGATCTGCGAATGGAACCGGCATTACATGCCGCTGCTGCCGCTGCCCTGGTGCAGCGGCCTTGACGGCGCTGCGGCCATAACGGCTTGTTGAGCAGCATTCGCTCGCCGGCTGCGGCTACTTTGGCTCCATCCAGATCGCGATAGAGAGTGGCCGCCATGATCGACCGCAGGACCATTGTCACGACAGCGCTGGCCGCGCATCGCGGCGCCGGTCTTCGACACGGACGCGCGCTGGCGCAGGCCGCGCATGAGCCGGATCACCGCCTACGCCTTTTCGTTTCCGGCGCTGGCCGGCGGCGACATCAGGCTCGCCGATTATGCCGGCCATCCGCTGCTGGTCGTCAACACCGCCTCGCTGTGCGGCTACACGCCGCAATATGCCGGATTGCAGGAATTGTGGACCGAGTTTCACGATCGCGGCCTGATGATCATCGGCGTTCCCTCCAACGATTTCGGCGGCCAGGAACCGGGCGGCGCGACCGAAATCGCGGAGACCGCGCAGCACCAATATGGCGTTACCTTTCCGATCGCGGCGAAGGCCGTCGTGAAGGGCCCGAATGCGCATCCGTTCTACAAATGGGCCGCGGAAGCGCGGCCGAAGGATGTTCCGCGCTGGAACTTTCACAAATATCTGATCGGCCGCGACGGCTACATCGCCGAGGTGTTCCCCGCAGCGGTCGAGCCGACCGATACACGGGTCAAAACCGCCATTGCGCGGGCGCTCGCGGACACCTGACGCGCCAACTCGGAATTAACCGGTCCAGCGACAAATTCGGCCACTCTGCCGGTGAAAGCCGTTGCCGTGGCGGCGCAGGTCCAACTAGGCTATTATGATCAGGGGCAGGAAATGGCCCGGGCGAGGCCAACAGAGCCGAAGCCGGGCACGGGATCAGATTAAGGAAAACCAAGATGCGTATTGCGGCAGGTTTGATCTTTGCAGGCGCGGTTTCGCTGTGTGATGTCGGGCGCCGCGTGGTCGCAGACGCCGGCTCCTCCGGCAGCGGCGGCGCCGCGCCTCAAGCGGCGGCGGCTCCCGCAACCGCCCAGGCGCCGCAGCCCGCGCGAAAGCCGCATTGCACCAATCCCAATGCGCTTGGCATCGCGCCGCATCGTCGAGATCGACACCACGGGCGGCCCGGGCTTCGGGTTCGAGCATTTCAAGCAACTCGATTTCCTGCGCGACCACGAGGTGGTGCTGACCTTCGACGACGGCCCGTGGCCGGTGAACACGCCCTCGGTGCTCAAGACGCTGGCGGACGAATGCACGACCGGCATTTTCTTCTCGATCGGCAAGCACGCGACCTACTATCCGGAAATCCTCAAACAGGTTCTACGCCGCCGGCCACACCGTCGGTTCGCACACCTGGTCGCACGCGACGCTGACCAACAAGAAATTGACCGAAGATCAGCGCAAGGAAGAAATCGAGAAGGGCATCAGCGCGGTGAAATGGGCGCTGGGCGGCGTTTCGCCGGCGCCGTTCTTCCGCTTCCCGGCGCTGCAGCATCCGCCGGAAATGGTCACCTATCTCGGCACCCGCAACATCGCGATGTTCTCCTGCGACCTCGACTCCTTCGATTTCAAGGCGCGCAATGCCAAGCAGGTGATCGATGTCACCTTCAAGAAGCTCGAGAAGCTCGGCAAGGGCATCATCCTGATGCATGACTTCCACAAGCACACGGCAGAAGCCCTGCCGGAACTGCTTGCACCGGCTGAAGGCCGAGGGCTTCAAGGTTGTGGCGATGCGTGCCAAGGCGCCGGTGCAATCGCTGCCGAGTACGATGAGGCGATCCTCAAAGAAGCCAAGCTGCCGACCTTAAGCCAGCGGCCGGTCAACAGCGTGGTGACGACGGTTTCGGAATAGCTTCGTCTCGACGTTTCGTCGCGACTTAACCGCCATGCCGGCGCTTCGCATCGAAGGCTATGTCATCGTCTCGGCGGACGGCATGCTTGCGAACGCCGACCGCGTGATGCCGGACGCGTTGAAATTCGAGGGCGACAAGAAGTTCTTCACTGCGGCTCTTGATCGTGCCGATCTGATCGTGCACGGCCGCCATTCCGGCGAAGGCCAGCCGAACTCGCCGAAGCGAAGGCGGGTCATCCTGACCCGGAATGTCAGAACGCTGGTGCCCGATCCGTCCAATCCGAAGGCCAGTCTGTGGAACCCGTCCGGCGCGTCGTTCGAAGCCGCTTGCGACTTCGCGGGCGTGCGTTCCGGCACCGTCGCCATCATCGGCGGCCCCACCGTGTTCGGCATGTTCATGGACCGCTACGATACGTTCTGGCTGTCGTTCGCCCCGAAGGTGTGGCTGCCCGGCGGCGAACCATGCTTCCCCGGCGTGCCGCAGCGATCACCGCAGCAGGTTCTGGCCGCGCACGGCCTGAAACCCGGCGAAGCCCGCCCGCTCGATCCGAAATATGAGGTCAACGTGACGCCCTGGCGACGCGACGATTAGAGGTTCTACCGGTCGCGTTTCGCGGTCCTTCGCCTCGTGTGGCGCCGGTCAGAACCGAATGGTCCGCTGCGCCACGGACAATGACAATGCGTCAAACACCGCCTTGCCCGCTTCGAGTTCCTGCTTTGCGACCGCAGCGCATCCGGGTCGATTGAGCACGATCATCGAGGTCGTCGACCAATTCAGCCTGGCGGCTTTGCAAGCCACAATCAGTCCGTCCAGTTCATCGCTTTCGATCAACGGCGCGATGACTTCAATCGGGACTTCGGCAAGGAACGACAGCGCGGCCACCACATTTTCGTATTCACGGCTAACGGCGAAGCGGTTCACGGTCGAATTGTTCAACCGCCCGGTACGACTGATCTCTGCGATTTTCGCCTGGGCTTTGGCATAGTCTGCAGGCTCCGGCGTACGGTCTTCGATTGGTTTCGCTGTTGTCGCAATGGCCGAATGAATCTTCTCCCGCATGGCAGGAGGCACGCTTTGGAGGTAGCGCATCCGGGCGTCATCGAGCTTGGCGACAAGCTCACCTCGCAGCCCCGGTGGGACGTCCGATCGGCGCACAAGCCTCTCCGCGAGCTTGCAGTCATGCCTTGCCTTCTCGACCAGCGCGGCACAGCCGGCTTGGGAGAAGCGCGCCCCCAAATTCTGGACCAGCGCCATATGAACGACCGGCTCTCCGCGCTGCACGAGCGGATCGCTGAGCTGCTCATGGATGGTCTGCCGGCCGCAAATTGCGAGCAAATGCTGCTGCCCGCACGTGCTGGCGATCTCGATAAGATCCTGCTCCGACAGACGGCTGGATCGTCTTAAGACCGGCCCGGCGACCGCAGCATCCTGATGGAATGCAAGCTGGCGCAGCGCCCTTCGCGGAGCCGAACTCCCCTGGCAAAGATTGACGCTGAGGGGGACCAGGGTTGGCGCGTCTGCCTGCTCAATCAACCGAATGAGCACGTCGTCGAATATTGCGATCTGGTTTTCGCTGAGGCGGTGCGCGTCACATAGAAATAGACTGGTCACCTGCCGCAAAATCGCGGCCCGCCGTTCCGGCGACCAACCATCAACAGCCTCATCCAACTCCGCAATCAAAGCTGCCGATATCGCAGCCATGGTAGACCCTCAAAGGCCGCAACCCAGACTTAAAAATTCCCGGCCGAAGATCAAACAATCAGACGTCAAACGGCAGCGACGGGAAGTGTGATTTCCCTGTCAAAATACGGCGTACTGGCTAAGAGAGCGTTAACCCTTGCTAGAAGGCCACTCCGATGCGCAACCCGGCCTTCCAGACCAGGCGGCAACGTTTTCTGGTGCGGCCGTGAAGCAATTCAAACCGTGGCGGAAGAGATAGCTGGCCGGGCAACTGCAGGCAGGCGCCGCCCGCAGAGATGTCGACAACGCCGCAATCGATAACGGGCGCCCTCGGATCGACGATGATCTTGGCCACACCCGCGACCTGGCCAGAGGGCCTAACCCGTGCAAATCGTCGCGGAAACATTCATCAGCCCCTGCAAATCATTCCCATTCGGACCCGAACGATCGGGGCTCTGTCGATTTAGAATTGAATCGCAAAGGTACTTAAGAATCCCCTTCCGTATTCTGCCTGCCGGGGAAATTACGGGCATGTGAGGTATTCCCGCACCCGCCTTCGGCATTTTTTAGCGCTCCCACAGAAAGTGGCATTTACCGAATTGTTCCACCCAACGTGCAAATTTAAGGATTACGACGCTGCTGTTTCGACGGCAACGAAAGGGATTCGGGTTTTGATGGAGCGAAGAGGCAAGTGCCGAGCGGCGCTTGGAGACTATCAATTTCATTGATGTGGGACGGCGAAGGATGATTGCATGACCTTCGGAATGAGAAAGTACGAACGCGTCAACTTCGAGCGCGGCGTCGACGTTTTCATGATGGGAATTGACGGCACCTGGCGGCGCAGTTGCCAAATGTTTGACGTGTCGCAAACCGGCGCGCGGTTGCTCGTCAAAAACTCGATCGAAGGATTGGACCTCAAGGAATTTTTCTTGCTCCTGTCTTCGACCGGTCTCGCATACCGCCGTTGCAAATTGGTCCGGGTAGCCGGCGAAGAAATCGGCGTCGAGTTTTTGGCACGGGAAAGCAAATTGAACAAGAAGCGAGTCTCGAAATGAAAATGCACAGGCACGACGGCAAGCATTGACGCCGCGACCCAACTTGCACCGAACGCGAGCATTTCTCACTCGCTAACAGAATGTCATGCGTGAAACGGGCCGTGTTTTCTGATGTGCATCCACCTCATCGGTGACAACATCGCGAGATTGTCTGCCGTGCGCTCCATCCTGGAGCAGCAATACACGGTGACGTCGGAATTGCTTGGCGGCGCGGGCCTGCGAGGCAACGATATCGATGCCGTGGTCGTTTCGGTCGATTTGCGCCTCGTGGAGAATATTTCCGCACTGAAAAGGGTGTCGGGAAAACTGAGACGAACAGCCACGCGGATCTTCATCCTCGACCAGAAAGCCCGCCTGTCCGTCGTTCAGGCTTATGCGCTGGGGGCGACGGATGTCCTGAGCCATCCTGTCAACAAGGCGCAATTATTGGCCAGACTGGCCGACCGCAATCCCTCCGATGGAGTTCCGAGCGAAATCCTGACAAGGGGACTGGAGGCCGCGATGGCCGGTGCGGCCTGCATCGCCTCAATGTTCTCGGCGGTATCGAACAACGCGCCGATCGATGTCAATGGCGTGAAAGAAGCGGGGAGAAAAATTGCGGAAAGTATCGCTGAGGATGGATTGTCGGAATGGCTCACGACGGTTCGCCGGCACCATGAGGGTACCTATCAGCACTGCCTCATGGTCACAGGTATTGCTGTCGATTTCGGTTTGAACCTTGGCGTGGGAAAAGTCGATATCGAACGGCTGTATACGGCTGCGATGTTTCATGACATCGGCAAGGCCAGGATTCCCCTTGCGGTGCTGGACAAGCCAGCGCGCCTCGATGCTGAGGAAAGGGCGCTGGTCGAAACCCATCCGGCGGCAGGATACGAGATACTGAACGAAAACGCAGACATCTCGCCTGAGATTCTTGATGCGGTGCGGCATCACCACGAATATCTCGACGGAAGCGGCTATCCGGACGCCCTCTGCGCCGCAAACATCTCCGACATGGTTCGGCTCCTGACCATCGCCGACATCTTCGCGGCACTGATCGAGCAGCGGAGCTACAAACCGACCATGCCGCGTGAAGATGCCTACGAGATCATACGAAGCATGCACGGAAAGCTCGAAATGCCGTTGGTCGCGGCATTCAGGGACGTCGCGCTAACCCGGTGATAGGTCAAACTTCGGGTAAATTCCGAGAATAGGCGAGGACGCCCGCTAGACATCGCCATAGGCCGGCTCGGCCGTGCGCGAGCGCCTTCCGTAGCCCGCGATCATGAACAGCGCGCCGATGATCGACAGATTTTTAAGCGCATCCACCAGCGTCTTGCCGTTTTCGGGCGGCGTCTGGTTCCAGAAATCATAAAAATAGTAGGTCGCCGCGGCCACATAGAGAACCAGCAGGAGGGAAAAGAACCGCGCGCCGAAATTGAGCGCAATCATCAATCCGGCAATGACCTCGAAGGCTCCGCCGGCAATGGCGAGCAATTGCGGCGTCGTCATCCCGGTTGCCGTCTCCAGCTGTGCGCTATACGGCGCAAGCGCCGCAGGGATCGTGATCTTGGCCGCGATAAAATCGGCGGTGGCCTGAATGCCGAACAGCTTGGTCGCGCCCAGATAGATGAACAGCACGGCGAACAGAACTCGCCCAAAGGTAACGAACGCTGGCATTTTCGGCCTCATCGAATGCTTTTAAGGCGGGGGTCGCCCAAAGCTGCTGGATTATGGAGGTTCCGCCGCGGCATTTCAAACCTTGAAATCTGTCTCCAAAACGTCACCTGTTTGCCACGGGAACCCTTGTTTCCGATCTAGCCGAACAGGCTCGGCTGCTGGCGGCCGGCGCGCTCCTGGGCTTCGACCGCGGCCACTGCCGTCATGTTCAGCACGCCGCGCGCCGTAACCGACGGCGTGAGAATATGCGCCGGACGCGCCGGACCGATCAGGATCGGACCCACCGGCAGCGCATCGGCCAGCGACTTGATCATCTGATAGGCGACGTTGGCGGTGTCGAGATTCGGCATGATCAGGATGTTGGCCTCACCTTCCAGCTTCGAATGCGGCAGAATCAGATCGCGTGCGGCCTGGGAAAGCGCGGTATCGCCCTGCATTTCGCCGTCGGCCTCGATTTCCGGGTGTTTCTCTTTCAGAAGCGCGGTAGCCCTGCGCATCTTGCGTGAGGAGTCCGTATCAAAGCTTCCAAAGTCGGAATGTGACACGAAGGCGATCCTGGGCTTGATATTGAAGCGCTGGACATGGATCGCGGCCAGCGAGGCCATCTCGGCGAGCTCTTCCGCGCTCGGATTCGGTCGCACCTGCGTATCGGCAATGAAAAAGGCGCCCTTGCTGGTGATCAACAGCGCGAGCGCCGCGAAATCGCTAATCCCCGGCAGAAAGCCGATGATCTCGCGCACATGGCGCAAATGGGCTCGGTAGCTGCCTTCGACGCCACAGATCATGGCGTCGGCTTCGCCGCGGATCACGGCGAGCGCGGCGATCACGGTGGCGTTGGTGCGAACGGCGGTGCGGGCGGCGTCCGGTGTCACGCCGCGCCGGCCGGCGACATCGATATAGGACTGCACATAAGAGCGGTAGCGCGGGTCGTCCTCGGGATTGATGAGGTCGAAATCCCGGCCCGCCTTGATCGCCAGGCCGAACCGTTTGATCCGCGTTTCCACCACCGACGGACGCCCGACCAGGATCGTCCGTGCCAGTTTTTCCTCGAGCACGACCTGGGTGGCGCGGAGCACGCGCTCGTCCTCGCCTTCGGCATAGATCACACGCACCGGCTGGGTCTTCGCTTTCGCGAACATTGGCTTCATGACGAGACCGGAGCGGAACGCGAAGCGTTCCAAGGACGCAGTATATTCGTCGAAATTCTTGATCGGCCGCGTCGCGACGCCGGAAGCCGTCGCCGCTTTCGCCACCGCCGGCGCGATCCTCAAGATCAGCCGCGGGTCGAACGGGCTTGGGATCAAGGAACCCGGTCCGAAACCTTGCGTCTCGCCGCTGTCAAAGCCTTGCGCGACGGCGTCCGATGGCGGATCGCGCGCCAACTGCGCAATCGCGTCCACCGCGGCGTGCTTCATGTCCTCGTTGATGGCAGTGGCGCCGACATCGAGCGCGCCGCGGAAGATGAACGGGAAGCAGAGGACGTTGTTGACCTGGTTCGGGAAGTCGGATCGCCCGGTGCAGATCATCGCATCAGGGCGGGCCTTGCGCGCTTCGTCCGGCATGATCTCCGGATCCGGGTTAGCCAGCGCCATTACCAGCGGCTTGTCGGCCATCTGCTTGACCATCTCGGGCTTCAGCACATTGGGCGCGGACAAGCCTAGGAAGATATCGGCGCCGCCGATCACATCCGCCAGTACGCGCTTGTCGGTCTTCTGCGCATAGACGGCCTTCCAGCGGTCCATCAGCGTGTTACGGCCCTCATGCACCACCCCGTCGATGTCGCAGACCCAGATATTCTTGCGCTGCGCGCCCAACGACACCAGGAGATTCAGGCAGGCGATCGCAGCAGCGCCCGCGCCGGAGCAAACGATCTTGACGTCTTGGAGCTTCTTGCCGTTCAGGAGCAGCGCATTGGTGATGGCGGCGCCGACGATGATGGCGGTGCCGTGCTGGTCGTCGTGGAACACCGGGATCTTCATGCGCTCCTTCAGCCGCGCCTCGATCTCGAAACATTCCGGTCCCTTGATGTCCTCGAGATTGATGCCGCCGAAGGTCGGCTCCAGCGCCGCCACGGTCTCGACCACGCGATCGATGGTGTCGGCGGCGATCTCGATGTCGAAGACATCGATGCCGGCGAATTTCTTGAACAGGACCGCCTTGCCTTCCATGACGGGCTTTGAGGCGAGCGGACCGATATTGCCAAGCCCAAGCACCGCGGTGCCGTTCGAGACCACGGCGACGAGATTGGCGCGCGAGGTCAGCGACGCCGCTTCCGCCGGGTTGTTGGCGATTTCGGTGCAGGCGGCCGCGACCCCCGGCGAATAGGCCAGCGCGAGATCGCGCTGGTTGGCGAGCGGCTTGGTCGCCTGAATCTCAAGTTTCCCCGGGCGCGGCAGCCGGTGATAGGCCAGCGCCGCGGAATGCAGATCTTCAGAATAGGACGACATTCGCTCCCCCGCGGCTTTCCCGGTCCCGAAACTTTCGATTTCGGTGGATTGTCAGTTTTGCGGCAAATTGAGCCTGATGTGAAGCTCGCGCAACTGCTTCGGCGTAACCTCCGACGGCGCCCCCATCAGGAGGTCCTCGGCCCGCTGGTTCATCGGGAATAGCGAGATTTCCCGCAGATTGGTGGTGCCGCAGAGAAGCATGACGATACGGTCGACGCCCGCGGCCATGCCGCCATGCGGCGGTGCACCGTACTGGAACGCGCGGTACATGCCGCCGAAACGCTCGACGACTTCCTTTTCACCATAGCCTGCAATCTCGAACGCCTTCACCATCGCCTCCGGGCGGTGGTTGCGGATGCCGCCGGAGGCGATTTCGTAGCCGTTGCAGGTAATGTCGTACTGGAACGCCTTGATGGTCAGCGGGTCCTGCGACTGCAACGCCTCAAGGCCGCCCTGCGGCATCGAGAACGGATTGTGCGAGAAGTCGATCTTCTTGTCTTCCTCGTTGTATTCATACATCGGGAAGTCGACGATCCAGGCAAGCTCGAACCGCTCCCTGTCGACGAGGTTCAACTCCTCGCCGAGTTTGGTGCGGGCGAGCCCTGAAAACTTCCAGAATTTATCGGGATCGCCGGCGACGAAGAACGCCGCATCGCCCTCCTTCAAGCCGAGTGCGTCGCGGATCGCCGCGGTCCGTTCCGGACCGATATTGTTGGCGAGCGGGCCAGCGCCCTCGCCGCCTTCGCGCCACATGATGTAGCCGAGGCCCGGCTGGCCCTCGCCCTGCGCCCATGAATTCATCCGGTCGCAGAACGCGCGGCTGCCGCCGCCGCGTCCGGGGATCGCCCAGACCTGGTTCTTCGCCTCTTCCAGCATCCGCGCGAACACCTTGAAGCCGGAACCGCGGAAATGCTCGGAAACCTCCTGCATGACGATCGGGTTGCGAAGGTCCGGCTTGTCGCTGCCGTATTTGCGCAGCGCTTCGGCGAATGGAATCCGCGGCCAGCCTTTTGTCACCGGCTTGCCGTCGGCGAATTCCTCGAAGACGCCGGTGATCACCGGCTCGACAGCTGCAAAAACGTCGTTCTGCTCGACAAAGCTCATCTCGAGATCGAGCTGGTAAAACTCGCCGGGCAGACGGTCGGCGCGCGGGTCCTCATCGCGGAAACAGGGAGCGATCTGGAAGTAGCGGTCGAAGCCACTCATCATCAGGAGCTGCTTGTATTGCTGCGGCGCCTGCGGCAGCGCGTAGAACTTTCCCGGATGAATCCGCGACGGCACCAGGAAGTCGCGCGCGCCTTCCGGCGACGACGCCGTCAGGATCGGGGTCTGGAATTCGAAAAAGCCCTGCTCCTTCATGCGCCGACGCATGGAATCAACGATTCTGCCGCGGGTCACGATGTTCTGGTGCAGCTTGTCGCGACGAAGGTCGAGGAAACGGTACTTAAGCCTTATATCCTCAGGATATTCCTGCTCGCCGAACACCGGCAGCGGCAGCTCGGCGGCCGGTCCCAGCACCTCGATCCCGCTGACGTAAAGCTCGACCATGCCGGTCGGCAGATCCGGATTGTCGGTACCTCCAGGGCGGCGGCGCACCCTGCCCTCCATCCGCACCACCCATTCCGAGCGCAGCCTTTCGGCGTCCTTGAACGCCGGCGAATCCGGGTCCACCACGCATTGGGTGATGCCGTAGTGGTCGCGCAAATCGATGAACAGCACGCCGCCATGATCGCGAATGCGATGGCACCAGCCCGACAACCGAACCGTCTGGTCAATGTGGCTCTCGCGGAGCGCGCCGCAGGTGTGGGTCCGGTAACGATGCATGGTGCCCTAAAGATCAATGTCGGAGGTCGAATCGGGAGCTAAAAGCGTGCCCAAAGCGCGTGGAGGGTTTACCCGAGGCTGCGAGGGGCGGCAACCGAATGCGCAGGCCGATTTGGGCTCGAAAAAGCGCCTCGTCATGCCTATCTTGGCTGCATGACGGTGCATTTCCCCTTCCAGAACACCTATGCTGCGTTGCCGGCGAATTTTTTCGCCCGGGTCGCGCCGACGCCGGTTGCCGCCCCGCGGCTGATCAAGCTGAACCGGCCGCTTGCCGTTCAACTCGGCCTTGATCCCGACCTGCTCTCGACGGCGGAAGGCGCCGAGATCCTCGCCGGCAAGACACTTCCCGCCGGCGCCGATCCGATCGCAATGGCCTATGCCGGCCATCAGTTCGGGCACTTTGTTCCTCAGCTAGGGGATGGCCGCGCCATCCTGCTCGGCGAAGTCATCGACAAGGACGGAGTCCGCCGCGATATCCAGCTCAAGGGGTCCGGCCCGACGCCGTTTTCGCGCCGCGGCGATGGCCGCGCAGCCCTCGGACCGGTGTTGCGCGAGTATATCGTCAGCGAAGCCATGTTCGCATTGGGCATTCCGACCACCCGCTCGCTTGCCGCCGTGATCACCGGCGAGAGCGTGATGCGCGAGACAATGTTGCCCGGCGCCGTGCTCACCCGCGTCGCCGCGAGCCATGTCCGCGTCGGCACCTTCCAGTATTTCGCGGCGCGCGGCGATACCGAGGGCGTGCGACGGCTCGCTGACCATGTGATCGCAAGGCACTACCCGCAGGCCTCTGGTACCGAGCGCCCTTATCATGCGCTGCTGGAAGGCGTGGTCGCGCGCCAGGCTGACCTGGTCGCACGCTGGCTGCTGGTCGGCTTCATCCATGGCGTGATGAATACCGACAATACCTCGATCTCGGGCGAGACCATCGATTACGGCCCATGTGCCTTCATGGACCATTACGACCCCGCGCAGGTCTTCAGCTCGATCGACGAGCAAGGCCGCTACGCCTACGCCAACCAGCCGCGGATCGCGCTCTGGAACCTGACGCGGCTGGCGGAATGCCTGCTGCCGCTGTTGTCGGACGATCAGGAAAAGGCGATCGCGCAAGCGCAGGAAATCCTCGGCGCGTTCATCGAAAG
Organism: uncultured Alphaproteobacteria bacterium; assembly: GCA_963713785.1. Lineage (GTDB taxonomy): Bacteria > Pseudomonadota > Alphaproteobacteria > Rhizobiales > Xanthobacteraceae > Bradyrhizobium. The sequence goes on from CAVQNB010000001.1 coordinate 887,785, forward strand.
ATTCGCCGTTGCCTATCAAGCCGGACTGCGCAACAAGATCGGCCTGTTCACGACGCGCGAAACCGATGAGGCGCTGGTTCAGGATCTGCTCGATGCCGTGGCCAGGAACCAGGCCGACTTCACGCTGACGTTCCGGCGCCTGAGCGAGGCCGCGCTTGACCCGGCCGGCGATGCCGAGGTCCGTGCGCTGTTTGCCGAGCCCTCCGCCTATGACGAATGGGCGGCGCGCTGGCGGCAACGGACCAATCAGGAATCGCAAACTCCCGCCGAGCGGCAGGCTGCAATGCGCGCGGTCAATCCCGCTTTCATTCCGCGGAACCATCGCGTCGAGGCGGTGATCCAGGCCGCCATGGTCAAGGACGACTATGCGCCCTTCGAGGAAATTCTGGCCGCGCTGTCGAAGCCTTTTGAGGACCAGCCGCAATTCGCCAGCTATGCCGAACCGCCGCAGCCGGATCAACGCGTGCTGCAGACGTTTTGCGGGACGTGACGCATTAACCGGCCGTCCACCATTGCGCAGGCTTCTGCAGCGCGGTGCCCCACGAATTAAGAAACGGTCAATCGGCCCCCCACAAAGCTAGGGGTTTGTTGGGAGATATTGCCGTGGACGCGTTGGTATTTGAATTCATGGGCCTCGCGACGCTCGTGCTTTGCGTCCTCGTGCTGGCGGTTCCGTCGGGGCGCCGGCCTTCGCGGCGCGTGCGCTACGACTGACGATCGGAACGGACCGTTCGATTGGCGTGAGGCCGATCCTTAAATCGGGTGAGTCGCCGCGATCAGGCCTTCCGAGCGCCGTGATCAAGCCCAAATGCAAGGGTCGAATTTGGCTCCGGACCCTTGACACGCCAGCGCTTTCGGTCGAACGCCTGTCGGACGCGTCATGGATCGTTCATGGATCTGATTACCACCACTTCGGAACTCGCCGCAGTCTGCTCCCGTCTCGCCCGACACCCGGTCATCACCGTCGATACGGAATTCCTGCGTGAGACCACCTACTATCCCCTGCTCTGCGTCGTTCAGATGGCAAGCCCGGAGGAAGCGGTCGTGGTCGACACACTGGCCGAGGGCATCGACTTAAAGCCGTTCCTCGACCTGATGGCCAATGAAGCGGTGCTGAAGGTATTCCACGCCGCGCGCCAGGACATCGAAATCGTCTGGCATCGCGCCGGCATCGTTCCGCATCCGATCTTCGATACGCAAGTGGCGGCCATGGTGCTCGGCTACGGAGATTCCATCGCCTACGACCAGCTGGTCGAACGCATCACCGGCCACCGGCCCGACAAGACCCATCGTTTCACAGACTGGTCGCGCCGGCCGCTGACCAAGGAGCAGATGCACTACGCGGTCTCCGACGTCACCCATCTGCGCGACGTGTTCACCGCGCTCGATGCCGACCTCAAGAAGCGCGGCCGCAGCGATTGGGTGAGCGAGGAGATGGAGGTCCTGACCTCGCCGAAGACCTACGATTTCCATCCCGAACGCGCCTGGGAGCGTTTGAAGACGCGGGTGCGCAAGCCAAAGGAGCTTGCGGTCTTGATGGAAGTCGCAGCCTGGCGCGAACAGGAAGCGCAAGGCCGCGACGTTCCGCGCAGCCGCGTGCTGAAGGACGACGCGGTCGGCGATATCGCCATTCACGCGCCAACCAGCCTCGAGCGGCTCGCCAATCTGCGTTCGCTGCCAAAGGGCTTTGACCGGTCGAAATGGGGCACCGACATCATCGCCGCCGTGCAGCGCGGCCTGGCGCGTGATCCGGCAACGCTGCCGAAGATCGAAAAGCCGCGCAACAATTCAAATGGGGCGGCGATCGTCGAGCTTCTGAAAGTCCTCTTGCGCATGACCTCAGAGCGCCACGCCGTCGCCAGCAAGGTGATCGCAACCGTCGACGATCTCGAACAGATCGCGGCCGACGATGATGCCGATGTCGCCGCATTGCATGGCTGGCGCCGCGAGTTGTTCGGCGAGGCTGCGCTATCGCTCAAGCACGGCCGGCTCGCGCTTGCGATCGAACGGGGCCGGGTCGTCAGGGTCGATCGCGGCTAGCGCGATTTGTCGGCGGCACCGCCCCGCTCTTCCTCCTGCTTCAAGACCACGGTTATCTCGAGCAAGGCCATCGACAGGATATAGGCGCAGGTGGACAGGTTCAGCTGGCGCGCCTTCGAGATCGCCGCCGAGAGTTCCGCCGCCAGCTCCTTGAGGCCGTCCTCCCGGGTCGCCATGTCAGCGCAATCGCATTTTTCAAATTTAGAATTTGTCCGGCGAGTTTCCCGCCAAACGACTTAAAGGTCTTGGTTAGTTCAGCTTGGCTAGTTCAGCTTGGCTAGTTCAACGTGACTGGTTCAAAGTGATGGTGCCGCTGTTACTCATACCGCAATCTTGCCGCCCGCCCCGATAAGCCCGGAGCTTTCCTGAACGCCTGCGAAATTGGCGATGACCCTGACAACGGCCTGCTTGTACGCGGCCGCGTCGCCGACGCCGGGACGGCGGCACGCCACGGCGTCACTGACGATCCAATAGCGGTGGCTGCGGTGAAAGCCGTCGACGACGGTCGATAGAATGGTCTCGTCGAGCGAAAAGCCTGCGACCACGCAGCGAATATTCCTCATATTCGCCATGTATTCGGCGAAGCGGCTCGAACTATAGGCCGACGGCAATGGATGCTCGAAGGCGAGTTCGCCCGGCTTCGGCTTCAGCTCCGCGATCCAATCCGTCAGGTTGGAGGCGGGATTGAACCAGGCCGCCTGGGCGATGCGTTTCAGGTGCATGACCGGCCACAGATGGTTTCGCCACAGCGTCATCAATTCGAGACAGCGCGACATGATCGCTTCGGCGTCGCCGATCACGTGGCAGCGACCCTCGGTCAGATACTCGGCCTGAAGGTCGGCGCAAATCAGGATCGGCGGATCGTCACCAAGGGAAGCCAGCATCTTTTGACCCGCAATCAGGATTGAGCGACCACCGGGCTTCGCAACGGAGACGATACCGAGCGGCCGGACGAGAGATCGAGTACGCCGGGCCTGTCCCAATCGCCCTCGGGGCGGATGATGACGTAAGGATCGCTGTCGAGCGTGATCGCATCCGGGCCCGGCTCGATGTCGAGAACCATTTCGGTGTAGGAGAAATCGGAAAAGGTGATCTTGCGGTTGTGGCCGAGCGGCCTGGCGCCGAAATGCGCCCAGAAATCCACCAGGCGATCCTGCGCCTGGCCGTAGATTTTCCGAAATCCCTTGCGCCTGACGTATTCGACGCTGGCCTGAACCAGCTTGAACGACACCCGCGAGCGGCGGAACTGGTGTCTCACCGCGAGGCGCTCGACTTTGGCGAATTCTCCGAAGAAGCGCACCCGAAGGCAGCCTGCGGGCTCGTTGCCGACAAAGCCGATGAAGTGAGCCGCGACCAGGTCGTTGCCGTCGAACTCTTCCTCGATCGGACAGTCCTGCTCAGCCAAATAGACCGCCGAACGGATCGCGGTCACCAGCATGAGATCGTTGGGATCGCGGGCAATCCGGATCGAGATGGCACGTTGCTCCGATTTGGGTGCAGCCGGAGATCTATGGCCGTGCATGGGCAAACCCCCCCGGTACAACGCTGGGCGCGGGTAAGATCAGCGGAAGCCGGTTCCAGGGCCGCTCGTAGCACCAGAGGTCGGGCTGGAAACTCGGAACTTGCCGAAAGCCCAGCGCCATCAGCAAATCGCGGCCCGCAATCGTTGAGGGCTGGGCGAAATAATCCGCGCTGGCAAAGCGCGGCTTTCGCAGATAGGCACTGACATTGCCCAAGCCGGCAACGGCACGTCCATGGCCGGCAAGCGCCCAGACATAGATCGCCGAAACCTCCTCCTCGGGACGCGCGAGATATTCGCGGCTCGGGTTTTTCAGATCGATATTGTCGAGCAGCAGCGCGTCATGGCCTTTGCAATTGAGATAGAGGAACGCAATGCCGCCAAGCAGCTTTGCACCGCGCTGAAAGGCGAAAATCGACTCAGGGTCATCGCGCAGGAACCGGCCGAGCGCACTCAGGGAAGCATGGACCCCGGGGATTTCCTTCCTCGCGACCTCCGCGAGTTCGGCCAACTGCCCCTGCGTCGCCAGATTGGCCGTGATCGCCGATGTCGGCGCGAGCCGGTCAAGCTCATGTCGCAGGGCCAAATTGCTACTTTCTAGACATGTTTTCTGCATCTATGTTCCTCTGCGTGTACCAGTAATCATACCTGAGGGGGATGGCGGGTATGCCGCAACATTTGCATCGGAGCGCTGCATCGACGCAGCACAAGAGAGCGGACGTTCTCAACGCTTCCTGGGAGGATTTGCGGGCGTTCCTGCTTTGCACGCGGCATCAAAGCTTCAGGAACGCCGCGGAGGTGCTGGGACTGACCGGCACCACGCTGATGCGCAAGATCGACCGGCTCGAAGACGAGCTGGGTTTCAAGCTTTTCCTGCGCGACCAATCGGGCCTGTCACTGAGTGATGAAGGGCGGGCTTTACTGTTCGACGTCGAGCAGATGGAGCGCCTGAGCTTCAACATCTTCCGCCGCGCCTCGCTTTCGACCGAAACCGGGGGTTCGGTGCGCGTCGCGGTGACCGAAGGACCCGGCAATTTCTGGGTGCTGCCGAGACTGATCGATTTCCAGAAGACTTACCGCAAGATCATGGTCGATCTTCGCTGCGCGATGGAACAAGCGGACGTGTCGCGCCTGGAAGCGGATATTTCGATCCAGCTCGAGCGCCCGACCAATCCCGACCTCATCGTTACCAAGCTCGGCCGGCTTCACATCTACACCTTTGCCTCCGAAGCCTACCGCGACGCTTACGGACTTCCGAAATCGCTCGCCGACCTCGCAAACCACCGCATCGTCAAGCAGCATGGCGCGCAGCTCGACGAGAGCGGCTACGCCCGCATCCTGGGGCTTAAGTCGCTGGAGGGAATCGTCGGCATCTCGACCAATTCGAGTGTCGCCGTGCTCTACGCGATCGAGCGCGGCGCAGGCGTCGGATTTTTGCCGACATCGGCGATCGCGCTCGGTGCCCCCCTGGTCGCGATCGATCTCGGGATCAACTACCACATGGATTTATGGCTCACCTATCACAAGGAATTTCGCAACTCCGACCGCCACAAGATCGTGATTGATTGGCTGAAAAGCATCTTCGATCCCAAGGCCTATGCGTGTTTTCGCGATGAATTCATCCATCCCAACGAGCTTGTGCCGCTGATGGCAAGTTCGCGAGAGAATTTTGGACTGCAGGGATATTCCGCACCGAAGCCATTCTGAAGCAATATCGCGCTGGCCTGCTGCTGGACGCGTCTTCTTGACGCGAACCGGTATCCGCTTCGCTTCGAAAACGCCTTAGCGGCTACCATTTGACTTCGAGGCCAGCCGTCCCCTGGTGCGATTGCAGCGCGGAGCGGAATTTGCCGTCATAATTGACATAGACGCGCACGGTATTGGTCAGGCTGAGCGAAGCTGATGCGCCGGCGTCGGCACCGTACTGGCCTTCGCCGATACCCTGCACCGCGATGCTCTGCGGGCCCAGGCTGACGAGGATCGAACCAAAATTCTGCGAGAAATTATCGACGAATTTGCCGTAGGCCGACAGGTCGAGAATTTTCTGGTCGAAAATCCAGTAGTGCCCGATCTCAGCGCCGATCAGCGCGAGCGAGCGCTCCACGGTCTGGGCGCTCGCCATCACCGGATTGAGGCCGCCGACCTCCTGGAACGCTCCGGTCGAGGAGCGCACATATTCGAGTGCCGCCTTCGGCACAATGCGGCTCTGGTCGATGTTCCAATAATAGCTGAGCTCGGTCAGCGCGCCGTCGATTTGGGCGGTGTAGCCCGCATTCGCAAATCCCTGCCCGGTGTCGCGGTTCGAATTGACCTTGCCGAAGCCGTGGACCAGTGCAACCGCCCAGGTCCAGGGCCCTTTGTCGACGGAGGCGTTGAAGCCGAACTGCGTCAGGTCGAGGGCCGCCGACTGAAACGCCAGCGGCACGTCGATCGACGTATGGCTCTGGTCGATGGAGAAGCCGACATTGACGCCGGGCGCGACGCGCGCGCCGACACCGGCAACCCCGCCCCAGGTCTGACGGTGATCGCCGACATAAACGCCTTGCGCGCCGGTCGTGGCCGAGATGCCGTAGCCCTCGAACCAGGCGCGAGACTGCGGCCCCTCGACGGCTTCCGAGGCGCCGCCGCCTCCCGGGTTGGTCCGAGAGTTGCGGTTGAATCCACCCGTCGCCTGGTCTCCAAGCCGCTCCAGGAAACTGCTGCCGAGGTTCGCCACTGTCGCGCCCGACGACACATCGGAATTGATTTCGTTTGGTGTTGGCGTGGGGGGTGGCGGTAGCTGAGCCGGCGGTGGCGGCACGAAAGCAAGCTGCGCCTGAGCCGGCGGTGACGTCGCTGCGACCGCCGGGATGAGGACGAACGCGATTGCGACCGCCCTCGCAAGCCATCGGCTAACTCCGGTCTCCGTTTTCCGCGAAGGCCGCGGTGAGCAGCTCATCAATGCTATTCCCAAGGCCGGGATTTGGCGCGATGCACAAAACCTATCGGATTTGCCCGCCTTCCCCCAGAGGGTCAATCGCTCCCAGCCTCTTACAAGGGGGGATTGCGAGGCATTGTGGTTCCAGCGCCACAGCCTGCTTTTGTGTGATCTGATGCGTGCGCGATTTCCTTGACCGGGCCAAACGCTTGCTAACGTATAATTTTCGTGTTGCAATCTCAGCCGCAATCGGATTTTGGCCGTTCGGCTGTGCGTTTCGCGACTTTGAAATATCAGGCTCGGAAATTAGGCAGACTACCGAAAGCCCGTTTGTGGCGTGGCATGCGAAAAGCATGGCCGCGTTTTTTTATGTCTAGACCAGGAGACAGGCGATGGCGATGCACAAGGGCACCGTCAAGTGGTTCAACCCGACCAAGGGTTATGGGTTCATCAAGCCGATGGCCGGCGAGAAGGACGTGTTCGTCCACATCTCGGCGGTCGAGCGCGCCGGGCTCACCACCCTCAACGAGAATCAGGTCGTTGAATATGACCTTGAGGAAAACCGCGGCAAGGCGTCTGCGGAAAACCTCAAGGTTTCCTAAACTTCGATCCGCAACCGGCAGCCATGATTTCTACCCCCGGCCGTTGCCGGGGGGTTTGTTAGCGGCCGGTCAGGTCGCGGCGGGCGAGATCAGAAAATTGCCCGAACCTGCGCTGTCGTCGATTTTGCAGATATCGCCCTCGATCCGGATCCTGCCGCTGGCAAGGAGCCGCAGTGCATCGGGATAGATGCGGCGTTCGACTTCGAGGATCCGCTCCGACAGCGTTTCCACCGTATCGCGATCGCCGACGGGGACCGCGCCCTGCATCACGACCGGACCAGCATCGGTTTCCGGGATGACGAAATGAACCGTTGCGCCTGATATTTTCACGCCTGCCCGCAGTGCCTGGCCATGCGGGTCGAGACCCGGAAACAACGGCAGCAGAGAGGGATGGATATTGAGCATCCGGCCGAACCAGCGGTGTGCGAATTCGCCGGTGAACAGGCGCATGAAGCCGCCGAGGCAAATCAGTTCGACGCGATGCTGATCGAGCGTCGATTGCAACACCGCTTCGAACCCCGCGCGATCCTTGCCGAACGGCTTGCTTTCGATGACGACGGTCGGAATACCGCTGGCCTTGGCCTTCTCCAGACCCAGAGCATCGGCGCGGTTGGAAACCACAAGCACGATCTCGGCCGGAAAGTCCGCAACGTGAGCCGCCTGGATCAGCGCGACCATGTTCGAACCGCGTCCGGAGATCAGGATGGCGACCCGGCGCTTCATCGCTTCACCGCAAAAGATCAAGGTGACCGTTATAGATCACGCGATGCTCACCGGACGCCTTGATCACCTCACCCAGTAACGTGACGCTTTCGCCGCTGTCCTTGAAAATGTCGGAGACCTGCTCGATCGCGTCCGGCTTGACGATCGCGATCATGCCGATCCCGCAATTGAAGGTGCGCAGCAGTTCGAGCTCGGCGATGCCGCCCACTTCGGCCAGCCATTTGAAGACCGGCAGCACCGGCAGGCGCGCGAGGTCGATCCCGACACCAAGGTGCTTTGGCAGCACGCGCGGAATATTGTCGGTGAAGCCGCCGCCGGTGATATGGGCGAGGCCCTTGACCGCTCCGGTTTCGCGGATCGCGCGCAGGCATGATCTTACATAGAGCCGGGTCGGAACGAGCAGCGCGGCACCGAGTGTCATCACCGGCGAGAACGGCGCCGGTGCCTCGAAAGCAAGGCCCGATCGCTCGACGATCTTGCGTACCAGCGAGAAGCCGTTGGAGTGGAGGCCGGACGAAGCAAGCCCGATCACGGCGTCGCCGACGGCGATATCGGGCCGCGGCAGCAATGTGCCGCGCTCGGTGGCGCCAACCGCAAAGCCTCCGAGATCGTAGTCGCCATCCTTGTAGAGGCCCGGCATTTCCGCGGTCTCGCCGCCGATCAGCGCGCAGCCGGATTCGCGGCAGCCTTCGGCGATGCCGGCAATGATCGCGGCGGTCGTGTCCGGGTCGAGCTTGCCGCAGGCGAAGTAATCCAGGAAGAACAGCGGTTCGGCGCCCTGCACCACGAGGTCGTTGACCGACATCGCCACCAGGTCAATGCCGATGCCGCCGTGCAGGCCGGTCTCGATGGCGATCTTGAGCTTGGTGCCGACGCCGTCGGTGGCGGCGACCAGAACCGGATCCTCAAAGCCCGCGGCCTTCAGATCGAACAGCCCGCCAAAGCCGCCGATCTCGGCATCGGCGCCGGCGCGGGCGGTGGCCCGCACCATCGGCTTGATGAGATCGACGAGCCGATTGCCCGCATCGATATCGACGCCCGAATCCGCGTATGTGAGCCCGTTTTTGCGCTCGGCCATGCCAAATTCCGCTAATATTAGCGGCTGGTTACGTCGGAATCCGCTTTCACGCAATGGCTCGCAACCGCTTCGCTCATATACTATGTTGATACAGACGGTTAGCTAGGGAAACGCGATACTTCCTCAATAACGACGGGCCTTTCCTCGGCGTTCTCATGAGGCGATTTGACGCACAAAAACGCCTCGGGGCAACATTTGGGGCAACATTTCGCACACCGATCCACAAGCCGTAGCGACTTGCCGATGCTTGCCGACCGGACCCCAATCTATAGCGGTATTGTTCTGGCGGCGCGGTCGCGCTTCAATGGGGGTGCGTTGATTTGATCAAAGCGGCGCGACGTCGTGTTGGAAGCACGGCGCCGCGCCTGACCACCGAAACCGATAGGAGCGGTTCCAATGGCTGACGACACTTCTGCATCCGTTATTCCCCTGCATCAACCCCGGCCGAAGCGGATCAAGACCGGTGCCGAACGCGCCAAAGATTATCGGCGGCGCAAGAAGGCCTCTGAGGAAAATCCCGCATCCCCATCTTCCGACCACCTGATCCCGCTGGAGTTTTCATCGGCGGATGCGGATGTGGCGCTGCCGATCCCGGCGCCCGCAAACGATCCGGCAACGCCGCCGCCGGCCGTCACGTTACGCGCCGTTACGCCGTCACGCCGGCCGATCTCATCGATCGTTCTATGGGTCGCTGCCTTGGCGCTTGCGGCGGTCGGCATCACGATCAATGGCTGGTTCGCCCGGTCGCTGGGGTCGACCGATTCCGCTGGATGGCTCTTTATGGCTGTTGGCGTGGCCGCTGATCTGGTCGCCCTCGTTATGCCGTCCTGCGCTGCCGGACTGTGGCACGCCGGCCAACGGGTGACCGCGCTGGTCGGCTGGGGTGTCTGGCTCATGACGTTCGCCTTCGCGATCACGGCGGGAATTGGATTCGCGTCCGTCAACATCACGGATGTGACGCTTGCGCGTGCCGCACGCGTGACGCCAGCCGTTCAGACCGCTCAGGCCGCGCTTACCGATGCGATGGCGGCGCGCGACCGGGAATGCAAAGGGGGCGTCGGGAAGTTCTGCCGGGAGCGGGAAGCGGCCGTCAACGAACGGCGGCAGGCGCTAGACATCGCCATGCGTTCGGTCGAACAGACAGCCGATCCGCAGACCGAGGCCGCGATCAAGATTGTCGCTTGGCTAAGTGTCGGCATGCTTCGGCCAACCGGCGATGACTTCGCGATGCTGCGGCTGATCCTGTTGGCCATGCTTCCGCAGATCGGCGGCATCCTGCTTATGGTTGGGCGCACCGATCCTTCAAAGGTGGCAGCCTAGGCAGCTTGAGCGGACACCCGTTTGGCGCTTCAATGTCGCCATGCCCGCCCTCACCCGCCGCCGCGACCACAACCGACACGAAGAATGCTGGCTGATCTATTACGGCGACGTCCATGTCGGCACGATCGCGGTCCGATCCGGCATCCCGCACGACCGGCCGCCATGGGGCTGGCGGTGCGGATTTATCCGGGCTCGGAACCGGGCGAATATCTCAGCGGCACCGCCGCCACCTTCGACCAGGCGCGCGCCGATTTTGAAGCCGCGTGGCGGGTCTTTTCCGCGAAGCGGACCGAGGCCGATTATCAGGCTTGGCGAGATCAGCGGAATTGGACCGCCGAGAAGTATCGGCGCTTTGATCGCGGCGAGCGCATGCCCCACAATTGGCGGGCCAGCGCGGCACTGTTGCGGGGCATTTCTGGCCTTGGGGTCCCTTAGGCATGGGGGTAATGTAGCAACATCATCTGGTGAAATGGAGGGGGTATGACATCGCCGCTCGATACGAAAGCACTCGCAACAATCGCGTTTCTGACGGGTCGCCGCGAAACATGGTCCGTCGTCACGTATGGTGATCTTGCCAAACGGCTTGGCCATGCCCAGCAGGGGCTTGGCGGCATCCTTGATCGCGTAGGCGCTTGGTGCCGTAGCATCAAGAAGCAATCGCTGGCGATGCTTGTCATCAGTGAGCAAGGTGAGCCGAATGAGGGCATGTATCATCCCTTCAAGGATGACCTGGAGCCCGTGACCAGAGAGAACTATGAACGGCGAAGGGTTCAGCTTTGGCGCGAGGATTGGTCAGACGTGACATTACCGACCGTCGAACAGATTGCGGACGCCTACGAAAAACTCAAACTGTAACAGTGCCGCTAGCGCCACCGCCCGATTGGTCGCGGAAATTGCGCGATCCGATTCCCGTGCAGAGTGGGAAGCCGCTCGTCATCCTGCGCGACGCCGCGACCTACATCACGAGCTTGCCGAAGGGCGAACAGGATGCCGCAGCATGGCAAACGGCAACCGAGATGCTGCTGCTTGTCGCCGAGCATGGTGGCGACACCATGATGCCGCGCATTGCCGTGTTGCAGGCGCTGAACCACGGCTTGCCTGATCCGAAGACCGAGCCGCGCCGCAAGGCGGTCAAGAAACACAGGATCATCCGATGACCGACGCGTTCGATTTATGGTGGCGATGGGCTGAAAAACCACACGAGAGCCTGCTGATGATCGATGCTGATATCCACCGCCCGATCATGGAGCTTTCGCCGGAAGATCGGCGCGACCGAGAGAAGGTCAACGAGGCTGTGCGTCAGTACCGAGAAAGTCAGAAGTGCACCTGAACCGCATCGGCCGCCGCGTGATCATGTGCATGCTGCTGATCGCGGCGCTGGCGGTCATCTGCAATCTGATCGGTCGTTAAGGTGGCGCACCTGTTGCCGTCGTGCTGCAATGTTGCATCTCGAATCACAGGAGCCGCCACGGTGAACATGCAAGTGCTGCCATGGAAAGATATCATTACAATCGGGCTGGCATTCCTGGGCGCCGCCCTTGGTGTCATGAACACATGGAGCGCGTTGAGCCAACGCCGAGTGCGGCTGGTAGTCAGGCCAACCTACGCGTTGGACCCGCACGGCATCAGGCCGACCATGCTCAGTATATCAGTGACGAACCTAAGTAACTTTCCTATGACTGTCGACGAGGTAGGGTTCACAGGCAGGGATGGAGCGAGACGAGGCAAGCGAGCGATGATTGCGCAGCCGCAGGTGATCGATGGCAAGCCGTGGCCTCGTCGTCTGGAATTGCGCGAAGCGGTCTCACTTTATTTCGGGGTCGAAGATGTGCAACGAGACCCGAAGTTGCTCGCGAAGGCGTACGCCGGGACAGAATGCGGGGTCTACGCTTACGGTACGAGCCCGGCTCTGGATCAGTTGAGAGACATCGCCAAGAATACTTGATCGCGGCGCTCGCGGTGATCTGGAATTCTGCTGGGGCACTGATGTCCGGTATGACGGGCGCATTCCGGGCAGAAAGTGGGTCTAAGAACAATGGTGAAGATAGAACACAAAACCACTGACCAAAACCGGCTCGCAACCGTACTGGGGAACGCGGTTTCCTTCGTGAGGAGCGAGGCGCTGGTGCTCGCTCAGTATGAGGTGGTCCAACAGGGCAAGTTCGCCACGCTCTGGCCAGACGACGACAACGGAGAGTTCGACAAATGCATCAACAAAGTCGTTGAACACTTGGGCGGCCCGCCGGAGGCATACTTGTTGCGCATCGACCAGGAGCCCCCGCCCGCCGACAACTATCCGGAGGCGGCGATGCGAGAAGTTTTCGCGGTTTTCTCCCGGGCTCGCAAGTCGGTACTGCGCGCGCACCTGTTCATGGCGGGCTCCTCTCTCCTTGCCGAGCAGCCGAACGTGATGGACCTAACCGACAACTCGGACGCCCGCGCGGCCCCATTCATCAAACAGGCGCAAGGTGCCTTCTGGGAACACGCGGAAGCAGCCTACATCCGCCTGTATTCCTTCTGGGATCGAGTTCGGACAGGTGTTAGACTTCGCCTTCTTCAACATTCGGAAGTTTGATCAAAACGGCTTTACCGCGGTCATGGACCGCATCCACTCAAACGCTGTTCCAATGGATAATCGGTTGAAGAACAGCGGTAGTTGGAAGCGCCTTCGCTCCTTCCAGAGTTCTGAGAAAGAGGACGGCTTGAAGTGGCTGCTTCAGCGCCGCAACCTCGTCGTTCATAGCCTCCACCTCCATCCGGTTCAGACCGACGAAGAAGGCGTGTTCAAGTCGCAGTTCAATCACCTTGACGCGGCCCATCGAGAGAAGCTGCGCCCAAGGGACCCTGCGGAGGAAGTCGCGCTACTCATGGGCCAGCTCGACAGGGCCGTCGCACTGTTCAGCGCCTTCTTAACCGTAGTTGAGTTCGCCCCTTCGCGGAAACGGGATCGCTGGTTGTGATGAATTTCGGAATGCTTAACAACGAAGACAGCGGGCACTTTCGCTCCTGGACATTCGGCACGAGCGCGCGTCAGCTCATTTCAAAGCCGTATCGTTTAACCTTGACGATCCCGGCGTGCGTCCGGACCTCCGCGATCTGTTTGGTCGATCCTGCGGTCAACGGCTCCAAATCACCGTCGCCGCGCCGGACAAACCGCTGAACGATCTGGTGCGGCAGAATGCGCTCGCCGTCTCCGATCTCGCGGACATCATGTCCGAGACCTCGCAGATCATCCGGCAGGTTCGAACCCGAGCGGGCGTTCAAAATCATCGCGTCCGTCGAGAGCACTTCCGGCATAGAATACCAATAGACTAGTTTAGAAAACCACCGGTCCCAGACGCAGTCGCGATGTCCGCTTTACCCCGACGAACCGACGTCGCCAGCGGGGCCGGTTATGTCGGTTAAGTGCCGATATTGTTGCAAAAGTCTTTTTGGGGTGGCGAACGAAAATTCTTAGAGCCGCTGATGCGTCTTACGCGCGGCGACGTGAGGGACCAATCGATCACGGATCTCCGTAGTGGCGTTGAAAAGCGACGCAGCAGCAGAGAAGTCCAAAGATCAACTTTCGCGAGATTTTTAGGGTTGTTCGATTTTCGACTTTTGCGACAATATCTGCCAACAGCAGGCACCACGCTGTGCCAATGAACCGTCCTGGCCCTCCCAACGGTGCCTGCAGCGGCGCCGACACGCAATTCAATTACTCGTCGGCATTCGGCAGCGTCGCCGGAATTGTGAGGCCGAGTACCTTCGCGACCGGCTGCCACCGTTCAACAATATAGCGATAGCGGCGTCCCGCTCACTGTCCCGCGACCTGCTGCAGTGTGTTGAAGCGTGCCTTCTGCTCGGTGGTCAGGCTGGCGTAGAAGTCGTCCAACGCCGGCTGGATCTGGTTGGCCGCCTGCAGCATGGCCGAAAGCCGCTTCTCCATCGCCTGCAGTCGTCCGACCGGCGTAACCGGCACCTCGTCGGGGCACGCCGCCTGCAACCCCTGCACCGCCTTCTTCGTCGCTGCGCTCAGGCGATCGAGCGCACCCTTCTGCGCGCTAGTCGGGCGCAGCACTGCGTCGATTCGTTCGATCGGCAGGCCCGTCAGGCTCGACTTCGACGCGCCGCAGCTCTCGGCCTTGGCCTCCTGCTGCGGCTGATCTTCCGATGTCGCGGGTAGACGCGGGCTCAGCGTATTGAAGCGGGCCCGCTGCTCGTCGCTCAGTGCGTTGTAGAACGCCTCCAGCGCCGGCCGCACCATCCGCACCGCCTCGAGGGTGGCGCTGATACGGTTGATCATCGCCCGCAGACGACCGGCTGGCGTCAGCGCATAGGTGTCGCTGCAGGAGTTCTTGAGCGCGTCGGCCGCCTGCGCCGCCGCACTCTTCAACTGATCGAGCAATGCGCGTTGCTCCGATGTGGGCCGCAGCGCGCTTGTGATCTCGGCGAACGGCCACGCGGTGATGCCTCTGTCTGGATTGCTGCACAACTGCCGGAGTGCCTGCGGGCTCAGGCCCGAGCGCTCGCGCAATCGCGACGACCCGACGATCGCGCCGCCGGGCTCGACGTAGCCGTCGGGCGCGATACTGGCGTAAGCAGAATACGGACTGCCGTTATCCCAGAACACCGCGTCGATCAAATCGTCGTAGGCGTAGGCCCAATAGGCGTCGTCATAGGCTTCGGGCCAGAACGTGTAGTCGAAGATATCGGAATAGACGTATGGCCAGAACACCGGGCCGAGCCAAGGCACGAACGCGGCGTGCACATGGTGGCGCCAGGCATTGCGCGGCGCCCAGCCGTTCAAACGCGCGGCGAGCGCGACTTGAGCGCGCGGGTCGGCGTTGTTCCGGAAGCGCGCGGCAAATCGTCCGCGCGCGGCGGCCTGCACAGCGGCTGCGACCGCGGTCCGTTGCGCCGCGGCCGGCGCCACGCCCAGCTTCTGCTGCTGCGCGAGATCGCGTTTCTGCGCTAGTTGCTCGCGTTGGAGTAGGCTTTGTTGAGCCTGTAGCGCGCGGTGCGCCTGCCGGTCCTGCGGTTTTTGCGCCTGCAATTGCTGGACGCGCTGCTGCAGGCGATCGATCCGGATCTGGCGCTCGGCACTCTGGCGCGACAGCGTATCGCGCTGCCTCTGCTGCGCGAGCTGCTCGCGTTGCTGCGTGACTTGCTGGCGCTGCGAGATCCGCTGTTCGCGCGCTTGCGCGTGCTGCACGATCCGCTCCTGCCGCGGCGAACGCGCGCTCACAGCGGGCGGTGCGCTTGGGCGCCGCGATTCGGCGATGCGCGGAATCGGGCGCGAGGCGATGGCAGGAGGCCGTGACACCGTAGTTGGACGCTGGAAGCTCGGTCGCGGCGCGGCGAAGCGGGATGCCGCCGGTCGCGAAGGTGCGGCGAAATGCGGCTGCGGCATCGGACGCGGCGCCATGGCCGGTCGCTGCGGCGCGGGAGCGGGATGGAACGCAGGGGCAGGCCGAGCGATCGCAGGTGCAGCGGGCCGAGCCACCGCCGCAGGGGCGGCGCCTCGTCTCTGCTGCTGCGCGGAGGCGCCGATGCTTCCCGCAATCAGGGAGAGGCCAACAAAAGAGGCCGCAAAGGGTAGCACAAAGCCAACTCTAACGGGAAGCATGGTCGTAAGCTCCCTATTTACCCGGCCCCGCACGTATCAATAACGCGCGAGCGCGGGAAACGATCCGCGCATGAACGTCGAGCCAGAATCATTGCGGCTTTGCAAGACAGACTTGTTAGGACACCGCGGCTGATAGCCATCGCCCGAGTTCATGACCTTGATTGCGACCAGGGGAATGTCCATTCGGATCATTCGCGTGGGTTTGACCCTCAGCCGTTGACTTCCGATCTACCCTCCAACAACAGACGTCGACGCCACGTCAGATGTCTCCGCGGCGGCCATCGAGACCCATATCGTCGCCGCTTGTACGGCCGCCGCAAGGCGCATCCCTCGCGGCGTCGCGATGCCGAAGGGCGATACAGCGGCCCGGTCAAACGGCGCGATCAGCGGGCCCGCGTGGCGCGACGGCGGAGCATCACAGCATCGCGGTGTCGAGGGATGCCGTCTTGATTTCGCTGCATCCATTGCAGAGGAAAACGCGCAGCGCGGTCTTGGTCGCGGTCGCTGGGAGCTTGCCTACGTACGCCTTCGGCGCGCCGCAAACGTCGCATTTGGGCGCTGGCGCAATGGGCGGTGGATGAGCGGCTCGGGTCATCGTTGCCGACGACGGCTAGCCGCGATTCGGTTCGAATTAGTGAAGATGGCCGCCCGTAAAACTACGGCGACGAGCAAGGCGGACTGCGCCAAGCTCGGCACGGACCACGGCCATCACGTCGTCGACCGGCGGACTCTCGCTAGCCTGCAGCGAACAACACCAAGGTTGCGACAACCAAAACAACAAATCCAGTCAGTGCCGATCCAAGGCACATCCTTTCGAATGTTTCCATGACGCTTGTCCCCAGCGCCCACATCTGCGCGGGGAAATTGGAAATTCTCGATTCGTCGCAAATCTGACGTGATCGACATATCCACAAAAAAATTTTGCCGCCGTTCGTGGCCAACGGATTCCTCTGAAAATGGGTCCCTTGCGGGGAGGGAGGGTACTAAAAAATAAAGAGGAGCCGAACCAATAGAGCCGTGCCCGGCGGGGTTAAGGGGTCCGTTGCAGAACCAGCCGGGCGATGGCAGTGCCGTCAGAGCCTGCCGATGCTGGTGTGTGACACACGGTGGAAGTTACGGTGGCCTCACGAAAACCTCCGGAACAGATACACCGGGCCGTGGGTGCCCTGCTCGCGCTTGCGTTCGATCTTGCTGTCGAGCACCAGGCGATCTAGCCGCGCGCGGGTCTTGCGATCATCGGGGGCACCGATTAGCCGCGCGACAGCCGTGCAGGATAGCCACACCCTGGACGGCATCATCTCCATGATTTTGGCCTCGATCTTGCGTGCCTGCACGCGCTGCGGAGCGTGTTCGACCAATTTGCGCAAAGTCAGCACGCGGGAGCTGCTGGTGAATAGCTCGCCAACGGCGTCAGGACTCACCATGTGAGGGCGGCCCGGTTTCACTTCTGTCTATGTGGCAGGAGCGGCGATCCTCTCTTTCAGTTCGATGCAGGTCTTTCGAACCTCCGCCGTCATCAGCGTACAGTTCTCAATCTGCAGGAAGATACGCTTGGCCTCCTCGCGATAGCGCTCGGCAGTTTCCTTCATCTCCTCGGTAACGGCGAGCGCATCCCGAGTCATTGCCTCACATTGCTTAACGCGCTGGATCAGCTCTGCGCCCATCGCCTCGATGTCTTTCGCCGCAGCTTCGTATTCGCGGACGACAGCTTCTGCAGACAACTTGCCGATCTCCGTGGCTCCCTCGCAGTGCTCGACATAATCCGGTATCGCGACGGTTGGCGCACGCACCCTTGGCGGCGCGAAGTCGATGGAACGCTCGCCACGCATCGGCGGACTGTTCCGAACCTCCGCCTCAATCTCTTTTTCTAGATCAACAATGTTGAAGACTTGTCCTGTCGTTGACTTAACCATCACTAGTACTCCTTTGGTTACAAAGTCAGTCCCCGTAATCGAGCTTGGTCAGTCTTAGCTTCATTGATGCCATGCAGCTGCACTTGTTGTGGGCGAGTACTTGTCTGTTCTTAGCGATCGGCCTCGAACACTTTATAGGACGCAAAAACCTCACGTATGTTCGGTAGAATACCGAACTCACGATATTGTGAACATTGGAGCTTCGGGTTTCCTTCGCCCTTCGGCGCGGAAAAGAAACGGTCCCAGCGAAAGGGGCTCGGTCGGCGAGCGCACCCGACCATTCCAAGGGTTCCATCATCACAATGGTTCCAACCTGACTGCCCAAACCTCTCGGGATTCCCGATACGTCCCGCTCATAGATGGGACCCGTCGGCAGATGTGGGTCCCTCTGGAAAATGGGTCCCTTTGAGGCGATGAGGGTAGGACAAATCCGAAGCCATCGAACGATTTGCGGGGCCGTGCCGTATGCACCGGACCCAACCTGGAAAACCGGCGTGTCGGTGTCGGGCTCGCGCCGGAGAGGATGGAGCGCGCGACGCGGCGGACCAAAGAACGGATTGCGTCGCGCCCATGCCGCAAAGCGGGCGCATCGTCGAGCGCATCAAGGCGGCCGGAGACACCGCACGAAAAGGTCGGGCCATTTTTTGGCCGCAGGCGAGTTTGCGCCGAGCGCACGAAGCCATGCTGGCTTCCCGATCGAGCGATCTGCTGACGCTCGCTCGCGTGGCGCTACAGGCGGCGATTCGTTCTGATGCCGATTTATTTGCATTGCTATCCGCCGAACTGCCGACCAACCGGGCCACAGTACGGCTCCCCTTGGAGTTTCGGCCGGGGTGATGTCGGGTGCTGTTCAGCCTACCGGCGGTGCGAGCACACGCTGCACCACGCTGGTACCGACGCCAACGGTGCGGCCGATCTTCAGCTTGCCCATGCCGTCAGCGCTAGATTGAATGGGTGACTGATCCGCAAGGCGCAAAGGTCTTGATCGAGTGCCCGCGCACGCACCCTTCACGTTTCTGGGCATAGGCAAGGAAGATCATGAAAATCAAAGCCACAAAGACACATCCGGTTACGACGTTCTTGATCATGGCTGCCACTCCACGGGGTTAGCGCAGTACATAGTAGGCGACCGAGCGGCCAAGGATGATGAACACCACGGGCGCGGCCGTCAATGCGCCGCACCCGGAACAGCCGGTCCCTCGGAAAAATTCCCGCAAAAAAATTGCAGGTCCCCATCCGAAGGTTCATCTGATAAATAAACCGCCGTCGTCTTCACCGGCGCGGTCCCGGTGGGGAGTACGGCTCCCCTGCAGAATTGTCGACGTGATGCCGGGTGCTGCCGGTCGAGGAGGTGGTGGTGGTGTGCGCAGCGAAAGAACCGATCAGGCTTCCAGCCGAGCAAGCACGCGTGCGATCTGCGTCGATGGCGTTCTCGTCCTAACTGTTGCCCCGTTGTTGCCCCAAGTCACTTTTGAACCCAAACACGCCCCACGCGGACCGTCAGGAAATGCCCGCCGTTATTGAGGAAGTGCCGCGTTTCCAGGCTAACCCGTCCCTATCTGTCGGTTAGATCGGGGCCGCCAATGATGGCTATCGCCTGCCGTTCTTGCGCACCGGCCGCAGCAGCGCGAGCGCCTGGTCGGTCTCGCTTCCGAACTGAAGCGGCACGCCGGCAACGATCTCGGCATGGTCGCCGGCACGGCGTTCAATCTCCTCGCGCAGGCAAGCGACGCCAGCGCCTCGGACGGCGATTGATCGGCCAGCAACACGCGCATGACGTCATCGATGCTCTCGCAGGCGTCAAACGATCCAGGCCCGCCGACCTCGGTGCGGTTGATCAGCAGGCCGCGCAACTGCGCCATGAGCCCGATCGAACCGTTCACAGCGCCGTGCTGCCCTTTCGCATCCGCAGCCGCGATGTTGGCCTGCAGCTTGTCGAGCAAGGCTTCGGCCGTGATCTGCGTTTTCCTCGTTGCAGGGGCGGTTAACTCGGCCAGGCGGCGCTTTACGTTCTCGTTTGTTAGCAGTCTTGATGCACAGGCACGGGCAACGCCTTCTTCGCCTTTGTAGCCGGCCCGGATGTAGGCCTCGGTTGCGGACCAACCGCGTTGGGCACCTTCGACGAGGTTACGGCAGAACAGTTCGTGGCGCTGGTTTGTGAGCACGGGCATGGCCGCGATGATAGCCGCACCGCGCGGAAAAAGCGAACAGCGTGTTACAGCCGAACCTCTTGTTTGCTTTCTTCAGGCCGAAGGCCTGCATCGATCTTCCTTCCTGCATCAATTTTTTTAGATGCATCCAGAGATGCGATGTTACATTTGTTACATTCAAAAAAATTTCTCGCGCGCGGCAGTAGTAAAGGTTCTATCCGGATGGACCGCCTCCGTAGCGATGGACGATGACACGGCCGACGGTGCTTTCACGATACGTCATCGATGCGCGCGGGCTTTAGGCCCGCGCATGAGTTCGGGGAGGCAATGGCTGTTGCACTACTACGGCTCTCATTGAGAAAGCAAGAGTATGGGGGCCGAATTAGTGCAAGTGGTGCATTTTCTAGCTTTGCGGCTGTACCAGGTACGGCGGCTGATGCCTTCCTTGATCCATGGTTTGAGCTGCTCGACGGACTGCGAGCGCGGTGTGGCGCCTGCCTGAAGACGGCGCGCCCGCTTGTGTTCGGCCTTGCGCTTCTTGCAGTCCTGCTTCAACTGCGCCGCGGTTCGATCGACTGGACGGATGGTACGGATGCCGCGCCGCATGCGGGTGGCATTGTCGAGGTTCAGGGCCTTGCCGAGGGCGATGGCGGACCATCGCTTGCCTGGTCCGACGTCGTCGAGCAGCTCGTCGAGTTCGTCATCCGGCATCCATGGGGCATGCTGCTCCGCCCACCGGCGCGCGTGATCACCGCCGAGTTGTGCGAGGTGATCGAGCATGAGCCGGAGATCTAAGCGGCCTGCATCGTCATCGGGCAATTGCCGGCCTCGGTATTGCTGCCTGAAGATCATCTGCAGTTCTCCCTTGCGCAGGTTGACGACTTTGATGTTTGGATTTTGCTGACGCGGCCGATGACGCCATGCGATCTCGCGATGAGCCGCGCGCTGCGTTGGCGTTTCGTTAGCAAATTTTCGAAGGGAGACTTGCGGGCTTGTACGCGAGGGATTACAAAACACGGGCCGATGCCTTTCGTCTGCTGCGAGTGTGGTGCTTGTGCGACATTGTCTCGGCTCACCCTTTTTGCGGAGGGTAGCGCCGCCCTCGGTTGTCGGACCGAGGGCGGCATCAAACTTAAACCAAATCTCGAAGGTTGGCAAAAGCCACTGCGGCGCAACGGCTTCTTGCAAACTCGTTGTTACATCCGCTTGCATCTGAAATGTTGCGGCGGCATCGCGCGAATTTTCCGCGCCGCATGCGACGAATTAAAGCAAAAAAATATTTTGCGGCTTTCAACCGCCGAGTCCCTTTGCCCAGCTCTCATCGGCCCTGCCGCCGTCGACTCCATGCGTTGAGCTGGTCGCGCTGGAGCACCGCGACGTTGCGGCTTCCGCATTTCCGGCAGCGAAGCCGCTGCACCTCATTGAGAAAAATCTTGGCTACACCTTCATGCAGACAGCCACGGCAGCGAACATGCAGCCGTGTCGGATATCGCTTGATGGTGACGGCGGTGGTGTTGCTCATCGCGGCGGGCTGGTCCCGGCCGACGGCTTGCCCGCTGCGGCGGCGTCGCGGGCGGCCACAAGCCCAGTGATGTAGTCGTCGATCTCGGACTTAACGTAGCCGTAACGGCTCAGACCAATCGGGACGCGCTTGGGAAACTTACCTGCCTTTTCGAGACGCCAGAGGTGCGGCTTGCTGTACGGCACGCCCTTGGCCTTCAGATCGCGGTACGCGATCAGGACATGATGGGACATTGGAACTCACCTTGTTACGCACGAATACAAAGCTCATCGCAGTTGATCGTCTCATATCCCTAAGATTTTGTCCCTTTGGTCAAGCAGGCCTTGTGTCAGCTATCCAGCTTTTCAAGCGGTCGCTGCAAGGCGGATCGGCACCACGTTGGCCGGTGCCGGCTCGACGATCCGGCGCAGCTCAGCGGCCCATGCTTCGAGCGCCTCGCGCTTCTCGTCGAGATAGTCGTGCACGTCATAGACCTGCTTGATGCCGGGCCGGACGTGAGCGAGCACCGCCTCCCGCGCCTCCTCCGAGATGCCCTTCAATCGCGACATGCGCGAGCGCACGCTGCGGCGGATATCGTGGTTGACCCACCGTGGCGGCGGCAGCACCGATGCCGGATCATCGCCCTCCTCGGCCGCGATCTCGCGCATCGCCTTCAGCATCTCCTCGTCAATCTGATCCTTCATGCAAGGTCCGACGCTCGCCGGTCTTTCGCCGTCGCTGTAGGAAAACAGAAACCGGCCCTGCTTCGGGCAAGCATCGTACACCGCGCGAATGTCGGCAGTGACCGGGACCGCGTGATCGATCTTTCCCTTCATCCGTGCGGCCGGGATCGTCCAGAGCCAACTATTGCCGCGCAAATTCCATTCGGTGCGCTCGGTTTTCGACATTTCGCGGAGTCGAAGCGCCGACAAGATCAGGCCGCGATAGAGCGGGCCAACCGGATAGGGCAACCGGTTGGCCGCGATCCAGAGCGCGCGCAGCTCGATGTCGTTCAAGACGCGCCTACGGTGCACGATCTTGCCGACGATCTTCGATATCTTGATGGTGGCGCACGGGCTCGCCTTGAAGCCATAGACGCGCTGATCGATGGCCCAAGAGAAGAAGCCGCCCAAGTCGTTGAAAAGTTGCCGGGCCTGCGATGGCGTCTTGATCGCCCTCGGATTCACGATCTTGCCGAGAATGTCCAGATCGGTGATGTCACTGATCGCCGCGTCCTCGAAGGCTGGGAACAGATGCTTACGCATCCGCTTCTCGATCATCTTGCCAGAGCGCTGCTTCGCGAGCTTGCGAGCGAAGTAGTCCTCGCAGACGCCGCCGAACGTGGTGGCGCGCGCCTGCGCCTTCTCCTCGATAGCTCGTTGCTCGACCTGTCCCGGATCGATGCCCTGCTTGATCAGCTTCGCCCATTCGCGCGCTTTGTCCCTGGCTTGCTCAAGCGTGAGCACGCCGACGCGGCCAAGCTCGCGGCGCGACGGATTACTGCTGCCGGGATACCGGGCTTGCATGATGTAGGTGCCGCTGCCGGTATCCGTGACGCGAATTCCGAAGCCCGGAACCAAGCTGTCCATGAGCTGATAGCGCTCGCCCTTCGGGGCAGCTTTGAGCGATTGAACCTTGCGGTCGGTCAAGGTGATTTTCATGTTATATACGATCCTTGAAATTGTAGACAGGAACCATCCGGGGCAACAACGGGGCAACATTTTCGTGGAGATGGAGCGATAGCCGATGTTACGCGTCGAAAAGAGAAGATGAAAGAAGTATCCGCCAAACGGGCGTTTCTGAGATTATTTGAAATTCTATGATGAGCGTTGAAACGGTTCGGACCGAATACTATGTAGATAACAACCGGTTCAGCCAGCCAACGAGCCGGGTCTTTTGCGCCGGGAAGCGCCGAGTGAGCATTCCAAACATCATTACGTTGGGCCGCATCCTGCTGGTCCCAATCATCGTCTGGGCCATTGCGTCAAGCGAAATGGAGATCGCATTCGCGATCTTCGTCATCGCCGGCGTCAGCGACGCGGTCGACGGCTTTCTCGCCAAGCGCTTCAATATGACGAGCGAACTCGGCGCCCTGCTCGATCCGCTGGCAGACAAGGCCCTCCTGGTCTCGATCTACGTGGCGCTTGGCATCTGGGGTGCGATACCGCGCTGGATCGTCATTCTGGTGGTCTCCCGCGACATCATGATCGTTGCCGCCGTGATCGTATCGTGGTTGTTCGGCAAGCCGGTGCCGATGAAACCCTCGATGGTATCGAAGCTCAATACG
The DNA here is from genome assembly GCA_963713785.1 of uncultured Alphaproteobacteria bacterium. Classification (GTDB taxonomy): domain Bacteria; phylum Pseudomonadota; class Alphaproteobacteria; order Rhizobiales; family Xanthobacteraceae; genus Bradyrhizobium. The sequence goes on from CAVQNB010000001.1 coordinate 911,443, forward strand.
GTGGCTCAGGTCGCGTTCGCCGCGTTAGTGCTCGCTTCGCTGGGTTTCGGCTTCAAACCAAGGCCGTATGATCTGATCCTGATGGGATTTGTTACCGTGTTTTCGCTGGTGTCCGTGTCGCTTTATCTCGTGGAATGGGTGCGGCACATGGGTACGATCGAAGCGAAATGAATCTTTTGTTTGACGCGTTTTCTTCACGCGAACCGGCGTCCACTTCGCTTGAAAACGCTATAGATATTTTTGACACGTTTTCTTCACGCGAACCGGTGTCCACTTCGCTTGAAAACGCTATAGATCACTCCCCGGCATGGAGTTTTGCGTGGCAGGCCGCGTACAACCTCGTCAATTGGCATTTGCGCTGCCGCACGCGGAAAGCCTGACGCGCGACAATTTTCTGGAAGGGCCGGCCAATGCCGCCGGCATCGCCTTGATCGACGCGTGGCCGGAATGGCCGAACCGGATCATGCTGCTGGTGGGACCGGAAGGCTCGGGCAAGAGCCATCTCGCCGCCATCTGGGCCGAGCAGGCCGGCGCCCGTTCAACCACGGCGCACGCGCTTGACCCTGCTTCGGTACCTGGCGCCTTGGCCACCGGCGCACTGGTCGTGGAAGACTTGAGGTCGGCCGAGGTCGATGAGCGCGCGCTGTTTCACCTGATGAACCTTGCGCGCGAAGACGAGGCTTACGTTCTGATCACCGCGCGCGTTTCGCCCGCGGCATTTCAGATCGAGCTGCGCGATCTCAGGTCGCGTTTGCGCGCCGTGCCCGTCGTGCCGCTGTCACCGCCGGACGACCAGTTGTTCCGCGCGCTGATTGTGAAATTCTGCGCTGACCGCCAGCTGGCGGTCGATGAGGCCGTGGTGAGCTATCTCGCAACCCGGATAGAGCGGTCTTACGCGGCGGCGCGGCAGGCGGTCGAGCTCTTGGACAGCGAAGCTTTGCGGCTGGGCCGGCCGGTCACCCGTGCACTGGCCGCCGAATTGCTGCGAAATGGCTGACCGGAGCCCTTGTGCCCATGTCTTGACGGCGCAGGTACCCCGAACGTCAAATGTCTTGGAAACGTCATCGCGGTAACACATGCTTCGCGCGGCATCTGCTAGATGGTGCTATCGTTGCGCACCGAGATGGATCGAAATCTTATGGAATCCGCACAAGTCATTGAAATAAAAGACAAAGAGGCAGTCTCCGAAGCTCCGCCTTCGATCGCCGCCAGCCCCGAGCGTTTCATCAATCGGGAGCTGTCCTGGCTGCATTTCAATCGCCGGGTGCTGGAGGAATCGGTCAATCCCGGCCATCCCGCGCTTGAACGGGTGCGATTCCTGTCGATTTCGGCCAATAACCTTGATGAGTTCTTCATGGTCCGTGTCGCCGGCATCAAGGCGCAGGTGCGTGAAGGTATCGCCGAGCGCAGCCCCGACGGCCGCAGCCCCGCGGAGCAACTCGTCCTCGTCAATGAAACCGTCTCGCAACTCGCATCCGATCAGCAGACGATCTGGCGCGACCTGCGCGGCATTCTGGCCGAGGTCGGCATCGTCCTCGTCGACGGACGCGATGTCACCAAGAGCGAGCGGGCGTGGATCGGGGATCATTTCCTCCACAACATCTTTCCGCTGCTGACGCCGCTCGCGATCGACCCGGCGCATCCCTTTCCGTTCATCCCGAGCCTCGGCTTCACCATCGCGCTGCATCTGACGCGCATCTCCGACGGCAAGCCGATGAATGCGCTGATCCGCATGCCCGGCAAGATCGACCGCTTCATCCGCATTCCCGCCGGCAAGGATGGCGTGGTGCGGCTGATCACGCTCGAGCAGGCCACCGCCTTGTTCATCGGGCGGCTGTTTCCCGGTTACACTGTCAGCGGCCAGGGCGCCTTCCGCATCATCCGCGACTCCGAACTTGAAATCGAGGAAGAAGCCGAAGACCTGGTACGGTTGTTCGAGACCGCGCTGAAGCGGCGGCGCCGCGGATCGGTGATCCGGCTCGAAATCGACGCCAAGATGCCGGAAGAGCTGCGCACCTTCGTGCAGCAGGCGCTGTCGGCCGCGGACGACGAGGTTTTCCTGGTCGACGGCGTGCTGGCCATGAACGAGCTGTCGCAATTGACGAGGCTCGACCGGCCGGATCTCGAATTCGCGCCCTATGTGCCGCGTCACCCCGAGCGCGTGCGCGACCATGGCGGCGATATCTTCGCGGCGATCCGGCAGAAAGACCTGATCGTCCATCACCCCTACGAAGTCGTTTGATGTCGTGGTGCAGTTCCTGCAGCAGGCCGCGCGCGACCCCGATGTCGTCGCCATCAAGCAGACGCTCTACCGTACTTCCAACAACTCACCGATCGTGCGGGCGCTGGCGGAAGCCGCCGAAGCCGGAAAGTCGGTGACCGCGCTGATCGAACTCAAGGCCCGCTTCGACGAGGAAGCCAACATCCGCTGGGCGCGCGACCTCGAACGCGCCGGCGTGCAGGTGGTCTACGGCTTCCTCGAACTGAAGACCCACGCCAAGCTGTCGATGGTGGTGCGCCGCGAGGGCGGCAATCTGACGACCTATGTCCACACAGGCACCGGCAACTATCACCCGGTGACCGCGCGCATCTACACCGACCTGTCGTACTTCACCTCCGATCCGACCATCGGGCGGGACGCCGCGCGGGTGTTCAACTACATCACCGGCTATGCCGAGCCGAGCGATATCGAGAAGATGGCGGTGTCGCCGCTGACGCTGCGCAAACGCATGCTCGAGCATATCCGCGGCGAGACCAGCCACGCCCGCCATGGCCGGCCGGGCGCGATCTGGATGAAGATGAACTCGCTGGTCGACCCGGACATCATCGACGCGCTGTATGAAGCATCCCAAGCCGGCGTGTCGATCGAACTGGTGGTGCGCGGAATCTGTTGCCTGCGGCCCGGCCTTCCCGGACTGTCGGAAAATATCCGCGTCAAATCGGTGATTGGCCAATTCCTGAACACGGCCGAATTACTGCTTCGGCATGGGACAAGGCCTGCCGAGCGCGAAAGCAGCTGTGTATATCTCGTCTGCCGACATGATGCCGCGCAACCTCGACCGCCGCGTCGAGGTGCTCTGTCCGCTGCAGAATCCCACGGTACATCAGCAGGTTCTCGAACAAATCATGGTCGCCAATTTGAAGGACAATGAACAGAGCTGGCAGTTGTTGCCGGACGGATCGTCAACGCGTATGAAGGCCGCGAAAGGCGACGAGCCTTTCAACGTGCATAATTATTTCATGACGAATCCGAGTCTCTCAGGCCGTGGAAAGTCGCTTAAGGAATCTTCACCGCGCCGCCTCACGCGCCGTACCGAACGTCATCACCCCTCCTAAGGGATTTTTGCGGTGAAGCGTCCGCGCAAGCGCGCTTCCAGCGTCGCGGTCATCGACATTGGCTCGAACTCGGTTCGTCTTGTCGTCTATGAGCAGATGTCGCGAAGCCTCGTCTCGATCTTCAACGAGAAGACATTGTGCGGTCTCGGCCGCGAGGTTCAGAGCACCGGCCTGCTGGCGCCGGACGCGGTCGCCAAGGCCCTGACCTCGCTCAAGCGGTTTCGGGCGCTGTGCAAGGTTCAGAAAGTCGGCCGCGTCCATGCCATCGCCACCGCTGCCTGCCGCGACGCGACCAACGGTCCCGATTTCATCGCCAAGGCTGAACGGATCTGCGGCGTCAAAATCGAAATCCTGTCGGGACCGCGCGAGGCGAAACTGTCGGCACTCGGCGTTGTCTCGGGCATTCACAAGCCGGATGGCATCGTCGGCGACCTCGGCGGCGGCTCGCTCGAACTGATCGATGTGCGCGGCAACAGCGTGCGCAGCGGGGTCACGCTGCCGCTCGGCACACTCGCTCTGCAGGACTTGTCGCATAAATCGCTCAAGCGCGCCGAGCGTATCACCAGGAACGAACTGTCCGATATCAGCCAGCTCAAGGCCGGTCGCGGCCGCAGCTTTTACGCCGTCGGCGGCACCTGGCGCGCGCTGGCGCGTATCCACATCATCCAGAGCGGCTATCCGCTGGGCGTGATGCACGGCTATTCGCTACCAGCTGCCGACGCGCTGGATTTCACGCGGCGGCTGCGCCGTCTGGCGGCGGCCAACATGCTCGCCAACATCGAGGCGGTTGCCGACGCGCGGCGGCCGCTACTGACCTATGCGGCGTTGGTTCTGGAATACATCATCCGCGTCGCCCGGCCGAAGACGATCGTGTTTTCGACCTTCGGCGTACGCGAGGGCCTGCTCTACTCGATGCTGCCGGACGCCGAGCGCGCGATGGACGGGTTCCTGCGCGGTGCGCAGACGCTGAACGAGCTGTTGTCGCGATCGGCGCGCCACGCCCAGGAATTGATCGGATGGACCGATCGGCTGGTCCGGGTGGTGGGATTGCGGGAGAGCGACGAAGACCGCCGCCTGCGCCACGCCGCCTGCCTGTTGTCCGATATCGGCTGGCGGGTGCATCCCGACCACCGCGGTGAGCAGACGCTGAGCCTGATCACCAACGGGAATTTCGGCTCGGTCAGCCATCAGGGCCGCGTCTTTGTCGCGCTGTCGGTGTTTTTCCGCTATGCCGGCTTGAGCGAGGAGAACCAGCCGCCGGTGGCGATGCAGGACCTGGTGACGCCGACCCAGCTCGAGCGCGCCCGCGTGCTCGGCGCGGCATTTCGCGTCGCTCATCTGATTTCTGCGGCGCGGCCGGGGGTCTTGCCGGCGACACATTTTCGCAGCCGCGGCCGCAAGCTGATGCTGGTGTTCGAGCACAAGATGGTCGATCTGGTCGCCGATCGCGTCGGCAGCCGCTTCAGGCAGCTCGCGCGGCTGGTTGGCCGCTCCGGATCGATCGTGCGGCGTTAGGGCATGATCCGGAAAAGTGGGAACCGGTTTTCCCTCGCGACAAACGCGAGCGTTTGCGCGGAGATCACCCAAACAAAAGTGAGATCACGATCCGCTTCAATCGGATCGTGATCTAGGGTTCGACCCGCTGTGCCACCTCGACCGCGGCCGGCGTCGCATGTTCAGCCTGGCTCAGCGAACGCTTGCGCCAGATCGATCCCGCGACCAGCACCACGATCGCGCCCAGCACCGAGGCGACGGTTCCCATCAGCTCGCCGTCGAGGCTGAAATGCGAGGCGCCGAACAGCGCGGACGTTGCATCGACGTTGAGAACCAGCTGGCCGTCGAGCAGATGCTTGAGCAGGGGCTCAAGCGCCGGGTCAGACGCGATCACGTCGCCCGCGATCCATCCGAGCAGCATCGCGCCGAGCCAGACCAGCAGCGGAAAACGGTCGAGCACCAGCATGATCAGCGCAGCGCCGGCGATGATCATGGGAATGCTGATGGCAAGGCCGAGGATCAGAAGCGAGAGCTGGCCCTGGGCGGCGGCGGCCACCGCGATCACATTGTCGAGGCTCATCACGATGTCGGCGATCACGACGATGCGGATGGCGTGCCACAGCGTGGTGCCGGCGGCGATTTCGTCGCCCTCGTCTTCGGGCACCAGAAGCTTGGCCGCGATGACCAGGAGCGCAACTCCACCGACCAGCTTCAGGTAGGGCAGCGACATCAACGTCGCGACGATGCCGGTGAATGCGATCAGGAGCACCACCGCGATGCCGGCGCCGATCACCATGCCCCACAGGCGATGCCGGCCGTGCAGCCCGCGGCAGGCCATCGCGATGACCAGCGCATTGTCGCCGGACAGCAGCACGTTGATCCAGATGATCTTGCCGACGGCGAGCCAGAACGCCGGTCTCTGCACATCGGCCTGAAGCTGGGTGAAGAAGGCGCCGATATTGGCGGGATCAATGACCTGCAACAGCAAATTCAAGGTTTCGTCCCCCGCCCCTCGCCACTACCCCCAGCGTCGCCGGCCTTGATCAGCCGACGATTTCGTTGCCCGAGAAAAACTGCGTGATCTCGATTGCCGCGGTCTCCGGAGCATCTGAACCGTGCACCGAGTTCTCGCCGATCGACTTGGCGTGCAGCTTGCGGATCGTGCCTTCGGCCGCCTTGGCCGGATCGGTCGCACCCATGACGTCACGGTGCTTGAGCACGGCGCCCTCGCCTTCCAGCACCTGTACCACGACCGGGCCGGAGGTCATGAAATCCACCAGCTCGCCGAAGAACGGACGCGCCTTGTGCACGGCGTAAAAGGTCTCGGCCTGCTCGCGCGTCATCCGAATGCGCTTCTGGGCGACAATGCGAAGGCCCGCTTTCTCGATCAGCGCATTGATCGCACCGGTGATATTGCGCGCGGTCGCGTCGGGCTTGATGATCGAGAAGGTGCGTTCAATCGCCATCGATTTCGTCCTTGAATAGCGGGGTTTTACGAATTGCGGCGCTTATATCGGCGACGTCGGTGGACGGCAAGCTGCGGGCACGGTCTGCCGGTTGGCCGAAGTTGAGGTTAACGCCCGGGAATTACAGTAATTTCACGATTATGAACCCACCCTGCAACAGCCGGTGCGCTTTCATTCAGCTTGGCGGACGTAGGCTTCAATCGACCGAACGCCTCTGAAGTCGGAGGCGTCACCGGGCAAAGGATTTCACCGAGAGCGCGCAATCCGCGCTTTCAGCCTTAAGGAGACAACCATGTTACGCAAACTCTCGCTTGTTGCAGTCGCAGCAGTATCGCTGGGTGCGGCTGCGTTGGCGCCGACCTCCGCCTCCGCCTGGGGTTATGGTTACCACGGCGGCTGGCACCGCGGCTTCTGGGGCCCGCGCTTCTATGTCGGCGGTCCCGCCTACTATGGCGGCTACGGATATGGCGGCTGCTATGTCCGGCGATTGATCCCGACCCCCTGGGGACCGCGCTGGCAGCTGGTCAACCGCTGCTACTGAACCCTCCGGTTCAAATAGCCCCGACCGCACGCCGGGGCTATTTTTTCAGCAATCCCGTGTCACGCGTTCTTTACAGCGGAGGCATGCAATCTTCGCCTGACGGGAAACTATTTCCGCCGAAACGACTTGGTCCGGCGTCAAGTCGCTTAAAAGATTTGCAGCGGAACCCGTCATGAACGGCCGAATCGAACACAGCAGCAGCCAAACAATCGACGGCAAGACCAGCCGGTCGATCTGCGATGCCGTGGGCGAGCGGCTACAGCAGAGCCTGCTGCCGGAGCCGCCCGGTACATCTACCCAACTCCAGCAACTGTTGGATGAATTGCGCAGGCGGGACAGCGAAAGCCGCCGCTCCTGATCGTCAAACTAGTCGCGTATAGAATTGGTCGCGTGAAATTGTCCAGCACGACGACCTGCGATTTTTCGCGCATAAACCGGTTGCGTTTGCGCGCCGGTGCGGTGACAACCGCGCATGCTTTCCATCAATGAGATATCGGTCCGCCTTGCCGGACGCCTCCTGATTGATCACGCTACCGCGCAAATTGTGCCGGGCGCGCGGGTCGGCCTGGTCGGCCGCAACGGCACCGGCAAATCAACGCTGTTCAAGGCGATCCGCGGCGAGCTGCCGACCGAGAGCGGAACCATCACGATCCCGCCGCGCTGGCGCGTCGGCAGCCTCGCGCAGGAGGCCCCCGACGGGCCGGAAAGCCTCATCGGCGTGGTGTTGAAGGCGGACCTCGAGCGCGATGCGCTGTTGCGCGAAGCTGACACCGCGCGCGATCCGCACCGGATCGCCGAAATCCAGACCCGGCTGGTCGACATCGACGCCCATTCGGCGCCGGCGCGCGCCGCTGCGATCCTCAGCGGCCTCGGCTTTTCGGCGGAAGATCAAGCGCGGCCTTGTTCGGAATTCTCCGGCGGCTGGCGAATGCGCGTCGCGCTCGCAGCGACGCTGTTCGCGGCGCCCGACCTTCTGCTGCTCGACGAGCCGACCAACTATCTCGATCTCGAAGGCACGCTCTGGCTCGAGGATCATTTGGCGAACTATCCGCGCACCGTGATCGTCATCAGCCACGATCGCGACCTGCTCGACACGTCGGTGGACCAGATCCTGCATCTGGAACGCGGCAAGCTCACGCTTTACCGCGGCAGCTATTCCTCGTTCGAAGAGCAGCGCGCCGTCCGCGAAATGCTCGATGCCAAGCACGCCAAGCGGCAGGAGGCGGAACGCAAGCGTTTGCAGGCCTTCGTCGATCGCTTCAGGGCCAAGGCCTCCAAGGCACGCCAGGCCCAGTCGCGCGTGAAAATGCTGGAAAGGATGAAGCCGGTCGCAGCCCTGGTGACGCAGGACGTGCGCGAGATCACCTTCCCTCCGCCTGAGAAAATGCTGTCGCCGCCGATCATCGCGCTCGACAATGTCTCGGTCGGCTACGAGCCCGAAAAGCCCGGTGCTAAACCGCGTCACCTTGCGGATCGACAACGACGACCGCATCGCGCTGTTCGGCGCCAACGGCAACGGCAAGTCGACGCTGGTCAAGCTGCTCGCCGGCCGTCTGGCGCCGTTCTCGGGAGAGATCACGCGCGCGGACAAACTCTCGATCGCCTATTTCGCGCAGCATCAGCTCGACGAGCTGAACCGAGGACGTTTCCACCTACGACCATGTCCGCAAGCTGATGCCGGATGCGCCGGAGGCCAAGGTGCGCGGCCGCGCCGGCGCGATCGGATTTTCGGGCAAGGCTGCCGACACACCGGTCAAGAGCCTGTCGGGCGGCGAGAAGGCGCGGCTGCTGCTCGGACTTAGCGACCTTCTTCGGGCCCAACATGATCGTGCTCGACGAGCCGACCAATCATCTCGACATCGACAGCCGCGCCGCGCTCACCGAGGCGATCAACGACTTTCCGGGCGCCGTCATCATGGTCTCGCATGACCGCTATCTGATCGAGGCCTGCGCCGATCGGTTGTGGGTGGTCGCCGATCACGGCGTCGCCGCCTACGACGGCGATCTCGACGATTACCGGCGCTTGGTGCTGTCCACCCGCGGCGGGCGGACGAATTCGCGCGATCGCGCGGCCACCGAGCGCGAAAGACCCCAGCGCGGAAAAGCCGAAAAGCGTGGCCCCCTGAAGCAGAAGATTTCCGACGCCGAGGCCGAGATCGAGCGCATCAACGGCATTATCTCGAAAATCGATACCGCGCTTGCCTTGCCGGATCTGTTCACGCGCGATCCGAAGCAGGCGGCCCAGCTTGGCAAGGCGCGCGCGAGCGCGGCGGAGGCGCTGCGACGGGCCGAGGAAGCATGGCTGGAAGCAAGCAGCCAGTATGACGAGACGGCATGACGAAATGGCGGGTCGAGGCGATTCGCGCGCGGAGCATGCCGCAACCGGATAGGAACCGTTTAGGTCGCCGCCGGCTTTTTCTTCGCTTTTGGTCTGGCGGCTTTCGGCTCCGCCACCGGCTCGGCCCCACGCTCGACCGAACTCAAGCGTCCTGCGGTGAAAGTATAGATGCCGGCGCGCGGCCCGCGCGACCAGTTGACGACGGCGACGCGGTCGCCGCGCGCGTTGTTGGAGACGTTGACGTTATCGGGGGCGCCGATGCCGCGCACGACGTCGCATTCGGTATGGCCAAGCGCGACGGTCCCGCTCTGAGCGGGTGGCGCGCCGGCGGCCCCGTCGGTCAGGGCGTTGGCGTCGGCCGGCGCGCCGGCAGGTGCCATGCCCGGGCAACCGCCGTCGGCGCTGACAAGGTCCTCGGCCGTGACCGGCTTGTCCGACGTCAGCGGCGGCGTTTCGATCGATACGTTCTTGATGAATAGCCGGCCGGGGCGCGAGAACCATTCGGCGTCTTTCGACAGCAGGTCGGCCGACGAGCCGCAGCCCGTGACAAGCGGGGCCAGCACCAGCAGCGCCAAGAGCTGCTTCCGATGAGCTATTCGATCACTCACGAATTAAATTCCGACCCCAAGAGAGCACTGTAAACGTCTGTCCCAGCATCACTTTGCGGCACCACCGTGGCTTCTTGCGGTGCCGCCGTCGAAAACCGCAGATTATCATTAATTGCCTTACAGCGCTAATCCCGCCGTTGCCAGCGGCCGCGCTCGTCGGCCTGCCAATAAGTCACTTCGAAGCCGCGCGACTTGCACTCGGTCCAGGCGCCGCGGGCAGCGGCGAGCGCGTCGGCGTCGTCACCGTTGAAAACCAGCACCATGCGCTCGTAGCTGCCGCAATCCGCCGGCAATGCGGCGTTGTCGATCAGAAACCTGACATTGGCCCGATTCGGATTACCCTCCTCGACCGCAAGCACGATGGGCTGGTCCTGAACATCACCGGCGCGCCAGGTCGCATGCGGCAAGAACGAATCGTCGCGATAGGTCCACAAATGGGCGTCGAGCGCCTCTGCGCGCTCCTGCGAGGTCGATTGCACAACGACGCGCCAGCCTCGCTCCAGCGATTTCTCAAGCAGCGGCGGCAACACGCTCTCGACCGACATGTTTTGCAGGTGATAGAAAAGCACTTCGGTCATCGCTCGTAATATTCCGCAACCAGCCGCTCCAGCAGGCGAACGCCGTAACCCGACCCCCAGCTTTGATTGATCTCGGTCTTCGGCGCCCCCATCGCCGTTCCCGCGATATCAAGATGCGCCCATGGCGTGCCGTCGACGAAGCGTTGCAGGAACTGCGCAGCCGTAATCGAGCCGCCATTGCGTGTGCCGGTATTTTTCATGTCCGCAAACTGCGAATCGATCAGCTTGTCATATTCCGGACCGAGCGGCATGCGCCAGACACGCTCGCCGGTTTCAAGCCCGACCTTGATCAGGCGTTCGGCCAATTCATCGTTGTTGGAGAACAGACCGGCATATTCGGTACCGAGCGCCACCATGATCGCGCCGGTCAAGGTCGCAAGATCGATCATGAATTTCGGCTTGAACTTCTTCGTCACATACCAAAGCACGTCCGCCAGCACGAGGCGGCCCTCGGCGTCGGTGTTGATGATCTCGATGGTCTGGCCCGACATCGAGGTCACGATGTCGCCGGGGCGCTGCGCATTGCCGTCGGGCATGTTCTCGACGAGGCCAATGGCGCCGACCGCGTTGACCTTCGCCTTTCGCGCGGCGAGAGCGTGCATCAGGCCGACCACGCATGCCGCACCGCCCATATCGCCCTTCATGTCCTCCATGTTCGCAGCACCCTTGATGGAAATGCCGCCGGTATCGAAGCAGACCCCCTTGCCGATGAAGGCGACCGGCTGATCGCCGCGCTTGCCACCGTTCCAGCGCATGATCACGGTACGGCCGGGCCGGGTCGAGCCTTGCGCGACGCCGAGCAGCGCACCCATTCCGAGCTTGGTCATTGCCTTGACATCGAGGATTTCGACATCGACGCCGAGTTTGCGCAATTGAGCCGCGCGGCGCGCGAACTCGACCGGGAAAAGCACGTTTGGCGGCTCGTTGACCAGTTCGCGCGCCATGACGACGCCGTCGACGGTATGGGCATTCGGGGCGAACGCCTTTCGCGCCGCCGCCACGTCGTCGACCGCAACCGACACTTCGGCCCGTACCACGCCCTCCTCACCGTCTTTCTTCTTGGTCTTGTAGCGATCGAACTTGTAGGCGCGCAGCCGCACGCCAACCGCAATCGCGGCCGCGGATTCGGGCTTGAGGGCACCGTCGGGCAATTCCGCGATAATCGTCAGGGCATCGTTGCCAGGGCGCAGCTTGCCGGCGGCAATCCCGCCGAATTTGAGAAAATCCTTCTCCTTGAGCTCGGACGCCTTGCCGGTACCGACCACGATCAAGCTGCTGAATCTTGATTCCTTCAGGTGCCAGGATATCGAGTGTGGAGCCGCTCTTCCCCTTGAACTGGCTGGTGGCGGCCGCGCGCTTGACCAAATTGGCCGCCGTCCCCAGCGCCTTGCGCGTGGCCGGGCCGAACTTCAACGCATCGTCGCAAAACACGACAAGGATGCCGCGGGATACGGTGGAAAATGGCACGAAGCCGACCTTGACGGCGTCGGACATAGGTAAATCCTCCAAAAATCAGGGCTTTAGCGGTCGGCCGATCGAATCGCCGCGGCGTGAGCATGTCAAGAGCGTAGGCCACTATGACCCGGCAGCCGTCACGCTGCCAAGCGCTGGCGTGGCCAAGCCGCCACAACGTGCGAATTATTAACCTTATGCTGATGGTGCCACGGCGCAGCCATTTTGTTGACGGATCAAAGGGATGGTAGTGAGAAACTAAGACGGCTGGGTAGACATCGGAAGCGACCAAGGGGGATCCCGCGTGAGGGATTGGTCGCAAGCCGCCGCTCCAGTCACGAGGTGGGATCGTGCGGTAAGCGATGGGGTCGATCGACAAGTACATCTTCCGCACGACGCTCGCGTCGTTTGCGCTGGTTCTGGTCAGCCTCACCGGCGTGATCTGGATTACGCAGGCGTTGCGCGGCATCGACCTGATGACGAGCCAGGGTCAGACCATCCTGACCTTTCTCGGCGTCACGAGCCTTGTGATTCCGGCGCTGGTTTTGATCATCTCGCCGATCGCGCTGATGATTGCGATGTCGCATACCCTCAACAAGCTCGCGACCAATTCGGAAATCATCGTGATGAACGCGGCCGGATTCTCGCCGTTCCGGCTGTTCCGCCCATTCTTCTATGCCACCTGCGTGGTGGCGTTGCTGGTCGCCTTTATCGCCGCCTATCTCGCGCCGGACGGCATGCGGCGGCTGAAGCAATGGGACGCCGACATCACCGCCGACGTGCTTGCCAATATCCTGCAACCCGGGCGTTTTGCGCAACTCGACCAGAACCTGACCATCCGCATCCGCGAACGGCAGCCGGGCGGCCTGCTCGCCGGCATCTTCATCGACGATCGCCGCGATCCGAAAGAACGCGTCAGCATCGTCGCCGATCATGGAACCGTGGTGAAGAACGACGGTGGTTCGTTTCTGATTCTCGAGGACGGCAATCTCGAGCGCTTCGAAGTCGGAAAGCGCGATCCGGCGCTGGTGGCGTTCGGCCGTTATGCGTTCGACATGTCGAAATTCTCCAATCAAGGCCGCGACGTCGCGTTGGGTATTCGCGAACGCTATCTCTGGGAACTGCTTTCGCCGCCCGAAGACGATCCGGTCTACAAGGCAGTGCCCGGACAGTTTCGCGCCGAGCTGCATGACCGCTTCATGGCGCCGATCTATCCGTTCGCCTTTGCTGCGCTGACCTTTGCCTTTCTCGGCGCGCCGCGCACCACGCGCCAGAGCCGCAACTTTTCGATCGGCGGTTCCATCCTCGCGGTGTTCGGGCTGCGTATGATCGGATTCGCCTGCTCGGTGATGGCGGTGAAGTCGCCGCTCGCTCCGCTCGTTCAATATTTGATGCTGTTCGGTGCGATCGGCGTCGGCTTCTGGATCATCATCGGCGGCATCGTGGTGGAACCGCCGGCCGCGCTGATCGAGGCCATCAACAGATCGAATGCACGTCTCTGCGGCTCTTTGGACGGCCGGCCACAGCATGAGCATGATGACCAACACGCTCGGACGCTATTTTGCCGGCCGCTTCGTGGTCGCGGCGCTCGGCGTGTTCGCCAGCATCTTCGTGCTGCTGGTGCTGGTCGACTACATCGAAATGGTCCGCAAGACGTCGGGGCTGGTTTCGGCGTCTGCCGATCACGGTCGCGGAGACGTCGCTGTTCCGCGTGCCGCAATTGCTCGAAAAGATGATGCCGTTCTGCATTCTGATCGGGGCGATGACCTGCTATCTCGCGCTTTCGCGGCGGCTGGAGCTTGTGGTCGCGCGCGCCGCCGGCGTTTCTGCCTGGCAGTTCATCGCGCCGGCGCTGGCGAGCGCGATCCTGCTCGGGATTCTGGCGACGATTGCCTACAACCCGATGTCGGCGAACCTGCGCGAAGTCTCCAAACGGATGGAAGCCGAGCTGTTCGGCTCCGCTCCCGGCGGCGGCGTCCAGGACGCGAGCCGGCTTCTGGATCAACCAGGTCACTAGCGACGGCCAGGTCATCATCAACGCCGCGCGAAGCGAGCAGCAGGGCGTGCGGCTGACCGGACTGACGCTGTTCCGATTCGATACAGACTACCAGTTCAAGGAACGGATCGAGGCGCGAGAGGCGACGCTCGAGGAGGGCCAATGGATGTTCAAATCCGTGCGCCGCTTTTCGCTCGATGCTCCGCCGCTCGAGCAGGACAGTTTCGTGCTTCCGACCAGCCTGACGCCGGCCCAGGTTCGCAACAGTTTCTCCACACCGGAAACTGTGTCTTTTTGGCAACTTCCGACCTACATCCGCTCTTCCGAAAGCTCCGGATTTGCGACCGCCGGATATCGGCTGCAGTATCACAAGCTTATCGCACAACCATTTTTGCTCGCTGCAATGGTCATGCTGGCTGCGTCCGTGAGCCTGCGGTTCTTCCGTTTCGGCGGCGTGCAGAAGATGGTTTTAAGTGGCGTGGGCGCGGGCTTTCTGCTCTATGTGCTGTCGAAAGTAACTGAGGATTTGAGCAAGGCCGAGTTGATGCATCCGATCGCTGCGGCGTGGCTGCCTGTGCTTGTCGGCGGCCTCACCGGCTTTTTGGCCTTGTTGTACCAGGAGGACGGGTAGTGGCAGTCGTCGCCGCCCGCCAGAGGAGTGTGGTTGCGTTCCAGCGCCGCGCGGTCGTGCGCCGCCATGGATGGCGCTTGGCCGTGCATTGCGGCTCCCTGCTCGCTCTGATTGTCGGCTTGACGCTTGCCGTCGCGCTCGATGTTGCGACGACGGTACCGGCGTCGGCGCAAGGCTTTAGCTACAACCCGCAGCCGCCTCGCCCGCGACCGCCGCGCACCGCCAATGATGGACAGATGCTCGTCCAGGCGGTCGAGGTCGATTACGACTACAACAATTCGCGGGTGTCGGCGGTCGGCAACGTGCAGCTGTTCTACAACGGCACCAGCGTCGAAGCCGACAAGGTGATCTACGACCAGAAGACCAAGCGGCTTCATGCCGAAGGCAATATCCGCATGACCGATGCGGACGGCAAGATCACCTACGCCGAACATCATGGATCTGAGCGACGATTACCGCGACGGCTTCGTCGATTCGCTGCGCGTCGACACCGCAGACGCGACGCGAATGGCCGCGACGCGATCGGACCGTACCAACGGCAACTACACGGTGTTCGAGAACGGCGTCTACACCGCCTGCGCGCCCTGTAAGGACGATCCGAAGAAGCCGCCGCTGTGGCAGGTCAAGGGCGCGCGCATCATCCACGACCAGACCGACAAGATGCTGTACTTCGAGACCGCGCAGCTCGAGTTCTTCGGCGTCCCGATCGCCTATATGCCGTATTTTTCGACGCCCGATCCGACCGTCAAGCGCAAGACCGGTTTCCTGATGCCGGGCTTCTCGAAGTCTTCGGCATATGGATACGCCGTTGAAGTTCCGTTCTACTGGGCGATCGCGCCCGACTACGATTTGACCTTCAGTCCGCGCATCACAAGCAAGCAAGGCGTGCTGGCGCAGGCCGAATTCCGCCAGCGCCTGATCAACGGGTCGTACCAGATCCGCGCCTACGGCATCGACCAGCTTGATCCCGGCGCCTTCGCCGGCCAGCCCGGCGATCGTCAATTCCGCGGCGGCATCGACAGCAAGGGTCAGTTCGCGCTGAACGACAAATGGGTTTGGGGCTGGGACGCCGTCCTGCTCACCGACTATCAGTTCCTCTCGGACTACCGGCTCGCCCAGTACCGGGATCCGATGGCATCGTTCATCAACCTGCCGACCGAGGCCATCTCGCAGCTCTATCTGACCGGTGTCGGCGATCGCAGCTATTTCGACGCGCGAACGATCTACTATCTCAGCCTTTCCGGCCTTCAGTCCCAGGTGCCGATCATTGCGCCGGTTATCGACTATGCGAATGTGATCAATCATTCGGTGCTCGGCGGAGAATTCAGCTACAAGACCAATTTCGTCAATCTGAACCGCGAGACGGCGGTGTTCGATCCGATCACGAATGCGGCCGCCATCAACAACACGTGCGTGGTCGCCTCCGCCAATTCGGCCCGAAGCATCGTGCCGGCAAACTGCCTGTTGCGCGGCATTCCCGGTGACTACGCGCGCTTCACGGCCGAAGCGCAGTGGCGGAGGTCGTTCACCAACTCCTGGGGTCAGATCTGGACGCCGTTTGCGAGCATTCGCGCCGACGCGATCAATGCGGACATCTCGAACCAGCCAGGCGTTTCCAACTTCCTTCCGGTGGGTGACACGCAGGCACTGCGCGTGATGCCGACGGTTGGCCTCGAATACCGCTACCCCTTCATCAACGTTCAGCCGTGGGGCTCTACGACGATCGAGCCGATCGCGCAGGTCATCGTGCGGCCCAATGAAAGCTACGCCGGCAAGCTTCCCAACGAAGACGCACAAAGCCTGGTCTTCGACACCAGCAACCTGTTCAGCGTCGACAAGTTCTCCGGCTATGACCGTGTCGAAGGCGGCGGCCGCGCCAATGCCGGCGTGCAGGCCACGACCCAGTTCGACCGCGGCGGCTCCGTCACCGCGGTGTTCGGGCAATCCTACCAGCTGTTCGGGTTGAATTCCTTCGCGGTCCAGGACATGACCAACACCGGCCTCGATTCCGGTCTGGCCAAGGCGAAATCCGACTATGTCGCGAGCGTCAGCTATTCGCCGAACAGGACCTATACTTTCAGTACGCGCGCCCGGATGGACGAGGCTACCGGGAGTCTACAGCGCTTCGAGGCCGAGGGCCGCGCGGGCTTCGACCGCTGGTCGGTCAGCCTGCTGTACGGCGACTATTCCCCGCAGCCGGATTTGGGCTACCTGACCCGCCGCCAGGGCATTCTTGGGAGTGGATCGGTCAAGGTGGCGACGAACTGGGTGGTGACCGGCGCCGCCCGATGGGATCTTGTGGCGAACCAGATCAACCAGTACGTGATCGGCGCCGGATATGTGGACGATTGCTTTGTGCTGGCGGCCAACTACGTCACGTCCTATTCCTACGCCACCACCACGTCGCCGCCCACACTCGGCCATGCCTTCATGCTGCAGATCGGCCTGCGCACGCTTGCCAATACGACGGCATCGCCCAGCGCCGGAGGCATGGGCGTACAATAGGCCCGAGGGCGAATCGGCGGGGCGCGGCGCAGCTTCAACTCGGATCGGTTGACACAGCAACTATGACCATGGCGACCACATTCTCGCACCGGCTTTGGACTCTCCTGTTGGGCAGCGCCACATCGCTGATCTTGATCGGCGGCGCGCCGCCATCGCATGCGCAAACCGTCGCCTGCATGGTCAGCGGCGAGCCCATCACCGACTTCGACATCGAACAGCGCAGCAAGCTCGACTTCATTTCGACGCACAAGGCACCCGCCCGGCAGGACGTGATCAATGAATTGATCGACGAGAAGGTGAAGATCAAGGAGGCAAAGAAGTTCGGCGTCGAGCCCTCCTCCACCGATATCGAACAAGCCTACGGCCAGATGAGCTCGCGGATGCGGATCACGCCGGATCAGTTGACGAAGTCCCTGGAGGGTCAGGGCATCCGGCCCGACACGCTCAAGAACCGCATCAGGGCCGACATGGTGTGGACCAGCCTGGTCCGCGGCCGCTACAAGGAAAGTCTCCAGGTCGGCGAGAAAGACGTCGCCGAAGTCGCCAAATCCGAGGGCGACGACGCCCAACAGACCGACGCGTTCGAATACAAGATGCAGCCGATCGTCCTGATCGTACCGCGAGGATCGGCGCCGGCCGCCATCGAAGCACGGCAAAAGGAAGCCGAAGCACTGCGCGCCCGGGTACAGACCTGCGACGAGGCCAATACCTTCTTCAAGAGCATGCAGAACGCCGCGATCCGCGATACCGTCATCCGGACCTCGGCCGACATACCGCAGGTTCTCCGCGAGCTGCTCGACAAGACCCCAATCGGCCATCTCACCCCGCCCGAGGTGACCAAGCAGGGCGTCGAGATGGTCGCGTTATGCGCAAGAAATCCAACCAAGATCGATACGCCGAAGAAGAAAGAAATCCGCGACAAGATGTTTGTCCAGAAATATGAGGCGAAGTCGAAATCGTATCTGCAGGAAGTCCGCAGAGCCGCGATGATCGAATGTCGCTGAGATGGTAAGGCCGCTCGCGCTGACCCTGGGCGAACCCGCAGGTATCGGGCCCGACATCGCCATCAAGGCGTGGCTTAGCCGCAATGAGCTGAAGCTTCCGGCATTCTACCTGCTCGGTGACCGCGATTTCGTCGCAAAGCGCGCAAAAATTCTCGGACTGAACATTGAACTTGCCTGCGTCGATGCGGAACAAGCCGTCGCTGCCTTTGCGAGCGCCTTGCCGATTGTGGCCACCGGCCGCGTGGCGACGGCGCAACCCGGCCGGCCGGACGAGACCAGCGCCGAGGCTGCGCTTGCTTCGATCCGCCGCGCGGTCGCCGACGTCGTCGCCGGACAGGCCAGCGCCGTCGTCACCAACCCGATTGCCAAGAGCGTGCTTTACCGCGCCGGTTTCCGGCATCCCGGGCATACCGAATTTCTGGCGGAGCTTGCGGCATCCGGCGGACACACGCCGCAGCCGGTCATGATGCTGTGGTCACCGGTGCTCGCGGTCGTGCCCGTGACCATCCATGTTCCGCTGCGCGATGCCGTCACGACCCTTTCGAGCGATCTGATCGTCTCCACGGCGCGTATCCTGGTTGCGGATCTGAAAGCCCGGTTCGGCCTTGCAGCGCCACGCCTTGCCGTAACGGGTCTCAATCCGCATGCCGGCGAGGACGGCACCCTCGGCACCGAAGACCAGGACATCGTCGCACCGGCGGTCGAAATCCTGCGCGCCGAGGGCATCGCGGTCAGAGGACCGCTGCCGGCCGACACGCTGTTTCATGACGCCGCGCGCAAGACCTATGATTGCGCAATCTGCATGTACCACGACCAGGCGCTGATCCCGATCAAGACGATTGCCTTCGATGACGCCGTCAACGTAACGCTGGGACTGCCGTTCATCCGCACCTCGCCGGATCACGGCACCGCCTTTGACATCGCCGGCACCGGCCGCGCCAACCCGGCTAGCCTGATCGCGGCGCTGCGGCTGGCCGCGCGCATGGCGGCGACGTGAGCGCGATCGACGACCTTCCACCGCTTCGCGAGGTGATCCGCGAACACGCTTTGTCCGCCCGCAAATCGCTCGGCCAGAATTTCTTGCTGGACCTCAATTTGACCGCGCGGATCGCACGCGCCGCGGGTCCGCTGGAAACGGCAACCGTCGTCGAAATCGGCCCCGGTCCCGGCGGGCTGACCCGCGCGCTGCTCGCACTAGGCGCGGCGCATGTCGTCGCCGTCGAGCATGACGCGCGTGCTATCCCCGCGCTGGAAGTGATTGCCAGGAGATATCCGGGACGGCTGGAAATTGTCCAGGCCGATGCGCAAACCTTCGATCCGCGGCCCTATCTCGGCGGCAGCAAGGCAAAAATCGTCGCCAACCTGCCCTACAACATCGCGACCGCGCTGTTGATCGGCTGGCTGTCGGTCGAGCCCTGGCCGCCCTGGTATGACATGATGGTGCTGATGTTCCAGCGCGAGGTGGCCGAGCGTATTGTCGCGCGGGAGAATGACGAAGCCTATGGGCGGCTCGCCGTACTTGCGAACTGGCGCGCCGAGACCAAGATCCTGTTCGACATTTCGCCAGCGGCTTTCGTGCCCCAGCCCAAGGTGACCTCCTCGCTGGTACGGCTAGTGCCGCGCGCGACGCCCGAGCCCTGCGATCGCAGGACCCTCGAACAGGTGGCGGCGGCGGCGTTCGGCCAGCGCCGGAAAATGCTGCGGCAAAGCCTCAAATCATTGCCGGCCGAGCCCACTCGCCTCGCGGCCGCGGCGGATATCGATTTGACGCGGCGGGCCGAGACCGTTCCGGTCTCTGGCTTTGTTGCCATGGCCCGTGAATTGGCCAATATACGCAGCCAAAAACTTGAAATGCGTTAAGGAGAACGATCATGGCGTTGATGCGCCGCCAGTCATTGGTCAAATTTGACGCCCCGCTTTGCGAAACCATCGTCGAGACGCCGAAGCCGCAAGGCAAAGAGGTGCTGGTGCGCATCGAGCGTTGTGGAGTGTGCCATTCCGATCTGCATATCCAGGACGGTTACGCCGATCTCGGCGGCGGCAAGAGGCTCGACACGACGCGCGGCATGACGCTGCCGTTCACGCTCGGCCATGAGATCGCGGGGATCGTCGAGGAAGTGGGTCCGGAACTGCCCAAGGATATGGTCGGCACCAGGAAGGCGGTATTTCCCTGGATCGGCTGCGGCCAGTGCCGCGACTGTCTCAATGGCGATGAAAATCTCTGCCTCAAGCAGCGTTTCCTCGGCGTCTCCATCGACGGCGGGTTCGCCAGCCACGTGCTGGTGCCCGACGCCAAATATCTGCTCGATTACGATCCGCTGCCGGTCAACCAGGCCGCGACGTTGATGTGCTCAGGTGTAACCGCCTACGGCGCCTTGAAGCGCCTGGTCGACCGGCCACGCCAGCGCAATCTCTTGCTGATCGGGCTTGGCGGCGTCGGCATGATGGGCCTGTCGTTCGCACAAGCCATGTTCACGCAGAAGATTTCGGTGGCAGATGTAAATCCCGCCGCACGCGAGGCGGCCCTGAAGAATGGTGCGGCGATCGCCTATGATC
The DNA here is from genome assembly GCA_963713785.1 of uncultured Alphaproteobacteria bacterium. Taxonomy (GTDB): domain Bacteria; phylum Pseudomonadota; class Alphaproteobacteria; order Rhizobiales; family Xanthobacteraceae; genus Bradyrhizobium. The sequence continues at coordinate 931,948 of CAVQNB010000001.1, forward strand.
CTTCCGAAGGCGATATCGCCAAGCGCATCCTCAAGGAGACCGAAGGCGGCTTCGATGAGATCGTGGATTTTGCCGGCAACGAGAAGTCGATGGCGTTCGCGGTCGCTGTGGTCGCGCGCGGCGGCAAGATCGTGGTCTCCGGCCTGATGGGCGGCAATTTCAGCCTACCGATGGTGCAATGGATCTACAAGCGCATGACCATCGAGGGCTTTATGGTCGGTACACTGACTGAAGCGCGTGAGCTGATGGCGCTGGCGCGCGCCGGCAAGATCAAGCCCACACCGATGCGGGAAGAGCCGATGGGCGACGTCCAGAAATGGATCGAGGCGTTGCGGGCGGGAAAAGTGGTTGGACGTATCGTGCTGAAGAATTGAGGCGGAAACGATAAGCCCGCAAACGGGGCAAGTGCCGTGTAAGCCTCACCTGAACAGGGAGGATGCAGGATGACTGGGAGGAATGGTTCGACCCCGGGCGCACTGGTGGTGCTGGCGCTCATCTGCGCCGCGACGCCGGCGGCGGCGCAAAAACAATATGGTCCGGGCGCCAGCGACACCGAGATCAAGATCGGGACCACCACGCCCTATAGCGGTCCGGCATCGGCTTATTCGGCGGGCGCGATCTCCACCACCGCCTATTTCGCGATGATCAACGAACAAGGCGGGGTCAACGGACGCAAGATCAACTACATCAGCCTCGACGACGCCTATAGTCCGCCCAAGACGGTGGAGCAGATCAGGCGCCTGATCGAAAGCGACGAGGTGCTGTTTCTGGTAAATCCGGTCGGCACCGCGACCAACATGGCCGTTGTCAAATACATCAACCAGAAGAAGGTGCCGCATCTGTTCATCGGGACCGGCGCCACCGTCTTCAACGATCCCGAACATTTTCCGTGGACGATGAGCTGGACGCCGCATTACGCGTCCGAAGGCGAAATCTACGCCAAATATATTCTCTCGACCAAGCCCGACGCCAAAATCGGAATTCTCTCGCAGAACGACGACCTCGGCCGCGACTATATCCTCGGCTTCAAACGCGGGCTTGGCGACAAGGCATCGTCGGTGATCGTGTCGCAGCAGACCTACAACACCTCTGACCCGACCGTCGACTCGCAGGTGGTATCGCTGAAGGCTTCCGGTGCCGACATGTTCGTCATCTTCTCGGTGCCGAAATTCGCGGCGCAAGCCATTCGCAAGGCCTACGACATCGATTGGCATCCGCAGGAATTCGTGTCCAGCGTCGGATCCTCGATCGCCGGCGCGATCAGGCCGGCGGGCTTCGAAGCAGCAAAGGGAATTATTTCGGCCGCCTACCAAAAGGATCCGGCCGACCCGCAATGGCGCGACGACCCGGCGATGAAAGCGTGGTTTGCGTGGATGGACAAGTACAACCCGCGCATCGACAAGAGCGATTATTACGGGCCCTACGGCTACAACGTCGGCTACGCGGTGGTGCAGCTTCTGAAGAATTGCGGCGACAACCTCACCCGCGAGAACATCATGAAGCAAGCCTCTCATCTGAACATGGAGCTGCCGTTGCTGTTGCCCGGCATCCGCCTGCAGACCAGCCCAACCGATCTGCGCCCGATCAAGCAGATGCGCCTGGTCCGCTTCAACGGCGAACGCTACGTGCTGTTTAGCGACGTGATCGAAAGCAATTGATACAGCGCAGGAAAGTAACGGCAGCCCTTTGCGGAACAGGCGGCGGCGGTGGGGCCGGCAATTTCGATGGTGCCTGGATCGCAGTCGGTGTCGGCACGAATTTTTTGTCAGGGCAGCGCCACGGTCGCCGGGATCATTTCCGGCGGACGCGTTGTCGGTCAGGCGTCAGTGGCGGGGTGAGCCCGAACGGCGCGTACCACGCAACTTCCGTTGGCAGTGACGGTATCGTGCTGACCGCGACCGGAACGCTGTCAGGCAATCCCGGCAGCGGCACATACGGGCGATCCGACGGTTGCCTCGGGCGCTGGACCGCGTCGAAACAATAGTGCCATATTTTGTTCTTCCTAGACCAAGATCCAGGCCCGAATTAAGCCCCATCCTCTCCGGAATTGCGGCCTATTGCGACCCAAGTCTTTTCCGAGATTTGGGACGTGTAGTGTTGCGTAGCGTCACCGGAGAAATCGATGTCAAAACGAGCCGCGAGAATCGCGTCCACCCTCTTTGCCAGCGTTCTTGCCGGCGCCACCTTCACCACGATTTCGCATATTGCGGCCGAGGCCGCCGAGACCTGCCGCACCGAACCCGGAGATCAGACGCCGGAAGGCAAGCATTGGTACTATCGCATCGACCACCCGAGCAATCGCCAATGCTGGTATCTGCGCGGTGAAGGCGAGAGGCCGGCGCAGACGGCGAATCCACAGCGATCTGAAAAGGCGGTTGAGCCGCAAGCCGAAACTCCCGCGCCCCAACGTTCGCTCGCAGACGCACATGCCGAATATCCCTGGCCGCAACCGCGAGTCCAGCAAAACGCCGCCGCCAGCACGCCGCAAGGGCCGCAAGCCATGCCGGCCGATGCGGCGAATGCGCAAGACGCGCAGCGTCCGAATGTGCTCGAAAGCACCACGCGCGGATCGCTGATCGGGTCGCGCTGGCCCGATCCCGGCGCGGCTTCAACGGTCACCTCGCAAGCGACTACGCCTGAGGTGATCGCCGAAGCACGACCGGATCAGACGACGCCCGCACAGCCTGCTCCTCCCGCAGCGCTCGCGGCGGCGGATAGTTCACCCGCCAAAACCCCGGCCTCGCTGCCGACGCTGTTGATGGTGGTCGCCGGAGCGCTCGCGCTGGCGGGCCTGACAGGAAGCTTGATCTTCAGGCTTGGCTCGCGCCGACCGGCGCGAAGCGCCGTCCGTCCGCACCGGCGCGTGGCGTGGGACGCGGTCGACGCTGCCCACCAACGACCGCCACGCCAGTCACCGCTCCAGGCACCGACCAGGCCGACCAAGATGCCGCCCTGGGTCGATCCGGAATTCGCACGCCGCCCGGAGCTAGCACCCGGCTTCCATGAAGCCAGCGGTCACGACGACCGCAACGAACGGCTCGACAAGATTTCAGATATTTTGGAGCGCATGTCCAAGCAACCCGCTACTTCTGTAGCTGGCTCTGCAAGCCGCGAACGAACCCCGACAAGCCGACCTGACGTTCGCGCTTGAGCTGCTCCGCACGAAGGATCGACTTAACGGCTTCGAAAGCGATCCCGATATTGTCGTTGACGACGATATAGTCGTAGGCGTCGAAATGGCTCATTTCGTCGCCCGCCTTCTTCATGCGGCCGCGAATCACTTCCTCGGAGTCCTGCGCGCGGGTGTGCAACCGCTGCTCGAGCGCCGAAACCGACGGAGGGAGGATGAAAACACTGACGACGTCGTTGGGTGAACGGCTACGCAGCTGCTGGGTACCCTGCCAGTCGATATCGAACAGAACGTCTTTGCCCTCGGCAAGGGACGCCTCGACCGGCGCCCGCGGCGTGCCATAGCGATTGTCGAATACTTTCGCCCATTCAAGAAGCTCACCGTTCACCACCATCGCGTCGAAGCGTTTCTGATCGACGAAATGATAGTCCTTGCCATCGACCTCGCCTGGTCGCTTCGGCCGGGTTGTCGCCGACACCGACATTTGCAGGGCCGGGGTCTCCGCCACCAGCATCCGCGACAGCGTGGTCTTTCCCGCACCCGACGGCGATGACAGCACGAACATCAGCCCGCGCCGCTCGACCCCGTCGAAGCCAACCCCGTCGAAGTCATGGCCGCCCGCCGTCATGCCTCACTCCAGATTTTGGACCTGCTCGCGAAACTGTTCGACAACGTTCTTCATTTCGAGGCCGGTGTTGGTCAATTCGATGTCGTTCGACTTGGAACAGCAAGTATTGACCTCGCGGTTGAATTCCTGCGCCAGGAAATCGAGCCGCCGTCCGACCGGACCGCCCTTGCCGATCATCTCGCGCACCTGCGAGACATGGGAGGCAATGCGGTCGAGCTCTTCGCGAATATCGGCCTTGGCGGCGATCAAGAGCGCCTCCTGCGTAAGCCGGTCAGGATCGAAACGGTCGGACGATTCCAGGAGCGTCGCAATCTGCTCGGCCAGGCGCGCCCGGATCGCCTCGGGCTTGCGGCCGGGAGCGGCTTCCGCCCGCTTCGCCAGCATCTCGATCTCATCCATCCGCTGGATCAGAATTTGCCCGAGCGCACTGCCCTCGCGACGGCGCATCGCAACAAGATTGGCAAGCGCCTCGTCGAAGGCTGCAGCCGCCGCTGCCCTCGCCGCCTGGTCCTCGGCCTCGTCGCTCTCGGGCTCGACGATCTCGATGACGCCCTTGATGCTGAGCAAACCATCGACGCTCGGCGCCACCGCGTCGATCTTGCCGGCGAGCAGGCTTGCCACTTTCACGACCGAGGCCAGCACGTCCTCATTGACCCGCACCGTCGAGGCCGCATTGGTGCGCTTCACGTTCAAATTGGCGTAGACCGTGCCGCGCGACAGCACCTCGCCGGCGCGCTTCTTGGCAAAGGCCTCGAGTTCGTCCCACCCGGGCGGCAGCCGCATGCGCAGGTCAAATCCCTTGGCGTTGACCGACTTCAATTCCCATTCGAAGGCGTAAGGCCCGCTTGCACCGTGGCTTCGGGCAAAGCCGGTCATGCTCGACAGCGCCATCGGGTGAAATTCTCCGGCTAACAGGCGGACAGGATGTCAGATTCGCGTGGCAAGGGCGCGCGGACCTTAGTGCGTTTTCGCGAAAAAGTAGAATCGGTTCCGAACGCGTCGCCTGGGTTGGCCCGTCAGCGCTGGACCACCGGCGGCGTGGTCGTCGACTGCGCCGCGCCCTGCCGGGCCGGCGCTGCCGCAGGCCTGGCCGGCTTTTTCGGCTTAGTGGTCGCCGTTGGGCTCGCGTCAGCGGGGGCGCCGGCCGCGGCCGGCGGCGGCTGGGCATCATCCGCCGGTTCGACCGTATCGTTCTGAATCTGCTTTTCCATCGCGCGGAGCTTGGCGACGTTCTTCTGGTGCTGGTCGTAGGTTTCGGTGAAGGCGTGGCCGCCGGTCCCGTCGGCGACAAAGAAGAGGTCGCGGGTGCGGGCCGGATTGGCCGCGGCCTCCAGCGAGGCGCGCCCGGGATTGGAGATCGGCCCCGGCGGCAGGCCGTCGATCACATAGGTGTTGTAGGGCGACGGCTGCGCGATTTCGCTGCGCTTGATCGGCCGGCCCAGCGTCCCCTTGCCGCCGACCAGTCCGTAAATGATGGTCGGGTCCGACTGCAACTTGATCTTCTGCCGCAGGCGATTGACGAACACCGCGGCGACCCGGCTGCGTTCGTCGGGCTTGCCGGTTTCCTTCTCGACGATCGAGGCCAGCGTCACGAGTTGGTCCGGCGATTTGATTGGAACGTCGGGGCTGCGGCGTTCCCAGATTTCCGCAAGCGCGCGTTTCTGCGCCTGCTGCATGCGCTGGACCACCTGCTCGCGCGTGGTGCCGCGCGGGAATTTATAAGTCTCCGGCAACAGCGTGCCCTCGCGCGGGACGTCGCGCACGGAGCCGGCAAAAATATCGTTGTCGGACAGCCGCGCCACGATCTGCTCGGAGGTCAGCCCTTCGGGGATCGTGACGGAGTGCTGCACGACCTTGCCTTCGACAATGGTGCCGATGACGTCGCGCAAGGACGCGTTCTTCTGGAACGAATATTCGCCCGGCTTCAACTCCGAGCGCGCCTTCAGCGCCAGCACCGCACCGATGAATGCCCAGCGGTTGTTGTCGATCACGCCTTCGCGCTGCAGGACGTCGGCGATATCGGCCATTCCGGCGCGCGAGGGGATGTTGACGATCTTGTCTTCCGATAGCGGGCCCGGCGCTTCGAGCTTCTGCTTGCCGTAATAGTAGGCCGTGCCGGTGCCGATCATCCCGACCAGCAGGAGGGTGATGATGGCGTTGCCGACCACCACAAACGGGTTGCGGGCGCGTTCCGACCGCCGCGGCGGCGGCGGAACCTGCTCGGGCTCCAGCGCGGCGCGCGGGCTGCGCGGCGAAATCGGCGGCCTCTCACTCATTGATGCAACCTAAGATCCTGCCGGTTCAATCGTGACCTGACAAATCAATCGTCCTGCCCATAGCACAAGCCCGCAATTTGCGCATGATTCGCCAAGCGTGAAACGGCTTGGCAGAAAATCATGCGCTCATTAATAGTTGAGAGCGCGATCGGACGCAAAACCGTAAATCCACTGTTGCGGATCGCAGTCTGCAGTTGTTGCGAATGCGGCAAAACGGTGAAAGCGTCCTGATCACGGCTTAGTTGGCCACGCGCTGGAGGATCACGGACGCATTGGTGCCTCCGAAACCGAACGAATTCGACAGCACGACGTCGATTTCGCGTCTGCGCGCTATTTTCGGCACGAGATCGATCGCCGTCTCCACCGAAGGATTGTCGAGATTGATGGTCGGCGGCGCGATATTGTCGCGAATCGCCAGGATCGAGAAAATCGCCTCGATCGCGCCGGCCGCGCCGAGCAGATGTCCGGTCGACGACTTGGTCGACGACATCGATACTTTCGAGGCGGCGTTGCCGAGCAGCCGTTCGACCGCACCAAGCTCGATTTCGTCACCGACCTGCGTCGATGTGCCGTGCGCATTGATGTAGTCGATATCGGACGGGGTGACGCCGGCGCGCTTCATCGCGGCGCTCATGCTGCGGAACCCGCCATCGCCGTCGGGTGCTGGCGAGGTGATGTGATAGGCGTCGCCCGACAAGCCGTAGCCGGTCACTTCCGCGTAGATTTTCGCGCCGCGCGCTCTGGCGTGTTCATATTCCTCGAGCACCACGATGCCGGCGCCCTCGCCCATCACGAATCCATCGCGATCCCTGTCGTAGGGCCGGGATGCCCTTTCCGGCGTGTCGTTGAAGCCGGTCGACAGCGCGCGCGCCGCGCAAAATCCCGCCATCCCGATCCGACAGATCGGCGATTCGGTACCGCCGGCAACCATCACGTCGGCATCGCCGAGCGCGATCAGCCGGCTGCCATCGCCGATCGCGTGCGCACCGGTCGAGCACGCCGTCACCACGGCATGGTTCGGACCCTTGAGGCCGTGCTCGATCGACACATAGCCCGAGGCCAGGTTGATCAGCCGCCCGGGGATGAAGAACGGCGATACTTTGCGCGGCCCGCGCTCTTTCAGAAGCACCGCGGTGTCGGCAATGCCGGAGAGGCCGCCTATCCCGGAGCCGATTATCGTTCCGGTGGCGCAGCGGTCCTCTTCGTTCGCCGGATGCCAGTTGGCATCGTCGAGTGCCTGGCGTGCCGCGCACATGGCGAAGATGATGAAGTCATCGACCTTGCGCTGGTCCTTTGGCTCCATCCACTGGTCGGGGTTGAAGGTGCCGCCAGAACCGTCGCCGCGCGGCACCTGGCAAGCGATCTTGCTGGTCAGATCGGAGACATCGAACGTCTCAATCCTGCCGGCGCCGCTTTCGCTTGCCAGGATGCGCTTCCAGGTCGGCTCGACGCCACAGCCGAGCGGCGACACCATGCCGAGGCCTGTGACGACAACCCGTCTCATGTCCTCAACTCCGGCCCGGAATTGGCGGCCCATAGCAAGAAACCGGTGGACCGTTGGTCCACGGCCCGTCCGGTTTCGTCAATGCCGCGCAGGGCGTCAGCTCTTCGCGTTCTTCTCAAGGAATTTTGTGGCGTCACCGACGGTCAAAATCGTTTCCGCCGCGTCATCAGGAATTTCGCAGCCAAACTCTTCTTCAAAAGCCATCACGAGCTCGACCGTATCGAGGCTGTCGGCGCCGAGGTCATCAATGAAGCTCGCGTTGTCGACCACTTTTTCGGGTTCAACACCAAGGTGTTCGACCACAATCTTCTTAACCCGCTCGCCAATCTCACTCATCGTTCAACCTCGTGCTTGTTCCCTTAAGAATCGACCCCGGGACGATCCGCGCCATCGTGGTCGTTAAACTTCCCTAGCAATCGTCATAGTCTTGATTTGCCCGTCAGGGCCCAGCGAACGACGCAGGCTCCACACCGCCAATATACAGGGATTCAACATCCTGCAATGGCGTTCTTTGCCCATCCGATGGGGGGTTCGGTTACCATACTTCGATAGCCTTGACTACAAGCCTCAATCGCCCTTTGGAAACGGCCGTTCGCCGCATGGCAGTGCCGGCAAGGCGCTCAAATCATGGCCATTCCGCCGTTGACGTGAAGGGTCTGTCCAGTGACATAGGCCGCTTCATTCGAGCTCAGATAGACCGCCGCCGCCGCGATCTCCTCGGGCGTACCGAGTCGTGCCGCAGGAACTTTTGCGAGGATGGATTCGCGCTGCTTTTCGTTGAGCGCGTCCGTCATCGGCGTCTTGATGAAGCCGGGCGCGATGCAATTGGCGGTCACGTTGCGCTTGGCGTATTCGGCGCCCAGCGTCTTGATCATGCCGAACAGTCCGGCTTTCGACGCCGTGTAATTGCCCTGCCCCGGATTGCCGGTGACCCCGACCACGGAGGTGATCGCGATGATGCGGCCGAACCGCTTGCGCATCATCAATTTGGTCGCGGCGCGCGCGAGGCGGAAGGTCGCGGTCAGATTGACATTGATGACCTCGTCCCAGTCCTCATCGCGCAGTTGCACGAACAGATTATCCCGGGTGATGCCGGCGTTGGCGACGAGGATGTCGACCTGCCCCATGGCTTGGTCGGCCGACGGCACCAGGGCCTCGACCGCGGCGGCATCGGACAGGTTGCATGGCAGCACATGGACCCGATCCGCCAGCTTGGCGGCAAGCGCATCCAGCACCTCGCGCCGCGTCCCCGAAATCGCAACGGTCGCGCCTTGCGCGTGCAGCGCCTGCGCGATCGCGGCGCCAATGCCGCCGGTCGCACCGGTGACGAGCGCCGTCCTGCCAGTCAGATCGAACATCACTTGTCTCCTCTCGGCAGCTTCAGGCCGGCCGCGCAGCAGCCAACGCTTCTTTTGCGGCGGCAATATCGTTCGGCCCGCCGACCGAAACGCCGACCGCGCCGTCGGCGATCCGCTTGACGAGCCCGCTCAAAACCTTGCCGGCGCCGATCTCGAAAAATCGCGTGACGCCCTGGCTTGCCATATAAGCCACTGACTCGCGCCAACGCACCGTTCCCGTGACCTGCTCGATCAGGCGACGGCGGATCTCGTCGGGATCAGTGATCGCCGAAGCCAGCACGTTCGACACCAGCGGCGCTGCCGGCGGTTTGATGGTGACGCCGGCGAGCGCCTTCGCCATCGCGTCGGCCGCCGGCTGCATCAGCTTGCAATGGAACGGCGCCGACACCGGCAGCAGCATGGCGCGCTTGGCGCCCTTGGCTTTGGCGATTTCGACCGCGCGATCCACCGCAGCCTTGTCGCCGGAAACCACGACCTGCCCGCCGCCATTGTCATTGGCGGCCTGGCAGACCTGCCCCTGGGCGGCCTCGTTCGCAACCGCCATCGCCGTCTCGTAGTCGAGGCCGAGAAGTGCGGCCATCGCGCCGGCACCCACCGGCACCGCCTTCTGCATGGCAAGGCCACGGGCGCGCAACAGGCGTGCGGTATCAGAGATACTGAGGCTGCCCGCCGCCGCAAGCGCGGAATATTCGCCGAGCGAGTGCCCAGCAACGAATTTGGCGTCCCGCCCGACCGAGAAGCCGGCCTCGGTCTCAAGCACACGCAAGGTCGCGAGCGAAACCGCCATCAGCGCCGGCTGCGCGTTTTCGGTAAGCTGCAAGGTTTCGGCCAGACCGTGCCAGATGATCACGGTGAGTTTTTCGCCGAGCGCCGCATCGACCTCGTCGAACACGGCCCGCGCCGCAGGAAAGGCGTCGGCGAGGGCCTTGCCCATACCCACGGCCTGGGAGCCCTGCCCCGGAAATGTGAATGCTGCCGTCATCGGCGTCCCCTCGTCGGATCGGGCCGTAAGACACTGAGGAAGGCCGGGATGTCAAGCCGCGCCACGCGGATCCATCGGCCTTGATCCAAAAAGGGCCCGGGCCGCGCGCCTAGAAACCGCCTGCGCTCTGGTCCGGTCCGACCTCCGCACCGGCCCGCGCACGGCGGACGCTGCTTACGAGCTTTCCCGGGCGATCCTCCTCGTTCGACTTCGCCGTTGCGAGCCGCAGCACGGCGGCATAGTTCGGCTGCACTTCCATGCGCCCGGCGTAGCGGCTTTCGCTGAGAAGACGGTGGACACGCGGCAGGTTGTAGCAGGGCACATAGAATAGCAGATGATGCTCGAGGTGATAGTTCACGTAATAGGGTGCGATGAACAGGCGCTCAAGGAAGTTGGCGCGGGTGGTGCGGGTGTTGCGCAGGGGATCGTGGCTGTCGGGAACGACGGCGTGTTCGGCGATATTGCGGATGCGGGTGATCACCATCATCCAGGTCAACAACGGCAAGAGCCACAATAGCGGATAGGCCCACCAGACGCCGGCGGCAGCAAGGCCCGCGAACAGCACGGCGTTGACGGCACATTGCCGACCGAGCTTCTGCCAAAAATGCGCGGCGCGCGGCGCCAGAGGCCATTCCGCAGGACCGAGCGCATTCAACAATTGCGCCTTGCGCTGCTGATAGCCGGTCTGTCCGGTGATATCGCGCAGGAACTTGCGGCGGTAGCTCTTCGCTGTGATCGGAAACGGCGCCGACAGCACGAGATCGGGATCGTCGTCCTGTTGCGTTCGCGCATGATGCTGCAAGTGATAACGCCGATAGGCGCGGGTCTCGGCGAAAATCGGATAGGCGCAAAACCACTGGCTCAGATTCAGGTTGACGGTTTCGTTGGGTGACAGGCAGCCATGCGCGCCGTCATGCATCAGGATGGCGAGCCCAAGCTGGCGCGAGCCGATAATTCCTACGGCCAGCAGATAGCTCAAAGGATTGGGCCACCACGCGACCAGCGCGATCGAACCCAGGATCAGCGCCCACGCATGCACGATCAGCGCGACCCCCTTCAAGGTTGAGCGCCGGCGCACCGCGATCAGTTGATCCTCGGTCAGAAAATCACGGGCACGCATGCGTAGCGCGGTCATGACGAAATCTCCCCTTCGGATGCGCTTGATGCGGATGCGTCGCGCTCGCCGACGAGGCGCAGGCGGGCGTTGTCGGAGGCCGGCTTTGCCGTCGCCTGCTCGCCGAGCACCCGCAGCATCTCACGGCACAATTCCTCCGGCGATCGGCCCATGGCGTAGCCCTCGACCATGACGCCGATGGCGACCGCCCAGAACCTCCGCGAGGTCGCGTCGGGGTCGCGCAGGGTCTTCCAGCCATGCCGCTCGATCTGTCCGGCATAGGCGCGCAACCCCTCGCCATGCAGCCGCTCGATGGTGCGCTCGACCAGCGGCGCGAGATCCTGACGGCGTCGCGTCAGCGTCAGCGCCTCGGCAAAGAAGGCGACCGAATCCGTCGCCGTCACGCTCTCGACCAGTGCGCGTGTGTAGTCGCGCGGCGTATCGGCCTTGAGCGCCGCCTGTTCGGCCTCGCGCGCCACATACAGCATGTCGCGGCAGGCGGCTTCCACAAACAGCGCTTCCTTGGTGCGGAAATAATAGGTGATCTGGCTCGGAAACGCGTCCGCTGCCGCAGCGATGTCGGAGATCGAGGTGCCGGCAAGGCCGCGCTCCTTGAACAGGCGGCTAGCGCCATCCAGCAGGCTCGATCGCATTTTGCGCCCGGCCGAGCGCGTCGCGCGAGTCGCGTGCTTGGGATCGCCGGCCGGCGTATCGGACGCAGTTTGGACGGACTGTTGAGCGGACTTTTGGACGGGTTTGGGAGCCATGATGCCCACTTTGTCGAATATTTGTATGACATACAAACAAATAAGTCAATATCGCAAAGCCGTGACCCGGTCCGGTTCGCGTCACGAACCATCCCTTGCAAGCGCGCGCAAAATCCTTATAAACCGCGCCATCCGTGGATCCCGGCCGGGAGCTGAACGGACGGTCTCAGCAATCTCACCTTTTTGGCGATGTTGATGTGGCAGGGCCAGTCGGCCCGTCGTCCCGTGCTTCCGCCTTCTGAGCATATCGAGTCCTTTCCGAAGGTCTCGAAGGGCTTGCCGCCGGGAACCGCGCCAACTCTAGGAAAGGACACCCATGCCTCTTTATGAGCATGTTTTTCTCGCGCGTCAGGATGCGAGCACCCAGCAGGTCGAAGAGCTGACCACCCAGATGACCGGGGTCATCCAGGGACTCGGCGGCAAGGTCACCAAGACCGAAAACTGGGGCGTGCGCTCCCTGACCTACCGCATGAACAAGAACCGCAAGGCGCATTTCGTGCTGATGAACATCGATGGTCCGTCGGCAGCGATCTCCGAGATCGAGCGGCAGGAGCGGATCAGCGAAGACGTGATCCGCTATCTGAGCGTTCGCGTCGACGAGCATGAGGAAGGCCCGTCAGCAATGATGCGGAAGGCGGATCGCGACCGCGAGCGCGACGATCGTGGTGGCGGCTTCCGTGGCGATCGTGACGGCGGCTTCCGTGGCGATCGTGATGGCGGTTTCCGCGGTGAGCGCGGCCCGCGCCGTCCGCGCGATGATGTCGAAGTAGCGGACGAGGAGTAAGGATAATGGCCGAAGCTGGTGCACGCCGTCCGTTCTTCCGCCGCCGCAAGACCTGCCCGTTCACGGGTCCCAATGCGCCGAAGATCGACTACAAGGATTCCAAGCTGTTGATGCGTTACGTCTCCGAGCGCGGCAAGATCGTGCCGAGCCGCATCACCGCCGTCTCCGCCAAGAAGCAGCGCGAACTCGCGCGCGCCATCAAGCGCTCGCGTTTTCTCGGTCTGTTGCCGTATGTGATTCGCTAAGAACTTCTTCGATCGGCAGCCTACGTGCTGCCGATCGCAAATTCTCATAAGGCTTCCGGCTCATCCGGTTGCCGATGGTTGGGGTTCAAAATGACCTCTAACCGCTCGAAAGGAGCGGGACAGCTGATGACCGCGATCCTACTCGTTGCCATAGCCGCCGGCTGCGCCTCGGCGCTGATGTTCGCCTCGATTATTTCGGGCGCGCTGATCTCGCTATTGCTGTTCTACCTGGCGCCGCTGCCATTGATGGTATCGGCGCTTGCATGGGGACCGCTCTGCGCCGGCATCGGCGGCATCGCCGCGGCGATAGGCCTTGGCGCGATCTTCGGCCTGCCCTATTGCCTCGCCTTTGCATTGACGGTCGCGCTGCCCGCCTGGTGGCTTGGGCATCTCGCGCTGCTTGGCCGGCCCATGCCCGCCGCCACGTCGGGCAATGGCGCCGCGCCGCCGGAGCTCGAATGGTATCCTGTCGGCCGGCTCCTGCTCTGGATTGCCGGCTTTGCCGCGTTGACCACGATGGCGGCGCTGCTGACGCTCGGCAGCGACGCCGACGCCATCACCGGTACCCTGAGGCGAGGCTTGCTGCAGATCATCCAGATCATCGAACCGCGCGAGCAGGCCTCCCCCGGCGATTTCGAGCAATTGATCGATGCCCTGGTGACGATCGCGCCGGTTGCCGCCGTCATCGTCACCATGACGACCCTGACACTGAGCCTCTGGCTCGCCGCCAAGATCACCGCGACATCGGGACGGTTGCACCGCCCATGGCCCGACCTCAGAAGTGCGGCGCTGCCGCCGATGACGCTCGCCGCCTTATGTGTCGCGATCGCGTTCTGTTTTGGCGGCGGATTGGTCGCGATCGCGGCGCAGATCGTCACCGCGGCGGTGATGATGGCCTATGCGCTCACCGGGTTCGCAGTGCTGCACACCTTGACGCTCGCCTTGAAGAGCCGCGCCTTCTGGCTCGGCTCGGCTTACGCCATCGTCCTCATGTTCGTATGGCCCGTGATCGCCATGGTCGCGCTCGGCCTTGCCGATGCGTTGTTCGGCTTTCGCCAGCGCTATTTGCGAGGCAGGCCGCCGCCGCTGCCCGCACCCTGAAATTCAAGCCCAACCTCACGTCACTTCAAACCCGTTACGTCAAACACATCACTTAAGGAGAATGAATATGGAAGTCATTTTGCTGGAGCGCGTCGCCAAGCTCGGTCAGATGGGCGAAGTCGTCCGCGTCAAGGACGGCTTTGCCCGCAATTTTCTGTTGAAGCGCGGCAAGGCGCTGCGCGCGACCGCCGACAACCGCGCCAAGTTCGACGGCATGAAGGTTGAGCTCGAGGCCAACAACCTCAAGGCCAAGGCCGAGGCCAGCAAGGCGGCGGAGAAGATCGACGGCCGCGATATCGTGATCATCCGTCAGGCCTCGGAAAGCGGCCAGTTGTTCGGCTCGGTCTCGGTGCGCGACATCGTCGCGGCGTTGGCGACCGACGGCGTCACTCTTGCCCGGACGCAGGTCTGGCTCGATGCGCCGATCAAAGCGATTGGCCGGCAGAAGGTCACAATCGCCGTGCATCCCGAGGTCGAGACCTCGATCACGGTGACGGTCGCCCGCAGCGCCGACGAAGCCGAGCGCATCAAGCGCGGCGAAGACATCTCGACGCGGCAGGAAGACCAGGACGCCGCAGCGGAAGCGATCGCCGCCGCGGGCGAATTCTTCGATCCCGAAGCCCAGCCCGAAGAGCTCGCGCAGCCGCCGCAGGAAGCGCCCGCCGAGAAGTAATTCTGCCTCGCATCGAAGCGAACGCTTCCAAGCCCGGCCTATCTAGGCCGGGCTTGCCATTTTGGCCGACACTTGCTCGTTCAGCATCGCGATCGATGCCAGCGCGGTCGCGGTGTGTTTTTCGATTCCATCCGTCAAGCAAAAAACATCCGCCGCCACGACTGCGACCTGACGTCCGGCCTTGATCACCCGCGCCCGGCAGATCAGGCGTTCGCCGGATGCCGGCGACAGCAAATTGAGCTTGAATTCCGCCGTCAGCGCCGGCTGGCCGCGCGAGGTTGCCGCCGCAATCGTGGTCGCGTTGTCGACCAGGAAGGCGGTGACGCCGCCATGGAAGAAGCCCTGATGCTGTAACAGCTCCGTGCGGCGATCGACGAACAGAGTACATGACCCCCGCGCCAATTCCGAAATCTGCGCGCCGACCAGGCCCATAAATCCCTGCCGGCCGACGCCGTCGTGAATCCTGTTTGCGATCGGGGCAAAATCCGGATCGGGATCGGCCATCACGGCGTGTCTCCTTTGTTGTCGGCGGTGAGCGCGCGGACCGCGCAAGCGATCAGCGTGTCGGCCTGAAGCCTCGGATCGGTGCGATCGCGACCCGACAGATACGCCCGGCAGAAGATCTGGGCGGGTCCGATGATCTGGCTCAGGAACAGCACCGGCGTCATCGGCAACAATTCGCCGCGCGCCACCAAGGGCGCGCGCCAGCGTTCGATGCCATCGGCAAGACGCGCATTTTGCGCGCGCTGGCCATCGCGCACCGGCTCGCTCCATTCGCTGCGGGAAATCTCAAAGAGATAGCGGGCTTCGAGCCTGTCGTTCACAACCCAATTGAGATGCGCGCGGATCAGGCGGCCGATACCGTCCCGCGCACTGGCGGACGGATCGAGCGCCACCAGCACCGCCGCGTGATAGCGCTGCAATATTTCCAGGAAAAGCGTGCCGGCGAGTTCCTTCTTCGAACCGAAGAGGTGAAAGAAACTGCCGTTCGAGGCGCGCGCCCGTGCGCGAATAGCCGCGACGGTCGCACCTTCAAAACCGTCGCGATCGAACACCGCCAATCCCGCGGTCAGCAGATCGTCGCGCAATTGAGCGGCCATGACTGCCTCGTCAAACTCTGGATCATCACTCTAGAGTGATGCTCTAGTGACGGTCAAGCGCGGTTGCGCGGCATCCTTCGCGAGTCTCGGACAGCTATTGGGAGATGGGCGGCGCCGGCGGGCCCGCGGGGGCCACTACGGGGAGCGGCGGGGTCGAGGCTGTCATGGTCGGCGGCGGCGGTTGTGCCGCAGGCTCGGACGGAGCTGCCAATGGTTCGGACTTGCTCATGGCCGAAGCCGTGGTAGACGGCGGCGCCGGAGTGACCGGCGGAACCGGGTCGGGCCGGGTTGTGAGCGGCTCGGCGCCGCCCTTCCCAGCTTCCTTGGCAGGTTCCACCTGCACGGTGTCGGATTTAGCCGATCCCGGACCCGTGTCGGTCGCTGGCTTGCCTTCGTCCTTGGAGGCGGTCTCGCTCTTGGGTTCGCTGCTCGCAGGCTCGTCGGCCTTCGGCGGCTCTTCCGCGCCGGGTTTGCCGCGCTTGCTCAAACGCTGCTTGGCCGACAATTTGCGGCCATCGGGGCCGCGATCGCTGTCGGCCTGCATGGGGGGCTGACCCTCAGCACCCGGCTTTGCGCCCTCAGGCGCTTGGCCCGGCCGCGTCAGCCGCTTGTTGTGACCGGGGGCGGGGGGCGGCCCCGGATCGACTTGCGGGCCAGGCCCATCGGCGTCGGGCTTGGCGGCCTGCTGCTGTTCTGTTTCGGGCTTGGCGGCCTCCTGGGCGGGCGCAGGCCGTTGCCGGCGGCCGAACCGGTCAAGCTGGGCGGGTGGTGGTGGCGGACTAGCCGGCTGGGCTTCCTGCTTCGCCTCCTTTGCCCCGTCCTTGGCTCCCTCTTTGGCTCCCTTGGGCTGACCGCCGGTATAGCGGGTGTCGGTCGCGCCATTGGAAACGAGGAAGGAGGCGAGCACGCCGGCCATTTCCGGGCTGGTCGTATAGTGCTGGCGCAGGAAGGTCGGCAGCGAACCCGCGGGTACGGACTTCAAGAGGCCGCGCGGGCTCTTGTGGCAGGCGTTGCAGGTGCCCGCGAAAATCTGGGAAGGGCTTTTGCCGGCTTCGAGATTGGTCGCCTGCGCCTTCGCTTGGTCCGCAGCGAGACAGCCGATCAGAAGCATCACCGTCGCTAAAGTGAGCGCTCGGCTCGACATTCCCTACTCTCCAGGTGCGGAATCGCAACCAGCGCTCCTTCGAACGGGCGCTCGTGGCGGTCACCTTTTAGCCGATTATCACGCGAATGGAAGCGGACATATCACGCAGCTGCTCACGCAACTGCGTGAACGTTTCATTTTGGAATATCCGCTTTGTCTCCAACGCAGTAGCAGGCCCAAAGCACGATTACTATCATTTGTAACAATCGCGTTGGAACCAATGGGTTCCATGGGAGTCGGAAGTGGCGGCCGGTCAAGACCGGCGTGGTGCGGGATCGTTTGACCTGGGTGGGTTCGATGGACCGTTTGTTGCGTAGCTTTCTGGGACAGTTCATTCGCCGCGGTTCGATGATTTTCACGACCGCAAAGGGGACAAAATTCACCTGCGGCGACGGCACCGGCGATCCGGTCGCGGTGCGGTTCACCACCGCCCAGGCCGAACGCCGAATCCTCCTCAATCCCGAACTGGCATTAGGCGAGGCCTATATGGACGGCACCTTCGTCGTCGAAAGCGGCGATATCGCCGACGTGCTTGCGATCCTGCTCGATCAGCCCGACATGGTGCCAAGCTGGGCCAAACCGCAATGGTGGATGCGCTATCTGATCAGGCATGTGCGCCAGTTCAATCCGCCCGAGCGCGCCAGAATCAATGTCGCGCACCATTATGATATCGACGGGCGGCTCTATTCATTGTTTCTCGACGCCGACAAGCAATATAGCTGCGCCTATTTCGAGACGCCGGAGGCGAGCCTTGACGATGCGCAACTCGCCAAGAAGCGTCATCTCGCCGCAAAGCTTCTGATCGGCCATGGCCATCGCGTGCTCGACATCGGCTGCGGCTGGGGCGGGCTCGGCCTATATCTTGCCGAGATGACCGGCGCCGACGTCACCGGGATCACGCTGTCGACCGAACAGTTGCAGGTTGCCAATGCCCGCGCGGCCGAAAAGAAGCTGACGCGGTCGGCGAGATTCCTGCTGAAGGATTATCGCGACGTGACCGGGCCTTTCGACCGCATCGTCTCCGTCGGCATGTTCGAACATGTCGGCGTCGACTTCTACGAAATCTTCTTCAAGCGTTGCGCCGACCTGCTCACCGACAACGGCGTGATGATGCTGCATTCGATCGGCCGCTCCACGGGTCCCGACGTCACCAGCCCCTGGATCACGAAATACATCTTCCCCGGCGGCTACATCCCGGCGCTGTCGGAGGTTTTTCCCGCGATCGAGCGCGCCGGACTTCTGGTCTGCGACAGCGAAATCCTGCGGCTGCATTACGCGGAGACGCTGAAAGCCTGGCGCGAGCGCTTCATGGCACGGCGCGAAGAAGCCGTGCAGCTCTATGACGAAAGTTTCGCGCGGATGTGGGAATTTTATCTGGCGGCGTCGGAAATGGCGTTCCGCAAGCAGAACCTGATGAACTTCCAGATCCAGCTCACCAAGCGCCAGGGCGTGGTGCCGATGACGCGCGACTATATCACGCGCGAAGAGGCGAAACTGCGCGCACTCGAGCGCGGCAGCCGTCCGCAGCTCAAGATCGCCGGCGAGTAGGATTAATTTCGAAAGCTGAAAGCGGAAGCGCCGCGAGGATATGACGGCGCGGGCCGCGCAAGCTGCGCCCGTACCGCCGCGAGCAGCAATCGGTCGTTGGGCAGCGCCCGGACTTCAGGCCGAGCAATCTTCTCCATGGTGTCGATCAGCATCGACAGCCACTGCCTTTCGCCCCTGCCCGATCGCCACGATTGAAGCCGCCGCTGGCCCATACCTTTTTCCTTGGCCTGTCCTTGCCCGTCCAAAACAACTCGCGAGCCGAAAACCTGTTCCGGCGAACATGCCGGCAAGAAAGTTAAGCGAGTGTGAGCTACTTCACATAAACCCTGTTCGTCGTGCCCTAAATCTCGGTCATGGACCGGAAAAACCGCCAACCGCTCGACGACCTCACCACCGATTACGCCCTGATCGCCACCGGCATCGGCGCCACCCTGTTCGCGCTGCTCTATCTCTTATTTTGATCTGAGCAGGCTTCCGAGACGGCGGATCGGTACTTGTCGCCCGTGGGATTAGGTCTTTCCCGCGGGCGACAAGGTTCAGCCCCCTTCAAATTTTCTTGAATCTCTCCATGGTGCGGCCTGCCCGCTGCCGGATTTCGGCCGAAAGCCGTCAAGCGTGAATGCGCAACAGCGGCGGGATTTCCCGCAACCCATTGTGTGAATCGGGCATAAGGCCGCTTCACACTTTCGCCGCGGGCGGGACAGGCGCTTTATCGCCGCCCCGCATCCGACAAACTTGCTAGAACACTCGCTCACCATGGCTTTGACTGATTCGAACGTCCTCAAGCTCGCGCCCGAGGCGGGAGCTCCCGCCTTCCGTAGCGCACCGCACAATATCGAGGCGGAGCAGAGCCTCCTGGGCGCGATCCTCGTCAACAACGACGCCTTCTATCGAGTGTCGGATTTTTTGGAACCGAAGCACTTTTACGAACCTATCCATCAGACCATTTACGAGACCGCCGGCAGCCTGATCCGGATGGGTAAGATCGCGACCCCGGTGACGCTGAAGACCTTCCTGCCCGCCGATACCGACATCGGCGGCATGACGGTCGGCCAATACCTTGCCCGCCTCGCGGCGGAAGCGACCACCATCATCAATGCGCAGGATTACGGGCGCACCATCTATGATCTGGCGCTGCGGCGCGACCTGATCGGGATCGGCGAAGACATGGTCAATGTGGCCTACGAAGCGCCGGTGGATTTCGCGCCGCGGGCGCAGATCGAGGATGCCGAGCGCAAGCTCTACGAACTCGCCGAGTCCGGCCGCTACGACGGCGGATTCCAGCGTTTCGCCCAGGCGCTCACGGTCGCCGTCGACATGGCGGCGAAAGCATTCCAGCGCGACGGAAAGCTGTCGGGGATCGCGACCGGCTTGCGCGATCTCGACACCAAGATGGGCGGATTGCAGCCAAGCGACCTCATCATCGTCGCGGGCCGCCCGGGCATGGGCAAAACCGCGCTCGCCACCAACATCGCCTATAACGTGGCGAAAGCGCATCGCGCCGAGATCCAGGCGGACGGTACGTCGAAGTCGGTCAATGGCGGCATCGTCGGCTTCTTCTCCTGCGAAATGTCGGCGGAGCAGCTTGCCACCCGTATCATCGCCGAGCGTACCGGAATTCCTTCCAGCACGATCCGCCGCGGCGGCATCACCGAGAACGATTTCGAAAAGATCCGGGATTACTCGATCGAACTGCAAGCGCTGCCGTTCTACGTCGACGAAACCGGCGGCCTTTCGATTTCGCAACTTACCGCCCGCGCCAGGCGGCTGAAACGGCAGAAAGGTCTCGACCTTCTGGTGGTGGACTACATCCAGCTCTTGCAGGGTTCGGGCAAGCGCGGCAACGACAACCGCGTGCAGGAAGTCACCGAGATCACCACCAGCCTGAAGGCGCTGGCCAAGGAGCTCAACGTCCCCGTGATCGCACTGTCACAATTGTCGCGTCAGGTAGAGAGCCGCGACGACAAGCGCCCGCAACTATCTGACCTGCGCGAATCCGGTTCGATCGAACAGGATGCCGACGTCGTGATGTTCGTGTTCCGCGAGGAGTATTACCTGGCAAATAAAGAGCCCCGCGCGGGCACGCCGGAATACGAAAAATGGCAGCTCGACATGTCGCTGGTGCACGGCAAGGCCGAGGTCATCATCGGCAAGCAACGCCACGGCCCGACCGGCGCGGTCGAACTGCAATTCGACGCCGCCGTGACGCGGTTTGGCGATTTGACCCATGACAGCCATTTGCCGGATCGAACGTATTAAGCCTCCGCGGTTGAACCGCGAGAGCCCGGCGCGTAAAACAACGGGATGAATATTGTTCCCGATCCCAAACCGGTCGCGGCCGGCTCGTTGCTTTCGCCCGAGGCAAACCAGGCGGCGGCGCTGGCCACCTCGACGGGCGTCTTGACCGTCAATCTCGACGCCATCGTTGCGAATTGGCGCAAACTGGAGAAGACGGCCGTGCCGGCCGAATGCGCCGGCGTGGTCAAGGCGAATGCCTATGGCTGCGGCACGGAACCGGTGACGCGGGCGCTCGCCGCGGCTGGCTGCAAGACATTCTTTGTCGCAACACTGGACGAAGCGAGCACGGTGCGCGCCGCTGCGCCGGGGGCTGTAATCTATGTGCTCGATGGCTTCTTCCAGAACTCCGGCGACGCCTACCCGAGGATCGACTGCAGGCCCGTGATCGGCGACCTCAACGAGCTCGCTGAATGGGACGTGTTTTGCCGGCGTTCGGGATGGAATGGCGGCGCGGCCATCCACATCGACACCGGCATGCAGCGGCTCGGCCTCACATCAGCGGAAGCCCAGGGCATCATCCCGCGCATCAATGCCGGCGATCACGGCATCACGCTTGTGATGAGCCACCTCGTTTCCGCCGAACAGCTCAACAGTCCGTTCAACGCCAAGCAGCTCGCGACCTTCCGCGAGATCGCGAGCCTGTTCTCCGGCGTGCCGGCGTCGCTGTCAAACTCCTCCGGCGTCTTCCTTGGCGCGCAATTCCAGTTCGACATGGTGCGCCCGGGAGCAGCGCTCTACGGCGTCAACCCGACGCCGGAAGCCGACAATCCGATGCAGCCGGTGGTCGAGCTCAAGGCCCGCATCGTGCAGATCCGCAATGTCGATCGCGGCGAGACGGTCGGTTATGGCGGAACGTGGACCGCGCGGCGGCCGACCAAGCTCGCGATCGTGTCCGCCGGCTATGCCGACGGCTATTTTCGCGCGGCGAGCGCCAATGACGGCACCCGCGGCGCCGAAGTCGTCGTCGCCGGCAAGCGTTGCCCGGTCGCGGGACGCATTTCGATGGACCTGATGGCCGTCGACGTCACCGACCTGCCCGCCAACGGGGCGCGGCGCGGCCATATGGCGACGCTGCTCGGCGAAGGCATCACCGTCGACGAGCTCGCACATCATTTCGGCACCATCGGCTACGAGGTGCTGACGAGCCTCGGTTCGCGCTATGCGCGCCTCTACAAGGGCGGCACGGCCGCCGCCGAAGCTGAGCCTCCTGCCGTCTCCGCCTAGAGCGGGATGACTTTCTTCGAATCGTCACCCCCGCTCTATCTCTTGTTTGAGCATGATCTCCGCGCAAACGCGTTCCGCGTTTGTCGCGAGGGAAAACCAGGGTCCACTTTTCCGGATCACGCTCTAGCGACGGCTTTGCGTTACTTCTTCTGGCTATCCAGCGCTTTCTTGCAGGAGGCGGTGAGCTGATCGCGCTGCTTGTTCAGGCAGGCAACAATGCGTCCACCGCCGGGCTCAACGCCCGCGCAGAACTTCTCATAGTCGGTCTTGCATGCGCCGCGCTGATCGGTGGTCGCCGTTTGCGCAAAGGCCGCACCGGAGAATCCGATTGCGCAGGCGATGATGGCGAAGCGTAATGTCGACATGAAACCTCCGGTGACGGGCGACCGCCCTTAAGCGTGACCTCTCTACATGAAGATCGCGACATTCAACATCAACAATATCAACCGCCGTCTGCCAAACCTGTTGCGCTGGCTGCGTGCGGCAAAACCCGACGTGGTTTGCCTGCAAGAGCTGAAGTCGGCCGATGGCGATTTTCCCCTGGATGCAATCACAAAGGCCGGTTACGGCGCGGTCTGGCGCGGGCAAAAGACCTGGAATGGCGTCGCGATCCTGGCACGCAATGCCGAACCCGTGCTGATCAGGACGGAATTGCCCGGCGACCCTGACGACAACGAGGCACGCTATATCGAAGCTGCCGTCCGCGGCATCATCGTGACCAGCCTCTATCTGCCGAACGGCAATCCGCAGCCCGGGCCCAAATTCGACTACAAGCTCGACTGGTTCGCCCGGCTGCGCCGCCACGCAGCGAAATTCATCAAACAGGATCTGCCGGTGGCGCTGGTCGGTGACTACAACGTCGCGCCGACCGAGCTTGACATCTATCCGACGCGATCATGGGACAAGGACGCGCTGATCCAGCCCAAGAGCCGCGCCGCATTCAAGTCGCTGCTGGCGCAGGGCTGGACCGACGCCATTCGCCTCACCCATCCCGCAAAGCCGATGTTCACGTTCTGGGATTACAAGCGCAACCGATGGCCGCGCGATGCCGGCTTGCGGCTCGATCATCTCCTGCTCAGCCCGAAGCTTGCGCCGCGTCTGGCTAAAGCTGGCGTCGACCGCCAGATGCGCGGCGAGGAAGGCGCCAGCGACCACGCGCCGGCGTGGATCGTATTGAGCTAGTCCAGGAGCCGTCATGTAGGGTGGGCAAAGGCGCGCAGCGCCGTGCCCACCGTCTCTTCGTTGACAAAGACGGTGGGCACGCTGCGCTTTGCCCACCCTACGCAATTCTCGGATTCAATTTTCAAACAGCCACGAGAAAACACTCTCGCGGCGCGAAGCGCCCGAGGTGTTGCACGAGCCACCCTCGAAAACACAAGGGCGCAGGGAAAGCCGGGTGTTCAGCTGCACCCGCAGCCTCGCATGCAAAGTTTCGATAAGCATACGAGCAAAGTCACCACAGGTTCGCCGAAACAATCCGGCCTTCCCTGCGCAATGGTTTTAACGGCTTATTTCGTGCTCTCCCCGGTGACCGGGCTCTTTTGCCACCGTCGCCTTGCGGATCATCCCGCAAAACTTGACGCCAGCGTCGGGGCGTCAGGACCACACGACTTCGCCGTCCGCTTCTAGCGTCGCTCGTCTTGCGTCGCCAAAGCGTCCACCGCATCCCGCGCCCAACGTCCGTGACGATCGCGATACGCCCCTCAGAGGGGCACGAGACGTCGGTGACAAAATCGCTGATTTGGGGTGCGCGTCAAGCATTCGACCAGAAATCGAATGCAGCAAAATGCGACATTGACTAAGCGGTGGTGTGGTCGCCTGATGGCGCATACTAATGCTGCCCGACGGGCAACTTGGCAGACGCGTCAAACAAGAAGCGTTAGCCCTGCGAAAGCCGCCTGGCGTTGGCGGCGACATGCTCGCGGTAGCGGGCGACGATCGCCGCGGGGCTCGCGCCGGCCAGCCAATTGGCGCCGGCCTCGAACGCCGCAAAAATCTTCTCGCTCACCATCAGGCTCGCTTCGCGCTCGAAATCCTCGTCATGCGCCGCGAATTTCGCCAGCCGCATGTTGACGACTTCGCAGGATTCGACCGCCAGCATGGCGCCCGCGAACCACGGAAAGCCGTCATCCGATCCGCTCAGGACGGCGTGGCGGTCAAGGCTCGAGAAGGGTTCATTCATCATCGCGGTCCGCTCAACTTCTTTGAATGCGAGATGAATTGAATACGCCTCAACTTTTAAGGACTCGGCCGGAAGGTCACTGACATTTTCGGTTTTGCGGTGACCAATGGTTAACCCTGCAACTGCGGTGGCTTTCGTCGCGCAGGCGTCACCATAAATTCTTGCCGTCGATCACCGTCACCGGCACGGCGTCGAGATCGAAATCATTCAGAAGCCGCGCATTGACACCGACCCGCGGGTTCTCGAAATCGGGCTTGCCGGTCGACCAGTCCGGCAATTCGGAATAGGTGCCGCAGCCGCAATTGGCGCAGAAGTGATGTTTGACGGTGCGGCTGCTCCACAGATAGGTCGCGACGTTCTCGACTGGCGTGGTCAGGCGAAACTGGACCGGCGTGTAATACGCCCACAGCGCACCGCGCTTGGAGCAGAGCGAGCAGGTGCAGCGCGTCACGCCGAGAGGCGCCTCGCTCACTTCGAACTGCGTGTTGCCGCAATGGCAACTTCCCTTGATCGTCATCGCCTGATCCCCTCCATTGATGGCTCGGCATAACTAATCGAACCCTGCTGCCAGCATAGTGTCAGCATGGTGTCAGCATGATCGGAGAGAGGCTCATGGCCGGCCGATATAGCCTTCATCGCCCACGCGCTTTGGACCGCGGCAACTGCATAAAATCCTACGGTTAGCGCTATTTCGATCTGAACCTAACCAGGGGAACGGTCGACGAAGTGAGGCGTGTCACATCAAATTTTTAACAGGCCATAGATGATTGCTTTGGCCGGCAGATGCATTTCGAATCATCCACACAGGACGACAAAGATGTTCAGAGGAATGGCCGCCGCCGCTGTCGCCGGCGTTGTCGCACTCATTATCGCACTGGGGAGCTGGTACACCGTTGACCAGACCGAGCGCGGCGTTGTCTTGCGCAACGGTGCCGTCATCGGCACCGCCCAACCGGGTCTCGGATTCAAGCTGCCGTTGTTCGACAGCGTCGAGAAGATCAGCGTCAGGACCGCGACGTATACGTGGGACAAGATGAACTCTTATTCCTTCGACCAGCAGCCGGCCGACCTGAAGATCAGCGTGACGCTGCGGGCAGCGCCGGAAAAAGTCTCGGACCTTTACGCAAAATTCGGACGGCTTGATACGGCGGTCAATCAGGTCGTCAGCCCCGTCGTGAACCAGCAGGTCAAGGTCGTGTTCGGCCGCTACACCGCGGTCAAGGCCATTCAGGACCGTGGTGCGCTCAACAGCGCGATCAAGGACGCCATCACCGAAACGCTGAAATACGATCCGATGATCATCATCGAGAGCGTGCAACTCGAAAATATCGAATTTTCCGCCAACTATCTGCACTCGATCGAGCAGCGCATGCTCGCCGAAGTCGAGGTGCAGAAGCTGCAGCAGAATGCCGAGCGGGAGAAGGTGCAGGCGCAGATCACGGTGACGCAGGCGAACGCCAAGGCCAACGCCGTCCGCGCCGAAGCCCAGGCCAACGCCGACGCGACACGGTTGAACGGCGAAGCCCAGGCGACGAACATCAGGATCACCGGCGAAGCTCAAGCCGCCGCCATCGAGGCTCGCGCCAAGGCGCTCGGCACCAATCCGAACCTCGTCACGCTGGTCCAGGCCGAGCGCTGGAACGGCGTGCTGCCGACGACGATGGTGCCGGGCTCGGCGGTGCCGTTCGTATCGGTGAAATAACGATCGAACGTGCACGGCACGATCATGTCCGGGATCGTCATCTCAGGCATCATCGATCAGCGCCGTGGAAGCAATCGGGGGTGTTGACCGCGCGCCGCGCAAGCGGCATATGCCGTCTGAGAATTGAGCGTATCGCAGCCGGATGGCCGACACTTTGATGCCCCAGTTTCAGGGAAGGCCGGAGAACTCTTTCTACATCGAACCGCGAAGCTGCGAGCGCTATCCGCTGGACAAGCCGCGCTGGTGTGCTGACGGATTAAAGCCACTTTTGATCAGTCCGCAGCGCGGCATCACCCGTGATGAAATCGAGCGCGGCACGCGATCGCTGTGGCGATATCAAGCTTCGCTGCCTGTGGAGGTTTCCCAACCGATTTCCCTCGGAGAAGGCTGTACCCCACTGGTGCAACGGGAATGGGACGACTTCCGCCCCTTTTTCAAGCTCGAGTGGTTCAACCCGACTTGCAGTTTCAAGGATCGGGGCACCGCCGTCATGCTGTCCTACCTGCGGCAGATAGGCGTCGAAGCGGTGCTGGAAGATAGCTCGGGCAATGGAGGTGCATCTGTTGCGGCATATGGCGCGGCAGGCGGAATGCGCGTGAAGATAATCGCTCCGGCCTATACCTCGCCCGCGAAGATCGCCCAGGTTCGTGCGTACGGTGCCGAGGTGCAGCTCGTCGAGGGACCGCGCGAAGAATCCGAGAGGGAGGCGATACGTCAGTCCGACCGGATCTTCTATTCCAGCCATAACTGGCAGCCGTTCTTTCTGCAGGGGACAAAATCCATCGCCTACGAGCTCTGGGAAGATTTCGATTTTGAGGTGGCGGACAACATCATCGTTCCGGTCGGGGCAGGCAGTACTCTCCTTGGTTGCCACATTGGATTTGGCGAATTGCTCGCCGCCGGTCAGATCAAGAAACTCCCCCGGCTGTTTGCCGCCCAGCCCTTTAACTGCTCGCCACTCGATGCGAGCTTCAAGGCGGGTGTCGATACGCCGGTGCCGCGGCCGGTCAACAAGACTATCGCCGAGGGGACCGCGATTGCTCATCCCCTGCGGCTACGCGAAATGATCCACGCCTTGAGGGAAACCGGCGGGGAGACGGTAGCGGTCTCGGAGCAAGAGATCGTAGCCGCCCTGAAGCGCCTCGCCCGGCTCGGACTATTTGCCGAGCCGACATCGGCTGGCGCCGCGGCTGCGCTGACGAAGCTCATCGAGCGGAACGTGATCAACGCCCGGGAGCGCACCGTGGTGCTGATCTCGGGCACGGGTATCAAGACGGCGTCCGCGATTGCCGAGCTTTTGGACCAGACCGGCCCATAAGCCGCGATTTCAAATTAGGCGAACTCTTCACGCGCGCCTCACGCGGAATTTAATGGGAATCCGCCGGCACGAACCCACATCAGAACTGTGCCGGTTCCCTCAGACTGGCACTTTTCCAGAGTGCGGCCCCAGCTTGCCCCCGGGCTGGGGCCGATTTTTGTGGTCACTCGCAGATGCGAACTAAGCCACTCGACTGATCAGCACAAATCCCTGAACGATCAGGCCCGCAGGGTGGGTTAATTAGCCCCAACGGCTCGCGCGAATGCGCGCCTGATGGTGGGCTCCGGCGTAATCCACCTCATTGTCGTCGGATGAAAGGCGGATTACGCCTTCCGCCAATCCGCCCTACGCGCTGCGCAATTACCTGGCCGGAAATGAAAGAGGCCGCCAACTGAGGCGACCTTACTGCGATGGTCCGGTTCTGCCTAGCTCGCCCCCAAGCCAGCTTATTGTGTAAGGGTCTTTAAGGGGGTCAGGGCGCTCGCAGTCAAAACACTGGAACGTGCGCTTTCCCTTCCCACCGGGAGGTAACGCTAGAACCAACGGTGCCCCGCATTCCGGGCATGTAGGTCGTTCAGCCTGGCCCATACAGAAATTCTGGCGTCGCTCCGAAACTCCGTCAATCCAAAAAAACGCAGTGAGCCGCAATGGCGTTCCAAAGTTGGAATGACCTGTGGAAACAAATTAGGACACTCCCAAATTCAACTTAGGACACTGAGGGTTAAATACGGACAGTACCCACGGGTCCTTAAGAACAAAATAGGAACATTTGAAATTTCGTGCTATCAACCGCGACGCACCCCACGGCGACTCACTCCTTCATGGCCAAGAACACCCTCTCCTTTGTCTGCCAGAACTGCGGCGCGGCGTATAACCGCTGGCAGGGCAAGTGCGAATCCTGCGGCGAGTGGAACACGCTGGCCGAGGAGGACACGACCGGCGCGACCACGATGCCGGTCTCGATCCGCTCCAAGCGCAAGGGCCGGCTGTTCGCGCTGGAAACCCTGACCGGCAAGAGCCAGGACGCCCCTCGCCTGCCCTCCGGCATGGCCGAGCTCGATCGCGTCACCGGCGGCGGTTTTGTCCGCGGCTCGGTGCTGCTGGTCGGCGGCGATCCCGGCATCGGCAAATCGACGCTGCTGACGCAGGCCACCAGCCTGTTGGCGCGGGCCGGCCATCGCGCGGTCTACATTTCCGGCGAAGAAGCGGTGGCGCAGGTGCGGCTGCGCGCCGAGCGTCTGGGCCTTGCCGACGCGCCGGTGCAGCTTGCGGCGGAAACCTCGGTCGAGGATATCGTCTCGACCTTGTCGGAAGGCGCGGTGCCGCGCCTGATCGTGATCGATTCGATCCAGACCATGTGGACCGACACGGTGGAATCCGCGCCCGGCACGGTGACGCAGGTGCGCGCCTCGGCGCAGGCGCTGATTCGGTTCGCCAAGAAATCCGGCGCCGCGATCATCCTGGTCGGCCACGTCACAAAAGACGGCCAGATCGCCGGTCCCCGCGTGGTCGAGCACATGGTCGATGCGGTGCTGTCGTTCGAGGGCGAAGGCTCGCAGCAATTCCGCATCCTGCGCGCGGTGAAGAACCGTTTCGGGCCGACCGACGAGATCGGCGTGTTCGAGATGACGGGCCTGGGCCTGCGCGAAGTCTCCAATCCGTCCGAGCTGTTCCTGTCCGAGCGCGATCTCGGCAGTCCGGGCACGGCGGTATTCGCCGGCATCGAGGGCACCCGGCCGGTGCTGGTGGAATTGCAGGCGCTGGTGGCGCCGACCTCGCTCGGCACGCCGCGCCGCGCGGTGGTCGGCTGGGACCCGAGCCGGCTGTCGATGGTGCTGGCGGTGCTGGAGGCCCATTGCGGCGTCAAGCTGTCCGGCCACGACGTCTATCTGAATGTCGCGGGCGGCCTGCGGATCCAGGAACCGGCGGCCGACCTTGCCGCCGCCGCCGCGCTGGTGTCGTCGCTGGTCAATGCGCCGCTGCCGACCGATGCGGTCTATTTCGGCGAGATTTCGCTGTCGGGCGCGGTCCGGCCGGTGGCGCAGACCTCGGCCCGGCTGAAGGAAGCGGCCAAACTCGGCTTCGGCCGCGCCGTGCTGCCCGAATCGGCCCGCGGCGAGGTCGGCGGCGATGCCGGGCTTGTCGCTCAATACCGTCGGCGGATTGACCAGCCTGGTCGCGGATATCGCCGCGCGCGGCAGCCCCAAGGGCAACTCGGGGCAAACCGGGAAGGCTGCAATGGCGGAGAAAAATGCCACACCTGCGAGATTCCGGCGTCAGGAAGGCTAGCCGGGCGTGACCTTCCCGCCCTCGCCGCTATACAACCCGCGCGGCGTGGGCGGGATGACGCGATTTCCGGCCTTGCGGGATGCGCCATATGCCCCTCACTTAGGGCGGCACCGACACGCCAATTCGCGGTTTTGAACTTACGAGCGGACCTGACCAGCCGATGCCGATAACGATACTCGATCTCGTCCTGCTCGCCGTGATGCTGATCTCCGGCCTGCTCGCGATGGTGCGCGGCTTCATGCGCGAGATCCTGTCGATCGCGGCCTGGGGCGCCGCCGCGCTGGTCACGCTGTATGCGTTCGGCAAGCTGCTGCCGACCGCCAAGACCTATTTCAACAACGACACGGTCGCGAGCGTGGTCGTGGTCGCCGGCGTGTTCATCGGTACCCTGATCGTGGTTTCCATCATCACGGTGCGGATTTCCGACATGATCCTGGATTCCCGGATCGGGGCGCTCGACCGCACCCTCGGCTTCCTGTTCGGGCTGGCGCGCGGCCTGCTGATCGTGGTGGTCGCCTTCCTGTTCTTCAGCTGGCTGGTCCCGGACAAGCAGCGGCCGGATTGGGTGACCGGGGCGAAATCCCGGGTGGTGCTGCAGGGAACCGGGGATTGGCTGATGTCGCTCTTGCCGGATGACCCCGAGAACACCATCTTGAAGAGATTCAAGAAGAATAAACCAGACGATGAACAAACTGACACCGATCCGGCGGCGCCGGCGCCCGGTGATGGCTACAGCAAGCCTGCCCGCGACAGCCTGAAAAAGCTGATCGAGAAACCCGCGGCACGTTGATATCAGGCCAAAAGAGAGGCGCGATGGACGAGATACAGAGCCCTTCCGATGACGCCGCCCAACTCGATCTGAACCTCGGACCTCGGCTCGCGGATCTCGATCTGCAGGATCCGACCTGGAAGGCGACACGCTGCGCGAGGAATGCGGCGTGTTCGGCATCTTCGGCCACCCCGAGGCCGCCGCCATCACCGCGCTCGGACTGCACGCCCTGCAGCATCGCGGCCAGGAGGCCGCCGGCATCGTCTCCTTCGACGGCACCCGGTTTCACACCGAGCGCCGGCTCGGCCTCGTCGGCGACACCTTTTCCCGCCGCGAGGTGATCGAGCGCCTGCCCGGCAACTACCGCCGGTCGGCCATGTCCGCTACTCCACGACCGGCGCGACCATCCTGCGCAACGTGCAGCCGCTGTTCGCCGAACTCAATGCCGGCGGCTTTGCGGTCGGCCACAACGGCAATCTCACCAACGGGCTGACCTTGCGCCGCGAACTGGTGCGCAACGGCGCCATGATGCAGTCCACCACCGACACCGAAGTGATCCTGCATCTGGTCGCGCAGTCCAAGCGCAACCGCTTCATCGACCGCTTCATCGAGGCGCTGCGCGCGATCGAGGGCGCCTATTCGCTGGTGTCGCTGACCAACAAGAAGCTGATCGGCGCGCGCGATCCGCTCGGCATCCGCCCGCTGGTGCTGGGCGAACTCGACGGCTGTCCGATCCTGGCGTCGGAGACCTGCGCGCTCGACATCATCGGCGCGAAATATGTCCGCGACGTCGATCCCGGCGAAATCGTCGTGTTCGACGAGCACGGCGCGCAGAGCCACAAGCCGTTTCCGCCGAAGCCGCCGCGGCCCTGCATCTTCGAATACATCTATTTCTCGCGGCCGGATTCGATCGTCGGCGGCCGCTCGGTCTATGACGTGCGCAAGGCCATCGGCGCCCAACTCGCGCGCGAAAGCCATGTCGAGGTCGACGTGGTGGTGCCGGTGCCGGATTCCGGCGTGCCCGCCGCGCGTCGGCTACGCCAGGGATTCCGGCGTGCCGTTCGAACTCGGCATCATCCGCAACCACTATGTCGGCCGCACCTTCATCCAGCCGACCCAGAGCGTGCGCGAACTCGGCGTGCGCATGAAGCATTCCGCCAACCGCGCGGCGATCGAGGGCAAGCGCATCATCCTGATCGACGATTCGCTGGTGCGCGGCACCACCTCGAAGAAGATCGTGCGCATGATGCGCGACGCCGGCGCCCGCGAGGTGCATTTCCGCCTCGCCTCGCCGCCGATCACTCTATCCCGATTATTACGGCATCGACCTGCCCGATCGCGGCGGGCTGTTGGCCGCGACCCACAATCTCGAAGAGATGCGCGAGATGATCGGCGCCGATACGCTGGCGTTCCTGTCGATCGACGGCATGTACCGCGCCATGGGCGAGCCCGGCCGCGATCCCGCCAATCCGAAATTCTCCGATCATTGCTTCACCGGCGACTATCCGACCCACCTCACCGACCAGACCCAGGTCGAGCCGCAGCCGCGGCAATTGTCGCTGCTGGCGGAAGCGAGCTGACGCGAAGCATCATTCCGGAGCGCGCGTGAAACGCGCGAACCCGGAATCCCGAAACTGTCTGCATTCTTTCGTCAAGCCGAGATTCCCGATGTGCAATGCACATCTGAACAGTCTGTCCGGACCGTCATGACCGCGCAACGGACGTATGGGATCCCTCGGCAGATTTCGCCAGGGACGACTGTCCGGAGTAGAGTCTGTACTCGCGCATGACCCAACCCCTCGCCTCCCGCATCGCTCTCGTCACCGGCGCCTCGCGCGGCATCGGCTATGCCACCGCGCGCGCGCTGGCCAAGGCCGGCGCGCATGTCGTGGCGGTGGCGCGGACCCAAGGCGGCCTCGAGGAACTCGACGACGAGATCCGCAAAGACGGCGGCAGCGCCACGCTGGTGCCGCTCAACCTCACCGATTTCGACGGCATCGCCCGGCTCGGCGCGGCGCTGCATGAACGCCATGGCAAGCTCGACATTCTCGTCGGCAATGCCGGCGTCGCCGGCCCCTCCTCGCCGCTCGGCCATATCGAGCTGAAGCCGTGGAACGACGTGATGGCGGTCAACGTCACGGCGAATTTCCAGCTGATCCGCTGCATGGAGCCGCTGCTGAAGAAATCCGACGCCGGCCGCGCGGTGTTCGTCACCTCGGCCGCCTCCAACAAGGCGCTGGCCTATCTCGGTCCCTACGCGGCCTCGAAGGCCGCGCTGGAAGCGCTGGTGCGGGTGTGGGCCAACGAGACCGCATCGACGCCGATCCGCGTCAATCTGTTCAGCCCCGGCCCGATCCGCACCCGCATGCGCGCCACGGTATTTCCCGGCGAAGACCCGATGACGCTCGACACGCCGGAGCAGGCCGCGGAATTCATCGTGCCGATGTGCGCGCCCGTCTGGACCGAGACCGGCAAGTTCTACGACTACAAGACCCGCACGCTGCATGAGCTTTTCGCGCGCCGGCGTGACGCCTCGCACGCCGCGCGAATCTGACTTGGCGACCAGTTCCGCGCGATTGACTGCGCCTCGCAAGCGGCAACAAGCCGCAACGCAAAAACTCCCACGGGATGAACGCCATGACGCCTGCATCCGAGCAAAATACGGGAGATGCCATGACGCGGTCTGCCGCACGCCATCTGCCACAAATCCTTTCCGGCCTGCGTCGCAGCGACCATTTTGATCGGCGCGCCAGCGACGTCACGCACGGCGCACGCCGGCGATATCCCGACCTTCGCGGTCGATCCGTCCTGGCCAAAGCCGCTGCCGAACAACTGGATCATCGGCCAGGTCGGCGGCATCACCGTCGATTCGCACGGCCACATCTGGGTGATCCAACGCCCGCGCTCGCTGACCGACGACGAGAAAGGCGCGACACTGACGCCGCCGCGCTCGAAATGCTGCGTGCCCGCGCCGCCGGTGCTGGAGTTCGACAGCGACGGCAATCTGTTGCGCTCGCTGGGGCGGTCCCGGCGAAGGCTATGAATGGGTCGGCCGCGAGCACGGCATCGAGGTCGACGAGCAAGGGCTTCGTCTGGATCGGCGGCAACGCCGAGAACGACAATGCGATTCTGAAATTCACCACTCGACGGCAAGTTCGTGATGCAGATCGGCAAGATCGCGCCGAGCAAGGGCAGCAACGACACCACCCAGCTCGGCAAGCCCGCCGAGACCGCGATCGACAAGGACGCCAACGAAATCTATGTCGCCGACGGCTATGGCAACCACCGCGTCATCGTGTTCGACGCCACCACGGGCGCCTACAAGCGGCATTGGGGCGCCTACGGCAACGCGCCGAGCGACGACAAGCAACCGCCTTACGATCCCGAAGGCGCCGGTGTCGCAGCAATTCGGCAATCCCGTGCACTGCGTGAAGATCGCCAATGACGGCCTGGTCTATGTCTGCGACCGCATCAACGACCGCATCCAGGTGTTCAGGAAGGACGGCACCTTCGTGAAGGAGTGGTTCTACGAGAAGAACACGCTCGGCAACGGCGCGGTATGGGATGTCGCGATCTGGCCGGATCCGAAACAGACCTATCTGTTGAACGCCGACGGCGAGAACAATGAAATCCGGATCCTGAAGCGCGAGGACGGCAGCGTCGTCGGCAGCTTCGGGCATAACGGCCGCAACGCCGGGCAATTTCACTGGGTTCACGCCATGGCGGTCGACCGCCAAGGGCAACGTCTATACCGGCGAGGTCGATACCGGAAAGCGCATCCAGAAATTCAAGCTGACCTCGGACGCGCTACGATAGGCGGGATTGCCGCAGGCGCGCGGAAAGGCTAACCGGGAACCCAAGCCACGGGCCAAAGGCTCCAAACAAGAGAGCCCTCCCGGCGTCAACATTTGGAGGGAATTCATGAAGACAACACTCGCGTGGCGCTGCGCCGCGCTTATTGCATGTGCCGCACTAGGTCTCGTCACCCCTGCACTCGCCCAGGACAAGACCGTCAAGATCGGCGTGCTCAACGACATGTCGAGCCTGTATGCGGATATCGGCGGCCCCAATTCGGTGGTCGCGGTCAAGATGGCGGTCGAGGATTCCGGCCTTGCCGCCAAGGGCTGGAAGATCGACGTCCTGAGCGGCGACCACCAGAACAAGCCGGATATCGGCACCAACATCGCGCGGCAATGGATCGACGTCGACAAGGTCGATGCGATCGCCGATACGCCGAATTCCGGCGTCGCACTGGCGGTCAACAACCTCGTCAAGGAGAAGAACGCGGTGCTGCTCAACTCGGGCGCCGCCACCGCCGATCTCACCGGCAAGGCCTGCACGCCGAATACGGTCTCCTTCACCTACGATACCTATATGCTCGCCAACGGCACCGGCAAGGCGCTGACCAAGGCCGGCGGCGACACCTGGTTTTTCCTGACCTCCGATTACGCCTTCGGCCACGCGCTGGAGCGTGACACCAGCGGCGTCGTCACCGCCAACGGCGGCAAGGTGCTGGGCGGGGTCAAGCATCCGCTCAACACCTCGGACTTCTCCTCGTTCCTGCTGCAGGCGCAATCTTCCAAGGCCAAGGTGATCGGCCTTGCCAATGCCGGCGGCGACACCACCAACGCGATCAAGCAGGCGTCCGAATTCGGCATCGTCGCGGGCGGCCAGAAGCTCGCCGCGCTTCTGCTCTTCATCAACGACGTGCATGCGCTGGGGCTGAAGACCGCGCAGGGCCTGTCGTTCACCGAATCCTTCTATTGGGACCTGAACGACCAGACCCGCGCCTGGTCGAATCGTTTCGTGAAACTGTCGCCAAAAGGCACGATGCCGTCGATGACGGTGGCCGGAAACTACGCGGCCGTGCTGCACTACCTCAAGGCGCTGGAAGCGCTCGGGCGGCAATCCGCATGACGGCGCCAAGGTCGTCGCCAAGATGAAGGAAATCCCGACCGACGATCCCCTGTTCGGCAAGGGACCGCTCCGGATCGACGGCCGCCGGATCATTCCGGCCTATCTGTTCGAGGTGAAGAAGCCCGAGGAATCCAAATATCCGTGGGACTATTACAAGCTCGTCGCCACGATCTCGCCGGAGGATGCGGCAAAGCCGCTAGAGGCGAGCGAGTGTCCGCTGGTGAAGAAGTAAGCTTCCGTGCATACCTTCATGGTGAGGTGCGCGCTTGCGCGCCTCACCATGAGGCCTCAGCCTCGCCTCATCCTTCGTGAATGGCGGCGACACGCTTTGCCGCTTGCAACGTCTCCGCCGTGGAAACTAGTATCGGCGGCGCGTTCACGCTGCGCACGAGCTGGAGGAATGGCCGATGCGTCGCATTCTGCTGGCCCTCGCAATAGGGCTGACCGTCATGGCGCTGCCCGGCGTCGCCTTTGCAGTGAGCGACGAAGAGACGGTACGGCTTCTCAGGCACAACGCGGACCGGGGCGATGCCAACGCGCAAGCTCGTCTCGGCTATCTCTACGAAACCGGCAGTAGCGGTCTTGTAAAAGACGACCGCGAAGCGGCACGCCTCTACAGGCTCGCGGCCGATCAGGGCCACGCCGGGGCACGAAACAATCTCGGCGCCTTCTACAAAGACGGCCGTGGCGGCCTCGTCAAGGACGACCGCGAGGCTCTGCGTCTCTTCAGGCTCTCCTCAGACCAGGGCAACGCCTTTGGACAACTGAATCTGGGTGTTTTCTACCGGGACGGCCGCGGCGGCCTCGTCAAGGACGACCAACAGGCTGCGCGGCTCTTCAAACTCGCCGCCGACCAGGGCAACCCCAACGCCCGGGTCAGTCTTGGCGTTCTCTACGAAACCGGTCGCGGTGGCCTCGCCAAGAACGATCGCGAGGCCGCTCGCCTCTACAAGCTCGCCGTCGACCAGGGCAACACCTTTGCACAAAACAATCTCGGTGTTTTCTACCGGGACGGCCGCGGCGACCTCGCCAAGGACGACCGCGAGGCGCTGCGGCTCTTCAAGCTCGCCGCCGATCAGGGCAATGCCTATGCACAGACGAATCTCGGCGCCTGCTATCGGGACGGCCGCGGCGGCCTCGCCAAGGACGAGCGTGAGGCTGCGCGGCTCTTCAGGCTCGCCTCCGACCAGGGCAACGCTGGCGCAAGAGTTTCCCTCGGCTTTTTCTACCAGACCGGCCGCGGCGATCTCGCCAAAGACGACGTCGAGGCCGTGCGCCTTTACAAGCTCGCCGCCGAGCAAGGCGATGCCGTTGGGCAAAATAATCTCGGCGTTTTTTACCGCGACGGCCGCGGCGGCCTCGCTCCGGACGAGCGCGAGGCGCTGCGCCTGTTCAGGCTCTCCTCCGATCAGAACAGCTCCTACGGACAACTAAACCTCGGCGTGTTCTATCGGGACGGCCGCGGCGGCCTCGCCAAGGACGAGCGCGAGGCGTCACGGTTGCTCAAGCTCGCCGCCGACCAGGGCAACGCTAACGCCCGGACAGCCCTGAGCCAGGTCGCGCAGCAGCCCGTGGTCGAGGCCACCGCAGCTCCAAATGCCGGTCCGAAGCCGCCCGGACCGAGCCCGGCAATTGCGGGCAATGTACCCTCGGCCCCCGAGCGCCGGGTTGCGCTGGTCATCGGCAATTCCGCCTATCAGGCGGTGAGCGCGCTCGGCAACACGACAAACGATGCGAAGGCAATCGCGGAAGCACTCAAGGCCGACGGATTTGCGAGCGTGCGTATAGCCTTGGATACGACACGGGCTGGCTTGATTACTTCCCTCAATGAATTTCAACGAGACGCCGACGCCTCGGACTGGGCCGTCGTCTATTACGCCGGTCACGGATTGGAGATCAGCGGCACGAACTATCTCGTGCCGGTCGACGCAAAAATAGGAGACGACCGCGACGTTCAGGACGAGGCGGTTGCAGTCGATCGAATCCTAAGGGCGGTTGAGAACGCCAGGAAGCTCAGGCTGGTCATGCTGGATGCCTGCCGCAATAATCCTTTCCTGAAGACGATGCACCGAAGCGTCGCGACACGCTCGATCAGTCGCGGACTGGCGGCGATCGAGCCCGAGGGGGCGACGCTGATTGTGTTTGCCGCGAAAGATGGCGAGACGGCGGAGGACGGAGATACCGATCACAGTCCATTTGCGGCCTCGCTGATCAGGCGATTGCAGCAACCCGCCATCGAAATCAACAAGCTGTTCCGTCTCGTCACCAGCGACGTGCTGAAGACGACCGGCAATCAGCAGCGGCCCTTCGTCTATGGATCGCTGCCCGGCGAGGAAGACTATTATTTCAGGCTGCGATGAAGTGCGGTCAGTCGGCGCGCTTGATCGCCAGCGTGCGCGCCGCGATCACAAGCGCCAGCACCAACAACACCGACGCCAGCAGGAACGGCGCGCCCGGCAATTTCAACGGCGCCTGCGCGCCGATGAAATAGGCGAAGGTCAGCGTGAACAGAAACGGTCCGACGAGTTGCGACACGCTCTGCACGCTGGTGGTCGCGCCCTGCAACTGGCCCTGCTGATCCGGCGCGACCAGCTGCGTCATCAGCGCCTGGGTCGCCGCGCCCGCGACGCCCCACAACGCCATCACGGGAATGCCGAGCCAGAACAGCGGACCGGTTGGCGCCGCGCCGAAAATCAGAAAGCCGACGGCGCCGCAGCCGAGCCCCAGCAGCAACGCGCGGCGCTCGCCGAAACGCCTGACGATCGGCCCGATCGCCGCGCCCTGCACCACCATCGCGCAGATGCCGACCATGCGCCAGCGTCAGGCCGACGGTCGTCGGCATCCCAGCCATAGCGATAGGTCGCGTAGAGCACGAAGGTCGAGGGCAGCACCACATGCGCCAAGCTGGGCGAAGAAATTCACCGATCGACAGCCCCGTCGAGCACCCGGTCGGAGCGCAACAGATGCAGCGCACCGAGCGGATTGGCGCTCTTCCAGCGAAACGGCGAGCGGCGATCGCGCGGCAGCGATTCCGGCAGGATCAGCAAGCCATAAAGCGTGTTGGCAAAGCTCAAGCCGGCCGCGACCCAGAACGGCAGCCGCGGATCGATGCCGCCGAGCAGGCCGCCGATCGCGGGGCCCAGGATGAATCCGGCGCCGAAGGCGACGCCGATCTTGCCGAACACCGCCGCGCGCCGCTCCGGCGGCGTCATATCGGCGATGTAGGCGAATGCCGTCGAGACGCTCGCCGAGGTGATGCCCGAAATCACCCGGCCGACGAACAGCCAGATCAGCGACGGCGCCAGCGCCATCAGCACATAGTCGAGCGCCAGCCCGAAATTCGACAGCAGCACCACCGGCCGCCGGCCGAACCGGTCCGACAGGCCACCGAGAATCGGCGAGAAGAAAAACTGCATCAGCGCCCAGACGGTGCCGAACAGGCCGAAGATCCGCGCCGCGCTCGCGGTGTCGTTGTCGACGAAACTTTCCACCAGCTTGGGCAGGATCGGCATGATCAGGCCGAGCGCGAACATGTCGAGCAGGATGGTGACGAAGATGAAGGCCACCGCCGCACCGCGCACCGGCGGCAGCGCCGGCCACGCTTTCGGACGCGACCCTTCGCTCACGACGGCCGCTTGCGCTTGTGCGCGAACGGATTGGCCTTCTCGCGCAGCGCGATCCGCACCGGCGTGCCCGGCAGCTCGAAGAACTCGCGCAAGGAGTTGACGAGATAGCGCAGATAGGATTGCGGCACGGCGTCGGCGCGCGAGCAGAACAGCACGAAACTCGGCGGCCGCGCCTTGGCCTGCGTGATGTAATTCAGCTTCAGCCGCCGGCCCGACACCGCCGGCGGCGGATTGGCGTCCACCGCCTGCTCGAACCAGCGATTGAGCGACGCCGTCGGCACGCGCCTGTTCCACACCGCGTAGGCCTCTTCGATCGCGCTCATCAGCCGATCGATGCCCTCGCCCATCAGGCCGGACACCGCGACGATCGGCACGCCCTTGACCTGCGGCAGCAGATGATCGGCGTCGGTGCGCAGCGCCGAGATCAGGCTCGGACTGCCGTCCCATCAAATCCCATTTGTTGACCGCGATCACCAGCGCCCGGCCCTCGCGCTCGATCAGGTCGGCGATGCGCAGATCCTGTTCCTCGAACTTGTTCTGCGCGTCCATCATCAGCACCACGACTTCGGCGAAGCGCACCGCGCGCAGCGCGTCCGCCACCGAGAGCTTTTCCAGCTTCTCCTCGATCCGCGAGCGCCGCCGCAGGCCCGCGGTATCGAACACGCGAAAGTCGCGGCCCTGCCAGTTGATCTCGACGGAAATGGAATCGCGGGTGGTGCCGGCTTCGGCGCTGGTCAACAGCCGCTCCTCGCCGAGCAGATGATTGATCAGCGTCGACTTGCCGGCATTGGGACGGCCGACGATGGCGACGCGGATCGGCCGCTTCGACAAATCCTCGTCGGTTTCGATGATGTCGTCATCGTCGAACTCTTCGCTCTCGTCGACCGGCTCCGGCATCAGCGCGCGCAGCGCGTCGTAGAGATCGCTGAGGCCCTCGCCATGCTCGGCCGAAATCTGGATCGGCTCGCCGAGGCCCAGCGCGTAGGATTCCATCGCGCCGGCATCGCCCTGCTTGCCCTCGCTCTTGTTGGCGACCAGAACCACCGGCTTGTTGGCGCGGCGCGCGAAATCGGCAAAGGCGCGATCGTTCGGCGTCAGCCCCGCGCGCGCGTCGATCACGAACATCAGGGCGTCGGCAAGCCCGATCGCGGTTTCGGTCTGCTCCTGCATCCGCGCGGTCAGCGAGCCCTTGGCGCCCTCGTCGAGGCCCGCGGTGTCGATCACGGTGAATTCGAGATCGCCGAGACGCCCCTCGCCTTCGCGGCGGTCGCGGGTGACGCCGGGTTCGTCATCGACCAGCGCCAGCTTCTGCCCGACCAGCCGATTGAACAGCGTCGATTTTCCGACATTGGGCCGGCCGATAATGGCAATCGTGAAGGACATAAGCGATCCCGCGCCTGACGCGCATTTCGCAAAAGTGTAGCGGTTTGTCGCATCAGTACGCGATGCGGATACGCGCAGATCGGACGAGCGCGTGTCAACGCGATGAAAAGATCAGCGCTGGAAGGTGCCGCTCGGCAGCGGCGCCGGGAATGGCGCGGCGGATTGTTGCGCTGCGCGGCTGCGCGGCTGCGGCTGTCGCTGGCCTGCTGATCCGGCGGCGGCGCGGTGGTGCGCTTGCGCACGATTTTCTTGGGCTTGGGCGCCGGCGGCGCCGCAGCGGCGCCGCCTCTTCCTCAGGCGCGGCGTCGGGATCGGGTGCTGCGGCAGGCTGCTCGGCCGGAGCGGTGGCCGTCGGCCGCGCCCTGCTTGCTCTTGGATTTCGCGCGTGCTTCGATTTCGGCTCCTCCGGCGGGCGGAGCGGCGGCGGCCGCGGCCGCCTGCGGCGTTCTGCTGATCGATCTGCTGCTGCGCGCGCGCCCTTGTACAATTCCTTCGGCACGCCCTGCTCGAGGCCCGGCACGCCCTCGGGGAAAACCGGCTTGCGCTCGCCCGGCAGCTTCTTCTTGGTGTCGAGGAAATCGAGCAGATCGGTCGGATCCCAACTGCTCAAGCCGCCGGAGCAGCCGGCCAGCGCGCCCGACAGCGCGACAGGACAGCAGCAGCGATCAGACGTTGCGAGCGGCGCATGGTCGATTTCTCACTCAACTCTTTTCCGCCGTCAGCTCTTCGCGACCGGCGGCAGCAACGCCTGCAGCGCTTCGGCGCGCGAGCGCAGGCCCGGCGGCGTCTCGCCGTCATTGGCAATCAGATCCAGCCACTGCCGCGCCGCCGTCGTATCGTTGGCGCGCCAGGCCGACAGCGCCAGCAGTTCGCGCGCGGTGTGGCGAAAGGTCGCCCCCGGCGCCGGCCGACCGCCTCAAGGCGCTGCAGCATGGTCGGGATAGCTCGCGGTGTCCAGCAGCAAGCCGGCGGCGCGGACCTTGGCGAGTTCCTGCTCCAGCGCGCCGACGCTGCGATCGGCCGCGATGTCGTCGTACATTTTCGCCGCGGCTTGCGGATCGCGGCTGGCGACTTCGCCGGCGGCGCGCAGCCGCGCCAGCATGCGATAGCCCGACGGCGCGTTCGCGGCGAGGTCTGTTGAAGGCCGCTTCGGCCTCGGCATGCTTGTTCTGCTCGGAGAGCTCGACGGCCTTGTCGAAGGCCGCACCGGCCTCGGCCGCCTTCTTCGCCTCCAGATACTGGTAGCCGCGCCAGCCGCCGACCGCGGCGATGATCAGAAGCGCGCCGGCGATGATGTAGATCGAATACTGGTCCCACAGCTTTTTGAGCTGGTCGCGACGTACGTCCTCGTCGACTTCATCAAATAATTCAGACACTTAAAGATATCCCATCCCCAAGGCCGCAAATTGCGGCAAAACCCCGCTTCCCGCGTGGCGCGGCGATACCCTAGCGATATGGCGATGGCAAGGCAAAGCCAGCCGGATCAACGCGTT
The DNA here is from genome assembly GCA_963713785.1 of uncultured Alphaproteobacteria bacterium. GTDB lineage: Bacteria > Pseudomonadota > Alphaproteobacteria > Rhizobiales > Xanthobacteraceae > Bradyrhizobium. The sequence continues at coordinate 973,503 of CAVQNB010000001.1, forward strand.
AACAGTGGACGGGCGATCCGCGCGCCGGCACGGTTCCAAAAGCCTATCTCGCCGCCAGCGCCTCGCGCAATTGCCGCTTCAGCACCTTGCCGTTGGCGTTGCGCGGCAGCGGCTCGCGCCGTCAGATGCATCGTCTCCGGCACCTTGTAGTCCGACAGCCGCTCGGCGCACCACGCGCGCAACGTCTCGGCACTGACATCGCCATCGCGCGTCACGATCACGGCATGCACGCGCTCGCCGAGCACCGGGCACGGCTTGGCGATGATCGCGCTCTCGACCACGCTGGCGTGGCCCGCCAGCACCGATTCGACCTCGGCGGAATAGATCTTCAAGCCCGCCGCGGTTGATCATGTCCTTCTGGCGATCGAACACGCGCACGAAATTGTCGGCGTCGATCGAGCCGAGATCGCCGGAATGCCAGAAGCCGCCGGTAAAACTCTCGGCGGTCGCCTTCGGATTGTTCCAGTAGCCCTTGATGACCGAGCGCGCCGTGAAATCCAGATCTCGCCGATCTCGCCGCGCGGCAGCTCGCGGCCGTCAGGCATCCATCACGACGATCTGCGCGCCCGGACAGGGCAGACCGACGCTGTCGATATGGGCTGCGGTCAATTCACCCGGCATGATGCGTCGATGGCGAGGTGGTCTCGGTCGAGCCGTAGGCATTGATCAGCTTCAGGCCGGGAGTTTTGGCGGCCAGCTTTTCGATGGTGGCGATCGGCATCGGCGCGCCGCCGATAGCCGCCGATCCGCCACGAACGAGAGATCGTGGCGGTCGAAATCCGCCTGCAGCAGGCAGAGATTATACATCGCCGGCACCATCACCGTGTAGGTGATCGCGCTCGCGCGCGGCGATCTTCAAGATATTCCGCCGCCTTGAATTCGGCGACGATGATCAGCGTGCCGGCGCAGCGCGACCATGGTCATGATGTTGGCGACGACGCCGGTGACATGCGCGAGCGGCACCGCCGCGATCGAGCGATCGGCCGCGGTCAGCTCCAGGCAGGCCACGAAGATCATCGCCGAATGGACGACATTGCAATGCGCAAGCATCGCGCCTTTCGGCCGCCCGGTGGTGCCGGACGTATAGAGGATCATCGCGGTATCTTCTTCGCCGACATCGGCGGGCGCTTGCGCGGGCGCGTTGTCGAGCAGCGCGGCAAAGGGCGACGCGCGCCTCGTCGCTCGACGGCAATGCGGTGCATCAGCTCGGGAACGTCGCGCGCGTCGGGCAGGCGATCCGCCAGCGAGGCCTCATGGATCAGGAGCTTCGCGCCGCAGTCGGTCAGGACATAGGCGATCTCGGCTTTTGCTGCCGCGGTGCCGAGCAGCACCGTGACCAGGCCGGCATGGGCGGCAGCAAACATCGTCAGCACGAATTCGATGCGGTTGCCGAGCAGGAGCGCGACGCGGTCGCCGGGCTTGCAGGCCGAGCTTGCCGCAATCCCGCTGCGATCTGCGTCGACCGCTGCGACGACCTCGCGCCAGCTCATCCGGGTGTCGCCGCAGACCAGCGCCTCGCCGTCGGGATTTCTCGCGGCCGCTTCCGACACCATCGCCCAGATGCTCCTGGGCCGCTCGCAAAACGCCGGCACCACGCGATCGCCGAAGCGCGCCTCAAGCCGCATCGCGGGCATAGGTGAGTGCGACCAGTCCATCGGCTCGTCGCCGTCAGCTCTTTGGCTTTCATGCCGTAGACATGCTCCGGGCCCGGGAAACGCGCGCGAGCGCACGTCGGTGGCATAGCCCTCGATCGCGGCCTCGATCATCGGGCCGAGATCGCCGTAGCGGCGGACGAATTTCGGCGTCCGCGGCGACAGCCCCAGCATGTCCTCCAGCACCAGGACCTGGCCGTCGCAGGCCGCGCTGGCGCCGATGCCGATGGTGGGAATGGCGATGGTTTCGGTGATCTTCCGCGCCAGCGGCTCGGCGACCGCCTCGATCACGACCGAGAATGCGCCGGCCTGCGCAATCGCGCGGGCGTCGTTCTCGATCGGCTCCCAGCTGCCCTCCTCGCGGCCCTGGGCGCGAAACGAGCCGAGCGTGTTGATCGACTGCGGCGTCAGTCCGATATGGCCCATCACGGGAATGCCGCGCTCGGCGAGAAACGCGATGGTCTCCGCCATCCGCACGCCGCCCTCGAGCTTGACGGCGCCGCAATGGGTCTCTTTCAGGATCCGCACCGCGGAATGAAACGCCTGCTCCTTCGAGGCCTCATAGGAGCCGAACGGCATGTCGACCACGACCAGCGCATGTTGCGAGCCGCGCATCACCGCGCGGCCCTGCAGGATCATCATCTCGAGCGTCACCGGCACCGTGGTCTCGAAACCATGCATCACATTGCCGAGGGAATCGCCGACCAGAATGACGTCGCAATAGCGATCGACCAGTGCCGCGGTGTGCGCGTGATACGAGGTCAGCATCACGATCGGCTCGCCGTTCTTGCGGGCACGGATATCCGGCGCGGTCTTGCGCTTGATCGCGGACTGAACTGACATGTCTAAACTCCAACCACGGGAACGCCGATCACGACGGGATGAAACACGAAGGCCAGCGCCAGATAGGCGACGATCCCGACCGCGACCGCGATCAGGTCGTTGCCGATGCCGCCGACCGGGATCGGCGGCGCGCCGGCGTCGGCGCGACGCTTCAGCGAGATCCGGTCGAACACCGCCCATGCCAGGAACGAGCCGAACAGGATGATCGAGCCGAGATCGCCATTGGCGAGCAGATGCGCCGCCGCCCACAGCTTGACGCCCGCCAGCATCGGATGCTTCAGCGTCGGTATAGATGCGGCCGCGGATATAGGACGCCACCACCAGGATCACCGCCGGCAGCATCAGCGCCACGGTGATGTGCTTGAGCGCCGTCGGCGGATGCCAGACGTCGATCCATCCCGGTCGCGCGATAATGGGCAAAACCCCAGACGATCAGCGCGAGGCCCGACGAGCGACACCAGCGCATAGCCGATCTTGTAGCCGCCCTCGCCCATCGAGCGCGATCAAGCCGCGCGCGCAGGTCGCGCTGGGTGGTCAGCGTATGGACGCCGAGGAACAGCACGAGGCCCAGGATCATCACCAGCAGTCCCAAGATGTCCTCCTTTGCAAGCGAGCCTCAGGTTTTTCCGGATCATGCTCTAATTGGCGAAAGCCTTCTCGGCGGCAGCGAGGATGCTGTCGTTGGGCTGCTTGGAGCAGTATTGCGACAAGGCTTTCGTCTTTTCGGTAAAGCGCTCAGGGTCCAGCACGGGAGAGCTGTTCTTGTGCCCGAAATAGCCGCTCAGCCAAAATAGAAATGGGCCTCTGTCGTTCGCTGTGGTTTTCTCCCAGAACTGCTCGCAGGTCATCGCCGAAAAGTCCACCGCCGGCAGCGCTTTCGCCTGTGCTTTCGCCTCGTGGACCGAGCACGCGAATAGGACCAAGCACAGTGCGGTGACTGATTTCATGACTTTCCTCTTGTCCTCTTGGAGTTTGGCCGATCCCATCGACGCGAGCGCACGCTGCGGCGCGTAGCCTTACCCAAGCCCTGCTTTTTTTGCTAGCCTTTTTGTCTACTAGCCTTTTTGCGCGCGCAGCCGGACAAGGGCGTCAACCGCTCTCGGAACCGCATAGTCGAACTCATCTCTCCCTCGGATGACGAACGGAGGATCGAATGGTTCACGGCTTGTCGGCTTGCTTGCCCAGCTCGCGATTGTCGACATAGCGGATCGCGATCGGCCGGCCGGCCAGCGCGCCGCCGAGGCCGTCGGTGAATTTCAGCGGCACGCAGGCATCGAGCGAGGTGTTGATCGCCTTGAGATAGGTCGCGCGGGTATCGGCCGGCACGCCCGCGGTGGCAAAGGTCATGCGCGGCGGTCCGATCATCTCGCCGGATCGCTTGAACTGAAGCGCACCGACATCTGCATGCCCTCGCGGGCGTCGTCGGCCGGCGGCGGCGACCAGCAGGAGCGCAACTCCGCGAACAGGTCGCCGATGGTGTCGAGATCGTGGTCGGGCTTTTGATATTTCGGCGCGTCGTCCTGCGCCGGCACGGTCTGGATCGTGAGCTGCAGGTTCTCGCCGTAGGGATAATCGATCTCGGGAATGCACGGGCCGTGATTGAACACGCTGCAGAACGACGGCGTGCACGGCCGGCCGTCCAGCACGCTGCAGGGCGCGTGCGAAAACGGTATGGGATTGATCTGCCGACGCCGCGCGTCGGCGCTCCCCACGATCGCGACGGCGATGAGGGAAAAGATTGCCATGATAACGATGCGCCGCAGCATGAAATGCGATCTCGAGGGCGATACAACGGGAAAATGATGCGCGCGGCAGGCGGCATCAAGCCCGGCCGCGTTCACATCCGCGCGTTCATGGCCGCAAGTTCCGCAATCAACGCCTTGTCGCTCGGTTGGTCCAGGACGCCGGCGGCATAAAGCGAGATGCCGCCATAGAGCGTGATGTAGACCTTCATCACCGCGCGTCGCCGTTCCGCCGGGGTCTCGATATCGCGGCAGAAAATCCGCATCGCCTCGGTGATGACCTTATGGACCGCGCGCTGCAACGGCGGGTTGTGCTTCATGGTGGCATGCGGCCGGCTGGTCATCAGCGCATAGATTTTGGCATTGGCGAGCGCGAAACGCACATAGACCGCGCTGTAGTCCGCCGGCGTCCTCGCCTTCACCAGCAGCGCGGCGAGCCTCGTATAGGCGTCGGTGGCGACCGCATCCAACAGCGCCTCGCGGTGCTCGAAATGATTGTAGAGCGAGCGATGCGCGACGCCGACGGCCTCGGCGACTTCGCGCAAACTAAGCAATTCATGGCCGTCCTTTGCCACCAGGCGAGAGGCGGCCTTGAGTGCTGCCTCTCTCAGATTGCCATGGCGATAGGTGGTGCGGCGCGGTTTTGAGGTCATACTCCTTCTTACAAACCCATCGGCCGAAACGCCACCGCCCGTATCGCGGTCAAGCCGACGCCCGGCTGGCGACGCGATCCTCGCCATATTGCGGGGTAATGTCCTCGTCGATCAGGCCGCGGATCAGCTTGATCACCGCGCCCCGTGCGCGTGCCTTGGTCGCGGCATGAGCGGCCATATTGAGCGTGCTCAGCGCCCGCGCGGCTTGCTCCGCGCTGCGCTCCAGTTCGCTCGCGGGAACAACCCGGTCGAAGAACCCGGCGGTCACCGCTTCCACCGGCGCAAACATTTCCGACGTCATCGCCACCCGGCTGAAATAGGCCGGCGTCAGCCGCTGCCGGGCGATCTCGATGGCGAAGCGCGTCACCGTCAGTCCGATCGCGACCTCGTTCATGCCGATCCGGTAGTTGCCTTCGGCGGCAATGCGATGATCGCAGGACATGATCAGGAAAGCGCCCATCGGGAAGGCATTGCCCTGGCAGGCCGCCACCACCGGCGTCGGGAACGACAGGATGCGCAGCGCCAGTTCGGCGCCGGCTTTGACCATCACATACTGCTCCTCGGCGCTGCCCTTGGCGAAGACGTTGAGATCGAAACCGCCGGAAAAGTGCTTTCCGCGTGCTTTAAGGATCGCAACCGTCTTGTCTTTTTCCGCCTGGTCGAACGCGGCATGCAGCGCGTTCAGCATCGCAAGCGACATCACATTGGCCTTGCCATCGTCCATCACGATGGTGCCGACGGATCCGGAGCGGGAATAAGTCGCGAGATCTGCCATGATAGCCTCCCTTCGTTAAAGCATCCACTGGATACTTTAACGAATACGCGGAACGCGCAAGGGCTTTTTGCGGGAGGGCCCGAACATGGAGGCACCCGTGGCGTGCATGGGTGGGTGGCCGCAAATACGGCCCGTCATCGCCCGGCATAGCCGTCCGAAGGACGGCGTCGCTTCCGCTCGCCTATGACCGGGCGACCCAGTACTCCGCGACGTGAGTGATAGAATCGAAAGGCCGCGGCGTACTGGGTCCCCCGCTTTCGCGGGGACGACAAATCGGCCCTGCAGCGGCCGCTGCCTTACGCCTTCTTCTTCACGTCCTTGATGCTGGAAAAGACGATGCCCTCGGCGCGCTCCTGGGTGTAGCCGAGATAGAATTCGTTCTTGGCCAGAAACACCGGATCGCCGTCGACGTCGTCGGCGACGCCGGAGCCGTTGGCGGCGATGAAGGCCTCGAGCTTCTTGCGGTCGTCGGAGGAAATCCAGCGCGCCAGCTGGAATTCGCAGACCTCGAATTCCACCGGCAGCGAATATTCGGCATCGAGCCGCGCCTTCAGCACGTCGAGCTGCAGCGGGCCGACCACGCCGACCAGCGCCGGCGCGCCGTCGCGCGGGCGGAACACCTGCACCACGCCCTCCTCCGACATCTGCTGCAGGGCCTCCTTCAGCTTCTTGGCCTTCATCGCGTCGGTCAGCCGCACCCGGCGGACGATTTCCGGCGCAAAGCTGGGCACGCCGACAAAGGTGAGGTCCTCGCCTTCGGTCAGGGTGTCGCCGATCCGCAACGTGCCGTGATTGGGAATGCCGACGACGTCGCCGGCAAAGGCCTCGTCCGCCAGCGCGCGATCCTGCGCGAAGAAGAATTGCGGGCTCGACAGCGACATGTTCTTGCCGGTGCGCACCAGCTTCGCCTTCATGCCGCGGGTCAGCTTGCCCGAGCACAGCCGCGCAAAGGCGATGCGGTCGCGATGGTTCGGATCCATATTGGCCTGGATCTTGAACACGAAGGCGCTCATGCGCGGCTCGGCGGCCTCGACCTTGCGCAGATTGCTGTCCTGCGCGCGCGGCGGCGGCGCGAAACGGCCGAGCCCTTCCAGCAGATCGCCGACGCCGAAATTGCGCAGCGCGCTGCCGAAATAGACCGGCGTCAGATGGCCCTCGCGAAACGCCTCGAGCTCGAACGGCTTGCAGGCTTCCGACACCAGCGCGAGTTCGTCCTTGATCGCGCCGACATCGAGATTGGCGTTGCGGCCGGCGAGATCGGCGATGTCGATCTGTTGCGCCGCGCCGGTCTTGGCGCCGCCGCCTTCGAGCAGGCGCACGCCGCCGTTGGCGACATCGTAGGTGCCGAGGAAATCGCGGCCGCGGCCGACCGGCCAGGTCATCGGCGTGGTGTCGAGCGCCAGCGTCTTTTCGATTTCGTCGAGCAGATCGAAGGTGTCGCGGCTCTCGCGGTCCATCTTGTTGATGAAGGTGATGATGGGAATGTCGCGCAGCCGGCACACCTCGAACAGCTTGCGGGTCCGCGCCTCGATGCCCTTGGCGGCGTCGATCACCATCACGGCGGAATCGACCGCGGTCAGCGTGCGATAGGTGTCTTCGGAAAAGTCCTCGTGGCCCGGCGTGTCCAGCAGGTTGAACACGAGGCCTTCGAATTCGAACGTCATCACCGAGGTGACGACGGAGATGCCGCGCTCGCGCTCGATCTTCATCCAGTCGGAACGGGTATTGCGCCGCTCGCCCTTGGCCTTGACCTGGCCGGCGAGATTGATGGCGCCGCCGAACAGCAGCAGCTTTTCCGTCAGCGTGGTCTTGCCGGCGTCCGGATGCGAGATGATCGCAAAGGTCCGCCGCCGCGCGACCTCCGGTGGCGAGCGGCGAGCGGGACGGCGATTCGGCTGAAAGGGCGAGGTCGGACATCGGCGAGCGTTTGGCAGGGAAACCGGGCTGGATCAAGGAGGATTCGGCCACGCCCTTATATAGGAATTGCGGCTGCCAACTCCAATCCGCGCGATCGCGACTATCGCAGCAACGACACCGCCCAGTAGGCCAGCGCCGCGACGATGGCCGAGGCCGGAATGGTGATCACCCAGGCATAGACGATCGAACTCGCCACGTTCCAGCGCACCGCCGAGACCCGCCGCGCCGCGCCGACGCCGACGATGGCGCCGGTGATGGTGTGGGTGGTCGAGACGGGAACCCCGAGCAAGGTCGCGATGAACAGCGTCGCGGCGCCGCCGGTCTCGGCGCAAAATCCCTGCATCGGCGTCAGCTTGGTGATCCGCAGCCCCATGGTGCGGACGATCCGCCAGCCGCCCATCAGCGTGCCCAGCGCCATCGCCGCCTGGCACGCCAGCACCACCCAGAACGGCACCGAAAACTGCTCGCCGAGCTGGCCCTGCGAATAGAGCAGCACCGCGATGATGCCCATGGTCTTCTGCGCGTCGTTGCCGCCATGGCCGAGCGAATACAGCGAGGCCGAGACGAATTGCAGGATGCGGAAGGCGCGATCGACCGCGAACGGCGTCGAGCGCACCGACGCCCAGGACACGATCGCGACCAGCACCAGCGCCAGCAGGAATCCGACCAGCGGCGACAGCACGATCGCGAGCAAGCGTCTTGGACAGCCCGCTCCAGACCGCGGCCGAAAGTCCGGCCTTGGCCATGCCGCCGCCGACCAGTCCGCCGATCAGGGCGTGCGAACTGGAGGACGGAATCCCCAGTCCCCAGGTGATCAGGTTCCAGACGATGGCGCCGATCAGGGCGGCGAAGATCACCTGCGCATCGATGATGCTGGGCTCGATGATCCCGGTGCCGATGGTTTGGCGACATTGAGCCCGAACACCAGGAAGGCGACGAAGTTGAAGAACGCCGCCCAGAACACCGCATATTGCGGCCGCAGCACGCGGGTCGACACGATCGTCGCGATCGAATTGGCGGCGTCGTGCAATCCGTTGAGGAAGTCGAACAGCAGCGCGACTGCGATTAATCCGACCAGAACCGGAAGACCAAGCGTGGCATCCACTGCGCGGCCCTGCCCTATACCTGTTCGATCACGATGCTGTTGATCTCGTTGGCGACGTCGTCGAACCGATCGGCGACCTTCTCGAGATGGTCGTAGATCTCCGCGCCGACGATGAAATCCATCGCGTTGGCGTCGCGATGCTTGAGGAACAGTTCCTTCAGGCCGATATCGTGGAGATCGTCGACCCGGCCTTCCAGCTTGGTCACTTCCTCGGTGATCGCCGTCAGCATCGCGACATTGTCGCCGATCGACTGCATCAGCGGCAGCGCGCGGCCGACCAGATTGGCGCACTCGACCAGCAGCGTTCCCATTTCGCGCATCGGCGGCTCGAAGGTGCGGACCTCGAACAGCATCACCGCCTTCGCGGTCTGCTGCATCTGGTCGATGGCATCGTCCATCGCGGTGATCAGGTTCTTGATGTCGCCGCGGTCGAACGGCGTGATGAAGGTGCGGCGCACCGCGGTCAGCACCTCGCGGGTGATGTTGTCGGCGTCGTTTTCGAACTGGTTGACGCGCTGGCAGAATACCGGCGTTTCGTCGCCGCCGCGCAGCATGTCCTGCAACGCCAGCGCGCCCTGCACGACGGTCTGGGAATGCCGGGCGAACAGGTCGAAAAACCGCTCCTCCCTCGGGAGAAAGGCGCGAAACCAGCGCAGCATCTGACATGTCCATCGTTGCGGAAACGGCCGGCCGAGGCCGACCTGTCACATAACTGTCATAAACCATTTTGCGGGAAAGCGCCGCGAGCAGCCCGGCGGCAACCGGTCATCCACCGCTTTGTGCGGTCGCGGAAATGCTCGCGGAAATCCGATCGCTTAGAGCGAGCGCCGGAAGAAATGCGCGATCTCGCCGATCACGCCGCGGCGGAACGTCAGCACGCAGACCACGAAGATCACGCCCTGGATCACCGTCACCCACTGCCCGAACCCGGCCAGATATTGCTGCATGGCGATGATCACGAAGGCGCCGACCACCGGGCCGAACACGGTGCCGAGACCGCCGACCAGCGTCATCAGCACGATCTCGCCCGACATGCTCCAGTGCACGTCGGTCAGCGAGGCATTCTGCGCGACGAACACCTTCAGCGCGCCGGCAAATCCGGCCAGCGTTCCGGACAGGATATAGGCGAGCAGCTTGTACTGGTCGGTCTTGTAGCCGAGCGAGATCGCGCGCTGCTCGTTCTCGCGGATCGACTTCAAGCACCTCGCCGAACGGCGAGTTGATGGTGCGAAAGATCAGCAGAAAGCCGAACAGGAAGCCGGCGAGGATGACGTAGTAAAGCACCGTCGGGTTGGCGAGATTGAAGATCCCGAACAGATGCCCTTGCGGAATGCCCTGGATGCCGTCTTCGCCATGGGTGAACGGCGTCTGCAGATAGATGAAATACAGCAGCTGCGACAGCGCCAGCGTGATCATCGCGAAATAGATGCCCTGGCGGCGGATCGCGACGAGGCCGGTGATGACGCCAAGCCCGGCGGCGGCCGCGGTGCCGACCAGAATTCCAAGCTCGGGCGTGACAGCCCCAGACCTTCAGCGCATGGGCGGTGACAGTAGCCCGCGGTGCCCAGAAACATCGCGTGGCCGAACGACAGCAATCCGCCATAGCCGATCAGGAGGTTGAAGGCGCAGGCCAGCAGCGCAAAGCACAGCGCCTGCATCACGAAGAACGGATAGATGCCGGTCAACGGCACGATCAGCAGCAGCGCCGTCATGATGCCGAACGCGATCATCTCGTCGCGGATGGCGCGCGGGGTTACCGGCAGCGTATCGTCGGTCATCGCTGTCATGTCAGGTCGCCCGTCCCGTCAGTCCCGAAGGCTTCACCAGCAGCACCAGCACCATCAGGACGAATACCACGGTGTTGGAGGCCTCGGGATAAAAGTATTTGGTCAGTCCCTCGATCACGCCGAGCGCAAAGCCGGTGATGATCGATCCCATGATCGAGCCCATGCCGCCGATCACCACCACCGCGAACACCACGATGATCAGATCGGCGCCCATCAGCGGCCGCACCTGATTGATCGGCGCCGACAACACGCCGGCCAGCGCGGCCAGCCCGACGCCGAGCCCGTAGGTCAGCGTGATCATCCGCGGCACGTTGATGCCGAAGGCGCGCACCAGCGTCGGGTTTTCGGTGGCGGCGCGCAGATTGGCGCCGAGCCGCGTCCGCTCGATCAGGTACCAGGTGAGCAGGCACACCACGAGCGAGAAGACGACCACCCAGCCGCGATAGATCGGCAGGAACATGAAGCCGAGATTCATGCCGCCCTTGAGTTCATCGGGGATCGAATAGGGCAGACCGGAGGAGCCGAAATAATTCTGAAACACGCCCTGAATGATCAGCGCCAGCCCGAATGTCAGCAACAGCCCGTAGAGATGATCGAGGCCGGACAGCCATTGCAGCATGGTCCGCTCCAGGATCATGCCGAAAATGCCGACCGCGATCGGCGCGATGATCAGCGCCGGCCAGTAGCCGATGCCGGCGACGTTGAGCAGGAAATAGGCGCAGAACGCGCCCATCATGTAGAGCGCGCCATGGGCGAAATTGATGATGTTGAGCATGCCGAAGATCACGGCGAGCCCGAGACTGAGCAGCGCGTAGAACGAGCCGTTGATCAGTCCGACCAGAAGCTGGGCGTAGAGAGCCTGCATATCGATCGATCTTTCGCGCTCAATCGTGCTCAAACGCAAGCGCCGGCGGCGCGATGCCGGCGGATCGATGGTTACTTCTTCACCAGCGCGACAGGTGCTTTCCGCCAGCGGCGTGAAGGCCTGGTCGCCGGGAATCGTGCCGACCAGCTTGTAGATAGTCCCACGGGCCCTTGGATTCCGACGGCTTCTTGACCTCGAACAGATAGGCCGGATGGATCGTGCGGCCGTTGGGCTGGATCGCGCCCTTGCCGAACAGCGGATCGTCGGTCGGCATTTCCTTCATCTTGTCCACGACCTTGACGCCGTCATGCGGATTGCCGCCGAGCGCTTCCAGCGCCTTGAAGTAGTGGATCAGGCCGGCATAGACGCCCGGCCTGCACCATGGTCGGCTGCCGCCTGTTCTTCATGCGCTCCGGAGAAGCGTCTTGGAGAACGCCCGGGTCTCGTCGTTCAGGTCCCAGTAGAAGGTTTCGGTGAAGTTCAGGCCTTGCGCGGTTTCGAGACCGAGCGCATTGAACGTCGGTGATGAACAGCAGAAGCGCCGCGAGCTTCTGGCCGCCCTCGACGATGCCGAATTCGGCCGCCTGCTTGATCGAGTTGGTGGTGTCGCCGCCGGCGTTGGCCAGGCCGATGATCTTGGCCTTCGACGCCTGCGCCTGCAGCAGGAACGACGAGAAGTCCGAGGTGTTCAGCGGATGCTTGACGCCGCCGACGACCTTGCCGCCGATTGGCCAGCACGACCGCGGTGGTGTCGCGCTCGAGCGCGGCGCCGAAGGCATAGTCGGCGGTCAGGAAGAACCAGGTGTCGCCGCCGGCCTTCACCAGCGCCTGACCGGTGCCGTGGGCGAGCATGTAGGTGTCGTAGGTCCAGTGCACGGTGTTCGGCGAGCACTGCGCATTGGTGAGATCCGAGGTCGCCGCGCCCGAATTGATGCAGACGCCGTTCTTCTCCTTGACGACGATTGTTGACCGCGAGCGCGACGCCGGAATTCGGCACGTCGACGATGACGTCGACCTTGTCGACATCGAACCATTGCCGCGCGATGTTGGTGCCGATGTCGGGCTTGTTCTGATGATCGCCGGAAATGATGTCGATCTTCCAGCCCTTGGCCGTCAGGCCGGAATCCTCGACCGCCATCTGGGCTGCCAGCGTCGAGCCCGGACCGCCGAGATCGGCGTAGAGGCCGGACTGATCGGTCAGCGACGCCGATCTTGACGGTCTTGTCCTGCGCAAGGGCGCCAGCTGGTCGGCAGCCAGCGCCAGCGCCGTGCCGAGCAACAGCGCGGCAATTTTATGTTTTCATATTGTCTCCCTGATTCTGCTTAACAACGCTTCTCGTGTGTTCAGACGCCGAGATAGGTGTGCAGCTTGTCCATATTGGCCTGCAGCTCCGCATTGGCAAAACCGTCGATGATCTTGCCGTGCTCGACGATGTAGTAGCGATCGGCGACCGTGGCGGCGAACCGGAAATTCTGCTCGACCAGAAGGATGGTAAAACCCTCCTTCTTGAGCCGCGCGATGGTGTGGCCGATCTGCTGGATGATGACGGGCGCAAGGCCCTCGGTCGGCTCGTCCAGCATCAGGAAGCGCGCGCCGGTGCGCAGGATCCGCGCGATCGCCAGCATCTGCTGCTCGCCGCCGGACAATTTGGTGCCCTGGCTGTTGAGCCGCTCCTTCAGATTGGGAAACAGCTCGAAGATCTGATCCAGCGACAGGCCGCCGCTGCGCACGATCGGCGGCAACAGCAGATTTTCGCGGACGTCGAGGCTGGCGAAGATCCCGCGCTCCTCCGGGCAGAAGGCGATGCCCATGCGCGCGATCTTGTCCGACGAGGCGCGGATGATTTCCTGGCCGTTGAAACGGATCGAGCCGGTGCGCTTGCCGATGATCCCCATCACCGATTTCAGCGTCGTGGTCTTGCCGGCGCCGTTGCGCCCGAGCAGCGTGACCACCTCGCCGGCGTTCACATTGAAATTGATGCCGTGAAGGATGTGGGATTCGCCGTACCAGGCCTGGAGATTCTGCACCGACAACACCGGCGCGCCGGCGCTCGATGGCGCGGGCTTGGTCGCAGCGGCCTCGGCCATTTTCACATCAGGCATGACCCGCCCCCAGATAGGCTTCCTTGACGCGCTCGTCCTTGGACAGATCGGCGTAATTGCCTTCCGCCAGCACGTGACCGCGCGTCAGCACGGTGATGATGTCGGAAAGGTTGGCGACCACGCTCAGATTATGTTCGACCATCAGGATGGTGTATTTCGCGGAGATGCGCTTGATCAGCGCGGCGATCTTGTCGATGTCCTCATGGCCCATGCCGGCCATCGGCTCGTCGAGCAGCATCATTTCCGGATCGAGCGCCAGCGTGGTCGCGATTTCGAGCGCGCGCTTGCGCCCATAGGGCATCTCGACCGCCGGCGTCTTGGCAAATTCGCTTAAGCCGACATCGTCGAGCAATTCATGGGCGCGGCCGTTGAAGCGGTCGAGCACCGATTTGGAGCGCCAGAAATCGAACGAGCTGCCGTGCTGGCGCTGCAGCGCGACCCGCACATTCTCCAGCGCGGTCAGATGCGGGAACACCGCCGAAATCTGGAACGAGCGCACCAGGCCAAGGCGCGCCACATCGGCCGGCGCCATCGCCGTGATGTCCTGTCCCTTGTAGAGGATCTGGCCGGCCGACGGCTTCAGGAACTTGGTCAGCAGATTGAAGCACGTGGTCTTGCCGGCCCCGTTCGGCCCGATCAACGCATGAATGCTGCCACGGCGGACCCGGAGATCGACATCGCGAACGGCAAAGAACCCCGCGAATTCCTTGGTCAATCCGTGGGTTTCGAGAATGAACTCATCGGCCAATCAAATTTCCCCCATCAGCCATCGTCGCGAAGCCCCGTCGCGCGTGGCTAATTTTTCCTAACCGGCAGGTTCTCCGCGGACGTCTTGGAATCCGTCCCGGACCGCCGCCTCCGGGCCGGAATATGCCGTCAACGGCACGGGATTAGGCAAGGTGGAAAGCTGGGCATGACCGCCGTGCGGACGCGGATGCGAATTCGCCATTAGTCGAATTGCCGGCGTCCGATCGAACCGGTTTGCCGGAGCGCTTCGGCGCGCGGTCTCGAGCCGGCCGGAAAGCAGCCATTAACGGTGTTTCGATGCAGTCTCGCGTTTTCATCAAAAATTTCGCGCCTGAGCCCGATGATTACGGTGTTTTGCATCGAGAACGGATCGCAGCCTTGGAATTCGAAAGCGCCAACCCATCGATCGTCAAATCGATCAAGCAGCGGGATCTGCTGAACACCTGGCTGCGGCTTTATGCCCGCGACGCAGTCGATGCCGCGCATCGAGGAATACCAGCCCGCGCGGCTCGACGACGAACTTCCGGACCTCGTGTTATTATACCGTCGATACCGCAGCAGAGCCGCCGCGCCTGACGATCCAGAGCGACGGCACGCGGATGTCGACCGCCTACGGCAACACCGGCAAGGGCCGCTATCTCGACGAATATCTCGGAGCCCGGCTCGCGCCGATCGTGATGCCGGTCTACTACGAATGCATCGCAGCGCGCGCTTCCGGTCTACACCATCGCCAACATCGACGACATCTACGGCCGAATCGTCGCCTATGAGCGGCTGCTGCTGCCGTTTTCGGAAGGCGGCGGCGTCACCCATGTGATCGCATCGCTGAAGACCATCAGCGAAGACGGCGGCTTCGAAATCAAGAATCTGATGCGGGGAAACGACACGTTGCCGACGCCGAAGCTTCGCGCCGTCATCGATCGCGATCTGTTCCACCGCGCGCCCGGCCGCATTCCGGCCGGCGACGTGATCGAATTCGGCTAGCTGCGAAATGGAATTCGAAAGCGCCAATCCCTCGGTGGTCAGATCGATCAAGCAGCGCGATCTGCTCAACACCTGGCTGCGCGCGCTCGCGCAAGCCGCACCCCCTGCCCGTCATCGCCGACTTACCAACCCGACCGCATCGCGCGACGAACTGGCGGACATGATGGGATTCGACGTCGAGGGCGAAGGCGACGGCGCGCGCTTCCTGATCACCCAGGAAGGCGCGCGGCTGACCGCAACCTATGGCAACGAGCACATCGATCCGGACAAGCGAACCAACCGCTATCTCGACGACGCGATCGGCCCGGAGCGATATGCGCGCGTGGTCGCCTCCTACCGCGCCTGCCTGGCGCGAAAGCGGCCGACCTATTCGATTTCGATGGTGCAGGACCCGGACGGCAAGGACGTTTCCTACGAGCGGTTGCTGCTGCCGTTCGGCAGCGCCGGCACGGTCGAGCAGATCGTCGGTTCCTACAAGGCGATCAGCATCGAGGGCGGCTTCAAGATCAACAATCTGATGGGCGTCAAGCCGACAAGCGGTGCCCGTCAGCATCATCAACGCCGTCATCGATCTCGAATTCGTCCGCGCCGGCCGGCGGGCAGCCGCGCCGCCGACGACATCATCGAGCTGAGCTAGACTTTTCGCGCCACTCGGCTTGACGCCACTTCCTTGGCGTAGATCTCCGGCTTGAATCCGACCAGCAATTTGCCGCCGAGATCGAGCACCGGCCGCTTGATCATCGAGGGCTGCGCCAGCATCAGGGCGAGCGCCTTGCGCTCGTTCAGGCCTTCCTTGTCGGCGTCGGGCAATTTGCGGAACGTGGTGCCGGCGCGGTTGAGCAGCGTCTCCCAGCCGAGCTCATCGCTCCAGTGCTTGAGCTTGTCCTTGGCGATGCCTGCGGTCTTGTAGTCATGGAAATCGTAGGCCACGCCGTGGCCGTCGAGCCAGGCGCGCGCCTTCTTCATGGTGTCGCAGTTCTTGATGCCGTAGATGGTGATGGTCAATTTGGTTCATCCCCTCGGTTCGATATCCTACCCCGCGCCGGGCTCGAGCGCCTCGCCGAGTTCGATCGGATGCGCCATCGTCTCGTGCAGCTTCGCTTTATCAAGCTCGCCCTCCGAGAGGCTGATCACGACACAGGCAACGCCATTGCCGATCAGATTGGTCAGCGCGCGGCATTCGCTCATGAACTTGTCGATGCCGACGAGGATGGCGATCGACTGGATCGGTATGTCCGGCACGATCGACAAGGTCGCCGCCAGTGTGATGAAGCCCGCGCCGGTAACGCCGGAGGCGCCTTTCGAGGTGAGCATGGCGATGCCGAGAACGCCGAGCTCCTGCCAGATCGTCAGGTGGGTGTTGGTCGCCTGCGCCAGGAACAGCGTCGACAGCGTCATGTAGATGTTGGTGCCGTCGAGATTGAAGCTGTAGCCGGTCGGGATGACGAGCCCGACCACCGACCTCGAAGCGCCAAGATGCTCCATCTTCTGGATCATCTGCGGCAGCACCGTCTCCGACGAGGAGGTCCCGAGCACGATCAGGAGTTCGTCCTTGATGTAGGCGATGAAACGGATGATCGAGAAGCCCGACAGACGCGCAATCGAGCCGAGAACGATCAGGACGAACAGTGCGCTGGTCAGATAGAACGTGCCGATCAGCGCGATCAGATTCCACAACGAGTTGAGGCCGTACGCGCCGACCGTAAACGCCATCGCGCCGAAAGCGCCAAGCGGCGCGACCCGCACGATGATGCGGATCACGCCGAAGAACATCTTGGCGGCCTGGTCGACCGCGTACGCGATCGGCTCGCCGGCCTTGCCGAGAAAGGCGATGGCAAATCCGGAAAGGATCGAGATCAGGAGGATCTGCAGGAGATCGCCGCGCGCCAGCGCCCCAAAATAGCTGTCGGGAATGATCCCGAGCAGATGGGCGACGACCCCCTGCTCCTTCGCTTGGGTGACGTAGGTGGCAACGGATTTCGGGTCGATCGAGGACGGATCGATGTTGAAGCCGTGACCGGGCTGAAGGACCTCGCCGACAATCAGGCCGATCGCCAGCGCCACCGTCGAGACGGTCTCGAAGTAGAACAAGCGCTTTCAGGCCGACGCGGCCGACACGCTTCAGATCACCCATCGAGGAAATGCCGTGCACCACGGTGCAGAAGATCACCGGCGCGATCATCATCTTGATCAGCGCGATAAAGCCGTCGCCGAGCGGCTTCAGCTCCTTGCCGAGATCCGGATCAAAATATCCGATCAGGATGCCGAGCACGATCGCGATGAGAACCTGGACATAGAGAATCCTGTACCAGGGCTGATGATGGACGACAGGACGGGTCGCTTCCGCGCTCATGGCCGCTTCGGAATATTCAGGCCGCGTTGCACCGCCGGCCGCGCCAGGGCGCGCTCCAGCCAGGCCGGGACGTGTTTGAAATGATCGAACGCGACAAGTTCGCCCGCGCCGTAAAAGCCGACCAGATTGCGGACCCAGCCGAGCATCGAAATATCGGCGATCGTATAGTCGTCGTCCATGATCCACTGCCGCCCGGCTAATCGCGTCTCCATTACGCCAAGCAGGCGTTTTGACTCGGCCACATAACGTTCGAGCGGCCGCTTGTCCGCGATCTCCTTGCCTGCGAATTTATGGAAGAAGCCGACCTGGCCGAACATCGGCCCGATCCCGCCCATCTGGAAATGCACCCACTGAATGGTTTCCCAGCGGCGCGCCGCGTCGCTCGGAATGAGCTTGCCGGTCTTCTCGGCGAGATATTGCAGGATCGCGCCGGACTCGAACAGCCCGAGCGGCTTGCCGCCGGGGCCATCGGGATCGATGATCGCGGGGATCTTGCCGTTTGGATTGAGCGACAAAAATTCCGGCGTCTTCTGGTCGTCCTTGTTGAAGTCGACGAGATGCACCTCGTAGGGCAATCCGATCTCTTCCAGCATGATCGACACCTTGACGCCGTTCGGCGTCGGCAGCGAATAGAGTTGAAGGCGGTTGGGATGTTGCGCCGGCCAACGCTTGGTGATGGGAAAGGCGGAGAGATCGGACATCATTTCTCATTTCTTCGCTTCGCAGGCCTTGCTTTTGCTTCGGCTGCCTTGCTCGATTAATGTATGGCCACGGCCCAATGTGGCAAGAGGCCAATGCCATCAATGAATGATCCCAACGCAAAATCCGCCCTCGCCGACGCCGAGCTTGCGATCCATCCGACCGTGTTCGCCGCCGATGCGCTCAAGGGCCAGGTCGTCGTGGTGTCGGGCGGCGCCGGCGGCATCGGGCGGGCAATCAGCTGGCTGTTCGCAAGGCTCGGCGCGCATGTCGCCATTGTCGGGCGCAACGGAGAAAAGCTCGATGCGGTTGCCGCTCAATTGACCGGCCGCGGACTGAAGGCGTCGGCTCACATTGCCGACATCAGGGAGCCCCCAGCGGTCGGCGCCCTGTTCGACGCGGTCTGGGATGCGCATGGCCGCATCGACGGTCTCGTTAACAGCGCCGGCGGACAGTTTCCGCAAGCCGCGATCGATTTTTCGATCAGGGGCTGGAACGCCGTCATCGACACCAATCTCACCGGCACCTGGTACATGATGCAGGCGGCGGCGCAGCGCTGGCGCGACCGCAAACATCCCGGCAGCATCGTCAATATCGTGGTCGTCACCACGCACGGCCTCTACGGCATCGCGCACACGATCGCGGCGCGATCCGGCGTCATCGGCCTGTCGCGCGCGGTTGCGGTCGAATGGGCGCCGCTGAACATCCGCGTCAATTGCGTGGCGCCCGGCGCAATCGAGACCGAAGGCTGGAACGTCTATACCAAAGAGGCCCGCGCCGCCTACCCGCGCTCCAACCCGATGATGCGCGCGGGCTCGCCCTGGGATATTGCGGAAGCGACCGTCTACCTTTCGGCACCTTCCGGAAAATTCGTTACGGGCGAAACACTCACGGTCGACGGCGGCGGGCAGCTCTGGGGCGAGACCTGGACCACGGGCAAGCCGGATTATTTCGGCGGTGGGGATCAATGATCTCACATTCCCCTCTTCAGCACCGTCACATGTAGACGACGGCGGATTTCCATCCCTTGCCGTCGGTACAGCGCGATAGCCGAGCCGTTGTGGGAAAATACATGCAGGAACGGAATCTCTCCCCGCGCCACAATCTGGCGCGAGATTGCACCAAGCAAAAACTGCGCGTAACCGCGACCGCGATAGTCCGGATGCACGCAGACAGCACTTATCTCGGTATAGCTGGCGGTCTTCATCCGCTCGCCCACCATCGCAACCAGCTGCCCATCGGTGCGGACCCCGAGAAACGTGCCTAATTCATGCGTTCGCGCGTTAAAGGGACCGGGCTTTGTGAGTTCGGTCAGCGCCATCATCGCCGGGACGTCAGCGGCACCGAGCGTGACGGGTTCTACGCCGGGAAGCGAACTATCCGCGGGCGTTCCAAGCATTTGCTCGCCGGTCTCGGCGAGTAGAATCTTGAACTCATCGGGCGCTGTCACTGGGTCGGCCGTAAACAGCACGGCAATGTCGGACTGCGACATCAGCTCCCCGAGTGCCGCGAAACTTCGCGCGCACATGTCCGAGATGGCCGCAAACGGCCCGATAGCAGCAGGATAGCGCCGCGCCAGCGCGCCGCCTTCGGCCAGAGCTTGCTGCCGGGTCGTCAGCGCGCTCCAGACGGGATGGTCAAGCGGATGCATCGATAGCGCGGCGCTCTCTCCAGCTAGCCTTTGAGGAAGGCCAGCAAGTCGGCGTTGATGGTTTCGGCCTGCGTCGTCGGCATGCCGTGCGGGAAGTCCTTGTAGCTCTTGAACGTGCCTTTCTTCAGGAGTTTCGCGGACAGCGGACCGGCGGCAACATAAGGCACGATCTGGTCGTCCTCGCTGTGCATCACCAGTACCGGAATCGTGATCTTCTTCAGGTCCTCGGTGAAGTCAGTTTGCGAAAACGCGACGATGCCGTCGTAATGCGCCTTGGCGCCGCCCATCATGCCCTGGCGCCACCAGTTCTGGATGATCGCCTCCGATGGCTTCGCGCCGGGCCGGTTGTAGCCATAGAACGGCCCGGCCGCGACGTCGCGATAAAAGCCGGAACGGTTGGCCGCGAGCGCCACCTGGAAATCGTCGAATACCTTCTTGGGCTGGCCGTTCGGATTGGCGTCCGTTTTGACCATTAGCGGCGGCACCGCACTGATGATCGCCGCTTTTGCCACGCGGCTCTCGCCATGGCGGGCGATGTAATGCACGACTTCGCCGCCGCCGGTGGAATGGCCGATGTGGATGGCACCCTTGAGGTCGAGATGCGCGGTCAACGCCGCGAGATCGTCGGCGTAGTGATCCATGTCGTGACCGCTTCCGGGCTGGCTCGAGCGGCCGTGGCCGCGCCGGTCATGCGCGATGACGCGGAAGCCTTTGCTCAGGAAGAACAGCATCTGCGTATCCCAGTCATCGGCCGAAAGCGGCCAGCCATGGCTGAACACGATTGGCTGCCCCGAACCCCAATCCTTGTAGAAAATCTCGATACCGTCCTTGGTGGTGATCGTTGGCATGACATTGCTCCTTGTTGTTGCAATTCCGTAGCGCCGTTGCCGCGGAAAGGAGACGATTTATCGCCGAGGAGGCGGATCGGCGAAACTGACATTGTCGTGCGAGTTAGGCGTCATGGTCGAGGCTGACGATCACGGCAGCGTTGGCAATGATAATGGAATCATCGCCGCGCTCGGCGGGGATCTCGAGCCCGCCCTTGACGGCGGTGACGGTAACCGTCCCATAAGGCAGCTCTTTGGCGACCGCTGCGGTATCGACAGCGCCGGGGTCCGGCACGGCGATGGTGACATCGACGAACATGTCGTTTGGCGTCTTGCCCAGCATCCGGACGAACCCGATGCTGGAGTGCCGGATCGCGTCCGAGACCGCGCGCCTCGCCGCCTTGGTGGCATCCTTGCCGTGAACATCAACGCCCATGCCCATCTCGGTGATACAGCGCACGCGTGCCATTGGGTTTCCTGTTATTGTTTGGGTAGAGAGAGAGAGACGTCAAGCTTAGCACCGTGACGATGCCATCTTCAAACAACCGAAGGCGTGCGCGCGTTCGCTCCCGCGGCGCGAGGAGCGCCCGAGGTTATGCATAAAGCCTTGTCCCTCCGAAGACAGGGCGCAGGGAAAGCCGGGTGTCCGATGCACCCGCAGCCTCGCATGCAAATGTAAAAAGCATACGAGTTAGTCACCACAGGTCCGCCGGAACAATCCGACCTTCCCTGCGCAATGGTTTTAACGGCTGCTTCGTGCTCTCCCCGGTGACCGTACCGGTGACCGGGCTTTCTTGCCACCGTCGTTCGCGGATTGCTCCACGACCTTGACGCCAGCGTCGGGGCGTCAGGACCACACGACTTCGCCGTCCGCCTTAAGCGTCGCTCGTCTCGCGAAGCCCAAGCGTCCATCGCATCCCGCCCAACGTTCGTGACGATGGCCAACGTCCCTCTTTCGGGCGAGACGGCGGAGTTCTAGGAGTGATTTGCCCGACGGGTTAATTTAAGCGAAATATTTTTGCGCGCGGGGCTGGACAGCAATTTCTCCGATGCGCGCGCTGATTTGCCCGGACGGGCAGTTTATCTCGCTAGCTGTTGCAATTTTCACGCGCTCTTCGGCTTGACATCCCCATGTGCAAGGCGTATTTCCCGCGGCCTTCGCGAGCATTGGGTTCGCGAGCAAACATGAGCAGTGTGATGCAACACGGGTGCGAAAAACTCGTCCGACTGTCGAATGGCTTCCGGCCGATCGATGGCGCACGCCTGACTCATGGGAGCGATCTCGCATAAGCGAGATCGACAGTCCGTCTGTTACGGACCCTCCCGAGCCAGCCGCTCCGGAGGGTTTTTTATTGTCCGAAGCACGGCTCATTCGAAATTCCCGGCGAAAGCCGGAACGGGAGACCCGGATCCCGGGGCTCGCGCCGGAGAGGCGCGTGCTCAAAAGCGCGGGGCCTGCCGGAGGGAACGAGGCGAAAGCCGGATACCGATGGCAGAGCGAACCTTCAAGGGTTCGCACTAGCGGCGCGCCGTTCAGAGCGCCGCGACGGAATTTGTTTCGTAATTCTGGTTTGCCGCATCTCGCGGCTC
This sequence comes from uncultured Alphaproteobacteria bacterium, assembly GCA_963713785.1. Taxonomy (GTDB): domain Bacteria; phylum Pseudomonadota; class Alphaproteobacteria; order Rhizobiales; family Xanthobacteraceae; genus Bradyrhizobium. The sequence goes on from CAVQNB010000001.1 coordinate 995,796, forward strand.
AACCAACGCTGGTGGTGAAGATTTCGGATACTTCGCTCCAGGGAAAGCGGGTTCGAATCCCGCCTTTGACGCACGCACCGTGGAGGCGGCCTCGGCAAGGGTTGCCACGCGCCACAGCGCAGGTTTTCCGAAAGGAGCACCTGTGTTGCCGTCACTGAAAGCCGATATCGCCTGTTCCCCAGCGTGCTTATCCGATTGCCGATGCGCAAGCTTCGGCAAGGCGGTGGTGAAGATGTCTGTTACTTCGGTAAGAGCGCCGACCGCTTCGGCGGTTCGGAGGTCGCGGGTTCAAATCCCGCCGGCAGAAATGCCGTAGCTCAGTAATGCTCTTCGGAGCGGCAACAGCATCGCTCGGTTCCCCGCCAACTCTCTACACGGTCCGTGGTGAAGATCGCTGTTACTTCGTCTGCAAAACGAGAGGTCGCGGGTTCGAATCCCGTCCGGCGTTCCATGCGCCGGTAGCTCAGCGGATAGAGCACTACCCGGCCTGCAGGGTGACCTGCAGGCTGGGGTCTCAGCAATCGCCTGTTCCCGGATCGTGTTTCCCGATCAATCGCCGGTGGTGAAGAGCGCTGTTACTTCGGGATCACAAGGTCGAAGGTTCGATTCCTTCCGGACGCAAGTCCGTAGCTCAGCGGTAGAGCATGTGACGCCCGCAAAGGGCAGTACAGCCTCGCCTGTTCCCCGGCGCCCATTTCCGATCCATAATCAACCCCAGAGGAGGCCATCATGGTCAGGCTCAACAAGATCGTTCGCGCCTTCACGCATGAGGGCGCACGGGCCAAGCGCTTCACGCCCGAGATGGAGCTGAAGCGCGCGCTGATGAACTGCCTCCTGTGGGAGGACCAGTTCTACGAGGACGGCGTCGCCATCGCCGAGCGCATCAAGGCGCTGGTGCCGCGGGTCGAGCCCGACGCGCGTGGCCGCGCTCGCCATCGAGGCGCGCGAGCAGATGAAGCTGCGGCATGCGCCGCTGCTGGTGGTGCGCGAGATGGCGCGGCACGAGAAGCATCGCGCGCTGGTCGCCGATACGCTGGCGCGCGTGATCCAGCGTCCCGACGAGATGATGGAGCTGCTCGCGATCTACTGGGCGGACGCGCTCGGCCCGAGCAGCAGCGCAAGCGTCAGCCGGTCTCGGCGCAGATCAAGAAGGGTCTGGCGCGGGCGCTGACCAAGTTCGACGCCTATCAGCTCGCCAAGTACGATCGCGACGGCGCGGTGCGGATCAGGGACGTGTCTGTTCCTGGTGCACGCCAAGCCGAAGGACGCGGACCAGGAGAAGGTCTGGAAGCAGCTCGTCGACGGCGAGCTGGCGTCGCCCGACACCTGGGAGGTTTCGCTCTCGTCCGGCAAGGACAAGCGCGAGACCTTCGAGCGGCTGATCGCCGAGAAGAAGCTCGGCGGCCTCGCGCTGCTGCGCAACCTGCGCCTGATGCAGAAGGCGGAGGTGCCGCGCGAGACGATCGCGGAGGCGATCGACGCGATGCGGACGGATCGCATTCTGCCCTACCGCTTCATCACGGCGGCGCGCTACGCGCCGGACTTCGAGCCCGAGCTCGAAGCCGCGATGCTGAAGTCGATCAAGGACCATGCGCGGCTTCCCGGCCGCACGCGGCTGTTGATCGACGTGTCGGGATCGATGTTCGCATCCGCTCTCGGCGCAGTCCGAGATGACGCGGCTGGAGGCGGCGTGCGGCCTGGCGATCCTGGCGCGCGAGGTCTGCGACGAGGTGGAAATCTTCACCTTCTCCAACGAGGTCGTGAAGATTCCGCCGCGCCGCGGCTTCGCGCTGCGCGACGCGATCGTCAACTCGCAGCCGCACGGCGCGACCTTTCTCGGCAAGGCGGTCGACGGAGATCGACCGCAAGGGCGATCGCCTGATCGTCTTCACCGACGAGCAGAGCCACGACAAGGTCTCCGACCCCAAGGCGCGCGGCTACATGGTCAATGTCGCCTCGTACCAGCACGGTGTCGGGCACGGCGCCGTGGCCGCGGGTGCGATGGTTTCTCCGAAGCCGTGATCGCATGGATCGCGGCGTCGGAAGAGACGATGCATTGATCCCTATAGTTCAAGAGCATCCACAAAACAGAGCCCGGGCGCGCCAAGCGTGCCCGGGCTCAGATTTCCAGCCACATCTCGAATCCGCCATAGATCAATCGTTTGCCGTCGAATGGCATATCTCCCTTCAGACGGGGGTCTGCCATGACCTTCTCGTTGATCTGGTCGCGCTCGGCCCGAGACCGGTAGACAATCCAGGAGAAGACGACGACCTCGTCGTCCTTGGCCTGCACCGCGCGCGGAAACGAGGTCAAAGTTCCATAGGGCACGTCATCGCCGATGCACTCGACGAACGCGAGCGCGCCATGTTCCTTCCAGATTTCGCCAGCCTTCCGCGCCTGCGCCTTGTAGGCATCGATCTTGTCCCTGGACACCGGAATCACGAAACCATCGACATACGACATGAGAACCTCCTTGTTTCGACCTCGACCCAGGAACGATTTACCGGACAGAAATCCGACATCGTCTCTCAAAAAAAGTCGTGATCAAGGAGTGCTCGCGGGGCGACGATTGGTCGCGCGCGGAGCGAAGGGGATATATCAGCCGGCTGCTTCTCATTCCCTAAGGCCTACGACACATTTATGTTTGCTATATCTGCGCCCGAAGAGAGCCGCGCCCTCAGCCCGCGGCCCCCTCGCCCGCGGGCTTCACGTCGGCGGCCTCGGCGTCCGGCGCCAGCGTCAGCTCGGCGTCGGCGAGGACATAGCGGACATAGCGGTAGTCGCGAATGAAGCTGATCCGGCCGTCGCGCCATTCGAGCCACATCACGTAGCTCGGTTTTGCATTGGCGCGGTCTTCGAACACGGCGATCACCTCGCGGCCCTCGAGCCAGCCAGGCGCAAGCCACACGCCATCGATCTTGTCGTAGATGGTGAAGAACATGCCGACGTCCTCGCGGCCGACGCGAAGCGGGTGCGTGGCCTGATTGAGTTTCACGTTGTCGGCCAAGAGCGCCCGCAGGCCGTCCCAGTCCCGCTGGTTGAACAGCGCGACATAGCGCGCCACCTCCGCGGACGCCGGCTGCGCGTCGGCAAGCGTGCCTGCTTGCGCGTTGACCTTGCGAAGCCGCGCGCGGCCCCGCGCCAAGTGGGCCTTCACGGCGTCGACCGTGAGGCCAAGGAGTGCCGCGATCTGGAGCAGCGACTCATCGAGCACGTCCTTCAGGATGACCACACTGCGCTGGAGCGGAGGCAGCTCCGCAAAGCACGACACCGCGGTCTTGACCGCTTCCTGACGCATCAGCACCTCCACGGGGTCAGGGTTGGTCGGGTCCGGGACATCAAAGGCGGCCTCGATCGGCTCAGTCATGCGTACCGCGCGGCCGCGCAACAGGTCGAGGGCGCGGTTGTGGGCGATACGGAACAGCCAGGGCCGCAGCGGCGGCAGCTCCGTGAGGCCGTGCACTTCAAGGTCCTGCAACGCCACCAAGGCGCGCGCGAGAGTGTCCTGCACGACGTCCTCGCCGTCGATGACCGACCCCATCAGACGCGCGCTATAGCGGTGCAGCTCCGGGCGGAGCTCGCCCGCTAAGGCGAGGAACTCGGCCTGGCGGTCGCGGCTCGGTGAGGATGGTCCCGCGCTCAAGCCGCCGCTCCCTCAAGCAGGGTCACTCCGGTGTCGCCCTTGAACCCGAAGGCGAAGCCTTGTGCGTATTTCGGGTCGTCCAGCACGGAAACAACTTTCTCGCCGAATTCGCGGGGCGGCATCGGCGCAAAGGAGCGCGCCAGGAACGTCGCGGGGTCGAGGCCATTGGCCCGAGCGTAGGCGGCGGCGCCCGCGTCGCCGACGCCAGTGCCGCCGACCATCTGCATCGGCACGATCCCCTGGAAGCGGATCCCGAGACCCTTCTGCTCCGAGACGCCGTTGGCGTATTTGGCCATGATCAAGAGCGTGCGCTTGGCGCCGGCATAGCCGCCCGACAGCGGCGATCCGCTCAAGGCCGCGCCGCTCGATCCGACCAGGACGCGGCTTCCCGGCTTCGAGCGGCACGTTGAGCGCCGCCTGCAACCAATAGAGCCCGGCCCTGACATCGGTCTCCCAGGTCGCGGCGAAATCCGCCCAGCTTATCTGGTCCAACCGGCCCATCGGAGGCTTGGCGCCGGCGTTCAGCGCCAGGATGTCCGGGCGGACCTGGCTAAGGATGCGGTGGGCAGCTTTCTCATCCGTCACGTCGGCGGAGATCGTGGCGACGCCGAGCCGGGCGCGAACCGAGCCAAGCGCATCGGCGTCGCGGGCGACCACCGTCACCCTTGCGCCGTGTGCAACGAGCGCCTCGACCAGTCCCAGGCCAAGGCCACGGCTTCCGCCGGTGACGACGACATTCTTGTCTTTGAGGCTCATGGGCGCTGCTCCAGTGTTGAGGTATAGAGCTACGACGATCGAGGCAGGCAAAAGGAGTCAGGCTTCACTTCAGCTCGGCGGCATCTTGTCGAATTTCGGCAGGGCCGGATCGAGGTGGTCCCAGGCGTAACCGCGCACGCCGTACGTCACCATTTGCGGCTTGTATCGGCCTGGATCGTCGAGGCTCGCGGCGTGGATGGTAAACAGATCAGGCCTGGCCGCGAACGTCATGTATACCGGTGACCCGCAGACGGGGCAGAAGGCGCGCGTCTTTACATTGCCGCTATCGCCAATGTCCCAGTGCCTCGCGTCACCCCCGAGTTTCACAGCCTGCTTGCTCGGGAAGGTCAGATAGGATCCGTGCCCGGTGCCGCTCTTGCGCTGGCAGTCACGACACTGGCAATCGTTCATCGCCATCGGTTCGTCAGAGATTTCGTAACGGATCGCGCCGCAGGCGCATCCGCCGGTATAAGGATCGCTCATGTCTTTCTCCTTATGACTTGACGGGCTGCGCTTACCAGCGCCGCGTACTGGCGCTCGAGCGCCTTGACCGCACCGCTGCGCCAGCTCTCCGCCATCGACGCTGACATCGGATCCGGGAAGATGTCCTCCTCCCCTTGCTCGACGCCGTCGAAGATGGCGCGCGCGACCGAGGCCGGAGAGGCCTTCGGGATGTCGAGGCCTCGCGACATGTCGGTGTCCACCGGGCCGGTCAGGACGGCATGCACCTTCACGCCGCGTCCGGTCAACAGTGCGCGCTGCCCTTGCGACAAGGAGAACGCGGCCGCCTTTGAGATCGAATAGGCCGGAATGACCGGCAAGGCGGCCAACGCCGCCACCGACAGAACGTTGACAATGGCTCCCCTAGAACGCGTGAGCAGCGGCAGAAAAGCCTCGGTCACGCCATAGGTGCCAAACAGATTGACCGCGAGGTGCCGTTCGAGCGCGGCACGATCGCTCAAGTCGTCGTAAAGCGCCACGCCGGCGTTGTTGATGAGGATGTCGAGAGATTCGACCCTCTCGACAGCTTGCTTGATCTGCGCAGCGTCGGTCACATCAAGGGTGAGCGGCGTGACGCGCCCATCCGGGTGGGCCAGGGGTTGGCGCGTACCGGCATAGACCCGCTTTGCGCCTCCCTTCAAGGCTTCGGTGACCAGCGCCTGTCCGATGCCACGGTTTGCGCCGGTGATGACGACATTCTTGTCTTTGAGGCTCATCGTTCTGCTCCAGTGTCTAACTACAGCTAGGACGATTGAGCCGCTGAAAAGGAGTCAATCCATCCGGCGGCGGGCGCATCTCCTTGATCTTCGCAAAACTTCCAATGCGATCAGGTCTCAGCCGCGCGTTGGCGCGGCGGTTGTTCGTCGTTCAAGCCGTTGCGGGCACCGCTTCGTCGTCTGGAGACGAGCTTCAGCCAGGGCGCCAAATGGAAGGCGCTCATCAGCAGGTACATCAGGGCCATTCCGCTCAGCGGTGACGCGCCTGGCGCGGCCGCGCAGAGCATGTCGGGTGAGCCGCCACCAAGAAGGCCCGTCAGCAGCGCCATGGTTGCGAAGGTCGGCGCGGCCGCGAGGCCTAGCCAGTCGGCCGCGCCATGGGCGGTTGAGCTGCCGCTTACATCACGGACCGCCATGACTTCAGCCCTTGTCGTACGCGTCGTGGTGGCGCCACCAGGGGCCGCCCGTCTCATTGCGCCCGCCGGGGGCGCGGTCGAGCCACTGGTACATGCCCCAGAGGCCATCCAGTCCGCGCGCATAAGTGGAATAAGTGTGGTAGACGGCGCCATCCTCGCGCGCGAACGCGCTCATGCCCGGCCTCTGACGCATGAACCCGGCAGTGTCGGTTCCGGCCATAGCCGCGAAGGCGACAGGTCCCTCGGCGGTATCTTCCGGGTTCGCATCGAGCACATGGCCGCTGCGCTCGTAATTGTATTCGATGCCCCCGGCGCGCTGCTGCTGCTCGGTGATCGAGACGTTGAAGTCGAAGTTGAAGTCGCCGCCCCGCGCGGACGCCCAGGGAAACGTCCATCCCATCCGCCGTTTGAACGCCTGCAGCTTCGAGAGCGGGGCCAGCGACACCGCCGAAAGCGTCACATCGTGGTTCGCCAGGTGGACGACAAAGCCGTTGAACCCGTCCGCGATCGCCGAGCAGGAAGGGCACCCCGCTTTGTAGTCTGGCCCGAACATGAAGTGGTAGACAAGGAGCTGCGAGCGCCCTCTGAAGAGGTCCTTGAGCGAGGCGCTCCCTTCGTCGGTCTCGAACCGGTATTCCTTGTCGATCCGGACCCACGGCAACCCCTCACGCCGGCGCGCCAGGTCGTCGCTGCGCCGTGTCAGCTCCTTCTCCTCCTTGAGCAGGGCGAGCCTTGCTTTGAGCCACTCTTCACGTGTCGCGGTGATGTGTTTCGTCATCGTTGTTCTCTCCATTGTCGGTCCTTCGTCGATTGGCCCGAACCCACGGCAAGCACGGTCACAACGGCTCCAGCCCATTCGACTACGGCTGTGAGAAACGTCGGGGAAAGGATCGTCCAATCAACCATGCCTGTGGTCCGCGTACTGGCTAATCGTCGTGTGATAGATTAGGACCGGACATCGAACGGTGAGAGTGACAAGTGTGTCGGGATTCGCATGGACTCGCTGATCACGGCCGCCGCGCGTGCGCTCGCGGCGGGTGACCCCCTCGGCGCACTGAAACGGGTTGCCCTGCGCGACGACGCGCCTGCGCTGGCGCTTCGGGGCATCGCGATGGCGCGGCTCGGCGATTTCGTTCGAGCCAAGGCCCTGTTGCGAAGTGCCGCGCGCGCCTTCGGTCCGAGAGAGGCCGTGGCCCGCGCGAGGTGCGTCGTTGCCGAGGCCGAGATCGCCCTCGTCTCGCGCGACCTTACCTGGCCCGCCAAGGCGCTCGACGCTGCGCGGACAACGCTGGAAGAGCACGGCGACCGGTTGAACGCCGCGCATGCGCGGTACCTCCAGGTCCGGCGCCTCCTCCTGATCGGGCACCTCGACGAGGCCGAGCACACGCTGGCCGAGCTCGACCCCGCGCCGTTCCCGCCGGCGTCGAGAGCCGCCCACGAGCTGGTCGTAGCTGGAATCGCGCTGCGACGCATCCGGACCAAGCCGGCGCGTGCCGCGCTCGCTCGGGCCGGGCACGCCGCGCACCGCGCAGGTATCCCCGCGCTGGCGGCGGAGGTCGAAAGCGCATCCCTCGTGCTGAACACGCCGGCGGCGCGCCTGATTGCGCGCGGCGAGGAGCGCCCGCTCCTGCTCGAGGAGGTCGAGGCGCTGCTGGCGTCGAAGGCGCTTATCGTGGACGCGTGCCGTCATGTCGTGCGCGAAAAGAGCAAGGTAGTCTCGCTCGCCAGGCGTCCGGTGTTGTTCGCGCTTGCACGCGCGCTGGGCGAAGCGTGGCCTGACGACGTGTCGCGGAGCACGCTGGTCGCGCTGGCATTTCGAGGCAAGCACGCCGATGAATCGCATCGCGCGCGGTTGCGCGTCGAAATGGGCCGGCTACGCACGGCGCTTCGGACGCTGTCCGGCGTGAGCGCGACTGCCCAAGGGTTTGTGCTGGTGCCGCGCAGCGCACGCGAGGTCGTCGTACTGGCGCGGCCGGTCGAAGAGGAGCACGCCTCGGTGCTCGCCTTCCTCGCCGACGGTGAGTCGTGGTCGAGCTCGGCGCTGGCGCTGGCGCTTTCAGCCAGCCAGCGCACTGTGCAGAGGGCACTCGATGAGCTAGCGGTAGCACGCAAGGTGCAGTCGTTCGGTCGCGGGCGAGCCCGCCGCTGGATGACCCCGCCGGTGGGCGGATTTACGACGACCTTGTTACTCCCTGCTCCCCTGCCGAGTGGCTAGGATGCAAGCCACTAGCGATTAACGAGCGCATGATCCGGAAAAGTGGGAACCGGTTTTCCGAAAAGATCATGCTCAAACAAAGAGATGAGACCATGATCCGATTCAATCGGATCATGGTCGAGGAGCGAAGCATGAAGCGATCAGCGGCCGAAATCGTTCGTGAGTATGGACCCTTTCCGGGTGCCGACAGGGTGAATGGGGTCACCTATGATGGTCAGCAAGTCTGGTTTGCTGCCGGAGACAAGTTGATCGCCTTCGATCCCGCGAGCGGAAAGGCGCTGCGCTCGATTGACGTTGCCTCGCATGCAGGAACGGCGTTCGACGGCCAGCATCTGTTTCAGATCGCCGAGGATCGTATCCATAAGATTGATCCGAACACCGGCCGTGTGCTCGCCACCATCCCGGCGCCCGGCGCCGGCGGTGACTCAGGGCTCGCCTGGGCCGAAGGGACCCTCTGGGTAGGGCAGTATCGGGACCGCAAGATCCATCAGATCGATCCACAGACAGGCGCGATCCTTCGCACCATCGAGTCCAACCGCTTCGTCACCGGAGTGACCTGGGTCGACGACGAACTCTGGCATGCCACCTTGGAAGGTGACGAGAGCGAATTGAGGCGGGTCGATCCGCAAACCGGAGAGGTCATCGAAAAGCTCGAGATGCCGCCCGGCGCAGGCGTGTCAGGGCTCGAGTCCGATGGCGGCGATCAGTTCTTCTGCGGAGGCGGAAGCAGCGGCAAGGTCAGAGCCGTCCGCCGGCCGAGAGCCAAGGCTCGCGCCAAATAGCAGTCCGGTGCCCACGAGAAAATCGCTCGCCGATCCAAGTCGACCGGCTCTAAATCACTGCTCTCATCCAGTCGTTCCCTGGCCGAAGCATGCAGGGTAGGCTACGCGGGCCGCGCCGGTCTGCTCAGGCCGAACCGGATGGACCTGCGTCCGCTTGAAGTGAGTCACGTGTGCCCTTGGACCTTCCGCTTCGGTGTCGCTGCGGCCGCATGCGCGGCGTCGCAAGCAACGTCTCCCCATCCAGCGGCTTCCGCTTCGTCTGCTACTGCAAGGACTGCCAGGCGTTCGCGCGTTTCCTCGACCGGGCGGACGTGCTCGACCCCGCGGGCGGAACGGACATCTTCCACATGCCGGCGCGTGAAGCTCACTGCGGGCACGGACGCCATGCGATGCCTGCGCCTCTCCGACAAGGTCTTGCGCTGGTACACCGAATGTTGCCGGACGCCGATTGCCAACACCCCCGCCGGGCCGGGCTTCCCGGTCATCGGCATGGTTCATTGCTTCATGGACCACGGGGCCGACGGCCGTTCCCGGGACGAGGTGCTCGGTCCGCCGCTCTGCCGCATTTTCGAACGCTCTGCCGTCGGGCCACTCCCGGCGAACGCGCCCGGTCCGCCGTCTGTCGGGCTTTTCGCACGTCGCGCGTCAAAGATGCTCGGCTGGTGGGTGCGCGGGCTCGGTCAGCCCACGCCGTTCTTCGATGATCGGACCAAGGCTCCGTGCGCCGCGCCGCGCGTGCTCACGCCGAGCGAGCGCGCCGCTCTTTGACCCGCTTGCGAGCGTCGCTAAACCTGCTCGAGGTGCTCGTTCTCTCCCTTGCTACACAGACTTTGGGTCCTGTGCGTTGCGCTTTCGAAAGGCGGCCTCTCCAGCGTCGGACACCTCGACCCATTTCGGGTCGGGCGCGGTGTCGGCGACGTAACTGTCGTGCCAGTTCCACCACTTGTACGGTCGGCTCTGCGGGTAGCCCTCCGGCGAGTCCTCCCATGTCTCCTGACGCCCGAGCGCCGTCATGTCGAGGTAGCTCCAAATGGTGCCCATCGCCTCGTCGCCGCGGCTGTTGATGAAGTAGCTGCGGAACACGCGCTCGCCGTCGCGGATGAACGCGTTGTGGCCGTGCCATTCATCGACGCCGAAGTCCTTATCGAAGCCGTCGGTGATGGTGTACCAGGGCATCTTCCAGCCCATCCGCGCCTTCAGGCGCGCGATGTCGGCCTGCGGTGCACGCGAGGCATACACGAGGGTCGTGTCGCGCGCGTTCAGGTGCGTGAGGTGGGCGACCTGATCGGCCCCGAGCGAACAGCCAATGCAGCCATGCTCCGGCCAGCCGTGCACGCCGGGCTCGAAGAAGGCGCGGTAGACGATCAGCTGACGGCGGCCCTCGAACAGGTCGAGCAGGCTCGCTTTGCCCTGGGGCCCGTCGAATTCGTACGCCTTCGCGACGGCCATCCACGGCATCCGCCGGCGCTCGGCGGCCAGGGCGTCGCGGGCCCGCATCTGGGCCTTTTCCTTCACGAGCATCTGCTGGCGCGCAGCCTCCCACTCTTGCGGCGACACAATCGGTGGCGTGTTCATGGCGTGCTGTCCTTCTTTCCGGCCCTTCTCAGGTGATGTAGTCATGGTCGTTGCAACCTCCGAATTAGAGCGATCTCTCGTGTCTTCGGGCTGGAACGCGATACCGTTCACTGCCGATCGCCCGCTGTTGGTCATGAGATAGTTTTGCCGCCAGACGTCGAACGGTGGGAGTGACAAATGTGGCGGGATTCATTGTCTGGCCACCGCCACTCTGACCCCAATGCGCCGCAGTGATCGTCCGGGGTGGCGCGAGAACTCTCGACTATTATTTCTGGGGCAATATCGCCTTTAGCAGGCCGCTCTATCCTATTTTGTCCATAGTACTTCCCCTACTCCCACTCGATCGCGCCCGGCGGCTTTGATGTCACGTCGTAGACCACGCGGTTGACGCCCTTGACCTCGTTGATGATGCGGGTTGCGGTGTGCAAGCGACCGAATTTGTCATCCTGCCAACAATTTACTTCAATTTGAGCCAGCCGACCTCTACATCTTCGAGGCTGGAAGTTGCGCTTAAATGAGCCGGCGTAGTTGGGCCATCGAGGGGACAATCCGCTAACAATATCCGAGTGATCTCGGCGCTCGCGTCATAAAATACCTTGCTGCAGATCACCACGCGTCCGAGAAGGGGTTCGCTCGGTCTCCATAACCCGCCGAGCAGGCGAAAGCCGATTCGAATGGCTTTCCACCAACTGTAACGCAACCCAAGCATTCGAAGCGCCGCTAGTGCGAGCCTGTAGCGATCTTCGTCCAAAAGATTGGGCTGACGCCGAACTCGCATAATGCTGGTTGTGACATTCTCGTAAGCGCTGCGCGTGCGAACGCCGCTCCATGGAACCGCTTCGACAACAAAATCGTCAGCTAGAAATACCGCAACGTGCGTCCAACAGTTGTGCTCGTCCGCGAATCCTCCCGACTTTTGCACACGCGAGATTGCGCGGCTCACGTATCTGGGAGCCACATCTCGATAAAGGATCAAATCGCCGGGGCGGCACGCGCGAAAGTTCGGTACGTGTCCGAATGCGCGGACATTATTCGGAAGGATGTTGATGCTGATCTCGCCGACCTCGAGAACCGCACCCGGGTCAATGATCTTTTGCGGCAACCGACACCGCCCACTGCACAAAAGCGATTTTGAAAATCAATCCGGTTCGATCGTCTTGACGGCAGCAAGATCCTTCTCGCTGACTTCTGCTAGTCCGCTCACGTGCATGCCAGGCTTCACCCGGAGGAACGGCACCGTCGAACCGATTGTCGTTGAAAAGACGCCGTGGGTATTGGCGCCAATTTTGTGGTCGAATTCAACAATTCCAAAACCGTCGGGCTCTATCCGCACGACAATTCCCGAAAACGGCTTCTGTTCTTGTTCCATGATAGCCATATATCTCTTCGCCGACCAAAATGCTAGTGAGAGCCTTGCATGCGCCCGCCGTCACTCCCACTCGATCGTGCCCGGCGGCTTTGACGTGACGTCATAGACCACGCGATTGACGCCCTTGACCTCGTTGATGATGCGGGTTGCGGTCTCGCCGAGGAATTTCATGTCGAAGGGATAGAAGTCGGCGGTCATGCCGTCGGTCGAGGTGACCGCGCGCAGGCCCACGACATATTCGTAGGTCCGGCCGTCGCCCATCACGCCGACGGTTTTCACCGGCAGCAGCACTGCGAAGGCCTGCCAGATCTGGTCGTAGAGGCCGGCCTTTCGGATTTGATCGATATAGACGGCGTCGGCATTGCGGAGGATGTCGAGCTTCTCCTTCGTGATCTCGCCGGGGCAGCGGATCGCCAGGCCCGGCCCCGGGAACGGATGCCGGCCGACGAAGATTTCCGGCAGGCCGAGCTCGCGGCCGAGCACGCGCACCTCGTCCTTGAACAATTCGCGCAACGGCTCGACCAGCTTCATGTTCATGCGCGCGGGCAGCCCGCCGACATTGTGGTGCGACTTGATCGTCACCGACGGTCCGCCGGTGAACGACACGCTCTCGATCACGTCGGGATAGAGCGTGCCCTGCGCTAGAAATTCAGCACCGCCGATCTTTTTTGCTTCCGCGTCGAACACGTCGATGAACAGCCGCCCGATGGTCTTGCGCTTTTGTTCGGGATCGGTGACGCCGGCAAGCTCGCCCAGGAACTGCTTCGAGGCATCAACATGCACCAGCGGGATGTTGTAGTGATGCCGGAAAAGATCGACGACGGTTTCGGCCTCGTTGAGCCGCAACAGGCCATGATCGACGAACACGCAAGTGAGCTGGTCGCCGATCGCTTCATGGATCAAGACGGCCGCGACCGCGGAATTGACGCCACCGGACAGGCCGCAAATTACTTTTGCCGGGCCTACCTGCTTCCTGATCTTCTCGATCGCTTCTTCGCGAAACGCCCGCATGGTCCAGTCGCCGGCAAGGCCTGCGACCTTGCGGACGAAATTGCGGATGAGTTTTGCGCCGTCGGGCGTATGCACCACTTCGGGATGGAACATCAGCCCGTAATATTTGCGCTTCTCGTCCTGGATCACGGCGAACGGTGCATTCGCGCTGGTGCCGGCGACGACAAAGCCCGGCGGCATTTTGGTGATGCGGTCGCCGTGGCTCATCCAGACCTGATGCCGCTCGCCCATGTCCCAGGTGGAATTGAACAGGCAGCTTGCGGCCTTGACCTCAACATCGGCGCGGCCGAATTCGCGATGGTGTCCGCCCTCGACCTCGCCGCCGAGCTGGGCCGCCATGGTCATCTGGCCATAGCAGATGCCGAGTACCGGCACACCGGAATCAAAGATGAGTTGCGGCGCCCGCGGCGAGCCCGCTTCGTGCACCGACTCCGGTCCGCCGGAGAGGATCACCGCCTTTGGCTTCATTTCTTTGAAGGCGGCTTCGGCCTTCTGGAATGGCACGATCTCGGAATAGACGCCCTCCTCGCGTACACGGCGGGCGATCAGTTGCGTCACCTGGCTGCCGAAATCGACAATCAGAAATCTTGTCGTGCGCCGAGGCCGAAGCGGCGCTCTGCTCGCGGGCTTTTGGGGCTGCTGTCATGGGTAGCAAATACGCGAGGGAAAGCGGCCTCGCAACCCTCCAACGGCCGTCATGGCCGGGCTTGACCCGGCCATCCACGTCTTTCATTCGCAGGGTGGGCAAAGCGGAGCGTGCCCACCAACCTTCGGGACGGGCGCCGGGAATGGTGGGCACGGCGCAAGTGCGCCTTTGCCCACCCTACCGCCGCGCCAGCACCGACACGAAAAACCCGTCGGTTCCGGTCCGGCGCGGTGTCATCAGCCACCCCTCGGGCGATTGCAGCGCGGCGGCGGCAAATGCCTCCGCCTTGTCCCACAACACGCTCGCGGTTTGCTCGGGCGGTACGACGGCAAACTGCGGATGGCGCGCGATGAAAGCTTGCACCTGCGCGCCGTTTTCCGGCGGCAGCACCGAGCAGGTGATATAGGCGATCCGCCCGCCGGGCTTGACCAGGGCGGCCGCTCGATCCAGCACCTCGATCTGGTCCTTCAGCCGCACTTCGAGCGCGCCGGGACGCATCCGCCATTTGGCGTCCGGGTTGCGCCGCCAGGTGCCGGTGCCCGTGCAGGGCGCGTCGATCAGCACGAGATCGGCGGAAGCCTTGATATCGGCCAACGTGTCGCCCTCGCCCTTCGGCGTCCTCACGTCGGCGTTATGAATGCCGGCGCGCGACAGCCGCTCGTGGATCGGCGCGAGCTGCCGCTTGTCGTGATCGGTTGCGATCAGCCGGCCCTTGCCCTGCATCATCGCCGCCAGCGCCAGCGTCTTGCCGCCGGCGCCAGCACAGAGATCGATCACCTGCTCACCGGGTTTTGCCGCCGAGAACAAGGCCGCGAGTTGCGAACCCTCATCCTGCACTTCAACGGCGCCCTTGATGAAATCCTCCTCGGCGTGGATGCCGGGATTGCGGGCGTCGGCGGCAAGCTCGATGCGCAAGCCGATCGGCGACCACGGCGTCTCCGCCGCGCCAAGATGCGCCAGCGAATGCAAAATCTTCTCGCGCTTGGCCTTCAGGGTGTTGACGCGCAGATCAAGCGGCGCCCGGCTCGCCATCGCGGTCGCCTCGGCCACACGGTCGTCGCCGAACACGTCTGTGAAATATCCATCGAGCCAATCCGGATAATCGCCGGCGATCGGAGGAGGCGCGTCATCGAGCGAGCGCGAGGCAAGCGCTGTGCGCTCACGGTCGGTCAATGGCTCAGGCGCAAACCGGCCGCCGTTGCAAAGTGCTGCGATCGCATCAAGGCCCGTGCCGCGCTCGAGCTTCAGCATGCCCAACACCCGCGCCCGCGGCGTGTCGTCATCCATCAGCCAGGCACTTGAGGAGCGGCGCCGCAGCACGTCCCAGACCAGACCCGCGATCGCTGCACGATCGCCGGAGCCGGCATAGCGATGCGCGGTGCCCCATTCCTTCAAGGCTTTCGCCGCCGGGACGCGGTCGGCATCGACGGTGCCGATCAGCTCAATGGCCGCGGACAGCCGGGCTGCGGGAGTCATTTAAAAGCTTTCAGGTTCGAGGACGGCCGCAAGACTCTAGGGCAAGACTCTAGCGCAAGGCTCTAGACAGGCAGGAGAATCTTCAGCGCGAAGTAGACCCACATCGCAAACAGCACCAAGACGCCCGCGAACCAGGCCAGCGATCGCCGCTGGACGTTGTTGGAGCTGACGAAGATTCCGGCGTGCGCAAAGCGGGTGACGACGAACACCCATGAGAGCATCACGATCACCAGATCGGCGTGGCGAATGGGAAACGCCAGCGCGATCAGGGCGTAGAACAATAACGGCAGTTCGAACTGGTTCTTGAAGCAATTGCCGATCTGGGTGGTGCGGGTCGGCCAGTTGGGCTGGCCCAGGGCGATATCCTTGAGGCTGACTTCGCGGCCCTTGAGCGCCCGGGTGCGGACCGAGACCATGGACAACAGAAGCGCAAAAGTGAGCCCGATTTGGACGAAAACGGGCAACAAAACCATTTGAACCGACATGAGAAATCTCTCCCCCGGCGCTGGGCGCGCCCCCGCTATAGCGGTCGCCCCCGCCGCTGACAATAAATCCGCCAACTTGAACCACCCCCGGCGTTGCCGTGACTAACTACCGATAGTTCCAGTGATTTTGGTCCTGCAAGGCTTGCGATGCGGCGATGAATATCACGACCCCGATCCTGACCAGCGCGATCCATTTGGCCACGCTGCCCGGCGATTCCGTGAGCTCGTTCCTGAGGCTGATTGGCGAGGGCACTGGCCTGTTCGACGACAGCTCCGATGGCGGGCTTGGCATGGTGATGTCGGGCCTCGCCGGCGTTGCCGCCGCGCTTGCGGTCGCGATCGTCCTGACCGTCTATTTTCGCGGCGGATACCGCACCACGCGCGATATCGTAAAGCATGGCCTCGCGACGCTCGCAGTGCTCGCCCTGGTGGCATTCGTCGCCTATGACATGCGGCAGGCCGCGCTTGCCTATCTCGGCATCAATCCGTCGAAGCCGGCTGTCGAATTCGAGATCCGCCTGCCGAAAGCCGCGTTGTCGGCGATCTCCGAGACGCAGGTGGAATTGCACACCGACCGCAATCAGAAGCTAGCGCAAATGTCCGGCGCGCTTGATTCAAGCGATGGCCTTAGCGTGCTCAAGGGTTCAGTGACGCTCGATTACCGCACCACCGACCGCGTCGTGGTCCTGAACTTGCCGGGCCAGGCACAATGCGAATTCAAGCTGCGGCTCGCCGCTAACCCCACCCGTTCCGACCAGTTCGGGCCGTGGCACCTCGCCGACCGCGTCGCATCCCCCACCACGGGCGAGGTAGCGGGCACCGCACCGCGTGACGCTTTTGCGATTCGCTATCGGGTGTTGTGACAAGTCTCGAACCATGGTCGACAAAAAGGCCGTCGTCGCCGGCCAACGGGTCGATGCGAAACGCCGGGCGATCCAGCATTCGAAACTAAGTTTTAAACTGATAGGTATGACGACGGCGTCATGATTCCGATGCGCCGGACGAGTATGATCACGGCATGCCCGAATTTCGCCTGACCCAGATTTCCGATACCCACCTCGCCCGCCGCCTCACCAAGCTGACCGACAATTTCCATCGCCTCAGCGAATATATCGACGCGACCCGTCCCGACCTCGTCGTCAACAGCGGCGACGTTGTCTTCGATGGACCGACCAGCCAAAAGATCTCGATTTTGCGAGATCCTGCACGACGCGCTGCCGGTTGCGTGCCGCTATTTGCCCGGCAATCACGATATCGGCGACAACCCGACCGAGGTCGGTCCTCCTCCCTCGCAACGGGTCAGCGAACACGACCGGCAGGCCTATCTCTCCGTATTCGGCGACGACCGCTGGCGGTTTGAGGCTGCCGGATGGTGCTTCATCGGCCTGAACTCGCTGGTGATGAACTCGGGCCTCGGGAGCGAAGCCGAGCAGTTCGACTGGCTGACGGCCGAACTTGCCGGCGCCAAGGGCAAGCCCGTCGCGCTGTTCCTGCACAAGCCGCTTTATCTGAACGCGCCCGACGATCCGGAACTCGAGGCAACCTCGATCCGCTACGTCCCGCAACCGGCACGGAGCCGTCTGATCGAAATGCTCGGCACGGCCGATTTGCGGCTGGTCGCCAGCGGCCATGTGCATCAGCGGCGCGATTTCACATTTGCCCGCATGTCGTCACATCTGGGCGCCGTCCGCCGGCTTCATCATTTCGGATACGCGGCAGGAACGGATCGGCATCAAGGAAGTCGGCCTCGTGGAGTATCGCTTCCAGCCCGACAGTTTTGAGGTCCGCCACGTCACGGCGCCGGGTCAGGTCAATGTGGATCTGGACGAGCTTTTGGCGAAAGCGCCGGCCGAGTAGCGGCCGCTACTTCTGCGCGGCGTCTTTCAATTCTCGCTTGATGGAAACCAGTAGCGACTGCAAAGCCTCCGCATTTGCCGATGGCTTTGCGGGCGGCGGCGCCTTTGCCAACGGCATTGCGGGCGGCGGCGCAGCATTTGCCCAGGGCTTTGCAGGTGACGGCATTATCGCGGATGCCGGAGCGGGTTCAGCCTGCGGCTCTACCTCCACGAATTGGCCATGCAACACGTCTTCGCGGCGACCCGCCAACCAGAGGGTCACCCAATAGCCAATAGCCAGCAGAATTACGCAAAAAATACCGATCTCAAACATCGCTACACCTGAAATTGGTGCAATTTTTCAATGTCTTGAGATGCCGGTCAAGCAACGGCGTGTCGCAGGCCTCGCAAATCTCGGGCCATTGTGACAATTCGGATCGCCCCCGCGCTCTCGCCGGGGGCCGCTAAAGTCCCGCGGCTTCAGGCGCTGTCCGGCCCAACCCGCACCAATTGCTTGCCGAAATTGGCGCCCTTCAGAAGCCCCATGAAAGCTGCCGGTGCGCTGTCGAGGCCCTCGGTGACGAACTCCTTGTACTTGACCTTGCCTTCGCGAACCCAGCCCGACATGTCGCGCAGGAACTCGGCGTGACGCGCGGCGTAATCGCTGACGATGAAGCCTTTGATCGTCAGACGCTTGGTCAGCACCGCGCGCATCATTGACGCGGCCCATTTCGGCGGTTTCGCCTCGGTGTCGTTGTAATGCGCGATCAGGCCGCACACCGGCACCCGCGCGAATGTGTTGAGCAGCGGGAACACCGCTTCAAACACGGCGCCGCCGACATTCTCGAAATAGACGTCGATGCCTTTCGGACAGGCATCCTTCAATTTCGCCGCGAGATCGGGATCGCGGTGATCGAGGCAGTCGTCGAAGCCGAGCTCGCGTTTGACATAGTCGCATTTGTCCTTGCCGCCAGCGATGCCGAGCGCACGCGCGCCCTTGATCTTCGCGATCTGCCCGACCGCCGATCCGACCGCGCCGGAGGCGGCCGCGACAACGACCGTCTCTCCCGGCTGCGGTTTGCCGATGTCGAGCAGGCCGAAATAGGCGGTCATTCCGGGCATGCCGAGCACGCCGACCGAGGTCGAGATCGGCGCGATCTTCGGGTCAATCTTGGCGAGGCCCTTGCCGTCCGACAACGCGTGGGTTTGCCAGCCGGCGCGCGACAGCACGATGTCGCCCTTGGCGAAGGCAGGATTGTTGGAGGCGATCACCTCGGCAACGGTGCCGCCCTCCATCACGCCGCCGACCGGTACCGGCGCCGCATAGGACGGCCCGTCGCTCATGCGGCCGCGCATATAGGGATCGAGCGACAGCCAGATCGTGCGCAGCAGCACCTCTCCCGGACCGGGCGTCGGTAGCGGAACTTCCTCGATGCGGAAATCGGACGGTTTTGGCTCGCCCACCGGACGGGAGGCAAGAACGACGCGCTTTGCGGATTGGGGCATGGTGGTTTCCTCCGGCTTTATCTGATGATCGACATCTAACGATAAAACCACCGGGACGGAAGTGCCCTCGCCCCGCTCTCTTGTCCGCCGAAGCCCGCCTTCGGGCGAAGGCGGATGGGGGAGAGGTGAAGAACGAGGTCTTACACCCCGCCCGGATAGTTCGGCGCTTCGCGCGTGATGGTGACGTCGTGGACGTGGCTTTCGCGCAGGCCCGCGCCGGTGATGCGGACGAACTGCGCCTTCTCGTGGAACTCGGCGATGTTTCGCGCGCCGACATAGCCCATCGCGGCGCGCAGGCCGCCGACGAGCTGATGCATGACATTGCCGACCGGGCCCTTGTACGGCACCTGGCCCTCGATGCCCTCGGGCACCAGCTTCAGCGTATCCTTGATGTCCTGCTGGAAGTAGCGGTCGGCCGAGCCGCGCGCCATCGCGCCGACCGAGCCCATGCCGCGATAGGCCTTGTAGGAGCGGCCCTGCTACAGAAACACTTCGCCCGGCGTTTCGTCGGTGCCGGCGAGCAGCGAGCCGACCATGGCGATGTCGGCGCCGGCCGCCAAGCGCCTTGGCGAGATCGCCGGAATATTTGATGCCGCCGTCGGCGATCACTGGCACGTCGGCTTTCTTCGCCGCTTCCACCGCATCCATGATCGCGGTGAGCTGCGGCACGCCGACACCGGCGACGATGCGCGTGGTGCAGATCGAGCCGGGGCCGATGCCGACCTTGATCGCGTCGGCGCCCGGCATCGATCAGCGCCTGCGCGCCTTCGGTGGTGGCGATGTTGCCGGCGATCACCTGCACCGCGTTGGAGAGCCGCTTGATGCGGTTGACGGCTTCCAGCACGCCGCGAGGAATGGCCGTGCGCGGTATCGACGACAATGAGATCGACACCGGCATCGATCAGCCGCTCGGTGCGGTCATGAGCCGTCCGTCGCCGACCGTGGTCGCCGCCGCGACCCGCAGGCGCCCCTGCTCATCCTTGCAGGCGAGCGGATGGGCGACCGCCTTCTCGATGTCCTTGACCGTGATCAATCCGACGCAGCGATATTGATCATCGACCACCAGGAGTTTTTCGATGCGGTGCTTGTGCAGCATCCGCTTGGCCTCGTCCTGGCTGACGCCTTCGCGCACCGTGACGAGGTTTTCATGCGTCATCAATTCGGAAACCTTCTGGCGCGGATCGGTCGCAAACCGCACGTCGCGGTTGGTGAGGATGCCGACCAGCTTGCCCGGCTTGCCGCTGCCGCCGCCGGTGACGACCGGAATGCCGGAAATGCCGTGCGCGCTCATCAGCGCCCGCGCGTCCGAGAGCATGGCATCCGGGCCGATGGTCAAAGGATTGACCACCATGCCGGATTCATACTTCTTGACCTGGCGCACTTGGGCGGCCTGGCCGTCGGGATCAAAATTGCGGTGGATGACGCCGACGCCGCCGGCTTGCGCCATCGCGATCGCCATGCGCGCTTCGGTGACGGTGTCCATCGCGGACGCAATGATCGGGATGTTGAGCGGGATGGCGCGGGTGATTTGGGAGCGGATGTCCACCTCGGAAGGCAGCACATCCGAAAGTCCGGGTTTGAGAAGCACGTCGTCGAACGTGTAGGCTTCGCGGATCTCGTGGAATCCCTGCACGGTCGCCATTGCCAACTCCTCAATCAGCGGCGCTTCGCCGCAATACCAATTACGGATGAACGTCGCTGTCGGCGAAGCCACCGGCGCCGCCGTCGAATCGAAGCCCATCGGTGGGGTTGACGCCGGTCGATAGCATGGCGCGCGGCCGAATCAAAGCGCCATGCACAGGCTTTTTCGCGAAAGCCCGTTACCCCGGTTCAGCGCGGATAACCCGGCGGCGGGCCGTGCTGGCGGATCGCATCCACCACTTCCCGATGCCTGCGCTCTTCCCGCTTCATGTGAACCGCGATGATCGCGTGCGCCGACGGCACCAGCAGCAGGATGTGAAAAACCAGCCCGAAAATCACGCAAAACACGATCAGGATCAGGTTGAAAATCGCCGAAAACGGCTGCCCGTTCAGGAGCAAGCCGAGCGGCGGCAATAGAGCGGCAAGGACGTAGATCATCGTCGGAACTCCGGCGACCGGCAGCAACGCATACCAGCGTCACACGGGATTTAGGCGGTTTAGCGCCTTCCGCAATAGCCTGTATGACAATGGGGTGATACAGCGCTGACTGCCCCGCCCTTCGCCCTTCTCTCCCCAAAGCGAGATGAACAAGCAACGCCTGATCCCGCTCATCGTGGCCACGGCCCTGTTCATGGAAAACATGGACTCGACCGTGATTGCAACCTCGTTGCCGGCGATCGCCGCCGATATCGGCACGAGCCCGCTGACGCTGAAGCTTGCGATCACCTCGTACCTGCTTTCGCTCGCGGTGTTCATTCCGGCAAGCGGCTGGACCGCCGATCGCTTCGGCGCGCGCATGGTGTTCGCCATTGCCGTCGGCGTGTTCATGGTAGGATCGATCGGCTGCGCGCTGTCTTCTTCGGTGAACGATTTTGTGATCGCGCGCATCGTGCAGGGCATGGGCGGCGCAATGATGACGCCGGTCGGGCGGCTGGTGCTGCTGCGCTCGATCGACAAGAGCGCGCTGGTCAATGCGATGGCATGGGTCACGGTGCCGGCGCTGGTCGGACCGGTGATCGGCCCGCCGCTCGGCGGCTTCATCACCACCTTCTTCTCCTGGCACTGGATTTTCCTGATCAACATTCCGATCGGCCTGCTCGGCATCTTCATGGCGCTGAAATACATCGACCCGATCAGGAGCGAGGACCCCGAGCGCTTCGACCTCTATGGGCTGGTGCTCGCGGGCATTGGGCTTGGCGGCATCGCATTCGGGCTTTCGGTCGCGGGCCTCAATCTGCTGCCCTGGAGCGTGGTCGGCGCGCTGGTTGCGATCGGCTCGATCTCGATGACGCTGTACGTGATCCATGCGCGGCGCACCGGATCGCCGGTGCTGGACTTTTCGATGCTGCGGCTCGCCACCTTGCGCGCCGCGATCATCGGCGGCTTCATGTTCCGTCTCGGCATCGGCGCGCTGCCGTTCCTACTGCCGCTGTTGATGCAAGTCGGCTTCGGCTTGTCGCCGTTCCAGTCGGGCATGGTTACGTTCTCTTCAGCGGTCGGGGCCATGGGCATGAAGACGCTGGCGGCGCGCATCATCCGCACCTTCGGCTTCCGCAACATGATGACCATCAACGCAGTCGCAAGTTCCATATTCCTCGCGGCATGCGCGCTATTCACGGTGGCCACGCCGCTGTTGTTAATCTTCATCATTCTCGTGGTCGGCGGCTTCTTCCGCTCGCTGCAATTCACCGCGATCAACACCGTCGCCTATGCCGAGGTCGAGCCCGGGCAGATGAGCCGCGCCACCACGCTGGTCAGCGTCAACCAGCAACTGGCGGTGTCGGCGGGCGTCGCGGTCGGCGCCTTTTCGGTTGAGACCACGATGTGGTGGCGCCATGCGACCGAGCTCAGCGCCGACGTCTTCGCCCCGGCATTTCTCGTCGTCGCCCTCATCTCGGCGGCCTCGTGCTGGTTCTTCTGGCAGATGCCGGATGATGCCGGCCACGAAATCTCGGGGCGCAAGGCGCTGGCGATTTCCAGCCGCAAGGGAGCCGCCAAGGAAGCGGCGCTCGCCGCGAGCGAAACCACCGAGGACGCGCGCGATCAGCGGCTGGGATAGATTATGCGGATTGCGGACTGACGGGTCGGCGCAAAGTGCCTCCCGATGACAGGCTCCACGAAGCAATCCATAAAACTCGTCGGCGGCGCACGCCTCCATAAGCCGAAGGGGTCCAGTTCAAGGGGCGTTGACGAGTCCTTTCCGGACCCTGTCGAAATGGCGCGACAGATATATGCCCAGCAGCACGGCTCCAGCGGTCATTGCGAGGCAGTCGAAGTTCAGTCCAACGGCGATCGGATGATTTGACAGTATGGCGAGACCGGCACCAGCGTTGAAGGCACCCCAGAGAAAATTGACAAAGGGCGATGAGTTCCCGACACCGCGAGGTCTTGCAAACGGCGTTGGAAACGGCACTCCCTGTAATCCGGTGGTCAAATGGGGGATGCAGTTACAAAGGAAGGCGCCGGCGAAGAAAACAGCGACGTAGTTCATGCATTCACCTGTTCTTGACGCATCATCGAGCCTTAGTTTCGGAAGGCCGGCTCGACAGGTTCACTTAGCAGGGCGATCAGATCCTTCGCATTGCGCAGTTTCTCAAGATTAAGGATGCGATCTTCGATAGCAGCGGCACGATCCGGTCCGACAACGCCGTTGGTGAGACTTCGGAACTTCGCGAGGACCTCGCCGGCCGGAAGTGGCGTCATGATCCCGTGCGCGACGGGCTTGAGACACTCTTCGACAGCCCCGTCGGTAAATCGAATGCGCACGCGCGCCGCACCTCGGCCGTTGGCGCCGCCCTTGTCGAACTCTGCATCATGATGAGCCTCGATCTTCGGGATCAGCGCCCAAACATCATCTTGCGCAATTCGCTGTGGTGAAAACTGGGCTACCATCGCAGCGCCATCGAGGACCGCGACGGCGATCACATAGCCGACATTCATTTGCGCGCCGATGGGTTCGAGTGGCCGCTCGACCTTCCACCAGCCGTGATGATAGGCGGCATGCGACATGTCGACGTCAATATGAGCGATTTCTGCTGCGCGGAGAGGACGCTTTTCGGCGATCTCGAAAAGCGCATCCAAAGGCGCGTGAAGTGCTCCCATCGCGGCGTAGGGCTTGACGACGATGCGCAGTGTTTCCCAGGTGTCCCCGAGACCGCTGGTGATCCGGCTTGCATCCGGCGCGTGGCCTTCGCCGAACACCGACAAGTAGCCGCCATAGTCGCGCTCGAACACGCGCTTGATCCCCGTATATCCCGCAGCGGCCAGATATGCGGCATACAGCCCGTTGCGCGAGGCGAAGCCGTGGTGCATGCGCTTGCTCATGGCTTCGTATTGCGCGGCCATCAGGCCTGCCGACTGCGTCCCGGCGAGGCCCAGCGCGTCCTCGTAACCCGCGGCGTCGAGCTTCAACAGCGAACCGGCGGCGACCGCGGCCGCATGGGTGCCGAACACCGACCCGGAGTGCCAGCCACGCGACAACATCTCAGCGCCGTGCAGCGCCATGCCGACACGCGGGCCGACCTCGAAGCCCTTGATCGCCCCGAGAAGCAATGCGGCGCCGTCCACGCTGCCGCGGTCCTCGGCGCAGGCGATAAGCGCGGGCAAGATCAAAGAGGCGCTGTGCAGCGGACCAAGCGGATGGAAGTCGTCGAGTTCGAAGCCCTGGATGAAGGTACCGTTGAGCAACGCCGCAGCCGGACCGCCCGTGGACCTGCCCCAGCCGATGATGGTTTTGTCTCCGGTGCCCTCAAAGCGTGTGACGGTTTCGACCGCCAAGGCCGACCATGGCAGTCTTGCGCCGACGAGCGCACAGCCGATTCCATCAAGCAGCAGATATTTGGCACGCTCGCGCACGTTCTCCGGAATATCGGCGAGCGACAGGTCCGCAAGCCATGTGGAGAGCGCGCCGGTGACACCTTTGGGATCAGTGGCCGAGGACATCAGACGATCACCTTCGCTGCTTGCGGAGCCCGCTGGACGAGTTGAAAGAAAATCGGCAGGACCGATCAAACTCGCCCCTGCTGCCATTTTAAGTACCGATCTCCGATCCATTGCCTACCTCGGCCGTCATTGCCTCTTATAAACTGACAAACTCAGAGGTAATTCCTGAGCGCCAGACCCAAGGACGGTTCGCGCGGTCAACCTTCTGCCAGGCATCGATTGCGCTCTCGTCTTTGAGTGTGAGACCAATCTCGTCGAGGCCCTCGAGCAGGCCCTCGCGCTGGAGGGCATCGATGGGAAACGAGATCGTCTCGCCGGATGGAGCTCGCACCAAATGCGCCTCCAGATCGACGGTGAAGTCGCCATTACACGACTGCGCCGCCAGTCTCTTGATTGCATCTTCCGGCAGTACGATCGGAAGAACGCCATTGCGAAAGCAATTGGCGAAGAAGATATCGCCGAAGCTGGGCGCGATGACGCAGCGCAGGCCCATCGCCATCAACGCTGTGACCGCGCCTTCGCGCGACGAACCGCAGCCGAAATTCCGGCCAGCAAGCAGAATGGGCGCCTTCGCGAAACGCGGCTTGTTGAACACGCAACCCTGGTTCGACGAGCCGTCAGGCAGGTAGCGCAGCGCCTCGAACGCATGGTGCCCCAGGTCGGCGCCGCCGGTCAGCCGCTCAATGCGGATGATGACGTCGGTGTCGATATTGGCGCGCAGCAGGGGCGCGGCGGGTCCAGTAATGCGGGTGAATGGACGCATGGCTCAAAGCTTTCTCGCGTCGAACAACTGACCGGATACCGCGGCAGCAACGGCCATGGCCGGACTTGCGAGATGCGTGCGCGCACCCGGCCCTTGGCGACCGACGAAATTGCGATTTGACGTGGAGATGGCGCGCGCGCCGGATGGCACGCGCTCGCCATTGGCGGCAACACACAGGCTGCATCCCGGTTCCCGCCATTCGAAACCGGTCTCGCGAAATATCTGGTCGAGACCCTCCGCTTCGCCGTCGCGCTTGACCTGTTCCGAGCCCGGCACCACCCACGCCGTAACGCCTGGGGCGACCCGACGCCCGCGTGCGAGCGCCGCGGCTTCGCGCAGATCGGACAGCCGCGAATTGGCGCAAGAGCCGATGAAAACCCAATCCACCTTGATACCGGCAATGGGTTTGCCTGCTTCGAGCCCCATGTAGTCGACCGCGGCGGCGAAGGCCTTTCGCACTTCCGGATCGGACTGTGCGTCCGGGGACGGAACGACGCCGTCAATCGAAATCGCATGTTCGGGGCTCGTGCCCCAAGTGATCGTGGGCGCGATGGTCGCAACGTCGATCATCTCTTCGCGGTCGAACAATGCATCAGCATCCGTGAACAGGGTGTTCCAGTGTTCGACTGCCCGGTCGAACATCTCGCCCTGCGGAGCGAAGGGCCGGCCGCGCAGATACGCGAAAGTGTTTTCGTCCGGCGCGATGAGGCCATATTTCGCGCCAAGCTCCACGCTCAGATTGCAGATTGTCAGACGCCCTTCGATCGGCATCGCGCGGATCGCGGAGCCGGCGTATTCGATGGCGCAACCAGTGGCCGCCGCAGCACCGATCCTCCCGATCAGATGCAGGATGAAATCCTTCGCGGTGACGGCCTGGCCGGCCCTGCCCTCGAAACGCACGCGCATGAGTTTCGGCTTCTGCTGGCGCAGAGTTTGGGTCGCAAGCGCATGGGCACTCTCGGAATTTCCGACACCGAAAGCCAGGGCCCCGAGCGCACCATTAGTGCAGGTGTGGCTGTCGCCGCAGATGAGTGTGACGCCGGGAAGCACGAGACCAAGCTCGGGCCCCATGACATGGACGATGCCCTGCCCTTTGTGCCCGAGATCGAAGAAGCGAATGCCGTTATGCCCGGCCAGTTTCCGAAGCGTGCTGTAGAGGCGCCCGCCGAGTTCGAAGGTCTGCGCCGTCCGCCCGGGCGCGCTGGAGACCGCGTGATCGGCGACGGCAAAAGTGAGCTCGGGGTCACGCACCCTCAACTTGCGCCGGGCGATCTCGGCCAGCGCCGGCGGACCCGACAGATCGTGCAGCAAATGGCAGTCGATATGCAGCAGCGCCCAGCCGTTACCCAGATCGCGCACGACATGAGCGTCCCAGATCTTCTCAAACAGCGTGCGCGACATTGTCAGGCCCCTGCGGCAAAGCGCTGGCGCAGCGCGTTCCATTCGTCTGCGCCGAAACGGCGGAACGTATCGGAGACATTCGCGCCTTTAGGTGCAGTGGCCGGGGCGCCGGTTTCTTTCATGGCGCGCAAGGCCTGATCGGCCGCGACCATCACCGCACCCAAGAGAAGACCCGGCAGAATTGCGATCCGGTAGCCCAGCGCCTGCGCTTGCGCCATCGTCACCGGCGGCGTCTTTCCGCCCGGCACCACGTTGAGCAGGCAGGGGCCATCTACCCGTTGCGGCACCAAAGATAGTTCTTCCGGTGTCTGGACGGCTTCGACGAATGCGACGTCGGCACCGGCGGCAAGCGCGGCATTGGCACGTGCGATAGCATCGTCGAAACCGGACACGGCGCGCGAATCGGTGCGCGCAATGATGAGGAAGTCCGGATCGCGGCGCGCGGCGACCGCTGCCCTGATCTTCGCGACGAATTCCGGTGCGGAAATGATCTCCTTGCCGTCGAGATGGCCGCAGCGCTTCGGTGAAGTCTGGTCCTCGATATGAATGCCGGCAACGCCTTGCCCCTCAAACTCGCGTACGGTGCGCGTGACGTTGAGTTCGTTGCCGTAGCCTGTGTCGGCGTCGGAAATCAGTGGAATCCCGACGGTACGGGCCAGCACCGCCGCGTTGCTCGACCATTTCGCTCATGCCGAGAAGCCCGAAGTCGGGAAAGCCGCGCGCCATCGAGGTACCCGCGCCGGTCATGTAGACGGCGGAGAACCCGGCCTGCTCGACCAGCCGCGCGGTGATGCCGTCATATGCGCCGGGTGCCACGATCATGTCCGGATGACTAAGCAGTTCGCGGAGCCGTCTTGTCGTTTTCATTCCGAGGCCTCCATCACTCGCTTGCGTCGCGATGGCTCGGCTGCCCCTTCGAGCATTGTGAGAAACGAATTGACCAGCCAGGCAAAGCTTTCATCGCGTTTCACCGGGTGCTTCAGGGCGCCCGAGGTTTCGAGCGAAACAAATCCATGCACGAGGCTGCGTAACCCGCGCAGCGCGTGGATAGCTTCCGCTCCCCGCAGGCCATATCCCTGCATCGTCGCCAGGCACGTGTCGGTCAGACGATCCACGGCTGCGCTCCATTCAGTATCGTCGCGCGGCGGTGTCGGAACGGTCGTCGCGTAGACACCGGGATTTTTCGGACGAAGTTCCGGTACTCGTTGAGCAGCGCCCGGACAGCTTCGGAGCCGGATTTTCCGATCGTGGCGCGAGCCGCCCCTTGGTCCAGTTCTGCCAGGCCATGAATTGCCACGAGACGCCTCACATCGCTAATGCCCGCAACATGCGAGTAAAGCGAGGGCACCCGGATGTTCAAGGCCTTCGCAAGGTCACTCATGGACAGGCCGTCCGGGCCATGCCGGTTGACGAGAGTGCAGGCCTCCAGACGAATGCGTGCGAGATCTGTCTTCATGAGGCCATCTCTAATACAATTAGGCATTAGCCTAATATGATTAGGCATGTCAAGATGAGGTTGGTGCCGACTTCCAATAGCTCGGGGGCCGGCTAACAAGGCGTAACTCGCCCACATCGCCGGTAGCGGATTGCGCTCTCGCTAGTCGCCCTGCCGGCTATCCCCTGGATGATGCCTGCCTGCCGGGACGCCCCGAAACCCCGTCGCCAGCACGTAGCGTTCGGAGGAATCCTGCCGGCTCGATGCCGGCTTCACATGGCGGACGCTGGCGAAATCGCGCTTCAACTGCGCCAATAATTCCGCATCGGCGCCGCTCTGAAACGCTTTTGCCAGAAACGTGCCACCCGGATTGAGCACTTCGGAAGCGAACACGGCGGCAGCTTCGACGAGACCGAGGATGCGCAGCTGATCGGTCTTGCGATGGCCCGTGGTGTTGGCGGCCATGTCCGACAGCACCACGTCGGCGCGGCCGCCCATCATCGCCGTCAATTTTTCCGGTGCGTCCTCGGTCAAAAAATCAAGCTGCGCGAAACTAACGCCGGCGATCTCCGGCATCTCCAGAAGATCGATCGCGATCACCTTGCCCTTGCCGTCAACAGCCCCGACACGTTTGGCGGCGATCTGGCTCCAGCCGCCGGGCGCGGCGCCGAGGTCGACGACTGACATGCCGGGCTTGAGAATGCGATATTTATCGTCGATCTCGATCAGCTTGTAGGCCGCGCGCGAGCGATAGCCGTCGCGCCGCGCCTGCGCCACATAGGGATCGTTGAGCTGGCGCTCCAGCCAGAGCTTTGACGACAGCTTGCGCTTGCCGCCGGTCTTGACCGTGACGTGCAGCCGGCCGGTTGAGTCTTTCGCCATATCGGGCCTGGATCCCTATCCGCGCAGCGCGCCGTCCTCGCGCATCATCTCGACCAGCATGCCCTCGCGCAGGCCGCGGTCGGCGACGCGCAGCCTCGGCAGCGGAAACGCCTGCCGGATCGCATCGAGAATGGCGCAGCCCGCCAGTACCAGATCGGCGCGCTCGACGCTGATGCAATTATTGCTGGCGCGCTCCTGATAGCTCATGCCGAGCAGTTTTGCGATGGTCGCGGTGAGGTCGGCGTCGCTCATCCAGATGCCGTCAACCCGGCGACGGTCATATCGCGCAAGATTGAGATGGATGCCGGCGAGCGTCGTCACCGTTCCCGACGTGCCGAGCAGATGCATGTCGCGCAAATCGACGGCGTGCTCGGCCGCGAACGGCGAGATATATTGCGCGACCTCCTCGACCATGCGCGCATAGGATTGCTGCGTCACGTCCCGCCCGCCGAAATGTTCGGCGATCGAGACCACCCCAAGCGGGATCGACATCCACGCCTTGATCCGCGGCTCGCCATTCGGTTCGGTTGGGTCGCGCTCGATCCGGACCAGCTCGGTCGAACCGCCGCCGATGTCGAACAGGATGGCGCCGCGCCCTCTTGAGTCGAGCAGCGGCGAGCAACCGATCACGGCAAGCGCTGCCTCGGTCTCGCGATCGATGACCTCGAGGTGGATGCCGGTCTCGGCCGCGACCCGATCGCGAAAGCCATCGGCGTTCGACGCCGCGCGGCAGGCTTCGGTTGCAATCAGCCGCAGCCGCCTCGCTTTGCGCAACTCGATCTTGTCGCGGCAGATTGAAAGCGCCGCGATTGCGCGCTCGATCGCGGCCTCGCTGATGCTGCCGGTTGCCGAAATGCCTTCGCCGAGCCGGATGATGCGCGAGAAGGAATCGACGACGCGAAAGCCGTCGCCGGAGGGACAGGCGATCAAGAGACGGCAATTATTGGTTCCGAGGTCGAGCGCCGCATAGACGCCGGTTCCTTGGGCAAGTCCTTGAACATTTCCTTGAACATTTCCTTGAACATTTCCTTGGGCATGTCCTTGCCCATGCGCATGGGCCGCTCCCGCCTCTGCCGCCGGCAGATCGCGACGCGGCCCCTTGCCGTCGTCTCCGCAGGCCCCAAGGCCAACGCGAAGCCCATCGCGAAGCCGCGTATCATCGTCCATCAAACTGTCTTTCCGTGGCCATTTCCGGCCGGCCTGGAATTCCGTTTTCACGGAAACTTTAGCAGCGAAGGGGGGCTGCGCAACAACCCATCACATAGGACTATGCCTAATCAGGCGTTGTCGCCGGGGGATCGGCGCGTTATCTCAGCGGAACCCAGCGAAATCCCGCAAAATCAGGCATTTCAGATGCAAGATCATACGTCTCCGTCCTCACTCGAAAACGCTATCGCACTGCAAAAATACGGCGTCGGACAGCCGGTCCGCCGCAAGGAGGACGACACGCTTGTGCGCGGCAAGGGCAAATACACCGACGATTTCACTATGCCGAACCAGGCCTATGCCTGGATGGTGCGTTCCAGCCATGCCCACGGCATCATCAGGGGCATCGAGACCTCTGCCGCCAAGGCGCTGCCCGGCGTGCTCGGGGTTTGGACCGGCGCCGGCCTGGCGTCGGCCAACTACAACCCTTTCACCTGCGGGCTTCCGCTCAAAAACCGCGACGGCTCGCCGCTGTTGCAGACCAACCGCGCAGCACTTCCGACCGACAAGGTGCGCTTTGTCGGCGATCCCATCGCCTTTGTCGTCGCCGAAACGCTCGCCCAAGCAAAGGATGCCGCGGAAGCGGTCGAGCTCGACATCGTACCGCTGCCGGCCGTCACCGACGCCGCGGAAGCCGCCAAACCCGGCGCGCCCCAGCTTTACGATCACATCCCAAACAATGTCGCGCTCGATTATCACTATGGCGACACTGCCAAGATCGATGCCGCCTTTGCCGGCGCCGCCCATGTCACAAAACTCGACATCGTCAACAACCGCGTCGCCGTGGTGTCGATGGAGCCGCGCACAGCGCTTGCCGCCTACGACAACAAGGCCGAGCGCTACACGCTGCAGGTTCCGACCCAGGGCGTGTCGGGCAACAGGGCGACGCTGGCGAAGATCCTCAACGTGGCAGCGGAAAAGGTCCGCATCCTCACCGCCAATGTCGGCGGCTCGTTCGGGATGAAGAACGTCAACTATCCCGAATATACCTGCATCCTGCACGCGGCGAAGACGCTCGGCCGTCCGGTGAAATGGACCGACGAGCGCTCCAATAGTTTTCTCTCCGACAGCCAGGGCCGTTCGCAACTGATCCACGCCGAACTCGCGCTCGATGCCGAAGGCAAGTTCCTCGCCGTGCGCCTGACGGGCTATGGCAATCTCGGCGCCTATATCACCGGCGTCGCACCAGGGCCGCTGTCGCTCAACACCGGCAAGAATCTCGCCAGCGTCTATCGCACGCCGCTGCTCGGCGTCGACATCAAGACGGTGTTGACCAACACCACGCTGATGGGCGCCTATCGCGGCGCCGGACGGCCCGAAGCCAATTACTACATGGAACGGCTGATCGATCGCGCCGCCGACGAGACGGGCATCAACCGCCTCACCTTGCGCAGGCGCAACTTCATCAAGCCGGCGCAATTGCCGTTCGCGGCGGCCAGCGGCGTCACCTATGACAGCGGCGATTTCGCCGGCGTCTTCAACAAGGCGCTCGAGATTTCAGATCACGCCAACTTCGCCAAGCGGAAGAAAGAAAGCCGCAAGCAGGGCAAGCTGCGCGGCATCGCGGTCGGGTCGTATCTCGAGGTCACAGCACCTCCGAGCGGCGAGCTCGGCAAGATCACGTTCGAGCCTGACGGCAGCGTAAAACTCACCACCGGCACGCTAGATTACGGCCAGGGCCACGCCACACCGTTCGCGCAGGTGTTGTCGGCGCAGCTAGGGGTGCCGTTCGAGAAGGTCACGCTGGAGCAGAACGACAGCGATGCTGTGCGCTTCGGCAACGGCACCGGCGGTTCGCGCTCGATCACCGCGACGGGCACTGCGATCGTCGAATCTTCCGCGCTCGTCATCGCCAAGGGCAAGCAGGCGGCCGCGCATTTGATGGAAGCCTCCGAAGCCGATATCGAATTCGCCAATGGCCGTTTCACGATTGCTGGCACCGACCGCTCTATCGGCATCATGGAGCTCGCCGAGCGCCTGCGCGAAGGCAAGATGCCCGACGGCGTGCCCGCCTCGCTCGATGTCGATCACGCCACCAAGGACACGCCCTCGACCTTCCCCAATGGCTGCCATGTCGCCGAAGTCGAGGTCGATCCGGAAACCGGCGTGGTGCGGGTCGTGCGCTATACCGGCGTCAACGATTTCGGCACTATCGTCAATCCGATGATCGTCGCAGGCCAACTCCATGGCGGTGTTGCGCAGGGCATCGGTCAGGCGCTGATGGAAGAGGTCAGCTACGACGCCAGCGGCCAGCCGATCACCGGCTCATTCATGGACTACGCGCTGCCGCGGGCCGGCGACATCCCGCTGATGGAAGTCGGCGATCATCCCTCGCCGGCGAAATCCAACCCGCTGGGCAACAAGGGCTGCGGCGAAGCCGGCTGTGCCGGCAGCCTGGTCTGCATCGTCAATGCGGTGATCGACGCGCTCTCGGAATACGGCATCACAGAGATCGACATGCCGCTGACCCCGGAGCGGGTCTGGCGCGCGATCGAGAACGGCAAGGCCAAGGCGGCGTAGCGCCGCTCCTGCCACAAACCCAATCATCGCCCGCGGACAGCGGGCGATCCAGTATTCCAGAGACGGTAGCGATGGAGCCGTGAAGCCGCGGCGTACTGGATCCCCCCGCTTTCGCGGGGGATGACGGTCGAGAATGCGGCGCGCCGTGGCCCTTCCCGCCCCTACGCCGCCGCCTGCTCGCGCGGCTGATAGATCGCGATGTGCTGGCAATGCGCGAGCGGCGTTGTGCCGTTGGCGACGACCAGCGCATCGAACTCGACGAAGCGGTGACCTTTTTTCTCGTAGTTTCCGGTGACTTTGGCGCGCGCGGTGAGTTCGTCGCCACTGTGCGCGGTGGACAAAAGCTGCATCCGGCTGCCGACATGAATCCAGGGGCCGAGGATGGCGTTGTCGACTAAGACCTTGTTCATCACCCGCTGCAACAGGCCGGGATGGCCAACACCTTCGCGCGCGTAGATCGCATCGTGCTCCCTGATATCGTGCAGATATTCCGTGGCCGCCTCACCGGCCCAGTTACGCGGCAAGGTGCCGAGCCATTTTCCGACCTCGTACGAATTCGCGCTTATCGGCTTGCGTTCGGCGACCGCGGCGACTTCGGTAAAATCGTTGAGCGAAAACGACGGCGCGGAAGTCGGCAACGACGCCGTACCGGTGGCGCAGAGTTCACTTCTGCTTTCCACCTCGAGCGAAAGCACCCCGTCGCTCTCGATCGCCATGACATTGGCGATCTCGCCGTCATAGACGGGTTTGAGGAAACGCGCCTCGATCAGGCCGCGCTCGAGAAAGGCCCGGCCCCATTTCGCCACGGGAAGGTGCAGCATATAAGCGAGCACGTCGACGCCGGGGACGAGCCCGCCGGAAAATCCGAACCGGCGCGCCACCGTATCATCGTGGATCTTGTTCTCGGATTGTTTTGAGCTGTTGTAGGCCGAGACGCGGTAGGGTTCGAGCAGGTCTGTCATGTCCTAATTTTCCCCGATTTGTCCGCCTTTTCGCGTCCCTGATGGTACGCAACCGGACCTGATTGGCAAGCCGCGTTTTGCTCGCAATTTCGGCACGAATAGAGTACCACGCGCGCAACCACCGGAACCGCCAATAGCCCATGACGCAAGTGCAGCCCATTACCCGTATTTATGTCGATGCCGACGCCTGCCCGGTCAAGGACGAGATCTATCGCGTCGCCGATCGGCACGGGCTTCCGGTCAGCGTGGTCGCGGGAAACTTCATCCGGGTGCCGCAGCACCCGCTGATCGATCGCGTCGCGGCCGGCTCCGGCATGGATGCGGCCGATGACTGGATCGCGGAACGCGCCGGTAAGGGCGATATCGTGATCACCTCGGATATTCCGCTCGCAAGCCGCTGCGTGAAGGCAGGCGCCGAAGTGATCGCACCGAACGGAAAACCGTTCACGGAAGCCTCGATCGGGATGACGCTGGCGGTGCGCAATCTGATGACGGATCTGCGCTCATCGGGCGAAATCACCGGCGGGCCGAAGTCGTTCGCAGCCCGCGACCGCTCGACATTCCTGTCGGCCCTCGATCAGGCCATCCGCCGCATCCAGCGCCAGCGGCCGCAACAGCCTGCGCCACATCAGGACTGAAATCATGGCGCCGCCGCTGATCCAGTTAAAGGACATCAAGCTGACGTTTGGCGGCACGCCGCTATTGTCAGGTGTGGAGCTTTCGGTGTCGCCTGCCGAGCGCGTCTGCCTGATCGGGCGCAACGGCTCCGGCAAATCGACGCTGCTGAGAATCGCGGCCGGATTGGCCGAACCCGATAGCGGCGGCCGCTTCGTGCAACCCGGCGCGACCATCCGCTATCTGCCGCAGGAGCCGGACTTCGATGGCCATGCGACCACGCTTTCCTATGTCGAAGCGGGTTTAGGCCCTGGCGACGACCGCTATCAGGCGCGCTATCTCCTTGAACAGCTCGCGCTGCGCGGCGACGAAGCGCCTTCGTATCTCTCCGGCGGCGAAGCCCGCCGCTTGGCGCTGGCGCGGGCGCTGGCGCCCTCGCCCGATATTTTGCTGCTGGACGAGCCGACCAACCATCTCGATCTTCCCACTATCGAATGGCTGGAAAGCGAACTCGACGGCCGGCGCAGCGCGCTGGTGCTGATCAGCCATGACCGCCGTTTCCTCAGCAATTTGTCGCGCTCGACCGCCTGGCTCGATCGCGGCCAGATCCGGCAGATCGACCGGGGCTTTGCCGCGTTCGAAGCCTGGCGCGACGAGGTCTTGGCCGAGGAGGAGCGCGAGCAGCACAAGCTCGACCGCAAAATCGTCAACGAAGAGCACTGGCTGCGCTACGGCGTTTCCGGGCGGCGCAAGCGCAACGTCAAGCGGCTAGGCAATCTCCATGCGCTGCGCCAGCAGCGGCGCGATTATCGCGGTGCTGCGGGCAACGCCAACCTCGCCGCCGCGGAAGCGGAAAAATCCGGCCGGCTGGTGATCGAGGCGAAAAACATAGGCAAGGCGTTTGGCGAGCGCAAGATCGTCGAAAACTTCTCGATCCGCGTGCAGCGCGGCGACCGCATCGGCATCGTCGGGCCGAACGGCGCCGGCAAGACCACGCTGGTCAATTTGCTGACCGGCGCGGATGCGCCTGACAGCGGCACGGTCAGGCTCGGCGCCAATATCGAGATGGCGACGCTCGACCAGCACCGCGAAAGCCTCGATCCCAAGTCGACGCTCACCGAGGCCCTGACCGGCGGTCGCGGCGATCATGTGATGGTTGGCGGCAAGCCCAAACACGTGGTCAGCTACATGAAGGACTTTCTGTTCGCGCAGGAACAGATGCGCACGCCGCTTGAGGTACTGTCCGGCGGCGAGCGCGGCCGGCTGATGCTGGCGCGCGCGCTGGCGAAGCCATCGAATCTTCTGGTGCTGGACGAGCCCACGAATGACCTCGACCTCGAAACTCTCGATGTGCTGGAAGAGATGCTCGGCGACTATGAGGGCACGGTGATCCTAATCAGCCACGACCGCGATTTCCTCGACCGCGTCGTGACCTCCGTGATCGCGCCCGAAGGCAATGGGCGCTGGATCGAATATGCCGGCGGCTATTCCGACATGCTGTCGCAGCGCGGGGCCGATTTGAAGCGCGAGTCGGCAAAACCTGCTGTTGCTGCCGAAGACAAGAAGGAAACCAAGACTGCCGCAACTTCGCCGGCGCCAAAGCGGCGGCTCAACTTCAACGAAAAACATGCGCTGGAAACCCTGCCGAAGACCATCGCCAAATTGCAGGCCGAGATCGCCAGGCGGCAGCGCATGCTTGACGACCCCGATCTCTACGCCAAAGATCGCAAGAAATTCGAAGAAGCTTCGGCCGCGATCGCAACCGCACAGCAGGAACTTGCCGCCGCGGAAGATCGATGGCTGGAGCTCGAAGTGCTGCGTGAAGAGATAGAGCAGGCTTAACCCATGACCACACCCCTTGCCGCCAAGATCGCCCGCGAATACGGCACGCCGTGTGCCGTCATCGACATGGACAAGGTCGAGCGTAACATCTCGCGCGTTCAGGCGGCCTGCGATGCGGCCGCGGTCGCCAATCGCCCGCACATCAAGACCCACAAGAGCCCGATGCTCGCCAAAATGCAGATCGCGGCGGGCGCCAAGGGCATCACCTGCCAAAAGCTAGGCGAAGCCGAGGTGATGGCGGAGGCCGGGATCGACGACATCCTGATCACCTACAATCTGCTCGGCGACGAGAAAATGACCCGGCTCGGCGCGCTGCAGGCCAAGGCCAATATGACGGTTGCGGCCGACAATCTCGTCGTGATCGCTGGCCTGCCGCAGGCCGCTCGCGCTTCCGGCCGGCCGCTCTCCGTCGTCGTCGAGTGCGATACCGGGCGCAAGCGCGCCGGCGTCGAGACGCCCGCGGAAGCGATCGCACTGGCGCGAGAGATCGCGGCATCCAAGGGGCTGACATTCGCGGGCTTCATGCTGTATCCGACCGAGACCGGCTGGGCCGAGGCGCAGAAGTTTTACGACGAAGCGCTCGCCGGTGTCCGCGTCCACGGGCTTGATGCCAAAATGGTGTCGACCGGCGGCACGCCGAACCTGAAGAATATGGGAAAACTCAAGGGCGCGACCGAGCACCGGCCCGGCACTTACATCTACAATGACCGGATGCAAGTCGCGGCCGGCGTGGCGAGCTGGGACGATTGCGCGCTGAACATCTATTCCACGGTGGTGAGCCGCGCCGGTCCGGATCGCGGCATTCTGGATGCCGGCTCGAAGACGCTGACGTCCGATACCGGCGGACTCGACGGCCATGGCCTGATCCTCGAACATCCCGAAGCGAAAATTGCGCGCTTTGCCGAAGAACATGGCTTCCTCGACCTTACCCGCAGCAACACGCGGCCTCAAGTGGGCGACGTCGTGCGGATCGTGCCCAATCACGTTTGCGTCGTCGTCAACATGATGGACGAGGTGGTGATGGTGCGCGGCGAGGAGATCATCGGCACGTTGCCGGTCGCGGCGCGGGGGAAGCTGCGGTAGGCGAATAGGCAGTAGCGAATAGCGAATAGAAGAATTTCTACTCGCTATTCGCCATTCGCTTCTTGAGCCATTTCAACGCGCCCCGCCCCGCCGCTGCCCCCGTCGCGAACGCGGCCTGCAGCAGATAGCCGCCGGTCGGCGCTTCCCAGTCGAGCATTTCGCCGGCGGCGAAGATGCCGGGCAGACGGCGGATCATGAAATCCGCATCGAGCTCGTCGAATGAAATCCCGCCCGCGGTCGAGATCGCACGCGCGATGGGCGCTGTGCCGTCGAGCTTGATCGGCACGGCGTTGATCAGTTCGGCAAGACTCGCCGCTGACAGCGACGACAGTGATTTGCCCGACGCCATCGCCGCCTCCTGCAACAGGCCGATGCCGACCGGCGAAAGCTGCACGGCCTTGCGCAGGAAATTGGAGAGCGATTGCTTGCCGCGGGGTGCGGATAAACGCGCGCTCAACTCGACAGTTTCGACATCAGGTCGCAGGGCGATGCGCAGAATGGCATGCCCCGAACTTGCGATCGCTTCACGCAACTCGGCCGACAGTACGTAGATTGCGCCGCCTTCGATGCCAATGCGGGTGACAATCGCTTCGCCGCGCGCCATGTGCGGGCCGAATATCAGAGCGACACCCTTGAGCGGCTGACCCTCAAAGCGGCTGCGAAAAACATCGGACCAGGCAACGGTGAAACCGCTGTTGGCGGGCCGCAAAGGTGATATTGTCACGCCCTTCGCGGCGAGCGTTTCAGTCCAAGTGCCATCGGATCCGAGCCGCGGCCAGCTTGCACCGCCGAGCGCCAGCACGGTTGCGCGGGCGTCGACCGCGCGCGCACCATCCGGCGTCCGAAACAACAGACGGCCGCGCTCATCCCAGCCGGTCCAGCGGTGGCGAAAGAAAAATTGCACGCCCGCGGCGTCAAGCCGGCGCAGCCAGGTGCGCAGCAACGGCGAGGCCTTGAAGGCTTTTGGAAACACTCTCCCGCTGGAGCCGACAAAGGTCGGCTGCCCCAGCGCCTCGCTCCATTCGCGCAAGCGATCGGCCGGAAAGGCCTCGATCGCGGCGGCAAGGCGCGGCGCCGCTTCGCGGTAGCGCGCGAGGAATTGCGGAAGCTTCTCGCTGTGCGTCAAATTGAGCCCGCCGCGGCCGGCCATCAAGAATTTGCGCCCCGCCGACGGCATCGCGTCATAGACGGTCACCCGCGCCCCGCCTTGCGCGAGCACTTCCGCCGCCATCAGCCCGGCGGGGCCGGCGCCGATGATGGCGGCTTCGTTTATTAGCATCGTCATTCCGGGATGCGCATCTTTGCGCAGGCCCGGAATCGATACTCCCGGCGCGCTTGGCCCTTGGGCCATTCGCGCGATTTAAGAGAGCCAAGCGCGCGCTTTTTGTTTCGCGAATGCGGCAAGCCGCACGCGCGATCGTGGCTATGGATTCCGGGCTCGCGCTGACGCGCGCCCCGGAATGACGAGCTCATAGCTTCACGCCCGCCCTCGCCGCGGCCTGGGTGACATATTTTTGGGTCTGCTGGAACGCGCCTTCCAGCGCCTTGGCCGTCGACATGTCTGCGATCTCGTTGAAATGCGCCGCGATCGCGTCCGGCGTCCATTCGGACGGCGGCAGGTTGATGCCCTCGGTTTCCATGATCTTGATCACCGCGAACGAGCCGGCGCCCGCGCCCATGATGGTTCGGGTTGGCGCGTCCTCGTGAAGCAGATATTCCACCGCGGGCGTGATCGCCTCGGGGCGCATCAGGGCCAGCGCCTGCGGCGGCAGCAATTCCTCGGTCATGCGGGTCGCCGCCGTCGGCGAGATCGTGTTGACGCGGATGTTGTTCTTGCGACCCTCCTCCGCGAGCACATTCATCAGGCCGACCATGCCGGACTTCGCAGCACCATAATTGGCCTGGCCGAAATTGCCGTACAACCCCGACGATGACGTGGTCAGCACGATGCGGCCGTAATTGCGTTCGCGCATGCCCTCCCACACCGCCTTGCAGCAATAGAACGTGCCGACCAGATGCACGTCCAGCACCTTGGCGAAATCCATCACTTCCATCTTGCCGAATGATTTGTCGCGCAATATGCCGGCATTGGCGCAGAGCAGATCGACGCTGCCCCACTCCCTGGTGGCGCGATCGACCATCGCCTTGACCTGCGTGAAGTTCGAGACGTCGGCGCCGTCGGCCATCGCCACCCCGCCCGCCTTTCGGATTTCCTCGACCACGGTTTCGGCCGGGGTCAGCGAGCCGCCGGTGCCGTCGCGCGCGCTGCCGAAATCGTTGACCACGACTTTTGCGCCGCGGCTGGCGAGCCCCAGCGCATGCGCCCGTCCAAGACCATTGCCCGCGCCGGTGACGATGGCGACGCGTCCGTCAAATCTGATTGTCATGATTAAGTTTCCTGGAGGTGGGTTCGGCCAACACGGCCGATACTAAGCAAAATAGATCAACCCGATCCAGTCGGCGACCAGAGCGGGCTTGTCCTCGCCTTCGATTTCGACCGTGACATTGGTGCGCGATTGCAGCTCCTTCGGCTTGCGCAATTTCGCGTCGACAAGCGTAAAGCGGCCGCGCACGCGCGAACCAGCCTTGACCGGCGAGATAAAGCGGAGCTTGTCGAAGCCATAATTGACGCCCATCGTGGTGCCCTCGATGACCGGCATCACCTCGTAGGACATGATGCTCATCAGCGACATCGTGAGAAAGCCGTGCGCCACGGTGGTGCCGAACGCGGTTTCTTTTTTGGCGCGTTCGGGGTCGACATGGATGAACTGATGATCCTCGATCACGTCGGCATAGACATTGATGCGGTTCTGATCGACCAGATGCCATGACGACACCCCGACCTCGTGCCCCACCATCTTCTGATAGGCTTCCAGCGAAACCGGCGGCTTCTTCCAGACTTCATTCATTTACCTAACTCTCCGTCGATCCCGCGGCGCGGACCTTTTGCAGCTCCGGGAATTCTTCCTCGCGAAACTCCTTGCCCCGCAGCGCGTCGCCACGGTCATTTTCATGCTCCAGCCGGCGCAGCTGCACGCGGCGGATTTTGCCCGAAATCGTCTTCGGCAATTCACTCACCAGCTCGATCCGCCGGATACGCTTGAACGGTGCAAGTCGCGTGTGCAGATGCTTGAAGATCGATAGCGCGGTTTCCGGGGTGCGTTCAACGCCCGCGACCAGCAGCACATAGGCTTTTGGGATCGCCAGGCGAATCGGATCCGGGCTCGGAACGACAGCGGCTTCGGCGACCGATTCATGTTCCAGCAGCACGCTTTCCAGCTCGAACGGACTGATGCGGTAATCGGACGATTTGAAGACGTCATCGGAGCGGCCGACAAAGGTCAGGTAGCCCTCGTCGTCGGCAAATACCACGTCGCCGCTGCGATAGAGATCGCCGTCGGCGCCGCTCAGTCTGCCGTCGTCGCCCTGATAACCCTGCATCAGGCCCGCGGGCCGGCACGCGCCAAGCACGAGCGTGACCTCGCCCTCTTTGGTGACGTGGCCGTCGCCATCGGTGATCTGCACAGAATAGCCCGGCAGCGGGCGGCCCATCGAGCCGACCTTCACCTTTTGGCCCGGCGAATTGCCGGCGAGCGCGGTAGTCTCGGTCTGGCCGTAGCCGTCGCGGATGGTCAGCCCCCAGGCGCCGCGCACCTGATCGATCACTTCGGGATTGAGCGGCTCGCCGGCGCCGCAGACCTCGCGCAAGCTTACCTTGAAATCGGCTAGCCGTTCCTGGATGAACAGCCGCCATACCGTCGGCGGCGCGCACAATGTCGTCACGCCGCAACGGCCGATGGTGGCGAGCAGGCCCTTGGCGTCGAAGCGCGGCTGGTTGACCACGAACACGGTGGCGCCGGCATTCCACGGCGCGAAGAAGCAGCTCCAGGCGTGCTTGGCCCAGCCCGGCGAGGAAATGTTGAGATGGATGTCGCCCGGCTGAAGCCCGAGCCAGAACATGGTCGACAATCCGCCGACCGGATAGCTGCGCTGGCTGTGCCGCACCAGCTTTGGCTTGGCGGTGGTGCCGGACGTGAAATAGAGCAGCATCGGATCGTCGGCGTTGGTCGGGCCATCCGGCGCAAATGTTTCAGACGCTTTCGCAGCTTCCTCAAACGGCAGCCAGCCCTCATGCTTTGAAGAGGCGCCTACCACAATACGGACGAGCTTGTCGCCGCCGAGGCCTTTAAATTTCGCGACCTGATCTTGCGAAGCCACCACCACCCGCGCCCGGCCACGGTCGAGCCGGTCGCGGAGCTCGTCCGGGGTCAGAAGCGTGGTGGCGGGGATCACGACTACCCCGAGCTTCATCGCCGCCAGCATGGTCTCCCACAGCGGCACCACATTGCCCAGCAGCAGCAACAGGTGATCGCCGCGCTCGACCCCTTGCGCGCGCAGGAAATTTGCTAGCTGGTTGGAGCGGCTGGAGAGCGCCGCGAACGAAAGTTTTGTTTCCTTGTCGCTGCCGGCATCGACGATCCACAGCGCCGGGCGATCCTTGCTTTCAGGATTCCGTGCGAGCTCCGCGTCGAACCAGTCGAGCGCCCAGTTGAACGGCGCAGGGTCCGGCCAGCGGAATCCCCTCACCGCGGCATCGTAATCGGTGCGGTGTTTCAGCAGAAAGGCACGCGCTTCCTGGAAAGTGATCATTTGATCTCACCAAATTCATCGACGTCATCCTGATGAGCCGCGCCTGCGCGGCGTCTCGAAGGATGGCCACATGGACCGCCTTGTCATTCTTCGAGGCTCGCTGTCGCTCGCACCTCAGGATGACGCCACAAACTATTTCTCGGCCAGCTCCCGCACGTGCTGAATGATGCCGGAGAAGTCGACCCCGCCGTGGCCAGCGGCATCGAACGCCTTGTAGATCTCCTGCGCATGCCTGCCGAGCGGCGTCGCTGCTCCCGTGGCCTTCGCGGCGTCCTGCGCCAATGTCATGTCCTTGACCATCAATGCCGCGGCAAAGCCCGGCTTGTAGCCGTTATTGGCCGGCGAGGTCGGCACCGGGCCAGGCACCGGGCAATAGGATGTCAGCGCCCAGCATTGTCCCGATGAGGTCGAGGCGACATCGAACAGCGCCTGGTGCGACAGTCCGAGCTTTTCGGCGAGCGCAAAGGCCTCGCCGACCGCAATCATGGAAATCCCCAGGATCATGTTGTTGCAGATTTTCGCCGCCTGCCCGGCGCCGGCGCCGCCGCAATGCACGATCCGCTTGCCCATCTTTTCCAGGACAGGCTTTGCCGCCGCGAACGCCTTGTCGTCGCCGCCGCACATGAAAGTCAAGGTGGCGCCCTTGGCGCCGCCGGTGCCGCCAGAGACCGGCGCATCGACCGAGGCCATGCCGTGCTTTTTGGCCAGCGCATGCGCTTGCTTGGCGCTTTCGACGTCGATGGTCGAGCAATCGATGATCACCGCGCCCTTGCCCATCGACGGGATCACATCGGTCCACACCGACAGCACATGCTTGCCCGCCGGCAGCATCGTGATCACGACTTCGGCGCCCTTCACTGCCCCCACCGAACTTTCGGCGATCGCGGCGCCATCGGTCTGGGCCTGATCGCGCGAGGCGGCGACCAGATCAAACGCGATCACCTTGTGGCCAGCCTTGACCAGATTGGCCGCCATCGGGCCGCCCATATTGCCGAGGCCAATGAATGCGATCGTTGCCATTAGAAATTCCTCCGCTTGGGTCGTTTCTAGCTTGATGGTTCGAATGTTAGCTCGTCGGCGCCGATCTCGGCGAAATAAGGCGCGACCATCTCCGCCGTCACGTCCTCTAGTCTAGCGGGCGACCATTTTGGATTACGGTCCTTGTCGATCACGGCGGCACGCACGCCTTCCCGGAAATCGTCGCTTCGAAACACTTCCAGCGCGGCACGATATTCCCGCACCAGGCATTGTTCCAGCGACGACGCGCCGCGGGCCAGCCGCAGCAGTTTGAGCGTCACCACCATGCCGCGCGGCGACTTCTCGTTCAATGTCTTCAGCGTCGCCTGCGCAAGCTCCGAGCCGTCGCGCTGCAACGCCGCGACGATGTCCTGCATGCGGTCATGCGCGAACCAGGCGTCGATCTTCGGCCGTAACGCGGCAACGGCGCCTGATTTCTCGCCGGTCGAAAAACCGTCGATCAGGGTCTTGATTTCGGCCGATGTCGTACCGGGGCGGATTTTGGTGAGGACTTCGCGGAGAGCGCCTAGCTTGCCCGACGGCACCACGGCGTCGGCGAAACGCGCATAGATCGCATCGGGGCCGTTCATGGTCTGGCCGGTCAGCCCGAAATAAGTCCCGATCTCGCCCGGCGCGCGCGACAGCAAAAAGGTGCCGCCGACATCGGGGAAGAAGCCGAGACCGACTTCCGGCATCGCCAGTTTCGTCCGCTCGGTGACGATGCGATGGCTGCCGTGCGCCGACAGCCCGACGCCACCGCCCATCACGATGCCGTCCATGAAGGCGACATAGGGTTTTGGGAATTTCGCGATCCGGGCGTTGAGGATGTATTCCTCGCGCCAGAGGATCTTGCCGAGATCGCCGGCGACCTTCGAGCTTTCCTAGAGCGCACGGATATCGCCGCCGGCGCAAAGGCCGCGGTCGCCGGCGCCTTCCAGCAGGATCACCGCAATAGCCGGCATCGGCCTCGAACTCATCGAGCGCCTTGTCGATGTCGCGAAACATTTCGAGCGTCACGGCGTTGATCGCCTTCGGCCGGTTGAGCCGGATGATGCCGGCGGCGCCTTCGCGCCGCACGATCAGGTCGGGCTCGGCGATGCCGGCCGCCGCTGTCATCGCGCGCCCTCGATCAGTTTGCGCGAGACGATCAGCCGCATGATCTCGTTGGTGCCTTCGAGGATCTGGTGCACCCGCAAATCGCGCACGATCTTCTCGATGCCGTATTCGCTG
Organism: uncultured Alphaproteobacteria bacterium; assembly: GCA_963713785.1. Taxonomy (GTDB): domain Bacteria; phylum Pseudomonadota; class Alphaproteobacteria; order Rhizobiales; family Xanthobacteraceae; genus Bradyrhizobium. The sequence continues at coordinate 1,039,918 of CAVQNB010000001.1, forward strand.
AGGTAGCCGTAGCCGCCATGCAGTTGCAGCGCCTGGTTGGCGACTTCGAACCCGACATCGGTGCCGAACCGTTTGGCCATCGCGCATAGCATGGTCGCATCGGGATCCTTGCGATCAAGCGCGGCCGCCGCACGCCACACAAAGGTCCGCGCCGCCTCCAGCTCCGTCGCCATGTCGGCCAGACGAAACTGCAGCGCCTGGAATTCGTCGAGGCGCTTTCCGAAGGCTTTCCGCTCCTTCATGTAGGCCAGCGACTTGTCGAGCGCGTTTTGCGCCCCGCCGAGCGAACAGGCCGCGATATTGATGCGGCCGCCGTCGAGCCCGGCCATCGCGATCTTGAATCCGATGCCTTCGTCGCCGAGACGGTTGGCGACCGGCACCCGCGCATTCTCAAAGATCACCGCGCGGGTCGGCTGCGCGTTCCAGCCCATCTTGCGCTCGTTGGCGCCGAGCGACAGTCCCGGCGTATCGCCCTCGACCACCAGCGTCGAGATGCCGCCGGGCCCGTCCGCGCCGGTCCGCACCATCACCACGTAGACATCACCCGCACCGGCGCCGGAGATGAATTGTTTCTGGCCATTCAGCACATAATGGTCGCCGTCGCGGACCGCGCGGGTGCGCAGCGCCGCCGCATCCGATCCCGAGCCTGGTTCGGTCAGGCAATAGCTCGCCAACAGCTCCATGGTGCAGAGTTTCGGCAGCCATTTTTTGCGCTGGGTGTCGTTGCCGAAGGCATCGATCATCCAGGACGCCATGTTGTGGATCGAGATGAACGCCGACACCGTCGGGCAACCCTGCGCCAAGGCCTCGAAGATCAGCGCGGCATCGAAGCGGGTCAGCGCCGACCCGCCGACATCGTCACGGATATAGATGCCGCCGATGCCGAGCTTGGCGGCTTCGCGCATCACGTCGACCGGAAAATGCTTCTCCTCGTCCCAGCGGATCGCATGCGGCGCGATTTTTTCCGCGGCGAATTCCCGCGCCATGTCGCGAACCGCTATCTGGTCCTCGTTGAGAGCGAATTGCATCTGGTTTATGACGCGGTCAATTCATCGTCGGAATCGAGAACTCCGCGCCCTCCTTGACACCGGACGGCCAGCGCGAGGTCACCGTCTTGGTCTTGGTGTAGAAGCGGATCGAATCCGGCCCGTGCTGGTTGAGATCGCCGAAGCCGGACTTCTTCCAGCCGCCGAAGGTGTAGTAGGCGATCGGCACCGGGATCGGCACGTTGATGCCGACCATGCCGACATTGACCTTGGCGGCAAAGTCGCGCGCCGCGTCGCCGTCACGGGTGAAGATCGCAACCCCGTTGCCGTAGTCATGATCCGACGGCAGCGCCAGCGCTTCATTGTAATCGTGGGCGCGCACGACCGACAGCACCGGGCCAAAGATCTCTTCCTTGTAGATCCGCATGTCCTTGGTGACGTTGTCGAACAGGCAGCCGCCCATATAGAAGCCGTTCTCATAGCCCTGCATCTTGAAACTGCGGCCGTCGACCGCGAGCGTGGCACCTTCCTTGATGCCGATGTCGACGTAGTTCTTGACGCGGTTAAGCGCTTCCTTGGTCACCAGCGGACCATAATCCGCCGACGGATCGATCGAGGTACCGATCTTCAAGCTCTCGACCCGCGGGATCAGCTTTTCCATCAGCCGGTCGGCGGTGGTCTTGCCGACTGGAACGGCGACCGAGATCGCCATGCAGCGTTCGCCGGCCGAACCATAGCCGGCGCCGATCAAGGCATCGACGGTCTGGTCCATGTCGGCGTCCGGCATCACGATGGCGTGGTTCTTGGCGCCGCCAAAGCATTGCGCGCGCTTGCCGGTAGCGGCGGCGCGCTCATAGATATATTGCGCGATCGGCGAGGAGCCGACAAAGCCGACCGCCTTGATATCGGGATCATCGAGGATGGCGTCGACCGCTTCCTTGTCGCCGTTGACGACATTGAGGATGCCCGGCGGCAAGCCGGCCTCGATCATCAATTCTGCCAGCTCCATCGGCACGCCGGGATCGCGCTCCGACGGTTTCAGGATGAAGGCGTTGCCGCAGGCAATCGCGGGCGCGAATTTCCACATCGGGATCATCGCCGGGAAATTGAACGGCGTGATGCCGGCGACCACGCCGAGCGGCTGGCGCATCGAATAGATGTCGATGCCGGGGCCGGCGCCTTCGGTGTATTCGCCCTTCATCAGATGCGGAATGCCGCAGGCAAACTCCACCACCTCAAGCCCGCGCTGGATGTCGCCCTTGGCATCGGGAACGGTCTTGCCGTGCTCGCGCGCCAGAAGGTCAGCGAGCTTGTCATAGTCGCGTTGCGCGAGTTCCAGGAACTTCATCATCACGCGGGCGCGGCGCTGCGGATTGGTGTCGGCCCACTCCGTCTGCGCGGCCTTGGCATTTTCGACCGCCGCGCGAACTTCCGCCTTCGACGCCAGCGCCACCTTGGCCTGGACGTCGCCGGTCATCGGCTCGAAGACGTCCGCCGATCCGTCCCGATGTGCCCTTGACCTCGCGGCCGCCGATGAAATGTCCGATTGAGCGCATGTGTTCCTCCAAGAGCCTGTCTTTTGGGTGAGCATGATCTCCGCGCAAACGCGTTCCGCGCTTGTCGCGAAGGAAAACCGGTATCCACTTTTCCGGATCATGCTCTGACCGAATGCCGATTTTGGCCGGCATCTTGCAGTCTTTATGGCGTTTGGAAAGGGTTTCCGCGCGCAGCGCGTTTGCGAAATTGCGGGCTACGACCGGCTAGTCCCGGACATTCGACCAATGGCGTAGGCCAATACCGTACCGTCAGTGCCGGGCGGGATCGGCGGCTTTTCTGGACGCCGGCCTGTTCGATGCCGATTTGGCCGAAGCCGCGCGGCCAAGCACGGCCTCGCGCCCGGCGTCCAAAATCTCGTCGGAGAACTCGCCGGTGCCGGCAATCCGCGCCATCACCACCGTTCCCATCATGGTCGCGAGGTTGGCCATCGCCTGCTTGCGCGCGGCCTTGCGCGGAACGTCGAGGATCTGATCGGCCATCAGCTCGATCATCTGCTCGAGCTTGGCGGCGAATGCCCTGCGCGTTTTCGGGCTTTCACGGGCGATTTCGGCGCCGAGCGTCGGAACCGCGCAGCCATGGCCGGGATCGTCGCGATGCAGCGTCGTCAGATAGGAATTCGACGATGGTCGAAAGCCGCTTGTCAGGTGGGGTCTGTTCCGCGACCTTGCGCCAGCGCTCGGTGGCGCGGTCCATCGCATAGCCAAAGGCCTCGATCACCAGCGCTTCGCGCGAATCGAAATGGGCGTAGAAGCCGCCATGGGTCAGCCCGGCCTCCTTCATCAGGTCGGCGACGCCGATGCCGTGCGCACCCTTCTCGCGCAGCCGCACCGAGGCCTTCTTCACGATCCGCGCGTGGGTCTCGAGCTTGTGTTCCCTGGAGTAACGCATCAGGCGGTCTCATTGGATGTTTATAGTCATATAATAACACCGCCTCCGGAAAAAAGCTGCATCTATTTCGCAGCAAGCCACCACATCTCGCGCTGCGGCAACCGGGCCGGCCTTGACAAGACCGCGCCCAGTCCGGGAAGTGGCCTTGAGCAAGCGCCCCTAAAAAGCGAAGCAGCGAGGCTATCCATGCACATGCTCAATCCTCACTGCGGCGTCGACCGCGACTCCCGCGGCGTCGTCCGCCTGACCATTTGCAACGCCGGCTCGCTCAACATTCTGGGCTCGACCGTCATCAATGGCGTCCGCGAGGGTCTGGAGAAGCTCGCGACGGATCGGACCATCCGCGTGCTGGTGATGGCCGGCCAGAGCGAAAAGAGCATGATCGGCGGCGCCGACATCAAGGAAATGGCCGGTCTCGACCAGACGTCGGCGGAAGCCTTCATCACCGGCCTGCGCGATCTCTGCGAGGCGGTGCGCGCGTTTCCCGCGCCGGTGATCGCACGGATGCCCGGCTGGTGCCTCGGCGGCGGGCTGGAGGTCGCGGCCGCCTGCGATTTCCGGATCGCCGCCCACGACGCCAAATTCGGCATGCCGGAGGTCCGGGTCGGCATTCCCTCCGTCATTCATGCCGCGCTGCTGCCGCGGCTGATCGGCTGGGGCCGCGCCCGCTGGCTGCGTCATGACCGCGGAAAATATCGACGCGCCGACCGCGCTGGCCTGGGGACTGGTCGACGTGGTCGCGCCGCAAGGCGGGCTCGATGCGGCGGTCGAGCACACCGTCAAGGCGCTGCTGGAGTGCGGTCCGGAAGCGCTGCGCTCGCAGAAGGCCCTGCTGCGGCAGTGGGAAGAACTGCCGCTGACCGAATCCGTCAATTTGAGCATCGGCGTGTTCGGCAAATCGTTCCTGACCGACGAGCCGAAACGGCTGATGCAGGGTTTTATCGACCGCAAGCGGTAGTTGATCCGCGAACCGGGCCGCCGCGAGGCCTCGCCGATAGCGTTCATCCGATCACGACATTTTGTCATGAGACGCATGCGTTGCAATTTTCGCGGCGCATCATATGATGAATGTCATCTCACTTTCATCCCGACATTCCCGAGGGAGTTCCGCCATGGCCTCAAGCTCCGATCCCGTCGTCATCGTTTCCGCCGCCCGTACCCCGCTCGGCCGGTTCATGGGGGAGCTGACGCCGTTTAGCGCGCACCAACTCGGCTCGCATGTGATCGGCGACGTGCTGAAGCGCGCCAAATTGGCGCCTGAAAAAGTCGACGAAGTCTTCATGGGCAACGTGCTGCCGGCCGGACAGGGCCAGGCGCCGGCCCGGCAGGCCGCGCGTGGCGCCGGACTACCCGATGCGACCGGTGCGACCACGGTCAACAAGGTCTGCGGTTCCGGCATGAAGGCGACGATGCTGGCGCACGACATCATCAACGCCGGCTCGGCCAATATCGTCGTCTCCGGCGGCATGGAGAGCATGAGCAACGCGCCGTATCTGCTGGCGAAAGCGCGCGCCGGCTATCGCGCCGGCCATGACCGGATCATCGACCACATGATGATCGATGGGCTTGAGGACGCCTATGAGGTCGGCCGCTCGATGGGCGATTTCGGCGAGGCCACCGCGGAAGCCTATCAATTCACCCGCAAGGACCAGGACGCCTATGCGATGGAGACGCTGACGCGGGCGCGCAAGGCGGTCGAAGGCGGCGCGTTCAAGGCCGAGATCGTGCCGTTGACGGTGACCGAAAAGGCCGGCCCCCGCACCATCGGCAATGACGAAATTCCGCTCAAGGTCGATCCCGCCAAGATCGCGGGGCTGAAGCCGGCGTTCCGCGCCAACGGCACCATCACGCCGGCCGCTTCATCGGCGAATGCCGACGGCGCCGCGGCGCTGATCCTGGCCAAACGATCGCTCGCCGATCGCGAGGGCCTGCCATATTTGGCCGAGATCAAGGGCCACGCCACCCACAGCCAGGAGCCGCAATGGTTCACCACCGCGCCGATCCCGGCGATCCGAAAGCTGCTCGACAAGGTCGGCTGGAGCGTCGGTGACGTCGACCTGTTCGAGATCAACGAAGCCTTCGCGGTGGTGGCGATGGCGGCGCAGCGCGACCTCGGCATTCCCAGAGAAAAGCTCAACATCAATGGCGGTGCCTGCGCGCTCGGCCATCCGATCGGCGCCACCGGCGCACGGCTGATCGTCACGCTGTTGCATGCGATGGAGGCGCAAAACCTCAAGCGCGGCGTCGCCGCGCTCTGCATCGGCGGCGGCGAAGCCACCGCCATCGCGGTCGAGCGTAGGGTTCACTAAGGCGCTCCCCGTTTTCCCTCTCCCCGCATTCTTGTCCGCCGAAGCCGCCTTCGGCGGACAAGAGTGCGGGGAGAAGAGGCTACGGCCTGATCGTCATATTGGACGGCGGGCCCGGCGTGCGCAGCGGCTCGGCGAGACGAGCGAATTCGCAGAGCAGCGAGCGGGTCTTGCGGGGATCGATGATCTCCTCGACCCAGAATTTCTCGGCCGATCGGAACGGCGAGCGCAGCTTGTTGAGGCGATCCTCGATCTCCTTCAATTTCGCCGCCGGATCTTTCGCCGCGTCGATATCGGCGCGATAGGCCGCCTCAATGCCGCCCTCCAGCGGCAGCGAGCCCCAATAGGCCGATGGCCATGCGTAGCGCATCGAGAAGCGGTCCGCCGGCTGATGCACGACGCCGGCAACCCCGAAGGAATTGCGCACGATGACCGTGCACCAGGGCACCGTGGTTTGGTTGACGGCTGCCATCGCACGCACGCCGTGACGGATGGTGGCGGCCTTCTCGGCCTCGAGCCCGATCATGAATCCCGGACAGTCCATCAGATAGACGATCGGCAGGTGGAACGTTTCCGCAAAATCGACCCAGCGCACCACTTTCTGGCAGGCTTCCGCCGTCCACGCGCCGCCATATTGCAGGGGATCGCTGGCGAGCAGCAGCACCGGTCGGCCCTCGAGACGGGCCAGACCGACGATGATCGGACGGCCGAAATTGGCGTTCATCTCGAAGAACGAGCCCTTGTCGACCACGGCCTCGATGATCGGGCGCATCTTGTAGACCTGGCGGCGGCTGCGCGGCACCGCCTTCATCAGCGCTTCCTCCGCGCGCTCCGGATCGTCTTTGCAGGGAAGCGTCGGCGGCAGTTCGTAGACCGAGGCCGGCAGATATGACAGGAAGCGCCGCGCACATTCGAAAGCTTCGTCTTCGGTTTCGACGGCATGATCGATGCCGCCGGCACGGGTCTGGATGTCGGCGCCGCCGAGTTCTTGCTTGGACAGATCCTGCCCGAGCCGCTTCACCACGGGCGGCCCGGCGACGAACATCGCCGAATTCCTGGTCATGATCGAATAATGCGTCGCCGCCAATCGCGCCGCACCGAGGCCGGCGACCGAGCCGAGGCCTAAGCCCACCACCGGCACCCGCGCCATGTTCGCGGTCGTGTAGTGGTACCAGCGAGTGCCGCCGATGCCGCCCGGCAGATTGGCCGCGCCCTTGGTCTCGATCGTCTTCACCGAACCGCCGCCGCCGGAGCCTTCGATGATGCGGATGATGGGCAGGCGGAAATCATGCGCCATCTCTTCGGCCATCAGCGGCTTCGCCGAGATCGAGGCATCCGCCGAGCCGCCACGCACGGTGAAATCGTCGCCGACCACGACCACGGTGCGGCCGTCGACCTTGCCGCGGCCGAACACGCAATTGGCCGGCGTCAGGTGCTTGAGCTCGCCCTGCTCGTCATATTCGCCGATGCCGGAAATCGCGCCGATTTCGTGAAAGCTGTTGGCATCGACCATGCGGTCGATGCGCTCGCGGACGGTGAGCCGGCCCTGGTCGCGCTGCCGCTTGACCTTGTCAACGCCTCCCATCTCGCGCGCGAACGCTTCGCGCCGAGCGAGGTCGTCGAGTTCCGGCTTCCAGTTCATTCGTCTCCTCCGTATTGATGATCTTCTTGTTATTATGGCTTGCCGAGGAAAGCGGCTTCCGCTCCAGGCGGCTCGTGAAGATGTCGCCGTCGGCACCCTCGAGCAGGCTGCCGACCGCGGCGCTCAATTGAAGCATCTGGGGCGCTACTTCCTTGTGCAGCCGCTTCTCGTCATACATCGCGGACAAAAGCCCGATCGTGACCACGACGAAGGTCTGGTATTGCGGCGACCATAGCGGCACCGCAAGACCGTTGATATGCGGGCTCCACAGGCCGCAGGCGACGACATAGCCGCGTTCGCGCAGGAACTGGCGATTGGCCTCGATCCGCGGCTTCACAAGCTTGGCGCCTTCGGGGATCTCGCGTTCCATCTCGGCGATCAGGGCGTCGGCGACATTCGGATCAAGCGCTGCGGTATAGGCGTGACCCGCCGCTGTGCTGGCGATCGCGATACGGCTGCCGGTAGACTCATGCAGCCCGAGCGCATTGGCGGCCCGGGCATATTCCAGATAGACGAGTTGGAAGCGATCCGGGATGACGAAACCGACGGTGCCCGGCAATTGCTCTGCGACATCCTGCAGCCGCAGCCGGATCAGGTTGCGAAGCTGCAACCCCTTCATCATCGAGGTGCTCATCGCCACCGCGCTCGGACCGATGCGGTATTTTTGGTCACGCGGCAGATAGACGAGCTGGCCCATCCGGGTCAGCGTGTGGGTCAGGCGCGACACCGTCGATCGCGGTAGCCCGCAGCGGTTGGAAATCTCAAGATTGCCGAGCCGGGCTTCATGACCCTCGAAGCAGCGCAGCACATCGAATGCCCGCGACACCACCTGAATGACGTCGCCATCGCCCGAACCATCACCAGCGAGCATTCCCTGCCTACTCAGCCGCTCCGAGCGACGCCCCATGCGATGGCTCCCATTCCGCCGTACGGAATAAAATTCCACTTGCAGATCAAGCTACCTCAGGCAATCTGCGGCCACAACAAAAAGCCGCGGGTGCCCGCCCTTGATAGTGCACGCATCGCGATCGTGATTGCGTGCAGTGGCTGTCTTGGAGAGCGAAATGCCAGAGATCAAGGTTGTGACCGAGGTGGCCGGGCGCGTCTGCGCGCTTCCGGTCGAGACCGGCGCCAGCGTCGGCAACGGTGACGACATCGCTTTTGTCGAGGCCATGAAGATGGAAATCCCGGTCGCCTCGCCCGCCGCGGGCACGCTGAAATCCATTCTAGTCAGGCTCGATGATGTCGTCGCCGAAGGCCAAGCCGTCGCGATCCTCGAGACCTGAGCGAGGCGAGCCGGTTGCGCGCATCATCATTGCGCGGCAAAACTGACCTCATGAAACCGGCAGCTTCCGAATCCCCAGGCTGGGCCAGCTCGAAACCGCCTTTGCTGCGGTTCCTCGATCGCTGCTATCAGGATTTTTTGCACGAGACTGGCGGCGCGGTTGCCGACTACATCCCCGAACTCGGCAAGGCCGACCCCGATCATTTCGGCATCGGCCTCGCCACGCTCGACGGCCACGTCTACGAGGTCGGCGACACCAAAATACCCTTCACCATCCAGTCGATGTCGAAACCCTTCGTGTTCGCGCTGGCGCTGGATACGCTGGGTGCCGGGCGCGTGGAAAGCGCGATCGGCGTCGAACCCTCGGGCGATCCTTTCAATTCGATCCGGCTCAACGCTGAAAACCATCCCTTCAATCCGATGGTCAACGCCGGCGCGATCACGTGCTCCGGCCTGATCCATGAAGCCAAGGGCGATGGTGCCTTCGAATATATCCGAGAGGCGCTCGGCCGCTTCGCCGGACGCGAACTCGGCGTCGATGAAGCGGTCTATGCATCTGAAAGCGCGACCGGCGACCGCAACCGGGCGATCGGCTATCTCCTGCGCACCAACGCCGTGATCAAGGACAATGTTGCCGCGGTGCTGGACGTCTATTTCAGGCAGTGCGCGATCCTGGTGACGGCGCGCGATACCGCGATCATGGCGGCGACGCTTGCCAATCGCGGCGTCAACCCGGTGACCGGCGAGCAGGTGATGACGCCCTACGCGATCTCGCGCACACTCTCGGTGATGACCTCTTCAGGTATGTACGACTATGCCGGCGAATGGATCTATCGGGTCGGCATTCCCGCCAAGAGCGGCGTCGGCGGCGGCATCCTGGCGGCGCTGCCGGCACGGCTTGGGCTCGGCAGCTACTCGCCGCGGCTCGACAAGCACGGCAACAGCGTGCGCGGCATCAAGGTCTGCGAGGCGCTGTCGTCGCATTACGACCTGCACATGCTCAACCGCTCTGACGATGCGCGCAACAGCATCATCGCCGACTACACCATCGGCAAAAACCCGTCGCGCCGCGGCCGCCGGCCGCATGAGCAAAAAATCCTCGCCGCGCATCACCAGGATGTCCGCGTCATCGAGCTCGTCGGCACGTTGTCCTTTTCCAACGTCGACTACGTCTCGCGCAAGCTCGCGGCCAAGCCGCGTCCGCAATTCGTCATCTTCGACCTGCGCCGGGTTGCGGCGGTGACCGGCGCCGGCGCCCGCCTGCTCGCGGAAGAATTCCGGGAGCTTGCGAATTTTCATGTCACGGTGATCCTGTCGGGCATCAAACGCTCGTCGGCGGGGTGGAAGATCGTCCGCGAATGGACCGACGGCATTTCCAATCTGCGCGACTTCTATCTGCTCGATACCGCGATCGAATGGGCCGAAGACCAGGTGGTTTATCGCCATGGCGGGTCGATCGATTTCCACGATACGACGGAGCTTTCCGAACAGCCGTTGCTGGCAGGACTGAGCGGGGAAGAACTTGCCGCACTCGCCTCGCTCGGCACCATCAGGAATTACCGGCCGGGCGAGAAGATCGTCACCGCCGGCGATCCCGCAACGTCGCTGTTCTTCCTCCGAAGCGGCGTCGTTCACGTCACGCTGCCCGACGGCATCAGGCTGGCAACGCTGACCGCCGGAATGGCGTTCGGCGAAATGGCGTTACTGGAGCCGCGCCGCTCGGCCCACGTGCTGGCGGACGCAGCCGCGAGCGCCGTCGAAATATCGATTGGCGGTTTCGAGCGCTTCCGCAATCAGCATCCGGGGGCCAGCGAGCGCATCATGCGCAATCTCGCGCAACTCTTGGCCGATCGCCTGATCGTGGCCAATACCAAGGTCAATCTGCTCACGGCGACGTAAACCCGCCGGGCGTCGCAACAAGTTTTGCTGCCGATGCCGCCGAACAATCGGCTTCGAAGCGTCACGATCCGGCCACCAAGCCGAAAACACAATTATCGGCATGAAGGTCCGCATGGTGCTCTCACTCTCGGCGCTGACGCTGTTCGCAAACGGCCTGAGCGCCCGCGCCGATTCGTTCGAGGACCTTTGGCTGACACGCATCAAGCCGCCGCCCTATGGCGGCGTCGCCACCGAGTTCGATGACGCGATCGCAGCCGACGGCAAACAGCTGCATCCCTATCGGGACATGGTCTGTGCGCACATGCTTGAACAGATGGGCCAGCGGCTTCGCGTGACCAATGTTGCCAACGGAAAATCCGTCATCTGTACGGTCGCGGATAAAGGACCGAGCCGAAAATTCTGGCCGCGCCGCGAGATCGATCTGACACCGCCCGCCTCCAAGGCGATCGGCTGCGACGGCATGTGCGAGGTGAGTGTCGAGCGGGTTGCGAGCCCCTGAGATCGACGGCGATCCAAACAGGCAGAACTCCGTCGGCGCGCCTCAAGGCTAAACGCAGAAATCAGCCTAAACTAGCGCGGGACGCAACTGCTCGTACGCACGATTTGTTTTGTCCCGCCCACCTTGGTGTGATTGCCGCCGACCACTCGCTTGATTTGGCCGGCCGGACAGCTGCCATCGTCCACCAGCAGCACCTGGCCTTCACGCATCGCCCCCATCGGCGGCTCTTTCTTCACGGTTTCGGCAAAGCAAGAACTGGAGACGCTCAATGCGAGCGTTGCGGAAATGAAGCCGATCGTCTTGATCATTTTCCTCTCCTTCAGCACCGCTGTACGCACATGCTCAGGGTCTAAAGACGACGCAGGGTGGCCAGGGTCCTCGCGATGACGGACCCGTGCCTGTTGCCTTCTGCATGCCACGACGGCATCGGCACCCCGGACTACATTGCTTTCGCCGCTCAATACCTCGCCTGTACGCCCCCCTATCAACGCTTCGCGTACCGCCTCGCGGCAGTGTCCCGCGCATGACTCGGGGGTCAGTGTGGATCGCTACTCCTTCACTGTAACGGACTTTCACCATCTACCTCTTGCCGATCTTCCCGGCGCACCGTGGCTCAATCCCACACCCCATGCAATCGCTGTGTACGCTTCGCGGCCACTGTCGCCAGTGACCACGCAACACTCGCTACCAAGCGCACGCTACGCCTTACTTGGGCCGGACTTCCACCGGCTGGATCGCACCAGCTTGCGGCTGGCGCACTTATTCGATCACCTCGTCGGCGGTAGCAAGCAGCGACGGTGGAACGGGAAGACCAAGTGTCCTGGCAGTCTTGAGATTGATCACCAGTTCAAATTTGGTCGGCTGCAAGACCGGCAGATCGGCGGGCTTGGCACCCCTGAGAATTTGGCCGGCATAGACGCCGGCTTGCCGATAGCCATCCGAGAGACTGGCGCCGTAACTGATCAGACCACCGTTCGCGGCGAACTCACGGATTTCATAAATCGCCGGAGCTGCGTGGCGCGCCGCCAGCGCGACCAGGTGCTGGCTTCGGCTGAAGAAATATGGATCGGCGCCGACGATCAGCGCGTCGGCGTGCAGCTGCGCAACGGTTGCGAACGCCTTTTCCAGTTCGTCTTCATTGCTGGCATTTACAACCCTGATTTGGTGGCCGGTCACCACGGCGGCGGCGCGCACATCCATTGTTACGGCTTCCGTCAACGGATTGTTCGGATTGACCAGCATCGCCACCACCACAGCCTTGGGCAGGAATTCACGCAGCAGCCCAAGCTGCTTCGCTCCCAATTGGCCGGTGAAGACGGCAGCCCCGGTGACATTGCCGCCCGGACGGTTGAGGCTCGCGACCAGGCCGGACTTGACCGGGTCATCGCCACTCACGAAGACGATCGGGATCGTCGAGGTCGTCGCCTTGGCGGCATGCGCGGCGGGGGGCCCGCCGCCCAGAATCACCGCCACCTGACGGCGCACCAGATCGGCTGCCAACTCCGGCAGGCGATTGTACTGACCCTCCGCCCAGCGATATTCGAGCGTTACATTCTGCCCCTCTGTGAAGTCGGCTTCACGGAGGCCATTTAGAAATCCGGCCACCAACGGTCGCGAGGCAACAGCCGAGGCGCTACTCATAAACCCGATGACCGGCTTTGCCGGCTGTTGCGCACGCGCGGCGAGCGGCCAAGCCGCTGCACTGCCGAGAAGCGTAACGAAGTCCCGTCGCCTCATTGGCCTTCCCTTTCAGGTCCGGCACCCGCGCCCAGCCACATCGCCGGCTCAAGGCTTTGCGGTCTGGCCGCCCGTCAACTTTGGAAACGAGGGAACAATCGCAATGCATTGTTGCGCAGAACGGCCTGCAGTTCGTCGGTTGAGAAGCCGAACTTTTGCAGCGAACCGCCTAATTGCGCGCTGGAGAGAAACGGCTCATCGGAGCCAAAGAGCAACTGAGACGTCGGCAGTAATTTGCGAACGCCCGCCATTCCAGCCGGGCTCAGCCCGATGCTCGCGACATCGTAGAATTGCCGTTCCAGTTCGTATTGCGGCCCTTTCGGCAGCTTGACCATTTTTTCTTCGGCTGTCATGGCGTCAGTCGCCCGTGCAATCCGGTTGGCAATCGACGTCAACATTCCGCCGCCGTGCGCAAAGATGAAGCGAATGTCCGGATAGCGCGCGAAAGTCCCGCTCATGAGCAGGCTGGTGATGGTTCGCGTCGTGTCCATCGGAAATTCGATGATGATCGGGGACACGCCTGGAATTGGATTGGTACAGCACGACGTGGTGGGGTGCACAAACACCACCGCCTTGCGACGATTGATCTCGTCGAATACCGGCGCGAACTGCGGATCTCCAAGCAGCTTTCCGGCGTAGCTGGTCAGCAGTCCGACACCATCGAACCTGAGGATGTCGAACGCATGCTCGATTTCACGCAGACTGCCTTCGGCATCGGGCAGCGGAATGGCCGCAAACATCCCGAAACGGCCGGGGAAATCGCGGATCAATTGCGCTCCGAATTCGTTGCACTCTCGTGCTCTCGCCCGTCCGGCCTCGCCATCGTCAAACCAGACGCCGGGACTTGACATCGAATTGATGGCAACGCCGACACCGGCCTGATCCATCTTTTCGATGGCGCGAGAGAGCGACCAGTTGACGGCAATGGCCGCTGAGCCGGGTCCGGTATTTTCGAGGATTTGCCGATAGTTGTCGGCCTGATAGCGGGGCGGATAGATGTGATGATGCACGTCGATGCTGCGGACGGCGGGGCTTGCGACTTGTCCGTGAGCGACGGCTGGCAACAGCGTCGCGGCTGCGGCTGCTCCGAGACCAGCGAGAACCTGACGTCGCGAATGACAGACGCAAGTCGAACCACCCCCAAAACTCTGGCCGTGAAAGCGGAGCCCGATTTGCCGACCCATCGCACCCTCCTATTAGCCGCCGCTTGATATCGCAGGCTTCGCGCTCACTATTATAGATCAGGACACCCATCAAAGCACAACGCCGCGCGAGCGGAATATGATCGCTCGGCGGCGTTGGTCAGTCACCAGGGTCCCTTAAATCCCCCCGGCCGGACATATGTCTGCAAAGGCGCTAGGAAGGTTCAACAAGCGCTGACGCGCTGCCGTAGCCGGTGATATGTCGCTCGGAGGTCCGGGCCTCGATCAGCGTCGCATAGCGGGCGTACTCGTCCGCCATTTCCAGAAGCCTCACACGCACCGCAGGATCGGAGACCTGGTGGGCAAGGCGCTTTGCCTGGTCAGCTTGATAGCGGTAATGCTTGATCTCAGACATCTGGCCCTCGAATTCGAAAACCGTCCGTGAACGGCTTCTTGGCTTGTCGAATCACCGCTTCAGCGTAGGTCTCGACGGTTTCCGGGCATTTTCGCTGAAGGGGAAAACGGCTTCGTCATTAGCCGGGTTTGTTTCGTCCCGCAGAGCGGACGAAACAAGTTCACGCAATCGCGAACCCCTCGATCCTTAAGCCCATCGCTCCGAGGGCCTATTCAGCCGGCTTGTTATTGATGTTGAGGCCAGCAGCGTCGCCGCTGCAAGCAATCGCCGGCTCACACCACTTCCGTCACCGGCTGCAGGTCGATGCCGAAGGTTTCCAGAAATTTCGAGGTCATGATGTAGAAGCCGACCGAGAGCTGCAATTCGACCAGCGCCCCCGGCGTCAGTCTGGCCGCGATCGCATTGAAGGTCGCATCGGTCGGGCGGCGCAGCTTGACGATCTCGTCGGTGAAGGCGAGCGCCGCGCGCTGCACCTCGTTGAAGCAGGTTGCCGACTGCCAGTTGTCGAGCGCGTCGTTCTGCTCGTCGGTGACGCCGACATTCTTGCCGATGCGCTTGTGCGCCACGACCTCATAGGGCGCCTCGCACAGGATTCCGGTGCGCGTGATCGCGAGTTCGCGCACCACCGGATCGAGTTCGCCCTTGTGGCGGATGGCGCCGCCGAGCCGGCAATATTGTTCGAAATAGCTCGGCGAATGCGCCATCATGCGGAAAATATTGGCGTTGCGGTTCTTGCCGAGGATTTCGCGGGTGCGATCGCTTGATTTCGGCGGGATCGCTATACTCGATGCGGGCCATTCTTCACCTTGGGTTTCGACCTTGGGTTATCGAGGGCTTGTTCGTCCGAACATTATTGGGCTGATTGCGATCAATGCACGCCCGAAATCGATATCCGGCCAGCCGACGCGAAGAGCAACATGCACGTGAGTCAAATTGCCGCCGCATTACTGTTCGACCTCTGGCACGGTCGATATTCGCTGAGTGGGGACTCGTCAGAAGCGAATACTCGTCGCGGGGTGTTCCGAGTACAAAAAGCCAGAACGCGTCATCAAGCCTTCCCGGGCAACGATGGCCTGTGCCCAAGTCTAGGGAGACAGACATGAAGGAAGCCACCAAAAGGGCGGCCTCGGAAGTGCTCGCGCAGATGCTGGCGGTGACGGCCATGCTCGTCATCGCCAGCGTTATCTTCTACTGGCGGTGAGGGCGAGCCAAGCGAAGCAATCCAGAAAATAGCAAAACAAAAAAGCTGGATTGCTTCGTCGCCTCCGCTCCTCGCAATGATATTTCAACTCATTCTCGCTCTTGCGAAATAAGGAACCAGCCGGCCGGCGAACTGGCGCGAAGCGCGCCGTGACCTTGTCGCCGATGGCAAGATCGTTGTCGCCATGGGCCATCATGCGAAAGCCCTCGGCGGTATCGACGAGCAACGATGTTGTAGGGCACATGCGCGCGGGTCTCCGGCGTCGCGGCGCGGCACACCAGCGAGGTCGCATACACCGTGCCCTCGCCGCTGGCGCGTTTCTCGGCCAGATCAGGCGCGCCGCAGGCTGCGCAAAAGCCGCGGCGGAAATATTGCACGTGCGCCGCAAGCCGCCGCAGGATTGATAGACGATGGCCTCACGCCCGTGGTCCAGTCGGCAGGGCTTGTCGTCGCTCATCGCACCCGCTCCAGGAACATGCTGACATGCGACGACAACACGCCGCCGTCGCCGTGCAACAGCGCGATCGAGGCGTCGCGCACCTGGCGATTACCGGCGCGCCCCGTCATCTGCAAATGGGTCTCGACCAGATGCGCCATCGCGCCGCCGACGCCGCAATGGCCGTAACTCAGAAGGCCGCCATGGGTGTTGAGCGGCATCTCGCCGTCGCGGCCGAAATGTCCGGATCGCACCCGCGCCGCCGCCTCGCCGCGCCCGGCAAGGCCGAGGTCTTCCAGCAGCATCGCCAGCGTAATGGTAAAACTGTCGTAGACCGCGGCGTAGCGCACGTCGGAGATCGCGACACCGCGACGCGGCCTTGGCCCGCGCGATCGCGATCTCGGCGCCGAGTTCGCTCAGAGCGCGGTGCCGCCGTGACATGCTGATGGGTATGCGCCTGCGCGCAGCCGCGCACGCGCACGCCGGTCTCGCCGGTCGGCTCGCGGCTGACGACGAAAGCCGCGCCGCCGTCGGACACCGGGCAGCAATCCAGCAGTTTTAGCGGCAGCGCCACCGGCTTCGAGGCCATCACGTCGGCGACCGTGATCGGCTCGTGAAATTGCGCGCCGGGATGGGTCAGCGCATGCGCGCGCATCAGCACCGCGAATTCGGCGAGGTCTTCCTGGGTCACGCCGTATTCGTGCATGTAGCGCGAGGCGACGAGGCCGTAATAGGCCGGAATGGTCGGCCCCAGCGGCACCTCGTATTCGGGATGCCCGACCTGCGCCAGCGCCAGGATCGAGGCGTCGCGGCTCTGTCCGGTCAGCCGGTTCTCGCCGCCGACCACCAGCACATGCCTGACGACGCCGGCTTCGACCAGATGATGCGCCAGCATGGTCATCGCGAGCCCGGTGGCGCCGCCGACCTGCACGGCATGCGCGTAAGACGGGCGAATGCCGAAATGCTCGGCGAACACGGTCGCCAGCATGATGTGCGGCGACACCGTGCGAGTAGCCGCAGAGGATGCCGTCGATCTCGGCGCGTTTCAGGCCGGCATCGGCGATCGCAAGCTCGGCCGCCTTGCTCATGAGGTCGAGCGAGGACAAGCCTTCGTGCTTGCCATATGAGGTCAGCCCGACGCCGGTGATGAAGCTCATGGCCAAGACCGCGAAGGTACGGCTCCCCTCCCCCTTGCGGGGAGGGGTTGGGGGTGGGGGTCCGCATCGGCGGTCCCGCCGTGGCACCCCCCTCCCCGACCCTCCCCCGCGAGGGGGGAGGGAAAAGAAACACCGCCGTTCGCGACAATCAAGATGCTCATCTCAATACGACTTCGGCAGGCCCAGCACCTTCTCGGCGATGAAGCTGAGGAATGAGCTGCGGGCTGATCGGGGCGATGCGCGGGATCAGGGATTCGCGCAAGTAGCGCTCGACATGGAATTCCTTGGCATAGCCGAAGCCGCCATGGGTCATCACCGCCTGCTCGCAGGCGTGAAAGCCGGCTTCGGCCGCGAGATATTTCGCGGCATTGGCCGCCGGCCCGCACGGCAGGCCCTGATCGTATTGCCAGCCGGCCGACAGCGTCATCAGCCAGGCGGCTTCCAGCTCCATCCAGTTCTTCGCCAGCGGATGCTGGATCGCCTGGTTCTTGCCGATCGGGCGATTGAACACGATGCGGCTCTTGGCGTAGTCGGCGGCGCGCGACAGCGCGAGCTGGCCGAGCCCGACCGCTTCCGCGGCAATCAGGATGCGCTCCGGATTCATGCCGTGCAGGATGTACTCGAAACCGCGGCCTTCCTCGCCGAGGCGATCCTCGACGGGAATTTCAAAATTCTCGAAGAACAATTCGTTGGAATCGACGGCCTTGCGGCCCATCTTCTCGATCTCATGCACCGCGATGCGGCTGGCGATCGAAATCGGTATAGAACAGGCTCAGTCCGTGGGTCGGGTTCTTCACCTCTTCCAGCGGCGTGGTGCGCGCCAGCAGCAGGATCTTTTCGGCGACCTGCGCGGTCGAGATCCAGACCTTCTGGCCGTTGACGACATATTTGTCGCCCATCCGCACCGCGCGGGTCTTCAACTGCGTGGTGTTGAGACCGGTGTTCGGCTCGGTGACCGCAAAGCAGGATCGTTCCGCGCCCGAGACGATCGGCGGCAGCATGCGCCGGCACTGCTCCTCGGTGCCGAACACCACGACCGGATTGAGCCCGAACACGTTCATATGCACGGCGGAGGCGCCCGACATGCCGGCGCCGGATTCCGCGATCGTCCGCATCATGATCGCGGCATCGAGGATGCCGAGCCCGGAGCCGCCATAGCTTTCGGGAATGCAGATGCCGAGCCAGCCGGCGTCCGCCAGCGCCTTGTGGAAGTCGGCGGGATAGCCGCCCTCCTTGTCCTTCTTCAGCCAATAGGCATCGTCGAAACGCGCGCAGATTTTTGCAACCGCGTCGCGGATCGATTCCTGGTTGGCGGTGAGCGCGAAATCCATCTGTCTCAATCCTATCAAGCGGCTGGTGCGTCTTTGGTGACGCCGTCGCGCACCAGGGCCGCGATTTCGTCGGCCGAAAATCCGGCCTCGCGCAGGATTTCCGCGCCGTGCTCGTTGAGGCGCGGCGCCAGCCGCACCGGCTCGGCCGGCGTCTCCGACCAGGTCGCCGAAACCTTCATGTTGCGGATCGCGCCTTCGGTCGGATGGTCGACGACCGGAAAGAAATCCGGTCGCGACCAGATGCGGGTCCTGCAGCATGCTCTCGAGGTCGTGCATCGGCATGACGGGCACGTCGGCCTTGGTCGAGCAGCTCGGTCCATTCGGCGGTGGTGCGCGTCTCGAAGATGCGGGCAAGTTCGGCATAGACCGTGTCGATGTTGACGGCGCGGCCGGCGAAGGTCGCGAATTTGGGATTGTTGCGCAGGTCGTCGCGGCCGGTGGCCTTAAAGAAATTTTCCCATTGCTTGTCGTTATAGACGATCACGCAGATATAGCCGTCGGAGGTCTTGTAGGGCCGCCGGTCGCGCGACAGATGCCGCGCGTAGCCGCCTTTGTCGAGCGGCGGCTCGTAGGTGAGACCGCCCATGTGATCGCCCATGACGAAACCCGCCATGGTCTCGAACATCGGAATGTCGACGCGCTGGCCGCGCCCGGTGCGGTCGCGATGCACGAGGCTGGCGCAGATCGCGCCGACCGCCGTGAGACCGACGATGCGATCGACCAGCGCGTTCGGCACGTAGCGCGGAATGCCGTCGCTGGTCTGCGCCATCAGTGCCGGCAGCGCGGTCGCGCCCTGGATCAGATCGTCATAGGCGGGTTTGGCGGCATAAGGCCCGTCCTGGCCGAAACCGAACACGCCGGCATAGATCAGCCGCGGATTGATCTTGGCAACCACTTCATAGCCGAGCTGCAGCCGCGCCATCGCCTGCGGCCGCACGTTGTAGACCAGCACGTCGGCGGACGCGATCAGCCGCAGCACGGCGTCGCGCCCGGCCGGCTTCTTCAGGTCGAGGCAGATCGAGCGCTTGCTGCGGTTGGTATTGAGGAATACCGGCCCCATGCCGGGATGGCGGGTCGGCCCGATCAGCCGCGTGACGTCGCCCTCGAGCGACTCGACCTTGATGACATCGGCGCCGTAGTCGCCGAGCATCTGGGTGGCATAGGGACCCATCAGCACGGTCGTCATGTCGATGACCTTGATGCCCTCTAGCGGTCCCATGGCGAAGTTTGCTCCCGGATGCGCGGCATGCCGGCCGCGATATTGCTTGTCCGGTCACCTAACGGCGGGCCGTCGCGAAGATCAAGCGCGCCCCGCGTATGGGCGTATGCGCCGCGCCACCGACGCTGCCCGCGGTTACGCAGGCCGGGCTGGCAGGTTGGCGGCTATTTATTGAGCCGGGCGTCGCGCTCTTTCATCAGCCTTTCGAGCTCGTCATTCTGCTGATTGATGCGGTCGGCGATCCGTTCCTGGTTGAGTTCGCCCGAGGCGGCCGCGGCCTGTTCGATCAGTTGCCTGATGTTGTCCTGAAGGATCGCGATCCGATCGTTGAGTTCCGGCAGTGACAACGAGCTTTCGTTGGCCATATGCATCCCCAAGGAGGCTCTACAAGGTTTCGTAGGGTGGGCAAAGCGAAGCGTGCCCACCACAAATCCTCTTCGCGTTGATGGTGGGCGCAAGCGCCTTTGCCCACCCTACGAATTGCGGTTCTTACTTCACGGGCTCCAGCAGCGAGACATAATTCGCCACGGCGGCGCCGCCCATGTTGAAGATGCCGGCGAGCTTTACGTCCTTGAGCTGCATGCCCTCGGGCGCCTGCCCAACAAGCTGCATCGCGCGTCATCACATGCATGGAGACGCCGGTGGCGCCGATCGGATGGCCTTTGGCCTTCAATCCGCCGGACGGATTGACCGGCAGCTTGCCGTCCTTCTGCGTCCAGCCTTCCTTGATGGCGCGGGCGCCCTGCCCCCGCGGCGTCAGCCCCATCGCTTCATATTCGATCAGTTCGGCAACGGTGAAGCAGTCGTGGGTTTCGACAAACGACAGGTCGGACAGCTTGACGCCGGCCTTCTCCAGCGCGCGCTGCCAGGCCACCGTGCAGCCCTCGAACTGCAGGATGTCGCGCTTCGACATCGGCAGGAAATCCTGCGCATGCGCGGTGGCGCGAACGTTGACGGCCTTGCCCATGGTCTTCGCGGTCTCAGAATCCGTCAGCACAAGTGCCGCGGCGCCGTCCGAAACGAGCGAGCAATCGGTGCGCTTCAGGGGTCCAGCGACGAACGGGTTCTTCTCGCTCTCGGCGCGGCAGAAATCGTAGCCAAAATCCTTGCGCATCTGCGCATAGGGGTTGGCGACGCCGTTCTTGTGGTTTTTGGCAGCGATCATCGCCAGCGCATCGGACTGGTCGCCATACTTCTGGAAATACGACTGCGCGATCTTGCCGAACACGCCGGCAAAGCCGCCGACGGTGTCGCCGTCTTCCGGCAGATAAGACGCCTTCAACAGGTTGCGGCCGATCTCGGCTGGCGGCGTGCGCGTCATCTGCTCGACGCCGACCACCAGCACGATCCTCGCTTGCCCCGCCGCGATCGCGCGGATGCCCTGATGCACCGCCGCCGAACCGGTGGCGCAGGCATTCTCGACCCGCGTCGCCGGCTTGAAGCGCAATTGCGGATCGGCCTGCAGCACCAGCGACGCCGTAAAGTCCTGCGGCGAGAAGCCGGCGTTGAAATGCCCGAGCACGATCTCGTCGACATCGCCCGCGGAAATGCCGGCATCGGCCAGCGCCTCATTCGCGACCTTGACCACAAGGCTCTCGACGGTTTCGGTATCGAACTTGCCGAACGGCGTGTGCGCCCATCCGACGATGCTGGCTGTCATGGTTGAACTCCCTAAATTCCGGCGAACCGGTCAGTTAACGAACTTACCACCAAGTTCATCGTCGATGTGAATCCGGATAATATCGTCAAATGTCTTTTCCGCGGTGGTAAAGCCGAGCTGGCGCGCCCGCTTGGCCTCGAAATTGCGCGGCCAGCCGTCGACCACACCGACGATGAAGGCATCCGTTTCGCGTCTGATCCGCGCAGCCACCCTGTCGCCCGCCACCCGCTTCAGGGCTGCGATCTCCTCGCCGACGGTCGCCGAAAGGCCGGGCATGGTGAGGTTGCGGCGCGCGCCGACGGCCGCGCTGTCCATGGTCGCGGCGTGCAGCAGAAAACCGACCGCCGAGCGCGGCGAGGCGTGCCAATGGCGGACATCCTCGGACACCGGCAATATCGCTTCCTTGCCGGCCAGCGGTTCGCGCAGGATGCTGGAAAAGAAACCGGACGCCGCCTTGTTGGGGAGACCCGGGCGGATGCAGATCGTCGGCAACCGGATGCCGATGCCGTCCATGAACCCGCGGCGCGAATAATCCGCGAGCAGGAGTTCGCCGATCGCCTTCTGGGTTCCGTAGCTCATCAGCGGCGTATTGAAGAATTCGTCGCCGATCGCTTCCGGGAACGGTGCGCCGAACACCGCGATCGAAGATGTGAAGACCACGCGCGGCTTGTAGCCGCCGCCGATCAGCCTGATGGCGTCGAGCAGCATCCGGGTGCCGTCGAGGTTGATGCGATAGCCCTTGTCGAAATCGAGCTCGGCCTCGCCGGAGACGATCGCCGCCAGATGGAAGATCACATCGGGGCGATCCTTCGACCAGCTTTTCGGATGCGCCGGGAACGGCGAAATCGCCCGCCACCGTCTCGACCGGAAATCCCGCCTTGTCAGGCTTTGCCGGCGCCACGACGTCCTGCAGGGTCAGGCGGGTGATGTCGCGTTTACCGAGATGCCCGTCGCGCAACAGCCGCTCGGACAATTTGCGGCCGACCATGCCGGCGGCGCCCAGAACCAGAACGTGCAAGAGCCAACTCCTTCTTGTTGATTATTGCTCTATAGCGTTTTCGAGCGAAGTGGGAACCGGTTCGCGTGAAGAAAACGCGTCAAAACAAAAGTTCGCGTCAAAACAAAAGTTAAGGGCACGGCCCCGCGTGGCTTACTCCTTCACGGCTCCGGTCATCGCCGACACATAATGCTCGACGAAGAAGGCGTAAAGAATGACCAGCGGCAGCGAGCCGGCCAGCGCACCCGCCATCAGCGATCCCCAGCGGTAGATGTCGCCATCGACGAACTCGTTGACGATCGCGACCGGCACCGTCTTGTTCTGGGTCGATTGCAGGAAGGTGAGCGCGTAGATGAATTCGTTCCAGCACAGCGTGAAGCAGAAGATGAAGGCCGAGATCAGGCCGGGGATCGCGAGCGGCAGCACGATCTTGATCAGGATCTGCCAGCGGCTCGCGCCATCGATCAGCGCGCATTCCTCGAGCTCGAACGGGATGGTCTTGAAATAGCCCATCAACAGCCAGGTCGAGAACGGGATCAGGATGGTCGGATAGGTCAGGATCAGCGCAAGCGGCGAGTCGAACAGGCCGTACTGGAACACGACGGTCGCGAGCGGAATGAACAGGATCGAGGGCGGCACCAGATAGGAAAGGAAGATCAGCCCGCCGACCCATTGCGCGCCGCGATAGCGCAGCCGCACGATCGCATAGGCGGCCAGCACGCTGGCGAAGATCGACAACACGGTGGCGCAGATCGCCACATACATCGTGTTCCAGAGCCAGTGCGGATAATAGCTTTCGAACAACAGCTTGTGGATGTGCTTGAAGGTCGGATTCCAGGTCCAGAACGGATTGAACTTGTCGAGGTCGAGCAGCTGTTCGTCCGGTTTGATCGCCGTCAGCGCCCATCCAGTAGAACGGAAACAGCAGGATGATGACGATGATCGACAGCGGCAGATAAAGCGTGACCAGCCGGCGCGGCAGCGATTGCAGATAGCTCATGCCCTCGCTGTGATCGTCCCTCGCGATCGTCGGCGACGAGCCCGAGAGTACCGCCTTGAGATCAATGGGCTTCGATGCAGGAAGATCAGTCATTGTTCTCTCCCTGCTGCCACTTGCGACAGCGCGCGCGGGGCCTGCCCCGTTCGCGCAAAAAATAACACAGCGGCGCGGAGATCAGTCATTGTTTTCCCCTGCTGCCATTTGCGCCGCTGCAGCCCGAACCAGGAGACCATGATCGCGGCCAAGCAGGAACGGGATCATGGCGCTCGAGATCGCGGCGCCCTCGCCGAGCTGGCCGGCGATGATGGCGCGCTGATACGACAAGGTCGCCATCAGATGCGTGGCGTTGACCGGGCCGCCGCGCGTCATCGCCCAGATCAGCTGGAAGTCGGTGAAGGTGAACAGCACCGAGAACGTCATCACCACGGCGATGATCGGGGTCAGCAGCGGATAGGTGATGTAGCGGAACATCTCCCAGCTTGCTGGCGCCGTCGAGCGTCGCGGCCTCATAGAGCGAGGGCTGCACCGTCTGCAGGCCCGCCAGCAGCGTGATCGCGACAAAGGGAACGCCGCGCCAGATATTGGCGAAGATCACGCAGACCCGCGCCCAGGTGGCATCACCGAGGAAATTGATGTTTTGGCGTGATCAGGCCGAGATGTTTCAGCGACCAGGAGATGATCGAGAATTGCGAATCGAAGATCCACCAGAACGCCAGCGCCGACAGCACGGTCGGCACGATGAAGGGGATCAGCACCAGCGCGCGCAGCATCGCCTTGAACGGCATGTTCTCGTTCAGCAGCAGCGCGAGATAAAGCCCGATCGCGAATTTGATGGCGCTCGCGATCGTCGTGTAGAGCAGCGTGTTGAACACCGAGAGCCAGAAGATCGAATCGCCCCACAGCCATTCGTAGTTCTCGGTGCCGATGAACACGCCCGGCCGCCCGATCCGCGCGTCGGTGAACGAAATCCAGATGCCGAGCCCCAGCGGATAGGCCAGGAAAAAGATCAGGAAACCCATCGCCGGCAGCATGAACCAGAAGCCGAGCCAGTTGCGGTTGGTCTTGAGCTGATCCCACGCGGTCGCTTCGCGGATTTGCCGCTTTGCGCTTCGCGGCGCGAGTGCGATGTCAGCCATCGGCGATATCCCGTGCTCACGTTGAATGGAGCGGGCGGCGTCGCCACCGCCCGCTTCCGTTAAGCCTCAGCGATAAATCCGCTTCAACTGCCGCTCGGCATCCGCCATCGCGCTCTTGACGTCCTTGCGTGCCGGTGCAGTAGTTGGCGAACATGTCGACCACGATGAAGTCGGCGATCGCGGTCGCCGCCTTCTCGCCGGGCGTGCCGATGCCGGACGCCGGCAGCGCGCGCTTTGCGGCCTGCGCGAACACCGCGTTCTTCGGATCCGCGGTCCACACCGGAGCTGAGTCGTAGGCGTTGAGCGTGTGGGTGAGATAGCCCCGCGCACCCGACAGCCACTTCTCGAACTTCTCCTTCTCCAGCATGAAGGCGATGAAGGCCTTCGACGCGTTCGGGTATTTGGTGAAGTTGAACGCCAGGATCGGAACCGCGAGCTGCAGTTCGGTCGGCTTGCCGATCGGGCCGACCGGCATACAGCGCGTGATAGATGTCCTCGGCGAGATCCTTCTTGGTCGGATCGTCCTTGGCGGCGACATAGATCGAGATGCCGTTGGCGGTGCAATAGAGTTCGCCCGCCAGGAACGCCTTGTTGTTGGAGGAGTCGTTCCAGGACGCGACGCCGGGAATGAAGGTGTCGGACAGTGCCTTGCAGTATTCCAGCGCCTTGGCCGTCTCCGGCGAGTTGATGATGACCTTGTCGTCCTTGTCGACGGTATAGGCGCCGTGGCCCCACAGGCATCCAGTGCAGCCAGCCATTGGCGTCGCCGGTGGCGTGGCCGAGCGCGAAGCCGGCCGGCGTGTTGTTCTCCTTCAGCGCCTTGCACATCTCGAGGAAGCCCGGGAAATCTTTCGGGAATTCCTTGAAGCCGGCCTTGTCCAGCGCCGACTTGCGATAGGTCATGTAGCCGCCGATGGTCGCGACGGGAATGCCGAGCCAGTCGTCGCCCTGCTTGCAGGTTTTTGCGGCCGCGTCGCGTCCAGCCGCCATATTTCTTGCCGAGGTAATCGGCGACGTCGTTCATCTTCAGCACTTTGGTCGGGAACAGCTGCGGCAGCGTATGCAGGCCCCAGGCCAGATCGAGGCCCGGAGCCGGTATTCGCGGCGACCGACGCCTTCGGCTGCACGTCCTCGAAGGACTCGCTGAACACATTCATATCGGTACCGGTCGCAGCCTTGAATGCCGCGACCATCGCGTTGAACGCATCGTCTTCCGCCGGCACGAAGCGCTTCCAGCGCATCACCGTGAGCTTGGCGCCCGGCTCCGCCTTCCACGGCGCGGTTTGCGCCCAGGCCTTGGCAAAGTCGAACAGCGCCGGCCCGGTCAACGCACCGGTTGCTGCCAGCGCGGTGCCGCCCTGAAGCAGAGAGCGGCGGGTAAAGTCGTGCATCGTCGTTTCCTCCGTTTGTGGTGTTTGTTGATTGCTCAGCCGTTCAGTCGCTTGCCCGTCGTCTCGTCGAACAGATGCACGAGCGACGGATCCGGTTTCAGCCGGATCTTGTCGCCCGGATTGAACTGATGACGTTCGCGGAACACGGCGACGACCTGCTCGCCGCCGAGCTTGGCGAACACCTGGGTTTCCGATCCGGTCGGCTCGACCACGATGATCTCGGCCTCGGCGCCGTCGTCGGCGATGGTGAAGTGCTCGGGCCGCACGCCATAGACCGCGGGCTGGCCGTCGGAATTGGCCGGCGCCGATTGCAGCGGCAGCTTGACGCCGTTCGGCCCCTCGAAACCGGCGCTGCCGTTCGCCTTCACCTTGCCTTTGAGGAAATTCATCGCCGGCGAGCCGATGAAGCCGGCGACGAACTGATTGTCCGGCCGGTCGTAGAGCTCGAGCGGCGTGCCGATCTGCTCGACGATGCCGTCATGCATCACCACGATCTTGTCGGCCATGGTCATGGCTTCGATCTGGTCGTGGGTGACATAGACGGTCGTGGTCTTCAGCCGCTGATGCAGTTCCTTGATCTCGGTGCGCATCGCAACGCGCAGCTTGGCGTCGAGGTTGGACAGCGGCTCGTCGAACAGGAACACCTGCGGATCGCGGACGATGGCGCGTCCCATGGCGACGCGCTGGCGCTGGCCGCCGGACAATTGCCGGGGATAGCGGTCGAGCAGCGGCGTCAGCGCCAGGATTTCGGCGGCGCGCTTGACGCCCTTGTTGATCTCGTCCGCGCTCGCGCCGCGCAGTTTCAGCGAGAAGCCCATATTGTCGGCGACCGTCATGTGCGGATAGAGCGCGTAGTTCTGGAACACCATCGCGATGTCGCGCTCTTTGGGCTGGACATTGTTGACGACGCGGTCGCCGATCGAAATCGTCGCCGGAGGTGATGTTTTCCAGCCCCGCGAGCATCCGCAGCAAGGTCGACTTGCCGCAGCCGGAGGGACCGACCAGAACGACGAAGGCGCCGTCCTCGATCGGGATCGACACGCCGTGCAGGACTTCAAAGTCGCCAAACGATTTCCGCACGTCGCGAATTTGCACCGACGACATTCATTCCCCTCCCAAAAAAAGCACGCGGCCCGGCGGACTTAGCTCGATAGCCGCCCTTTTCATTTGGAGGGGTCATACCAGACTTTTTTGCTGATGTCGTTGGATCAAAGTCGTAAGAAGCGCCGCGTGTCGCCGCCGTTGCGGTCCCGGCGTCGGCATGCAAACATTGACCGCTAATCACGAAAATGCCGCACAATAATAAGGCGTGTGCGCTGCGGGAGAAACCATGAACAAACCGCTTACCGGCGTCACCAGGCGCAAACTCCGCTCCAGCGAATGGTTCAACAACCCTCACAACCCCGGCATGACCGCGCTCTATCTCGAGCGCTATCTCAATTACGGCCTGACCCGGCAGGAACTGCAATCCGGCAAGCCGATCATCGGCATCGCGCAGACCGGCAACGATCTGTCGCCGTGCAACCGCCATCATCTCGAACTGGCACACCGGGTCCGGGAGGGAATCCGCGCCGCCGGCGGCATCGCCATGGAATTTCCGATGCATCCGATCCAGGAGACCGGCAAGCGTCCGACCGCGGCGCTCGACCGCAACCTCGCCTATCTCGGACTGGTCGAAATCCTGTTCGGCTATCCGCTGGACGGCGTGGTGCTGACCACCGGCTGCGACAAGACGACCCCGGCCTGCCTGATGGCGGCCGCGACCGTCAATATGCCGGCGATCGTGCTCTCGGGCGGGCCGATGCTGAACGGCTGGTTCAACGGCGAGCGCACCGGCTCCGGCACCGTGGTCTGGAAAGCGCGCGAGCGGCTTGCCGCCGGCGAGATCGACTACGAGGAGTTCATGAATATCGTGGCCTCCTCGGCGCCGTCGGTCGGCCATTGCAACACCATGGGCACCGCCTCGACCATGAATTCGCTGGCCGAAGCGCTCGGCATGTCGCTGCCGGGCTGTGCCGCGATCCCCGCCCCCTATCGCGAGCGCGGCCAGATCGCCTATGAGACCGGCAAGCGCATCGTCGGGATGGTCTGGGAGGATCTGAAACCGTCCGACATCCTGACGCGAAAGGCCTTCGAGAACTGCATCGTGGTCAATTCGGCGATCGGCGGCTCGACCAACGCGCCGATCCATATCAATGCGCTGGCCCGCCATATCGGCGTGGAGCTTTCGATCGACGACTGGCAGAAGTACGGCCACGACATTCCGCTGCTGGTGAACATGCAGCCGGCCGGCTTCTATCTCGGCGAGGAATATCACCGCGCCGGCGGCGTGCCGGCGGTGGTGCGCGAATTGATGAAGCACAAGCGCATCCACGAAGACGCCATGACCGTCAACGGCCACACCATGGGCGACGAATTGCCGCGAGGCGGCAAAGCCCGACGGCGACGTGATCTGGAGCTACGACAAGCCGCTGGTGAAGGACGCCGGCTTTCTGGTGCTGCGCGGCAATCTGTTCGATTCCGCGATCATGAAGACCAGCGTGATCTCAAAGGAATTCCGCGACCGCTATCTGATCAATCCGAAGGATCCGAATGCGTTCGAGGGCCGCGCCATCGTGTTCGAAGGCCCGGAGGATTATCACACGCGGATCGACGATCCCTCGCTCGACATCGACGAGCACTGCATCCTGTTCGTGCGCGGCACCGGTCCGATCGGCTATCCCGGCGGCGCCGAGGTCGTGAACATGCAGCCGCCGGCGGCTCTGATCAAACGCGGCATCCTGTCGCTGCCCTGCATCGGCGACGGCCGCCAGTCCGGCACCTCCGGCTCGCCGTCGATCCTCAACGCCACGCCGGAAGCCGCCGCCGACGGCGGGCTTGCGATCCTCAAGACCGGCGACAAGGTCCGCATCGACCTCAACAAGGGCAGCGCCAACATCCTGATCTCGGAGGAGGAGCTGAAGAAGCGCCGCGCCGAGCTCAAGGCCAAGGGCGGCTTCCCCTATCCGGCCAACCAGACGCCGTGGCAGGAGCTCTATCGCTCGACCGTCGGCCAGCAGGCCACCGGCGCCTGCATGGAGTTCGCGACGCGCTATCACGACATCGCCGGCAAGGTCGGCGTGGCGCGGGATAATCATTAGGCACCGCCGTCATTGCGAGCCAACCGGTCGCGCGCACGCGCGCCCGTTGATAAACTCCGCGAAGCAATCCAGAGTCTCGAAACTGGATTGCTTCGTTCGCTCCTCGCAATGACGGGAAAAATAGAGGGAGAAAGACATGTCAGACCGCCTGAAGGGCAAACGCGCCTTCGTGACCGCCGCCGCGGCCGGCATTGGCCGCGCCTCGGCCATCGCCTTTGCGCGCGAGGGCGCCACCGTCTTCGCCACCGACATCGACGAGAAGGGCCTCGCGGCGCTCAAGAACGAGGGCGTCGCGGAGGTGGCGCGGCTTGACGTGCGCGACAGTGCCGCGGTCGCCGCGATGGCCAAACGCGTCGGCAAGGTCGATATCCTGCTGAACGCCGCAGGCTTCGTGCATCACGGCACCGTGCTCGATTGCTCCGACGAGGACTGGGATTTCTCGTTCGACCTCAACGTCAAGTCGATGCACCGGACGATCCGGGCGTTCCTGCCGGGCATGCTGGAGCGAGGCCGCGGCTCGATCGTGAACATCTCGTCGGCCGCCGGCGTGTTCAAGGCCGCGCCCAACCGCTACGTCTACGGCGCGACCAAGGCCGCGGTCGCGGCGCTGACGCGCGCGGTCGCCGCCGATTTCATCACCAAGGGCATCCGCTGCAATTGCATCTGCCCCGGCACCATCGAGACGCCGTCGATGCTGAACCGCGCCGCCGCCGCCGGCCCCGGCGGCCGCGAGATGTTCGTGACCCGGCAGCCGATGGGACGGCTCGGCACCGCCGAGGAAATCGCCTCGCTCGCGGTCTATCTCGCCAGCGACGAGAGCGCGTTCACCACCGGCGTCGCGCATATCATCGACGGCGGCTGGACGCTTTCGATACCTAGAGGACGAACCCGATGACGAACAAGATCGATCTGAACGGCCGCTGCGCCGTCGTCACCGGCGGCGCGCAGGGTTTTGGGCGCGCGATCACCGAGCGCTTCGTCGCCTCCGGCGCCAAGGTCGCGATCTGGGATCACGACCTGCCGTTCGCCGAGAAGACCGCCAAGGAAATCGGCACTGCCGTCACCGCGTTCAAGGTCGACGTGTCCGATCTCGCCGCGGTCGAAAAGACGCGCGACGCGACGCTGAAGGCGTTCGGCAAGATCGACATCCTCGTCAACAATGCCGGCATCGCCGGCGTCAACAAGACGGTTTGGGAAACCGACCTCGAGGAATGGCGCAAGGTGCTGCGCATCAATCTCGACGGGCCCTTCATCTGCTGCAAGGCGATCGTGCCCGCGATGGTCAAGCAGAAATACGGCCGCATCGTCAACATCGCCTCGATCGCCGGCAAGGAAGGCAATCCCAACGCCGCGCATTATTCGGCCTCGAAGGCCGGCCTGATCGCGCTGACGAAATCGCTCGGCAAGGAACTTGCCGCGCACGACATCGTCGTCAACGCGGTGACGCCGGCCGCGGCCAAGACCGCGATCTTCGACCAGATGACGCAGCAGCATATCGACTTCATGCTGTCGAAAATTCCGAAGGGCCGCTTCGTGCTGGTGGAAGAACTCGCGGCGATGGTGGCGTGGCTGGCGTCGGAAGATTGCGCGTTCTCCACCGGCGCGGTGTTCGATATTTCCGGCGGCCGGGCGACGTATTAGAGCATCGGCGAGCATCATGATCCGAGAAGGCGGATGCCTGTGCGGCGCAGTGCGGTTCAAGGCCGAGGGCGAACCGGTCAATGTCCGCATCTGCCATTGCCGCAACTGCCAGAAGGCGATGGGATCGCCGTTCTTCGCCCGCGCGCTGTTCGACCAGAGCGCGCTGACGGTCGAAGGCGCGACCGGCCGCTACCCGTCCTCGGAGGCGCTCGACCGGGTGTTCTGCACGACCTGCGGCACCCGCCTGTTTGGCTGGCGCAACGATCGGGACCACGGCCGGCGTGGCGCTCGCGACCTTCGACGACCGCAACGCGTTTGTCGCCGACCGAGCACATCTGGGTCACGGAAAAAATGGATTGGGTGAAGCTCGACGACGGCCTGCCGCAATATCCGGAGACGATCCGCTGAGCGCGCCGTTAGCCTCATCCGGCCAGCTGAACCGGTCAGGATGATCCGTGAACATCACCCTCTACGACCGTGTCGGTCTGGGTATTGCCGCTGCGTCATCGCCATCACCTTTCATGAGGCCGCCCACGGCTTTGTCGCGCACCACTTCGGCGACAACACCGCCTGACCAGCTCGGCCGCGTCAGCTTCAATCCGCTCCGGCATATCGATCCGTTCGGCACCCTGATCCTGCCGGCGATGCTGCTGTTGTCGCATTCGCCGTTCCTGTTCGGCTACGCCAAGCCGGTGCCGGTGAATTTCCGCACCTTCGCAATCCGCGGATCGACATGGTCTGGGTGGCGCTGGCCGGGCCCGCCACCAATATCGTCCTGGCGCTGATCGCCGCCGCGGCGTTTCACGCCTTGCCCCTGGCGCCTGCGGACGCCGCGCAATGGATCGCCGACAACCTCAAAAATGCGCTCGTTATCAACGTCGTGCTGGCGATCTTCAACATGCTGCCGATCCCGCCGCTGGACGGCGGACGGGTCGCGGTCGGCCTGCTGCCGAACGTCGCTGGCCTACCCGCTGTCCCGGCTGGAGCCGTTCGGGATGCTGATCCTGATCGGATTTCTGATCCTGCTTCCGCTCGCCGGTTCGCAGTTCGGTCTAAATCTTGATGTTATTTCGGCGATACTGCGGACAACGACCGGCTATGTGATCCAGCTGATTCTCTCGGTAACCGGCAACACCTAAGCCAGTCCAGAAAAACTGCCGGAAGAGGCCAGAGGCCATCTTGATCAAAGCTGCCGACATGATGATCGCGCGACGCGCCGACACCAGGGCCCGCGCCGATTTTGCGACCTGGAAAATGATGGCCAAGCTGAATGGCGCCTCCTCCCTGCCCCCCGAGGCCCAGACCTTCCTCGCAAGCTACAAGGCGCTGCTCGCGAAAATGCCGGAGGCCGAGGCAACCGAGGCCACCATCAATCTCATCTACAAGGCCTACTTTGCGGAGATGGGCGGAACCGGAACGCCGCCCGATGTCCGGTCGCGTCCGAGCCAGCCGGCGGCAGACAACGTCACGGCCTTCGGAGGCCTCAGGTCAAGCCGAAACCGTCACCATTCGCGGCGAATGCCGGCGCAAGACCGCGGCTTCCGGTGGCGCTGATCTTTGCCTGCCTCGTCGTGGTCTATGTCGGTATCCGCTATTATTGGCGGTAGTTGACGCTTTTCCTTAACGCGAAACCATCGATACCCCCGCATAAGCCCGCCGCGCCGCGCAGGGACCTTCGCCACGGCTAGGCGCAGGCACCGATGCCGGGCATAATGGCCCCACAAATTACTTAAAACTCAGAACTATTGGAGGGGAAATGAAGCGATCTATTGCAGCCTTGGCGATGACCGCGAGCCTGGTGCTGGGTGGAGCGCGTTCGCGCAGACGCTCGACAAGGTCGTCAAGGTCGGCAGCCTCGGCGATCAATCCGGTCTCTATCAGGACATCGGCGGCCCCGGTTCGACCGTCGCCGCGCAAATGGCGATCGAGGATTCCGGACTCTTGGCCAAGGGCTGGAAGATCGATCTGATCTCGGCCGATCACCAGAACAAGCCGGATGTCGGCGTCAATATCGCCAAGCAATGGATCGACGTCGAGAAGGTCGACGTGTTCGTCGATCTCGCCAGCTCCGGCGTCGGCCTTGCGGTCGCCAACGTCGCGAAGGAGAGAAACGTCGTCAACCTGAACTCCGGTTCGGCCTCCTCCGATCTCACGGGCTCGCAATGCTCGCCGAACACGGTGCATTGGGTCTACGACACCTACATGCTCGCCAACGGCACCGGCAAGGCGCTGGTCAAATCCGGCGGCGACACCTGGTTCTTCCTGACCGCGGATTACGCGTTCGGCCAGGCGCTCGAGCGCGATACCTCAGCGGTCGTCACCGCCAACGGCGGCAAGGTGCTTGGCGGCGTCAAGCATCCGCTCAACAATGCCGACTTCTCCTCGTTCCTGCTGCAGGCGCAGAGCTCGAAGGCGAAGATCATCGGACTTGCCAATGCCGGCGGCGATACCACCAACGCGATCAAGCAGGCGGCGGAGTTCGGCATCGTCGCCGGCGGGCAGAAGCTCGCGGGCATGCTGATGTTCATCACCGACGTCAATGCGCTCGGGCTCAACGTCGCGCAGGGCCTGAACTTCACCGAGACCTTCTACTGGGACATGAACGACCAGACCCGCGCCTTCTCCAAACGCTTCAAGGAGCGGTTCAAGAAGAACCCGCCGACCATGGTGCAGGCCGGCGTCTATTCGTCGCTGATCCATTACTTCAAGGCGCTGGAAGCGCTCGGCGGCAATCCGCATGACGGCCTCGAGGTGGTCGACAAGATGAAGGAAATGCCGACCGACGATCCGCTTGTTCGGCAAGGGCTCGATCCGCGCCGACGGCCGCAAGATCCACCCGGCCTATCTGTTCGAGGTGAAGAAGCCGTCGGAGTTGAAATATCCGTGGGACTATTACAAGCTGATCGCGACCATTCCGGCGGACGAAGCCTTTCTGCCGCTGGAGAAGAGCGTCTGCCCGATGGTGAAGAAGAGCTGATCGAAGCCCGGTGCTTCAACACGACTTCCGTCATGCCCGGTCTTGTGCCGGGCAGCCAGTGGTGGATGATGCCGAGCTTGTGGGCAATTCGACGGCGCGCCTCACTTCAAGGAATTTACAAAAATCCGCCGGTTCACGCCGGCGCGACCTTACCTCGGTGGGTGCAAATCGCCTTGAAGCCAGCGTCCAAGACCCTTGGACTTCATGGGGTCTTCATACGCGGCAAGGGTCTTAAGTACGTGATTGCAGATAGCGCATTCAAACGTATGCAAGTCGACGCCCGCGCGTGCTGGCTCGATGCTGGCGAGCATCATCGGGGCCTTGCACTTCGGACAGGCGGGGCGCTCAATTGCAACGAATGGAATGACGGACGACAGGCGTTGAGACTGGGGCATGATGCTTCCCTCGAATAGGCGGGAGCGCAACACTCTCTGTCACCGGTAATGCCTAGGAGGCGGAGCGGTGATCGTCTGAGTATGCGCCTCCAGGGATATCAAACGCGAGTTAATTCGTGGATATTTGGAAGGAAGGTAAGCGCCTCGAAACCGGAAGCTCCGCTCGATGTGGTGAGCTTTCTCCGCCAGTTGCCAGTTTGGGGCCTGTGCGTGAAAGAGCTTGGCTTGCTCGGGTGTAAGTGGAGGTATTCCCCCGCGACAGGAGCACGGGTTTTGCTAGCAAGAGCTTCGGTCATATTGCTTGAATTCGGCAGGATGCAAGCGTCACGACGGCTGAACCAGCGATAGCGGTTGCGCGCGACCCAAATCAAAGATCGCGTCGCGGATCATACGTGTGATGAATTGGAAGATCCAAAGCGCCTTAGTTCTTTCTGGGCGGCGGTTCGTTCGCTACCTCCTCTGCCAGTAGCTTTAACAGCTTCTCCTGCCGCGCGTCAGCTTTCGCTGCCGCCGCTTCCGATGCAGCCACGAGACTGCGATAGAGCTTGAGGTTTTGCTGACGAATGAAAAATTGATGTTCCATAGCTACCTCCTCTGAGGGCATGGACCGAAGGGCATCGTGCGCCTAAGAATGGGAAGTGTCGAAGAAGGCGTATTGGGAGCCGGAAGAACTCTGCTAAACAAGACTGCTCATCGAAGCGAGCAGTTCATTTCCATCGGCGTTGCGGATCTCTTTGTTGGCCGCCGCTCTGCTGGCCGCCCTGGTTTGGATTTTGCGTCTGTTGGCCAGGCGTCTGATTCGGGTTCTGGCCGGACTTATTGGACCAATCGCCCTGTCGATTCTGCTGACCATACTTGTTGGGATCATGCTGTTTGTCATCCCGTCTCCTTAATGGTCGGGAACATATGACAACCGAGCATACGGTGGTTCGTTCCGGCAAATCAGAAAGAAAGCCGTTCAATTCAAATGTTGCAGACTACTTGCCAATTATCGCGACCTTTGCCTTCAATTACCCCCCTCGTGCTGAGCGACACATCCAACATATGCATATACGGCTTTTACCGTTGTCGCACTCGGAGTGCGATTCAATGCCTTTGCAGTTTTCTTAGCGCTGGCTTTTTGCTTTGCCGGAGACTTTAGTTGACCGATATCCGTCGGAATTCAGCTCTTGCCCTTGACGCGGAAAATCACCGGCAGCGTGAAATTCAATCCCTCGTCGGCGACCAGCGGCGGCGGCTGCGGCACCGGGTCGGAGCGCCGGATCATCGCCAGCGCCGCCGCGTCGAACGCGGCATCGCCCGATCCCTTGACGATGCTCGTCGACAGAACATGCCCCAAGCGGTCGAGAACGAAGCCGACCAGGATCTCGGCGCTCTTGAGCGCGCGGTCCGCCGGATAGCGCTTGTGCTTGTCGAGATGGGCGATCAATTCCTTCTGCCAAGTGGCGCGAATGCGCTGCGCGGTGGCGCTGGTGCCTTGCGCGGGCGCGACCGAACGCGTCCCTTGTGGCATATTGTCCGAGCTCGGGGTGGCCGTCGCTTCCGCGGAAACCGATTCCTGCGAGGCCTGGGTCTGCACCGCGGCGATCTTGGTGTCCTCCTCCACCGGCTTTTTGGCGTCGTTTGGCGTCACCACGCGATCCGGATTCTCGGTCTCGGTCGGGGTGTCCTTTGGCAGTTCGGATTCCTTCAGCTCCGCCTTCTGTTCGGCCATCGCCGGCGACGCAACGGAAGCATCCGTATCCGGACCCGCCGGCAGGTCGGTGGGTTCAAGCTTGGGCGAGGACATTTCCAGCCCGATCTCGATCGCCGGCGCGCCGAGGGCATCGTCGAGGTCGTCGCTGCGCAGATGCGCGACCGCAAGTGCCGCCCCGCCGAGGTGCAGCGCGAGCGCGCTTAGGCCTGCAAAGATCCACAGCCGCTGCGAAGGTTTTTGCTCGAACTCGAGGCCGGTCATAACGCAATCTCTATGTTTGAGCATGATCTCCGCGCAAACGCGTTCCGCATTTGTCGCGAGGGAAAACCGGTCTCCACTTTTCCGGATCATGCTCTAGGGCTTTGAACCTATCGCTGGCGCTGCCTGCGCGGCCGCATCCGGAACGCCTTCCAGCGCCACCAGCTTGATCTTCGAATAGCCCCCTGCCCGCAAGATCTCGAGCACGTCCATCAATTCGCCGTAAGGCACGGCGCGGTCGGCGCGCAGGAAGATGAAGTTATCCTTGCTGACATCGGCCATGGCATCGAGCGAGCGCACCAGATCGACCCGCTTGACCGGGGCTTCCCCGATTGCGACCGCGAGATCCGGCTTGATGCTGACATAGGTCGGCTTGTCCGGTTTCTTCTGCGCCGTCGCGGTCGACGACGGCAGGTCGATCGGCAAATCGACGGTCGAAAGCGGCGCCGCCACCATGAAAATGATCAGGAGCACCAGCATGACGTCGATAAAGGGCGTGACGTTGATTTCGTGCGCTTCGGCGAAATCCTCGTCGTCGTCAAACCCACCTTCTACGATCGAAGCACTCATCGCTCACTCCGCCGCGCGCGAATTGACATGGGTACGGTCGAGATCGCGCGACAACAGCCGCGCTGCCGCGCCGGAGGCACGGCTCACCAGCTCGAGGTAGGTTTTGGTCACGCGCGCGAAATGATTGTAGATGATCACCGCCGGGATCGCGGCGACGAGCCCGATCGCGGTGGCGAGCAGCGCCTCGGCGATACCGGGTGCGACCACGGCGAGATTGGTGGTCTGCGCCTTCGAGATGCCGACAAAGCTGTTCATGATGCCCCACACCGTGCCGAACAGCCCGACAAACGGCGAGGTCGCGCCGATGGTCGCCAGCAATCCCATGCCCAGTCGGATGCGCCGCGCTTCGGCGCGCGAAATCTCGGCGAAGCTCGATGCGGCGCGTTCCTTGATGCCGCTGTCGGAGGAAATGCCGGCCGACAGCCGCGCCTCGCGCATCGCAGCCGCCAGGAACGCCGACAATACGCCGGTCTTGACCCCTAGCGCGAATTGCGCTTCCGCCAGCGAGCGGGAGTCGGTGATCGCGCCGAGCGCGGAAGTCAGCTTTCGTTGCGCCACCGTAAGCTCGATCATTTTTGCGATAAAGATCGTCCAGGTCACGAGCGAGGCGAAGGCAAGGCCAATCATCACCGCCTTGACCAGGACGTCTGCCGACAGAAACATCGACCACGGCGACAATTCGCGCAGCGCGACGGTCGTCGATTTCAGCGGCCTGCTGTCGGCGGGGATCGTGGTCGCCTCGGACGCCGAGGTGGACGCAGCCGCCGTCGAAGGCGCAGGCTGCCCCGCCGGCGCGGCTGGTGCCGGATTGGCCGCCGGTTGCGACGGCGCGGGTTGGGAAGCCGCCTGCTGGGCGGACAGTGGTTGCAGAGAAATCAGCGCCATCACGACGAGCGCGAAGGCTGCGGCAGCTGCGGCTCTAAGGAATATTGTTTTCATTTTTCGGTCCAGTAGCCGATCATATTATAACGCGGGCATCCGGCTAGTCAGGGATTTGCGGCATGCCAAGCAGGTTATCACGACACGGCGGAAGCGGGCGCCAACGCGCCCGTGCCGGCCGCCGATATCAGCCGATTGGCGGAGCGCGCGGCTGGAATGCGCCGCGGGCCGGGTTCGGATCGACGAACGCGGCGTCGGCTGCGAGATGGTGGAGCGCAACAGCCTGAGGGCTCGGCAAGCAAGGCGGCGTCGCATCCACCATCGCGTTGGCCAGCGCCATGACGGCACAGATCGCGCAGTCGTCATCTGGCTGGCCGCCAGGCGCATCGCCGGAACTCTTCAAGCGGACCGGGCCGGAAGCGTTCGCATGCGAGAGGTTGCCCAATGCGTGCAAATGCCCGGCGGTGAACCCGATCGCGTTGATGGATGCCGCCTTCGCGCCACCGTGGAAATGTCCGAACGACAGCAGAAACTGGATCGCGAGCGCGAGAAGCGCGAGCCGCGACCCAAATCTGGCGTTTGATCGGAACCATCTCATTTCGGCATAGGCCTCGAGCGGAGTGCCGGAACCGTCCGGCACTCATCCCTGTAATGATATGACATCCCGGAGAACGCGCCTAGTAACGTGTGCGCGTCGACCTCACAGCGATCCGGTTACCATGAATACCGGTCAATTTGACCGTTTCAGGGTCATACGCCTGAGCCAGGCCGTTACTTCGCCGCGACGTGGCCGGGCGGATCGGCCAAAGCTCTTGATCCGCTCCTTGATGTCCTGGAGCGTCTTGAGGCTGGTCTTGATCGCAGCGTCAGGCAGGTCGCGCAGAACATCCGATGCAATGGAGTCGCGCAAAAAGTCGAGGTCATCGACCAGCTGACGTCCGCTTGTGGTGAGAAACAACCGATTGGCGCGGCGGTCCTTGGGGTCGTGGCGCCGCTCGAGCAGACCGTGCTCGACCAGGCGATCGAGCAGCCGCACCAGCGAGATCGGCTGCAGTTCGAGCACGTCGGCGAGATCGACCTGGGACAAGCCCTCCTGCTTGCGCAACCGAAACAGCACGATCCATTGTGCGCGCGTGGTGCCGCGGGTCTTGGCGCGGTGGTCGATATAGTTGCGCAACAGCCGCGAGCTTTCGACCAGCTGTGCAATTAACTCGCGCTTCAGGTCAATTGACATCGGCCTCGGCGGTCCCTCAAACCTTGCTAATTGTTTATGTTTTCTCAAGTTATAGTGTGTTTACACATTAAGTGCACGCATATTATAGCTAGGAACTCTGGAACGGTTTGGAATAGGCTTTATTGTTATTTTTTGAACGTTAAGAGCCAACATGAAGAAGTCGCGGACAACACGCTGGATTTTACTGGTATTGGCCGTGGCTGGGGCTGGCTATTACGGCTGGTATCGTTTTCATGGCGCAGACGTTGCGGCGAATGCCCAGAAGTCCGCACCGAAGGCGCTGCCGATCCGGGTGTCGATCGCGCCGGTCGAAAAGGCCGACTTTCCGGTTTACCTGACCGGGCTCGGAACCGTTCAAGCGTTCAACACGGTGCTTGTGCGGACCCGCATCGACGGACAGATCGACAAAATCGCGTTTCAGGAAGGCCAATCGGTCAGTCAGGGCGACCTGCTCGCCGAGATCGATCCGCGGCCGTTCCAGGCCGCGCTCGATCAGGCCAAGGCCAAGAAGGTGCAGGACGAAGCCAATTTGGCCAACGCCAATCTCGATCTGCAGCGCTTCACCAAGCTCGGCGAATTCGCGACCAGGCAGCAAACCGACACCCAGCGTTCGACGGTTGCGCAGTTGACCGCGCAGATCGCCGCCGACGAGGCCGCCATCTCCAACGCCCAGACCCAGCTCGACTATACCCAGGTGAAGGCGCCGATCTCGGGCGTTGTGGGATTGCGGCAGGTCGATTTGGGCAATATCGTCAATGCATCTACCCAAACCGGGATCGTGACCATCACCCAGATCGAGCCGATCGCGGTGATTTTCACGGCGCCCGAAGAGCAATTGCCTTATATCAACGAGGCCCAAGCGGTGAGCCCGCTCAAGGTCATCGCGATCACCACCGACGGCAAGAAGCCGTTGGCGGAAGGCAAGCTGTCGGTGGTCAACAATCAGGTCGACACCACCAGCGGGACTATTCGGCTCAAGGCGGTGTTCGACAACAAGAACCATGCGCTGTGGCCTGGACAATCGGTTTCGACCCGGCTCTTGGTAAGGACGCTGAAGGATGCGACCGTGGTCCCGGATGACGCGATCCAGCACTCGACCGACGGCCTCTACACCTACACCGTCAATCAGGACAACAAGGCGGAGTTGCGCAAGGTCAAGGTCAGCCAATCGATCGACGGGCGGTCCGTGGTCGATGAGGGGCTGACGCCGGGCCAACAGGTGATTACTGGCGGCCAGTTCAAGGTGCAGCCCGGCAGCGTCGTCTCTACCGCCGTGGCGAGTTCGGATCCGGCGCAGCCCAAGGTCCGGCAGGAATGAACGAGGGAATTTCAGCACCCTTCATTCGCTACCCCATCGGCACGTCGCTGTTGATGGCGGGCATCCTGTTCGTCGGCCTCGTCGCCTATCCCCTGCTTCCGGTCGCCCCGCTGCCGCAGGTCGACTTCCCGACCATCCAGGTCACCGCGACTTTGCCGGGCGCGAGCCCCGAAACCATGGCGACGTCGGTGGCGCAGCCGCTGGAGCGGCAATTCGCACAAATTCCCGGCATCGCCCAGATGACGTCGACGAGCTATCTCGGCACCGCCGCGGTCACGATCCAGTTCGATCTCAACCGCAATATCGACGGCGCCGCCAACGACGTGCAGGGCGGGATCAACGCGGCCAGCGGCCAGTTGCCCAAGAATCTGCCGTCGCCGCCGACCTACCGCAAGGTCAACCCGGCGGATTCGCCGATCCTCTTGTTGTCGGCAACCTCAGAAGCGTTGCCGCTGACCACCGTCAGCGACGCCGTCGACGCCCAGCTCGCGCAGCAGATCAGCCAGATTTCCGGCGTGGCGCAGGTCATCATCGGCGGTCAGCAGAAGCCGTCGATCCGCGTCCAGGTCGACCCGGCCAAGCTCGTGGCCAAGGGCTTGTCGCTGGAAGACGTGCGCAACCAGATCGCGATCACCACCGTCGACAGCCCGAAGGGCAACATCGACGGCGACAAGCGGGCCTACACGATCTACGCCAACGACCAGATGCTCGATTCCAAGGACTGGAACGACGTCATCATCGCCTACCGCAACGGCGGGCCGTTGCGGATCCGTGATATCGGCCGGGCGGTCACCGGACCGGAAGACGCCAAGCAGGCGGCATGGGCTAACGGCAAGCGCGGCGTGTTCCTGGTGGTTTTCAAGCAGCCCGGCGCCAACGTTATCGAGACCGTCGACAAGATCAAATCGCTATTGCCGCGCCTGGTTGCGGCCATTCCGCCGGCGATCAAGATCGAGATCATCTCCGATCGCACCCAGACCATTCGCGCCGCGGTCGAGGACGTGCAGTTTACGCTGCTGTTGACCATCCTCCTGGTGGTCATGGTGATCTTCATTTTCCTGCGCAGCTTCTGGGCCACCGTGATCCCGACCGTGACGGTGCCGCTGGCCTTGCTCGGCGCCTGCGCGTTGATGTGGGTATTTGGCTATACGCTCGACAATCTGTCATTGATGGCTTTGACGATCGCCGTCGGCTTCGTGGTCGACGACGCCATCGTGATGCTGGAAAACATCACGCGCTATATCGAGGAAGGCGAGAAACCGCTCGCCGCCGCCTTCAAGGGCGCCAGCGAAATCGGATTCACCATCGTGTCGATCAGCGTTTCGCTGGTCGCGGTGCTGATCCCGCTGCTCTTGATGGGCGGAATCATCGGGCGGCTGTTCCGCGAGTTCGCGGTGACGCTGGCGATGACGATCTTCGTGTCGATGGTGGTGTCGCTGACCTTGACCCCGATGATGGCCTCGCGCTTCCTGCGCGCCCACGGCGAAACCAAACATGGCAAATTCTACCAGTGGAGCGAGCGCGCGTTCGACGCGCTGCTGAACGCCTATGAGCGTGGCCTCGATGTTGCGATGCGCTGGAAGCTGACGACGCTTGCTGATCTTCTTCGCAACGCTT
Source organism: uncultured Alphaproteobacteria bacterium (assembly GCA_963713785.1). Classification (GTDB taxonomy): domain Bacteria; phylum Pseudomonadota; class Alphaproteobacteria; order Rhizobiales; family Xanthobacteraceae; genus Bradyrhizobium. Next base: position 1,081,527 of record CAVQNB010000001.1, read on the forward strand.
GGCTCTGTCGGTCTATCTGTTCGTCGTCATCCCGAAAGGGCTTCTTTCCGCAGCAGGACAACGGCCTGATCACCGCCACCTCCGAAGCCTCGCAGGACATTTCCTTTGAGGCCATGAAGAGCCGGCAGGAGGCGCTGGCAAGATCGTGATGGAGGATCCGGACGTCGCAACCGTGGCGATGGCGATCGGCGGCAGCGGCAGGGCCGGCAACAACGGCAACCTCTTCATCACGCTGAAGCCGCGCAACGAGCGCAAGGCCAACGCCCAGCAGGTCATCGCCCGCCTGCGTCCCAAGCTCGAAAAGGTCCCGGGCGCCCGGCTCTACATGCAGGCGGCGCAGGACGTCCGGCTCGGCGGCCGGCCGACGCGAACGCAGTTCGAGTTCACGCTGCAGGATGCCAATCTGGCCGAGCTGAACGAATGGGCGCCGAAGATTCTGGCCAGGATGCAGACCCTGCCCGAGCTGCGCGACGTCGCGACCGACCAGCAGAGCCACGGGCACGACGCTGACAGCTGACGATCAATCGCGACACCGCCTCGCGCTACGGCATCTAGCCGCAGCTGATCGACGACACGCTGTATGACGCGTTCGGCCAGCGCCAGGTCACGCAGTATTTCACCCAGCTCAACAGCTATCACGTGATCCTGGAGATCCTGCCCGAATTGCAGGGCAAGCTCGACACGCTCGACAAGCTCTACATCAAGTCGCCGACCACCGGCGACCAGGTGCCGCTGTCGACCTTCGCGACCTGGACCAGCGTGCCGGTGCGCCCGCTTTCGATCAGCCACCAGGGCCAGTTCCCGGCGATCACCATCAGCTTCAACCTCGCGCAGGGCGTGGCGCTCGGCCAGGCGACCGACGCGGTCCAGAAAGCGATGGCCGATCTCGGCACGCCGGCGACGCTCAACTCGAGCTTCCAGGGCACCGCGCAGGCGTTCCAGCAGTCGCTCGGCACCGTGCCGCTGCTGATCCTGGCGGCGCTGGTCGTGGTCTACCTGATCCTCGGCATTCTCTACGAGAGCTACATCCACCCGATCACCATTCTGTCCACGCTGCCCTCGGCCGGCGTCGGCGCGCTCGCGATCCTGATGGCGTTCGGCTACGACTTCAGCCTGATCGCGCTGATCGGCATCATTCTGCTTGATCGGCATCGTGAAGAAGAACGGCATCATGATGGTCGACTTCGCGATCGCGGCCGAGCGCGACGAGCATCTGTCGCCGGAACAGTCGATCCGCAAGGCCGCCCTGCTGCGCTTCCGCCCGATCATGATGACGACGATGGCGGCCATGCTCGGCGGCGTGCCGCTGATGCTCGGCACCGGCACCGGCTCGGAAATCCGCCAGCCGCTCGGCTACGCGATGGTCGGCGGCCTGATCGTCAGCCAGGCGCTGACGCTGTTCACGACGCCGGTGATCTATCTCTATCTCGACCGGCTCTCGAACGCGTTTTCGGGCTGGGGCCGCTCGGCGACTGGCCGGACACGGACGACGCGGCGCGAGCATGGCTCGGTCAAGCAAGCCGCCGAGTGACTTGACTTTGATCGCCCTACCGGCTCATCGGAATGTGGCATTCCGGAGCGCCGTCAGTGAAGAGTTCCGCAAAACTCGCAATTCTCCTGAGCGCGCTCGCGCTTCGGATCGGCCGAACCGGGTCACGCCCAGCAAGCCGCAAAATCCAAACCAGGCCCACGCTCGGCCCAAACGACGGCGCCAACGGCGGCGCCGCAGGCCGAGGCTACGCCCGCCAACCAAGCGGCCGCCGCTCCCGGCTGGGCCGCGCGATGCACCAGCGCGAGCCGCGATGCGCCGCTCGAATGCGCCATCGAAGAGACCGCGATCCTGACCAAGACCGGGCAATTGGTCGTATTCGTCAACATCCGCGTGCCCAGCGACACCCATACGCCGGTCGCGCTCGTGCAACTGCCGCTCGGGATCAGCCTCCCGGTCGGCGCCAAGTTTCAGGTCGACGATGGCAAGGCCGTCGATTTGCAGATCCAGACCTGCGAGAACCGCGGCTGCTACGCCTCGACGCCGATCGCGCCGGACATGCTGGCGGCGCTGCGATCGGGCAAGCAATTGAAGGTATCGTTCCAGAACCTCACCAAGGAAACCATCAACATCCCGATGCCGCTGACCGATTTCGCCGCCGCCTACGACAAGATCAAGTAACCGGAATTCACGGCGAGCCAACAGGCCGCGCGATGCGCCCCCCAATAACTGCATCCGCGAATCAGTGTCGGAAGTATCCCGAATTGCCGACCATGAAGCGCCGCTCCTGATCTAAGACCGGCATCGTTCGATGCCCGGAGGCGCCGGTACTGGCATGACCTTATCCCGGAAATTTCGGTTAGCTACCCTGGTATTACCGGGGCTCGGGAAGTTGATCGCGGAAGGCCCCTGCTTTTGACTTGGCGAACCACGCAATGCCGTGCGCAAATCTACGTTTGCCACGTAACGTTGCGCGGCTTCTAACGATGCCACTGATCTGTTTGCGCGACAGCGGAAACGATCGGTCGTGAGATCCGTCGGCAATGCCCGCGCCGCGATCTTCCGAAATGTCACGAGGAGTGTCGCTCGATTCTAGCGACCTCTGCGAGAACCATCGCTGTTGATCTTAATAGACACCAAAGGAATTGAAGTTCCGAAAGGCAGATGACTCGGACTTAGCTCCCTATTCTGCTGACAGGCGTAGACGCGAAGCGTGGCCCGGCGAGCTCAAGGAAGTTGTTCTCGCTGGGTTTGCGAAGACAGATTTTTGCCCTCGGTTTCACAGGCGTCGCAGTCGTCGGTGATCATCAATTGATCGGTATGTGCATCGAGGACACAAGTCGGCGCACCGCGGGACGAGTTCGGCAGGCTTGCCCTTTCGACGGCAAAAGTCTGAAAGCCTGTTTCAGGCACGTCAGATCGCAACCGAGATTTCTCCAGAAGCCCGATGACAAGAAGATTGCGAACCACGAAGCGATCCTGACGGCATCCAACCAATATTTGTCAGAGATCGGCAATTGACTGGATCCTGCCGGACGGCGACCCGCTCCGACAAGCAAGCTCCTTTCGACCGGGAGATCAACGTATACAGGACGCGATTTCTCCAACGTCGCGGCGGCGCAGACGTAATCGGATTTCGATGAAGATGACGGCTTGCAGGGTAAATTGCGGACTGCCGTTCATTCGGTCGAAAGCCAGTTGAAAAAATACGATCAACCGCGGCTCGCTGTTTTGATGTTGATGATGCGCCTGCACGAAAAGGATTTCATGCTGCGCGGTGACGAGAAATATGGCGACGAACTCAGGAAGCGCGTCGGTGAATTCTCGCTGAACTGGCCAAGACGGACATGCCGGATGAG